>NZ_JACHHH010000005.1:31789-216468 GCF_014202695.1 Oribacterium sinus
CTTATTAATTTCTACAGTCCTTCCCTTCGCTGGCATTCTGTAAACACCAATGGGCTCAGATTGCCCTCTTACAGACCTACACTCCTTCTTTCGCTTCGTCTTATTAATTTCTACAGTCCTTCCCTTCGCTGGCATTCTGTAAACACCAATGGGCTCAGATTGCCCTCTTACAGACCTACACTCCTTCTTTCGCTTTATCTTTGATTCTTAAAAATACGGTAGCCATTCCTCTTGTATTTTTAAGAGTTTTTGCGAAAAATACTTATAGTTTAAGAAAAATAGCTCGATATATACAGTAATGAAAAAAGAGCTAAAACAGCTCTTCTTTCATCAGGGAAAGGATGCCCGAGAACATGCAAGAAGCAAAGGATAAACATCCGGAAAGAATGGAGTAAATCATGAGAGTAACAGCAAGAACCTATTATCAGGATTATGCAAAGTCCGTCGGAAATCTTCATGGCAAGTTAAACGAGTCTATGGAGCAGGTTTCTACCGGAAGAAAATACAAGGCAGCCGATGAGAACCCCATTGCTTACTATGCCGGAAAGCGAATGGACAATCAGTACATGGATGCCGAGTCAAAGAAAGGCATAATCGACGACGTAAAAAATCGTTTGTACCAGCAGGAAAAAGGTGCATTAAGCATTCAGGAGGATATGCGTGCCGTTAACACCAAGGTGCTCGCTATCTCTAACGATAGCCAGAATGCTAATGAAGGAACTGTGGGAACCTATGAAACAGAGTTTACCCAGCGTCTTCATTCCGTAGTAAACACCCTGAATTCCCAGTATGACAACTTCTATGTTTACGGCGGAAACGATATGACCACCGTTCCATTCTCCTTAAAGGAGGATTTAAACGGTACCAATCCAAGTATTACCCTTACCTATACCCACAAATTCCCGGGAGACGCAAAAGCCACAGAGCTGAACATTAAGTACAGCTATGACGGAACAAACTACAAGAATGAGTTCTCCGGTACCGATGCGGACGGGAATGCCCTCAATGAAAATGATAGCTTAAAGATGATTCTTTCCGCTATGAGGGAGCAGGGAAAAATGAGCACCGGCTACGGTTCTTTAAGAGACAGAAGCACTCTTTTAGACACCTACACCGGCGGTTTAAACATGATTACCGGACTTTCCTCCGATACTCTGAGAGGCCTTAGTGATGCAGATGCCATCCAGAGAATCAAGGGTGCCTCTAACGGAGGTCCTGTTGTAGCCGAGGAAGATTCCTTGGTAAACAGCCCGGTAGCCTTAATGTCTAAGGCAATTTTAACTTCCCACCAGTATAAGGAAGCCCTAAAAACAAATACAAATGTGTCTACAGCGAAATCTCGTTTTCATAAAGATATGTCCGACTTCATCAACCAAAATGATGATGCGGAGGCAAGAGTCAGCGACAGCTACAGAGAATTGGGTATTAAGTATGCCGCACTGGAAACTACCCAGAGTAAGTTAGATATTACGATGGATACTCTCCAGGAAGAATATACCTCTAAGCTGGGTGTGGACCCCTATGATGCAGTAGTGAAGATGTATTCCTACCAATACAGCTACAATGCCGCAATGAAGGTGGGCTCCAACATCATGCAGTCTTCTTTATTTGATTTCGTTGGTAGATAAAAGAACAGGTCATCTCTCCATTAACCTGACCAAGGCAAGGCGATTGCTATAGTTTCTATAGCAGGTTGGAAACAGGGAGGCGAGTATGGGACAACTCATCAAAGTAAGTACGACTGACTTTAAAGCGATTCACCTAAGCAGTGGTGGAAAGCTGGTCCCTTCCGATCAAATTGACCAAGCACGAGGGAGAGCGCTTCGTCTAAGTACCATTGAAGCACAAAAAGCCGGAAAAGAGGATGCTGCTTTGCAGTATAAGGTAAACCGGCAATACCAAAGAGTAGAAAACCATTTGGCTTACTACTCCGCCATGCAGGCTGTCTCTGCCAAAAGAACGGAGATGGGCACAGATTCCTTACCCCTTACAGGAGCTGATACCCAATCCCCAAATCTCTATATCCAAGGCAATAAACAAAGAGCAGCTGCAGAAACACTGGAGATTTTAGAATCTCAAAGAGCTATGAGACAAGAAAAAACAGCCGGCTATCTTCAGGATCGGGGAGCCTTTGAAATGCGGGTACACAAGGGAGATTTATCTTTTCTTCCCGCGATGGATATGACCATCGTAACCCAAATGCCGGACATTAAATTCGAGTATACCGGAGATTTTATCTATTTTCCGAAAAAACCCGATATGGGCGGATCCATAGATTTAGAAAGCTGAAATCTTACAGAAGTCCCTTGCTTTTGGCAGGCGACATAGGATAACAGCCGACCCTCTCTCCGAAAGGAGGGAGGGAAATCTCCAAAAAATTACAAACATGATCATTATTATTCTATGGAGGAAATTATGCAATTACATACCAAGGACTATGGCGTTATCGATTATGAGGAGAAGGATTTGTTTCATTTCCCTGATGGGCTTTTCGGCTTTTCAGAGGTGCAGCACTATCTTCCCTTATGTTTAAACGAAGAGGAAGATTCTACCATTCTTCTTTTACAGGGAGTTGAGAATCCCGAAGTGGCTTTTGTTGTCATCAATCCATTCTCATTGGATCCTGACTATGCTCCAAACCTTACCGAGGAAGAGCTTACTTACTTAGGGGTTAAGGATGCGGAAGAATTAAGCTACTATGTGACCTGCGTTTTACAGGCAGACTACCTGGACAACACCGTAAATTTGAAGTGTCCTTTGGTGATTAATCCAGAGAATCATAAGGGCATGCAAGTAATACTTGAAGCAAGCGGATACGAATACAAGCACACTCTGGGCAGCTTTGAATCTGTACAGGCAAAGCAAAAGGCTGCCGTATAAGATAGCCCGGAGGAGTTTCCACAGGGATGTGGAAGAAAGAGGTGAAGGAAAACCATGTTAATTTTAAGAAGAAAAAAGAATGAAAGCATTTTAATCGGCGATAATATTCGTCTTACGGTAATTGAAACTGCCGCTGACGGCGTTCGTATTGCCATTGATGCTCCAAAACATATCTCCATCTTACGGGAGGAGTTATCCCATGCGGAAGAAGCTAACCGCTCTGCTGTTGCAGGCGATTCCAATGCAATCTTCCAGTTACAAAACGGTTTATTAAAAAATCTTGCCGTAAGCAAACCAGAATGATCATAAAAAAGTCCCCGGAAAATTCTCCGGGGACTTTTGTTTTATGTTCTACTGTATATTTCGCTCTATATGCTACTTTATGTTCTTATCCTGCTCTTTTAACGATTCCTGCTCCATTGCTTTTGCCCTCATTGCCCTGGCTTTCTGCTCTCTTTTATGGAGAAAAATCAAAAGCAAGGCGATAGCTGCAATTCCTA
Organism: Oribacterium sinus; assembly: GCF_014202695.1. GTDB lineage: Bacteria > Bacillota > Clostridia > Lachnospirales > Lachnospiraceae > Oribacterium > Oribacterium sinus. Next base: position 35,170 of record NZ_JACHHH010000005.1, read on the forward strand.
TAATCTGAGGACTGTACACAAGGATCAGGAAAAGAAGAGCTTCAAAGAACCATTTGATACCGTAGAGATTTTCTTTAAATCCCGTCTTCAATCTATCCTTAAAGCCTTCCTCCTTCTGCTCTCTTGCCTCCGGCTTTGACTTTTCCGTCAAAGTCAGGTTTAAGGTGGCAAAGTTAATCCTGTTGTCATATTCCAGAATTTGGCTTCCGTAATTCTCCAACTGATAGCGTATCTCAGTTAAACGATTTTCCAAAATCAGAAGCTGATCCAGATTTTCCGCCTTGTCCATTAAAGCCAGAACCCTCTCCTGCTCCTTTTCTAAAGAATTCTTATGAGCCTGGGCATCATGATACTGTAAACGAACATCTTCCAGATTCTCGTTACGAGACTTAATTTGTCCCTCTCCTTCCACGAAAGTAAGGAATTCATCCATCTTATCCTTTGGAATACGAATGGTAAAATACATTTTTCTAAAGTCGCTATAGCTGTCGTCATCCTGAAAATCCTCTGATTCCACATAGCCGGACATTGCTTTCACTTTTTCTCGAAGCGCCTTTGCTTTTTCCGGAATATCCTTTGTATCGATTTCCATATTCACGGTACGAATCTTTTTTTCCGAAATCTGAACATTGGGGTCCTCCGAAACATCGGGAGTATTGGAATCAGGCGTATTGGAATCAGGATTGCTTACTTCCGGAACGGTCTCCTCAGCGGCTTCTCCCTGAGAGGCTCCGGGAACTTCATTTTCCTTAGTAACTACAGAATCCTTTCCGGCATTGGATTTTGCCACCTGTGCTCCTGCAAAAGCTGCTTCATCAGATCTTTCAGCCTCTGCATCCCCATATGCCGCACTCTTAATAGAGTTATCCTCGCTATAGCTTGTGTCTTTTCTTGCTCCGCTACAAGCTGTCAATACTCCTGCGGATAAAATGGCGGCACAATATCCTATTGCCAAAACAGATATTTTTCTCTTTTCCTTCCTTTTTTTCATAATTTCCTCCTTGGCTTATGCCCTGATGTTGCAGGTCAGTCTTTTCCTTCTTAACGAGTATTACCGGCGTAATATGCGGTATCTCGTGGACCAGAAAGTACTGCAATATTCTTCTCTCTACCTTATAAACGGTAAAAGGAAGGAATTGGTCACATATTCTCTTATTTTTATTGAAAATATTTCTTAGCCTTTCAGACCTATGCTGTATGAAAGTGCTTCAAATTTTCAAAAAAAAAGAGGTTATATAAATCAAAATTAAAAAGAAAATTTTTAGCAATATAGGTCTGAAAATGGGGTAGTCTGAGCCCGACGGTACTTGCGAAAAACAAGAGAAACGCAGTTTTTCGCTTAGTATCCGCAAGGACAGACTTTTCATCAGAAAAGTCGTCCTGTATCAGACCAACTTCCGAAGGAATTTGCTTTGCGAAGCAAAGTGAGCAGTGGGTATCAAAACCACTGCTCAGTCCAGGCGAAGCTAGCGGGAGCGTGCCCCGGCTTCAGACCTATATTGCGTAAAAAAACTATTTTGATTTTATATAGCCTCTTTTAAAGCTAATATTATAACTCGTTTTCGCCCTCTTTAATTGCTCTTAGGGCTGCGGATAATCCGGATAATCCCTTGGGATCCGCATCAAAAATCTCTTCTGTGCTTAAAGGTTCATTTACCTCGTTGCTAAGCACGTCGGAAGTATCTACCACTTCTTCCTTATCTGTAGAAAGTTTAACGTTTCTATATCGACGCATTCCTGTACCTGCCGGAATCAGCTTACCAATAATAACGTTTTCCTTCAAACCGATAAGGTGGTCAATCTTACCGTTGATAGCCGCTTCAGTAAGAACCTTGGTGGTCTCCTGGAAGGATGCTGCAGACATGAAGGAATCGGTAGCCAAGGAAGCCTTGGTAATTCCCAACATGGTTCTCTTTCCTTCTGCAGGTACCTTTCCTTCTGCAATGAGTCTCTCATTTTCATCTTCGAAGTCTAAACGATCTACAGTGGTTCCCGGGATAAAGCGGGAATCTCCTGCTTCATTGACACGCTCTTTCTTCATCATCTGGTGCACAATCATCTCGATATGCTTATCGTTGATTTCTACACCCTGTAAACGGTATACTCTCTGCACTTCGGAAATCATGTATTCCTGTACAGCCTTAACGCCCTTAATCTTAAGAAGATCATGAGGATTGATGGAACCTTCGGTTAATACATCTCCGGCTTCCAGAACCTGTCCATCTGTAACCTTTAAACGAGATCCGTAAGGAATCAGGTAAGTCTTGGACTGAGCCTTTTCGTTGTCGGTTACGATAACCTCTCTCTTCTTCTTGGTGTCACGAATTTCTACAACACCGGGAATCTCCGTAAGAATGGCAAGTCCCTTAGGCTTTCTGGCCTCGAACAACTCCTCTACACGGGGAAGACCTTGTGTGATATCTCCACCTGCCACACCTCCGGTATGGAAGGTTCTCATGGTCAGCTGTGTTCCCGGTTCTCCGATGGACTGTGCAGCGATGGTTCCTACTGCCTCTCCCACCTCAACCGGCTTTCCTGTTGCCAAGTTTGCTCCGTAACACTTTGCACAGATACCGGACTTGGAACGGCAGGTCAGAACGGTACGAATACGAATGGACTTTCTGCCCATCTTGTTTAAAGCATCCATAACCTGTGGTGCTCTCTTCGGGGTTACCATGTGGTTCGCCTTAATGACCATATTTCCGGTTTCCGGATCAATGATATCCTCCGCCACATAACGGCCGGTAATTCTCTCCTGCAAGGACTCAATCTTTTCCTGTCCGTCGGAAAGCTCTGTAATTTCCAAGGAAGGAATAGTTTCTCTTCCCTCGGAGCAATCCAGATCACGGATAATCAAATCCTGAGATACGTCTACCAAACGTCTTGTCAAGTATCCGGAGTCCGCTGTTCGAAGAGCGGTATCGGAAAGTCCCTTACGTGCTCCGTGAGCGGAGATAAAGTACTCCAATACATCCAGACCTTCACGGAAGTTTGACTTAATGGGAAGTTCGATAGTCTTACCGGTTGTATCCGCCATGAGTCCACGCATTCCGGCAAGCTGCTTAATCTGCTTATCGGATCCACGGGCTCCGGAGTCAGCCATCATGAAGATGTTGTTGTAGTTATCCAGTCCTGTTAAGAGGTCGTGAGTAAGCTGTTCATCGGTGTTCTTCCAGGTCTCGATAACTTCCTTGTAACGCTCTTCTTCGGTAATCAAACCTCTGCGGAAGTTCTTGGCAATTCTATCCACAGTCTTCTGGGCATCTTCCAAGAGAGTTTCCTTAGTCTCCGGAACGGTCATATCGTGGATGGATACGGTCATTGCCGCTCTTGTAGAGAACTTATAACCGATGGACTTAATATCATCCAAGGTTAAAGCGGTCTGCATAGCCCCATGCACATCCATTACCTTTTCCAGAATCTGCTTTAGGTTCTTCTTCTTTACCAGGAAATTGATTTCCGGAAGGAAACGATTCTCCGGTAAAGAACGGTCAATAAATCCTAAATCCTGGGGAATAATCTCATTGAAGAGAAGTCTTCCTACAGTGGTCTCAATAATACCTTCTTCTTCCTTCTTGCTACCGTCTTCCTGTAAGAATTCCTTCTTCACCTTACAACGGATCTTCGCATGAAGGGTTACATAGTGGTTCTCATAAGCCAAAATAGCTTCATTAATAGACTTGAAGAGCATTCCCTCTCCCTTGTCTCCTTCTCTTTCCTGGGTTAAATAATACACACCCAGTACCATATCCTGAGAAGGTACCGCAACCACACCACCGTCAGAAGGCTTCAGGAGGTTGTTGGGAGAAAGCAACATAAAACGGCACTCTGCCTGTGCTTCCTGTGTTAAAGGAAGGTGGATCGCCATCTGGTCTCCATCGAAGTCCGCATTGAAGGCCGCACATACCAGCGGGTGAAGCTTAATCGCCTTACCCTCTACCAGAATCGGCTCGAAGGCCTGAATTCCCAAACGGTGCAGGGTAGGGGCACGGTTTAGCATAACCGGGTGCTCTTTAATAACATCCTCCAAGATATCCCAAACCAATGGATCCAGTCTTTCCACCATCTTCTTGGCATTCTTAATGTTATGAGACTTGTTGCTCTTTACCAGCTCCTTCATAACGAAGGGCTTAAAGAGCTCGATAGCCATCTCCTTAGGCACACCGCATTGATAAATCTTTAATTCCGGTCCTACTACGATTACGGAACGTCCGGAGTAATCCACACGCTTTCCTAAAAGGTTCTGACGGAAACGTCCCTGCTTACCCTTTAACATATCGGAAAGGGACTTTAAAGCACGGTTTCCTGGACCGGTTACAGGACGTCCTCTTCTACCATTGTCGATAAGGGCATCCACCGCCTCCTGTAACATTCTCTTCTCGTTTCGCACGATAATTTCCGGTGCTCCAAGCTCCAAGAGTCTTGCCAGACGGTTATTTCTATTGATAATTCTACGATACAGGTCATTTAAGTCGGAGGTAGCAAAACGTCCGCCATCCAGCTGTACCATAGGACGTAAATCGGGAGGAATTACGGGAAGGTTGGATAGAATCATCCACTCCGGCTTATTTCCGGAGGAACGGAAGGCTTCCACCACTTCCAAACGCTTTACGATACGGGCTCTCTTCTGTCCGGAGGAGCTGTCCAGCTCTCCACGAAGGTCCGTATACTCCTTCTCCAGATCAATGTTGGAAAGCAGCTCATATACCGCTTCCGCACCCATTCCTACTCTGAAGTTGCCGTAACCGTACTGCTCTACAGCATCTCTATATTCCTTCTCGGAAAGCACATCCTTATAGTTTAACCCCGTTTCCATGGGATCCAGAACCACGTAGGAGGCAAAATACAGAACTCTTTCCAGAATTCTGGGACTGATATCCAAAATAAGTCCCATACGGGAAGGAATTCCTTTGAAGTACCAAATGTGGGATACGGGAGCCGCTAAGGCGATATGCCCCATCCGCTCTCTACGTACAGAAGACTTGGTAACCTCTACACCGCAACGATCACAAATCACACCCTTGTAGCGAATCTTCTTATATTTTCCACAGTGACATTCCCAGTCCTTTACCGGTCCGAAAATTCTTTCGCAGAATAATCCGTCCTTCTCCGGCTTCAGGGTTCTATAGTTAATGGTTTCCGGCTTCTTTACTTCTCCATAGGACCAGTCCAGAATTTTTTCCGGGGAAGCCAAACCAATTTTTATGGAATCAAATTGTACCGGCTCATTTCCACTTTGAAAGTTTGCCATTTTTCCTCCTCTACTCGTTATCACCATCATCACCGAAGTCGGAAGCTAAGGAATAAAAATCATCCTGATCCAGCTCTTCTATAGAGTCATCCTCTTCTGCGCTCTCTTCATTTTCCTCGGCATCCACCAGCTCTCCATCCTGGAATTCCTGCTTAGTATAGCCGTAGGCTCCGAAGTTTTCCTGCTTATCCTGACGATAGTCACCGCCGGATAAGAGTCTGTGCATATCCTGATTTGCATCGTAAAGATCTTCTGTAATCTCTACCACCTGCTGATTCTCATCCAGCACTCTCATGTCCAGACACAGAGCCTGCATTTCCTTTAAAAGAACCTTAAAGGACTCGGGTACTCCCGGCGCCGGAATGTTTTGTCCCTTGATGATTGCTTCGTAGGTCTTTACACGACCTGCCACATCGTCGGACTTCATGGTCAGAATCTCCTGCAGGGTATACGCTGCACCGTAGGCCTCCAAAGCCCAAACCTCCATCTCTCCGAAACGCTGTCCACCGAACTGGGCTTTACCTCCCAGAGGTTGCTGAGTAACCATGGAGTACGGACCGGTAGAACGGGCATGAATCTTATCGTCTACCAGGTGGTGAAGTTTCAAATAATGCATGAAGCCGATGGAAGTAGGACTGTCAAATTTCTCTCCGGTTCTTCCGTCTCTCAGCTGTACCTTTCCGTCAATGCCGATAGGCACACCCTGCCATTCCTTACGGTGGTCAAGATGCTCGCCCAAGTAAGCATATACTTCCGGATCCAATTCTTCCTTATGCTTCTCGGAAAATTCTTCCCAAGAAAGATTTACATAATCATTTGCCAGTAAAAGGGTCTGCTGAATATCCACCTCGGTTGCACCGTCAAAGATCGGGGTAGAAACATCAATGCCCAGGGCCTTTGCCGCTAAGGAAAGATGTAACTCCAAGACCTGTCCGATATTCATACGGGAAGGCACACCCAAAGGATTCAATACGATATCCAAGGGACGACCGTTTGGAAGGTATGGCATATCCTCTACAGGAAGCACCCGGGAAACTACACCCTTGTTTCCATGACGTCCCGCCATCTTATCTCCCACACCGATTTTTCTCTTCTGGGCGATATAGATACGAACGGACTGGGAAACTCCCGGAGCCAACTCGTCGGAATTCTCTCTGGTATAAACCATGGTGTTAATAACGGTTCCGTAAGCACCGTGAGGTACCTTTAAGGAGGTATCTCTTACTTCTCTTGCCTTCTCACCGAAGATGGCACGAAGCAAACGCTCCTCGGCGGTAAGCTCTGTCTCTCCCTTTGGCGTTACACGACCTACAAGAATATCTCCGGCACGAACCTCCGCACCGATACGGATAATTCCTCTTTCGTCCAGATTCTTTAAGGCATCATCACCTACACCGGGAACGTCGGAGGTAATTTCTTCAGGTCCTAACTTTGTATCTCTGGCCTCACACTCATATTCTTCAATATGAACGGAGGTGTAAACATCGTTTTGTACCAAACGCTCGGAAAGTAAAACCGCGTCCTCGTAGTTGTAACCTTCCCAAGTCATAAATCCGATTAAGGGGTTCTTTCCTAAGGCAATCTCGCCGTCCTTTGTAGAAGGACCGTCTGCAATAACATCCCCTGCCTCTACCCTGTCATGGGTATTGACAATGGGCTTTTGGTTATAACAGTTACTGGGGTTACTACGCATAAACTTCATCAGCTTATACTCGTCAATTCCTCCGTCCTTATCTCTCTTAATCAAGATTCTTGCAGAGGAAGAAAGAGTAACCTCTCCACTGTTCTTCGCCACTACGCAGGCTCCGGAGTCTACCGCCGCCTTACTGGACATACCGGTATCCACCACTGCGGATTCGGTAATCAAAAGCGGCACTGCCTGACGCTGCATGTTGGATCCCATCAGGGCACGGTTCGCGTCATCGTTTTGCAGGAAAGGAATCATGGAAGTCGCTACCGAGAAGACCATCTTCGGGGATACGTCCATTAAATCAATACTGGTCTTGGGAAAAGCAGAAGTCTGATCCCGATATCTACCGGAAACGTTATCATGCTTAAAATGTCCTTCCTCATCCAGAGGCTCATTCGCCTGAGCAACCACGAACTGGTCTTCCTCGTCTGCGGCAAGATATACCGCCTGATTGGTAACCACCGGATTGGCCGGATCGGTCTTATCTACCACTAAGTAAGGCGCCTCGATAAAACCGTACTCATTGATTCTTGCATAAGAAGCCAAGGAGTTAATCAAACCGATGTTCGGTCCTTCAGGGGTCTCGATAGGACACATTCTTCCGTAGTGGGTATAGTGTACGTCTCGCACCTCGAAACCTGCACGATCTCTGGAAAGACCGCCGGGTCCCAATGCGGAAAGTCTTCTCTTATGGGTAAGCTCGGAAAGCGGGTTGTTCTGGTCCATGAACTGAGACAGCTGGGAGGAACCGAAGAATTCCTTTACCGCTGCCGTTACGGGCTTAATATTGATTAAGGACTGAGGAGTAATTTCATCAATGTCCTGGGTGGACATTCTCTCCCTTACCACTCTCTCCATACGGGACAATCCGATACGATACTGGTTCTGTAAAAGCTCTCCAACGGCACGAATACGACGATTTCCCAGATGGTCAATATCGTCCACTGTGCCGATTTCTTCATCCAGATTCAGTAAATAGTTAATGGAAGCAAAAATATCTTCCTTAGTAATATGCTTTGGAATCAGGCTGTGGATGTTCTTACGAATCCCATCTCTCAGTGCGTCCTCTCCCTGTCCTTCCACGGAAGCTAAAAGCTCCTTTAAGGCAGGATAGAATACTAATTCATTGATGCCGCACTCCTCAGGATTGATGGAAGCGGGAATCCACTCCTTAATATCCACCTGCATGGAAGAAAGCACCTTCTCGGTTCTTGTAGGTCCGTCAATCCAAACAAAGGGAACAGCGGCATTCTGAATCTGCTCCGCCAATTCCTGGCTAACGGTTGCACCTGCCTCAGCCAGCTGTTCTCCGGTCTCCGGTGCATAAACAGCCTCAGCCAATACATGGCCCTTGATTCTGTTCTTAAAATGTAATTTCTTGTTGAACTTGTATCGTCCCACCTTGGCTAAATCATAGCGTCTTGGGTCAAAAAACATGGAGTTCAATAGGGATTGGGCGGAGTCAACGGAAAGCGGTTCTCCCGGTCGAATTTTTTTGTATAACTCTAAGAGACCTTCCTGGTAATTTTCAGAAGGATCTTTGTCGATAGAAGCTAAGAGCTTTGGATCTTCTCCGAATAAATCAAGAATATCCTTGTTGGAACCTACCCCAAGCGCACGAATAAAGACAGTAACCGGTACCTTTCTGGTTCTGTCTACACGAACGAAGAATACGTCATTGGAGTCTGTTTCGTACTCAATCCAGGCACCACGATTTGGAATTACGGTACTGCTGTAAAGCTCCTTACCTACCTTATCATGGTCTACCCCATAATAAATTCCCGGAGAACGCACCAACTGAGAAACGATAACTCTTTCCGCACCGTTGATGACGAAGGAGCCGTTCTCTGTCATTAAAGGAAGGTCACCCATGAAGATTTCATGTTCATTGATTTCTTCCTTATCCTTATTAAAGAGGCGAACTTTAACCTTAAGGGGAGCTGCATAGGTTGCATCTCTTTCCTTACACTCTTCTATGCTGTACTTTGCCTCTTCCTTAGCCAGTTTGAAGTTCACAAACTCCAAGCTAAGATGTCCTGCAAAGTCCTGGATGGGAGAGATATCATCAAAGGCCTCCCTCAAGCCTTCATGCAAAAACCATTCATAAGAATCCTTTTGGATTTCAATGAGGTTTGGCATTTCCAGAACTTCTTTGCTCCGAGAGAAAGTCATTCTGAGATTCTTTCCGGTTTGCACCGGATGCATTTTGCTTTTTTTCATCGACCGTTCACCCCTAATATCCGAGATATATCTCATCTCTTTGCTAAGAATCCACAAAAAACTTGTCCCAATTTGCCTTTAGTATTATAATCTGCTTAAAACAACTCGGGAAACTCCTTTAATTTATGGATTAGTTGACGATACGTTCACTTTTCTTTGACATTTTTCTTCCTTTGGACGAAAAATAGGCAGAGTTATCCCCCTACCGGCCAAATAAGCAAACTTCATACTACCATTCTTTACCTTTTTCTGTCAAGGAGATTTGAGAAGAAGGCCTTGGAAATTTGAGAAGAAGGCCTTGGAATTTAGAAAGAAAACAGAAAAGGCTTTATGAAAAAAGCTAGAGTATTTATCGTTTTTTCTGTTGGAGATTTTGGAATCGTGGCACGCTCCCGCTAACTTCGCCTCGCAGCGGTACTAAGCTTCCAGCTTCGTTTCCTCGCTGTCAGCAAGTACCGGCGGGCTCAGATTGCCTCTATTCCAAAATACTCCCCCGAAAAAACACTCAAATTATCTTCTTTCATAAAACCCATGAGTGGTATTCTTTATGCTTTGGTTTTCAGTTCAAATATCTTTCAATATTACTTCTTTGCTTGTTGCTTCTTCACTGCGTCTTCCGCCTTCTTTCTTAAGTTGGCGAAAAATCCTTTCTTCTTTGGTGCCTCAGGTACCACTCCGCCTCGTACAGACTTGATAGAGCGAATATAGATTCCGGATACCGCACACTTTACTTCCTTCTTTACAGGAAGTACCTCATAAACATTGGGATCCGCCATAAGAGCTAATACCTTCGGTCCCACCTTTGCCTTAACAATGGGAAGCTTTGAAAAGCGAAGATAGAAGGGAAGCTCCTTCTCCACCTGCTCCGGCAAGCCTGCCGCAACAGCCGCCTTCACACTCAGCTTCTTCTTATCAATAATCAACATGGAAACTTCCATGGTATTGGCTTCAATCATGGGTTGCTGTGCAGCCTGCTTTTCCTGCAAACGTCTTCCCATAAAATATAAAGCTATTAATACGATGAAAAGCAAAATCAAAATTACCAACAAAATCGAAATAATGCTTTGTGGAGCAATTGCCAGTACCATGAACACCTCATTTCCAAGTCTACAAATTATTGTGCTTATTTTTGCAAAGAAACGTTTACATTTTACTCCGAATAGGGCGAAATTGCAATGGAGAGTTCTGTCTCCGCCACCTTTTGCCCAAACTGAAAGAGTGTGTAATAGAGACGAATTTCTCCTTGTCCCCGAGAGAAGTCGACATTTCGAAAATCCACCTCTGCCGTATCAAACTCCAAGGGCAGAACGCCTACCTCCGTTTCATAGTCCACTTTCCAACGGACGCCTCCTTCATAGAGAAGTTTCTCCTCTTCCTTCCAGTTTCGTATAATTTCCAGACGACCTTCCGTCGGATATAACTTCATGCCATGGTGTACTCCCTCTTGAAAATAGCTGAGAAGAAACTGCTCTCCTCTTTGCATCAGTACACCGGAATGCTCCAGTACGAAGCTGTCCAGGTCCCCGTCATATTTTTGCCTGGTATGCATAGTCATTTTGACCTTCATCTTAATCTCTTACCTCAGTCACAGCTTTCTTTTTCCATAACTTTTCTTTTCCATAACTTTTCTTTACGACAATAAAGACAATATAATAGGGACCCTGCGTGCATAACAGAGCCCCTAGGAGAATGGAAATCAAACATTTAAAATCAAATTGATTGTGTACTTAGTATAGCACAATCTTGCAAAAAAGTTTAAAGTCCACGGAAATAATTATTTATGAAATTCTTAAGGTCTATGAAAAGCACTCTCTAGAAGTTTCTCTACCAGCTCTTCTATGGAATATCCCTTTTTCTTAAAAAGCATGGGATACATGGAAATAGAAGTGAAGCCCGGCATAGTATTGATTTCATTAAAAATCACCTCTTCCCCGGACAAGAAGAAATCCACTCTGGAGAGAGAGAAGCCGTCCACCGCTAAGAAGACCGTCTCAGCCGCCTTTCTGATTTTCTCTTCAATCTCCCCGAAGATATCCGGATGGAGTTCCGTCTTGGAATCCGGATTATTATATTTGGCGTCATAATCATAGAACTCTGCTGCCGCAAGAATTTCTCCCACAGAGGAGCTTTCTACCTGCCCTTCTTTTCCGGAGAATACTGCACATTCCAGTTCTCTTCCTGTAATGCTTTCTTCCACCAAGACTCTTCTATCCACCGAAAGGGCATTTTCCACCGCCATCTTTAAGGCCTCTCTATCCTTTGCCTTACTTACGCCGCAGGAAGAGCCTGCATTGGAAGGCTTTACAAACACCGGATAGGAAAGAGCAGCTTCCACCTTGGAAATAATCTTCTCCTGATTTTCCCACTGGCTTCGCACAAAGGAGATATACTTAGCCTGTCGAACGCCAATCTTTGCCAAAGGCTTTTCCACCGCCATCTTAGTATAAACCTTATCCATAGAAATCGCAGAGGAAAGTACCCCGCAGCCCACATAGGGAATTCTGGCAATCTCCAAAAGTCCTTGAATGGTTCCGTCTTCTCCATCCTTGCCATGAAGCACCGGAAAGACTACATCAATTTTTTCCAAATGACTTTCTCCGTTTTTCCCCAGAAAAAGCACGGAAGAAAGCTTTGCGTCCGGAAGAATCATGGCTCTCTCTGCACTTTCCTTCCAGCTTCCGTCTTCAATGGCTTCTTCTTTCTCCACCGGAATCCATTCCCCGGATTTCGTAATACCGATACAAAGCACCTTGTACTTTTCTTGATTTACCGCCCTCTTAATCGTGAGTACAGAGCGACAAGAAACCTCATGTTCTGTAGACTGTCCCCCAAAAAGTAAAACCAGGGTCTTCCTCATCATTTTCCTTCTTTCTATTTTTGTAAAACATCTTATTCTTCCCAAACAGGAGAATAAGTATTTTGAAAGCTTAAAACAAAATCTGCTCTACTCTCGATCAAAGCCTTAGTTAGAAGCCTTCTCAATCTGAACGATGGCTGTCTTCTGCATCGGAATACGACAGTTCTTGTTTCCGCCGAACTCTACGATTACCGTATCCTCGGTAAGGTCAATGATGACACCGTAAAATCCCGAACTGGTAAGAACCGTATCTCCCACAGCAAGGGAGCTCATCAAATCCTGCAGTTTTTTCTTTTCCTGCTGCTGAGGACGAACACCCAAAAAATAGAACATGGCAATAATCACTACCGCATAAATAATCCAACCTACTGCTCCCAATCCTGCCATAATGTATCTCCTTTTCTTCTGTCAAATCTTCTCCCTTAGGAGTTTTGTATTTTTAGTTTATATAAGGCTTCCGTCTTCCAGCTTTCCCAACGATTTTCCCGAATGGCGTTACGCATTTCCACCATCAGGCGATTGTAATAGGAAAGATTATGTAAAACGCAAAGCCGCATTCCCAGCATTTCCTTCGCCTTTAAAAGATGACGGATATACGCTCTGGAAAAACCGCCGGTATACGTTCCGTCCTCTTTTCGAATCCCTTTGCAAGCCGGGCAATCACAGCCCTCTTCAATGGGGCGCATATCCTTTTCATAAGCCAGGTTCCAAAGATTCAGCTTTCCGGTGGCATGATACACATGACCATGTCTTCCGTTTCTGCTGGGGAATACACAATCGAAAAAGTCAATTCCCCGATCCACAGCCTGAATCATATTTTCCGGAGTTCCTACCCCCATAAGGTAAGTAGGCTTATGCCGGGGCAAATGAGGAACCACCGCATCCAAAATCCGGTACATATCCTCATGGCTTTCTCCCACGGCCAGACCGCCAACTGCATAGCCTTCCAAATCCAGCTCCGTAATACGCTTGGCATGGTCGACGCGAATATCTTCCAAAACCCCTCCCTGATTGATTCCAAAGAGAATCTGCTTAGGATTCAGGGTATCTTCCAGGCTGTTCAAACGATCCATCTCCGCCTGACAACGAAGAAGCCAACGGGTGGTTCTCTCCACGGAAGGAAGAATATAATCCCGTTCCGCCAAGGCCGGCGGACACTCGTCAAAGGCCATGGCAATGGTAGAGCCCAAGTTAGACTGAATCTGCATGGATTCCTCCGGTCCCATGAAAATCCTTCTTCCATCAATATGGGAGCGGAATTCCACCCCTTCTTCCCGAATTTTTCTTCCGGTCTTCGCTAGACTGTAAACCTGAAAACCGCCGGAATCGGTAAGGATGGGCTTGTCCCAATTCATCATCCTGTGTAAGCCACCCAGCTCCCGGATAACCTTGTCTCCGGTTCGCACATGGAGATGATAGGTATTGGACAACTCCACCTGTGTATGCACCAGACGAAGATCATCCGTGGATACCCCACCCTTGATGGCTGCCACAGTACCCACATTCATAAAGACCGGGGTTTCTATCACACCATGGACGGTTTCCACATGGGCAGACTTGGCTCTTCCGCACTGCCCTTTGATTTCATATTTCATTTTGGCAGCTGCCATAGTCACCCCTTTTCCTTTACTATTTCTTGCTAAGCTGTTCCTTCTTTCTCTTGGAAAGAATCACAAAATCAAACCAAAGCGGTCCTGCGATACATACGGAAGACCATGCACCTGCCACAATACCCACCATCAAGGGCAGAGTGAAATCTCTAATGGAGCTTACTCCGAAGATGTAAAGCACAAATACGGAAATAAAGGTAGTCAGTGAGGTGTTGATTGAACGGGTTACCGTACTGGAAATCGCCTCATTTACCACATATTCCAATCCCTTCTTCTTGGTACCGTTGTGTAAATTCTCACGGATACGGTCAAAGATAACGATGGTAGCGTTAATGGAATATCCTACGATGGTAAGGATACAAGCAATAAAGTTTGAGCCCACCGCCCAGCGAAGTACCGCATAAAAAGTAACGGTAATCAATACGTCATGAGCCAAGGCCATTACGGAAGCGGAGGCAAACTTAATGTCTCTGAATCGAATCCAGATATAAATCAACATACAGAAGATAGCAATCAGCAAAGCCCAAACCGCATCCTTCTTCATTTCTGTGGAAACCGCACCGGAAATGTTCTCGGTAACAATCTTATCCTCGGAAATGGAGAACTTCTCCTGAAGACTATCATACAGCTTAGTTCTTTCCTCGGTGGTCATGGTTCTGGTCTTAATGATAACCTCATTGGTTCCCGCAACCTTAGCAGCCTGGGTGGAAGCATTTCCCCCGGTAGCCGCGGTAAACAGAGGAATCACCTCACTATCTATCTCCTTCATGGACATATCCTTATCGAAGGTAATGGTAGTGGAGGAACCTCCCTTAAAGTCCAGGTCATAGTTAAAGATATCTCCGGTATTTTTCTTATTCATTGCCAGGAAAATGAATCCCACAATAATTACTAAGGAAGAAATGCTGTAAGCAATTCTTCTGAAACCGATAAAGTTGATTACCTTGGTTTCCTTCTTAATACCGTAGAGCTTGGGGTTTGTCGCTCCCAAAGCGAAAAAAGCAGTTAATAATCCTCTGGTTACAAAAAGTGCAGTAATCAGAGAAATGATAATACCGATGGCCAAGGTGGTTGCAAAGCCCTTTACGGTTCCTGAACCACGGACATACAGCACTGCCGCCGCAATCAAAGTAGTGATGTTACCGTCCAAAATTGCAGACAAGGCCTTTTCAAATCCTGACTTAATTGCCTTATCCACAGAATTTCCGGCACCAATTTCTTCTTTAATTCTAGTGAAGATAATAACGTTTGCATCCACCGCCATACCGATGGATAGAATAATTCCGGCAATACCCGGCAAAGTCAGGGTAACTTCAAAGGCCTGCATCAGCACCATTTCCAGCCCCACATACATGAAAAGAGCCAAAGATGCCGCAAGACCGGGGATACGATAAACACAAAGCATGAAAAGCATAACCAATGCAATACCGATAGCCGCAGCCTTCAAAGAGGTGGAAATCGCTTCCGCACCCAAGGTAGCACCGATTACATTGGAACGAAGCTCTGTCAGGCTAACCGGCAAAGCACCGATACGAATGGTAGAAGCAATCTTCTGCGCCTGCTCATAGCTTTCGATGGGACTGATGCTGGCCTGTCCGCCGGTAATCGCTTCTTTAACATTTGGAGAAGAAATGACTTCATTGTTATAGATAATGAAGATACGCTTTCCCACATTGTTCTTGGTGGCTTCCGCAAATTTTGTCGCACCTGCCTCTGTGAAATGCAACTCAATCACATATTCACGATTGTTGTTCTGGTTGGTCATTCCCGCAGTAGCTGTTTTTACATCGTCACCGGTAAGAAGAACATTGCCATCCTCATCCGCAAACTGCAGGGTACCCGGCTCTCCAAGCTCTGCCAAAATTTCATTGGCATCGGTAGCTCCGGGAATATCAATATTGATACGATTCTTTCCTTCCTGATATACCTGCGCCTCTGTGGAATAGCTCTGAGCCTTCATTTGAAGCTTATACACCGTGTCACTCATCTGCTCGGCGGTAGGATTCTCTTCCACGGTTTGGTAGGTGATGGACACACCACCGTTCAGGTCCAAGCCCAGCTTAATGTTTTTTGCGTTCAGGTATCCCAAAACGCAAAAAGCTATGGTCAGCAGGAGGATTCCTATAAGCCGTAGCACTGCATTTGATTTCTTGTTCATCTTCTACTTCCTTTACAATCGAATTTGGTGAAACGCTTTTCTCCTCCGGAAAAGGAAAAATGTTTCACCAGATTTCGCCCTTATCCCTGTTTTCTCCGAAGTTTTCCGGTTACTCCCATCACTCGGGCATATACCGATTTATATTATCATAGGCTCACCCTGCTCGCAAGAAAAAAGGCAATTCCTTTCCTAGAAATACGGGATTTTTTCAAAAAAATATCCCCAAGGCCTTCCTGGCCAAGGGGACTTTTTCGATTCTTCCGTTACTTTTACTCTTCCACTTCACCGATGCTGACGTGGTTTTCAAATCCTGTTTTGGTAAATTTCCTGGTATCCAGCTCAGGCATAAGCTCTGTGGTAATAATCTTTACCATCTCTTCAAACTTTGCCAAATCCTCCTTGCTGAAACGCTTCTTACAACGAGCTTCTACAGTCTTTACATAACTGTAGGAAACATTGTAATAATCCCAAAACTTCTTCGTGGGACGAAGGTGGAACTCTCTTCGATTATTTTCATCCTGAATTTTCTCGATATAGCCCTTCTGTACTAAGGCATTTACCTTGTAAGCTGCATTGGGAGCGGAAATTCCCATCATAATGGCAAACTCCTGCACCGTAGGCTCTCCCAGAGCCTTAATGCACTCAATGCTATAGCTTTCCACAGTGGTCAGACTGGCCTCTCTCTTTTCGAATTTCGCAAACACCTGCATGTAAAAATAAATTCGAAACTTGTTGTACAACTCAATAATCGATTCACTAAACATAGCATTCTCTCTTCTTGAAATAAGTAGACTGTGACTTGTTAAACTTTAACAGAAAATCTTGCATTTGCCTATAGGGTATAAGGAATTTTTCTATAAAATTTCAAAACTTATTAATAAAATGATTTTATATAAGGGGTTTTAATGGTTCTCTTCTGAACTCCGGTAGTGTTAAAGGATAATAAGCTACGCATTTCTGCGGTACAGCTTTCCTCTTCGGGCACGCTCTCGCTTTCAGCCGGCACTGTGGGAAAACCATATTCACTTTTTACAACTTCTTTTCCTCAGTAGTGTATAATGCCCTACTGCACTGCGAAAGTCAGCTCCGCCTTCACCACGGTCTTTCCATCCACCTTGGCTTCCGCCTCTCCTATGCCAACCGGCCCTTTACGGTTTACCACCCGGCAGCTAAGCTCCAACACGTCCCCGGGACGAACCTGCTGCTTGAACTTGCAATTTTTAATTCCTCCAAAGAGAGCAATTTTTCCTTTATTTTCCGGAAGAGCCAAAAGAGCAACCGCTCCGGTCTGGGCCAGAGCTTCCACAATCAAAACCCCCGGCATTACCGGATAGGAAGGAAAATGTCCCTGAAAAAAGGGTTCGTTGATGGTAACGCATTTCTTTGCCACCGCAAATTCTCCCGCTTCGTAGTCTTGAATTTCGTCAATCAGCAAAAAAGGATAACGGTGGGGAATAATGGCTTTGATTTCTTCAATGTTTAACTTAGGCATATTGACCTCCTCTAAAAAAATTCCACCGGCAGTTTCCCCGCCGATGGAGTAGATATTGAAGATGAAACTGATAAAAGAAACTTGGCTTTCTTCTGCTGTATAGCTTTGAATTCGGGCACGCTCCCGCTAACTTCGCCCTGCAACAGTACTAAGCTTCAAGCTTCGCTACACTCGCTTTCAGCAAGTACCGGCGGGCTCAGATTGCCCGTATTTAAAGCTATACAGCCGAAAAGCCACTTTAAGTTATTTTAGCAGTTCCATCTTACTATTGGCTTACTGTATTGTAGGGAAACTACTCTGCTTTTCCGAAAACCAGAGTGGCATTATGACCGCCAAATCCTAAAGAATTGGAAAGGCTGTAGTGGAGCTCCTGCTTTCTTCCCTGATTTGGTACATAGTCCAGATCCAGCTCCTCATCCTTTACCTGATAATTCATGGTGGCAGGTACAAAGCTATCCTTCAAAGCCAGCACGGAGAAGATGGCCTCTACTGCTCCCGCCCCTCCCAAAAGGTGTCCGGTCATGGACTTGGTGGAGGATACGGGGATAGAATAGGCTCTCTCTCCAAAAACCGTCTTTATGGCGGCGGTTTCACCTTTATCATTTAAATTGGTGGAGGTGCCGTGGGCATTGATGTAATCAATCTTTTCAGGAGCAAGATTGGCATCTTTTAACGCAAGCTTCATGCAATCCGCTCCCCCTTCTCCGTTTGGTGCAGGGGAGGTAATATGGAAGGCATCACAGTTGGCACCATAGCCCAGCACTTCTCCGTAAATCTTTGCCCCTCTCTTCAGAGCATGCTCTCTTTCCTCCAGCACCAAAATGCCTGCCCCCTCTCCCATCACGAAGCCGGAACGCTCCTTATCGAAGGGGATGGAGCCTCTGCTGACTTCGGAAGCAGGAGAAAGAGCCTTCATACTGGAAAATCCGCCTATTCCCAGTTCGGAAATGGTGGCCTCGGTTCCTCCGCAAACCATAGCAGTTTCGTAACCGTCTCTGATTCTATGGAAGGCATCTCCGATGGCATTGGAGCCGCCTGCACAGGCAGTTACCGGGCAAATGCACATTCCCTTTAAATGATGGCGAATGGCAATTTCCGCTGCCGCCATATTGGAAATGGACATAGGGATAAAGAAAGGATTTACACGCTCAAAGCCCTTGGAAGCACCACGAGTATGCTCTGCTTCAATGGTTTGCAGGCCGCCGATTCCGCTGGAAACAATACAACCGATTTCTTCCTCAGGAAGCGTTCCTACAATACCGCTGTCCTGTACCGCCTCTTCTGCTGCCCACATGGCAAACTGGGTAAAGCGGGACATATGCTTTAAATCTCTTTTATCAAAAACGGTCTCCGGATGAAAATCCTTTACTTCTCCGGCTAAATGAATGCTGAAGTCCTCTGCCGGAAAGGCGGTAATGGGGCCAATGCCCACCTTTCCCTCCTGAATTCCCTGCCAGCTTTCAGCAACGGAATTTCCGGTGGGGTTCACTGTTCCTAATCCGGTAATTACAACGCGTCTTCTCTCCATAGTATTCTTATTCTCCATTTCCAATCAAGATTGCACTCTGTTTTTACAAACTCTATTGTCGCTCTACATTGCCACTCTATAGTTTCTTTCTATATCGTAACTTTATATAGCTTCATTCTATATTTTCGCTCTACATGCCCATTCCGCCGTCCACCAGTAAAGTTTCTCCTGTAATATAGCGGGACTCTCTTTTCGCGAAAAAGGCCACAGCATTTGCCACATCTTCTCCGGTACCAAAGGTTTTCATAGGAATATTCCGTAGCATCTCTTCCTTTACCGCCTCCGGCAGTCCTGCAGTCATTTTCGTATCAATAAAGCCGGGACAAACTACATTTACCGTTACATTTCGTCCTGCCAGCTCCTGGGCCAGACACTTGGACATGCCGATAAGTCCAGCCTTGGAAGCCGCATAATTGCTCTGTCCCACATTTCCGTGAACCCCCACAATGCTGGAAATCTGAATAATCCTGCCGTAACGCTTTTTCATCATCAGCTTCCCTACCGCTTTGGAAAATAAGAAGGCTCCCCGAAGGTTTGCATCCAGTACTTCATCAAAGTCTTCCGAAGACATTTTTAGAAAAAGATTGTCTCTTGTGATGCCGGCATTGTTCACTAAAACTTCAATTTCGGAAAAACGGACAACGGCCTCCGCCACAATTCTTTCCACATCCTCTTCCTTTTTTATATCACCCTGGCAAAGGAGGGTTTCTACGGAAGGATAAGCCTTATGAATTTCTTCCTCTACAGCCCTGGCTGCCGCTTCATTTCCGGCGTAGTGAAGCACCACATTTCTTCCCTCCGCCGCCATTTTCAAGGCAATAGCACTGCCGATGCCTCCGCTGGCACCTGTAACCAGACAAGTCTCTCTTTCCGCCATCTTCCTTCCTTTCTATCCATTACGCCTTGTACGTTCAAAGGATAGTCCTTTCTATTGTTCCCTCTTTACGCTTGTTGAAAGGCTTATCCCTTTTTTCCTTGCTTTCCTAAGCCGGAATCTAAGCTTTTTTACTCTCTAAAAATGCTTCCAGCTCTTCTTTATTTTCCAAGCTTGCCACTTCAAAATCTTCGATGCCCATATCCTTGGCCGTCTTCTTTAAGAAACCGGAAATAGTCTTTCCCGGACCGATTTCTACAAAGTTTCTCACCCCAAGCTCCAGAAGTCTCCTAAGATCCTCTTCCATACGCACCGGCTTTTGTACCTGTTCCACCAAAAGCTCCGGAACACTTGGGTCTCCTTCCTGTCTTTCTCTTCCTAAGAAGTTGTGAAGCACAGGGCAAGTTCCCTCTTGGAAGCTAATATCTTTAAAATACTCCCGCAGTGCTTCTCCCGCACTTTTCATAAAAGAGGTATGGAAGGGGCCGGAAACCTTTAAAGGAATCGCCTTCTTTGCCCCCGCTTCCAACGCTAAGGCGGAGGCCTCTTCCACAGCCTTCTTTTCTCCGCCGATAACGATTTGCCCCGGGCAATTTAGGTTACAAAGGCTCACAGCGCCTCCCACTTCCTTACAAACCTTGTCCAAAGCTTCCTCAGACATCCCAAGGATTGCCGCCATGGAGGATTCGATTCCCTTGGAGGCCTCTTCCATTTTCTTACCACGGAAAGCTACCATTTCCACCGCTGTTTTTGCGGAAAATACGGAAGCCGCCTCCAGTGCGGAGTATTCTCCCAAGGAAAGGCCCAGCGCATAGTCCGGCTTGATTCCGTTTTCCCGTAAAACCGCAGTCATACCGCAGGCAAATGCCACAAGAGCCGGCTGGGTATATCGGGTCTCATTGATTTTCCCTTCAGGATCCTCGAAGGAGAGCGTCTTTAGATCAAAGTCCAGCTCTGCCTCGTCATAGGCCTTTCGAAAGGCGGGGAAGGCCTCATATAAGTCCTTGCCCATTCCCTTAACCTGACTTCCCTGTCCTGCATATAAAAATGCTGTCTTCATCTTTCCTCCTTATGAAATCCCGGGAATTCCCCGGCAAATATCCGCCAAAATCTCCGCCACCGGACGAATCTTTGTGACCTGTCCGCAGGTCTGTCCTGCCATGAGGGAACCGGTTTTGATATCTCCGTCAAAAACCGCCCTGCGAAGGGAGCCAAGAGTAAACTTTTCCAGTTCCATCTTATCAGCCCCTGCCTTTTCCTGGCTTAAGTACTCTCTACTCATTTGGTTCTTCAGTACCCGCACCGGTACACCGGCAATTCTTCCGGTGACAATGGTGTCGGAGCCGGAGGCCTTCAATACCGCCTCCTTATAATTTTCATGGATGGGACATTCCTCCGCCGCCAAAAGAGCCGTACCAATCTGGGCACCGCAGGCTCCTAAGGTAAGCACGGCCTGCATTTGCCGATTGTCTGCAACACCGCCTGCTGCAATCACCGGAATGGAAATCGCATCCACCGTCTGAGGCACCAAGGTCATAGTGGTCATTTCTCCGATATGGCCTCCGGACTCACAGCCCTCCGCAATCACCGCATCCGCTCCCAGCTTTTCCAGTCTTTTCGCCAAGATGGGAGCCGGCACCACAGGAATCACCTTGATTCCCGCCGCCTTAAAGGCTTCCATGTAAATGCCGGGATTTCCGGCTCCGGTGGTTACCACAGGCACCTTTTCCTCAATGCAGATTTCCACCATCTTATCGGTTTCCGGATTCATCAACATGAGATTCACCCCAAAGGGCTTATCGGTTCTTTCCCGAAGGATGTGGATTTCCTTACGAAGCCCCTCCGCCTCTCGAATGCCTCCTGTGCCAATCAAGCCCAAGGCTCCCGCGTCAGAACAAGCCGCCGCAAAGGCTCCCGTGGCAATATTGGCCATTCCTCCCTGAATAATGGGGTAACGAATTCCTAACATCTCCTGTAATCCGGTCATAATCTCTCCTTAATTTCCTTTACTTTCTCTACGCTTTTTCGTACTGAATTTCTGCTGAGGCATAGGTCAGTCCCGAGCCGAAGCCCACCAAAACCAGCTTGTCTCCGGAATGTAAAAGGCCCTTTTCCTGCATATCCTTTAAAGCCATGGGGATGGAGGCTCCGGAGGTATTTCCGAAATACTCCATATTTTCAAAAAACTTCTTAGGATCCGCCTTCATGTGTCGTACCACATTTCGAATGATTCTGGAATTGGCCTGATGGCAAACCACATGCTGCACGGTTTCCAAGCTGTCTCCGGTCTTTTCCAAGACCTTCTCAATGCAATGAGGAACGATGTCAATGGCAAAGAGGAAAACGCCCTTTCCATCCATTACCAGGTGATCCAGCTTTTCATGCTTTCCGGCACTGACTCCCTCTCCCTGTTTCTCCGGATTCTCCGTGCCATCCTCATAGAAGCCGTCAAAGGCTCCGGTGTAAATGCCGGGAGCCATAATGGAATAATCCCCCTTAGAGCCCAAGTAGGAAGCGTAGAGAGTCTTGGCATCTCTTTTTACCACAGCAGCTCCTGCTCCGTCTCCGAAAATGACGGAGGTGGTTCTATCCTCTATTTTCAGTAGTCGGGAAAGCTGTTCCGTTCCTACCACCAGGGCATAGTCCTTATTGGTGGAAAGTAAAAGCCCCCTGGCCACCTCCAGCCCGTAAACAAAACCGCTACAGGCCGCATTCAAATCCAATACGGGAACATCTTCTTTCGTGCCCAATTCCCTTGCCACGATGGCTGCAAGGCTCGGGGTAGAGAAATCCGGAGACATGGTAGCCACCACAATCACCCCGATGTCTTCTCCCTTTAGTCCCGCATCTTCTACAGCCTCCTTAGCCGCTTTAACCGCTAATGTTCCCGCACTCTCATCCTTTTCACAAAAACGTCTTTCATGAATGCCTGTTCTGGGAAAAATCCATTCGTCACTGGTATCCACCAGCTTCGCCAGGTCATCATTGTGTACCCTCTTGCTTGGGATAGCCGATCCAAGGCCAAGTATCTTTAGTCCTTCCATCATTCCTCTTTTCCTAAATGTTTCTGAACTTAGAGAGTCTGTCCTTACGGATTTCATGACGACTCATACCATCGTAGTATGCTAAAGTCTTCTCCAAGACTTGATCCAATGCCTTGTAAAGACTTTCCGGGTCATCCTGGGCGCCTCCCAAGGACTCCGGCACAACCTCATCCGCCACATTGGCTTCCTTTAAATCCTTTGCGGTAAGCTTCATCACCTTTGCCGCTTCAGCCGCACGGGAGCTGTCCTTCCATAAAATGGTAGCAAAGCCCTCCGGACTGAGAACGGAGTAAATGGCATTTTCCAGCATCAAAATCTTATTGGCTACGCAGATTCCCAAAGCACCGCCGGAGCTTCCTTCTCCCGTAACCACCGCAATCACCGGCACATGGAGTGAACTCATAAAGGCAAGGTTTTTCGCAATGGCCTCCCCCTGTCCGTGCTGCTCCGCCTCCAGACCGGGATAAGCTCCCGGAGTGTCTACGAAGGTGATAATCGGTCTGTCAAACTTCTCCGCCTGCTCCATGATTCTTTTTGCCTTACGATAGCCCTCCGGACAGGTCATTCCGAAGTTGCAGGAAAGATTTTCTTCCACCGTTCTTCCCTTTCTGTGACCTAATACCGTTACCGGACGTCCGTGAAAACGGGCAATTCCTCCGTATATAGAGCGGTCCTCATCATAAAGATGGTCTCCCTTTTGCTCGAAAAAGTCTGTAAAAAGGGCGGAAACGAAGTCCTCCACATGGGGGCGTCTAGGGTGTCTTGCCAAGAATACCCGATCTCCCGGCTCCAAATCCTTACAGCTGTCTAAAAGCTTCTTCTTTTCCTCTTGTAAAACTTTGATTTCCTCGGTTTTTTCTTCTTCCGCAAGAAGAGCCTGAATTTTCTCTTCTAAGGCGTCTGTTTTTTCCAATACTTCCTTAATCATCTATATTCCTCCTTGATTCCCGATTCCGACAATGTCATTTTCAATCCTGGTTTTTCCGGCATGAAGGATTTCCATCCTACTTTTGTCCCTTTTGAACTTTTTTCAGCCGGCCTCTTCCAAACTGAGGCTTCCCGTTCCTGCAGTAGGGAAAATTTGTCCATAAACTGTCTTAAGCCTTCTGATGTAATTTCAAAAGCTGAATCAAGGTTTCTCTCATATCTTTTCTCTCCACAATCTTGTCTACGAAGCCGTGGCTTTCCAGATATTCACTCTTCTGGAAGCCCTTGGGGAGCTTACTGTTAATGGTCTGCTCAATAACTCTGGGGCCGGCAAAACCGATGAGCGCTCCCGGCTCTGCCAGGGTAATATCTCCTAATGTGGCAAAGCTTGCAGTTACTCCTCCTGTGGTGGGGTGAGTTAAATAGCTGATAAAAAGTCCCCCGTGCTCGGAGAAAAGCTCCACTGCCGCAGAGGTCTTTGCCATTTGCATAAGGCTGTAGATTCCCTCCTGCATTCTGGCTCCTCCTGAAGCGGAGAAAATAATCAAGGGGCATTGCTCCTTATCCGCCACTTCAATTCCTCTGGTTACCTTTTCTCCCACGGCCTGAGACATGGAACCCATAAAGAAGCGACTGTCCAGTACCAATACCACCACAGGAATTCCTCCAATTTTCCCCTTGGAAGAAACCACCGCCTCTTTCAGGCCGGTTTTTTTCGCCTGGCTTTCCGCCTTCTCTCTATACTCCGGGAAGTCCAAAGGATCCTTTACCGCCATATCCTGATCCAGCTCCTGGAAGGTTCCCGGATCATAAAGCATTTTCAAGCGATAATAGGCTCCGATAGGACTATAAGAACCGCAATGAGGGCAAATATAGTAATTTTCTTCCCAACGGGAATGAAGTGCTCTTCTTCCGCATTTTCTACAGCTGATAAAGGTTGCAGGCACCTTTAATGGGGCAGCTCCGCTCATGGTATCTTTATTGGCTTTTTGCCGTAAGTCCCTGTCTTTCACCAGCTCTACCAGACTTTGAATGGGTGATTTCATATTTCCTCCTATGGTTCTTGACCTTTCCTTTAGAAACAATTCTTTTCTTTGAGAAAAGCGTCCCTAAGGACGCCTGTTTTCTGTCTTTCTATCTTGATAAATTTACGCCTTTGCGTTATTTGCATAGTCTAAAATATCTTTTACGGTATGCATCTTTCCGATTTCTCCATCAGGAATGGAAACGCCCAGCTCATCCTCTAAAGCCATGTGCAGCTCCACTAAGGAAAGAGAATCCACCTCTAAGTCCTTCTGCATATCTGCCTCTAAAGTAACCTTATCCTCATCACATGCCAAAGTATCTACAATGATTTCCTTTAATCTCTCGAATTCCATACTGAACTCCTTTCGCCTTTTTACTAAAAATTATTTTAATTAAATTTTCGAAAGCAATATAACTGTAAATCATAAAATTGTCAATAGAATATTTTTTTAAGGGATATAGTTTAAAATATGCAAGAAGTGGTTTTGAAAACCACTTCTTGCCGGGGAAGAGGGATTTGGAAGAGCAAAAATAGGTAGCTGTGTTTTTCACAGCTACCTACTCCTATGCGAAAGAGAGCCGGACGAGAATGCATTTTCGTCCGGCTCCCTTTTGTATAGGAGTTACGCTTACCCTGCCGAAGGGCAGGGCAAGCTATTTTTGCAATTTTATCTCTTTCCTTCCCTACTTCTTCAGAAAGGAAAGTCTTTTCTCATGCTTTGTTTTGCCTCTTAGGCTTTAACTCTGCTTCTGTTCTGACTTGTCTTAATCCATAGCAAAATACCAAATAATAACACTACGCCAACCCCTAATGGAATCCAAGGTGTCTTTAAAAATCCTGCCAAAACATAACTAATCGAGGATACCCCGGCCACCAAAAGGGCGTAGGGTAACTGGGTTTGCACATGGTTGATATGAACGCTTTGGGCTCCGGCAGAGCTCATAATGGTGGTATCGGATATGGGAGAACAGTGGTCTCCGCAAACCGCTCCCGCCATGCAGGCGGACATGGAAAGAATCATCATGTTGGTATCCACATCCTGGAAAATGGCCACCACAATCGGAATCAAAATTCCGAAGGTTCCCCAGGAGGTTCCTGTAGCAAAAGCAAGGCCAATGGCAATCAGGAAAATAAATACCGGCAGGAAAGATAATGCGGAGCCTGCACTGCTCTTTACCATCACTGCCACAAATTCCTTCGCTCCCAAGCTATCCGTCATAGCCTTCAAAGACCATGCAAAGGTTAAAATCAAGATAGCCGGCACCATCTGCTTAAATCCCTCCGGCAGGCAGTCCATTCCTTCATTAAAGGAAAGGGCGTTTCTGCCAAAGTAATAAAACAAGGTCACTACCAAGGCACCAAAGGAACCCAGCACCAATCCTGTAGAAGCATCTGATTTGGAAAATGCCGTCACAAAGTCAGCACCATTGAAAAATCCTCCGGAATAAATCATGCCCACAACACAGAAAACAATCAACGAGAAAATCGGCACCAGCATATCCAGGATATGCCCTTTTCTTCCCTCTTCCTCAGTGGCTTCTCCATAGGGACGCTCTGCTGTAGTAAACAGGTCATTCCTCTCTACCGCATTTTCCTCATGAAGCTTCATGGGACCAAAATCCACATTAAGCAAAACCAAAAAAATCAGCATACAAAGGGATAGAAGGGCATAGAAATTATAAGGAATGGTCTTCACAAAGAGCTTCATTCCATTTTCCCCTTCTACGAAGCCGGAAACTGCCGCTGCCCAGGAGGAAATCGGCGCAATGATACATACCGGCGCCGCCGTAGTATCAATGAGATACGCCAGCTTTGCCCTACTTATTTTGTGCTGATCCGTTACCGGTCGCATCACAGAACCCACGGTCAAGCAATTAAAGTAATCGTCAATAAAAATCAGGCAGCCTAAGGCAATGGTAGCCAGCATAGAACCCTTTCTGCTTCGGATATGCTTCTTCGTCCAATCTCCAAAGGCTTTGGAACCGCCGGTTTTGTTCATCAGCTGTACCATCATGCCTAAAATCACCAAAAAGCAAAGGATTCCCACATTCCAGGCATCGGAAAGCACATGGATAATGCCGTCCACAAACACATGGTTAAGTGTCCCCTCCAAGTTATAGCCGGAATATAAAAGAGCGCCGGATAAAATCCCTAAGAACAGGGAACTGTAAACCTCCTTGGTAATTAAAGCCAAGGCAATGGCAATCACCGGTGGCACCAAAGACCAGGGGGAATTCTGCACCGACTCCTTACTGGTCAAAAAAGCCGCTGCCACCAAAAACAAAAGTACAATACAGATGGAAGTCAGCGAAACAATACGGTTACTCTTTTCCTTCATTCTTTTCTTTCCCTTCTTTATAAAAAACAAAACAGGAATACTTTACAAAAAATCATTACTTCTTGCAAGTATTCCTGTTGCTTTATTCGAGGGAGCCTGTTGCTTTATCTACCAGTGAAATTCAGCTTATTATGGGGATATTGAAATAAGAAAACACATCGTATAGGAAAAGCAGAATGAATAAGCCTAAAATAA
The DNA here is from genome assembly GCF_014202695.1 of Oribacterium sinus. Classification (GTDB taxonomy): domain Bacteria; phylum Bacillota; class Clostridia; order Lachnospirales; family Lachnospiraceae; genus Oribacterium; species Oribacterium sinus. The sequence goes on from NZ_JACHHH010000005.1 coordinate 62,381, forward strand.
CCAACAATACGGTTAATAGCTTATGTTTCATCACAAAATCATATTCTTCGGGGGCGGACAAACTTGTCTTTGTAAATATTTTGACGAATATAGAAAAAACAAACAATCCGTAAGCTAAGCATATATAAAAAATATCCATAGGCGTGAAATTAATAGTATTTACATAAATTCGCTAGGTACATCCATACAGTTTAAGTCTAGCATATATTTTAATTTGTTTAAATATGTAGGAGAAAATTTTATAATAAAAAATTGCCATAGAAATGATATATCCCCTCTTTGCCGGACATGCAATATGGAGAGAATATATCAATTTCTATAGCACTTCAAATACAGCGAAACTCTATTTTATATAAATGTAGCCATTTTCAAAAATTATGGATATAAGATTACTAATTCTATAACATGTAGGTTTGGAAAAGGGGTAGTCTGAGCCCTTCAGTACTTACTGAAAGCGAGCAAAGCGACGCTTGAAGTTAGTACTGCTAAGTGGCGAAGCTAGCGAGAGCGTGCCCCTATCCAAAACTACATGGTATAGAATGCATTAATATATACTATCTTTTAAAATCCGAAATTGTCATAGAGGGAGCTTTCGGAAAGCACCTCTCCAATCACGGTTTGGATTTCTTCGATATTTTCCTTGGGGAAGAAGTCTCTGGCAAGGCCTAAAGTTTCGATTTGTTCTCCCTCTCCCATACCCAGCTTCTCATAGGAAATAATGAAGTTTTTCAGATTGCTGTAGGCGTCACTAACGGAGAGATTCCGGTTCTCCATCAAAATTTTCCCAAGAGCCTGCAGATATTTTCCTTCCAAAAGAACCTTTGCCGCCTCGGCACGAATTTCCTTTTCTTCCTTCCCCTTTGGCGCAATATACCAGCATTCATCCTTCTCCCAGCCGTACTGCATCACAAGTTTTCCGGTCATGTCTCTATAGTACTGGAACTGTCCTGCATCATCCACTACCAAGAAGCCGTTTTCTGCCTTCTTCAAAAGATTTAAAAGGAGTCGTCTGTCTAAAACAGGAACACGGAAAAGACCGATGTCCTCTCCTTCATTAAAGCCTCTCTCCTGAACCTTCTTTACGATTTCCTTTGCGGCAGTTTCGGAAATTCTGTAGCAGGCATCCTCTAAAGCCAGATCCTCCACGGTTTTCCGAATAAATTCCTCACTCTTTCCCCGCTTTGTCCCAAGCTCCCACATAGCCTTGGCAAAGCCCTGGGTCTGGGCGTCAATCATTTCCTCTCGAATATTGAAAAGGTGGTGACTCAGCATTGCCGCTTTCTTAACAGAGGAAGCCAAATCCTCTGTGCGGAGCTCAATGGCATAACGGGGACGATCTCCCTTAATACCGATACCGATGGAAGCCACATTGGGAGAATCCTTCAGACTTTCCTGAATCCGTGGATCAGACCAGGAAATCGGCTTCTTTTCATAATTTTCCAAGACAATAAAACGAACATTGGAAAGCATACGCCATTCCTGCTTCAAGATTCTGTAAGCCGTATCCTGTCCAAGGGTATAAATTCCCACATAAACATTGATTCTGGGATTCTTCTCCAAGAAAGAACGGAATAAAGCCACATTTTCCCTTGCTTCACCGGAAGAAAGCTCTCGGTTTAGCTTATCCATATCCATAGGGATAGATGGGCGTCTCCGCATATACATGAAGAGTTCATATTTACTTTCCGGAATGCGAAGGGAGGTTCTTCCCACTTCAATGGCTGACTCAATATCCTTCTTTACGGCGGTCATCATATCCGTCAATTCTTTTCGGGCATCCGCATTTTCCGCATAGGGGCATTCCATCAGAGTCTTTAACTCTTCTCCTCCGGAATTTTTCTGTACAAGGCGGATTCGTCCCTGTTCTTTTTCCAGGAGGAGCTCAATGTTCTCTGTTTCTAACACCGTGCTTATTCTGTCGCCCTTTACAGACAACAAGTCCAAAGGTTGTTTCTCAACGGGCTCTTCCCCGTCTTCCCCGAAAACTTCCTCAGGCTTTTTAAAAATCATTTGCATTAGTGACATAAGCTCTCCCTCTCCTATACCCTAATCCACCTTTATCACAAACAGTTGAATTAGGTATTCTTTCGACATTTTTCTAAAAAATATTAGTAAGGCTCTCTGGTAATTTTATGAAAAATCTACTAATATCTTATTTATTATATTACCTTCTTTCCATTTCGCAAAGCTTTTATTAAAATATTTGATTAAATATCAATTCTATTTTGTTTTTTAACTTTGTATTTTAATTATCGTCCCCTTTTTATGCTCTATAAGGGGGATTTTGGATTTTATAGAATATTTCTTTTTAAGGAGAAAGCTTATGGAAAGGAATCCGGATTGTGAATGTATCTGCTTTTCCGGTCCATAAAATAACGCAGTGATATCATTGCAAAAGGCTTTTGTTTATCAGTATTTTTTTTCGTACTAAGGGAAAGTATATCCCCCAAACAGAAAAACTATGTTATACTTTTAACGAGTTTGACTTCTCGGAGAAATGAGCGCTTCGCCGGGAACAGAAAAGAGTCTAAGTAAGGAGAAAAGAGTATGGTTACAAATGACAAGGGTTTTATCCCTCTCAAACACCGTGTAATTGAAGGCTTGGCAAGAATCGCATGGAACGGAGAAGTTACGGAAGAAGCAAAGGAAGGCTTAATCCGGGAGTTATCCCCGGGACCGAAGGCCGCCTTCCGTTGCTGTGTATATAAGGAAAGGGAAATTCTTCGTTGGCGTATTCGTTTGGCTTGTAATGAGGATGCCAGCCCGAAGAGAAAGAGCAGCAATGTCATTCAGGTTATCGACCCTGCCTGTGAGGAGTGCCCTATTTCTTCCTATTCCGTTACGGATAACTGCCGTCTTTGTTTAGGTAAGGCCTGCCAGAACAGTTGTCACTTTGGTGCCATTACCATGACAGACCAAAGAGCCCACATTGATCCTATGAAGTGTAAGGAATGTGGAATGTGTGCAACAGCCTGCCCCTACAGTGCCATTGCTCAGCTTACCCGTCCCTGTAAAAAGCCCTGCCCGGTAAATGCTATTACCTACGATGAAAACGGTCTTTGCGTTATTGATGACAACCGTTGCATCCGCTGCGGACAGTGTGTGCACTCCTGCCCCTTCGGTGCAATTTCCACAAAGACTCATCTTCTGCAAGTAATTTCCGCCATTAAGGAAGGAAAAGAAGTTTATGCCATGTGTGCCCCTGCCACAGAGGGACAGTTCGGTAAAGATATCTCTATGTCCGCAATCCGTGTGGCTTTGAAGAAACTCGGCTTTACCGATATGGTGGAGGTTGGACTGGGTGGCGATATGACCGCCGCCTACGAGGCATTGGAATGGTCAGAGGCCAGAAAAGAAGGAAAGAAAATGACCACCTCCTGCTGCCCTGCCTTCATTAACCTTTTGAAGATACACTTCCCGGATCAGTACCATGAAAATATGTCGGAGACCCTTTCTCCTATGGCGGCGGTTTCCCGTTATTTAAAAGCCATTCACCCCGACTGTGTAACCGTATTTATCGGTCCCTGTATGGCAAAGAAATCCGAGTCTCAGGAAATGGGCATTGAGGGAAATGCGGACTATGTTCTCTCCTTTGGAGAATTCAGCAGTCTTCTTCGTTCCAAGGATGTGCAGCTTGAGGCGGAGGTAAGCCCATATCAGGAAGCATCTCTTTGGGGAAAGAACTTTGCCAGCTCCGGCGGCGTAGCCAATGCGGTTATGGAATGTATGCGGGAAAGAGGAGAAGATACCACCGATATCAAGCTTCGCGCCTGCTCCGGAGGAAAGGAATGCGTTACCGCCCTTTCTCTTCTAAAAGCCGGAAAGCTTCCTGAGGACTTTATCGAGGGTATGGCCTGTGATGGAGGTTGTGTAGGCGGTCCTTCCCGGCATAAGGCGGAAAATGAGATTAAGAAGTCCCGTCAAAGCCTTTTGGACGAAGCCGATACCAGAAAGGTATTGGATAACTTGAAGAACTATCCTATGGATAAGTTCAGCATGATGCGGGATAAATAAGAAATAAGAGCTGTAAGAATAAAAATAGAAATTATGCAGTATGGTCTTGAAAAAGAAGCTGTAAAATAATATGCAGTATAGGTCTAAAGTCGGGGCACGCTCCCGCTAGCCTCGCCACGTAGCGGATACTAAGCGAAAAACTGCGTTTCTCTTGTTTTTCGCAAGTACCGACGGGCTCAGACTACCCCTTTTTGGACCTATACTGCATATTCTATTTCGGATCTTCTTACCGCTCCTTTTTCTATCCTGTACTGCTTAAAATTCTATTTTTGTTCTTAAAGCTCCTTTTTATTTCGTGCTACAAACTTATCCCAGAGCTTGCTTTAAATCCGAAATCAAATCCTCCGCATCCTCAATACCCACAGACAGGCGGAGGGTGGTTTCATATATTCCGTTTTCCGCCAAAATCTCCTTTGGTACGTCCGCGTGAGTTTGGGTCAGGGGATAGGTCAAAAGACTTTCCGTTCCTCCCAAGGACTCCGCAAAATAAATCAACTGAATTCTCTTTAAAATTTCTTTAGCCTCCTCACCGGATTCCACGTCGAAGGAAATCATTGCTCCAAAGCCTCTGGCCTGCTTCTTCATGAGTTCATGTCCGGGATGATTGGGAAGTCCCGGATACAAAACCCTCTTTACCTTCGGGTGTTTTTCTAAAAATTCCGCAATTTTCAGACTGTTTTCCTGCGCCTTTTCCATACGAATGGCTAAGGTCTTGATGCCTCGTAAAATCAACCAGCTGTCAAAGGCATCCAGTCCTGCTCCGGTAGTCTTAAACAAGAAACGAAGTCTTTCCTGAAGTGCCTCATCCTTTACCACAATAAAGCCTGCAATGGCATCATGGTGTCCGGATAAAAACTTGGTGCCGCTATGCAGCACAATATCCGCCCCCAGCTCCAGAGGATTTTGAAAATAGGGAGAAAGGAAGGTGTTGTCCACAATCAAAAGTAAATTATGTGCCTTACAGAATTTCCCCAGCGCTTCTATATCATTTACATTCATGCAAGGATTTGTAGGGCTTTCCAGGAAAATCGCCTTGGTGTTCTCCTTAACTTCCTTTTCCCAGCCATTCTCATGGAGAGATACTCTGGAAAACTGAAGACCGTTCTTCTCATTTACCTCACGAAAATATCGAATGGAGCCACCATATAGGTCACGATCAATTATAATATGGTCTCCCGGACGAAAGAGTTCCATAATACAGGCCAATGCCGCAATTCCTGAAGACAGGGCAATGCAATCCGTACCGTGTTCTAAAGAAGCCACCACCTTTTCCAGCTGTGCTCTGGTGGGGTTTTGCAAACGTGAATAATCGTAGGGATTCTTCCCCCCTACCTCCTGATGAATAAAGGCGGAGCTTGGGTAAATAGGGTAAGAAATCGCCCCGTAATGCTCCTCCTTATTCTGTCCTTCCAAGTGTTGACATCGTGTACTTATATGATATGCCATAATTCTTTCCCTCTTTCTCTATGATAAAAAAATCCCTTTTTTCTTTTCCTGCACACTGTAGCATAAAAAAGCAAAAAGGGATAATGCAAAATATTAAGATTTAGTTATAGCGATAATTTATAGCAAGTATATTTTTTGTTGATATTGAATATAACAAAGCTCCGGTCGGAAGCTTCCATGAACTATCGTATATCTTAGCGGAAACGCCAGCTTCCTACTTCCGAATCAAGCCTTGTAGAAACAACAGCTTTATTTTCCCGGGTCCACCATGGATAAGATATTCATATCCTTATCAAAGGTCACCTCCACCTTGGTGCCGATTTCGATGCCCTGAGAAAGTCCGGAAATGTCGGACTTATCAATCTTGTTCAGCTCATAGTCCTTGCCGTCATTTCCCTTAACGCTTACGCTGTTCATGGCTGCATCGGTGATAGTTCCCGTAATCACGGTTAAATCCTTCTTTTCCTTGCCGCCTTCTTCCTTCCCCTTTGTTTCAGCAGTAGTGGACTCCTTTGCCTTGGCAGCTTCTGTAGCAGCCTTACTTTCCTTATCTTCCCCTTCCTGACCGGTCTTTACTTCCGCTGTTGTTGCTGCGGCGCTACTCTCTGCAGTGGACGCCTTCTTTCCACAGGCCAAAATTCCCATAGCCAAAAGTGCTGCCAGTACTAATCCTTTTTTTCTCATCTTCAACCTCCTTGAGCTCTATGCATTCAACAGGAACTTATCAATTTTGATGCTCCTATACGCTATTTTTCTTATGTGGCAAAAACGAAGCAAAGGCTTCTCTTAGCTCCCACTATACAGGAAGAAGAGGAAGAAATACAAACAAATTCTTTAAGGCTTTCCTAGGATTCTTCTAAAAATGTTCTGCAAGCAGATTCGTCATTCCACCCCGCATACAGGCAAATCTTGCCGCTTTCCAGCGTTTCCGGTATGGAAATCAAACGCTGGTTTCGGGATCCCCGGAACAAAAGCCTTAAATCCTTCTCTTCTAAATGGAACTTGCCATCTACCAGAACGGAAAGCTGTGAAAACAATTCCAAAATTTCTTCCTTCTCTTTGCCCTCTCTTTGCATAAGCTCCTCATAGCGGTAGCCGCTAAAACACCAAAGATCCTTTTCCGGAAGGCGCTCCCTCATTTTCCGAAGAAGCGGCAGTAGGGCATGAAGATTTTCCGGCACCAAAGGCTCTCCCCCAAGAAGGGTTAAGCCTTGGATTTCCTTTTTATAAAGGGCTTGCAAAATCCTTTCCTCCACTTCCTCCGTAAAAGCTTCTCCAAAGGCGGGATTCCAGGAAGCCTCATTAAAGCAGCCCTTGCAGGCATGGGGACAGCCGGAAACAAAAAGACTCACTCGGATACCGGGACCGTTGGCAATATCAAAGTATTTAATTTCTCCGTAATGCATTTTCAAAAACACTTTCTCGAAAAAACACTTCCCTTATAGGTGTAACACTCTATCCTTAATCTCCTGAGTTCTACCCTGATTCCAGAACTGGGTGCCGATATAGCCGCAGGTTCTTCTGGCAACAGACAGCTGATCCTGATTCTCATTTCCGCAGTTGGGGCAACGCCACTGGAGCTTTCCGTAACTGTCCTCCACAATCTGAATCTCTCCGTCATAACCGCAGGCACAGCAATAGTCGGACTTGGTGTTTAACTCTGCATACATGATATTTTCATAGATAAAATGCATCAGGCTTAAAACCGCAGGAATATTGTTCTGCATATTGGGAACTTCCACATAGCTGATGGCTCCTCCCGGAGAAAGCTTCTGGAAGTCCGCCTCAAAGGCTAACTTGGAAAAGGCATCAATCTTTTCGGAAACATGAACGTGATAGGAGTTGGTAATGTAGTTCTTGTCCGTGACTCCCGGAATGGTTCCGAAGCGCTTCTTCAAAGCTTTTGCAAACTTATAGGTAGTGGACTCCATGGGGGTTCCGTAAACGGAGTAGCTGATCTTTTCCGCTTCTCTCCACTTCTTGCAGGAATCGTTCAGCTTCTCCATAACCTTTAAGGAAAATGCTCTTCCCTCCTCTGTGGTATGGGACTTTCCAAGCATCCGTACGCACATCTCATAAAGACCTGCATAGCCCAGAGAAATGGTGCTGTAATTGTTGTAAAGCAGCTTGTCAATCTTCTCGCCCTTCTTCAGTCTTGCCAAGGCACCATGCTGCCACAAAATAGGCGCCACATCGGAAACCGTACCCAAAAGTCTCTCATGGCGAAGCCGTAAAGCCTTGTGGCAAAGCTCCAGCCTTTCCTCTAAAATCTGCCAGAAGCTGTCCATATTTCCCTCGGAGGAACAAGCCACATCCACCAGATTGATGGTTACCACACCCTGATTAAAGCGACCATAATACTTGTGAGCACCATTTTCCCCCAAGCCTTCCCTGTCCTCTGTCAAGAAGGAACGGCAACCCATACAGGGATACACATCTCCTCCCTTGTACTCCCGCATAATCTTTGCGGAAATGTAGTCCGGAACCATACGCTTTGCGGTACACTGTGCCGCAAGCTTTGTCAAATGATAGTAAGGCGCATCTTCGGTAATATTGTCCTCATCCAAAACATAAATCAGCTTGGGGAAGGCCGGAGTAATCCAAACGCCCTTTTCATTCTTTACGCCCTGCATTCTCTGATGAAGCACTTCTTCGATAATGAGAGCCAAATCCTCTCGAGTCTTCCCTTCAGGAACCTCATCCAAATACATGAACATGGTCACAAAGGGAGCCTGTCCATTACAGGTCATTAAGGTAATCAGCTGATACTGGATGGTCTGGATTCCGCTCTTAATTTCTTCCTTCAGACGGCGATTTACGATTTTCGCAATGATGTCCTCATCCATGCTCTCGCCGGTTTCTTTTCTTTCCGCAATAACCGCTTCCCGAATCTTCTGTCTGGAGATATCTACGAAAGGCGCTAAATGAGAAAGGGTAAAGGACTGTCCGCCATACTGGTTGGAAGCCACCTGTGCCACAATCTGAGTGGTTACATTGCAGGCAGTAAAGAAGCTGTGGGGCTTTTCAATCATGGTCTCGGAAATCACCGTGCCGTTTTGCAGCATATCCTCCAGGTTGATCAGGTCACAGTTATGCTCCTTCTGGGCATAGTAATCGGAATCATGGAAGTGAATCACCCCTTCCTCATGAGCCTTCACAATATCCTCCGGAAGCAAAAGTCTTCTGGTTAAATCCTTGGAAACCTCTCCCGCCATATAGTCTCTTTGGGTACTGTTAATAACAGGGTTTTTATTGGAGTTTTCCTGCTTTAACTCTTCATTTGCCTGATCGATTAATGCCAGAATATCCTCATCGGTGGAGTTGGCTTTTCTTGCCATCTCTCTCTTATAACGATAACGCACATACTTCTGGGCCACCTCGTAGGCTCTCATTTCCATGATGGCAGTTTCCACCATGTCCTGAATATCCTCTACATTCACCGCGTGACTGGAGGCCTGAATCTTCTTTGCCACCGTCTCCGCAGCAGCCTGAATCTGATACTCATTCATCTGATAGACAGGAGCAACCTCTTTATTGGCCTTCTCCATGGCATGGATAATTTTATAAATATCAAACTTAACCTCCTTGCCATTTCTCTTAATCACATTGGTCATAATCAAAAGTTCCTTGTCCATCTTAACCCCCATCCATTGCCTTTTTGAAAGAATCGAAGTTTGTTTTTACAACAGAAAACACTCCATTCTTTTTATTTAATTTTCCCTCTTTTCCAGCAAAAAAGCCCAAAAAGTCAAGACTTTTCAAGCTTTTCTTATTCTCTATCCTGCCCAAAAAACCAACACGATATAGAACATTCTTATCACGAAAACACAATATCTTGTGAAAGCCTCTCAATCATACGACAAAGGAAGGGGATATTCAATAGGCATTTTCACAAATTTTCTCAGGGTGAAAACCGGGTGGGAAAGAGTCTTATAAGGCTTGCTTTTTAAGAGGTGAAGGGAACCGGCCGGGCACGCTCCCGCTAAGTTCGCCCAACGGGAACGGACACTAAGCGAAAAACCGCATTTCATTTGTTTTTCGCAAGTGCCGACGGGCTCAGATTCCCCCGCCTGTCCCCTCCCCTCCAAAAAGCAAGGCGAATGCAAGGAAAACCCTCCATTTTCCATGCCATTTTTTCATGAAATAAAAATTCGTCAAAATGCCTATTGCATTTTAGAAAAGCCCGAAAATGGATTCCTCCGAACTTTAGATGGTTCTACACCGGAAGTCAGAGAACAAAAAAGCCATTGTGTCCTAAGCATCTTTAGAAACACAACAGCTTTTCATTTTTATTGTATTTTAATTTCTTTTACTAGAGTTACAACGATTTTATGGCAATGTCCCATTCACTTCGCCTTATCCTCCCGAAGAGCAAGGCCCGTAGCTTCCCGCAGGATAGGGGAAAACAGGGGCAATCTGAGCCCGTGGGTACTTAGCTTTTGTCTTGTAAAAGCTTAGTACCCCTACGTGGCGAGGTTAGCGGGAGCGTGCCCCGGTTTTCTCCTGTCCTGTGGGAAGCGTTCCATGGCCTTTCTCTTCGCCTTCTTTACCTCATAAAATTCACCGGATTATACTGCTTTTCGTTGGCAATGGTGGTTGCTTCTTCATGTCCCGGATAAACCAGGGTTTCGTCGGGCAGGCAAAATAGCTTTTCTTTAATGCTTTTCTTAATCTCCGCCTCGGAACCGCCATAAAGGTCGGTTCGTCCGTAGGATTCATAGAAAAGTGTATCTCCGCTAAAAAGATAAGGAATTTCCCCCGGTACAAAGTAACATACCGAGCCCTTGGTGTGTCCCGGGGTGGAAATGACCTGCCATTCCTTTCCCAAAAGCTCCAGCTTATCTCCGTCCTGTACCGGAATATACTCTGTAATTGTCACGCCCTCATCCATACCGGAAAGGTTCCACTTGGGATTTTCCAGCATTTCCTTTTCATCCTTTGAGGCATATAAGGGCACCTCGTACTTTTCCCTCAGCTCTTCCGCCACAAGGATATGGTCAAAATGACCGTGGGTTAAAAGAATAGCCTTTAGCTTCACTCTTTCTTCCGCAATGGCTGAACAAATTCGCTCCGCTTCATCCCCCGGATCGATTAAAACCCCTTCTCCTGTTGCCTTATTCCAAACCAAATAGCAGTTGGTTGCCACAATGCCTACGGTGAGGCTTCGTATATTAAACATCTTACCCCTTTGCCCTTTCTATCTCTATAATTCCCTGAATCTTCTTCAGCTTTCCGATAATATCGTTCAGCTCTTCTCTACTCTTAATTTCAAAGCTGATATTAATGGTGGCCTTGCCATTTTTCGCAGTACGGGAATTCATACTGCTGATGTCAATCTTATTGTCCGTAAGAACCTTGGAAATGTCCACAATCTGTCCCATACGGTTATTGGCATAAATGGTAAGTTCCGTAGCATAGCTTTCCTGCTCCGGTCCTCTCTGCCATTCCGCATCAATCATTCTTTTCCGTTCCGCTTCCGGAAGGTTCATCATATTGATACAGTCAGTACAGTGTATGGTGATCCCTCGACCTCTGGTCACAAAGCCCACAATTTCATCTCCCGGCACGGGATTACAGCACTTTGCGTAGCGCACTGCCAAGTCATGGATTCCCTTCACCACAATACCGGATTTGGCTCTTCGGATAACCTCCGGCTTATTGGTCATTTCTCCGATATTTTGCAAAATGGTCTTGTCGTCCACCGTCTTGCTTTCCGCCTTTTGTTTGGAATCCAAAAGCTTGGAAATGACCTGAGACTCCTTAATACCCCCTCGACCTACACCGGCTAAAACGCTTTCCCAATCCCGATAGCTGTAACGGCGAAGCACTGCCTCCACATACTCCGGTTTGGTAAGATCCGGAAGATTCAGTCCCTTACTTTTCACATAGCGATCCAGGAGGTCCTTACCTCTGTCAATATTTTCATCCTTTTGCTCGTGGCGGAACCACTGGTTAATCTTATTTTTCGCCTGGGTGGACTTTACAATTTTCAGCCAATCTCTGGAAGGTCCTCTGGAATTCTGGCTGGTAATAATATCTACTCTATCTCCGTTATGGAGCACATATTCAATGGGCACCAGCTTATCGTTAACCTTGGCTCCTACCATCTTATTTCCTACAGCGGAGTGGATGGAATAAGCAAAGTCGATAGGGGTGGAGCCCGCCGGAAGATTCTTCACGTCTCCTGTGGGAGTAAAGCAGTACACGCTTTCATTGAAGAGGGAAAGGTCGGACTTTACCATCTTCATAAATTCTTTGGAGTCGGACTCATCCTTCTGCCACTCCAGGATTTCGCTGAGCCACTTCATTTTCGTCATTTCATTCTCAGTGGCCTTATTCTCAGAGCCTCCCTCTTCTTTATATTTCCAGTGGGCGGCAATACCGAACTCCGCGGTTCTATGCATTTCAAAGGTACGAATCTGGATTTCAAAGGGCACTCCGTCCTTTCCGATTACCGTAGTATGAAGGGACTGGTACATATTGGGCTTAGGCATGGCGATATAGTCCTTAAAGCGCCCGGGAATGGGGGTGTAAAGCTTATGAATAAAGCCCAGCACGGCATAACAGTCCTTCACCGTATCCACGATAATACGGATGGCAAACAAATCATAGATCTGGTCTATGGTTTTGTTCTGATTGACCATCTTCTTGTAAATGGAGAAGAAATGCTTGATTCGTCCCTTGATATTGGCCCTGATGCCGGACTCTTCGATATGCTCCCGCACTTCCTGCACAATCTTGTCGATTCGCTCTTCCCGAACCTCTCTTTTAAAATGCACCTTCTCCGCCAGATCATAATAAACTTCCGGCTCCAAGTATTTCAAGGAAAGGTCGTCCATCTCAATCTTAATCTTGCTGATACCCAGACGATCCGCTAAGGGAGAATAAATCTCCAGGGACTCTCTGGCCTTTTCCTTTCGTTTCTCCGGGCTCTGGTATTCCAAAGTACGCAAATTATGCAAGCGATCCGCCAGCTTGATGATGATGACCCGGATATCCTTGGCCATGGATACAAACATCTTTCTGAGATTCTCCGCCTGCAATTCAACTTTATCGGTATTTAGATTTAACTGGGTCAGCTTGGTAACCCCATCCACAAGTACGGCAACGTCCGGATTGAACATTTCCTCTACCTGCTTAAGGCTCATCCCCGTGTCTTCCACCACATCATGTAAGAGTCCCGCCGCAATGGTTTCTTTATCCATTTCCAGGTCGGACAAAATGATGGCTACACAGAGGGGATGAATAATATAGGGTTCTCCCGACTTTCTCTTCTGGTCCTTGTGCTGTTCCTTCGCCACCTCATAGGCCTTTTCAATCATGGAAAGGTCGTCTGAAGGATGGTAGGAACGAACATTTGCCAAAAGTATCTTTAAAAGCTCCTCAGGAGGGGTATTATCCCTTGGTCTCTCTAAGGGCTTGTCTTCCTTTTTATCTGTCATACTTACTCCAATCTGTCACTATTCTTGTATTCTACCCTGTCTCCTCTTCCTTGTCAAAATCGAAGTATTCAAAAAATTTAAGCCTTTATTTGCAGGAAGTTTTAATAAGCCTGTCACAATTCGTACATATCTTTTTTTTATAGTAGAAACAAGAAATATAGTACTATCGGTATAAGATGAAAATGTATAAGTATTCTTCTTTTTTTACAAAATTATAAAGAAAAGTTCATACTCTTTTTCTTTCTTGCCGATATACTACCTTGGGCAAAAGGATATTTTCTTTTTGTCCCATTCTATGAGCAGAAAATGACAGGAGGTCCCAAGCATGAATATACTTTTCTTTCTTACTCCAAAATGTGACGTGGCATATGTAAAGGAAGAAGACAGTTTGCGAAATACCTTGGAGAAAATGGAGTTTCACCGGTATTCAGCCATTCCCGTCTTAAGTAAAGACGGAAAATTTGCCGGCACTCTGACGGAAGGGGATCTTCTTTGGGAAATTAAGAATCAACTGAATCTGGATTTGAAAGAGGCGGAGAAGGTACTGGTAAAGGATATCCCTATGCGAAAGCATTTTGAGGCGGTGGGAATCAACAGTTCTATGGAGGGACTGGTTGCTCGTTCTCTTACCCAAAACTTTGTGCCGGTGGTGGATGACCTGGGACACTTTATCGGCATTGTAAAACGTCGAGATTTGATGGACTATCTGTACCGTCATGCGGATTTCGTGGCTTTGGATAAGGAAGAATCCATGTTAATGGCGGAGGACACTTCCTTAACCGGCTAAAGCATAAGAAGCAGAATGGAAAATCCAAAGGAGGGGCACTCAGGTAAAATGAGATATCGCATACTACGCGAGGAGCACTCGGGTAAAATGAGATACCGCATACTACACGAGGGATACTCGGTAAAAACAGGATATTGCAAACTACCCGAGAGACAATCATTAAGAATAAAGGAAGAGGAAATCCTAGAATTTTCGGATTTCCTCTTCCTCTTTTTCTCCTGTTTTTTCAATACTGCGAATCAAAACGGTATAACTGCTTCCCCCTTCCAGGAAAACCTCCACTTCCTCCCCCACACGCTTTCCCATCAGTGCCTTTCCCAAAGGAGACTGATTGGAAATTCTTCCTTCCAGGGATTGCCCTCGAATAGAGGTGACCAGACGATAGCACTCTTCCTCTTTATCCTCCGGAAAATACACCACCACCGTGTCATTAATCCCCACAACGCCCTCTTCCGACTTTGTGGAAATCACTTTGGCAAACTTTAAGACCCGCTCTAAATAACGAATCCGGGATTCATTTTGATTCTTCTCTTTCTTAGCGGCATAGTATTCAAAGTTTTCCGACAGGTCTCCCTGGGCTCTGGCCTCCTTCACCGCCTCAATCAACTTCGGGCGAATCTCCAGCTTTCTTTTCTGAATCTCCGCCTCGATTTTCCGCACATCCTCCCGGGTTAATTCCTCACTCATCCTATTCTCCTAAAGCTTTATTTTCCTTCGTAGCAAATGAGAGATTCCAAGGAGTAGTTTTCAAGCTTCTTTCTGCCTTCCAGTCCGGCAAGCTCCATCACCACGGAAATCTTGGCTACCTCTCCCCCAAGACGCTCCACAAGCTTGCAAGCCGCCTCCAAAGTACCTCCTGTCGCGATTAAGTCATCCACGATAACGACTTTGGTTCCCTTCTGAATGGCATCCTTGTGAATCTCCACCTCAGCCTTGCCATACTCCAAATCATAGGCAATGGATTCCGTCTCTCTGGGCAACTTTCCCTTCTTTCGTACCGGCACAAAGCCCTTATGCAACTCATAGGCGATGGCTGTTCCGAAGATAAAGCCCCGGCTCTCCAGACCGATGACAAGATCAAAATCCACATCCTTTAAAGACCGGATTAAGCCATCTACGGAATCCTTCAATCCGTCCGGATCCTGAATCAAAGAAGTAATATCACGGAAGATTACTCCCTTCTCCGGAAAATCCGGAATGGACAATACATAATCTGCTAAATGCTCTCTTTTCATAGTTCTCCCCTCAAGTTCTTTATGGCATAGGCCTGAATGGCCGCCACAGTTTTGCTGTCTGTCATCTTTCCGTCCGAAATCAATTTCAGTAAGTCCTCCAGCGCCCAAGCCTCCAAGAAGATCTCCTCATCTTCATCAAAGCACTGCTGTCCCTTCTTCAAATCCTTGGCAAGATAAATGGCAATCTTTTCATCCAAAAAGGCCACCGTGGTATTGACCCAAAGAAGAAGCTCTAAAGCCTCACTCTTATAGCCCGTTTCCTCCTCCAGCTCCCTCTTTGCACAAAGAAGAAAGTCTTCCTCTTCACTATCCCGCTTTCCCGCCGGAATTTCCAGGGTAAAACGCGACAGCGCATGACGGTATTGCCGAACCATGAGAAGCCTTCCGTCCTCTAAGACCGGAAGTACCGCCGCGGCTCCCATATGATGAATAAAGTCCCAGTGGGTCACATGACCGGACACATCCACCGTATCTTCATAGACCTCCAGCACCGAGCCCTTGTAGCGGAGCTTTCGTTCCAGTAAACGAACCGGAAGCTCTTCTTTTTTCTCTTCCTGCTTTTTCTTTTCTTCCATCTTTCAAACACTCCTATTCCGAAAGATTTTGATTTGAAATTCTCTATAAGATTTTCCCCTCAAACTTCTTTATTCTAACATACTTATAGGGATATCTCCATGATTTAACAAAAGATTTCCCCCCTTCGAATGTCGAAAGAACTCCCCCTTTGGATGTCGAAAGAACTCCCTTTAGAAACGAAAAAAAAGGCGAACAGAAGGAAACGCAACGCTTCCTCTCTTCACCCTTTTGGAAAATCAATTAAGAAATTTCACTTTAGAAAAAAATTGGAAATTCCATTCGGAAAGTCCATTCGGAAAGTCCATTTAAAAAATCTCCCCCGAAAAATCCTATAAAGATTAATTTCAGTAATCTTACTTGGAAAACTCCACCTTAGAAACTCCGTATCCCGCCTTGTTGATATGCTCTCTAAGCTCTTCCTCGCTGTGCTCTTCCTTCATCCGCACTTCCGCTGTATGACTGCTTAAATCCACCGTAGCCCAGACACCGGCAATGGCATTTAAGGCATTTTCCACCTTCTTCTTACAGTTTCCGCAATGCATATCGTCTACGGAAATTATGGCTTTAAAAGGATAATGTCCTTCCACCTTGTCGGAAACCTTTACGGAATCCACACTGCATTCTCCTCCGCCGCAACAACCATTTTTTCCTCTTTTAATGACACTTCTTACCGCAAAAACGATAATTACGCCTACCAGTGCCAAGATGACAAAATTTCCCATGCTGTTCTTCCTCTCTGAAAACAAGTTTAGCTTAAATTCATTAGCTATGTCTAACTTCTTTAGTTTAGTCTCTTGTTTTCTCCTGTCAAGGAATTTTGAAAAATTTTATTTTTCCTATCGTGATGCACCGGGTCTTATTTTTCCTTTTCTTCTTCCTCTTCCGTCTCTTCCTTGTGTACGATAGTCTTTCCGATACGGTGGTTCTTGATTTCCGCCACATCGATACTCAGACCGTCCGTATCCAAGTGCAAGGAGGATCCGTCCTCCGGCACCCTACCGATAATTCCCATAATATAACCGCCAAAGGTATCCGCTGCCTCTAAATCCAGATGAATCTTCAGGGCTTCATTCACATCCTCCAAATCTGCAGAGCCGAGAATGCTCCACTCATTTTCAGAAATCTGCTCAATAGGCTCCGGCTCCGGAAGCTCATCCTCCTCATGAAGGTCCCCCACCAAGGCCTCAATCAGGTCATGGAGGGTAACAATTCCCGTCATTCCGCCGTACTCATCCAGCACTATCCCATAGTACTTTCTTTCCTTTTGCATGATTTTGAAAAGGTCGGAAACCTTCATATTCTGAGAAATGAAGAAGGGGCGATCCACCGCATTCCGCATAACATTGGGTCTGCTTAAGTCGTTTAGGCGGAAATAATCCTTGGTATTCAAGACACCGATGATATCGTCATTGTCCTCACCGCAAATCGGGTAACTGGCAAAACGGTTTTCATGGATGGTATGTCTCCACTGCCGGTCCGTATCCTCAATATAAAGCATAGCCACATCTGTTCTGTGGGTGCAAACGTCTTCCACCGTAAGATCTTTAAATTCAAACACATTTTGAATCCACTCATTTTCACTGGATTCAAAGATGCCGCTTTCCATTCCCTCATCAATCATCATCAAAATGTCTTCCTCGGAAACGGCATTGATATCTCTTTCCGGATCGATTTTCAGAAGCTTCAGTACCGCATTGGTGGATGCGGAAAGAAAGAAAACGATGGGCATGGAAATAATAGACACAATCCGCAGTACCGGGGCAATGAAAAGCGCTATAGGCTCTTTATATACCTGCGCCAAGCGTTTCGGCACCAACTCTCCGAAAACAATACTGATATAGGATAGAAGCAGGGTAATCAGCACAATAGAAAGGGGGTGCATCATGCTCTCCGTATTGGGGATAGGTAGCTTTACCAGGAGCTTGTCCAAATATCCCGCAAAGCTCTCTGCCGCAAAGGCACTGGAGAGAAATCCCGCCAGAGTAATCGCCACCTGAATGGTGGACAAAAAGCGGGAAGGCTCTTCCACAAGCTTTAAAAGATGCTTTGCATTTAGGCTTCCGTCCTCCGCAAGCTTTCTTATTTTTCCCTCTCCCATCTGCAAAACCGCAATTTCCGCGCAGGAAAAAAATCCGTTAATGAAAATCAGTACAAACAAGAGTATGACTCGACCAAGCATAGCTGTGTTTAAAAATCCTCCTTAACTCCAAAATCCTTGGAATAGTTTTTTGTTCCGGGAATACTCGAAAAATGAACTGCAGAAAAAGGTATAGCGTGTCCTACACACTATACCTTCTCACTATATGATTCTTAGGACTTCCGTTATCCGCGTCCCCGTCTTCGTCCATGTTCTTCCCCTTCTTGTCTCTTTCCTCAACTGAAAAGAATACAGGCATTATACGGAATCTCCCCCGCTTTGTCAAATTTCAAAATACCGGAAGCGTTTTCCCCTCAGGTATTTTAAAAGTATAACGGATTACAAATCCCGTTCTCAAAATTATAACTCCACCGGTATTCCCTTTCGGCAAAGAGCAATACGCCAAGGCTTCTTCTTTGCCCGGATATAACGAAACTTCAGAAAACCGGCATTTTCCAGATAAGACTTCAATTCCGCCTCATCATAAAGTCTTGCGCCATGAATTTTCTTAGTCATGGAACAACACTTACTTTCCTTATCATGCGTAACCGCCAGAAGAAGTACTCCTCCCGGTTTTAAAACTCGATACGCCTCCGCCAAGGCTTTATCCATATTTTTCCAAAAGTAAATGCTTTCAAAGCTGGAAATGGCATCGAAGCTCTCATTCCGAAAGGGAAGCTTATTCACTCCACTTAAAATCACCTCGCATCTATCCTGAGAAATCGCCTTTTCATTCCAGCCTTCCGCAATGGAAACAGATACCGGGGAATGATCAATGCCGCTGACATGGGCATCCGGATAACGCTCCAACCACCGTTCCAGATTGCCGCCTCCCCCGCAGCCCAAATCCAAAATATCCGCCTGAATCGGCAGTTCCACAAAAGACATGCCCCAGTGCCCCAGCTTGGCATGCTCTCCATAATTCATTAATAGGCTAATGACTCTCCCAAAAAATCCTCTGGGTTTCGAGAAATTCTGCAAAAGCCCCATTGTCTTCCTCCTGAAATCTTGGGGAATCTTGCTCCTAGCATCCCCTTTTTTCTTTCTAGTCCCTCTTCGCAAGTCTTAATTTATTCGTAAAATTAATTTTATGGGACAAAGCCAGGCTTGTCAACAGGGAGATGGGGGAAGGGGGTAACTATGGGATATTTTTACAGCTTTTTACTTTTAGTCCTACCTACACTGTGTGACATTTTGTCACGTATTGGTTATCCCCATTTTATATTTAAATCGGCTACAAATTGTAGCCACTTCCATATTCCCCTTTATTCTTCTTGATTATTCCCCCTTAATCACTACATCTTTCCACTTCCCCAAATTCCTTTTTCTTCAGATACTCCTTCAATTTAAACGCACAAAAATAAGGGAAGGTATAAATCTGATTGGCATATCCCACATTTACATCTCCAAATTTTATCCCAAATGAAATATCCTGGTATCTCTTATTGCTAATCAAGGCGGAAAGTGCCTTTGATTGATTGCTATTAGCCTTCACCTCTACCGGAACCAAAGCATTTTGGGTACGCACAAAAAAATCTTCCTCCAGGCTGGCATTTTCCTTCTTATAATAATAGAGCCCAAAACCTTGCTTCACAAAAGCCTCTGCAACAAAGTTTTCATATAAAGCCCCCTTATACACCCCCAGGTTCTTATTGACTCTAAGGTCCTCCTGCGCCTCCTCATCCAAGGAAGAAATCAACAGACCGGTATCCATATAATATAGTTTGTATTTGCTTTCTTCGATATTTCCCTTCAAAGGAAGCTCGGGGAATTGGAGGCAGTTACATTCCATGATGATACCTGCATCCTTTAGCCAATCGATGCAGCCGCTATATTCTCGAGATCTGGCATTTTTCGCCACTTTATTAAATTGAAACTTCTTATTTTCCTTAGCAAGCTGAGCAGGAATACTTCGATAGACACTAATAATCTTCGTCTGATCCAAGCCCTCTGCGTACTTTCTGACATCCTCTTCATAGTCCAAGCGAATCTGATTCTGTAAATCCAGAGTGCCGGAAAATGTTCCCGTCTCCAAATACTGCTTTACCACATCCGGCATTCCCCCAAGGACTGAATAGCTGAGAAAAAGTTCTTTGAAAATGGAGAGCTCATTCTCGTTAAATGGTTTGTTCTCCAGCATGTGGCTAAGGATACTGGCAATCTGCTCCTCCCTATAGCCCTTTGCCCAAAGGAATTCTTCAAAATCCATAGAAAACATTTCATAGTCTATTTTAGAGCCCACGCTATTACTGTGAATTCTTTTATAATTTATCCCCAGCATGGATCCGCTACAAATCACATCATAATTTCCATCTCTATGGAAGGATTTCAAGGTAGTAGCCACATCAGGATGCTCCTGTATTTCATCAAAAAGAATAATGCTTTCCTTCGGAATAAACTGAATAGACGGGTCTGCCAAGGTGATATTTCTGGTCACACTTTCCACATCATACCCATCTGCTAAAATCTGCATGAACTTTTTTTCCAGAGCAAAATTGATATAAACGATATTTTTATAGTTCTGTTTTGCAAAATGTAAAATGGATTCCGTCTTTCCTATTTGTCTGGCACCCTTAATGATCAAAGGCTTATGCTTGGAATCCGCCTTCCATTCCTGCAAAAAATCATCTATCTTTCTTTTAAAATACATGTTTCACCCCTCCATAAAGGGATGGTATCACAAAAAAATAGCCACTTCAACGCCTTTCATCACATTTTATGAGCCACTTTTTGCCTTTTTCTCACATTTCATGAGCCACTTTTTGCCTTTTTCTCACATTTCATGAAAAATGGCATAGATACCTCCTTACTGCTCCATCGTAAAGAGCGAGTAAAAATATCCCTTCTTTTCCATAAGTTCAGAGAAGATTCCTTCCTCTACGATCTCCCCTTCTTTTAACACACAAATCCTATCTACACGATTTAAAATCCTGGAATCCAAGTCATGGAGTACCAAAATCTCCGTGATATTCTCCAAGGATAAAAGGGAATCCAACACCAGATAGCTATTTTCCTTATCCAAAGCTGCAGTAATCTCATCCGCAAGGAGGATAGGGGTTTTTCGAAGGAGACTTCTGGCAATATTGATTCTTTGCCGTTCTCCTCCGGAAAGGGCCGCTCCATTTTCCCCGCAAGGATAATCCAAACCTTTCTCCGAAATCAGATTTTTTAAACCGGACTTTTCAATGGCCAGCTCCAGCTCCTCTTTACCATAGTCCTGAAACAGAGTAATGTTCTCATAAATACTGCCGTCAAAAATAAAGACCTCCTGTTGAATATAGGAAATCGAACGAAAGAGGCTTTCCTCGGGAAGGGTAGAAAGTTGCCTGTTTCCAATAGAAATCTCTCCTCCCTGGCTTCGCTCGATCCCCATAAGAAGCTTTAGAATGGAGGACTTTCCTGAACCGGAAGCTCCCAGAAGGATCAGCTTTTCTCCCTCCTTTACCCGCAGAGTAAAGTCCTTCAAAACCTGCTTTTCCGGAGTATAAGAAAAGGAAAGACGGGAGAAGCAAATATCTCCCTGTAAAGACGGGATGGGAAGGGCTTTCTCATGGGAGTCTGTGTCGGTATGCTGATGATAACCGTCCTGAACAATTTCACTGCTCCTCTGCTGCTGTTCCTGCTGTTCCTCCTGCTCCCCTTTTTCTATCTTCTCCCAAAATTGTTCGGAAAGAGCATAGGCGGTTCTTGCCTTACTAAGCATTCCCGGAAGCTCTGTCACCGGATCAATGATATAGTTAATCAGTCGAGAAAAGGCCAGCACAGTTCCCACGGAAATACTTTTACTTCTATAGGCCACAACAGCGCATAGGAGCAAAATGGCAAACTGGGTGATATAGCCGGAAATGGCGGCAAAGTAATTGATTTTCTCCACACATTTTTCCCGCTCTTCCATGCGAGCTTCCACCTTTTGGCAGATTTTATCGTGAAGAGCTGAAAAAATTCCTTCCACCTTATAGGACTTAATGATGGTAAAGCCAATGGCAAAGTCCTTCAAAAATGCTAAATATTCTGCATTTTCCTTGGATAAATTCTCCTCAATCTTCTCCATATTTCTTCCGGAGAAAAGAGCGGCAAAAAAGGGAATCAGGGAAATGAGACAGGCCATCATGGCTAAAAAGAAATTGTAGCGAATCATTACCAATACAGCCCCTATTCCGCAAATGACGATTTGGGAAAGTATGGGAATCTGGTCCAAAAAATCCTCTTTGATTTTTTGTAAATCCGTATTCAGGGCAGAAAGATACACCGCCGTATTCTGTCCGTAAAACTCTGTCACCTTCTTTTTGGACAGATAATGATAGGCCATTTTCCGATACTGAAAGACCGCCTTGGTGCTGAACTTCGTCCGAAAATAGTAGGTACAAAGGCCGGAAAAGCTCACCATCAGTAACACCGCTACGGCCATTAGGATGATTTGATGCATACTGTAACGGCGATTTCCGGATAGGAAATCAATCAAAATCTGCATCAGTTGCGGTACAGAAAGAATACCCACGGACAAAACCGTGGTACCCAAAACCGCCATAAATAGATTTTTCCGATTGCCTTGAAAAAAGCTTTGACTTAAGGGATTACGCTGCTTCATACTGTTCTTTTCCTTCCTGCTGTCATACTCTATTGTCCTATTTTTATACCCTTATATACTCTCTTGTCACGCTTCTATAAGTCTTTTATTCGTCTTTAAAAAGCCTCACACTAAGCTTCCGAAGTTCTTCCATTGTACTTTTCTCTATGCTTTTCTCTATACTTTCCTCTATACTTTCCTCTATGCTTTTCCTTTACATATTTCCCTTATCCTTTTGGAAAATAAGCTTTCCTCTCTCCCCCTGTCTGTGCCTAGAGTACTGAAGCTCTATGCCTTCTTTTTCCAGAGCTTCTATCCCTTGAATCTTTTCCGCTGTAAGCTTCTCTCCCGGGAAAAGCAGGGGAATACCGGGGGGATAAAGGCTAAGATATTCCAGGCAAATGCGCCCTTCCCCGTCACGAAGATTAAGCTCCTCCCCTTCTTTTAGGCCTTCTGAAATTTGCAAAGTATTATCCGCTATAGAAATTTGATACAGGGCAGAGGATAGGAGTTTAGAACGGAGTGGCTTTCCCTTCTCCTCCCCAAATCTTCTTTCTATATCCTTCAAGGCAATAAACAATCTATCCAGTTCCTCTTCCGAAATAAAGGGTCCTGTCATCAAAAGCAGATTTTCTCCGCTATGCATTTCCGATTCAATGCCGTAATCTTCCCGAAGAAGCTTAGCCAAGTCCTTTCCCAGTCTAAGCTTGGGGATTCCTCGGGCTCGTAGAAATATCTTAGTAAAATCCATAGCAAAGCAAGCCTCTTCCTTCTCCCAAAGAAAAGTAAAATAGGAAAGTGTTCTTGTCTTCTCTCGAAAGCCCCTCATCACTTCCTTCCAATGAGAAAATAAAGCTTCTCCCTCTCTTTCTAATAGCGTCGTTGCCTTTTCCAAAGAAAGCATCAAAGGATAAGAGGGAGAGGTCGTTTGAAATACGGAAAGATAGAAAGACAGCTTTTCCCTACTGTATCTTTGTCCATTCCCCAATATCCAGGCACTCTGGGTTAAGGAGCAAAGGGTTTTGTGGGGGCTTTGCACCACCAAATCCGCCCCTAGGGCAATAGCCGACTCCGGAAAGGAAGCTCCCTTTTTCGGAGAAAAATGGGCTCCATGAGCTTCATCCACCAGAAGGGAAAGACCATTTTCATGGCAAAGCCTTGCAATCCCTTCCACATCGGAGACCACTCCCTCATAGCTTGGGCTGGTAAAAATCAAAGCCTTGCTCTTTGGAAACTCCCCAAGCAGTCTTTCCACTTCCTTCGGGGAAATGGATCCAAAGCAGGAAAAGTCCTCCCAAAACTCCGGCAGAAGAAAATGAATCTTTGCCTTTCGGAGAGATAGGGCATAAAAAACAGAGCGGTGGCAATTTCTTGCCACCACTACCTCATCTCCCTCTTCCAGCAGAGTGAAAATACCCGCCTGCAAACCGGAGGAACTGCCATTTACAAGATAGAAGCAATACGAACAGCCATAGTAAGCGGCGGTGCGATTCATGGCTTCCTGCAAAATTCCTTCCGGAGTATGAAGATTGTCCAAGTCCTCTACCTCCGTGTAATCATAGGCATAAGGAAGGGCTGTACCCATTTCCGCCTTTCTTTGATGCCCCGGCATATGCAGGGGAAGGAGATTTTTTTCATTGTAGTGCTGAAAATATTTTTCTAAAGGAGAAGGGGAAGGATTCCGCCCCTCTTTCGATTGATCGTTCATTTGTATCCCTCTCTGACATATAAGCAAAGCTTAAGATGATATAGCGTGCTTCACGATATTTTCAAATAAAGCTTTTTTATTACTTTTACAAACCCTTTTACAGATTCTTTTATAGATTCTTCTCCAAGTCCTCTACAATCTTCTTAATGGTTCCCTCTTTAAAGGGATTCATGAGGCCAACCTTTTCCTCCAGTTCCGTAAAAAACAGGGATGCGGAGTACTTGGAGAAGTCCATATAGCTCTTCCATGCCCCCTGAAAATCCTTATCCATCCAAGCCTTGTACTGTAAGGCATTGATGCCGGCAATGCAGTAATCAATGTAATAGTAAGGTAGGTCATAGATATGGTGCTGCTTCTGCCAGAAGCCCCCCTCTTCCATAAAGGCATTGTCCGCATAATCCAAATGTGGCTTATACTCCTGCTCCAGGGTTCTCCAAAGCAGCTTTCTCTCCTTCGGAGTCATTTTCGGATTCTTATAGACAATGTTTTGGAACTCATCCACCATGGTGCCGTAGGGGATAAACATCAGGAACTCTTCAAAATGCATGGAAAGGTAGTCCTTTGCCCGATCTCCAAAGAATAAATCCATCCAAGGCTCGGTAAAAAATTCCATGGACATGGAGTGGGTTTCCGCCGTTTCCATGGTCAACTGATTATGCTCATGGATGGGCAAATCCGCTGTAATATAGCCCTGGAAGGCGTGCCCGCATTCGTGGGTAATCACGTCACAGTCTCCGGCTGTTCCGTTGAAGTTGGCAAAGATAAAGGGCATGTGGTAGTTGGGAAGCATTTCCATATAGCCGCCGGTTCTCTTGTTCTTTCTGCCCAGCACATCGAAAAGCTCCATTTTCATCATATCCTGCATAAACTTGGAGGTTTCCGGAGAAAGAGCATCGTACATCTTCTGCCCTGCTGCCAGGATTTCCTCCGGTGTTCCGATGGGGGCAGGATTTCCCTCCTTGAAAAATACCCCTTCATCATAGTAATAGAGCTTATCCAGTCCAAGACGCTGTCTTCTTCTCTCATGAAGCTTCTGAACAAAGGGTACCAAATCCCGTTTTACCTGCTGACGGAAGGATGCAATCTCCCTTTCCCCGTAGCAGTTTCGATTCATTCTGGCATAGCCGATTTCCGTGAAATCCGGATACCCCATCATCTGCCCCTGCTCGGTACGATTCTTGACCAAGGCATCATAGATAGAGTCCAGCTTCTCCCCATTGTCCTCAAAGAACTTGGTATAGGCCTTCCATGCCTTTTTACGCACCTCTCTATCCTCTGCCGTAAGGTAGGGTGTCATAAGAGACAGATTCAGATTCTCTCCCTCCCAGGGAATCTTTGCGGAAGCCAGAAGCTTACTGTATTCGGTGGTCAATTCATTTTCCTTTTGCATCAGGGGAATCAGAGAAATGTCTACCGCCTTCTGCGCCAGCTCCATGTTTTTAAAGGCTACATGCCCAAGCTTTTCTTCCATATAGGCTCTATGGGGAGAATGGTAAACCCGCATTTGGTAGTCCACTAAGAGATTTCGGAAAATGGGCATATTGGCATCATAAAAGGCTCTCTCCTTCTCATAGAAGGGATCCGTCATGTCAATATCGTTTCGAATGCTGGCAATCACACTTTCCGTCATCACATCATCCACCAGCTTATAGTATTTTTGATGCAGGGCAAAAAGCTCCTCCCCGGACTCCGCCTTATCTACTCCCTCACACAGCTCCAAAAAATCAGCCTTCAGTTTATCAAAATCAATTCTCTCATAGGGAAATTCGGTAAATTTCATATTATCCTCCAATTCATAAAGCACAATGTAAAACAATCGGTATAAGCATAACATTTCTATGGGAATATTCCATAAGTTTTGTGTTTTTCCTTTAGCCTTTTGCACAGAAAAAATAGGGGATGTAAAAATCAAAATGATTTTTACATCCCCATCTATTAAGTTCGGACACTATAAGGCCAAAGAAAAAATTCACACTTATGTTTGCTTGTTTTATGATTCATCTTTTTTCATGAGAGGGAGATCTGATAGAGTAATTCTTTCATATGCACCATTCTTCTTATCCTCCGGATGTGGCTCCAGTCCGATAATAGTTATAGACTTTTGATCAGGGCCATATACCCAATACATTCTCATTGCTCCACTGGTTTTATTTTCAAGATAGGATTGCCACACACGTTCTCCATATCGCTCCGATAATGCTTCTATATCGTGCGTTCTCAGACTAGGATGTCTGGGATTTTCTGATAACAACTTTAAAGCTTTTCCCCACTTTTTGAAAATAATTGCATCATTTTTACTGATTGTCCCGACTCTATATTCAGATTGAAGTTTATTCCACAATTCTTCCATCTCCGGAAGTCCCATACGTATTATAAAACTCATATATTCACACTATCCAAAATCCGAGAGATCTATAGGATCTGATACGTATCCTTGTTTATAATTGCTGATAGCCTTATCCATATCTTTCAAAGTACGTGCAGAAATAGTATCCGGAACCGTCAATTCACGAGGCTCTAGCATAATACAACCATTTTCATATTCCTTAACGTTATAATATTGGTATAAAGCACCGCGCAAAGTAACTCTCTTTTTATTATCAAGGTGAACATTATACTCCTTTGCTGCTTCCATCATCTTCCTCCTATGTATGTGGGATTTCCCACTTTTTTATCTATACTATATTTGGCTAAATGATTTGTCAATGATTATTATGCTCCCTTCTAATCAATCCACTAATTACAGCTTATACTTATCCAAAGATATATCTACAAAGTCAATGGATTTCTCTTCTAAAAACATCACCATATAGATTGGAAAATAGCTAATCCGCCCTATTGTTTTTACATTATCATTTGTAAAAACGTATGCGTTTTTTATGCCATATTCAGGAACACGTAATACGTTATCCAAAGCGGAATGTTTCTCATAATCCTTTCCGCTTTTTACTTCAATGGGAAGCACTTCCCCTGCATGCTCAATAATAAAGTCCAGTTCTCCTTTTTTCTTATTGCTATAATAATACAAGGGATAATTATGTGCACAAAGCTCCTGAGCAATCACATTTTCATATACGGAGCCTTTATTGATATCTTTTTCTTTACTAACAATTTTTAATTTACAGGACTTTCCATACAGGCTTGTGAGCAAACCCACATCGGACAAAAACAGTTTAAATAAAGTACTTTTTTCGTTGAGTAAAAGCGGAACTGTCGGTTCTGTCGTATTAAAAGTTGCTAGTGCAACTCCGGCCTTCCAAAGCCATGTAAAACTATCAGAAACTCTTTCAAATCGAAGATTCGCCTTAATATCCGTAAGCTTAAAACGCTTATTTTTTTCATTTAATTCTGCGGGAATCAGTTCATAAATTTGCGTAAGTAATAATTTCCGATTCTCTTCCTCGTATTGTGTAAAATCTAACTTATATTGCTCGATAATGGCTTTGTGTTCCTCTATGACATTATCTATATTTTCTGTTTTACGATATTGCTCCACAGCAGCAGGCATCCCCCCTATAATGAGATACAAATTAAATATCTCCATTATTTTTTGATGAAATACTTCATCTACCGGAGTCTTGGATAAAAAGGAACTGCGAAGCCTCTCTAATACTTTATCTTCAACATTAAAGATTTGAAGGAACTCTTCAAAATCAAGGGGAAACATTTTTAGAGTCTGCAAATATCCTACCGGTGCTGACTTCAAATTAACCAGTTCTATTCCTAGCAAAGATCCCGATAAGACATAACGAAAACGCTTATCCTCTACAAGAAACTTTATCTTAGTAACAATTTCTTTGTATCGCTGAATTTCATCAAAGAAAATGATTGTTTTTCCGGGAATTATCTTCTTACTGCTGTACAAAGACAGCTTTAAAATAAGATCATCAATACTATTCGCTTCACGCAAAATATCCACTATTTCCGCTTGGCTAATAAGGTTAAACTCAACATAATCACAGCCTGACTGCTCTAGGCATGCTCGAATAATATAGGTCTTTCCTGCCTGACGAACACCATAAATCAGTAAGGCTTTTTCTCCACTTGTAATCCAATTCAAAAGGTCTTTTTCAATTTTTCTTTTCAGCATCTTTTCTCCAAAATCCGGCATAACAGCGCCATAAGTCATTTCTCTTAAGCCGGCCAATGACATTTTTCCAAGGTATTTTGACTTATATTTTGACATTTTTCCAAGGTATTTTCAAGCTAATTTTGACACTTTTCCAAGGTATTTTCACACTAATTTTGACACTTTTCCAAGATTGCATAATGATTGTGTAGCAGTCAAGAAAAGTAGACATGTAGCAGCCAAGAAAAGTAGACATGAAAAAAGCCTCTATGCCATTTAACGTCCATTCACCAAAAAAAGGCCGACGAAAAATAGTTAAACTATTTCTGCCGACCTTTATAAAAATACAATCCTAAAATCCTAACTCCAAAAGCAAAACACTGGCCTTAAAGGACATCCAAAGCAATATTTCATAGCTATGCGCCAAAAATACAAAGAAGAATAAGGCCAAAAGGGGCTTAGTCATTGAGCTTCTCTCTAAATAGCGTTGAGAACAGCGATAGAGACTGATACCGCCTCCTATA
Organism: Oribacterium sinus; assembly: GCF_014202695.1. Classification (GTDB taxonomy): domain Bacteria; phylum Bacillota; class Clostridia; order Lachnospirales; family Lachnospiraceae; genus Oribacterium; species Oribacterium sinus. The sequence continues at coordinate 90,886 of NZ_JACHHH010000005.1, forward strand.
AAGCTTAGTACTTTCACTAAAATCAATCCTAAAAACGCAACATCCATATTGATTAAGCTTAGAAACACGATCAATATAGAGAGAAAAACCAAGCCGATAAAAACAAGCCCCTCTTTTCCCCGCTTACTAATATCTTTTCTTCCGGCTTCTTCCTGTTCTTCCTGCGGATATAAAGCTCCCTGTACCCTACGAAGGTAGAAAAGATAAGGAATAAACAAGGCCAGGAGAAGAAGAGGAAGAAGATTTTTCCCCGTCAGCGTAGCAATAGTCCAAGAAAATGCCACCGGAACTGCCAGAACATAGCAAAAAATCAAAGTCAAATTTTTGTGTAAAATTCTGTCTTCGTCCATAAATACCGTCCTTTCTCAAAAGAGAGTAAAGAAGATTAGTTATCTGTTTGTTCAAGCTTTCGAATGCATTCGTTTCTCTCATTATATCCCAAAAAAAATAAAAGTCATTCCCAATTTCTTGAGAATGACTTAAAAAATTATTAGAAAGCATGGACGATTTTCTTTGGGTGAGAACATAAAAAAATATAGTAGAAAACTCTATTATGCAAATGTTTCGTCATACCCTCTGACAGATAGTTTGTCCTCTCTATATGTTTCTCATCCTTATATAGAATTAAGACGATTTATTAAATTCATTGCATTTTCTGTATCTTCCAGCAGTGATATGGCAAAGCATTTTTTTCCTGCATCCTTTAATGATGCCCCAATATGATAAACTGTTTTTCCATCTAAAATGATGAATCTATCATGGAATATCTGTGTTTTTTCTACTGTAAGTGTAGGATATTGAGCGTTGAAATTTACTATGTCATTATTTGTTATAGAAGCACTTGCATAGGTATAAATCTTTACATCCACAGTTGCATTCTTTTTTGCCAGAATATTCAACGTTCCCACATCTACATATCCGTCAATCAAAATAATTTCATTCTGCGCCTTTTGAACAATTGATGTAATAAAGCTAAAAGCATCATATATCTGTCCATCGAAAAAAATCTTCTGTTTCGATTCCGTTTGATCCTCAATATATTGAAACACCTTTTCAAGCTTCTCATTTGTACTTTTCTGGTATTCCAGTTGTTTCAGTTCTATATGACTGATCTTTTCAAAAAGAAGTGCATTATTAGATATAAATTGACGCATCTCCCGAAATGCTCGCATAATAAAAATGCTCTGTTGTTCCGCCACTTTACCCTTCAGTACTGTAGCCAACATATAAATTCCCTGTTCAGTAAAAGCATAAGGGGGTTTTCTGCGCCCTCCTTCCTGACCAGCGTAAAAATTGGAAAACGGTGAAATCACAAATTGTGATTTCACCCCTTCCACCTCCTCCTTTGTTAGCTGAAACATAAAGTCATCCGGAAAGCGTTCAATATTTCGTTTAACCTGCTGATTCAAAGCCCGGACTTCATAACCATATAGAGCCGCAAGTTCATAATCCAGCATTACCTGTTTTCCTCTAATGGTATATATTCGATTTCCAAAATCATTAACTTGCATTGTGTTAGAAACAGGCTTTTCTTTCTCCTGCTTATCTGCCATAAATTATCCTTCCTGTGAAGTCACACATTCAACAGAATACGGCTTGCACTGGTATTACACGATATCCTTCAGTATCTCCAAAGGAAATGGCTCTCCCACCTTCTCTACGGAAAGGTCTCTTAGCGTAAAGTTTGACTTCCGAAGGGTCAGTGACGGGTTATAGTAGGGATCTCCCTGTCTCAAAATCTCCGGCCAATGCTTTGCCAGGCAGACAATCTCTCCGTTAAAACGCTTTACCTTCTCCGGATTGTCCTCCAGGCCTCTGGACTTGGACTCATAGTGGGTAAAAAGAGCATAGGGGGTATACACCACCCGTTTTCCAAGGGCCCGAATCTTCAAGCAAAAATCCACATCATTAAAGGCTACCGCAAGTTCTTCTCGGAAGCCCCCCACCTTATCAAAGAGGGATTTCTTGGTCATTAAAACGGCGGCAGTTACCGCTGTATAGTTTTGAATGCAGGCCGCCCTATGCATATAACTGTTTTCCGTTTCGTGGGTACCGATAAAGGTGGCTCCGGCAATACCGCCAAAGCCCATCACCACACCGGCGTGCTGAATCATTTTATCCGGATAGAGAAGCCTTGCACCACAGATTCCGATTTCCTCCTGCTGCACAAACTGAAGCATTTCCTCTACAGAATCTTTCTTCAGGCACTCAATGTCATTGTTCATAAAGAGCAGGTACTCTCCGTGGGCAAAGCTCACCCCGAAGTTATTGATGGCGGAGTAGTTAAACTCTCTTTCCCAGCGTACCACCCGTACCGCCTTCTTTTGGAAATCTCCGTATCGTGCCGGGAATTCCTCCTGAATCTTTTCATAGTAGGCAAATGTCTTTTCCTCTACGGAATTGTTCTCCACCACAATCACTTCCAGGTAAGGATAGCTTCCGGCAAAGAGAGAACGAATGGCCAGATCCAAATCCTCGCTGTGATCCTTACTGGGGATAATCACGGAAATAAGAGGAAGCTCCCCATCCTTTTTCTCCAAGGCATAGTGGCAATAATAATAGCCGTAGGTAATGCCCCGCTCCACCTTTTCAATGGGAAGCCCCAGGCGCTTCGCATGGTCGAAAACCGCCCGCTCTCCGGCAGTAAAGGCATAGAGCTTTGCCTCCGGATTTTGTGCCGTGGATAGCTGGTGAGAACGCCAATGATAGAGGACCTTCCTGATATGGATAATGGTGGAAGAGGTGAAGAGCGCCTCTTCCTGCCTCTTCTTCTCCTCGTTGCTAAGGCCTGCCGCCTTTTCTCTTCTTTCCGCCTCTTCACAAAGTCGCAAAATCAGGTCATAGTCCTGGGCACCGTCATATTCCTTCTGCTCGTAAATCTTCTCTCCCTCTTCTCCCTCCTTCGCTACAGCTTCCAGCAAGGAACGCTTGGCAATCAATAAATGGCAGAAATAATTTACACTTCGGAGAAGCTCCGGACTGTAGTCCGGCTTAAAGTGAGGCTCAAAATAGTAGGCAGAGGCAAAGTCAATTTTGTCCTCATCACTATAGAGAAGCTCCGCCTTGGGATGCTCCTTGATGGTTTTTGCAATGGTATATAAGGCATCTTCCGTCAGCTCATCATCATGGTCGGAGAAAATGATGAAATCTCCCTTAGCCATGGCAATGGCGGCATTGGTATTTCCGGAAATACCCAGGTTCTTGGGAAGTACGGAAAAACGCACTCTGCTGTCCTTCTCCTGATACTCCTGTAAAACCGAAACCGGGGACTTTTCTCCATTTTCCAAAGTATCCCCGGAAAGCTCGGAAGCATCCGCAAGGCAAATTTCAAAATGGGGATAGGTCTGGGATAAAATACTGTCCAAGAGTCTTCTTAAAAAAGTTTCCTTAGGACGATAGACCGGAATCACAATGGAAAAAAGCAGAGGATTCTCCCAAACTTCCGCCCTTTGCCGTGAAATCTCTTCCGCTCCGGTCTTCTCTTTTTTGTACCACTCGTTATAGTCGTAATCCTGCTCGATGCTCTTTAGCTTCCGCACACTCTTATGCCAAAGAGCGGACAGACCGCCCTTTTTCAAGGTATCCTTTACCGCTTCCACGGTTTCCCATTGGAAGAGGGCTAAGAATTTCTCCATCTTTTTATGGGCATGGGAGTTAAAGGACTCGATTTTTTTATCATCAAAACTAAAACGACGAAGCTGCTGATCCACCTGAATCAAAAGCTCCACCCTCTCGCCTTTAGAAAGCGCATAGGGGGTGTCTAAAGAAAAGCCCAGCTTCCTCTTAATTTTCTTCCCGTTTTCCTCCTCGTACTTGGGAAAATAGGCTTCATTTACGGTTTCCCGCTCCACTTCCTCATAGGAAAATTCTCTCTTTTCCCCTGCCTTTCCCTGGACGGACAGTTTCACCGGGGTCTCCGGATCTCTTCCAAAGGCCCAGCCCTGAATATGCAATTTTCCTTCTCTGACTAAGGCAATATCAATCTTTGCTCTCATTTTCTCTTACACCTCTTCCGAAGAACTTTCATCCTGTACAGGCTGTTCCGAGGAACTAACTTCGCCGCTTGCTTGTTTCGAAGCACTGCTTTCGCCGGCATCCTGCCCCGGCTGTTCCGAAAAATTCAATCTTTCTTCCTCCACTACCAGCGGTCTCTTCATCACCCTTTGGTTAATGGATAATATATACTCTCCCAAAAGTCCGATAAAAAAGATTTGCACAGAGCCCAGGAAAAGCATTCCTATAAGCATAGGTGCCATACCGGCAGGGAAACGATCCCACCAGATCAACTTCATAATCAAATACAGTAAGCCAAAGAGCATGGAAAGGCCGGCGCAGATTCCCCCGAAAAATACCGCAATTCGAAGTCCCACCTTGGTATAGCTGGTAAAGCTCAGCATGGCTGCATCATACAGGGTATAGAAATTGTTATGGGTAACCCCGGCCCGGCGCTTGGGCTGGGTATAGGGGATATCCTTTCTTCTGTATCCAAGCTCCGCCACAATCCCCCGAAGGAAGGGGGTGGGATCGTCCAGAGATTTCATCACGGAAATAAAGCCCTGATCGTAAAGACCGAAGCCGGTAAACTGACTGATTTGATCCACGGAAGACATTTTTCGAATCAGCTTATAGTACAGGCTCCGAAGGGCGTACATGATTTTTGACTCGTTGCTTTCGGTCTTAACCCCTATTACAATGCGGTAGCCCTCCTCCCAGGCATGAACGAAGCGGGGAATCATTTCCACCGGATCCTGAAAGTCCGCCGCCATCAAAATGGTGGCATCTCCCGTACTTTGCAGCATGGCATAGTAGGGGGAATTAAATTGGCCGAAATTCTTAGCATTAAAAATCGCCTTAATCCCCTTATCCAGCTTGCAAAGCCCCCGAATCTTCTCTCTGGTTTTATCGGAGGAATCATTGTCGATAAAAAGAATTTCGTATTGATACTCCGGAAGCTGCTCCTTAAAGCAGAGCCTGAGAGCATTGGCCAAGGGAACTACATTTTCCTCTTCGTTATAACAGGGAACAACGATACTAATGGTTTTTTTCAAAAGAAACCTCTTTCTAAAATGCCCTATCTCCATAGGGGCATCTTCTAAATTTCCATATATACAGCCACCTTAATGGCTCTTCTTTCCTTCATATCATAGAGGGCATCCGGAATTTTGTCCATGCCGTGATAGCGCTTTGTAAGGAAAATGCTTGGATGGAAGCCGGATTCCTGTACCTTCTCCAATACCCATTCCAAATGCTTTCTGCCCCCCTTGGAAAGGGAAAAGCGAAGGGTCTTTCCGGCCATGCCCTTTCCTAAGGAAAATTTCGGAAGCAATAGTCCGTCTATGGCCTTCTTCCGCTTTTTCTTTTCTCCCAGAGAAAGCTCCATATCCTGCCCCGCCATTTCCAGGGCTTCCACATCCTCCTCGGAGCCGAAGTAGGCTACATTGCTGATAATGCCGGTGCCATATTTTACCATGTCCAGGGCCTGCGCCAGGGCATACTCGTCTCCACCGCAGATGAGAACCTTATCCACGCCCTTTCCTTCCGTTTCCTCCCAGATGGCATTGACTATAGGGGAATGGGTGGAGTTTGCCAGAGGGTGCTTATCCTTTGGAAGGGAGGCTTTGCAGGTCTTATAGTCCAGCACCACTACCGGGCAGCTTTCCGAAGAAAGGCTTTCCGCCATCCTTTTGCTGTCCTCCCGGCTTCCCACTGCAAAAATCTTCTTGGCACCCATAAGCTTTGCGGCAAAGACAGCCCCAAGGCCGATAGCCCCTATTCCCAGTACACAAACCGTATCCCCTTCCTTAACTTCTGCTTCCTCCGCAGCGGTAAAGCCGGTTTGCAAAACATCCACAGAAAGGAGGACATCCTCCAAATCCATGCCCTTTGGGATTTTCCCAAGGTTTTGATCTGCATAGGGAAGATAAAAGCACTCCTGAAAGGCTCCGTCATTGGACTTTCCCAGGCTATGGGCGGAGAAGGGATGCCCCGCATGGGCTTCATTTTCCAAAACCTCAGGACTCCCCCAATCCGGAGTAATAGCGGAAATCGCCACAATCTCCCCCTCGGAAAAGTCCTTCACCTCTCTCCCTTTTTTCAGGATTCTGCCAATACACTCATGCCCCAGCGTCAGGTCTTTTCTTTTTGGAGAGCCCTGCCAAATGGTATGCACATCACTGGTACAGGGGCTGACGAGAACCGGCGTAATCAATACCCCATGCTCTTCTAAAAGCTTAGGCTTTTCCTTTTCGATAAAGGAGACTTTTCCTCTCCCCTCCAGTACAAAGGCTTTCATCCGCATTTTCCTTTCTATAACTTACTACTTACCGCTTGTCGTTTATAATCCAAAAAAACAGTCTACAGCTCCTCTATCTTCTCTCCCCTTAAGGCCAAAACCCTGGGGCAGGGGCGTAAATCTCTTCGAATAATACCGGCAATTTCCTCCGTATAGCCCGGCGCCACAATCAGAATCTCCTCTACAGGCTCCTTTTGAAAATGGCTCTTATCCACAATGGGAAGGTGGGAGGCAGGGCTGTATTTTCCCTGTTTAAAGGGGGCGGAGTCAATGATATAAGCCACTTCCTCCTGTAAGGCTGTGGTGGAAAGGAGGGTTAAGCCCTGGTGGCTGGCACCCCACACCGCCATTTTCTCCCCCTTCTTCCTAAGACCTTCCAAATGCTTTTGGATGTCTTCTTGGATGGCCTTCTCATTTTCCAAAATCGGCTTAATATCCACCTTCTGTCCCAATGAGCGGAAGGTGGTACAGCTTTCCTTTTCCCGCTTTTCCAAGAGAAACTCTATGGTATCCCGGTTGATAACCCTGCTTTCCACCAGGGAAAAGCCCTGATCCTGTACCAGACTCAAAAGACTTTCCTCACTGTAGTTGGCAATATGGTCCCGAAGCAGCTCATAGTAGGAAAGGTGGTCTAAGATGTATTGAAAGCTGGGCACAGTGAGGAGAAAATATCCCCCCATTTTTAAATGCTCATAGGCAAAGGAGAGCATTTCCCCGGGATTGGGCTGATGCTCTAAAAAGTTAAACTGTACCATGGCGTCTAACAGCCCCTCTACCGGACGGGTTTTTCCGCTTTGCAAATGCTTTCCTTCCATATTTTTCAGCCCGAAGCCTGCTTCCGGAAAGCCCTGATACAGGGAAAGCCCTGCTGCCTGCCCCTTCTCCACCAGCTCCTTTTTATGCTCAATCCCCAGCACATAGGGTTCAAGCTTTTGGCTTCTTTTTGCACCTATGCTTAAACTTGTGCCGGAAGCTGTATCAGGACTTGTAACGGAGTTTACATCAGAACTTGTGTCGGATCCGCTTTCCACCCCGGACCACATGGCCAGAAACTCTCCTGCTCCGGCGCCCAACTCTAAAATCAAAGGTCTCTTTTCTTCCTTTTTTGCCAAAAAAGAGAGAAGCTTTTGATACTCTTCCTCCCTCAGGGCTTTCATAGTGCTGCTGCCACCCCCGGCCCGAATCACATCCTTGTAATAGGGAACCGCTTCCGTATCAAATTGCACAAGACCGCAGGACCTGCATTGGCAAAGGGAAAGATCCATCCCCTTCTCCGTAGCCAGCTCTTCCCTTGTGGGAAATTCCTGGGCAGACTTAGGCATATTATGAAAAACAGCCAGCTCCTCCAAATTTTCTCCACAGGCTAAACATTTTTTCTCTGCCATGCTTTCCCTCTTTTCTATATACTCTTCTATATACGCTTCTATAATACTTTTCTATATTCTTTTCTATATTCTTTTCTATATTCTTTTCTATATTCTTTTCTATATTCTTTTCTATATTCTTTTCTATATTCTTTTCTATATTCTTTTCTACATATTTTTCTATATAGTTTTTTATATAGTTTTCTATACTCTCTTCTGATAAAAGTGTTGATACAGCTCTTCTATTCCCTGCTGAAAGGAGATTTTCTCCAAAAATCCTCTATCGTATAAGTCTTTTATAGAAGGCTTTAAATCCACAGGTCCCTCCGCATTGGAAGCCCGCTCTCCGAATCGAAGAAGAGAGGAGGACGGGCTTAAGGTCTTTCCTTCTTTCTTTTCTAAAAATGCCTTGCCAAGACTCTCTATTTCCAAAACATAGTCCTTCAAAGGGCGACTATTCTGACTGCAAAGGTCATAAGTACCGCTTCCGAATCCTCCCTCCAGCAGGAAAGCTATGGCTCTAGCCAAGTCCCTTGCCTCCATAAAGTTCCACATTTGACTGCATGGGCTTAAATCCATGGACTGACCTGCCAGTACCGCCTGCACCAGAGTATGTACCAAAGTCGTCTCATGGTCGCCTACGCCATAGACGGAAAAGATCCGAAGGTCTAAGAACTTCATCGGATTCTCTTGTTCCGCCTTTTGTTCCGCCTTTTGTTCCGCCTTTTGTACTGCCTTTTGTTCCGCCTTCTGTTCCGCCTTTTGTTCCGCCTTTTGTTCTGTCTCTTTTGCCTTCTCTTGTTCCGTCTCTTCCGTATCATCGAAAGACCTAAAGCATTGTTCCGAAAAAGCGGAGTCTTCTACTGCTCTGCCACCGGAAAGTCCGTAGCGGGAAAAGCTAAGCTTTGCCTTTCCATAGGCACTCACCGGCTCCGGATTTTCCCTTGTACCTCTGCCGTATTCCGCCTGAGAGCCGGCAAAGAGAAAGTACTTCACGCCGGTTTGAAGCCCCCATTGGTAAAAGCCCTTACTCATCAAAAGGTTTTGTTCCTGAATCTTCGGATTTTCTCTCCCCTTGGAGCCTACACCGTCCCAGGCAAAGTGAATGATGGCATCCAAGTCATTTGGAACTAGAGACGCTAAAGCAAAGCCATCCCGGGAGAAGGCAGCTTCCCAGGAGAAACTGTCTTCTTGTTTCCTGATGCCTTCTGCCAAAGCAATTTCCCCTTCCTCTGCATAGGAGGAAAATGCCTTCATATCAACGGAAATGAGCTGAAGCCCCCTAAGGGACTCCAGCTTCTCTCTATTTTTACTCTCTTTTCGAACAATGCCATAGACCTGATGGCCTTGGGAAAGCAGTTCCTTTGCGGTATAAATCCCCAGAAAACTGCTTACCCCACTGATTAATATCTTCACAAAACTCCCTTATTGCTTGATTGTTCCCGCTTGAAAATACTTTGCATCTTCCTTTGAAAAGCTTTCCTTATTTCTTTCTGGGATAGAGCATAAGCATTTCCATTTCCTCCTCCGGAAGGAAGGGCGCCATATCCTCAAGAGGCGGGCTGAAGAGATTGCCCTCCGCATCTCTCTTGGCACTGGACTTTGGCAGGAACTGCTGCTCCATACTGACAAATACCTCACAAATCACGGGTCCGCTCTGTCCTAAAGTCTTTTCAATCCCCTGCTCAAGCTCCGCATTTTCCTTGATGGAAACATAGGGATAGCCGTAGGCATGGGCCAGCTTTTCCAAATTCGGGAAGGACAGGTCACAGCCCTCCACACCGGAGTCCACACCGATTCCCACCAGGGGCTTTCCGAAGAAGCTGTTCTGGGTCTGGCGAATGGAGTGGTAGCCTCCATTGTTTACCACGAAAATCTTAATGGGCATCTGATGATGGATAATGGTTTGCAATTCCTGCAAATTCATCTGAATAGAGCCGTCGCCGGTCATCAGAAGAATATCCTTCCCTTGGTAAGGAGGATAAATTTCTCCCTTACCCTTCCAATAGGGATCCTCAGAAAGACGCTTTTTCTCTTCCTCGGTAAAATCCACTACGCCGTAGTAGGCACCGATAGCCGCCGGCAATCCGTACCCCATGGAAGCCACACCGTCCTGGCTGATAAAACGGGTTCCCTTTTTGATGATATAGCTCTGTCCGCCGGCAACACAGGGAGAACCGTTTCCCACCACGGTAATCTGGTCTTCCGAAGCCCTCTCTGAAAGCTTTTCCACAAGGGCGTAAACATTGGTCAACTCCCCTTTCCGCTCCTCCAGATACTCCGGAAGCACGGTGGGATAGTTTGCCTGATAAAAACGGATGGTGTCAAGCCAGCTTAGCTTCTCATCCTGCTTTTCTGCCAAAATCTTTTCTGCCGCATCTTCCCGCACAAAGCCTTTCGCCTTTTCTCTGGAAATTCCCTTTCCACCGGCAAAAAGAGGAAGCTTTTCTTCCTGCTTCAATAAATGCAGTAAAGCCTCTAAGAGAGCCTTGGCATCTCCGTGAAGCGCCAGGTCGCAGTGTACGGAGGGCTTTGCAATCTCTTCCAAATCAATATCATTTTGCATCACATAGGCCTTAGGCGCCCATTCCCAAAAGCTGTATCCTACCTGACGAATATTTAAACGGGAGCCAATGCTTAAAATCACATCAGCGTTTTGCACCGCCAGATTTCCCGGGCGGTCTCCTCTTCCTCCCGGACGGCCTGCATTTAAGGGATGAGTAGTGGGGAAGATATCCGGAGCATTCCAGCCCAAAACCACGGGGATTCCCAGCTTTTCCGCACATTCTAAGAACAAGCTCTCCGCTCCCGCAATACGAATACCGTTTCCGGTATAGAAGATAGGATGCTCACTGCTTCGAATCTTCTCTAAAACTTCCTTTGCCAGAGGAAGGAAATCCTGCCAGTTCTGAATCCCGGTCTTTTCCTTCTTCTCTGTTCTGTCCTCTTCCAGAATATGCGGATTCTTCTCAGAAGATAAAGCCTTTAAAAGAGCTTCCTTTTCCGCATCCGACGCAAAATACCGCCGAAGGGCAGTAGCAGTCTCCGGATGGGAATCCTTCACCCTTCCGTCTGCCCAGCCGTCTCCTCCTGCCTCATAACTTTCCGGGGAGAAGCCCAACAAATCCTCTTCCTCCACCATAAAGCCCTGCACGTCCACAGGAACGTCCAGCCAGCATGGTCCCGGACGTCCGGTCTGGCAAAGGTAAATTGCCTTTTCAATGGCATAACGCACCCGATAAGGGTCAATCAGCATCTCGCTGTATTTACACATGCAGGATACGGATTGCAGAATATCAAATTCCTGGTCTCCCATGGCGCGGAGTGCTCTACCGGACCAACGGGCGGTATTGTCGTGACGCACCTGACCGGATAGAACCAGCATGGGAATGGAGTCCAGATACGCTCCTGCCACACCGGTAATGGCATTAGTACCGCCGGGGCCGGAAGTCACACATACAATCCCCGGTACATTATGGATTCTGGCATAGCTTTCCGCCGCCATGGCACAAGCCTGCTCATGGTGCTGGTATAAGGTCTTGATTCCCTTATGGTGTCCTAAGGCATCATTCAGGTGCATTGCCCCTCCGCCAACCACAGAGAAATTTCTGCTCAGTCCCATGGAATAACATTTTTGGGCAATGTAGTCTGCTACACGAATCTTCATCTCCTGCTTCCTCCTGCTCTTGTTTACATTTCATACCTTACCTACACTTTGTAAGCCGGTTCATCTTTGCGCCATACTTGTTTTCCAGTTCTTCCATTCTTTAGAAGTTTTCTGTTCTTTGCAAGCTTTTCTTTGCTAGCTGTTCTTTGCTAGCTGTTCTTTGCTGGCAATTCTAAGCGGCTTACTGCTTTAAAACTCTATTTTCAGCATCTTCATGCTTTTATAGCTCTGTCTTTTGGAATAGCCCACAGGCATTTTCCTTATATTCCCGAATCAGAGAAAGGTTAAACTCCTCTCCCGGAGCAGCTTCTCCCTCTCCTTCGAAAATATTCATCCCCAAAATCCTCTGTCCCGAAGCCAAAACGCAGTCCATGGCGATACGGTATTCCTGCTCCGTAAAGCCTTTCCCGAAAATGTCCTTATCCATAGAACAGTATAGAGGCAGCTGCACCAAACGAAGAAGGGAAGGAATGTGGGTCTTGGCTCTTCCGCTTTGAAAATCCCTATCCGTAAAACAATAAAGACTGGTGTGCATCAAGGGGTCCCGAACCCCGGGATGCTTCGCGGCAAGCTCCCTTCTGGATTCCAGGCTATCTCCGCCCCCCTGCATAGGAACAAACTCATCCCCTAAGGTCATTAAAGCATCGTTAATGATTCCTTTTTCCTCTTCGGTGGCTCCCAAAAGCAAAATTCCCCTGCAATGGGGAAGGCGAACCATTACCTGCCGAAGCCAGGAATTGTGACAAAGCGCCCTTGCCTCCCGCCTCTTCAAATCCGCCTGATGGTCAAAAAGCAGAAGAATAAAGTCCTCCCGAAGTCTCTCTAAAAAAAACTTGGTCAAAAAGTGCATGGAAGCACAGTCAAAGAAATGCAATCCATAGGGGGAAATATTCTTTTCTAAGAGGCTTTTCCGAAAGCCCATGCAGCCCTGCTCCAATCTTTCCGGATAATAGCTTCCCTTTTCTCGAAGAGAAGAATACTCTTCTTTCCCATATCTTCCCTGAAAATCAAAAAAGGAAATCTGCTCTTTTTCCATGCCTTACTCCCTTCTTTCCTCTTCATCCCCTCAAGCCACTCTAAAGCTCTATTTTATACTTTCTATAAAGACAGTTCCATAGCCTATATAAAAACTGTATCCTAGCTTTATAACAACAATGCACTGTTCTCTAAAAAACAATTCCATGGCCTTTCGAAAACTCTTCTATACTATAAAAGAAAAGTCTGAAAATCTCCATAGTCTAAATTCATTAAGCAAAGCCCCTTTGCCGGAGCGGTGGGACCTGCCAGAGTGCGATCCTTCTTTTCCAAAATCTCTTCTAATTGGGAAAGGCTTATCCTTCCCCTCCCCAGCTCCAAAAGAGTCCCTGCCAGAATCCGAATCATGTGGTACAAAAATCCATTTCCCTCTACAGAAAAATGAAGATAATCCCCCTCCTCTTCCATGGAAAAGCGATAAATCTCCCGCACAGAGCTTCCCCCCTGTAGAAGACTTTGAGCCTTGGGATTGGCAAAGCTTCGAAAATCATGCTCTCCCTTTAAAAGCTCCATTCCCTCGGCAATTTTCCCGCAATCCAGAGGAAAGGTATAGTGATAGGCTGTCCTTCTGCGAAGGGGATTTTCCACTTTGCTCCGGCAAATGCTGTAACGATAAGCCTTCCTATGAGGGGTAAAGCGGGGATGGAAATTCTGCTCCACGGAGTAGGCTTCCATCACCCTGATATCCTCCGGCAAATAGCTGTTTAATGCCCGTAAAATCTGTTCTCCGGAAACCTTCCCCTCCGTATCAAAGGAAAGAAGATTGCAAAGAGCATGCACCCCCTGATCCGTCCGACTAGCTCCGATAAAGTTCTCCATTTTCCATGGAAAAAGATTACGGAGCTGCTCTTCCACAGTACCTGCAATGGTGGAAAGCCCCTCCTGCTTTTGGAAGCCATGGTAGGACGTACCCTCATAGGCCAGTTTTAATACAATACGCTGTTCCATCTCTTCCTTTCTGTTGTTTACCCTTAGCCATTCTGTCCGCTTTATCTCTGCATAGTTCTGATTTTATGGTAGAGAGACAAATCTGCTTCCAATGGAAAGCGCCAACACTATAAGCAGGAAGAGATAGGAAAGATAGTCTCTTCTTTCATAGTGGAGAGGCTTCATTTTCGTTCTACCCTCTCCCCCCTGATAACAACGGGATTCCATGGCCAAAGCCAGATCATAGGCTCTTCGGAAGGCGGAAACAAAGAGGGGCACCAAAATCGGCACCATAGCCTTTGCCTTGTGAACGATTCCTCCGCTTTCAAAATCCGCTCCCCTGGCCATCTGGGCCTTCATAATCTTGTCCGTTTCCTCCACCAAAATCGGAATAAAACGTAGCGCAATGGACATCATCATGGCAATCTCGTGGATGGGTAAATGCAGCTTTTTTAAGATGGAAAGACCCTTCTCCATACCGTCTGTCAGCTCATTGGGGGTGGTGCAAAGGGTCATTAAGGAGCTGCTTAATACCAAAAGAATCAGTCGCACCGCCATCATAGACGCAATGTGCAATCCCTCTTGGCTGATTTTAAAGATATAAAAGCGAAAAATCTCTTTTCCCGGTGTTAAAAACAGGTTAAAGCTCACCGACAGTAAGAGGAGGAACAAAACACTTTTCAATCCCCGAACCATAAAGGAGAAGGGAACATTGGAAAGCTTAATCAATAAAAGCAAAACCAGAGCCAGAAAAATATAGGCAGTCCAGCTGTTTACAATAAACAAGGCAATCAGAAACAAAAAGGTTCCTGCCAGCTTCACTCTGGGATCCAGTCTATGAAGAAGGGAGTCTACCGGGTAGTACTGCCCTAAAGTAATTTCTCTAAGCATTTTCCCCTCCCCTTCTCTTCTTATAGGCTGAAAGAATCATTGCCTTCGCTTCCTCTACCGTATTCTTCTTAGGGAAGGACAAGCCCTTTTCCTCCAAGCTATACAAAAAGGCACGAATCTGGGGCAGTCCTAAGCCCAGTTCCTCCATTTCCTTTTTATGGGAAAATACCTCCTCCGGGCTACCCTGCCGGATACATTCTCCTTGATTTAGGACAAAAACCTCCTCTGCATAGCGAGCCACATCATCCATGGAGTGAGAAACCAAGAGGATGGTCATGGCATAGCGCTCCTGCAAATGGGCAATCACTTGAAACAGCTCTTCCCTTCCTGCCGGATCTAAGCCTGCGGTGGGCTCATCCAAAATCAAAAGCTCCGGGTCCATAGCCAGCACCCCCGCAATAGCTACCCTTCGCTTCTGTCCGCCGGAAAGTTCAAAAGGAGACTTCTGCCATAGAGCTTCTTCCACTCCCATACTTCTTAAAGCCTCTTCCGCCTCTTTCCTGGCTTCCTCCAAAGATAGGCCCTGATTCTTCGGCCCGAAAAGCACATCCTCGAAAACCGTTTCCTCAAAAAGCTGATACTCGGGATACTGGAAGACCAAGCCTACCTTGAAGCGAAGTCCTTGAAAATCAAAGCCCTCTTCCCGGAAAGAAAGCACCCCTTCCTTTTCCACTTTTCTTTTCTTACCCTTCCAGAACAAAAAGCCCTTATCCTGTAGAATCAGGGCAGGATTCTTCCGAAAATGTACGGAAATCTCTCCTTCTTCCGGCTTAATCAGACCGTTAAAATGCTGTAAAAGGGTGGATTTTCCCGAACCGGTGTGACCAATCAGGGCGGAAAAGCTTCCCCTCTTAATGGAAAGATGAATGTCTTTTAAGGCATAGCTTTCCATGGCAGTGCCCTTCTGATAAATGCAGGAAAGATTCTCCACTTTCAGGATAAAGTCCTTTTCTTTTTCCTTGTCCTTTTCATTTTCCGTTTCTTCTAAAGAGAGGGTAGGTGCTTGGGAAGCTGCTTCCTCTTCCCCGAAGGAATCCTTCCCGAAGATAGCAAGCAATTCCTCCACCAGCTCCTCTTCCTTTAAAATGCCCTCCGAAATCGGCATTCCTGAAAGGCAAAGCTCATGGGCCAGATCCGTAATCAAAGGCACATCCATCCGTAAAGACTTCAGCTCCTCCACCTTGGAAAAGATTTCCTTCGGCGTGCCGTCCAATACCAGCTTCCCTTGATCCATAAGAATAATTCGATCCGCATCTACCGTCTCTTCCATATAATGGGTAATCAAGATGATGGTGATGCCCTTCTTTTGGTTCAGCTCCCGAATGGAACGAATCACCTCCGCTCTACCGCTGGGATCCAGCATGGCGGTGGGCTCATCCAGTACAATGGTTTTCGGCTCCATAGCCAGAGTTCCTGCAATAGCTACCCTTTGCTTCTGTCCGCCGGATAAGTGATTAGGAGACTTCAGGCGGTAGGCTTCCATATTGACTGCGTCCAGAGCATCTGCCACTCTCTTCCAGATTTCCTCTGTAGGAATACCGATATTTTCCGGACCAAAGCCCACATCCTCCTCCACCACGGAGGCAATAATTTGGTTGTCGGGATTTTGAAAAACCATGCCCACCTTTTCCCGGATAGGGAAAACATTGGCCTCCTCCCGACTGTCCATACCGGAAATAATCACGCATCCCTCCGTAGGAATCTGTAAAGCATTAAAAAGCTTTGCCAGTGTGGATTTTCCGGAACCGTTGTGGCCCAGCACACAGACAAAGCTTCCCTCTTCGATTGTGAAATTCAAATGAGAAATAGCGGAAAGTTTCTCCACTACCTCATCATTTTCATCCCTTCGTACGTATTCGTAAGTACAATCTTTTACTTCTATATTATTCAAAAATTTTCTCCTAAAGAAATACACAATAAATCCTAGTCAGTATATCCCTTAGCATGTGAAAAGGCAATGAAATGCGGTTCTAATCGTCAGCTCATGCTTCATCATAGTCTTAATATGTCCATTTAAATTGTTTACTCCTTTGAAAAACAAAGCTAAAAATACCTTTTCCTGCAAAGAAATATGCTACACATAGCATCAGTAGAATAAAAAAGTCCTTAACCCCTGCTGTTTGATAAATCAATAGAGCGTAAAAATGGGAACCTGCCGATAGCGGATTGGTATACTGCAAATATTCCGGCAAAGAAAGGATACTGCCGGAAAGAAATAAAAACAGATAACCCACAATGCTGACAAAGGAGGCCATTTTCGTAAAAATGAGGGTTAAGGCAGACAGTACATAGGATATTCCCATACAGCCAAAACACACCAAGATAACAATATAAAAATGTTCAAATCGAAAGCTCAGTTTTATAAACAAAGAAGCTATCCCTATGCAAACCAAGGCTTTTACACTGTTAATCATAAACCAGATTAAGGTTTTCACGCTAATGATTTGCATAATGGAATAGGGTTTAATCATCAGGTTTTGCAAAGTTCCCAGTTGCTTTTCTGTAGATATACATAAAGACGCTTCCGATAAAACGCCATTTACCAAAACCCATAGAAGATAAGCAAAGAGTTTTTCCTCTTGTTCTCCCTCCGTATTCATGACTATCACGAGCAACAAAATGTCGGTGAATAGGCCCACAATATAATCCGGATAATAGCTGGCCGCCTCTATCAGACTTTTTTTAAATTCAGCCTTCATCAGTTTCATGGAAAACCTCCAGCAATATTTCTTCCAAGTCTCTTTCCTTTTTTCTTATTTCCATAATTTCATATTTTCCATAATAACTTTGATAAATATCCTGAAAACTTCCCCGAATCGTGTCACTTTCCATTACGCTATCTTTTATATAAGAGACCGTATATAAATCTTTGTCTTCGTAATCTGCTTTATCGAAAGCATGGACGACTCCATCCTTTAAAATCAGTATTCTACTTTGAAGCTTTTGTACTACATCCATTTGATGAGAGGTGAGTAATACTGCAATTTTCTCTGTTTTTATAATGGTATTCAATATCTGAATAACGGATAACTTACTCTGAATATCCAGCCCCAAAGTAGGCTCATCCAAGAGCAAGAGCTTCGGAGAAGACATTAGGGCAATCAATAAGGCCAACTTTTGGCGCATTCCTCGAGAATAAGTTCCTACAGCTTCGTGGATTGCTTCTTCCAACTCAAACAAAGAAATATAAGTTTTTATTTTCTCGTTCCCGGAATCGAGTTTCAGTAGTCCGGAAAAGTACTCAATATTTTGCCATCCGGTAAGATAATCATAGACATTCACACTGGATTCCAGCAAAGCATTTACCTTGGAAAAATACTCCTCATTTTTATACGTAGAAATGTCTCGTCCCTCCAAGAAGATAGAGCCCGCATCTGCCTGTAGCATGCGAAGAATACAGTTAATTAAGGTAGTCTTTCCGGCCCCATTATTCCCTAGCAAACAGACAATTTCTCCTTCATTGATGGAAAGATTCAGATTCTTCAAAACTTCTTTTGCCTTAAATCTTTTCTTCAAACCCTTGATTTCCAGCATTTACTACCTCCTTTCCTATCTGGTAGTTGCAACTGATATCGCGATACCATCATTGGATTTACATCCTGACATAATCAGTAGATGATTCGCCCAACTCAATTATGTCACCAATGGTGACACATTTTCATTTCCTACACATAGCGTCATTAGAATAAAAAATTCTTAACGCTTGCTGTTTGATGAATCATTCGGGCATATAAATGTCTCCTCCCGCCAAGAGTATAGCTCCCGCATCTGCCTTTATCCTATTCGTCTAACATAATCTTTCCTTTTTTTGCTTTGACCTTAAGCATTTCCATTTGTTCTTTCTCAATCTGCTGAATACTTTTCTCCGGCTTTGGTAAATCCTCCGGCATCGTTCGCCGCTTCCGCTAAAAGTTGCTTCCACTGTTTAATATCTCCCCTGACAACCAGCCTTCTCCTGTCCTCATCAAGCTTGTTAAAGTGGTCTGCTACCTCTTGCCTGTATGTCTGTATAGCGAAATAGGTCTGACCAAGTGCAACCACTTCCTTCCTAGGGTCACTATTCTGAACAATAAGGTAACAGGCGTATCGAGATAATTCATAATCTTTCTTGGGGTTTGAAGTTGCCCCTGCCTCCACGATTTTCCTGACCTCAGGAAAATCGCCAACAACCCTATGCCCACTGTTTTCACAAGCAATCATTGCCCTCCCAATTACCTTTGAAAAATTCTCCCATTTTGTGTAATCTAGTGCAATCGCCAACTCCCGAGCACTCCAGTATTCAGATCCGTCACCTCGAATATGCTTTATTTCCTCAAATTGTTTATACTCCTTGGCTTTTAAGTCACTCATGTCCATCTCCAATCATATACTATGACTATACGCTCACTATTGCTTCCCTATTTTTTAGCTTCATCCCCCCAAAAAAGGCAATACTTTTCTATAAAATATTTAGACCTTCCAAGATATCTCTATCCCGGAAGGCCCAAACAAATATGCTAAAGAAAATCCCTTTTCGCATACGATACTGTATTTCTTTTTTGCATTACTTTACCCACTGGCCTCTTTCATTTAAACGGAAGCCGGAAATAGTAGTGTTCTTCGCCATTGCCCCGTCCTCTCTGAAATAGTAGTAAACCGTGTTTCCGTTTTCCTGTAAGGAAATCCAGCCCGTTCTCATGGCACCGGAATTGTCAAAGTAATACTGCTCCTTGCCAATCTGCATGATACCGTTGGAAAGCATAGCTCCACAGCGGTCATCCTTTTCCGGACGAAGATAATACCACTTCTGGTTAATGAATCTCCAGCCGGTCTTCATATCGCCGTTTACAGGATCCAAATAGTACCAGTCTCCGTAGCTGTTCTTAAACCATCCGGTTTCCATCTCCGCCTGTCCGTTGAAATGATACCAATGTCCATTCCACTCTACCCAGGTATTGATGGCAGGCTGGCTGTTGGGAAAACGGAAATACCACTTTCCGTTGCTTTGGCTAAAGCCGATGGTACCGGGAATATTGGCAGTGCCGGAATTGTTCTGTCCGTTCTGGCCATGTACCTGATTCTCACTGTATTTTCCTTCTCCATTGGAGCGGGTGCTCTGCTGGATGTCCAGAACTTCGGACTCCGCTTCTTCGGAGGACTTTCCCGCCTTCTTCTGCTCCTCGGTATAAGGAATGGTCTTTACGGAAAATGTATAGCTTCCCTCCTCTGTCATCCACGGATAAAAATTCAGACTTAACGCATCTGTGGTAATCTTTGCCAGTCTTCTGCCTTCCTTGAAAAGACTGACCTCATAGACGCCGGAACCGTTTTCCGGAGCAGTCCAACGAGCTCTTCCCAAGGAATTATTGTCCCACTGCAAATTATCCGCCATGGAATACTGCCCCTGCACCGCTCTTAACTGAATCAGAAGCTCCAGCTCCGTAGAGCTGATTCTCTTGGCACTAATCAGAGTTCCGTTGGTCACACGAACATTGTTGCTATTATAGGCACCGAAGAACTGGTAATAAAGGGTGTCTCCATTACTCTTATCCCGGCTGTCCGCCACAAGATAAAGCTGCACCTTCGGGGTACTTCCCACGGTAACGTCTCCTGCATTTCCGCTGTCTACCCATTGAACCGCGTCCACATGATATTTGTCACTGTCCCCTGTGGAAAAATCACCTTCGCTGATATTGCCAAGACTGTCTCCCGGATCCAGATTCCGAAGTCTTTCCTCCACCTTAATCCGAATCATATTGATATTGCTGATGCTATCCCTCGCAAAAGCAGGCATGCTCAAAGAAAAAAGCATTGTGGCCATAAAGGCTAAAGACAGCCCCAGGCGCTTTCCTGTATTTTGAAAAAATCTAATCATACAAAACCTCCTGTTCACATTTCCTCCTAGTATAAGGCTGGGGCATAAGGGAAAACAAGTGCTTTTCTCTTACGATTCCGGAACAGCTGACTTGCCGCAGACATTAAGGTATCAAGCTTCCTTATAGGCTAAAGATGATTCGAAAACATTCTGCAATCCCGTGACTCAATTATATGGTATATTACAACGATTTGATTTCTTAAGTCCTCTTTATCCACTTTCCATTGGTAAAGTCGGGAATGGCCACCGGCTGTCCCCCAAGAGCAATGGACTCCTCCGCCAGAGCGGTAATGCTCATCCAGCTGGCCATATCATATACATCAATAGGCATAGGCAAGTCTTCCTGAAGACAGCGAACAAAGTCAGAGAAAATCAGGTAGTCCATGCCTCCATGTCCCTTCTTCACCCCCGCCTTGAGATATTCTCTCCACACAGGATGCTCATATTTTTCCCGGAAACGCTCCACATTTCCCCACTGCTTCTTCCATTCAAAATGATCCTTTGCCCCCTCATCTCCATCCAGGAAAATGGAAGCATTATCCTCCATATACATCCCCTTGGTGCCCTGTACAGTAAAGCCCCGGGAATAGGCTCTGGGCAGGGTGGTATCCAGCGTTAGCAAAATGCTTTCCCCGTTACTGCATTTGATGATGGTATTCACCACATCTCCCTGCTGAAAAACGGTATTTTGTAGCGCCTTGTCTTCCGGCTTCTTTTCCTTAATATATTCTCTAAGTCCTGCCGCCTTGGAAGCCATGGAGCAAAGGCTTAGCATACGATTTCCCCGGTTGATATGCAGCACCTTGGCAATGGGGCCAAGCTCATGGGTAGGATAATTTTCCGTATTTCGATGAATATAATTGTCCAGACGGTAATGGCGATTTTCCTTTCCAAAGGAGATTTCTTCCCGCAAATCATGCTTGTATCCACCCTCACAATGCACGATTTCTCCCAGTACCCCTTCCTCTGCCATACGATAAACCATCATCTCGTCTCTGCCATAGACACAGTTTTCCATAAACATGATGGGAGTCTTCGTTTCTTCATAGCAATCCACCAGCTTCCAGCACTCCGACAGGGTATAGGCTCCCCCTACCTCGGAGGCCACCGCCTTTCCTGCCCGCATGGCCGCCATGGCTATTTCACTGTGGGTATCCCAGGAAGCACAAATCAAGACAGCATCCAGCTCCTCCATGGAAAGCATTTCCCTATAGTCGGAAAAGGTCTTCGGTCTTTCTCTTCCCATCTCCACAAGGGCATTGGCCACCTCCTCCTGCCGATCCCTATAAACATCACAAAGGGCAATAAAATCCACATCCGGATGCTCGGAATACACATTTTTTACTAAGTCTGCCCCTCTTTGTCCAAGTCCGATTACCCCAAGCTTCACTTTCTTTCCCATAAGCTATCCTTTCCCGCCGTAATATCGCGCCATTTGTCCTAATTCTATCCATCATTCTATCACGATTCCATTTCAGAAAGCTTTCCCCAATGAATAAAAGATTTTCACTATCGCATACAGAAACCCCTGCCCGGGAAAGCATATCCGAACTATCTTTTTTCAACAAAAAAGTACAGTAGTAGGCACACAAATACCATCACTACTGCACTTTCATTATAAAACGGTTTAACTCTTCACAGCTCCGTCATCATACAAATGACAGCAAACCTTATGCCCATTGCCCATATCCTTTTCTTCCGGCACCTTACTCTTACAGATCTCCATACACTGGCTGCAACGGGTATGGAACTTACAGCCCTCAGGAGGGTTCGCCGGGGAAGGAATACTTCCTTCCAAAATAATACGATTCATCTTAGCCTCCGGATCAGGAATCGGAATCGCGGAGAACAAAGCCTTGGTATAGGGGTGGAGAGGATTGGCAAAGATATCCTCCGTATTTCCGAACTCCACCAGATTTCCAAGATACATGACTCCCACCGTATCCGCAATATGCTCAACCACGGATAAGTCATGGGAAATAAAGAGGTAGGTCAGCTTATACTTTTCCTGTAAATCCTTCAAAAGGTTGATAATCTGCGCCTGAATGGATACGTCCAAGGCGGATACCGGCTCATCACATACCACAAACTCCGGATTTAAGGCCAAGGCTCTGGCAATACAGATTCTCTGTCTTTGTCCACCGGAGAACTCATGGGGATAACGGCCCTTATGGAAGGGCTGCAAACCGCAGTTATCCATAATGCGGTCAATATAATCCTCGTATTCCTCCTTGGGAACCAGATGATGCTCCTTTACCGCTTCTCCGATGATTTCTCCTACAGGAAGTCTGGGAGAAAGGGATGAGAAGGGATCCTGGAAGATAATCTGCATCTTGGTACGCAGTTCGTTTAACTCGGATTTGGGAATATTGTAAACCTCTTTTCCGTTAAACAGCACATCTCCCGCTGTCTTCTCTCCGCTTAAACGCAGGATGGTTCTTCCTGTGGTGGTCTTTCCGCAACCGGACTCTCCCACCAGCCCCATGGTGCTTCCTCTTTTGATGGAAAAGGAAACGCCGTCAATGGCCTTTACCTGTCCCACCACCGTATTAAAGAAGCCTCCTCTAATGGGGAAGTATTTCTTTAAGCCACGGACTTCTAAAATATTGTCTTCATTTTCCCGGACAGTCTTAGCTTCTGTATCCTTTAAAATGCTATTTTCCATTATTTCCTCGCTTCCTCATCATACAGGTAGCAGCTTACTCTGTGGGTCTCGGAGAGGCTGATTTCTCCGGGATAAGCCCCGTCACAGCAGCCCTTCCGCTTGTCACAACGATCTCGGAAGTAGCAATAATTCGGCATGTTAATGGGGTTTGGCACCTTTCCGGGAATGGAATAGAGCTTATCCACATGCTTTCCTACCACAGGCTTGGAAGCCATCAGACCGATGGTATAGGGGTGAGAAGGATTGGAAAAGATTTCCTTTGCCGTTCCCGCCTCTACCACACGACCGGAATACATAACCACTACATAGTCCGCCATTTCCGCAATTACTCCAAGGTCATGGGTAATCAGCATAATGGAGGAGTTAATCTTGTCCTTTAAGCCTCGTAACAAATCCAGAATCTGGGCCTGAATGGTTACGTCCAAGGCTGTTGTAGGCTCATCCGCAATAATCAGCTTGGGGGAGCAGGCCAGAGCCATGGCGATTACGATACGCTGACGCATACCGCCGGAAAGCTCGTGGGGATACATATTGTAAACGCCCTCACTGTTGGCAATGCCCACCATTTCCAAAAGCTCAATGGTACGCTTCTTCGCCGCCTCTTTTGTTTCATAACCGCTCTTATGGAACAAAAGCACCTCATCCACCTGGTCTCCGATTTTGAAAACCGGATTTAAGGAGGTCATAGGCTCCTGGAAAATCATGGACATAAAGTTTCCCCGAAGGTGCTGCATCACTGTCTCAGGGGTCTTGGTAATGTCGTAAACCTTATCTCCAGTATTTAAGCGAATGGCTCCGTCCACAATCTGTCCCTGAGGCCGCTGTAAAAGCTGCATCAGAGAAAGGCTGGTTACGGATTTTCCGCAACCGGACTCTCCCACTACCCCCACGGTTTTTCCCATAGGAACGGAAAAGCTCACGGAATCCACACTCTTTACCGTTCCGGCATCCGTGTAGAAATAGGTCCGAAGATTCTCAAACTCCACCGTATTCTCCGGATTCTTCATCTCCGTCAAATACTCTGATTCCGGGACATTTTTCCGCTTCCGCTTTTTCTCTAAGGCAGCGGTGATTTTTCTATTTTCTTTCGATATCCTCCGGGATTCTTTACCGGAGAGATAACCGTCTTCTCTTGCCATTTTCTATCCTCAACTTATCTTCCTACAGCTTTCCAAGGCAAATGCCGGAAAGCATGATTTTTTACCGAAACCTTTTATCGCTTCATCTTCGGGTCAAAGGCATCTCGCAAGCCGTCTCCCACCAGGTTAAAGGCCAACACGGTAAGCAATAGGCAGACACCGGCAGGAATCCAAATGAAGAGATAGTTACTTAAGACATAGGTATTGTTAACATCGTTAATGATATTTCCCCAGGAAGCAAAGGGGAACTTTACACCAAGTCCCAGGAAGGACAATACCGCCTCTGTCAAAATTACGCCTCCCAAACTCATGGTACAGGTAACAATGAGCTGAGGAATAACGTTTGGTAAAAGGTGTCGGAAGATTCGGTTTACGGGCTTAATGCCTGTAGCCTCCGCCGCAGTCATAAATTCCTGCTCTCTTAAAGTAAGAATCTGTCCACGCACCAATCTGGTGATGGAAGGCCAACCGAAAAATCCCAGAATAATCATCAGGTAAAACATACGAATCTGGGGATCCACTCTCATCGCATCCATAGCCGCACCGATGATGATGTAGATTGGAATGGTGGGAATGCAGTAGAAAATATCCACAATTCTCATGATTAAGGAATCAATCCAGCCTCCGAAATATCCGGAAATACCGCCCAGAAGCATTCCCAAAACGGTTTCGATAATCACAACTACGAAGCCGATATAAAGAGAAACTCTTCCGCCGTACATCAGTCTGGTCAACATATCCATACCGTTCTTATCGGTTCCCAGAGGATGGGCCTTGCTGGGTGGAGAATAAGAGTCATAGACCATCTGCTCTCTGCTTTGCAGAATATTATAGGTTTTGGAGGTGGCATCATATTCCATGGTATAGTTTGCCTCTACTCCGTCATCGTCGGTAAAGCTAAAACTGGTAGCTCCCGCCTGAATCTGCTCCAGAAGCTCTTCCTTAAACTTCTGGGAGAAGGTCACATCGCTCATAATGGCATTTACCACATAGCGGCTGGCATAGGCATAAGCTGTTCCGTCCTTTGTTACGGTTCCATCCTCGGAAAGGGTGTAACTGCTGCCCCCCTCCGTAAATTCCTTTTCTCCGTTCGTCAAGGCCTTTAAAATGCTTAGCTGCTCCGCAAAAGGAATCTGTCCTTCCCCGGAAACGGAAGTCACGGTATCCACTGCCGCAAAGGCTACCGGGTCAGAGCTCCCCTTCTTGCTAATGATATAGAAGTCTTTTCCCGCCTCTTCATAGCTGTAGTCTACGCCTCCTGCGGCAAACTCTGTCAGCTTCTTTCCCTTGGCCAATACGAACTGGGCCTGGGCAAGAGCAGGGAAGCTATCCTTTTCCGCCTGCTGATAACGAAGCTCCGTGTTTACCTTAACGCCGGCATACTTCTGGCTTTGGCTGTCCTTACGGTAGAAAAGTTGAGACTCTCCGTAGGGCATTAGGGCTCCTCCTAAGAAAGAGAAAAGAAACATGAAAATCAAAACCACCATGCCCAAAACCGCAATACGATTTCGGAAAAAACGCTTTGCCACCATTGCTCCGGGGGAGAGGGTTTTGACGCGTCGGTCATCACTTAAAGAATATTCAGCATTCTTCGATGCATTAGCATCGCTATACTCTTCCGTATTCTGCACAGTTTCTTGTGTAGTTTTATCTACAGAATTTTCTAAATCAGACATCTTTTCCCCTCCTTTCCTAATCAATGCGAACTCGAGGATCTACCACGGCATATAAAATATCCGTTAGCAGGTTTCCAATCAAGGTCAAAACGGCAATAAACACTAAGTAAAACATGGAGAACGGAATGTCTCCCGAAATCATAGCCTGATAAGAGGTGTAGCCGATTCCCGGAATGGAAAAGAGCTGCTCCGTAATCATGGCTCCGGAAAATAATCCGGGAAGAGAGGTACCCCAGATGGTTACCAGCGTAATCAAAGTATTTCTGAAGGCATGATGATAGATTACCCGTCCCTCGGAAAGTCCCTTCGCTCTTGCCGTACGGATATAATCCGAATTTAATACCTCCAGCATATTGGTACGAATATATCGCATATACGCTCCGATGCTGGCAATCAGAAGGGTAAGAATCGGTAAAATCAGGTGTAAAGCAATATCCATCTTCTTTCCGCTTGGAGAAAGAATATCGTAATTTCTTCCCACCAGTCCGCCTAAGTCGAACCATTGTAATTTCACGGAAAATACCAGCTTCAAAAGAGAAGCTGTGAAGAAGGTGGGAAGGGAAATTCCTGCCAAAGCTACGATAGAAATCACATTATCCTGCCAGGAATACTGCTTGGTTGCCGCAATAATGCCCAAGGGCACGGAAATCGCAAATTCCAAAACCATAACCACAAAGCTCATGATAAAGGAAATACCCACTACCTCTTTAAATTTCTGGGTAACCGGCACGGTATACTTCCAGCTGTCTCCAAAGTCTCCTCGAAGTGCCTTGCCCAACCAGGCAAAGAATCCGGGCACAATGCCCTTGTCCATACCGTAAGTAGCCTCCAACTGCTGCATCCACTCTTCAAAGCTTTTGGAGCCGGGCTGTTGAGACTTCTGTCTGGCGATCTGCTCCAAATAGGAGGTTGGTAAAGATCGCATTAAAATATAAAGCAAGAAAGATACGATAAACAGAATCACTACGGACCATAATAATCGTTTGATAATATACTTTTTCACTGAAAAACCTGCTCTTCCATATCAAGAATAGCCGCTTTCCTAAAGTTTCAGGAAATGCGGCTATTACCCGAAAAATGTAGACGGAACAATCCGTTTACTTTTACTTTGTTAATTGAAGATTCTCAATCTCGGTATACCACTTATAAAACGGACTCATATCCGGAGTAATGGTATCCACCTGAACACGCTGTGCAGAGAAAATGGTTACTTCTTTTCTCTGGTAGATTGGTACCTCGCAGGACCAGTCGATAATCTTGTCAAGACAAGCCTTGTACATGGTCTTACGATATTCCTGGTCGGTAGACTCTCTTGCCTGAAGAATCATAGTATCCAAATCCGCGTCTTCAATCTGGTACATATAGTTGGAACCGCCGGGAGCTGCTCCACCATTTGCAATATCGGAGTAATACACCTGGAACATATCCGGATCCGGTGTTGCCTGCCAAGCCGCACACCACATCTCTGCCTGCTTAGCCTGAATCTTGTTCCACATATCGGAGCTGTTGGAAATATCGTTAATGCTAAGCTTCATACCGATTTCCGCAAAGGCCTTCTGTGCCTCTGTCAAAATCATAAAGGAGGGGTGGTCTCCGGTTCCGGAACCGGGAATCATTACCTCATATTCCATCTTTGCTCCTGCAGGAGCTGCAGTAATCTTTCCATCTGCTACAGTGTAGCCTGCCGCCTCTAAGAATCCTAAAGCCGCCTTCTTTGCTGCTGCATATTTATCCTCATCGGACATTCCGGAGGTATAAATGGGTTCTCCCTTTGCATCCTTGGAGAAAGCAATCTGATAGCCGTCATCGGTAGGCTGAGGTGCTGCCCAGGAAGTATTAGTAATCGGATAATTAATAATACTTGCTCTATCTCCATAGTAGCTGCTTACCGCAAGGTCTCTATATACAGAGAAAATGGTGGCAAAGGCACGACGAAGATTCTTGGAAGCTTCACTTCCCGGCTCATTGTTTACAGAAACATTGTGGGTATTGATACCGATATAGCCATAACCTAAGGCATCTACGGCAGAGGTGTAAATCTTATCTCCGGAGATTTCTCCATTGCTGTTTGCCTTCTTAATGGCATCTGCAATTTCTGTAGTGTACTGTGGATTAGTTACGTCCGTCGTTCCGGTTAATACAGCGTTCACACGGTCAGCCTGTGCAACATAGTTCACCTTCAAACTCTTGGTCTTCGGTGCGCCGAGATAGTAGTTCTCGTTTGCCTTCATGGAAACCACACCGTTTTCATATTTCTCAAAAACATAGGGACCTGCACCTAAAGGCTGGGTGGTCTTTGCACGTACACCGCTTAAATCGCCCTTAGGGAAACCGAACTTATTGTTCGCATAGTCATACTGGGCAGGATCTCCATAATAATGTAAAGGAGAAACGGCAAAGGTAAGCTGATAAATCGTCTGAGCATCCACCTTGGTTGTTATAATACGTACAGAATAATCTCCGGTCTTCTGAATACCGCTGATATTGGGAGCGGAATTACCGGTTTCCACACCGACTGCGTAATCCTTGTAGCTTTCCATTAACTCGGTAAAGGGAGTTCCTGCACTCTCTGCAGAGCTCATATCTTTTACACTGCCGTTATACTTTGCCACCATGGCATTGAAGAAATCCATAGCTGTTGCATCTTCCTTCAAGCCTTCATAGCCATAGTTTGCCGCAAATGCCGCTACGGAATCCCCTTCCTTATTGCTTCCATTGGCAATCAAGGCATCCTCAATTTCCTTTACAAAGGCCTCTGCAGCCTTCTTGTAATCTGCCCAGAACTTTGTCTGCTGTTCCTCTGTCCACTTGGAGAAGTCCTTATTGTCCTCTCCTGCAGCCAGAATCAGATTAAAGAGGGGTTCCATACCCTTTCTGTACTCTTCCATACCCTGAATCGGTAAAGAGTAGATAGAAGCCAATCCGTCATAGGTCGGATCTGAATATACATACATGGAGAAAATCACATCATCAGCAGTTAAAGGCTTACCGTCGGAGAACTTTACGTCGTCTCTTAAAGTAAAGTCATAATATACAGTTCCGTCTGCATTCTCGGTAACTGCCAGGTCGGAAATTCCCTTATAGGTGTATTCCTTACCGTTATACTCCTTGGTCTCCCCTTCAATCCCCTTGTAAATAATGGCACCGCTACGATCTGAGTTTAAGAGAGTAGTCGCAGTTAAATTTGCTACATCCTGATCCTGTACAGTCTCCGCAAAGAACATAGAAAACTTCGCACTAAACTCATCCTGAGCAAAAACCAAGGAACCGTCGGTATTGCCGGCAGCTTCTTGACCGCTTTCGCCCTGAGCCTTTGTTCCATCCTCCGCTTTCTTGGGAGAACATCCTGCCAATGCGGAAAACGCCATCACTGATGCAAGCAGTGATGCCATAATCGCTTTTCTTTTCTTCATTCTACTTCCTCCTTTTAGTAATTTCTTGGCTTCCTTTCAAACTGCATTTTCATTCATTATAGCTTGTTCTTTCCTCCATTTTCCAAGAAGAAAAGCTCTGTTTTAACTTCCGCCAAAACAGAATAGAAGAAACGAAATATCCCAAAACCAAAGCTAAAACCATAACTTCGCCTAAAAGCCCTCCATCTCTTCCCCCTCTTAGGAGATAAATCCCTTGGAATAGAAGAAGGATGCCCGCGAAAAGGAAGGAAAGAACTACATTTCCCTCCAAAGGGATAAAGCTTTTTTGATAGGTCCATCCGTCCACGGTGCCTTCCTTCCGAAGATATCCTAAGAATCGAACTGAGGCCAAAAACACCTGGATAATGCACATCCCATAGGGTAGGGTTAGAAAAAGTTTGTGGGATAAAGCCGGCTTCGAGAAAAATCCCGGAATCAAGAGAAAAGGAAGTTGAAAGAAATAGCAGGCAATTAAAAGCCGTTTTTCTTTTCTTTGCAGTTCCAAAGGCCGTATATCTTTATACAGCTTCTTTCTGGCTTCATCTGCCTCTTTGGAAAGAACGCCGCCTTTTCCATAGGGCGTCCTAAACATTCCCATGCTATTTCCTCCATAGTTTCGGCTTTTCTTGATTATCAGTCTTTTTTTTGATTCTTAGTCTTTTTTCTTGATTCTTAGTCTTTTTCCTTGCTGGCTGTTCCATCCTATAATGAAAAAGTATTGTGATCTCCTGAAGCTCATTTTTTCTCACTAAATCAGTTCATGATTTGAAAATAAGAAAATTCTTTGTTTCTCACAATATTTTAACCCATAGCTTACCTGTATTTTTATGCTACGTCAATTATATTTATAGAATAAGAGATATTCCTAATTATTTTTTCTTTCTTATTTTGCCAATTTTATTTATAGAAGCATTATCATTTTTTTACATTTTGATATTCCATTTTTCTATAAGCTCTCTATCTTTTATTTTGTTTTAGAAATATTACTCAGTAATCTTCCTGAGTCCTTATGCAAATACGCCAGTTTTTACGCTTTAGACATTAAAAAAGAGGAAGCAAGCTTCCTCTTTTTAAGCAACTTTGTTCTATTCGTTTTGTAAAATATTATACAAGCTCTAAAAGAACTTCCATAGCAGCATCTCCCTTACGAAGACCTACCTTTACGATTCTTGTATATCCACCGTGACGGTTCTCGTACTTTGGTGCAATCTCTTCAAAAAGCTTCTTTGCCAAGTCTAACTTCTTGGTGTTCTTCTTTCTTCCGGCTGCTTCTGCAGGTCTAACTGTGGGAACATAGGTCGCTGCAAGAATCTGGCGACGAGCCTGCAAACGAGAAGGCTTATCCTTCTGGATGGACTTCTCTACTTCCTCATAAACGGTAACCTTCTTACCGTCTTTGACTTCTTTAACGCGCTTTCCATCAGCGTCCTTCTTTGCAACCTTTGCATTAACGACAACCATTTCATAGTTATCTTTCTCTCTTACTGCCAAAGCAATAAGCTTCTCTACCTGCTTACGAACTTCCTTCGCTCTAGCCTCAGTAGTAAAAATCTTTCCATGCTCCAATAAAGAAGTGGTTAATGCACGAAGCATTGCCTTTCTCTGGTTTGAAGCTCTTCCTAACTTTCTATAATTTGCCATGTTTTCTCCTTATCCGTGCTTTTTAGTCTTACCGGTTGGCCTTACTGTTATCTATTCTTCCGGAAATGATAATCCCAGATTCAAATCTCTTAACTTCGCCAAAACTTCCTCAAGAGACTTTCTTCCAAGATTACGAACCTTCATCATATCCTCCGGTGTCTTGGAGGTTAACTCGGACACTGTGTTGATTCCTGCTCTCTTCAAGCAGTTATAAGAACGGACACTTAATTCCAGTTCATCAATATTCATTTCCATTACTTTGCCCTTTTCATCTTCGGGCTTATCCACCATAAGCTCTGTTGCAGCCACTTCTTCAGAAAGCGCTACAAACAAATCCAGGTGCTGAAAAAGCATTTGTGCCGCCTTGGAAATCGCATCTTCCGGAGACATACTTCCGTTGGTATATACATCCAAAGTCAATCGATCATAGTCCGTCATATTTCCTACACGGGTATTCTCGATAGACATATTTACTCTTTCCACTGGAGTATACAAAGCATCAATGTCCTGATATTCCTTTGGTGCTTCTACTCTTCCTTCTGCCTTTTCTCCGGAGTAACCCTGCCCTCTACTGATAAAGAGGGAAATGGAGCCTTGGGCTCCCGCCTCTACAGTAGCAATATGCTCTGTAGGATTACTCAGCTTAAGTTCCGACTCTCCAATAAAATCTTCAGCCAGAATCTCGGACTTTCCGGATAAATCAACGGAAACTTCCAGACTTTCCACTTCCTCCGGCAAAATCACCGCAATGCTCTTAAGATTGGTTAAGAGCTCAGGGAAACTTTCCTGAATTCCGGAAACCTTGTCTCCGGACAGATTTTCGATCTTAATTGCAGAAATCGCAGCCCCGGGCAGAGAGGAAAGCATCATCCTCCGAAGAGAATTTCCTAGGGTTGAGCCGTAGCCTCGTTCCAGTGGTTCACATACGAAACGACCAAAACGCTTATCCTCTGAAATTTCAAGAATTTCAATGTTTGGTTTTGTAAAATCAAACATGCTGCCTCCTTTTTTAGGCTATCATTACTTAGAATACAACTCGACGATTAACATTTCGTTTACAGGAACGTCAATGTCTTCTCTGTGTGGAAGAGACTTAATGGTTGCGCTAAGCTTCTCAGCATCCATCTCTAACCATGCCGGTACCATTCTGCCGTTGGTTACTTCCACAATATCCTTATATCTCTGTGCAGTTCTCATGGATTCTTTAATCTGAATCACATCACCTGCAGATACAAGATAAGAAGGAATGTTTACAATCTTTCCGTTAACGGTTACGTGACGGTGTCCTACAACCTGTCTAGCTTCTCTTCTGGTTCTAGCCATTCCCATACGGAAAATAACGTTGTCCAGACGAGACTCTAAAAGAATCATAAGGTTCTCACCGGTCTGTCCTGCTAACTTCTCTGCCTTAGCATAGTAGTTACGGAAAGGCTTCTCTAATACGCCATAGATGAACTTTGCCTTCTGCTTCTCTCTAAGCTGAAGACCGTACTCGCTCATCTTTCTTCTTGGGTTACGAAGCTGTCTGTTGGATTTCTTATCCACTCCTAAAAATACGGGGTCCAGTCCAAGTGACCTGCATCTTTTAAGCACAGGAACTTTATCTACTGCCATTTTATCCTCCTAAATATCAAGTTTTGTCGACTCAACAAGCCAACATCCCTAAAAAATTGATACGCCCTTTACACCGATAAGGCTTCTTCAGGCTGACCACATGGTCATACTGTTCTGTATAAGCTTATGCCGCTATAGGAAATTCCACAATCTCCCGGGCACAGTGCATTATACTCTTCTGCGCTTTGGTGGGCGGCATCCGTTATGTGGAACCGGTGTAACGTCCTTGATGGAGGTTACTTCCAATCCGTTTGCTGCTAAAGCACGGATTGCTGCTTCTCTTCCGGATCCCGGTCCTTTAACCATTACATCCACATACTTTAAGCCGTGTACCAAAGCTGCCTTTACAGCAGTCTCAGCAGCCATCTGCGCTGCATATGGAGTAGATTTTCTTGAACCTCTAAATCCCAGACCGCCGGCACTTGCCCATGATAAAGCATTACCCTGAGCATCTGTCAAAGTAACGATAGTGTTATTGAAAGATGATTGGATATGTGCCTGTCCGCGTTCAACGTTTTTCTTTACGCGCTTTTTTGTCACTCTCTTACCAGTTGACTTAGCCATAGTTAAACTAACCTACTTTCCTTTTTCTCTTCTTCCTGTATTTAAAACATGAAGATCCATTAGTTACTGTTCAGACCTTACTTCTTCTTGTTAGCAACGGTCTTTCTTGGTCCCTTACGGGTTCTTGCATTGGTCTTAGTCTTCTGACCTCTTACGGGAAGTCCCTTTCTGTGACGGATTCCTCTGTAGCAACCAATTTCCTGCAAACGCTTGATGTTTAAAGCGATCTCTCTACGAAGGTCACCTTCTACCATCTGGTGTTCTGCAATATAGGTCGCCAGAGTCTTTACCTCATCGTCAGTTAAATCCTTTACTCTTGTGTCCGGATTCACGCCGGTTTCTGCAAGGATCTTGTCTGCTGAGGGTCTTCCGATTCCGTAGATGTAAGTCAAACCGATTTCGATTCGCTTCTCTCTAGGTAAATCCACACCTGCAATACGAGCCATCTTTGATTTCCTCCTGTTAATTAACCTTGTCTCTGCTTATGCTTAGGGTTTTCACAGATAATTCTGATGGAGCCCTTTCGCTTGATTACTTTGCATTTTTCGCAGATAGGTTTTACTGATGATCTTACTTTCATAAGTAAAATTCCCCTTTCCTTTACGAATTTGAACAGAGTTGCCGTATCATTCTAGCAAAACAGTCTTGAAATGTAAAGCGAAACCCTACTTATCTCTCCAGATAATTCTTCCCTTTGATAAGTCATAGGGAGAAAGCTCAATAGTCACCTTATCTCCCGGTAAAATACGAATGTAGTTCATTCTTAATTTTCCGGAAATATGAGCCAATACCTGATGCCCGTTTTCCAGTTCAACCTGAAACATGGCATTTGGTAACTTCTCGATTACCTTACCTGTAATTTCGATTACATCTGATTTCGACATACTCAATTCATCCTTTCGATAGACTTAGGATTTCCGGTCCGTTGTCTGTGATTAAAATTGTATTTTCATAATGTGCCGTAAGCTTGCCGTCCAAGGGAACCACCGTCCAATCATTGGATAAAACCCTGACCGCAGGATTTCCTTCCGTGATCATGGGCTCTATGGCCAGGGTCATCCCCGCCTGAAGCTTCGGGCCTTTCTTCTTCATACGATAGTTGGGTACTTCCGGATCCATATGTACCTGATGGCCGATGCCGTGTCCCACATACTGGGTAACTACGCCGTAGCCATGAGCTTCAACATAATCTCCGATACTTCCGCAAATATCATTTAGATGATTTCCGGGAACCGCATTTTCGATTCCTCGGAAAAAGGATTCTTTACAAGTTTCCACCAGTCTTTTTGCATTGGGAGCGATTTCTCCCACCGCCCAAGTTCTTGCGGCATCGCTGTGATAGCCCTTGTAATTTACTCCGATATCGAAGGAAACGATGTCTCCCTCTTTTAAAATCCTTGTCTTCTCCGGTATTCCGTGAATCAACTCCTCATTCACGGATACGCAACAAGCTGCCGGAAAGTCATAGAGATGAAGAAAGCTGGGAGTACATTTTGCTTTTCGGATGAGCTCCTCTGCGTACTTATCCAGTTCGTAGGTGCTCTTTCCCGGGGCTACCGCCTCTCCTACTTTCTCATGTACTTCTGCAAGAACCTTGCCTGCTTCCCGCATTAGTTCAATTTCTCTTTTGGACTTAATCTCAATCATGGATTTTCCTTTCCACTTGGCTCAAGATTTCCTTTACCCTTGCAAATACCGTTTCTAAATCTTTTGTTCCGTCAATCTCTTCCAGAATTCCCTCTTTCTTATAGAAGGAAATCAATGGTTCGGTACTCTGATGATAAACCTTCAAACGATTTTTTACCGTATTCTCTTCATCATCTTTTCTCTGCACAAGATGCTCACCGCAGTTGTCGCAAACCCCCTCTTTTTTCGGCTTTAAGGTTTCCAAATGGAAAATCGCGCCACAATGGGGACAGGTTCTGCGGCCGGCCATTCTGTGAATAATCACATCATCCGGTACTTCAACGTCCAATGCAAGATCAATCTTTTCTCCTTTTGGAGCCAGAGCATTTTCTAAAGCTTCAGCCTGAGGAATGGTTCTGGGGAATCCGTCCAGGATATAGCCCTTCTCACAATCCTTTTCTTCCAAACGGTTCAGAAGCATCGCAATGGTGATTTCATCGGGAACCAGCTCCCCATGATCCATATATGTCTTTGCTTTTAAACCAAGCTCTGTTTCCCCTTTAAGATTAGCCCGGAAAATATCTCCGGTGGAAATATGGGGTAAACCGTAAACCTTAGAAATACGACTTGCCTGGCTTCCTTTTCCCGCACCAGGCGCTCCTAACATGATAATCTTCAATATGGGCCTCTTTCATGATGGGATAAACCACTATGAGCCTCCTTAGTTTACTAAGGAGGCTATAGATTAGTTGTCTAAAAATCCTTTGTAGTTTCTAATTACCATTTGAGAATCGATGGCCTTCAAAGTTTCCAAAACAACACCTACGATGATGATTAAGGAAGTTCCGGAGAAGGAAATTCTGCTGACGTTAAATACGCCTGAAATGATAATGGGAACTAATGCAATAATAGCCAGTCCAGTGGCTCCGATAAAAATAATATATCGAAGAATACCTTCCAGATAATCACTGGTCGGCTTTCCCGGTCTGATTCCGGGAATAAAACCACCCTGCTTCTTCATATTGTTTGCTACTTCCAAGGGATTAAAGGAAATAGAAGTATAGAAGTAAGCAAAGAAATACAGTAGGGCAATGTAGAGAACTAAACCTAAGGAATAAATCGGAGCATTGGGATTTGCCCAAGAACCGGAATTTAATCCCATGATAATCTGTCCTACAATAGAGCTTTGATCCACCCTTATAATCTGCCCGATAACCACCGGCATGGTCATTAAGGAGGAAGCAAAGATTACCGGCATAACACTTGCCGTATTCACCTTTAACGGAATCTGAGACTGCTGTCCGCCAACAAGTCCTCTTCCCTGTACTCTTCTACTATACTGCACCGGGATTCTTCTTTCTGCATCCTGCAGAACTACGGTAAACGCCACCATACAGAAGATTGCCGCAGCAATGATAATAGCCGCTACAACCATCTTCGCAGTGTTATTTCCCATAATAAATCTCTCATAAAGTGTGAGAAAATCCTGTGGAACCGAGGATAAGATATTGAACAAAAGAACCAGAGAAATACCATTTCCCACTCCCTTGTCCGTAATTCTTTCTCCAATCCACATCAGAAGTGCAGATCCGGCTGTCATTGCTACTACGCAAATCACTACGCCGGCAATCTTACGAAAGACTGAACCCTCTGCATATCCAATCAGAAGTCCGGAACCGCCAAATCCTACTGCCATAGCTGTAGACTCTAAAAGTGCTAAACCGATGGTCACGTATCTGGTGTATTCTGTCAGCTTCTTTCTTCCCTCTTCTCCATCCTTCTGCATTTCTTCCAGGGCGGGAATCGCCACGGTTAAAAGCTGGATAATAATGGAGGAAGTGATATAGGGGGTAATGGATAATGCAAAAATACTGAGCTGCTCGAAGGATCCTCCGGTCATGGTATTAAACCAACCGAAAGCATCGTTTCCGGCCATGCTCTTAAATAAATCTCCAAAATATCCCGGATTTACACCCGGGATAGGAAGATTTGATCCAAAACGAATTACTACGAGCATAAGGAAAACATAAATAAGACGGTCTCTTAAATCTTTTACCTTAAATGCATTTCGTATTGTTTGAAGCATTTAGATCACCTCACAGGTTCCGCCCACAGCCTCAATCTTCTCCTTTGCGCTCTCGGAGAAAGCATTTACCTTAACAGTAAGCTTCTTTGTTAATTCACCGTTTCCAAGAATCTTAACACCGTCATTTACCTTACGGATGATTCTCTTCTCCAGTAAATTTTCTAAAGTAACCTCATCTCCTGCATTGTAACGATCTTCCAATACGGAAACGTTGATTCCTGTAATTACCTTTGAGTTGGGATCTGTAAATCCTCTCTTAGGAATACGACGGAATAAGGGCATCTGTCCACCCTCGAAACCGATTCTTGGTGCTCCGGAACGAGCCTTCTGACCCTTGTGTCCCTTACCTGCTGTCTTACCATTTCCTGAACCGTGACCTCTGCCACGACGGAAATTCTGGGAGTGCTTAGAGCCCTCTGCAGGTGATAACTTTGATAACTCCATAGTCGCCTCCTTAAATCTCTTCCACTTTTACCAAGTGATTGACTCTCTGAATCATTCCCTTAGTGGTGCCATTGTTCGGAAGCTCTACAGACTGACGAATCTTCTTAAGTCCAAGAGCCTGAACGGTTGCCTTCTGCTTAGGGATGGCACCGATAGGAGACTTCACTAAAGTAATTTTTAATTTATCTGCCATTTCTACCCTCCCTCTTAACCTGTAATTTCTGCTACAGTTTTGCCACGGAGTGCAGCGAACTGCTCAGGAGTCTTCATAGAAGTAAGTCCCTGTAAAGTTGCATAAACTACATTTGTCTTGTTGTTAGATCCTAAAGACTTTGTACGGATGTTTCTGATTCCTGCCAACTCACACACCATACGTGCAGGTCCGCCGGCGATGATACCTGTTCCTTCAGGAGCCTTCTTCAGAAGAACTGTGGAAGCTCCGAACTTTCCAAGGTAATCGTGTGGTACAGACTTATCCTCATTTACAGGTACAGTAACCATGTTTCTTACTGCAGCCTCTCTTGCCTTACGAATCGCTTCAGGTACCTCAGTTGCCTTACCGGTACCGCAGCCAACGTGTCCATTTCCATCTCCAACTACTACAAGAGCGGAGAATCTCATGGTACGTCCACCTTTAACAGTCTTAGCAACACGCTTGATGGCTACTACACTGTCATTTAACTCTAACTGATTTGCGTCAATTTTTTCGCGCTTCATCTTAGTGATTTCTCCTCTCGATTAGAATACTAGTCCGGCTTCTCTTGCAGCATCTGCAAGGGCCTGAACCTTACCATGATACAGGAAGCCGCCTCTGTCGAATACCACTTCCTTGACTCCCTTAGCCAAAGCCTTCTCAGCGATGGCCTTACCTACATACTGAGCTGCCTCAACATTGTCGGTAAACTGCAAATTCGCATTCTTATCTAAGGTAGAAGCTGCACACAGGGTGTTCCCTGCAGCGTCATCAATAAGCTGTGCATACATGTGCTTATTGGAACGAAAAACCGCAAGACGTGGTCTCTCAGGAGTACCAGATAAACGGTTTCTGATTCTTGCGTGCTTTTTTTGACGAAGCTCGGCTTTATTTTTCTTGCTAACCATTCTACTTTCCTCCTATTATTTCTTACCAGTCTTACCGACTTTACGACGAATGACCTCGGTAGAGTACTTAATTCCCTTACCCTTATAAGGCTCCGGTGCTCTCTTAGAGCGGATTTCCGCAGCATACTGGCCAACCTTCTCTTTGTCGATTCCTCTGACAAATACGGTGTTGGCTCCCTCTAATACGGTCTCCAAGCCTTCCGGATCTTCCATGGTTACAGGGTGAGAATATCCTAAAGTCAAAGTCAAGGTCTTACCCTGCTTTGCCGCTCTGTATCCTACACCATTGATTTCCAGCTTCTTCTCGTAACCGTTGCTTACACCTTCAACCATGTTGAACAGTAAAGCTCTGGATAATCCGTGAAGAGACTTCTCTTTCTTATTGTCATTTGGACGAGTAACCACTAAGTGGCCATCCTCTTCCTTAATTGTGATTTCTTTTGCAAAGGTTCTCTCTAAGGTTCCCTTTGGTCCCTTTACCTTTACTACATTGTCCTTAATCTCAACAGTAACGCCTGCCGGGATCGCGACCGGTAACTTTCCGATACGTGACATAGTATACTCCTCTCTTAAATTCTCAGTAAAATACTGTTTTCAGAAAATATATTCCGACAGATTACCATACAAAGGCAAGGACTTCTCCGCCTACACCCTTTTGTCTTGCTTCCTTGTCGGTGATTACACCCTGGTTTGTGGAAATGATTGCTGTACCTAGTCCACCAAGTACTCTAGGCATATTTTCTTTGCCGGCGTATACACGAAGACCCGGCTTGGAAATTCTACGAATTCCGGAAATGATCTTCTCATTCTTGTTGGAACCGTACTTCAGTCCGATCTTAATGTCCTGGAATTTTCCATTTTCAACTAACTCGCAGCTGGAAATGTAACCTTCCTTCAGAAGAATCTCAGCAATAGACTGCTTCATCTTAGATGCTGGGATACATACGCTGTCATGTTTTGCAGTGTTTGCATTACGAATTCTTGTAAGCATATCTGCGATTGGATCACTCATACTCATTTTTACGGATATCCTTTCTTTTTATCTATGAGGATGCGCCCTATGCACTATCCTCTTTGCAAACGAAATATCGAATGCTTATGCAATCGATATTCGTTTTACAATCATTTTACCAAGATGCTTTTCTCACCCCTGGAATCTCTCCCTTATATGCTAACTCACGGAAGCATACACGGCAGATTCCGTACTTACGAAGTACAGAGTGGGGACGTCCACAAATCTTACATCTTGTGTATTCTCTTGTGGAGAACTTTGCAGGTCTCTGCTGCTTTAATTTCATTGATAATTTAGCCATTTTTTCCTCCGATTATTTCGCAAAAGGCATATTGAACAGGGTAAGAAGCTCTCTGGACTCTTCGTCAGTCTTTGCAGTTGTAACGAAGATGATATCCATTCCTCTAACCTTATCTACCTTGTCGAACTCGATTTCAGGGAAAATAATCTGCTCTTTGATTCCAAGGGCATAGTTTCCTCTACCATCGAAGGCATTGGGGTTCACACCACGGAAGTCTCTTACTCGAGGAAGAGCCAAGTTGATCAAACGATCAGCGAACTCGTACATCTTCTCTCCGCGAAGAGTAACCTTACATCCAATTGCCTGTCCCTCTCTGATCTTGAAGTTCGCAACGGACTTTCTTGCCTTTGTTGTTACAGCATGCTGTCCGGTAATGATCTCTAAATCACGTACTGCACTGTCGAGAACCTTGGAATTTTCTTTTGCTTCACCAACACCCATGTTGATGACGATTTTTTCAAGCTTTGGAATTTCGTTAACATTCTTATAGTTAAACTTCTTCTGCATAGCTTCTTTGATTTCGCTATTGTAAATTTCCTTTAATCTAGCCATCCTTTATTCCTCCTTTCTCTTAGTCAATAACCTTACCGGTCTTCTTAGCCACACGAACCTTCTTGCCATTCTCAAGCTTGAATCCTACGCGAGTAGCCTGTCCATCAACAACAAGCATTACATTGGATGCATCCAAAGCTGCTTCCTTACGAACAATTCCGCCCTGTGGGTTAGCCTGACTTGGCTTCTGGTGCTTGGTTACCATGTTGCAACCTTCTACCACTACCTTGTTGGTCTTTGGATCGAAGGATAAAACCTTACCCTGCTTACCATTGTCCTTACCGGTAATGATCTTTACCATATCGTCTTTCTTAATTCTACGCATCTGGCTCCCCTCCTTATAATACTTCCGGTGCGAGGGATACGATCTTCATGTAACCATGATCTCTTAACTCTCTTGCTACCGGTCCAAAGATACGGGTGCCCTTTGCGGTATTATCCTCCTTGAGGATAACTGCTGCGTTCTCATCGAAACGGATATAGCTACCATCTTTTCTTCTGGTCTCATCCACTGTACGAACCACAACGGCCTTTACAACGTCACCCTTCTTAACCTGTCCGCCGGGAATAGCGTCCTTTACGGAAGCTACAATGATGTCTCCGATGGCGGCATATCTTCTGGTAGAGCCTCCCATAACACGGATGCAAAGAAGCTCTCTTGCACCTGTGTTATCAGCAACTCTAAGTCTTGTTTCCTGCTGAATCATATATGCTCCTTCCTTGCTCCTATATTACTTCGCCTTCTCAATGATGGAAGTAAGTCTCCATCTCTTGGTCTTAGATAAAGGTCTGGTTGCCATTACCTTAACTGTATCTCCCTCACCAGCCTCATTGTTCTCATCATGAGCGTAAATCTTAACGGTACGCTTTACGATTTTTCCAATAAGAGGGTGCTTCACGTGATCTTCAATAGCGATAACGATGGTCTTGTCCATCTTTGCACTAACCACCTTACCGGTACGGGTTTTTCTCAGATTTCTTTCCATTATTCTGTTCTCCCTTCTCACGCTTTCGCTTTCTCAGTGATAACAGTCTGAATCCGAGCGATGTTTTTCCGAACCTCGGTAATGCGGGCTGTATTATCCAACTGATTGGTTGCATTCTGGAATCGCAGATTGAAAAGTTCTTTCTTTGCGGAAACCAGCTCTTCATTCAGCTGCTCAGCTGACTTTGCCTTCAGCTCTTCTAAATATGTTTTCTTTTTCATTAGTTATCACCGCCTTCCAGATCTGCCTTTGCGACGATTTTGCAGTTACAAGGAAGCTTGTGAGAAGCAAGACGTAATGCCTCTCTTGCAATTTCCTCCGGTACACCGGCAATCTCAAATAACACGCGTCCCGGCTTAACTACTGCAACCCAGTACTCTGTAGCACCCTTTCCGGATCCCATACGTACTCCCAAGGGCTTTGCAGATACAGGCTTGTCTGGAAAAATGTCGATCCAAACCTTACCGCCACGCTTAATGTATCTTGTAAGGGCAACTCTGGCTGCCTCGATCTGATTGGATCTGATCCAACAAGGTTCAGTGGAAATAATTCCGAATTCTCCATGGCTAACGGTATTGCCTCTAGTAGCCTTACCGGTCATTCTTCCGCGCATCTGCTTACGGAATTTCGTTCTCTTAGGCATTAACATAATTATTTCTCGCTCCCTTCCTTATTTTTCTTGGCAGGAAGTACCTCGCCCTTGTAAATCCATACCTTTACTCCTAATTTTCCATAGGTAGTATCGGCCTCAGCAAATCCATAATCGATATCTGCACGAAGAGTCTGAAGAGGAATTGTTCCCTCGCTATAGAACTCACGTCTTGCGATATCCGCTCCGCCCAAACGTCCACCAACGGAAGCCTTAATTCCCAAAGCTCCTGCCTTCATGGTTCTGGACATAGCCTGCTTCAAAGCTCTACGGAAAGATACACGGTTCTCTAAGGACAACGCGATACTTTCTGCAACAAGCTGTGCATCTCTATCCGGTCTCTTGATTTCCTTGATATCGATGAAGATGTTCTTGTTGGTAATCTTCTGAACATCCTTCTTTAACTTCTCGATTTCCGCTCCGCCCTTACCGATAACGTATCCGGGCTTAGCAGTAAATACGATAATGCGAACCTTATCCTCAGCCGCTCTCTCGATTTCAATCTTAGAGACATTTGCGGAATACAGCTTCTTCTTTAAAAATTCTCTGATCTTGTGATCTTCGATAAGATTATCTGCAAAGTTTTTCTTGTCTGCATACCACTTAGAATCCCAGTCCTTAATGATACCGACTCTCATACCGTGCGGATTGACTTTCTGTCCCATTCCTTGCCTCCTTACTTTCTTTCGTCCAGAATAACAGTGATGTGTGAGCTTCTCTTGAAGATTCTATAAGCTCTACCCTGTGCTCTTGGGTGGATTCTCTTTAATGTTGGAGCTGCATTTGCGAAGCACTCTGCAACATAAAGATTCTCTCTATTCATATTGTTATTGTTTTCTGCATTAGCAGCTGCGGACGCAAGAAGTTTCTTAACCAATGTGGAAGCA
Source organism: Oribacterium sinus (assembly GCF_014202695.1). Lineage (GTDB taxonomy): Bacteria > Bacillota > Clostridia > Lachnospirales > Lachnospiraceae > Oribacterium > Oribacterium sinus. Next base: position 133,272 of record NZ_JACHHH010000005.1, read on the forward strand.
TATCTTGGGTTATAGGTAACGATTCCCAATGCCTCTTCCAAGCCCTTGCCACGAATAGCATCTAAAACAAAGCAAGCTTTCTGTACAGACACTCTAGCATAAGAAAGCTTAGCGGAAGGTCTTTTATCTTTATTTGCATTTCTCTCTCTTTTAATCTGAGATCTATGACCTTTTGACATTTTTCATGTCCTCCTTTCTCTATGCAGATTATCCTCTTCTTTCGTCGCCGTTACCGTGATGTCCGCGGTAAGTTCTTGTTGCAACGAATTCTCCCAGCTTGTGTCCTACCATGTCCTCTGTAACGTATACAGGTACATGCTTTCTTCCGTCATGAACCGCAATGGTGTGTCCAACAAATGACGGGAAGATTGTGGAACGACGAGACCAAGTTTTCACTACTGTCTTTTGATTCTGTGCATTCAGTGCATCCACAGCCTTTAAAAGACTCTGATCTGCAAATGGTCCTTTTTTAATAGAACGTGCCATTTTTCTTTCTCCTCCTCAATTATTTGATGGCTCTACCATCACGTCTTCTTACGATAAGCTTATTGGAAAGCTTCTTCTTGTTTCTGGTCTTCAAACCAAGTGCAGGCTTACCCCAAGGTGTGCTAGGTCCGCTCCGTCCGATAGGAGCTCTACCTTCTCCACCTCCGTGTGGGTGGTCGTTAGGGTTCATAACAGATCCGCGAACTGTTGGACGGATACCCATGTGACGCTTTCTTCCTGCCTTACCAAGATTGATGAGGTTGTGGTCTCCGTTACCTACTACACCGATGGTTGCACGGCACTCGATAGGAACCATTCTCATTTCTCCGGAAGGAAGTCTTAAGGTTGCATACTTTCCTTCTCTCGCCATAAGCTGTGCTGCATTTCCTGCGGAACGAACCAGCTGTGCTCCCTTACCGGGCTTTAACTCGATAGCATGAATTTCGGAACCTACAGGGATAGCGGACAATGGTAAGCAGTTTCCTACTCTTGCCTCTGCCTCTGCTCCGGACATAACCTTCATCCCGTCAGTTAAACCGTTAGGTGCAAGGATGTATGCCTTGGATCCGTCTGCATAAGAGAGAAGTGCGATGTTTGCGGAACGGTTTGGATCGTACTCGATACCTACAACAGTTGCCACAATGCCGTCCTTACTGTTTCTCTTAAAGTCGATAATTCTGTACTTCTGCTTATTTCCACCACCGTGGTGACGAACAGTGATCTTACCCTGGTTATTTCTACCGGCAGTCTTTTTATTCTTAGCCAAAAGAGATTTTTCCGGTGTCTTCTTGGTAACTTCAGCGAAGTCGGAACCGGTCATATTTCTTCTGGACGGTGTATAAGCTTTATATGTCTTAATACCCATTTTCCTTTTTCTCCTTCTTTCTGCGTATAATTGAGAAATTTTTTCACGCAGTTCTTAGCAATTTACAGTGCGCTGAAAATCTCGATTTCTTTAGACTCAGCAGTCAATGTAACGATTGCCTTCTTAGTCTTAGCTGTCTTTCCGAATACCATTCCTCTTCTTTTCTTCTTTCCGTCAAGGTTCATGGTGTTAACAGCCTTTACCTTTGTTCCTTCGAACATCTTCTCTACAGCTTCTCTGATCTGAATCTTGTTCGCTTCAGGATTTACCAGGAAGGTGTACTTTTTCTCGCTCATGTCTGCCATGGACTTCTCAGTCACAACAGGGCGAAGAATCACATCGAAATATTGTAAGTTAGCCATTATGCGTATACCTCCTCAAGTTTTAAAAGAGCCGCCTTTGTAGCTAATACAGTGCCGTACTTCAAAACATCGTAAACGTTTAACTCGTTAACCTGAGCTGTCTTTACATTCTGAATATTTCTTGCAGAAAGCACAGTATTCTGATCATTCTGATCCAGAAGAACGAAAGCCTTGTTTACCTTGAAAGCGTCTAACATGCTCTGGAAGTTCTTGGTCTTGATTTCGTCGAAACGAATCTCATCCAATACAATAAGCTTGTTCTCTGCCACTGCGTTAGACAGTGCAGACTTTAACGCTGCTCTCTTTTCCTTCTTGTTCATGCCGGTGGTGTAATCTCTTGGAGTCGGGGCAAATACTACTCCGCCGCCCTTCCACTGCGGGGCACGAATGGAACCTTGTCTTGCATGACCTGTTCCCTTTTGTCTCCAAGGCTTTCTTCCGCCTCCGGAAACCTCTGCACGAGTAAGGGCTTTCTGTGTTCCCTGACGCTTGTTAGCAAGCTGTGCAACTACTGCGAGGTGTAATAAGTGCTCGTGAACCGGTGCTGCGAAAATCGCATCATTCAGATCCATCTTGCCAACTTCCTTACCCTGCATATTAAATACAGATACGTTAGCCATTAGTATGTTCCTCCTTCCTTCTCGTCTTAGGACTTAACAGCTTCTTTGATGGTTACAAGAGCCTTCTTTGGTCCCGGAACCGCACCCTTTACCAGGATTAATCCCTGTTCTGCATCAACCTTCACTACAGTAAGGTTCTGAGTAGTAACCTTTACCGCACCCATGTGAGAGGGCATTCCCTTACCGGGAAGTACTCTGGATGGTGTTGCAGATGTACCGTTAGATCCCTGATGACGATGGAACTTAGAACCGTGGGTCATTGGTCCTCTGTGCTGTCCATATTTCTTAATAGCAGATGCAAATCCCTTACCCTTGGAAGTAGCACTTACGTCTACCTTATCTCCCTCGGCGAAGATATCTGCCTTAATCTCATCTTTAACCTTATACTCTTCTGCATTCTCAAAACGGAATTCTCTTAAGAATCTCTTGTAAGAAACGCCGGCCTTGTCGAACTGTCCCTTAAGAGGCTTGTTCACCAGCTTCTCTCTCTTCTCTAAAAATCCCACCTGAACTGCCTTGTAACCGTCGTTCTCAAGGGTCTTTACCTGGGTAACCACGCAAGGACCGGCCTGCAGTACAGTTACTGGAATCAACACACCATTTTCATCCCAAATCTGTGTCATTCCTACTTTTGTTGCCAAAATAGCTTTCTTCATCTGTTCTCCTTTCTACAGCGGAACCGTAATCGGTTCATACTAGAATTATTTGTTTTTCATCTTGATGTCTACGAAAACACCTGCGGGCATCTCCAATCTCTGTAAGCTGTCCATGGTCTTCTGGTTAGGATTGATGACATCAATCAATCTCTTGTGGGTTCTCTGCTCAAACTGCTCGCGAGAATCCTTGTACTTGTGCACTGCACGAAGAATTGTTACAACTTCCTTCTTGGTAGGAAGAGGTACTGGGCCGGAAACCTGAGAACCTGTCTTCTTGCAGTTCTCTACGATTTTTGCGGCGGATTCGTCCACAAGGCCGTGCTCGTAAGCCTTGAGGGTGATTCTCATTACTTGACTTGCCATAAAAAAAGTCGCCTCCTATCGGGTTATTGACGATAAGTTGGTGACTGTACACGTTTCCGCGCGTATCTTTTAAAAATACACACGCCGCACCCGCTGCTTGGTGCTTAGATTGTAGTACAGTGACCTGCCGTCAGTTTCAAAACTTGACATTCGCTCCAGAAAGCTCTCTGTAGAAACTTATACATTACTGCTTTCATTTCTATAGTAATCTTTTCCTTCAACGCTATCATGCCACAGCCGTACTAAAATACCATATCCCCGGGCAGAAAGCAAGATTTATCCCGCTTTTTTTGCACAAAATCAAAAACATGAGAAAAACCTCTTATCGTCTCGAATCCTTGTTTTCGGATTCAATTCCACGCTGCCGTGCGTGTCGCATAAGTATAATAGAAAAAAGAAGTCTTGTAAAGACTTCTTTCACTTGTCAGCCGATATTTTCCTCAAAAAATTCTCCGTATACTCTTGTGTTCCATCCGGCTCAATCCACATCGCTTCCACATCCGCTCCGCCATCCTGAATCTTCTTCAGAAGCGCTTTTCCCTCTTTCACATCCAGAATAAAAAGAGCCGTAGAAAGCCCGTCCGCAAGGCCGGAATCCTTGGTCAAAATGCTTACGGAACGGTGGCGGTCAGCCGGCATCCCTGTTCTCGGGTCCACGATATGGGCATATCGCTTTCCGTTTACCACATAAAAACGCTCATAGTCTCCACTGGTGACCAAAGAAGTGTCTTCAATTTCTCCCGCCACCGCAAACTGTTCTTCATCCTGTCCATCCACGTAAAAGGGATTTTCCACGGGGCAAACCCAGCGTTTTCCGTCTCCCCTTTTTCCGATAGCCCTCAGGTTTCCGCCAATATTCAGTAAATAATGCTTAGCACCGGCTTCTTCCAGAAGCTCTGCGGCCCTTTCCACGGACCAGCCCTTGGCAATACCGCCTACATCCAGCCTAAGCTCAGGATCTTGAAAATACACGGTGGAGTTTTCTTCATCCAAAATTAAATCCTCAATATTACAATGTTTGGACGCCTCCAAAAGAGCAGTTTCCTCCGGAAGACTTGCATTTTCCGGATTGGCAATGCCTGCCTCCCGGTAATCGTGCCAGATTCGCAGCACTGCCCCGTAGGCAATATTTACCTCTCCATCGGTCTTTTCATATATTTCCTTTCCGAACTTCAGTAAGGCCATTATCTCCGGATCCACCTTTACCGGAGCAGTGCCGGCATTTTCATTTACATACTTTAAGTTCTGCACTCCGGGATAATCGTCATACACATCAAAAAGCTGATGGAGCTCCTGCAGGCGCTTATGCACTGCCTTAAAGTTTTTCTGAAAATCACCTTCATTACCCTCGTAGCCGATGACCAGAGAAACCGTATCAAAGACATCCATAAACTGGTCCTGGTAGCGATTCTTCTTTCCGCAGCCGCTAAGAAGAAGGCAGACACTGAGGACAAGGCAAGCGCCAAGGGCAAGACAGGACTTTCGAAAGCGTAAAAAAGAAAAAGAAGCATGAGGAAATGTCTTTTTAGTGCTCACGATACAAAATCCCCTCTTCCTCTTTGTGACGGGCGAACCATGTCTTTACATAGGGGCAGGTGGGAAGAATTTTTCCGCCCTGTCCCTTAACCTCTGCAATAGCTTTTTCCACCAAGGTTCCTGCAATCCCCTGTCCTCGGAGAGAGGGGTCCACAAAGGTATGGTCAAACTCATAGACCTTTTCCTCTTCTATATAATAAGGAAAAGTTATTTCCGCCAGTACTTTTCCGGCCTCTTCATAGCGAATCTGATGCTTCTCTATTTTCCATTCCATAAACTGCTCCTTTCTAAAAAACAGCAAAACCGCTCTTCGGTTTAGCCTTTAAATCCATTTTTCAACAAGAAAAAGTAAAGATGTCTTCTGTAACAAAGTTAGTTTACTATAACATTTTTTCTTCACAAAAAAAAGCTTCACTTTCCTCCGACAGAACTGAACTGTTCTCCCCCCAGACTAAACCAGTCTGCATTATGGAAAAGAAGCTTTTTTCTTTTTTTAGCATTCTCTATGATTTATACGGAAATAACTTAAGCTCTCCTTTGTTACATTCACTACGGGAAGGGCAATACCGTCCAGAACCTGCTTCATTTTTACATTGTGCATCTTCACGTAGCGAAGAAGCAGAACCAGACCGCACCAAATCGCCAACACCGCCAGATATTCCCAAATCTTGATGTTGTCGTTATAAATTACACCGCCGATAATACCGCCCAATACATAGTTTTGTACCGCATCGGAGGCTGTACTGGGTGCCAGATTGCCTTTTCCTGAGATGTTAATGACAAAAATCAAAGCAAAAAAGCCGATAAATAACTTTTCCGCTACTAAAATGAATTCCTGCATCCTCTTGCCTCCTAACGTTTAAAAAGCCGGGAAAGAAAAATGCTCTCTACGCGCTTTCCTTTCCCGGCCTATCCCGGAGATAGAGAGATTTGAACTCTCGCGCCGGTTTCCCGACCTACCGCATTTCGAGTGCGGACCCTTCAACCACTTGGGTATATCTCCTGATTTTTTGTAAAAAAAACGGCGAGACAGTCTCGCCATTCCTTCACAATGCCGGCGACCGGGGTCGAACCGGTATGGGATTTTTGTCCCGCAGGATTTTAAGTCCTGTGCGTCTACCTATTCCGCCACGCCGGCGTTTCAAGTTTCCCTGAAAACGTCGCATTGTTTTGCAACAGTACGATAATACAGAATGTTCCTCTGCTTGTCAATACGGGGGCAGTAAAAATTCAAAAAAGTTTTGAAGATTTGAAGAGTTAATTCTCAAACTAGGTTCCACAACGGGATTTACCCGCGGGAATTCCTTTAGAATTCCTTTTAGAAAATTTGAAATCTTTACGTAAAATAGTCGTAGGCTAAACGCTTGGTTCCATCTCCTACGATAACCTCTCCACAATATTGAAATCCGAAACGCTGAATGGCCCTTTGCATGACCTGATTATTCTCATGGGTATCAATCCTAAGGTAGGGATGCTGTTCCTTACAAAACTGAAAGCATAACTGGGCAAGACCGGGAATTTTTCCGGAGGATACCACCCGATGAATGACACCATAGGCTTCATTCCTATGCCAAGCTCCTTCATAGATTTCTTTATAATTGGGCTCTTCTCCCACATGAAAATGAAAGACCAGCGCAATCTCCTCCGCCTCTCCTACATAGAGATAGCCCTCTTCGATATCCTTTCGAATCAAATCCTCCGGAGGATTATTCTTTCCCCACTGCGTAGGATTCCCGTTTTTCTCCATAAATTCTCTGGCCTTTTCGTATAAAGGCATAATCTGCCGTAAATCTTCCGGATTTGCTTTTCGAATCTGTAGCATAACGGTCATCCTCCTAATCTCTTTAAAGCTTCTTTGGAAAGTATCGTTGAAAAGTATCTTTGAAAAGCTTCTTTTATAAATTCCTGTTGAAATCCTCGTTAAAAAGCCCCCCCTTGGACTTTATCTCTAAACTTATATGATAGCTGTTTTCAGCGCAAAATAATCACTAAATTATCCATCAAAACTTATTTGTTTTCCACAAAGACTGTCTTTTTTTCTCTCATTATGACTTTTTCTATTCCCAGGGTAGCGGATAAGCTGATATCCTTACACTTTCCCCTATATACTCCACATTCGGATATTATCCGTAAGTGGATATTATCCGAATGTGGAGTATAGGAGATTCCTAAGGCTACCGCTATAATCCTTTTCAGGAGGTGGATATGCCTTATCTCAAACATCATTTTCTTTATCTTTTTCTACTCTATGCAGCCATCAAAGATTTACAAGAACGGAAAATCCCCAAAGTCTATTTTATACTTTTTCCCTCATTCTTTTTCTTCCTTCTTGCTTTCCCCTTTGAAGCCGCAGATCTGAAAAAATCCCTTATTACCCTTATCTACTGGATTCTAAGTCTTTTCGTAAGCTATCCCCTCTTTTATTTCACCGCCGCCGGAGGAGCAGACTGGAAACTATGCTCCCTTCTTATCCCCCTTTTACCCTTGGAAGAAAGTCTTCCCCTTCTCCTCCTGGCATCCCTTTTCTCTTTCCTTTTATTTTTCATTTGTCGCACAGAAGACATTCCCTATGCTTTTTCTCTCTTTCTCGGCTACACCCCGATTATGCTGATGAAAGGATAAATTCTTAATTCCCACAGAAAGGATATTCGTCATGGAAAAAATTCTTGCCATCTACGATGAAGATGCCCTGTATTGCAAGCGCCTTAGCCTTTACCTTCGGCAAAACACCAAGCTCCCCTTCCAAATCTATCCGATTCTTAACAAAGAAAGCCTGGAAAGCTTCTCCAAGAAAAAGGAAGTGGATCTTCTGCTTCTCTCCGAAAAAAATGCGAAAAACCTCCATTTTTCTCCCAAGTCCCACAAAACCCTTTATCTTTCCGAAGAAAATCTGCTTACAAAGCAACGGAAGGAGAATTGTATCTATAAATACCAGTCCGGAGACCAAATTATGCGGGAAATTCTGGTGCAGTACGGAGAGTTGGAGCTTTTAGCGGAAGGAGGCCAGCATCGTGCGGATGTATTTCTGGTTTACAGCCCCCTGGGTCGTTTGGGAAAAACCACATTTTCCAAAGCCTTGGCTAAGGAACTGGGGAAGAATAGAAAGACGCTCTATCTCAGTCTGGAAGAGTCCGCTTTTTCTCCAAAGGATCAGGAAAAGGAGAAGGAATGTTTAACGGAAGCCCTGTATCACTTTAAGGAAAATCATCTGACTCCGATGATTTTGCGAGCCCTTTCCTATGCCAAAGATAACTATGTCACCATCCATCCGGTTCGAAGTCCGGAGGATATCAGCAGTGTCTCTCAAAGAGACCTTTCTCTTTTCTTGGAAAAAATTGCGGAAGAAGCGGGGGCTGATGCTTTGGTTGTAGATACCGACAGCAGTATGAGTCGTTATCTGGAATGTTTCACTTTAGCCAGAAAAGTCTTTCTTCCGGTTTTGGAAGACCGAAAAAGCAAGACTAAGCTTTCCGTTCTTCAACAATACTTGGAGAAAAATGCAGGAGAAGGCGTAGCGGAAAAATTCATTCAATGCAATCTCCCCACTCTGACAGAAGAAAGCGCCTCCTTCCCCGCCTTGGAACAATACTGCCGGGAGCTTTTATTACGACAGGTCTATGAAGAGGAGCAGGTAGAAGCGGAGCAATACCGAAAAATGGCTTTATAAGCATTTGGAAGATAGCGATAGAGATAGAAATAGAAACAAAAATAGAAATGAGAATAGATACAAGAAGCGATACAAGAATCGATATGCGAATCGAAATATGAATCGGAAAGGAGCTTAAAGTGCTGGCCCTGGATCAGGTAAAACAAGAAATCAAAAAAGAGCTTTTGCTGGATTTGGAAGAAAAACAAGTCAGTGACAGCCATTTGTATCAGGAAATCGACTCCGCCCTTTTAAGCCGAAAGGATCTGGCTTTGCGGGAAAAACTCTACTTAAGAAGCGCGGTTTTTGACAGCTTTCGAAGGCTGGATCTACTTTCCGAACTATTGGATGACGGTACGGTCAGTGAAATCATGATAAACGGTCCAAAAGAGATCTTTGTGGAAAGAAAGGGGCGAATGGAGCGCTGGCAGGGCTCCTTTCAAAGTGAAGAACAGCTTGCGGATTTGATTCAACAGATTGTTTCCCGAATCAATCGTGCGGTAAATACCAAAAGTCCCATTGTAGATGCCCGCTTAGAAGATGGCTCCCGTGTTCATGTGGTGCTTCCCCCCATTGCACTAAAGGGACCTACGGTCACAATACGAAAATTTCCGGAGCCTATCACCATGAAAAAGTTAATTCAACTGGAAAGTCTCACGGAGGAAGCAAGTCATTTTCTGCAGTCTCTGGTTCGTTCCTCTTATAACATTTTCATTTCCGGCGGTACCAACAGTGGAAAGACCACTTTCTTAAACGCACTTTCTCAGTACATCCCTAAGGAGGAGCGAATTATTACCATCGAAGATAGCGCGGAGCTACAGATTCAATCCGTGGAAAACCTGGTTTCTTTAGAAACCAGAAACGCCAATGCGGAGGGAGAAGGCGCCGTCAGTATCTCCGATTTAATTAAAGCCTCCCTCAGAATGAGCCCGAACCGTATTATTGTTGGAGAGGTTAGAGGAAAGGAATGTCTGGATATGTTAAACGCCATGAACACCGGTCACGACGGCAGCATTTCCACCGGTCACGCCAATTCCTCTACGGATATGTTAAAGCGAATGGAAACCATGGTGTTGCAGGGTGCGGATCTTCCTCTCCCATCCATTAGAAACATGATTGCCTCCGCCATTGAAATTATGGTTCATCTTGGGAGAACCAAGGATCACAAACGGCGGGTTTTGGAAATATCAGAAGTAATGGGGATTGAAAATGGAGAAGTTAAACTCAAAAAATTATATCAATACAATGGCAAAATTCTTGAAAAGCTGTCGGATCTCCATAACGAAGACAAACTCCGTAGTCGATTATAGAGAGTACATCATTTATCTTCCGGAATACCTCTTCCTATGGGTCAAGTTCCTATTGCTCCTTCTCCTTTTCTCCTATGCCTTTTATCAGCATATTCTCTTCTTTTTGCTTCTGCTTCCCTTCAGTTTTTTCTATCCTTTTCTCCAAAGAAATAAATTAAGAAAAAAGCGACAGGAGGTATTGGTTTCCCAATTTAAAGAAATGCTTTCCATCCTCAGTGCCTATCTGAGTGCCGGATATTCTTTGGAAAATGCCCTATTCGCCTGCATCCCGGATCTGGAAAATCTTTTGGGGAAGAAGTGCTATATGGTAGAGGAGCTGAAGCAAATCAAACGCTCCCTTTCCATGAATTGCCCTTTGGAAGAAGCTCTTTCCCAATTTGCTCTTCGTTCCGGTGTTGATGATATCCATAATTTCTCGGAAATCTTCCTGGTGGCAAAGCGCTCCGGAGGAGATCTGATTCAGATTATTCAGCAAAGCAGTACGATTATTCGAGATAAACTGACCATTACCGAAGAAATTATCACCCTCAATGCTTCCAGACGATTCGAGCAAAAGATAATGAACGGTGTACCCTTCTTTATGATTTTTTATCTAAATGCCAGCTCTCCCGAATTTTTCCGGATTCTTTATTCCAGTATTATGGGAAGAGTGGTAATGAGCTTCTGTCTCTGTATATACCTTCTGGCCATTTACCTCTCCCAAAAGATTATTGCCATCCCCGTATAAGGCTTATCAGATGGAATCTATTGTCACCAAAAAAGGACTATCTATGAACCCCTACACTATAAAGCAAGAACTCAAAAAAATATGGTTTCGTATTCCGGGCTCTAAAACAGAACTACTGAAAAAGCAAATCCTTATTCTGATTGTCTCCCTTCTTCTTGCTGCACTCCTCTTCATGCAGGGAACAGAGCAGCAATTCCTCCTCCCCGGAAATCAAATCCAAAGAGAGCCTATAGGAGGAGTAGAGAAAAAAATCCCCCTCAATGTTACGGGAATTTCAGGAAAGAAAAAGGAAGAAATTTATGTCACGGTATCTCCAAGGCTCTATAGCAAGGAAGAAGCGGATAAAGCTTTTGCGAAGCTGCAAGGCAAAATGGAAAGCTTAATTCTAAGCGAGGAAGACAGCTTTGACGGCATCTCCGGAAATATACAGCTCAAAAAAATCTTTAATCCGGAAAACATCAAAGCTACCTGGAGTTTTCGTCCGGAAAGCTTATGGACCAATCAGAAGGAAACTCCCCTTCAAGATAGCGATAAAAGCTACACAAAGTATAGAGATATTTTAGAAGACTCAGGACAAATCCATCATGAATATCTGGAAAAAGACCAGATTCTTACAGGAACATTGGAAGTAGTTCTCAGCGCCAATATTCATCCTGAAGAGGAAGTGGAAGGGGATGAAATCAGCAGTTTCTTTAACGAAAATAATGAAATCACCTACAACTCACCCACCTACTCCTATGCCCTTCGTATTTTGCCCTTAAAGCTAAGTGAAACCGAAGCCCTGGAAATGGCCCTTCAAAATACATTACAGTACAGCAATGAACATACCCGTTCCACGGATAAACTGCTTTTGCCCAAAGAAATTATGGGGCATCATATTCATTTTTCCGAAAAAAAGAATTTTCGCTATCTATTGATTCCGCTTCTAGGTCTTTTTGCCTGCTTTCTTCTCCCTCTGCAAGCTTTAGAGCAACAGAAAACCCGTCAAAAAACCAGACTGTCCTCCCTTACCCTGGATTATGCAGAATTGGTTTCCAAGTTAGTAGTTTATCTTGGAGCAGGCCTGGCCATACGGAACAGCTTTTCGGAAATAGCCAAGCACTACAACTATCTGGTGAAAAATTGTCATCAGGAATCCCACCCCTTATATGAGGAGTTAAATACCCTCTTAAACCAGCTGGCAAGCAATGTGGGGGAGGGAGAGGCCTATTTGAATTTTTCGAAAAGAATTGCTTTAAAGCCCTATGGCAAGCTCATCAGTCTCATAGAACAAAACAGGAAAAATGGCAGCAAGGATCTTTCCCGTCAGCTCCATATGGAAATGGAAGAAGCTTTTTCCGTACGAAAACATATGGCAAAGCGTCTGGGAGAAGAAGCCGGAACCAAGCTTCTGCTTCCTTTAATATTACAACTCTTTGTCATTATGCTGATGATTCTGTATCCGGCCATGCAATCCCTACACTAAAAAGACGAAGAGAGTTCTTGGAAAACAGCAAGCATTCTCTTTGCCCATACATTCACTCGGCAATCATGCCGCACACAAAAGGAGGTTACGATGTACAAATACGCATTAGAAGATGCCCATTATGCAATGGACGCCTGGCTTTTTTCCAGAATAGAACAATGCAGGAAAAAACGAAGGGATTTGCTGAATGGTGATGAGGCCATCGGCACCATTGAGTTGGTTCTCATTATGGTGGTCTTAATCGGTTTAGTTATTATCTTCAAGGCAAAAATTGTTAAAGTGCTGGAAGAGATTATGAAAAAAATCGAAGATCAAAGTAAGGGTATTTAAAGTGCTTTCTTGATACTTCCCCTTTTTGGAAAGGAAGAGTTTATGGCGAAAAAACAATTCTCCGCATCGATTACGGTATTTCTTTCCCTAATCTTTGTTCTGGTAGCTGCACTGGTGCTTACCATTGCGGAATCCGCCAGAACAATCTCCCAAAAGCTCTATATGCAAACCGCCTTAAACAGTGCCATGGAGTCCCTTTTTTCAGAATTTCATAGGCCGCTTTGGGAAAACTACCGTATATATGCCCTGGAATATCGAGATGATAAGCTGCTGCAAGAAGAACTGGAGGGCTTCACCTCCCTTTATACAGAAGCCAAGGATCTCTTTCCATGCAAGGTGGAGAAGGAAGACTTTCTCTTTCCCAATCGGGGAATCCTTTGCGAAGACCATTATTTTGAAGAAGAAGTGCTGGAATACATGCCGGCACTTCTGGCAAAGGATGCCATAGAATTTTTAGGAGAGAAGAAAGAAGACACGGAAGCCCTTGCTACTCTGAAGGATTTTCAAAAGAAAGAAAAAGAATCCAAAAGCATAGAAGAATTACAAAAAAAATATTCCCTAAGCCATCGAGATATTGAAGCCTTGGAAGGACTGATTGAGACCATCGATATGGAGTGCAAAGCTTGTGCAACACAGCATAAGAACGGCGCAAAAGCACTTTCTGCCCACAATCCGGGAGCTTTTTATTCTTCCTGTGCCGGCTTTACTGCCGGACTGGAAAGAATTCAGCAAACTGTGCCAAGGTACCAATCCACTGCCGATTCCCTTCGGGAAAAAGTAGCCCAGTTGCGGCAACACTTTGAAGAAGAAAAGCCAAATTTGGAAGAAGACGGCATTGCCGCTATAGAGGCTGAATTAAGCAGCTACGACCAATATTTGGATGCGGAGGGCAGCATAAGGCAAAACATTGAAGCTCTTCCGCCAAAGTGTGACAGCTTAAAAGCACAGGCAGAAACGGTGAAGCAAGAAGTAAAAGATTTTGAGGAATGGTTGGAGGAAGAACGAGAAGCAAGAAGGGAAAATGAAGACGAGGAGGACGATGATGAAGAAGACTTATCCCAAGAAATTCAAGACTTTTATCATTCCGCAGAAGCAGAATGGAACAGCTTTTCCCTTCCGGCCTACAACGGACAGGTCACAAAAATCAACAAGCAAAATAGAAAAGCCTTGGAAAACCTTAGAAATCTGGGTAAGAAAAAGCTCTTGGAATATCTCCTTCCCGAGGGAGTACCCTGTCCAAGTGATGATGAAAAATACGCCGTACCTCCCGGATTTTCTACAAACTCCAAGGCCAATCCCTTACAGGTGGGGCTTTTGGGAGAATACTCTTTACGGTACTTCCATTCCTATCATAAAAAGGATGACGATAAATCCATTCCATATAGCGGAGCAAACGGCATGGAGGTGGAATATCTTATCCACCAGAAAAAGAGCGACTATGCAAACCTTTCGGCACAGGTCCTGTCTCTTCTAGCTTTCCGAGAAGCTATGAACTTTATCTATATAATGAAAAGTCCGGAGATGCGGGAAGAAGCCAAAGCCTTTGTTACAGCCTTTCTCGCCGTTACTTTAAACCCCATTGTGATAGAGGTCTTTACCCTCTTCGTCATCGGTATTTGGGCCTTTGCCCAATCCCTAATCGATGTCAGACAGCTTTTGGATGATAAACGGGTTCCGCTTATGCATAGTGAAGAAAGCTGGCGGCTCTCACTATCTCACCTGCTTACTTTCAACATAAATGAAGAAGGTGGCGACGAAAATCAGGGAAAGCACGGACTATCCTATCAAGATTATTGCAGAGCCTTTCTCTTTGCCTCCGGCTGTTTGTCCCAAAGCAAAGTCAATGACAGAATGCTGTATTGCATGGAGAAGAATATCCAAAGCACCGTATCAGAAAAGGAAAGCCAATTTCAATTAGAGCATTGCCTATATTTTCTTTCCACAGACGCCGGAATTAAGTCTAAGCACAGCCTCTACCATAAAGGATTTTTGGAAAGTCTGGGGCTTCGCCCGGAAGAGCACTACCAATTCACCCTTCATTCCGACTATAAATACAAAAATCTCAGCCACTAAGATTCCAATACCGAATATCATGAAAGCGGCAATGGTTCTAAACAAGCTATGGTTCCAAAAGAGCTATGGAGCCGTTTTCCTATAAAAAATAGCAAGAGGAGTATTTATGAGAGGCCAAAGCAATTTTCTTTCCTTTCGAAAACCAAGACTGTGTAGAAAAAAAGTGGACAAAGCGGAGGCTTTATTCTCCTCTTACTTTCAAAAGAATCTGCTTGCCTCCCTGACGATAGAAGCAGCCTTTTCCTTAAGCCTTTTTCTTTTTGCCATCATCATTCTGATGACTCCCCTTTTTATCTTGAACCGGGAAATCCGCATCAGCCGAGAAATGGAGAAGAACGCCAGAATCCTTTGTATGGCCAAATATCTGGAACACTATGGATTGAAAAAAACAGATATCGCGGATATCGAGCACATCGATCAGATTCTGGAAATTTCGGAAACCGCACTGGAAGACATCCTTCTCCCGAATACTATTCCCACGGAGGGAATGGAAAACATTCAAAGCTTTCGCTCTCATATTACCGAAGAAGATATTTATCTGAACTTACAGTACGACGAACCCATACCCTTCGGACTTCTACAAAAGAAGAACATGAGACAGGAAATCGTTGCCCATAGAAGAGCCTGGGTTGGTGCCAAGGGTGCCCGTTGGGAAAAAGAAGAAAATGCAGAAGAAGAGAATGAGGAGGAAATGGTTTACGTGATAGACGGGCCTTCCAAGGTCTATCATCTGTCTTCGGATTGCACTTACATTTCCAATGACTTTCTAAGCTGCAGCGCCAGAAAAATCGACGGTACAAATGCAAAATACGGTGGAAAATTCTGTCCCTGCAAAGCCTGCCACCCGGATCCAAACAGTCCTGTAGTGTACTACACCGAAGCCGGAAGGCGATATCACAGCAGCACCGACTGCCCGGCCATGCGTTCCAGTGTCCATAAGATTCCGCTCAAGCAGGCTTTAGAGGAGGGCAGACATCCCTGTCCCAGATGCGGTAAATAAGACTTAAATAAATCGAAAAACTTGTACAGAAACAGGAGGAAAGAGTATGGCGGAACCACAGTATTTTACTATCAGCAAAGGAATTCTTTTTCTCCTGTTCTTTGCTTTCACCCTCTTTTTTGACTGTCGAAAGCGAAGAATACCCTCTATGATTTTTTTGCTATTTGGGGGAATCCTGCTCATCCATAGCATTTTCTTTAGGAAGATTTATTATGCTTTCTTTTCTTCCTTATCCATGGAGGAATTCCCCTTGCTCCTTCTCCCTACTCTTTTCGCTTTTTTTCTTCTTCTCCTTTCCAAGTGGAGTAGAGAAGCCATAGGCTACGGGGATAGTTTATTTATTCTGCTTTCCTCTTTTTATTGTAATGCTTATCATTTCTTCTTTTTGATTATTACCGCCTTCTCTTGTTCCACCATAGTATCCATGTTTTTGTTTTGTTCCTGCAAGCTGAAAAAGAAAAATCCTAAAAACTGCCGTTTTCCCTTCCTTCCCTGTTTTCTCCCCGGAGTACTGTATTTGCTTGGTATTTCCTTTTTCTAAACAAAAGGGAAAAGAATAATCTGTGCTTTGAAATAATTGATTTTACATACACTAGAAAGGAATCCCTATGCATACCATTGAAACCACTGTTCTCTTAGGTATTTGTTTTTTATGCCTGGTAATCCTTTTACAAGAAAATATACAACTGCATGAACGTATACGGGAGAAAGCACAAGCAGCCTATCACGAAGAAGTAGAAAGCCATAGTCTGGAAAAACCCAAGGACTATTTTAAGGTAGAGCTCTATACTCGCTTCTTTTCCGTTGCTGAGGATTTACTCATACGAAAAAAAGACGAAAGCTCTCAAGCAGAAGGAAAGTCAGACGCGAAGGATGCCGATAACAATCCGGAAAAGACAGAAAATCAAGAACTCCCATAGCCTTTAATTCACAAGTGCTCCTAAATAGATTCCCATAAAAGCGCAGATAGAGAAAGGAACTTCCATGTCAAACTACAGTCCTCAATTTAAAAATGACTTTCAACACAGCTTTATGTATCTTCATAGCGTTCCTCAAGAGGAAAATCATGAGCAAAAAATTCTTCGGCAATGCCAAATTCCGGGAACCTTATCCTTTCGCCTGCTGGAGGAAGAAGGGGAGAATTTCTTACAGTATGATTTCTCTCCCTATCAAAGAGCCTGCTTGTATTTTTCTCAAAGGAAAATACGACTGCAGCACCTTAGTTCACTTTTTTCCTCTCTACAGAATGCCCTACGAAATATGGAGGAATATCTTCTCTCTCCTTCTCTCCTATCTATTGAATGGGAAGAAATCTTTTATGATGTGGAAAATCAGCATTTTCTCTTTCCTCTTATTCCCTTCAAAAAAGAATATCCGGAGGAAGGCTTGTCTGCTCTTTTGGAGCAGGTATTGGAAAATATTGATGAAGAAGAGGAAGCTGTAGTATTGGCGGCTTTTTTACTGTATCAAGAGCAAAAACACGGCGGTTTGCAATTATCCCGTATCCTGCAAATCCTTCATATTCAAGAGCAGAAGCAGCTTGTTCCAAAATCGCAAGAAAAGGAAATAAGCTCCTCCAGGACCATGCAAAAAAGTCCCCACCCGTCTTCCCAAGCTTTTTCCGGTGAAAAAGCATCGTCCCGAGTCTTCCCTAAGCCTCTAGGTGAAAAAACAACAACTGCTCAATCCCTTGAAGATTCCGGAAAGAATTATACGGAATTGGATTTATGCCAATGCTCCACCTCTTCCTTCCAAAAACAGGAGCAGGAAACACCTGAGTTTGCTACACAATCCGCTGTAGATTCCAATCATTTTCAAGAAGAGCATTCCTATACGGATGCAGCAAATACCATTCCGAAGAAAAAGGGCTTCCTGGCATCTCTTCACTTGCCTTCTTCTATTGCTTCTCCTGCTTCTTCTCCTGCTTCTTCCCCTGTTTCTTCCCTCGTTTCTTCTCCTGTTTCTTCCCTTGCAGACCGTGAACAAAAGAAAAGAAAAAAGGAAGGCAGAAAGAAAATGCTGCTGGGCATCTTCCTTATGCTCTTCCTTCCTTTAGCTCTATTCTATTTCAAGGGCTCCGGTTTTCTATTCCATTATCTTCCCTTTGTTATTCTACTGGAGCTGGCTCTTCTTCTGTATACAGCTCTGGATTATCTAATTCTGCTTCTTTCTTCCCCTGGAAGTGAAGATAAGCAAAAATGCAAAACATCGGGATGATACAAAGATAAGACATTACATTAATAAATCCATTGATTAAATCTGTATCTAAAAATGGAGGCAGGGTTCCACTTAAATTGTTTACGCCATGAGCCAGTACTGTGAAAAACAAGGATCTGCTTTTCTTCATGAAATAACCGAGGGCTATACCGGTCATAGCGGTATACACTGCCTGAATGAAGCTTCCGTGCCATACGCCGAACATCACACCGGAAAGCACGGCAGGGAACCAAAGTATATCTGTTACCTCTTCAAAGCTGCTAAAAATAATTCCACGGAATAAAATCTCTTCTACCAGCGGTCCCACAACCACGATGGCTAAGAAAGTCCAGATAAAGGGTCCCTGATCCAAATCATCGTAAAGTGTGGAAAAAGCCTCTGATTCTTTTCCTAAAAAGGAGATATTATTTCCCACAAACTCTGCAAAATTCAACCAGATGGTTGCCAATCCTCCTACACCAAATCCAATGACTATGGCAAAGAGGATATTTTGCCAAAGCGGTAAACTTACTTCTGCCTTTTTTCTTGGAAAGACCTTTCGATAAAACAGGTAACAGATTACCGATAAAACCACCGCTGTGGTTGCATCGATAAAGCTGGCACTGGTATCGATAAATGACTCACTTACGGCAAATAAGTCAAATGCTTTATGAATAATGAAGATTACAACATCTCCAATGCGGTCATAAACAAATAATACAAGTAACGGCAGAAATAAAAACAGTACTTTCCTTTTGTCCATCAAATTCTCCATTGTTTCTCCTTCTCTACTTTTCCTTTTTACTTTTTGAACAATACTTTTTCGACATTTTTTTCGTAAAGAATAAGTATTTTATTCCAGCACAACCGTTTTCCCGATTTTAACGGTATTTCTCTGTTCCTTTGCCGTGTATAACATCCGATCCGCTAGTGGCATAAGATTCCGTACGATGGACTGTTCATAATAGCCCCCAATACTTAAGGTAATATGCAAATCCGGATATTCTTTGAAGCATAGCTGCTCCACCTTTTTACGGATACGCTGAAGCTTTCTGCGGAAAGCCTCCTCTGTGATTTTGGAAAAGCAAAGAATGAATTCATCTCCCCCATAGCGAATCAGTTGGTCCGAGCTTCGAACACAAGATTGAATCAAATCCGCAGAAGATCTCAAAGCCAAATCCCCCACTACGTGACCATAGCCGTCATTTATATCTTTAAAATGATCAATATCAATCATGGCCAGAGCTTGATACTGCTTTTCCTGTACCTTTTCATCATAAAATCTTCTATTCCAGGCCTTGGTAAGACTATCGGCATAGATTGCCATATCCAAATGAGCTATCTTTTCAATCACTCCACCGGTTCCGGAAACCCCCATTAAAGCAGATTCTTCCATGGAAGACACCATTTCAATAACATAAGGCACTCCTTCAATTTCCGTATATTGAGCAATCACAAAATAGATATCATCATCAATAAATTCAAACTTCTCTGCCCGGCCCTTGGTAGACATGGCTTTAGCAACAATACAAAATCTACAATCTCCTCTACGATTCCATCGTGCATCACAAACCGAATGTAGTTCCTCTACGCGGTTTGGGTAAAGCTTTACCACCTTTTTGTTCCACGGGTTAACAATACTGACAGCATGAAATGCGGATGCTAATTCTTTAAGCCGTAACGTAATGGTGTCATAATCCAGATTTAACCATGAATCTGCCCTGTCACTCATTCTTTATCCTTTCTTAAAACTTTCCCCTACTCTGTTCCCCTATATCTAAACTAGTACTACTCCGAACTTAAACATAATACTCTACACTTACACACATCAATACTCTACACACGTCAATCTTCTACACACATACAATCTTCTACACACATACAATCTTCTACACACATACAAAGATTTCTAGCGTTCAAAAAAGTCCTCTTCTTGAATAATTCTTTAATCTTCTTTATGCATCATAGATACCTTCTCCATATTCAAAGTATGAATACCGAAAATTACCCTATCCTGCTTTGAGCGCTCATGAGAACGGATTAAGACGAAACGTTTCCATACATATTCGTTCTTACGATTCTTGCTCCTAAAATACGCTAAAAGAAAATCATTCTCCGCACATTCCACTCTTTCCGCCATAGTGTCAGGATTTAAGAACTGCCAGCATGCTTTCTTATCCTTCGGATAGACTTTGTTTTCCACAAACTTTTCGATTTCTCCCCGAAGATTACTACTCTCATGAACTCCTTCATAGATTTCGTTGACATAAACCGGATTTAATATATTCTGCTTTAAGTCAAAAACAAAAACCATATCATAGACGGTATATAGTGGACTTAATGCCTCCTGAAACTCCTTATTCTTTTGAAATCTTCTGATATTGGACAGGATATCCAAGCGCACCAAAAAAATATTTTTCTCTCCTTTTCTGGCTACCAATCTGGTCTGGAATTGACAATGCCTGCCTCCGGATAAAAAATCCATGGCTTCAATTCGTCCGGATTCCTTGGCTACATCCATAATATCCCGCATTTTATCCGTAAAAAGAATAGATCTGTCATTTAACAAATCCTGAAATTGATGAGTTCCCTCATAGCCCAGCTCCAAAAGATTCTTTCGATATGGCTTGGTAAAATTCAAGTGTTTTAATACCCCATCCATCTCCGACATAACCGCCACCGGCTGACCTGTTTCAAAGCCATGAATGCTGGGGGAAGAATCGGAGCGCTCCAAGTCAAAGGGAATGGGACTGATGATATTGACAAAACCGATTTCATCGTACAGATAACAATCTTCTTCCGTCTCCATTTCACAGTTTTCTTTCGTGGAAGCAAACCACTCCTTCATGGGTTCAGGTCTGGCAAAATAATAGCCCT
This sequence comes from Oribacterium sinus, assembly GCF_014202695.1. Lineage (GTDB taxonomy): Bacteria > Bacillota > Clostridia > Lachnospirales > Lachnospiraceae > Oribacterium > Oribacterium sinus. The sequence goes on from NZ_JACHHH010000005.1 coordinate 153,784, forward strand.
GCATTCTTTCACAACCTGCCACCTTTAAAAAACGATATTGCTCTTCCGTTTCCACACCTTCCGCTACCGTATGAATCCCGATTTCCTTCGCCATATACAGAATAGAAGAAATGATTATAAGAGACTTTTTCCCCATATCACTGAGGAAACGCATATCAATTTTAAAGGTATCAAACTCAAACTCCTTCAAAAGATTTAAAGAGGAATATCCGGAGCCGAAATCATCCATCCATACCTTATAGCCCAGAGTGTGCAATTCTCTTACCGTATCCTTCATATAGGCTTCATTTTCCATTACGGCACTTTCCGTAATTTCAATATGAAGATAATTTCTCGGCAAGGAATTCCTTTCCATGATTTTTTCCATCTCTTGAAGAAGTTTAGGCACATCAAAATCCAGGCGGGAAAAGTTCATTGAAATCGGTACGATAAACTGTCCTCGTCTTCTTCTTTCTCCAAGCTCCCGACATATCGTTTCCATTACATATCGGTCCAGAAGATGTATCTTTCTTTTTTTCTCCAGCACGGGTATAAACTCCCCCGGAGAAATCATCCCATATACCGGATCTATCCAACGGGATAGAGCTTCCGCTCCGCAAACACGCTTTGATAATCCACGAATATTGGTCTGCAAATACACCTGAATCCATTCTTTTTCAATGGCTTCTTCGATATGGTTTTCTATATAGCTTTCCAGTTCCTTATCCTTGGGTTTTCTCAGTGACATCCTTCCACTCCTTTATCCTATCAAAAGATTTTCGTCTTTAAACGGATAAATCATAAGTATAAAAGCATAAGATTTCCCCTTACTTTTCATAAAAAACAAAAGCTATGCTTCTTACCGGATTATCGAACTATTGCAGCAGATCCTTCACAATTTCTCCCCCCATAATTAAACCTACCACAGGAGGAACAAAAGCAACGGAACCGGGGATGGACCGTTTTCCCTTCGCTTTAGGAATCTCCAAATCCGCTCCGGCTTCCTTCGCTTTAGCAATCTCCAAATCCGCTCCACTGTTTTCAGTGTGAGGAAGCTCTGAAACCGTTTGCACTTCTTCCTCTTGTTCTATGGACTCTATGGGTTTCCTGGGCATTTCTTCGGAATACACCACCTTCAGGCTTTCTATTCCTCTTTTTTTACATTCTCTTCTCATTACCTTGGCCAGAGGACAAATCTTAGTTTCATACAGATCCGCCACCTTAAACCCGGCAGGATTCAGCTTATTGCCTGCTCCCATGGCGGAAATAATCGGCACACCGGCTTCCTTGGCCGCTTCAATCAAAGACAGCTTTGCTGCCACCGTATCCACTGCATCCACCACATAATCATAAGCAGAAAAGTCAAACTGATCTTTGGTTTCCGGTAAATAAAAACAGCGAAAAGCCCGGACTTTACAGTCCGGATTGATGGAATGAATTCTTTCCTCCGCAATCTCCACTTTGGCTCTTCCTACGGTATCCCTTGTGGCAATGATTTGTCTGTTCAAATTACTTAAGCAAACCACATCATCATCTACCACATCGATTTGTCCGACTCCGCTTCTCACAAGGGACTCTACACAATAGCCTCCCACTCCGCCGATACCGAAAACAATTACCTTGGCTTTACTTAACTTTTCCACTGCATCAGCCCCAAGCAATCGCTCGGTTCTTGAAAATTGACCTTCCATCCTTACTCCCCAACCCAAAATTTTATTCTGCCTGCAAAAACGACAGTCTGCTCCTGATTTTCCTTCCTAAAGCCAGTGCCAAAAAGACCTTGATGGCATCCGGAAGAATAAAGGGAAGCACGCCTACCGATAATGCCTTACCAAAATCCATAGACAAAACCTTTCCCAACCATAAAGTCCCCAGTAAATAGCAGAGAACAATACCGAAGGCCAAGCCCAGATACTGTTTTACAAAGCTTTTGGAAAAACGCTCCACAGCAAAGCCGCCAAAAAAAGCAAGGAAAATCATGCCGATTAAATAGCCTCCTGTCGGTCCCAGTAGCTTTTCCACACCGGCACCATAATTCGAAAAAACCGGTAAGCCGATGAAGCCCAGCAAAAGATATAAAAGGTAAGAAAGCATTCCCAGATTTCTTCCTAGAATCGTTACCGATAAACATACTGCAAAGGTGCCTAAGGAAATCGGCACAGGTCCGATATTAATGGAAATCGGCGATAAGATACAGCATACCGCCGTCATAATAGCCGTTAGACTCATTTGCTTTACAGAAATAGCTTTCATACTTTTCCTTCCCTTCCCTAGAAAATTGCTTTTCCCTTGAATATTACTTTTGCCTTCAATGTTACTGAATACTTTAAACTGCTTAATCCTCCCGGACGCAGTTCTTTTCGCTAAGGAAAGTCAATAAAAACTTTCCTGTGCCTTTTAATGACCACTGTCCCTCTTCCGCAGGGAGGAAATAGCTTTCTCCCTTTTTTACAAAGCACTTGGATTTCTGTCCCTTGGAAGAGTAAGTTTCCTCTTTATACTCCGGAGAACCATCCGGATGCTTTTCCTTAGCATGCTTAGTTTCTACGGTAAGTACCCCTTCTCCCTCCAAAACCAAGAGAGAAAGGAAGCTCTCTTCCGTGAGTTTTCCGCTGTAGAAAGCATTTTCCTCTAAGAAAAGTCTGTCTACTGTAAAATATTCGCAGGAACCGATTTGTTCCAGGTAGATGTTTTCTCCTGTCGCGCTTTCTCCTGCCGCCTTTTCTCCTGCCGCCTTTTCTCCTACCGGCTTTTTCCCTTGCTTTTTGAATGCTTCTTGCCTATATGCGGAAAGCTGTTTTCGGTTCATCACCTCTAAAGCCTTCTCCACATGCAGTTCTCTTGTATTTCCCTGGGCATCTTTTCTTCCATAATCGTAAACTCTGTAGGTCAGATTGGAATTTTGCTGTACTTCCGCAAGCAGGATACCTGCTCCGATGGCGTGTACGGTTCCTGCCGGAATGAAAAATACATCCCCCGGTTCTACCATCACCTTACAAAGAAGAGAAGGAAAGTTTTCCGCCTCTATCGCTCTTCGGATTTCTTCTTCCGTATAGTCTTTTTGAAATCCGAAATACAGGAAAGCGCCTTCCTCTCGTTCCAAGACAATCCACATCTCTGTTTTGCCGTATTGCCCCTCCCGGGATAAAGCAAAGCTGTCATCGGGATGTACCTGGATGGACAAGGCTTTCTTTGCATCAATCAGCTTAATCAGCGTTGGAAAAAAGGGAAAGGCTTTTCCAAAGCTTCCCACTGCCTCAGGATGGTATTTTAGATATTCGGCAAAGCTTTCTCCTTCAGAAGAACTTTCCTCTTCGGAAAAACTCTCTCCTTCGGAAGATTCCTTTCCCTCGGAGCAAACCTTTCCTTCAGAAGATTCCTTTCCCTCGGAGCAAACCTCCCCTTCAGAAGATTCCTTTCCTTCGGAACAAAGCTCTTCTTCAGAAAAACTGATACGGCTGTCTCCATCCGAATGGGCGGAAAGCACCCAAGCCTCCGCAAGGGGAGTGTTGGGGGAGGATATCCCGTATTTCCGAATCAACTTTTCTCCTCCCCACAAATACTGTTTACAAGCCGGATGAATTTTTCCTATTGCCATAAACCATTTTCCTTCCTAAGTACTTCTCCCGGATTAGTTCCTTCGGGATCCCTCTATGGGCTTACTCCCGGGCCGTTATTACTGTCTCGCTCTCCCAGGTAATTTCCCGGTCCCGGACCGCTATAGAAGGGAGATCCTTCTCCGCTCTTACTTTCGAGAGTTTCTTCTTCCTTCCTGGGCAGGCTTCGAACACGGCGGATGGCCGCATCCAGCTGCTGGCTTAAGCTGTAATAGTCTTCACTGCCGTTCAACTCCTGCAAACGTTCGATAGCATCATTAATCAATGCCTCCGTATCTCCGTCTCTATACTCTAAGCTCTGTAAACCGGTCAGAGCGGATAAGAAGGACTCTCGCTTGGCATTCTTCTGCGCCTTTTCCTCCGCTTCCTTTGCCTTACTTTCCGCTATAGATTCCTGTACTCTGGATTCTTCTTCCTTCTTGGCAATGTAAGCATCAATCTCGTCTTTCCATTTATCCTCAATCACCAGGAACTCTTTTTGCTTTGTAAAGAGTCGCTCCTGATATTCCTTTTTGAATTTTTCATCCGTAATATCATTTAAGGAATCCCGGATTTTTCCGAAAAGGGTTCTGGCGGTAAAGACATCCTCCAGCTTCTGAATCTTCATAGCCTCATAGGTCTTGATGTCCTTCTCTATCTGTGCCTTGGTTTCCTTTTCCGCCTTCTTCTTACGATTCTCTTCGCCTCTTTGCTTTGCGGTCTTGGAAACGTAGTCTGTAATGCCGGACTTTTCATCCGCCTCTTTGACTACAGTATCCGGCACTTCCCAATCCTCCGGCTCCAGATCCTCATGAAGAATATCCATGGTGTTTTTCCAGATTTTTCCGGCATAGGTGGCACCGTAGATTCCCGGCATTTCCACCGGCATATCATGGCCAACCCAGATTGCCGCACTGTAATATTTGGTATAGCCGCAGAACCAGGTATCCTTGGAGCCGTTGCTGGTTCCGGTTTTTCCCGCTGCCGGCATCTTGTTTTTCAGCTGTAAACCACGGCCGGTACCATACTCCGTATTCATGGTTCCCTTCAAAATGTCCGTCATAATAAAGGCGGTATCTTCTCGGAAAACCTGGGTATTCTGGATGGTCTTCTCATCCGCCACCACGCCGTCTTTATCGGATTCAATCTTGATAATGCAGGTTTTATTGCTGTATACGCCCCCATTGGCCAAGGTGGAATAACCCTTCGCCATATCCACCACACGAAGGCCGTTGGTAAAGCCGCCGATGGAAACTGCCAGGGCATCATTATCCTTCACGCTGATTCCGGAAAAATGCATTTTCTCCAAATAATCCAAACCGTTCTGAATGCCGATGCCGTCCAAAATCTGCCAAGCCACCGTATTTAAGGAACGGTTGGCCGCCTCTCTCATGGTCACCGCCCCATAGTAGTTGCCATCGGAATTAGAGGGTCCGTTTTCAAACTTGTGATCGTCAATAACGGAAGCCGCATTGTACTCTCCAAGATCCAAGGCCGGTGCATAATCCAGCAAAGGCTTAATCGCGGAACCGGGCTGACGATAGCTTAAGTAAGCACGGTTATATTTGTCCTCGGTGCCTCTTCCTCCAACGGTAGCCACCACATAACCTGTTTTATTGTCAATGATTACGCCGGCTCCCTGCATGGAAAGCTTTCCGTTTTCCTGCACCTCCTGGAACTTGGACAGCCCCTTGTCCAGCGTTTCCTGTAAAATGTTTTGGATTTTAGGATCCAGGGAGGTATAGATTTTGTATCCTCCCGCCCGAAGCTCCCGATTGTAAAAATTGTATTGTTCCTCGTACTGATCCTGATAAGCTTCCTTATCTGCCTGGGTTTCAAAATGATAGGTAAAGGGGAATTTATTAACCTCCATCATACGGATGGTAGCCGCATAGAGAGCATAGGAGTTCATATAATCCTCATCCGTACCCTTCTGCACATTTTGGGAAATCTGTAAAGGCTTTCCGATGGCCTCCTCATATTCCGCCTCTGTAATATATCCCACTGTCTCCATAGACTTTAATACCTGATTTCGCTTCTTTAAAGCCAAATCCGGGTGGCGCACCGGTTCATATCGGGAAGGTGCGTTGGAAATCCCTGCCAACATCGCCGCTTCTTCCACCGTTAAGTCCTTTGCAGGCTTTTCGAAGTAATACTGGCTGGCAGCTTCCACTCCGTAGCAGTTATTTCCGTAGAAGTTGGTATTACAGTAAATCTCCATAATGTCGGCCTTGCTGTACATCTTCTCCAGCTCTTGCGCCAACATGATTTCTACAATCTTTCTGGTAAAGGTTTTCTCCTGGCTTAGATAGGTATTCTTCACCACCTGTTGGGTAATGGTAGAACCGCCCTGGGTGATTCTTCCCCGATTTTTGACCAGCTGAAAAACCGCACGAAGTGTGGCCTTATAATCCACTCCGTGGTGAGTTTTAAAATTTCTATCCTCCTGGGCGATGTAGGCATTTTGCAGATTCGGGGAAATGTCTTCGATTTTATCGTACACAAAATGCCCGGCATTAATGGTGCCAAGCTGCTGTCCGTCTGTATCAAAAACCACCGTATCCGCTCTCTTGGTTAAATCCTTTAAATTGCTGCCTGCCAGCTTATCATAGGCAATCCCCCGGAGACGATTCACCTCCGGACGGATAAAAATCACATAGCCCAATACAGAAAGCACAAACAGAAACAAAACACTGCCCAGAAACAGCCTCCGGATAAAGCGAAAGGCAGAGGATTTCTTCTTTCCTCTCTTATGTCCTCTTTCTCCTTCTCTTATCTCTCTTCCCATTCTTGAACCTCATATTCCAACAATATGTCTGTTAATTTAGCAAAACTGTATTTCTTATCCCTTCTATTTCTCTCCGGAATTTTAACAAAAATTCTGTGGAGAATCAGAAAAAATATTGAAAGAACTTCTTAGGATATGACAAATTTCTCTTAAACTCGTTACTTCTTTATCCAAATCCGCCTATAAAAAATAGCGGATTGCAACTTTCGGAAAATCAAAGAATCGGCACAAAGCTCTTTTGAACCCTGTGCCGAAGCCTTATTTCGCGTAATCTACCGCTCTTGACTCTCTGATGATGTTTACCTTAATCACGCCGGGATACTGCATCTGCTCCTGAATCTGCTGAGAAATGTTTCTGGCCATAATGGTCATATCATCATCACTCACCTCTTCCGGAACTACCATAATGCGAACCTCTCGTCCCGCCTGTACCGCAAAGGATTTCTCTACTCCGTGATAAGAGTTGGCAATCTCTTCCAATTCCTTCAAACGGTTGGTATAGGTCTCCAAAGCCTTTCTTCTGGCTCCCGGTCTTGCTGCGGAAATGGCATCCGCTGCCGCCACGATGAAGGAAGTCAAGGATGTGGGCTCCGTTCCGCCGTGGTGAGATGCCACAGCATTGATAACGGGTTCGGGCTCATGGTATTTCTGACAAAGTTCAATACCAAGATCCACATGGGTTCCTTCTACTTCATGGTCAATGGCCTTTCCAATATCATGGAGAAGACCGGCACGCTTAGCCATACGAACATCCAAGCCCAGCTCCTGCGCCAAAAGGCCGGAAATCTGTGCTACTTCTATAGAATGCTGTAAAGCGTTCTGACCAAAGGATGTACGGAACTTCATTCTTCCCAAAAGGAATACCAGCTCCGGATGCACACCGTGAACCCCCAGCTCCAGGAGAGTAGACTCTCCCTCTTCCTTAATGCTGTCGTGCACTTCCTTACGACTCTTCTCCACCACCTCTTCAATGCGAGCAGGGTGAATTCTGCCGTCTACAATAAGCTTTTCCAGTGCAATTCTGGCTACTTCTCTTCGAATCGGGTCGAAACCGGACAGCACTACTGCCTCCGGTGTATCGTCGATAATCAACTCCACTCCGGTCAGTTGCTCTAAAGTGCGGATATTTCTACCCTCACGACCGATGATTCTTCCCTTCATTTCATCGTTGGGAAGCTGTACAACGGAAACGGTAGACTCTGTTACCTGGTCTGCCGCACAACGCTGAATAGCCTCTACGATATATTCTCTGGCGGTTTTCTCCGCCTCTTCCTTGGCTCTGGCCTCATATTCCCGAATATATAAAGCGGTATCGTGCTTAATACTTTCCTCTACGGAATGCAACAATTCCTGTCTGGCCTGATCCTTGGTTAAGCCGGAAACTCTTTCCAGCTCAATCAGCTTCTGGCTATGAAGCTGTTCGATTTCCCCTTCCCTGGTCTGTAATCCTTCCTCTTTTCTCTGGAGATCCGATTCCTTCTTCTCTAAACTTGCCGCTTTCTTCTCGGAGCTTTCTTCCCTTTTCAAAATTCTCTTCTCAAGGTCGGAAATTTCTCTTCTACGATCCTTAATTTCCTTATCCAGCTCATTCTTAGCCTTCAGTGCTTCTTCTTTTGCTTCTAGTAATGCTTCTCTCTTCTTGTTCTCCGCAGTGCGAATGGCATCATCAATAATCTCCCTGGACTTTTCCTCAGCTGTTCCTACCTTCCGAGCATAATTGGTTTTTTCTTTATTCTGTCCAAGGATGAACATGATTGCCCCCACCACTGCCGCCACAATCACAATGATGGCGATTCCCAATGGGTTCAATGTCTGTACCTCCTTCACTATTCTTTTGTTAATGTACAAATATGTGAAGCAAAGCAGGGTTGGCCACGCCAAAAATCCCTTGCAAAAATCTCTCTGTTACCATATTCAACCTTTTAACAAGCTTATTTTAAGGGATAGAAATACTTGTGTCAATGAGAACTATTTCCTGTACCGGCTTCAAAAGGTCTCCGGCGCCGGCTTCGAAACTATCTTCGTACAAGCTCTATACCTACTGAAATACCGCCAACATTTTTTGAGAGAGACTTTCTCCGATTCCCATAATGTTATTCAGGAATAAAATTTCTTCAATGCCTTTTTCCCTGATCAGGGAGGAAGCATTTCCCTGATAATGCCGGTAGTCCACCACATAAACGTCCCGGTAATCTTGTGCCAAAAGAGGCACAAAAGCATTTCCATAGGAATCCTTTAAGACCAAAATGCTCTTCTTTCGAGGAGCCCCTTCATTATGGATTTCCACATAGCCATGATCTCCCAGCATAAAACAGTTGTATTTATTTCCGGGAAGCATTTGGCTGGCATCATTAATCAACTTTCCTTCCTGAAGATTTCCCTTGCTGTCGGTATATTGCATGGTATTCATGCTCCCCTGATAAGCCGTTACCTGATCGGGATGCCCCTTTAAACTTTCCGGACGATTCATAAAGAAGTAAAAGGTTCCGTAAAATTCCGGGAAATCCAGCTTTTGATAGTCAGACAAAGGCTTGGTGCTGTAGCCCATACTTTTGCAATATTCCTGATAGCCGTAATACGCTCCAAGCTGTGTCCAGTGATGATCCGTTCGGAAATAGATGTATTCCTTTTTGTGTGCGGAAAGAGCGTCAAAAACATTTACCGTATTGACTCTTTTATCCATCAGGCTGTAGCTATAGGCAATGGCCTGATCCATCCCGGAGGAAGCCAGCTTTTCCTGCACCTTCGGATCCAAGATCACGCCAAAGGAATTGGGCACAATCATGGCGCTAAGCTTCACCTTGGGAAACATGGCCTGCACCGTATTTAATAAAGAAGCGTGGGCACGAACCGCCTTTTCACTGAAATAATACAGCTCATAGGCAGAATCTCCGTTCAGATAAAGACTTCCAATCTGTTCTCCGGCTACATTTTCCGCCTTATCCGCCTTTTTAATCTGCAGATTTCCCTCCGCATCCGTTTCAAAATTACTGTTTTCTTCTTTTTCTTTCGTTGAGCCTTGCTTTGCATCGGAGCTTTGCTTTACTTCCCCGCTTTGCTTAGCTTCCGCCTCTTCCTGCCTTTCCTCTGTTCCTTTTCCTTCTTCTGGCTGCTCTTTTCCTTCTTTCTTATCCCGGGCATCCGACTTTCTTTGGCTCTCCCCATCGGATTCCTTTTTCTCTGTTCCGTTCTCCTGCAGGCCTTCCCCATCCTTCTTCAACGCGAAGGTCTCCGCCATTGCGCCTTCTCCGGTGGGAATTTCTTCTTTGACCTGCTCGGCAGCTCCGTAAATCTGCTCTCCCTGCAAGCCGTAGAAAGCCTTTGTTTTCGAAGCCAAAAGCATCCACTCCTCTTTTCCCGGATAGCTGTCCTGATACCAGGATGTGATATCCCGGAAATAGCTTCCCGCAAAAAGTCCCTGCAAGGAAAATGCGGGAAACTGCTTCAGTTCTCTTTTTTCCGCATCGGAATATCGCGGTCTTAAGGGGAGAAGTATACCCAGCACAAAAAGGCAGCACAAGAGCCCCATCATAGCCAACGAAAATACCTTGGCATAGGGAAAATCCTTCCCGGACTTTTCCGGACTCGTCTCTTCCCTGCTCTTCGCTTTAGGAGTTTCCACTTCTGTAGATTTATCTTCCGTCAATTTTTCTTCCATAATCTTTTCTTCTGTGATTTGTTCTTCTGTAATTTGTTCTTCTCTTCCCCGACTATCCATTCCCCTCTACTCCCTGTACGATAAGTCTTATCCTCTACGCATTTGCCATTCTTTCCTTTTGAAAAATTCGGAAAATTCTTCACTAAAATTGATTATACAAAAACGGCATATAGCTCTGCCCTGCCATAAGAGCGAAGGACAAGAGCAAAAAGGCAATCGCCGCCAAAAGCTTTCCCCAGAAATACAGCTGTTCCGCATGGTCTAAGAAGAAAATGCTAAGCTTTGTTCTTCTTTGGATTCTTCGAAGGATTTTCTCATGGCGGAGCAAGTCCTCCTGATTTTCCTGACTAAGCTCAGCTTCTGCCTCTTCTGCAAGTGAAATAGCTTCTTCCTTTTGCACTTCCGTTTCCCCGGATATTTCCTCAGGGCGAGGAGCACCTTCCCCGTCCAAGCTAAGCTTTAGCATAGGATATTTTTCTTCAGGGAATAAATCCTTCCTATCGGAAGAAGCAGCAAAAATCGACTCATCTGCTGTAGCTTCCGGAACTCCTTTCAAAGCAGCTTCCCCGGCATCTATCGCCGCTACTTCCGGGGTATCTACTACAGCTTCCGGAGAATCTGTCCCTGCTTCCGGAGAATCTTCCTCCGAATCCTCCATGCCGTAAAAGCCCAAACTTGCTCTTTTCTTCCTTGCCAAACGGGATTTTCCCCGGAACAGAAGCTTCTGCCATTCTTCCTCTAAGCTACTCAAAAGATTACCCGAAAAGAGAATAGCTACAAGAAGAAGAAAAATGTTGCTCTTTACAATCAGCAGGGTTTTTCCGTCCACTAAAGCCAGGCTCTTCGGCAAGGTATGAAGCCACAGGATATTTTTCAGGCTTTGGAAATCGGAAAAGCGGAAAAGAATCCAGGAAAAATACAACACCACCAGGGTATAAACGTGCTGTAAGCATCTCAGAACAAAGGAGAAATTTCCTCCTTCTGATTTTTTCATTCTTTTCCACAGCTTCTTACAGCAAAGCTCCAGCAGGATAAAAACAAAGAAATACAGCCCCCAAAGAATGAAATTTGCCGTGGAACCATGCCAGATTCCGGTTAATACCCAAATCAAGAGCAGGTTTCTCACCTGTAAAGGAAAGGGAACTCGATTTCCTCCCAGCGGAATATAAACATAGTCCCGGAAAAACATGGATAGTGAAATATGCCAGCGTCTCCAGAAGTCTCGAATGGAACGGGCACTATAGGGTGCCTGAAAGTTTTCCGGAAGGGTAAAGCCACAGATTTCCCCGATTCCTATAGCCATATCCGTATAGGCGGAAAAATCCAAAAAGATCTGCAGCATATAGGAAATACCGGAAAGGAAGACTGCCAGAAAGGAAAATGACGGAGAAGAAGACTGTAGCATAGAAGCATTTTTCAGACTGTCCAAGCTAAGAACTTCTACTGAAAGGGAGCCCAGCGCATCCGCCAAAGCCAGCTTTTTCCAAAGGCCGAAGGTAAATCGGAATAGACCGTGGGAAAAGGCTTCATAGGAAAATGCACGATTTTTGATTTCTTCCCGTATTTCCGAATAACGAAGAATCGGTCCCTGAGAAAGCACCGGAAAGGCAAAGGCGAAAAGGGAAAAGGAAAAAATGTCCTGCTCCGCCTCCTTTCCCTGATAGCAATCGTAAAGGTAAGCTATAAAGCGGAAGCTGTAAAAGGAGATGCCAAAGGGCATCCAGCCCTTCACCATTTTCGGTAGGAAAGGTAGAGCTGCACTGTACTTGAAAAAAGCTAGAGGCAGGAGAATTCCCGCTAAGGATAGGAAAAATATTTTTTTCTTTTTCCCTTCCGTGGCCCTTTCCAAAGCTTTTCCCATAAAAAAAACAAAAAGGGTAAAAAAGCAAAGAAAGGCTACTGCCAAAAGTCCCTGAAAAAGCAAGAAGAAGCAAGATGCCAGGAAAAACACCGCATTTTTCCAAGCAAGTTCCTTCTTCCCGAAATACAAAACAAAAAACAGGGGGAGAAATCCCGCCACAAAGATCATTTGCGAAAACTGCATATTGCAAACCTTTCCCTTGTCAATTTTCTAAAAATCCGTTATACTCAATGAGCTTCGGGGGCAATGAAGCTTGGGCCCCACGCAATGGGAGATACCGAACCGTGTCAGGATGGGAACATAGCAGCACTAAGGTAAACCTTTCATGTGCCGTGGGTTATCCTGGGTGGAGTTCCCGAAGTTTTTTATTTACCAAGATATGATAGCAAATTTTTTCGCTGTCATATTCCTTACGATGCAGTGCTATACTGCGTTGTTCCTTTCTTAATCCTTAATGCGATACACCTGTAAGGCATTCTCCGTGGTTTTTCGAATCACTTCTTCCTCTGAAATTCCCTTTAATTCCGCCAGACAGGAAACCACATAGCGAAGGTTTCCGGAATGATTTCTGCTTCCTCGAAGAGGAACCGGACTCATGTAAGGGCAATCCGTTTCCAAAACAATGTGGTTTAGAGGAATCTCCGTCGCCACCTGCTTTAACTTCTTGGCATTGGAAAAGGTCAGTACGCCGCCGATGCCTACCATCATGCCCAAATCGATGAATTGTTTAGCTACTTCTACCGGGTAGGAAAAGCAATGCACAATTCCCCCATTGACATAGCCCCTATGGTCTCTAAGTAAATGGTAGGTGTCCATAGCTGCATCCCGGGAATGGAGCACTACCGGAAGGTTTCTTTTCCTGGCCAGCTCCAGCATGGCAATAAAGCAGTCCTTCTGCACCTCCGGATCCGGATTGAACGCTTGCATCTCCGTAATTTCCCCTTTGGCAAAGGCCTCTGCCTCCTGCTCTTTTTCTACCCTGGAGCGCTTATCTATCCGAAAATAATCCAGTCCTATCTCCCCCATAGCCACCACTTCCTTTTCCTGGCTCAGGGTATAAATCTCAAGCAGCGATTCTTCCGTAAGCTCATCCGCATTTTCCGGATGAAAGCCAACTACTGCATATTTTTGAAGTCCCGGAATAAAAAGCTCTCTCGCTAAACGAATAGCCTCCTTGGAGCTTTCCAGGTTATAACCGATTTCACAAATCCGGTCCACCCCCTGTTCCGGAAGGGAGCGGAGCAATGCCTCTCTGTCTGACCCATAGGATTCATCATTGTAGTGGCAATGGGTATCAAAAATCATCTTCTTCTCCTTTTTGATTTCTGTTTTCCTTACATACTTTATATTCTTTTTAATTATTCTTGGTACTTATTCTTTGTGCTTATTCTTGCGCTTATTCTTGGTGCTTATTCTTCGCACCGTTCTTCGGATAATCTTATGACTATTTTCCGGACGATTCCTACGCCGTAATCTTTGCCCCTAAGTAAATCAAAAGATAGAAAAAACCAAGATGCAAAGGATAATACACGTAGAAGAAACGACTGAGGGAAATTCGCCCCTTTTCACCATTGTAAAAGGCAATCGGAAGAAAGCTCAATGCTGCAAAACAGTAGCTTCCATAGGACAGAGCCGCTGACAGCGCAGCCCCTGAAGATAGGCGCAATGCCTTTTCTTTTCGAAAGTTATACAGTGCGGCAATCAGGAAAATGCCCAGTGCCCCGTAGTCTGCCCGAATCAGCTCCGCAATGGCGGCACAGGACAGCACCGCAGCCCATTTGTAGAAAACGTTCTTCCGAAAACGATGCATCCCCTCCATGCACAGCACGCCCAATGCCAGAGTAAAACCGATATTTTGAACGGTAAAATTATAGACCTGATTAAAAAATGCCAGGTCAAAGGGCACTTCCGAGACTATGCCCATCAAAAGCAGTCTGAAAAAATACTTCTTTCGGTCGTGGCTATGACGGAAGCCTTCTGTCAGGAGAAAGGCATAAATCGGAAAGGCCAGTCTGCCGATAATCCGAAAGATTCTATAGATTTGGAGCAGTCTGTGCCCCTCCTCTGTTGCAATGGCCATTTGAAAATACTCGGTAGAATAGCCGTAGAGTTTTCCGTTTAAAATTACGATGGCGGCAAAATGGTCTATAGTCATGGAAATAAGGGCAAGGAGCTTCAGCAGAAACGCGGAAACTCCTCCCCCTTTTTTCTTGGTATTTAAAATGGCCTGGTAGTTCGTCATATTATGAAATGCTTGCTCCGGCAGGCATATCCGCCAAAGAAGTCATCAGGGAAAGCTTGCCCTCTTCGTCAATGGCGGAAAGGAGCATGCCTTCGGACTGATAGCCGCAAATCTCTCTGGGGGCAAGGTTGCAAAGCACCATAACCTTCTTTCCTAAGAGATCTTCAGGCTTGTAACTGGACTTAATACCGGAAAGAATCTGTCTTACTTCGGATCCCACCTGTACCTTGAAAAGCAGTAATTTTTTAGACTTCTTCACTTCCTCGGCATGAATAATCTTTCCAATACGGAAGTCACATTTGTCAAAGTCCTCATAGGAAATCTCAGCCTTAAAGGGAATATCAATGCCCTTTTCCAAATCCGTATTGCCCGCTGCCTGAGAGCTTCCTAAAGCACAGGCTGTTTTTGCCGCCTTCTTGGCCTCTTCCTTCTTCTCCTCGGCCTGTGCCTTGGCAATCTGGGCCTCGGTAATCTTTTCTACTTCCTTCTCTACCTCTTTCCAATCCTTTCTCTCAAAGAGAGTCTTGGGGTCCGCCACCACCTTATTGCCGGAGGGGTATAGACCGAAGTCGGAAAGGGAAGCAAAGTCTCTTTCCGTAGTGGAAAGCTGCTCTAAAATCTCCGCTCCTGTGGAGGGCATAAAGCTCTTCAGTAAAGATGCGCCGATGACGATGGATTCTGTCAGGTTATACAGCACGGTTCTTAATCGGTCTGCCTTGCTCTCTTCCTTAGCCAAAACCCATGGCTCTGTCTCATCGATATATTTGTTGGAGCGTCTGAAAATTTCAAAGATTGCGGTTAAAGCATCCGCCACTTTCAGTTCATCCATCTTGGATACGGCAAGCTTTGCCTGCTCCAAAACGGTGTTCTTCAGATCCTGATCCACCGGCTCTGTTACGCCCTTATCCTCCACAATGCCGTCAAAGTACTTATTGCTCATGGAAATGGTACGCTTTACCAGATTTCCTAAAATGTTGGCCAGCTGGGAATTGAAGCGTTCGACCATCAGCTCCCAGG
Organism: Oribacterium sinus; assembly: GCF_014202695.1. GTDB lineage: Bacteria > Bacillota > Clostridia > Lachnospirales > Lachnospiraceae > Oribacterium > Oribacterium sinus. The sequence continues at coordinate 168,925 of NZ_JACHHH010000005.1, forward strand.
AAATGACACCGTCATTTTCAAAGGGCATTTCATGCATAACGAAGAAACGCACCGCATCCACACCAAAGAGTCTTACCAGGTCGTCGGCATAGATTACATTTCCTCTGGACTTGGACATCTTGGTTCCCTCATCCGACTTGGCGGTAGCAGTAAGTAACCAGGGGTGTCCGAAAACCTGCTTGGGCAGAGGAACATTTAAGCTCATTAAGAAGATGGGCCAGTAAATGGTATGGAAACGAACAATATCCTTTCCAATCAAATGCAGGTCCGCAGGCCAATACTTCTTAAAACGTTCCTGATGCTCTCCGTCCACATCATAACCGATACCGGTAATATAGTTGCTTAGGGCATCCAGCCAAACGTAAACCACATTTTTCTCGTCAAAGTCCACGGGAATTCCCCAGGTAAAGGAGGAACGGGACACGCAAAGGTCCTGTAAGCCCGGCTTTAAGAAGTTGTTCACCATCTCATTTTTCCGGGAAACCGGCTGAATAAACTCAGGATGGCTTTCGATATGCTCCATCAAACGATCCGCATACTTGGACATCTTAAAGAAGTAGGCATCCTCACTGGCCCTCTCCACCGCTCTTCCGCAGTCGGGACATTTTCCGTCCACAAGCTGGGAGTCGGTCCAGAAGGACTCACAGGGAGTACAGTACCAGCCCTCGTATTTTCCCTTATAAATATCTCCGTTCTCGTACATCTTTCGGAACATCTTCTGCACTTGCTTCTCGTGATATTCCTCTGTGGTACGCATGAACTTGTCATAGGAGGTGTCCATCAAATCCCAGATGGTATGAATTTCTCCTACCACCTCATCCACGAATTCCTTGGGAGTCTTCCCCGCATCCTTGGCCTTCCCCTCGATTTTCTGACCATGCTCATCGGTTCCGGTCATGAAAAATACATCATAGCCCTCGTAACGCTTGAAACGGGCAATGGCATCAGCCAGGATAATCTCATAGGTATTCCCGATATGGGGCTTTCCTGAGGCATAGGCAATGGCAGTGGTAATATAATAAGGCTTTTTTTCCATAGACTCTCCTTTATCTCTTTTATCTTCCTCATCCTGCAAAGAACTCTCTTTTCGGCGCTTTTTTCAAATGCCGTTTTTGCAGAAATTTTCTGTTCTTATTCTATATTCTATAAACATTCCTAGTCTAACATAGATTTTTCACTAGTCAATAAAATGTCGTCAGGAAGGGGAAAGAGCGGGGGTGCCTTTTGAAGTATCGAAAACCAGAAAAATACTTGCTCCCCTTTCTACATAGTGATTCTGAAACAGAGGCACGCTCTCGCTAACCTCGCCTTGTAGGGGATACTAAGCGAAAAACTGCAGTTCCTTTGTTTTTCGCAAGTACCCACGGGCTCAGATTGCCTCTTCTTTCAAGGCTATTGGTGGAACTTCGGATTATTCACCTTTCTTTATTATATCAAGGCAAACGGAATGCCGCTCGCTCCGTGAACGATACTCGTTGAGAAATATGCAAAAAGAGCAGCGTCGCCTAGGCAAACACCGCTCTTTGTAGAGTATTTTTTGTTTGGTTTACCGATTTGCTGGTACGCAAATCCTCCGGATTATTCCTCAAAATGCTTATTGAGTAGCTCGTCTACAACGGGAACTGTGATGGTGGATTGGTTCAGTGCCTTGAAAGCCAGCGCCAAGAAAATACAGGTTTTGAAAATGTCAATAGCCTGGGTAATCAAGGACCAAAACGCGGTAATGGCACGAGTACCGTCATTGACATTGATAACGGACAGGGCAGTTCCTATCCATTTAAAGGCATCCGGAACCAAGCCCAAGAGGCTCAGCAGAAAGCTAAAGAAAAGCATCGTTGCTAAAGCCTTCAATGCGGATTTCTTCAACCAAGCATCCTCTTCCATCAGAAAAATATAACCCACAGCAAGTAAAATCGCAGTGTAGTTTCCCAGCACCGCCAGAATATAAACGCCGGCAGCTGCTAAGCCTACAGATACTCCTAATTTTGTTTTCATACTCTTCTTCCTCCATGCCTAACTATGATGCTTTCAGCACACAAACAATTAGTTTCCGTTTACTGCGTTGTCAACAGCATCCTCTGCCTTGTTTACGGCCTGTTCTGCCGCGTTCTCCACATGCTCCGCAGCCTGCTTTGCTGCATCCACAGCACCTTCTGCAGCATTTTCCACCTTATCGGCAGCCTGATTTACAGCTTCCTTTGCATCCGCTGCCACATTCTCTACCGCAGCCTTGCCTTCATTCTTTAAAGCATTCAGCTTTTCCTGAATCTCCGCAATCTTTGCCTGTGCAGCATGAATCTCTTCAATAAAAGCCTTAAAATCCTCTGAAGGAGCATTTTCAAAAACTTCAAAATACTTCTTACCGATTTTGCTGTAAACTGCTGAAATCTTCTTTTCCTCATCATGAATCTGGGAATTGAACTTAGCAGTATCTGCCATTTCCTTTCCCTTTTGCATTACGTCCTGACTTGCATCAGAAAGCTTCTTTCCTAAATCATCAAAAAATCCCATAGTATCCTCCTTTGTCTAGTCATTAATGCCACTTTGTAATCTTAGCATGGAGGTTCTTAAAGCTCAATGAATTTGTTAAAAATATATATTAAGACTACACTTATTCAAAAATTGTATTAAGCCTTAGGATTTTTATGCCCTCTAACCATTGCAGAGTATCACCAATGCTTTCCGCTCCCCTTCTCGGAGAATATCCCAGCCACACCCAGGGCACAGAGCATTTGGAAAACATCAAGACTCCCTTCCAAAAATCACTCTAGCTTTACACCTTCTATTTAAATATAACAAAAAGAGGGTGTAAAAAACACAATTGGAGCTGATTTTCATCCAATATAGGTCTGAAGCAAGGGGCAATCTGAGCCCGTGGGTACTTGCGAAAAACAAAGAAACTGAAGTTTTTCGCTTAGTACCCCTACGAGGCGAAGTTAGCGAGAGCGTGCCCCTGTTTAGACCTATATTGGATGAAAATCTTTCGGTTTTTTACATCCTCTTTATCCTATATTTTAAATTCCGCCACCTGCTTCTCCAGTGCCTTAGCCTCCCGGTTCAGCTCTTCGCTGGCAGCGCCACTTTCCTCTGCAGTTGCGGTATTTCTCTGTACCACATCGGAAATACTGTTAATGCCTTCTCGTACATCGGATACGGCCTTTGCCTGTTCCTCTGTTGCCTTGGCAATTTCATTTACCAAATCATTGACCTGACCGGAGCCCTTAACCACATGCTGCAGGGAAACTGCTGTATGCTCTGCAAGCTTTGCGCCTTCTTCCACGGCCCGTACGGTTTCTTCAATCAGGGTGGTGGTATCCTTTGCCGCATCGGCGGATTTTTGTGCCAGGTTTCCTACTTCATCCGCTACTACTGCAAAGCCCTTACCGTAGCTTCCTGCTCTTGCCGCCTCGATGGCCGCATTTAAAGCCAAAATATTGGTCTGGAAGGCGATATCATCAATGGTCTTGATAATCTTGGAAATTTCACCGGACTTATCGGAAATTTCCTCCATAGCCTTCTGCATCTTCTGCATTTGCTGGTCAGCCTTCTCGACCTCGCCCTGGGTGCTCTGAGCTTCCGCATTGGCAAGCTTGGTATTTTCCGCACTCTTTTCCACATGGTCGGAAATTGCACGAATTCTTTCAGACAACTGCTCTATGCTGCCTGCCTGTTCAATGGAGCCCTGGCTTAAGGACTGGGCACTGTTTGCCACATTTCCTGCAAACTCGGAAACTCTTTCGGAAGAAGTCTGAATATTACCAATCAAATCGGTAAGCTTTCCGGACAAGGCATTTAACGCCGCCTTGATGCAAGCAAATTCTCCATTGTATTCATGCTGTAAGGAAATGGAAAGCTCTCCTTCACTCATCTGATTCAATACCTCAGAAATTTCTCCGATGTAAAGCTTATAATTTTTCAACTGTCCGCCCAGGCTCTCCAAGGACTTAGCCAAAGCGCCAATCTCTGTCTGATCTTTTACGGTAATCTTTTCATCCAAAGCACCCTGAGACATCCTTTCCACAGACTTGGAAAGCTTCACAATGGGGTGAGCAATACGATTTCCTACCAAGACAGCCAAAACCAACATAAAAGCTGCAAAGAGGACAGAGAAAACCGTAAAGGTCAGTTTAAAGCTCTCCAAGCTTCCGTAGATTTCATGATAGCTTGGCACCGCCACGATCTTCCATCCGTTTTCCAGAGTGGTAAAGCCCATTAAAATGGAGGACTTTCCGCTTCCTTCATGAACAAAACCGTGGTCCTTATCCTGCATTTCCTTGAACGCATCGGCATACTTACCGTCTTCAATCTCCTGGAAATTCTCACCGTTTTGATACTGGGCATGGTAGAGGATTTTACCCTCCGAATTGATTAGAAAACTGCTGTCTCCCTCATACTTCTGATTTTTCTTTAACAAATCATCCAAGTAGGCAAAGTCGAAGTCCACACCGGTTACACCATAGTTGTCTCCATTTTTCAGATAGAAGGGAACCACATAGGAAATGATGGTCTTGGAAATGTTGGCATTAAAGTAAGGCTCCATCCAAGTGGCTTTTTTGTTGGCCAAGGGGGTGTAGAACCAGCCTACATGTTCCGTATCACTAGGCTCATAAGCCGCTAAATCTGTAGGGGTAACTGCCTCCAGCTTTCCGTCTCCGTCCGTATCGGTATAAAAGGTTCCGGAAGTACCGTAGGTTAATGCCGGATCGTAACGAACATAAGAAGCTACCAGGCCGGGAATATCCTTGGTGCCATCCACCAAAAGATTATTCATATTGCCCTCAAAGGATTTAAAGTAATCCAAATCCTTTGCCTGAATTTTGTCCTGGTCGGGAATATCTGTTACCGCCAATTCGATAACGCCTATTCTGGTTTCAATTTCAGATAAAATAGTATCCACAGCGCTTCCCATCTGCACTGCTGAGGATTCCATAGCCGCATCTCCCTCTCTTGTGCTCTTTTTTTCCATAAACTGCATGAACACAAAGCCCAGCAAAATAAAAACTACCAGTATCGGTAGTAAGATGGATAAGATAAGCGTATTCCGTAAAGATTTCATTTTCCCTCCTTGGTAAGTTTCTTTCTAATACTTCCATGCCACAAAAAGAAAGAACATTTATAATAATTCTATAAATGGTATCGGCGGAGGGGATTGTGGGTATAAGGGATTTTTAAGACAAAATAGTGTAAGTTTGAAAAACGAGAAAGACTATTAAAAAAGAAGGGATTGTAAAAAAATCAAAACAATTTTCTAAGCAATATAGGTCTGAAATGGGGGCATCCTCTCGCTAGCTTCGCCCTGCGCAGTGAAGGACTGCACTTGTTATAAGAAAGCGCTCTGATGCAGTGTAGGTCTATAAACGGGGCACGCTCTCGCTAGCCTCCCCACGTAGCGGATACTAAGCGAAAAACTGCGTTTCTCTTGTTTTTCGCAAGTACCGACGGGCTCAGACTACCCCTATTATAGACCTACACTGCATCATTCGCTTCAATTATTGATTTTTACAGTCCTTCACTTCACCGGCTTTAGATAAGTATCCAGCTCATACTTCCCCTCATTCAGACCTATATTGCCGAAAATTCCTTATTGTTTTGATTTTTTACAATCCCTTATTTTAAAACGAGGGCTTCCGTGCAAAACACGGAAGCCCTCGTTTTATGATATAAATTACTTTCTGTTGAATGCGCCGAATCCGGGATAGCATGCTGCTGCACCAAGTTCCTCTTCGATACGAAGAAGCTGGTTGTACTTTGCCACTCTCTCGGAACGAGAAGGAGCACCGGTCTTGATCTGGCAGGTATTCAATGCTACTGCAAGGTCAGCGATGGTGGTATCCTCTGTCTCTCCGGAACGGTGAGAAGAAATAGCGGTGTATCCTGCCTTGTGAGCCATCTTGATAGCCTCTAAGGTCTCGGATACGGAACCGATCTGGTTTAACTTAATCAGGATGGAGTTTCCGCATCCCAACTTAATTCCCTTGGAAAGTCTCTCGGTATTGGTTACGAAAAGGTCATCACCAACGAGCTGAACCTTGTCTCCAAGCTCCTTGGTCATCTTCTCCCAACCTTCCCAGTCTTCCTCGTCCAGACCGTCTTCGATGGAGTAGATAGGATACTTCTCCACTAAGGACTTCCAGTGAGCAATCAGCTCATCAGAGGTGAAATCCTTACCGGACTTTGGCTGATGGTAGAAGCCCTTACCCTTTTCGCTCTTCCACTCGGAGGAAGCTGCATCCATAGCCAGAACGAAATCCTTACCGGGCTCGTAGCCAGCTGCCTTGATAGCCTTTAAGATGTGCTCAATGGTATCTTCATCGGAAGCTAAGTTTGGCGCGAAACCACCCTCATCTCCTACTGCAGTGGTATTTCCCTCATCCTTTAAGATCTTCTGTAAAGCATGGAATACCTCGGTACACCAACGAAGTCCCTCACGGAAGGAAGGAGCGCCTGCAGGCATAATCATGAACTCCTGTGTATCTACGGAGTTGGTAGCGTGTGCTCCACCGTTTAAGATGTTCATCATAGGAACAGGAAGACGGTTTCCGTTTGCTCCGCCTAAGAAACGGTAAAGAGGAATGTCTAAAGCGTTTGCTGCAGCCTTGCAGGTTGCGATAGAAACAGCAAGGATTGCGTTAGCACCCAGCTTGGACTTGTCCTTGGTTCCGTCAGCCTCGATCATAGCCTGATCTACAGCATAAATGTCCATAGGATCCATTCCCAGTAAAACGTCGTTGATGATGGTGTTGATGTTCTCAACAGCCTTAGCAACACCCTTTCCGCCGAAACGAGACTTATCTCCGTCTCTTAACTCTAATGCTTCGAATTCTCCTGTGGATGCACCGGAAGGAGCAGTTCCTCTTCCGATAGTTCCGTCAGACAGCATAACCTCTGCCTCAACGGTTGGATTTCCTCTGGAGTCAATAATCTCTCTTCCAATGACCTTCTCAATCTCTAAGTAGCTCATCTTACCCTCTCTTTCTCTTGCAAGCCTATGGCTTTGCCAGAAACCAATTTTAAGATTCCTTTAAGAATCTATAGATTAAATCGCAATCCTTATACTAATAGATTGGGCATATCGTGTCAAGAAAGAACTACTGTTTCTCCCGATAATGCCCCCTAAGAAGCCTAAGTTTTTAAAAATAAAAAATCACTCTTTCTTCAGTAGAAAAAACGAATTATTTTCCGGGGAAAATCCCTCGAAGCACTCTGGGATTTCCGGAAAGATCCGGAAAAACTTCCACCGCTTCATATCCTTCTTTTTGGAAAATGTCTTTTACGCTCTCACCTTGGTCGTAGCCGATTTCCAAGTAAAGGCTTGCTCCCGGAAGCAAAACCGCCTTTGCCTCCTTGGCAATCCGGCGATAAAACAAAAGTCCGTCCTCCCCCCCGTCCAATGCCATCTTAGGCTCATACTCCGACACCTCCCGTTCCAAGCCGGGAATCACCCTGCTTACGATATAAGGAGGATTGGAGAGCAATAGGGAAAATTTCTTTCCCCGCACCTCCGTCAATAAATCACTTTGCAAGAGCGTAACATTTTCCCCTAAATGCTTTTCCGCATTTTTCTTGGCCACCACCAAAGCCTTTTCCGAAAGATCCACCAAAAGCAGTTCCTGATAGGGCAAATGCTTTGCCACAGAAATCCCGATACAACCGCTTCCGGTGCATAGATCCAAAATATTTAAGGAAGAAGATCCTGCCTGCTTCGCCAAGTCTGCATAGTCTTCCAAGACCAGGTCCACCAAACACTCCGTATCCGCCCGGGGAATCAGTACATCTTCATTGACAAAAAAATCCAGTCCGTAGAAGCTTTGTCTTCCCAGAATTTGCGCCAAGGGAATCCGTCTTCTCCGCTTTTCAAAGTTTTCAAAAAAGGAATGAAGCTTTCCCAATATTTCCGTTTGTTCAATGCCGGCTGCTTCCACTTTTTCCCTGTCCGCCTTGCATAAGGGCTCCTGCTTTCTAAGGAGATAGTCGGCGGTATTCAAAGAAAAGCTCTCCTGTAAAAGGAGGCGGACTTCCAGTGCCGCCTCCTCTTCTTCCACCCCTGCTTCCACAAGGAGCTGCTTCCCCGTTAATTCTATTTTTTGCAAGCTCGCATCCCTAAGTTTCGGAAAGCCCAAAGCTTCCCGGGAAGCCATCCAATCTTCCATCACGCTTCCCCTTCCTCAGAAACCGCCTGTTCGGAAATCATATTTTCCGAAACCGCATTCCCCGAAGCCGGTTTTGAAGCCGTCTGCTCTGAATTCACATTCCCGGAAACCGCCTGCTCGGAAATCGAACTTTCCGAAACCGACTGTTCCGAAATCGTATTCCCCGAAGACATCTGCTCGGAAACTGCCTTCTCCGGAAAGGCCTTCTTCTGAAAGGCCCTCCAGTCAAAGACCCGCTCCACCGCCGCAATGGCCACTTCCACTTCGTCCCGCTCCGGCTCCTTGGTGGTTAAGCCCTGCATCCACATACCGGGAATAAAGAGCAAGCGGGTAAGAGGGTTGTCCACCATTCCCACCAGACGAAGCACCTCATAGCTGATGCCTGCAATCACCGGTATCAAAAGAAGACGAGACAGTATCTTTAAATAGAGGCTGTCAAAATGCAAAAACATAAAGAGGAAGATGGAAATCATCATCACATAGACGATAAAGCTGGTACCGCAACGCTTATGCTCCTTGGAGGAAGCCATCACATTGTCCACGGTTAAGTCCAGTCCATGCTCCACACAGTTAATGCATTTGTGCTCCGCCCCATGGTATTCAAAGGTCCTGCGAATATCCTTAGCCCGGGAAATCAGCTTGATATACAAAACAAAAATCAAAATACGAAGTAAGCCCTCCAAGAAGGCCAGAGCCGATTCAATAGGAAGAAATTTCTTCACAAAGCTTAGCAAAATGGTGGGCAAAGCCACAAAAATAAACAGAGCCATGGCAAAGGAAAAGACCATCACTAAGGCGGAAAGCACCTGCTCCACCTTCTCTCCGAAAAGCTTGTCCAAAAACTGCTCCAGCTTTCCCGGCTCGCTTCCCTCATCATCCTCATAGAAGCTGGCACTATGGCTAAGGCACTTCATCCCCAGTGCCATAGAATCGTAAAAGGATAAAATTCCCCGTAAAAAAGGAAGGCGGAAGAAAGGGTATTTGTCCGTTAATGACAGATACTCTCCCTGTATCACGTCAATACTGCCGTCCGGCTTTCGTACCGCAACGGAATAGTCCTCCTTATTCTTCATCATAATGCCTTCGATCACTGCCTGACCGCCGATACCGCTATATACCTGTTTTTCCAAAATTCTTCCTTTCCAAAGCTCTTACTATCCGGCTATACAAAAAGATTTCTATTCTTTCTTTTCTATTTTGAAAATAATCTCCTAGCTCCAAGCATTTTCAAAACACACAGAAGTTCCAACGGGAAATAAACCAATTATCTTTCCGGAATAGGAAGAATTATACTAAAGTACCGGCCTTTGAACAATCGTTCCCAAGAAAGTATCACGCTTTTTTCATAAAGATTAACAAAAAAACAGGGCCGAGGCCCTGCTTTTTACTGCTGCTGCATTCCAAACTTCTTATTGAACTTATCGATTCTACCCTTAGCGGATGCCAGCTTCTGGTTTCCTGTGTAGAAAGGATGACACTTGGAGCAGATTTCCACGTGAATTTCCGGCTTTGTGGATCCTGTTACAAATGTGTTTCCACAGTTACATGTTACGGTTGCCTGGTGATAAGTTGGATGAATACCTTCTCTCATTTTCTCCCTCTTTCTGCATGATTGCCAACCATGCGGTTCGTCTATCCCTCTTGGGGATTCCTTGGTTTTCATAATGCATGTGCTATCTATAAATAATAGCACTTTGTCAGGGCGTACCCCTTAGCCGTACCAAGATAGCACAAAGTCTACAGAAAGGCAAGTCTTTCTTCCGGAATTGCTTAGAATCTTATAATTGCTTATTTTTTCTTTTTCTTGTACTATTTTAATAGTTTCATATTGGAGAATCGGCTAGGAAAATCCCCCTCCCCCGGCAGTGAAGGAGCAGAATTTTTTCATGAAAAACACAGAAGACAGCAAGTTGCTTTTACATCATTTTCTCCCGAACTGGGAGCGTTATCTTTTAATGTCCATCGTGCCTATTTATTTTATGCTCATCAGTCTTACCCAGCAAAACCCTATGAGCATTTTTGAAGGTGTACGGGAAATCATTGTGCAACCGGATATTTTGATTACGGACTATTTTGTGGTAGGCGGCGTGGGCGCAGCCTTTTTCAATGCGGGATGCCTCACCATTATTTCCCTGGGCTTACTCTGTATCGCCAAATCCAATTTTGACGGAAGCTGTATTATGGCCTCCTGCCTGATGTTCGGCTTTTCTCTTTTCGGAAAGAATCTTTTAAATATCTGGGCGATAATTCTGGGCTATGCCCTTTATGCCAAAATTCACCGGGTTCCCTTCCGAAAATATCTTCATATCGGGCTTTGCGGTACCACCCTTTCTCCGATTATCACCCAGATTCTGCTGATTCCCAATATTCCGGATGTCCTGCAGCTTCTTTTGGCGCTTGCTGTGGGGCTTGTCATCGGTTATGTTCTGGTTCCCATTTCCCTCCACACCAAGCACGCTCACATGGGCTATTCCCTGTACAATGCCGGTTTCGCCTGCGGTATTATCGCCACCATCGTCATTTCCCTGATGAAATCCTTCGGGGTAAAAATCGAGTCCCGACTGGTTTGGGATACCGACCACAGACTCTTTGGCTTCTACAGTCTGCTTGCGCTCTTTCTCGTCTTGATGCTCCTTTCCCTTTTCTTTGGGCGAAAGGAAACAATTCTTGGCTATCGGGATATCCTGAAGGAAAGCGGACAGGGAAATCCGGACTATTTAAAGAAATACGGAGACTATCCCACCATTTTCAACATGGGGGTAAACGGTCTTGCCATGACTTTGATTCTCTACATTCTGGGAGGAGACTTTAACGGCCCCACCATCGGTTCCATCTTCTGTCTGGTGGGCTTTAGCGCCACCGGAAAGCATCTGCGAAATATTTTACCGGTAATCTTCGGCGTAATTCTTGCAGGATTCTTGAAGGTTTGGTCCGTGCAGGATCCCAGCTCCACCCTCACCCTGATTCTTGTGACTACCTTGGCTCCCATTGCAGGAGAATTCGGCATTTTCTGGGGAATTGCAGCCGGTTTTCTTCATTCTTCCGTTGCCTTAAATGTTGGAATTCTTTATAATGGGACAAATCTTTATAACAACGGCTTTGCCGGAGGTGTGGTGGCCATTTTCCTTGTGCCCATTATCCTTGCCATCAAGGACAGACAGAAGCCTATGGCCATTTACGATGAAGAGGCGAAGAAGCTTGCCATTAAAGACAAGCTTTTTGACAAGCCGGAGGTAAAGCTTCCGAAAAATATCTTTTGGAAATAAGATAGCAAAGAGAAGGGAGATTTCTGCAGAAAACAGTTGAGAGAAAGCGAAAGGAATTCTGCAAAACATAGAATAGAGTAACTTTATGAATAACAATAGAGAAAAAGTCATTGTACAAACCAGTATCATCGGTATTCTGGCCAATCTGTTTTTGGCCGGTTTTAAAGCTGGAGTCGGACTTCTTTCCAACTCCATTTCCATTACTCTGGATGCAGTAAATAATCTAACGGATGCCCTGTCCTCAGTCATAACCATTGTAGGAACCCGTCTGGCCAGCAGGGCACCGGACAGAGAGCATCCTTTGGGGCACGGACGAATTGAATATCTCACCGCCAGTGTCATCAGTCTTTTGGTGCTCTATGCCGGATTCACTTCTTTAATCGAATCGGGAAAGAAAATTCTTCATCCGGAGGCGCCCAGCTACAGTATGATTTCCTTAGTAATCATTTTTGTAGCGGTTTTGGTCAAATTTTTCTTGAGCCGTTTTGTAAAAAGAAGAGGTGAAAATGTAAATTCCCAAAATCTTATTGCCAGTGGTGAGGATGCGGGAAATGATGCCATCCTGTCCTTATCCGTATTTTTATCCGCCCTCTTTTTCCGTTTTACCGGTATCTCCTTAGAGGCCTATGTAGGGGTAGTAATTTCCCTCTTTATTCTGAAAGCCGGCTGGGAGCTTTTACAGGAAACCCTTTCCCAGATTCTTGGTGCAAGAGCGGACAGCAACTTGACTAAGGAGATTAAAGAAACCATCAATGCCATTCCCGGAGTTTTCGGAACCTATGATCTCTTCCTCCATAACTATGGGCCGGACACCTATCTGGCCTCCGCCCATATCGAGGTGGCGGATACCATGCACGCCGCAGAGCTGGATGCCTTAATGCGGAAGATTGAAAGGAAAATCTACAAAAACTTCCATGTGATTATGGCGGGAATCAGCATTTACTCCCGCAACACGGAAAATAAAGCCCTCCTGAAGCTCCAGCAGGAAATTCATGATCTGGTTTTATCCAAGGAGCATGTTTTACAGATGCATGGCTTTTATGTAGAAGAAGAGAAGAAACGGATTCACATGGATGTTGTGGTGGATTTCGAAGAAAAGGACCGTGATGGCCTTATTGCCGGCATCCAAAAAGAACTGGAAGAGAAATTCCCCGGCTATCAGTTTCTGATTACCCGAGATTTGGATATTTCCGATTAAATGCTATACTGTAAAAGTGAAAATCAAATTCCAATAAGGAGCAAACATGATTATTACCAAAACCCCCTTTAGAATGTCCTTTTTCGGTGGAGGCACCGATATGGAAGAATATTTCAAGGAGCATGGCGGAGCAGTGCTTTCCACCACCTTTGACAAATACTGTTATGTAAATGTCCGGCATTTGCCTCCTTTTTTTGACTATAGCACCGAGCTTTCCTACTCCAAGACGGAAAGGGTCTCTTCTCTTGAGGAAATCCAGCACCCTGCTATCCGGGAGGCGATGAAAATGTTGGATATGCAGAAGATTCGTTTGAATTATGAGGCGGATCTTCCTGCCCGTTCCGGCCTTGGTACCAGCTCTTCCTTTGCGGTGGGCATGCTCCATGCCTTCCATGCCTTAAAGGGAAAGTATGTGGGAAAGAAAACTCTGGCAGATGAAGCCATTTATCTGGAAAGGGTACTCTGTAATGAATCCGGCGGCTGGCAGGACCAGATTGCCGCAGCCTTTGGGGGACTTAATCATATCGAGTTTTCCCAAAACGGCTATACCGTAAGCCCCATCCTCATTTTCCCGGAAAGAAAGAAGGCCTTGGAAGAGAATCTGATGCTCTTCTTCACCGGCTTCACCCGCTTTTCCTCCGAGGTACAAAAGGAAAATAAAAAATCCTCCCCTCAGGACAAGCTAAGTCTTTTGTCCGAGATGAAGGCTTTGCTGGTGGAGGCAGAGGATGTGTTGCAGGATAAACACAAGGATTTAAATGACTTCGGTCGTCTTCTGCATAAGACCTGGGAATTAAAGCGAAAAACCGCAAAAACCATCAGTACCGACAGCATTGATGCCCTTTACGAAAAAGGTCGCGAGGCAGGAGCCCTTGGCGGCAAACTCCTTGGTGCCGGGGGCGGCGGCTTCCTCCTCTTCTATGTGGAGAAGGAAAAGCAGGGAAAGGTGCTGGAAGCTATGAAGAACTTGATCCATGTGCCCTTTTCCTTTGAAAATGGCGGCACGCAGGTGTTATATTACGCTCCGGAGCGCTTAGAGGAGTAAAAGACATTTACAAGGTCTCTTACGATAAAAATAGAGGGATGGAAATATAGTTAATGCATTTCATACAGCATAGGTCTAAAACTCGGGCACGCTCCCGCTAACTTCGCCTTCGCATCGGTACTAAGTTCAAGCTTCACTTCGCTCGCTTTCACTAAGTACCGGCGGGCTCAGATTGCCCTCATTTTAGACCTATGCTGCATGAAATAGAATTTCATTACCTTAGATATTTCCATCCCTCTATTTTTCTTCAAAGGCCTTACAAATGTCTTCGATATACTCTAAGGAGCCCCGAAGCTTCTTATACTCCTCTGTGAAGGAGAGACTATTGATTTCCGCTTCGGTGTAGGGGGCTCTAAACATTTTGTGGCCGCTGTAAATGGCGATATAGAGCAGATCTCCTTTGATATAGATGGAAAGCTCCTGTCCTGCAAATTTCTCGGAAAATATCCTGAGCACTTCCGGAGTCAGGAATCGTCTTGTTCCAAACTCATCCGTGGCATAGATATCAAAATGCTCATTGTGCTGAATGTCTTCCGTATCCAGCTTCATCTCCCCTTTTCCGCAGGCAGGATATCTGTACTGCACTTCATTTTTTAAAAGAAAAGCTCTATCCGTAGGGACAATGCGAACTTCTCCCTGCACTGTCACCGGACTCTTCATGCAATACAGCTGTCCTGTAAAATCATACACCGTGGTGGAATGCTTTCCGCCTGTTGTATGATAGGACTCCAGATTTCCTATAAGAAGTCCTCTGTCATCATGAAAGAACAAAAAGGTATCTTGCAGATATTTTTGAGACTTTGGGGTGAACCTCACTACATCCTCCAGAGCAATTCCCTTCTTTTCCACCGTTAGGTCGGGATAGAAGTTCTGTAACAGCGGCTCCAGCACCTCCTTGGCATAAACATCCTGAAGGCTTTCCATATTACTGAAGAACTCCGGCATCTTATGGTATTTTAGATAATAAAACAAAAGACCGCTACCAATCAAAATAAAGCAAAGGATCATACTGTCCCGCCCGATAAGACGAGGCATAAGAATCAGAAAAAACGGAACAAGGTATTTTGCTGTAGACCACCTTTTAATTTCCAACATTTTCTTACGAAGTGCTTGGAGTTTGATTTGAAACTCCGCACTGTCCTCCATGTCCTCAATTTTCTTTAAATCCTCTTCCAAAGTTCCTAACATAGATGTCCTTTCTATTAGAAAAGCAGGCAGAAAAATCCCTATATCTCGACTTTTCAACCTGCCAAATTTCGGACTTTAAGCCATTTCCTCTTATGAGCAAACGCTTTTCTTCCCTTAATCCATATTATAATCCAAATCCTTTAAATCTCTCTTACCCTCTAAATCCTCATGCAGAAAATCCACCTTACCAAGTCCCTTGATTCCTGCCACTAGACTTGTGGGAAAACTAACAACAGCCTGATTGAATACACGTACATTACTGTTGACAATCCGCTTTGCTGCTGCCAAATCTTCATTTTCACTGACAATCTCGGACTGCAGGTTTAAAAATTGCTTAGAAGACAAAAGCTCCGGATAATTCTCTCCTACCATACGAATCTGTGCCAATACATCATTTTGGTTGGCAATCGCCCGGTTCGTATCCTGAATACTTCCTCCCTGACGCAAAGCTACCAGCTCGGTAAATACCTTCTCCTCATGCTTGGCATAGGCCTTAGCCACCTTTAACATTTCCGAAATAGTGTCAAACCGCTTCACCAAGGTAATATCCACAGTCTTCTTGGATTCTTCAATAATAACCATGTAACGATTCAGCATATTGCTCTGTCCGATAAACCAAACAAGAACAATTACGATAAGGATAATGGGTACTAAAACCATATGCAGTTCCTCCTTTTTTCCGGTCGCCCTGAGCTCTTTTCCTAAGGTCAGGGCACTTACATCCATAGCTCTTTCGCCAAATGATTCAAGCTAATTTCTTAAATCTCGGCAGAAAACAGTAAAAAATAGTTTCCTTGCTTATTATACTAAGAACCATGAAAAATACAAGAAATTTCTTTACTCTTGCACCTGCTTGGAAAAATTTGCAATAAAAGGAATCTTTCGAAGAGCGGTATAAAGAAGCATGGAAATCAACACACTCATCACCGCCTGAATGGTATTGGTCAAAATTCCTGCAGAGGCTACGCCAAAATCAAAGACGAAGCTTTCCGCTACAAAGTATCCTATAACGATAATCGCTCCACCGATAAGCGTCGCCAAAAGAGCGGAGGAAAAGCTTTTCTTTTTGCCGTAGACCGTGGCTACCAAAAAGCCTTCAATTCCTTTGACCAAAAAGGTAATAGGAACAAATACCGCATATCCCAAAAGCAAATCCGCCAAGGCTGGACCGATGGCACCTACCAGCGTTCCTTCTTTTCGTCCCAGCAGAAGAGCCGCCAACATAATGACCGCATCTCCTACATTAAAATACCCCCGAATACCGGGCACGGGAATCTTGGTAAACATCGTAAGCAAAGTAGATAGCGCAATCAACACCGCCGTGATTGCGATTCCCAATGTAGTAAAACCGGATTTCGTATGCTTCTGTACTGATGTTGTAGACATGTGCAGCTCCTTTCAAGGAATAAATTGGTTTTTTCTAACACTAAGGACTATATCTCCAAACAGCAGATTTGTAAATATGTATAATTTTTTATTAACAATTTGATAATTATTTATCTATTTTGTCTTTATTGCTTTTCCTATAAAACCAAAGAAAATGAGACTGCAAAAATCAAAATAGTAAAGAATTTTCGGCAATATATTTTGATTTTTTACAGTCTCAATTTGATTTTGCAGTCTCAGTTTTATTCTTCGGACTTTTCTTCGGTAGGAGTGTCCTTTCCTTTTTCGATGCCGCAGATGGACAAAGCTTCATCCACATTTTCCACGGGACGAATCTCCAGCTTATCCTTTACCTCCTCCGGTACATCCCGAAGGTCATCTACATTTGCCTTGGGAATCAAGACAGTCTTTACCCCTGCACGCTCCGCAGCCATCAGCTTCTCCGGAAGTCCTCCGATTGGATTTACCTTTCCTTCCAAAGAAACTTCTCCTGTCATAGCAATCTGCGGGCAAACCGCCTGTCCTGTCACCAAGGAGGATAAGGCTACGGTGAGGGTTACACCTGCCGAGGGGCCATCCTTCGGAGTGGCTCCGTCAGGAACATGGATGTGCAAGTCATTTTCCTTAAAGAAGCTTGCCTTCTCCGGGAACATGGACTTCACCAGACTGATGGCAATCTGGGCAGATTCCTTCATTACATTACCCAGCTGTCCGGTAATGGTAAGCTTGCCCTCTCCCTTGGTAGCAAGCGTCTCGATAAAGAGGATTTCTCCTCCCACTGCGGTCCAAGCAAGACCTGTGACCACGCCGGCTCTACCCTTTTCTTCCACTTCTCTATGATGAAGAGGATTCATATCCAGATATTCCTGTAAATCCTCTTTCCCTACGGTAATCTTCTCGCCCTTTCCTCTTACCAAATGCACAGCGGCAATTCTGCACAGGGTATCCAGGCGCTTTTTCAGCCCTCTCACACCACCTTCTCTGGTGTAGTCGGAGATAATGCTTTCCAAGGCCTCATCGCTGAGTTCCACATTTTCCGGCTGAAGACCTACATTCTTCAAAGCCTTCTTCATCAGGTGCCGTTTACCTATTTCAAACTTTTCCCTGGGAGTATAGCCCTGATACTGAATCACCTCCATACGGTTTAGGAGAGGTGCGGGAATGCTGTCCGTGGTGTTTGCGGTGCAAATGAAGAGTACATCGGAAAGATCATAAGGTACATTCATATAGTGATCCGTAAAGGTATTGTTCTGCTCCGGATCCAAAACCTCCAGCAAGGCTGCTGCCGGATCTCCGTTGTAAGAGGAGGAAAGCTTATCCACCTCGTCCAATACCATAACCGGGTTGGAAACTCCCGCCTTATGGATACCGTCCATAATTCTTCCGGGCATAGCTCCCAGATAGGTTCTTCTGTGGCCTCGAATATCCGCCTCATCTCGCACGCCACCCAGGCTTACTCGGACATATTTTCTGCCAAGGGCCTTGGCAATACTCTTTCCGATACTGGTCTTTCCCGTTCCGGGAGCACCTACAAAGAGAAGGATGGAACCGGACTGCTGCTTCTTTAAGTTCATTACAGCAATCTGCTGAATCATTCTTTCCTTAACCTTCTTTAAGCCGAAGTGGTCTTCGGAGAGAATCTTCTCCGCCTCGTCCAAGTCAATGCTCTTCTGCTCTTCCTTCTTCCAGGAAAGTCCTGTCACAAAGTCCATGTAGTCATAAAGCATACCTGCCTCTTGACCGTTGGTGCCTTCATTTTTCAAACGATTTAAAATCTTAGAGGCTTCCTTCTTGGCAATCTCATTCATGCCCGATTCTTCAATCTTAAGCTCCAGCTTTCTTAAATCGGAAACCTTCTCCGGGTGCATCTCATCCAGCTCTTTTTGCAAATAGTCGATTTGCTTTTGTAAAGCCTGCTCCTTATAGAGCTTCTGGTAGTCCTCCTGCTGCTGATTTCTGGCATCGGAGGTAACCTTGGTGACTTCTACATATTCATAAAGAATCTGCTCCAGCATCTTGGTACGAACGGAAAGTCTGTCTTCTTTTAATACCTGATAGCGCTCTTCATTTTTCAAACTGAGCCATGGAGAAAGAATGCATGCCACTTCTTGAATGGAACCGTACTGGTCAATCATGGTCTGCATAATGCTTCCGGCTCTAAAACGATCCACCAGCGTCTTTAATTCCGCCTTGATTTCCTTTAACTTTCGCTCGGAATCCTCCCGATCCAAATCCTCGATATCGCTTAATGGGGCGGTTTCCAACAACAGGGGCTCCCCTTCTTTTTGAGCCAACTCCAGAATTTTAACTCTCTGTCCTGTACGAACCACCACATAGCCGTCTCCGCTGATTTCCGTAACACTTCCCTCTACCGCAACGGAGTGGAACTCTTCCTTTCTTAAATCCTTTGTATTAAAGCTGTCTTCCTTTAAAACAGCCAGTAACACATGGTCGTCCTGTCTGATTTCCTGTCCTGCAATATTTTTAAAGCTTTGTACTTGAAAATAAATGTAGGAATGGGGAAGAACCATCATATTATAAACCGGAATTACCCGCATCACATTTCCTCCTCTATATTCTGTCATATTGTCTTTCGCTCGTTCTATACCGTTTTGCGACTCTGTATTCTGCTCCACTGCGTTTTGTCCTGTGCTTTGTGCCGCTGTATTCGATTCTGCGCTCCCACTTGCTGTATTCTGCTCTGCACTGCGGGTTTCTGGATTCCACCCTGTGCTCTGCACAGCTGTATTCGATTTCCCGCTCCGGGCCGCTTTGTTCTGCTCTTGCCTTACAGGGCTCTGCTCTACCGCCTCAGGCGCTACGGCATTATGCCCTTCAGTGTTTTGTGCTCCGATACTTTGCCCGCCGAAGTTTTGTCCTACAGAGTTTTGTCCTACAGAGTTTCGCGCTTCAGAACCTTGCCCTTGGGCTCTTTGTCCCGGAGAGCTTTGTGCTTCATTTTCCTGCTTAGAATTCTGCTTTTTTAGCATTTCCTGAGGAATTTCTCGGGAAATGGCAGAAATCCGTCCCCTTTTCTTCTTCTTTAAAAGGGAACGGATTTGTTCCAAAACATCTTGCATGCTCATATACATATCCCTTCTGAAACAAGGAAAAAGCTTCTGCTCTTCTTCCTCATTCCTTTACGTTTTGTCTCATTTGTTAGCAATCATCAATTTCGAGTGCTAAACCTTTTCAAAGAATAACACCCTCCTAAGAGGGTGTCAAGGTCTTTAGAAATTCTTTCGATTTCGACTGTTTGTTAGCTCTTTACGAGACCTATTCGGAGGATAAATCCCTTCCTTTTCTTCCAAATCTTTATTCAGAAGTGTGTACCTTTCCTTATGTTCCTACCGCTTATTCGGAGGATAAGTCTTTTCCTCTTCTCTTATAAAAATATAGGCTGATGCCAAAGAGGGAAAGGCTGAAGGACACACCAAAGAAAAACATTCCGCTTTCATCTCCGGTGGCCACATTTCTGGCCGTACGATAAATCTTGGTACAAATCTTCGGAATCTCCACTATCGGATTAAAAATTTCCAGCTTCTTTACCCCTAAAACCCCGGGATCATGGCTCACAATGGGCGCGGGGGGCTTGCCGCTTTCCCCGGGAGGATTACCCGGTCCGGGCGGGGTGTTCGGATTCGGAGGAGTTGGCTCCGGCGGCACTGGCTCCGGGGGCGTTTCCGGCTCCGGAGGCTTCGGCTTGTCATAACGGTTGTGAAAGGCAATTTCCCCTCTTTTCATATCCTGCTTTAGAGGATCATTTCGATCCGTTACAATCAATACCGCAGTGAGATAGGCAGGTCTTGGATTTCCCGCACTATCCTTGTTTTGCAATTCCACTTTTACGGAAACCAGATACTCCCTATCGTCATAGGTCATATATTCCGTATCACCCTTTTTCTGGCGAATATCGTACTGATAGATTCCCTCCTCCGAAAAGGAAATGGGGGCAAAACGTTTCTCCTCCTTTGTTTTTCCTGCGCCTAAAGTGAGATGAATCTCTTTCTCATCCGGCACCAAATTAGAACCGGATATCACCGGTTCCAGCTCCACCGTAAATTCTTCCTCCGGGAATGAATCTCCCGCGGCATACAAGCTCACCGGAATCTCCACTTTTACCGGAGCAACGGCGGCATAGCTCTTCGGAACAAACAACGAATTCCCCAACAAAAGGCAGAGAAAAAAACCGATAAATTGTATTCTCTTTTTTCCCTTCATGCTTTCTTTCCTCTTTCCTTTCCTCCTACTTTGCTGACTTACTTCATTAGTGACTTTCTTTCTTAGCGACTTTCTTTCTTAGCGACTTTCTTCCTAAATTACTTTCTTCTTTACCGCTAAGCTTAGCCCTTCTTACTCTCTCTACGAACTGCCTTCCCCAGCAGTTCTTTTAACCCTTATCTTCACAATATTCTGATAAGTAATTATATTATCGGCACAATTTGCAATTTTATATAAGCTTTTTAATAATATTTTGTTTTTTCTCTTTCCCCGGAAGCTGCCCTTTCCCTTTGCTTTTTTAAGAATTTTATAGTTTCTTTATAATTATAGTCGTTTTGAATAATTAATACCTTCTATTATGTTTTGAAATTGGACAAATATATTTAATCTTGATAGTATTTTTTATGAAATTAATTTGTACGTTCAAAATACTTATTTTTTTGCTTTATAGAAACAATCAGGAGGAGCAGAATGGCAGAAATTTGCATCAAGAATTTATCCTTTCACTATGCGGATGATCAAAGAACCATTTTGGAAAATATCACCGCCCAATTTTCTCAGGGAGAATTCGTCTGCATTCTTGGACAGTCCGGTTGCGGAAAAAGCACCTTACTTCGCCTCTTTGCGGGCTTGGAGTCTGCCAGTGCCGGAGAAATTCTGATTGGCGAGGAAAAAATACAGGGAACCTCTTTACAAAGGGCCGTGGTATTTCAGGATTATGGTCTTTTCCCCTGGTTAAGCATCGGAAATAACATTCTGATTGCCCTGCAGCAATGTTTTCCTGGAGAAGATAAAAAAGTATTACAGAAAAAGGTAGAGGAACTTTTGCAAATGGTGGGCTTAAAACCCGAGCTTTATCATAAGCTTCCCAAGAGCCTTTCCGGCGGAATGAAGCAGCGTACCGCCATTGCTCAGGCCTTCGGCATGGACGCGCCCATACTCTTGATGGATGAACCCTTTGGCGCACTGGACGCCATCACCAGAAGAAAACTGCAAAGACTGTTAATCTCCCTTTGCAAGGAAAGAAAGGAACAAAAAACCGTACTCTTTGTCACCCATGACATTGATGAGGCTCTCCTCCTTGCAGACCGTATTTTCGTTTTAGGCCAGGCTCCCAGCCATATTATTCACTCCGTGGAGATTCCGAAGGACTTGCGAAATCGCTCGGATTTACTTTTTGAAAATGAGTTTTTTATTACCCAAAGAAACACCCTGCTTTCCTATCTAAATGAAGACATTGAAAAGGGAGAAGAAGAATCCCTCTTGGGATAAGAAAGGATTCTCTGTCCGGAGAGTCGGATTGTCTATTCGAATAGGCAATAATTCTCTTAAGATAGGAACGGTAGGCTGATATACACAGCTATGTAGGCATGAAAGGAGATTTATGAAAAGAATCAAAATGTTGGCAGCGGTACTTCCTTTATCTCTCGCTTTATTTGCTTGTCAGGGGCAGGGAAGCGGAGACAGCAAGAACTCCGGCACAGATACCGCCAAGGAGGGAAGCGCCAAGGCAGAGGATGGCTCGAAGGCTGAGGGCAAGGATAAGAAAGAAGTCATCAAGATTAACTGGGCAAGAGACAATAGCGGTAATGCCTTCCAGGAATTAGCCATGGAAAAGGGATGGTTCAAAGACGAGGGTATCGAAATCACCCAGAAACCCTTTGATGCCAGCAATGATGCTACCACCGCTCTTCTTTCCGGAAATATCGACATTTTCTCCAACTACGGTACCAACGGTCCCCTGCAGACCTTGGCTGCCGGGGAAGACCTGCAGATTGTAGGGGGCTATATGGCAACCGGATGTATGCCCATTATTACCAGAACCGACAACTACGACTGGACCGGTGTGGAAAGTCTGGTAGGGAAAACCGTTGCAGCGGACGCTTCCGATTACACCATCGGCGGAGCGCTTCTGGAAAAGGGCTACGATCCGAAAACCGATGTGAAGTGGGTACATTATCCCAACTACTCCGACATGACCGCCGCAGTCATCAAGGGAGAGGTGGACTATGCCGTTGTGGGAACTAGCCGTAATTACGAGGTTCAGCAGCAGCCGAATCTGAAGGTGGTAAGCTATAAGTCCGATTTAATGCCCTGGTACTCCTGCTGTCGTATGGTAGTAACCAGCAAGTATTTTGAAGAAAATAAAGATGTGGTTAAGAAGATTATCAAGGTACTCCTTCGTGCCCAGGCTTACTATGAGAAGAGCCCGGAGAATAAGGCAGAGGTAAAGAAGATCGTTGCCAAGAGAATGAATGTAACCGAGGATTACCTGGATTCCTATATGGACAATGAGCATTTCCGCATTTCCGTAGATCCTCTGAAGCACGAGGTGGAGAGGGCTTGGAATATTCTGGGGGAAACCGGCTTCTTAAGTGAGGGTTGGGACAAAATCAAGGTAGACGACCATATCCAAAACGACCTCTATTATGAAGCATTAGAGGAAGCCAAGGAAGCTTACGGCAGTGAGAATCCGGAGTTCTATGAGAAGATGGAAAAGTTCTATCAGGAACATAACGCTTAAGTTTTATATTGCATATGAGCACCAAAGCCAGGAGTCTTGGCTTTAAGTTTTAAAGAGAACAAAGGGAAATACAGACAAAAAAGGGAATAAAGGAGAACAGATGATGAAGGTCATACAGACTTTTTTTCGAAAATATCGCATTACCATTTTGGTGTATATCGGCATTATTGCTTTGTATGCCTTTGTGGCGAACAACCGGTTGGTTAATGCCTTTCTCTTCCCCACCACAACAGCCATTTGCAAGGCCTTTCTCGGGGATTTAAATGTTATGCGTTTAAACCTGATTGCTTCCCTTTCCATCTTGACCCCGGCCATCCTGATTTCCTTAATCCTGGCTCTGATTATCGGTATTATCATGGGAAGCAACAAGGGACTCCGGGAAGCTCTACATCCGGTGCTTTATACCATTAGCGTTGTTCCCTCCATCCTGCTTTCTCCCTTTGCCCTCTTACTGGCACCAAGCTTTCGTATGGCTTCTCTCTTTCTGATTGTCTACGAAAGTATTTGGTCCACGGTTTTCGGAACCATCACCGGAATTATGACCATTGATAAGCGTTATCTGGATAAGGCTGATGTATTAAAGCTTAGAGGCTTGAAGCGTTATCTTTATGTAATTCTCCCGGCGGCCAGTCCTTCCATTATCTCCGGCTTCATCAACTCTCTCTCCGGCACCTTCGTTATGCTGGTTTATGCGGAGATGTATGGTGCTGAATACGGAATGGGCTATTATGTGCGACAAAATGCTGCACTTGGGCTCTATGACAGAACCTGGGCAGGCTTCATTTTCATGATTATCGTTCTGGTCATCGTGATGCAGTGCTTTGAGAAGATTCGAAACAGGATTCTGCATTGGACGATGTAAGTAATAAGGGATATAAAAAAAGAGAGATAAGAAAAGAGTAATACATAACACACAAAAACAGCATAGGTCAAAATTTCAGGCACGCTCTCGCTAAGTTCACCCAGCGGGTAGCGGTACTAAATTCAAGCTTCACTTCGCTCGCTTTCATTAAGTACCGGTGGGCTCAGATTGCCTTCATTTTAGACCTATGCTGTTTTTGCCTTTCGTCGATACTT
Source organism: Oribacterium sinus (assembly GCF_014202695.1). Lineage (GTDB taxonomy): Bacteria > Bacillota > Clostridia > Lachnospirales > Lachnospiraceae > Oribacterium > Oribacterium sinus. The sequence continues at coordinate 192,980 of NZ_JACHHH010000005.1, forward strand.
GTTCTATTTTTCTTTTATTAAATCTCTTTTCAATAAATCTCTTAATATATCTAAAATTGCAATAAGATTTGAGTGATAAACATGGTAAACTATTGAAAATACATAAAAAGGAGGGCTTATCTATTTATCCATCAAAGAAAATCATTGTAGTCAGTCATTGTGTTTTGAATCAAAATGCTGTGGTGCATGACTTGGAGCGTGCAAAAGGCGCCTTTCCCCTGGTCGAAGAAATTCTAAAGAGGGGGATAGGCATCATTCAGCTTCCCTGTCCGGAATTCTTGTATCTGGGAAGCAATCGTCCTTCAATGAATAAGGCTGAGTATGAGAAGACGGAAGGCTATACCGAACATTGCCGAAGGATTTTAGATCCTGTTTTTTGGCAGTTAGAAGAGTATCAGAAAAACGGTTATAGCTATCTTGGTGTTTTAGGGATTCAGGAAAGCCCCAGCTGTTCTCTTTCCTCTCCCCCAGGAATTCTAATGGAAAAATACATGGAAGAAATGGAAAGAAGAAACTGGACACAGGCCTGTTTCGAAGTGCCGGTATTTTATGACGAAGAGGAGAAGGACGAAAAATGGGAAGAATATAAAGCTCGCTTTACTGCCTTCATAGAAGAAAAGCTTTAAGCTTAAGTGAAAAAGATGAAAAAAGCTCAAGAGATGCAGTAAGAAAAATCTACTATGAAAAAACAAAAAAATGTGTGCTGTACGGTAAGTTATACAGCAGGAATTTAATAAAGGAGAATTGCAATGAACAAGTTGAATAAGAATACGAAGATCCTATTATTTTGTGCTCTGGCGGTGGTGATAAATGTAGTTTTTGGAGATTTTGTCAGCATGCTAAAGATACCTCTTCTTTTTATGGATACCATCGGCACCATTTTCATTGCGGCATGCTACGGTATGGGCTATGGCGTTCTTACCGGTGTGGCCACCAACCTCCTGATGGGCTTTACCGCCAGCCCCAGCGCAATCCCCTTTGCCTTGGTCAATGTAGTGGTTGCAGTTGTGGTAGCCCTAATCAGTAAAGCCGGAAAGAAGGGCTTCAGCCTTCCCAAGGCAATCCTTGCAGGACTGCTTTTAGCCATTTTATGCCCAATGGTTGGAGCTCCCATTCGTATCTTCCTCTTCGGAGGACTGACCGGTTCCGGAACAGACTTGGTGATTATGGCCTTAAAGCAATCCGGCCAAGAGCTTTTTACTTCAGTTTATCTAGGGGCTGTTAGTGGAAACTTGGTGGATAAATTACTGTCCTGCGTACTGGTGTCCCTCCTCTTACAAAGACAAGCTATGAAGCGAAGCCTTTCCTTGGCCTAAAAAAAGAGGTATGAAAATAGTATAATCACCGCCATGCAAAAACAGCATAGGTCTAAAACGAAGGCAATCTGAGCCCGCTGGTACTTAGTGAAAGCGAACGAAGTGAAGTTTGAACTTAGTACCGCTACCCGCTGGGCGAACTTAGCGGGAGCGTGCCTGAATTTTAGACCTATGCTGTTTTTGCATACTATATACTATTCTGTTTTTATCTCTTTTTAAATCCTTTTTCTTTGTAACAAGAACGCCTTACGCCCATTTTCCGGACAGGCTGTAAACCTTCGCCAAAAGACCTCCCAAAAACTTGCCGTGAAGCTTCCGGAATTGTTCCTTTTCTTCCTTCAGGCGGTTTTTGTTCTTCATTTGCTTTCTGGTTTCCGCCTCTTCGTGTCTTCGATAGGAAAGCAAAGCCTTCTTAATATAGAGGAAACGCCCCTCTTTTTCCGCCAAATGCAGGAAGGCATCCCAATCCGTAATAAAACGATAGTCATTTTTGAATAATAATCTTCTGCAATGTGCTGTCACATAGGTACAGCTGGGGCAGGAGATGCTGTTGCCAAAAAGTAGGGGAAGCTTTTTCCAGAGGCTCTTTTCCGTATGATGGGTAAAATGATAGGGAAGTCGTAGGATTCTTTTCACTTTCTCAGCAACATTCGGCAGCTTCTGTCCCATACCGTCAATGTCCTGCACCGCAGTAAAAATCAAGCTGGCATCCGGATAGAGAGAATAGGCATGCTCCACAGCCTTCGTGTAATCTTCATGATACAAATCGTCCTGATGGGCAATGGTCACCAGCTTTGCTCTCTTTCTGCCTACCTCCAAAGCAAAATTCCAATCCCTTGCCAAAGAGGGCTCTCCGTTTCGAACAAACAAGGGCAAACGATATTCTCTGGAAATCCTCTTTAAAAATGCATTGGGAGTTGCGGTGCAAAGGTAAATAGGAGATGGATTTTTTTGCTTTAAAAGAGATTGAATGCATGCTTCCAGATAAGAGGATTCTCCATAGCAGGGAATGACAAAGGCATGCAACACCTTCTTTCTCTTCTTTAACGCAATAAACTTTCTTTCCGGAAGCCCTCTTACGCCTCTTTCCTCTGCATGAGCGGCAGCTTTTTCGATAAATGCCTCTGTTTTTTCCTTTGCTGTCTTAAAAAATCTGCACCTTCTGGCTTTTCGCGCTTTAAAGGAAAGGCCGGATTTTTCCGACTTCTGAAGGATAGCTTGTGGCTGTTCTACCTTCCGTTCCGGTTCATGCGACAGCTCCTGCTTTTCTTCCTCCAGAAAGCGGTTTACACCGCCCTTAGCCTTCTCTCCTTCTGCAAATATTCTTTTCTTCAATGCTTCCTTATCCATTTTTACTCCTTTGGCATTGCGGTAAGATTCATAATGCTCCTATTTTAACAAAAAATTAATTTTATTTCCACCGTTATGAGGAAGCTTTTTTCCCATAATCCGATTTTTTCCTTAAGTCACGAAGAAGGGACTGTAAAAATCAAAATAGTTTTCTAAGCAATATAGGTCTAAATTTGGGGCACGCTCTCGCTAGCTTCGCCTCGTAGCGGATACTAAGCGAAAAACTGCGTTTTGCTTGTTTTTCGCAAGTACCGACGGGCTCAGACTACCCCCTCATTTAGACCTATATTGCCGAAAATCTATTTTTTTTGATTTTTATAGTCCCTTCTTCATGAGCTTATATTTTTGCTATTCCGGATTATGCCTTCTTCTTTCTATAGAATGTATTGTCCATAGGAAGCTTGGTTCTGAACTCATGATCAAAGGCATAGTAAGCATTGGCAATGGCCGGAGCAATAGGAATGCTGGCAATCTCTCCGATGCCCTTAGCACCGAATGCGAAGGGGATAGGTGTATCCCTCTCTACATAGATGGCATGGATGTCAGGAATCTGGTTTGCACGAAGCAGTCCCAAGGTTCCAAGCTTAGCAGTGGGTACGCAGTCCTTTAAGGGGAAGTCCTCGGTTAAGGCATAGCCCATTCCCATCAATACTCCACCTTCAATCTGTCCTTGAATCGCAACCGGGTTTACAACCTTTCCGGAGTCATGGGCAGCATATACATCCGTTACCTGTCCCTGTTCATCCAGAAGAACCAGGTTGGTAGCATAAGCATAAGCTACGTGAGACTTGGGGTTGGGAAGGTCTGCGCCAAGCTTATCTGTGGGATCAAAGAACTCGAAGAAATATTCTTTTCCTTCCAATGCGGAAAGGTCTCCGCCTACTTTGTCCAAATCTCCCTTAAGCTCTACGGCTAAGCCCTTTACCGCCTCACCGGTAATCAGAGTCTGACGGGATCCGGAAGTGGTTCCGGAGTCCGGAGAATCCTCTGTGGAACCCTTGGAAAGATCAATCTTCTCCACCGGAAGACCGGTACCATCGTGCATCATCTGCATAAATACGGTACGGCAGCCCTGTCCGATATCGGAAGCTGCGGTATACAACTCTACCACGCCGTTCTTAATAACCGCTCTGGCTCTTCCCTTGTCCGGAAGACCTACACCTACGCCGGCATTCTTCATGGCACAGGCAAGACCTGCTCTGCTCTTGTTGGCTTCGTAAATGTCCTTTACCGCCAATAAGGTTTCCTTAAGGGCTGTAGAGGAATCCGCAATCTGTCCGTTGGGAAGAACCTTTCCCGGCTCGATGGCGTTACGGAAACGAATCTCCCAGGGGCTGATGCCTACCTCCTCAGCCAGCTTATCAATCAACATTTCCAATGCATACTCACTTTGGCACACACCGAATCCGCGGAATGCTCCTGCAGGTGGGTTATTGGTGTAATAGCCGTATCCATAGATATTGGTGTTCTGATAGGTGTAAGGTCCAACGGAATGAGTACAAGCTCTCTCCAATACCGGTCCGCAAAGGGATGCGTAGGCTCCGGTATCAAAGTAGATTTCACAATCCAAGCCCTGGAAAATACCATTTTCATCACAAGCCAGAGTAAAAGTACCCTCCATAGCATGACGCTTGGGGTGGAAGTTGATGGATTCCTGACGGGTGAACTTTACCTTTACCGGTCTTCCCACCTTTAAAGCCATCAGCACGGCAATATGCTGTACGGAAACGTCTTCCTTACCGCCGAATCCGCCACCTACAAGCTTGTTCTCTACCACGATTCTGGAAGGATCCCAGCCCATCATGATGGAAATCTCTTTTCTGGTATCATATACACCCTGGTCACTGGTATAAACCTTCACGCCGTCCTTATAAGGGAAGGCAATGGCGCACTCCGGCTCCATGAAGGCATGCTCTGTAAATGGAGTAGAGAAGCTCTCTGTTACCACATACTTAGCGGCAGCAATCGCGGACTTGGCATCTCCACGGGTTACGTGTCTTTGCTGACAAAGATTTCCGTTAGGATGAAGCTTAGGCGCATTTTCCGCCTTAGCCTCTGCAATGCTTCTTACCGGCTCCAGCACTTCGTACTCTACCTTTACAAGCTTCTTCGCCGCCTCCAAAATGGAAGGAGTCTCAGCAACAATCAGGCAAAGAGCGTCTCCGATGCAACGAGTTGTGTCCCCTTCGGCAATCATAACATCCCAGTCCTGCTGAATGTGTCCCACCTTGTTGTTAGGAACATCTTCAGCCTTTAAGATAGCTAGAACGCCGGGAAGACTCTCTGCCGCCTCTGTATTAATCTTTAAAATCTTGGCTCTTGGATACTCTGTACGAACAGCCCCTCCGTAAACCATGTTTTCCATCTCCACATCATCAGGATATTCTCCGGTTCCCAGAACCTTCTCTCGAACATCCACACGGAAAGCGGACTGTCCAACCTCGAAGTCTTCTCCGGATTCCAGCTCGGACTGAATCTTTTCCTCTCCCCGAAGCACCTTGGCAGCAAGCGCAATTCCTTCGATAATCTTCTTATAACCTGTACATCTGCAAATGTTGGAGCGGATGGCTTTCTTAATATCCTCTTCTGTTGGATTCGGATTCACATCGATTAAAGCCTTGGCACTCATCACCATACCGGGAATACAGAATCCGCACTGTACGGAACCGGCACGTCCAAAAGCATAGACATAGGCCTCCTTCTCCTGAAGGCTCAGTCCTTCAACAGTAACAATGTTCTTTCCCACTGCCTTTTTGGTGGACAAAATACAGGAACGCACAGCCTTTCCATCAATCAAAATGGTACAGGTTCCGCAGGCTCCTTCACTACAACCGTCTTTTACGGACTTACACTTTAAATCGTCACGAAGAAAACGAAGCAAAGGCTTATCTTCCTTTGTTTCCACCTCTTTTCCGTTTACAATAAAACGAAATACATCCATCTCTTCCATAAGCATCTCCTAATTCCTAAACTCAATATAGCGACGAAGGTATCCTCTTCCCTTTTTACTCTTTCTCCTAAGCCGATGAAGAAAAAGAAATTGCTCCTCCCCTTTATCGGCTAAGCATTCTTACTGTTTTGAAAAGCTTTCGGCTGCTTATCGCAATCCGTATTCCTGCAGGATATCTTATTATTTTTTAGCTCGCTCCTTATAATCTAAAAAATAATTATGTCGTTTACAAATTAACAATATGATTATAAACGAAAGCGGTGAGAGTTGCCACCCCCACCGCAAAGACTTCCCTTTTTTCCAAAAGAGAGTAAAAACTTTTGTGCGATTTGCCTAACAAATTTTTAGGCAAAAACCAAAATATTTTTTAGTTTGCTTTCTGAAGATTTTCCTTCACTACTCTTTCTACGGCATTTAAAATATTTTCATAACCGGTGCAACGGCAAAGATGTCCGGAAATCAGCTTTCTTAACTCTTCTCTGGTATAGTCCTTTCCTGTTCCCACAATCTCCACAGCGGTAAGAATCAGTCCGGGAGTACAGAAGCCGCACTGCACCGCTGCTTCTTCGATAAATGCGGTCTGAACCGGATTTAACTCTCCGTTTGGCCCCTTAAGACCTTCTACGGTAAGAACGGACTTTCCGTCTGCCCACATAGCCAGGTAGATACAGCTGTCCACTGCCTCTCCATTTACCAAAACGGTACAAGCTCCGCACTCTCCTACCTCACAGCCCTTCTTTACAGAAGTTAAGTCAAGACGCACTCTCAAGGCATCCAAGAGAGACTCTCTCTCATCCACAGCCAGTTCCACATCTCTTCCATTCACCTTAAAATGAATAATTTTAAGCATTGATCTGTCCTCCTTGTAAAACAATGGCTTCCTTTAAAGCACGCTTTGCCAACTCTGAAATCACCTGTAAACGGAACTCCTTGGAAGCTCTCCAAGAGCTTCTGGGACGAACCTCTGTTAAGGCGATATTTACATAGTTCTCCATTCTTTCCGTATCGGTGCAAGCCGCACCCTTCAGGCTTTCCTCCGCCTTCGGGCAACGAATGGGGGTAGGAGCCGCTACACCGTAGCCCAGTCTTACTTCTTCAATATGCTTCTTCTCTTTGTCCAGCTTTACCATTACCGCACAGCCCAGAGTGGCAATCTCCATTGCCTTTCTCTTTCCGTACTTAATGTATTTTCCGCTGAAGCCTTCATAATCTTCTTTCTTGATTAAGAAGCCGGTACAAACTTCATTTTGCTCACGGACAGTCTTTCCCGGGCCGGTATAAAACTCGGAAATCGGAACTCTTCTCTCCCCATTGGGGCCTGTCAGGCAAACAATGGCATTTAAAACCTGCATGCCTGCTGCGGAGTCTGCGGAGGTTGCTCCGTTACAGATGTTTCCGCCGATGGTTCCCATATTTCGAATCTGGGGACCTCCAACGGTGTCCACGGCCTCTCCCAGCATGGGGATATGCTTTTGTACCAGAGGGTCATTGGTCAAATGGGTAAAGCAGGTTCCTGCTCCAATGAAAAGGTCTCCGTTGTCCAAAAGCTTTACGCCCTTTATTTCTTCAATATTTTTAATGGATACCAGCACTTTCCCCGCATCCTTTCCCTCACGAACACGAATCAATACATCGGTTCCGCCGGAAATGATTTCCGCATTGGGATTGGCAGTTAAGGCCTGCACCGCATCCGCTACATCCTTTGCTTCATGAAATCCCTGTAAATCAAACATGTCTTTATCCTCTCCTTTACCATAAGATAAATATCACTCTTGTGTTTTACGGACGGGAATCCCGCTTAAAACAGGAGCCCCTGTCCTCTATGTTCTATACAATCTTGAGAAGAAACCGGCATAGGGAGGAAGCCCTCCCTATCGCTTTCCTCCTTAGTCTACAGAGATTGTCTTAATTAATCCTGCCTCGCGGAAGGCATCTGTGAGTCTCTGGCTGGTCATCGGCGCCACATTCATGGCAACGCCGGTAGCCTGTAAGATAGCGTTTCTTACTGCAGGAGCCGCTGCAATAACAGGAGGCTCTCCTAAGGACTTATTACCGTAGGGGCCGGTGGGATCCTCCAGCTCCACAAAATCCACTTCCAGATCGGGAACATCCATAGCGGTAGGAATCTTAAAGTCTAAGAGGTTGGCATTTAATACCTTTCCGGTCTTCGGATCTACCAGTAAATCCTCGGATAAACCGAAGCCAAGGCTCTGTGCCATTCCGCCGTGAACCTGTCCCCTTGCCGTGTCGTGGTTAATGATTTTTCCGGAATCATGCACTTCCACGATTCGTAAAATCTCCACCAAACCTAAGGGCATATCCACTTCCACCTCGGCATAGCACACACCGGAGGAGAAGGTATTGCTCTTACAGTGGTTGGTACATTCCGCCGCAATATGCACGGACTTATCCAAAGAATAGAACGCGGTGTCTGCCAAAATAGCAAGGGGAAGTAATGGGTTTCCGCTCTTCTTTTCCACAATCTGAGAATCCACCAGTTCTAAGGAATCCTTGGAAATCTCTGTCTCTTCGGAAAGGGAAAGAAGCTCTCGAATCTTCTTTGCCGCAGCGGTAACCTCTTCCACATACACGGTTTTGGAGAAATCCTGTACCGCATTGTTTAACATATATTCCGCATAGTCTAAGATACGATCCTTAAACTCCTCTGCCACCTTCTTACAAGCCATACCGGAAACATAGGTCTGGCGGGAAGCGTAAGCTCCTGTATCGAAGGGGGAGGTGTCTGTATCCTGGGTAGATCCAATATAGATCTCCTCGTAGCGAATACCGGAGGCTTCTGCTGCCATCTGGGTAAATACGGTATCCGCACCCTGTCCGATTTCCGTAGCTCCCATAAAGAGCTGGCAGGAACCGTCCTGATTCAATACCATACGAGCCGCAGCAGTCTCTAAAGCGATAGGATGAACACCGGTCTTATAGCAGAAAATCGCCATACCGATACCTCTTCTCTTGTCTCCGCTTTGAGGCTTATCGTACTCCGCTCTCTTCTCCTTCCAGTTGGCAAGCTCCGCACCCTTTATTATGGAATCCTTTAATCCATAGGAATGGAAGGTAATGCCGTTATGAGGATCCTTAAAGCCTGCAGGAATGCAGTTCTTTAAACGAATTTCCAGAGGATCCATTCCGATTTTTCTTGCCAGATCATCGGTTAAGCACTCGGTAATCCATACGGACTGGGGAATACCGTATCCTCTCATAGCACCTGCTGTAGGCGCGTTGGTATAAACAGTCCAGCAGTCTACCTCTGTACCGATTTTATCAATATATAATTCTTTGAAGACATTTCCGCAGTTTGCACAGATGGCGTGGCCATGGGAAGCGTAACCCCCGTTGTTGGCAAAGGCTTCCATCCTTCTGCTAAGAATCTGTCCGTCCTTTGTTACCACAGCCTTGGTATGTCCGGTAATCTGGTGTCTGGTTCTGGTGCCGTAAATGGTTTCCTCACGGGAAATCTCCAAGCGCACCGGTCTTCCGCCCACCTGCATGGACATGTAAGCATTTAACGGCTCATACAATACGTCCTGTTTGTTACCGAATCCGCCGCCGATATAGGGTTTAATAATACGAACTCTTCCTGCAGGAACTCCAAGCGCCATAGCGGTATATAAACGAACGATATGGGGAATCTGGGTGGAGCAGACAATGGTAATCTTGTCATTCACATCCACATAGGCAAAGGATACAGGAAGCTCGATATGGCAGTGAGAAATCTTCGGCGTATCATACACACGCTCAAGAGTGAAGATATTTTCCTCTCCATACTCTTCCCTGGCCTTCTTAAGACCTTCCTCAAAGGTATAATCCTTCTCTCCCATAGTCATGTGGCTATGAACGATAACATTGTCCTTACGAAGATCCGGGTGAAGCGCCTGTGCTCCCTCCGCCAATGCCTCCTCCACGGTAGTCATCACAGGATATTCCTCGTACTCCACCTTTAAAAGGCGAAGAGCCTGGTCACAGGCCACTTCATTTTCCGCAATGACGCAGGCAATATCATCTCCGTAAATCCGGACTCTCTGATTCAGAAGCTTTCTGTCACAGATATCCTGGTGGGCTTTCTCTACAGACCAGGGGTGTCCTGCTGTGGGGAATTGAATATCCGGCACATCAAAGCAGGTAAGAATCTTTACGACTCCCGGTACCTTCTCCGCCTCACTGGTATCAATGCTCTTTACCAAACCATTTCCGATGGTGGAATGGTAAACCTTACCGTGCAAAATATTCTTCGGCTCTAAGTCCGCAGTATACTTTGCTTCGCCTGTGACTTTTCCATAGGCATCAACACGAATCTTATCTTTCCCTACTGCACGCATGGAAACCCTCCTGACTGTTTGCAAATGCATCCATTGGTTACGAAAATACAAGGCCTTCTTCCTCCGGAATGGCTTTGTCTAAGTATAAAATCACCCATTTCTGGAGTCTATTCACAGTTTTTGCCAAGCTTTTTTGGTGCTTCTGTCATAGATTTAACAAAAAAATTTTTTAGATAATCTAAAATTTTGTACTGACTGGCAAAAATCCCTTCCATTACAGCTTATCCTTGCATCTTCCTACAAGCTTGATATTACTGGATTTTTTGCCAAAAAGCCATTTTAATATTTCCAAGGTTTTTCCTTTATTTTTAGAAATTTCCGTGAACTTGTCTAATTTTTGGCGTATTGTCAAAATATAGACAAGCACTTTACAGGGTGTTACAATACAGTCCAGATTCTTGTTATAGGATTTTTTATTTTTTTGAAAAAACAGGAAAGATTTCTATGAAAAATCACAAAAAGGAATAGCTACATTTTCAAGGAAGAAAGCTCTACAGTCCGACATCGGAAAATGCTGCTTGGGAGCAAATCAGGAAGCTCCTTAGGCACAAACCATTGAAAATATCTATTTCCCGGTGATATTTCAGGAATCTTTTTTCTTTTTCAAACAAACGAAGGAGGAAAAATGAGTCAAGAAAAGTCAGTAGCACGCATGGAGAACATTTACAAGCTGGACGGAAGAGTGCCCATCGGAAAGGCCATCCCCTTCGGCTTACAGCATGTCTTAGCCATGTTCGTATCCAACCTGGCCCCTATTACTATTATCGCAGGAGCCGCACAGCCCGCCCTTACCCAGCAGGAAATCGCCATGCTTTTACAAAATGCGATGTTTGCCGCAGGTATCGCCACCTTTATCCAGCTGTATCCGGTCTGGAAGATTGGCGCTAAGCTTCCTATCGTAATGGGTGTAAGCTTTACCTTTGTGACCATCCTGTCCACCATTGCCGCAAACTTCGGTTACCCCACCGTCATCGGTGCCGTAATCGTAGGCGGTTGCTTTGAAGGTGTTTTAGGACTTTTGGCAAAGTATTGGAAGAGAATCATTACTCCCATCGTTGCCGCAACCGTAGTAACCGCCATCGGCTTCTCCCTTTTTACCGTAGGTGCTCGTTCCTTCGGCGGAGGCTACGGAGATGACTTCGGTTCCAAAGAAAACTTAATCATTGCCACCGTAACTTTACTTACCTGCATCGGCTGGAGCATCTTCGTAAAGGGCTATATGAAGCAGCTTTCCGTATTGGCCGGCTTGATTGTTGGATATATTCTTTCCATATTTATGGGCAAGGTGGATTTAAGCCTGATTTTCTCTGACGGCTTTGTGTCTTTACCAAGACTCTTCCCCTTTACTCCACAGTTTAACATCGGCGCCATCCTTTCCGTTTGTATCATCTTCCTTGTTTCCGCAGCAGAGACCATCGGAGATACTACAGCCATGGTAGCCTCCGGCTTAAACAGAGAAATCACCGAAAAGGAAATTTCCGGTTCTCTGGCATGTGACGGATTCGGATCCAGCATTTCCGGACTTTTCGGCTGTGCTCCCGTAACCTCCTTCTCCCAGAACGTAGGTCTTATCGCTATGACCAAGGTGGTAAACCGCTTCACCATTGCCACCGGTGCGGTAGCTATGCTTTTGGCAGGGCTTCTGCCTCCTGTAGGACATTTCTTTGCTTCCCTTCCCCAGTGCGTATTGGGCGGATGTACCATTATGATGTTCGGTAGCATCGTAGTCTCCGGAATGCAGATGATTGCTTCCTGCGGCTTCAGCCAGAGAAATATCGTCATCGCTTCTCTTTCCTTGGCAGTAGGTATCGGATTTACCTCCAGCACGGAGAGTAGCATCTGGCACATCTTCCCCTCCATCGTACAGACCGTATTCGGGGAAAATGTCGTAGCGGTAGTCTTTGTTGTTGCTTTAATCTTAAGTGCGATTTTGCCTCAGAACATGGAGGTAGCAAAGCTTACCGAGTCTGTAGAAGAAGAGAAATAATTTACATAAAAGAAACGCTGAAGTAGTGATTTATCGCTTTTCAACAATATAGCCTGTAACAGGGGCACGCTCCCGCTAACTTCGCCTCGCAGGGGTTCTAAGCTTTTATAGTACAAAAGCCAAGAACCCGCGGGCTCAGATTGCCCCTTATTACAGGCTATATTTCGAAAAGCAAAAGTGCTCTAGTCTTCTGAGCGCTACTTCAGCGTTTCTTTTTTATATGTTTTCTTTCTCTTGTTTTGAAAAATGATTGCTCCAAAGCTTTAGTCTGTTACGTCAAAGAATAAATTCTCCGGCTCTTTCTCATACAGCTCTACCGTATAGAAGTACTTCAGCTTAGACTGTACTTTGTCATTCTTTTCCGGTGTGAAGACCAGTTTTTCTTCGATATTACCATCCTTTTTTCCACTCAGCTTCTTCACAGGATAACGTTTTATTGCCTGCAGACTATCATCCGGCTCGGTAAGATATAATGCGGTTAATTCTCCATAGATATCCCACTCTGCACCGTAAACTACGGCAATCTGATTTCCGCTTCTATTAAATCCGCTATGCTCCAGAAGCAGAACCTCTCCCTTTTTCAAATACTCCAAAACCTTCTCGGAAAAGTCGGAAGGATTAACTTCCTTCTCATCAAAGAGAGCTTCATTTCTTAAGTTCTGGGGAAGGGTACTGTTCTGTGCTTCCTCTCTTCCCAAGTTGGAAGCGGAAGCTGTTGCCTCTGAACGAGAAAGGGTGGACGCGCTGGCTCTTTGGCTTTGACCGGCTTCCTGTGTCTTTGGATACAGGGCATAAGCGCTGGACCTTGTAGGAGTAACAGCCTCGGTATAAAGCTCATCCAGACTATGGAGTTTTCCAAAGATTTTTGCCTTAAAACTTCCGCTTTGAGGGCTTGTTCCCCGGAGATTCACCACGTCACGACTTCTTTGTAAAAGGGCATGTCGTAAAGCATCTCGTTCTGCCGCATAGTAGCTTAATCTGGAAATGTAGTTCTCTTCTCCTGCACCGTATACTCTTTCCGCTACATTCGCAGTATCATAAAAGCCGGAAGAAGCGGTTTGGGGAATGATTTCAAAAGTGTAGGTATTCTTTGCAATAACCAGATTCTCATCTTTTCTGAAGCTTCCTGCATTTAAATCGACACCCTTGGCAAATAAAGCGAATCTGCTTTCTCCCTTCTTATAAATCACTTGAAGGCGATCAGGCTCTTCTAAACCGTTTTTAAATTTCTCCTCTGTCTCTCGGAAAGCCGCCTCTCTCTTAGCCTGCTGCTGTCTTAAAAGCTCAGCATTTTCACGGTCTCTCCGCTCTTTTTCTTCTCTCGCCTTTCTGGCGGCCTCTTTTTGTTCCGCTATCTGCCTATCCAGGCGTTCCTGTTCCTGTCTAAGCTGTTCCCGATAACGCGCCTCAATTTCTTGTTTTCTAGCTAGCTCATTTTGTAAATGGAAGCTATACAGCTCTTCCTTCGTTGCAAAAGGATTCTTAGTTGATGGGTTATAGCTGGTCTGCCAAGCGCTGCTGCTTGAACCGGAGGAACTTCCGCCTCCGGAAGAACTTCCCCCGCCGGAACCGCCACCGGAAAAGCTTCCGCCACCACCGCCGGAGCTGGAACCGCCGCCTCCTCCACCGGAGCCTCCTGCACTCTTAACCACGCCGGAGAACTTCACCGCTCCTGCATCGGCCTCTGCGGCCTGGGACTGGGAAGTTCCTGTAGGTTCAGACTTTACCTGTGCCACAAGACTTACGATTTCCTCCAGGCTCTTGCCTTCTTTTCTGGCCTGCTCCGCTACCGCTTCCTTCTCTTTCGTGCTTTGCACACCCTTGGAAAGGTCGAATAATGGCTCACCCTTCTCATTGGCGCACTTTCCGCCCTCCTGTACAAAGAAGCCGTCCGGTGTCTTTTCATTATGATACATTCTTCCGGAATCTCCGGCAAAGTAATAGCAGTAGCCGTCAACCCACTGCCATCCGGTTGCCATCTTTCCTAAAGAATCCGCCTTGGTGTCCAGGAAGAACCATTTTCCGTCCTTCTCCATCCATCCGCTTTTTAAATTCTTGCTCTGGGGATCCACAAAATACCACTGTCCCTTGTTTTCCACCCAGCCGGTCTTCTCCTGACCGTTACCGTCCACATACTTCCAGTTGTTTCCATCCTGTTGCCATCTTCCTTCAGAAGCTGTGCCACTGTGCCCCTCCGCAAAGGCCTGTCCGCCGAACAAACCAAGCAGAATGGCTGTAGCCAAGGGGAACAGTACTCTGTCTATTCCTTGTTTCTTCATTTTGCCTCCATTCCGGAAAAAAGAAGGACCTCCCTGACCGACTTTTCTCTATCCCTAAGGGGTAATTCGGGCCCTGCAATATGCTGCAAAGCCTTTAGCCAACGTGACCGTTTTTTAACTACTCCCTTAAATACTCTATACTTCTAAAAAGGTCGAGGCCAATGTTTCGCAAAGCTCTTGTCTTTACAAGAGGAAAATGCTTTGTCTTAAACCGCAAAGCCGGAAAATGCGTAACATTCCTCGACGGAAGACTCTCCTTCGTCTCTAAATCCGAAATCCCTGGAAGAATCCGTCTTTATTATAATCGGCAAGGTTTTTGACAAGATAAGCGTTTGATTTAATTTTTTATCTCTTTTCCTGTTCCGGTACATATCGAATCGGGCTTTTTCTTTTTGTCTTCCACCTGTGAATTTTCGGTTTGGACCTTTCCTTTATCCGATGTTTCCGATTTGCATTTTTCTTCATCCCTATTTAAAATAAAAAAATCGAAAAAAAGATTTTCCGAAGAAAAGGAGGCAAAATGAATACCGATATCCTGCAATTACAGTCCGATTATCTGGAGGCTTGTCACGAAAATATCTTAAAACGTTTGACGGAAGAATACAGAAAGCCCTATCCCGGCTATGGAAGCGACAACATTTGCGAAGCCGCCAAGGAAAAAATCCGAAAGGCCTGTCACTGTCCCGACGCTCAGGTGGAATTTCTGGCGGGCGGCACCCAGACCAATGCCACGGTGATTGACTCCTTCCTCCCTTCCTACCAAGGTATACTCTGTGCGGACAGCGGACATATTGCGGTGCACGAAGCCGGAGCCATTGAGCTGACTAGACACAAGGTGCTCCCCCTAAATGGAAAAGACGGAAAGCTCTCTCCGAAAGCGCTGGAAGCCTTTCTTTCCGACTTTGCCTTGGACGAAAATAAAGCCCACACCGTTCAGCCCGGCATGGTTTACCTTTCTCAGCCCACGGAATACGGCAGTCTGTACAGCAAGGCGGAGCTTACTGCCATTTCCGAGCTTTGTAAAAAGCATCAACTGCTGCTTTTTGTAGACGGTGCCCGGCTGGCTTACGCCCTTGCCGCCCCGGAAAATGACATTAAGCTTCCGGATCTGGCTAGGCTCTGCGATGTCTTCTATATCGGAGGCACCAAATGCGGTGCCATGTTCGGAGAGGCGGTGGTGATTCCGGATTCCACCCGACTTCCCCATTTCTTCACCTCCATCAAACAGCATGGTGCCCTCATTGCCAAGGGCTGGCTTCTGGGCCTACAGTTTGATGAGCTCTTTAAGGATGAGCTCTACCTCCATATCGGCGAAAAGGCAAATGCCTACGCCCGGGAAATTAAGGCAGCCTTAAAGGATGCGGGGCTCCCCCTCTTCGGAGACTATCCCACCAATCAGGTCTTCTTTGTCATTTCCCATGAAAAAATGGAACAATTAAAAAAGCAGACCCAGTACGCCTACATGGAACGCTACGATGAAAACTCCAGTGTAATTCGTTTTTGCACAAGCTGGTCCACAAAAGAAGAAGATGTGAAGAAGTGCTGTGAGATAATTAGGGGACTGTAAGCCCCCTTTTATTTACAACAAATATCACCGACGAAGTATTTATCTTATATTCCTAAAGCCTCTAACCATTCCTTTTCTTTAAATCCCACCAAAACCTTCTCTCCATAAAGGAATATAGGTCTCTTTACCAGCATACCGTCTGTAGCCAGTAGTGCTTCCTGCTCTTCCTCGGACATATTGGGCAGCTTATCCTTTAATTCCATAGACTTATACAACTGTCCGCTGGTGTTAAAGAAACGTTTTAAGGGAAGACCGGAACGCTCCTTCATCTCATGGATTTCCTTCACGCTTGGGTTTTGCTCCTTAATCGGGCGCTTTTCAAAAGAGACATTGTGAGCCTTTAAAAAATCCTCCGCCTTTTTGCAGGTACTGCAACGGTCATAGCAAATAAATGTATTCATGGGTTTTCCTTTCTGTTTTAGGCTTCTACTAAGCCACTTCTTTCTTTTAATAAGATATCTATATCTTCAAAGGCATTCTCCAAACGCTCCACATGATAGATTTCGTATAAATCATAAATCAGCTTGGTCAAGTCTGCCTCATCCCATAACTTTAGAATATCACTTGCTTTTTGCTTTTTGAAATCTGCATATCTTTCCAAAAGATAAATAAAAAACTCTCCTTCTTTACTCATTTTATTCACCTCTGATATATTGCGAGTTACGAGGATTTCCGGTAATCATTTCACTTTCCCACATTTCAAATACAATTTGCGGACTAAAGGTATATACCTCTGTCAATGGATCCAGTAGCATCTGATAGGTTTCCGAGAACAAAAAGGAACGAATGGCTTTCATGTCCTCCATCCCGTACTTCATTTTTATCAAAGAAATCACCTGACGATCAAAGAAATCCCTTTGTCTGGCACTGATCTCTGTCACAACTGCTCACTCCCTTCAAAACGTAAAACCCTCTTCCCTAGTTCTATGCATTTATTTATAGCAAAAAGGAAGGGGAATGAACATCCCCTTCCTTCACTTTATAAAGCTGCTTATATTCTCTTTACAAAAACTTCCAATCCGTATTCTTTATTTCCGGAAAATCTTTTTACCCCTGCTCTTTTAAAAGCTTGCCCAGGTATTCAGCCAAATGCTCATGAGCGTAGATATTGGCATTCTTCTCCGCAGTGGGATTATAGTTGGTGTTGGTATTTACGTCATAAACATAAATCTCTCCGCGTTCCGACTGTACCCACTCAATCGCCGCAACATCAATGCCGCTGTGCTGTAAAAATTTTGTGTAGGCCTGCTCTCTTTCCTTCTCCAAAGGTTCTGTGATTTGGAACTTTTCGGAGCTTTCCAGCTCTTCCTTCTTCTTTCCGATCTGGCAACCGTCTGCCGGGCAGAGCTGGAAGCCGTCGGAGGAGTCAATGGATACGGTGTATAAGAACTTCTGTCCGATAAACTCGGAACGGCGAATTCTGCCGTCTGCGGGCTTAATATACTCCTGCAAAAGGGTGATGCCGTCTACGGAAGGTTCAAAGGCCGGGCTGTTGACATAGGCCTCCAGCTCCCCTTCATTTTGGAAAAGCTGTACCCCCAAGCCCTTTCCTGCACGGTTATGCTTGGTAATCAGGGGGTAGATATTTAGCTGTCTTGCGCCTTCCAGAATCTGATCCTGTCCTAAAACCGCCACGGTTTTGGGGTGGGGAATGCCATTTTCCTCTAAGGCAAGATACTGCTTTACCTTACTGATTTCCAGATTAATGGCTCCTAAACCGTTTACCACCTTACGGCCATGTCTTGTGAGCCAGGAAAGCACCTGCTCGGTGTATTCCGGCGCATAACGGTGTCCTCTGGTGTGAGAAGAGGCAGACATACGGTTGTAGAACACGCCCTCAGGAGGAGTCTCCTGTAAATTCAGGATTCCCTTAGATAAATCCCATAGTTCATAGGGAATCTTCTTTTCTTCCAGCCACTTTACCAAATGTTGGGTCCACTCCAGATTTTCATGGATTACATATACCTTTTTCTCTGCCATAATATTTCCTTTCCTTAGCCTGCATTGGCAACAAGTTCCTTGCCTGTCGCATTTTCCACCTTTGCTGTCTTTTCTACTTTTTCCGCATTCGCTTTTTTACTATCCAATACAGCCACTGCTAAAGCCTGCCCTACCACATTCAGAGCGGTTCTTCCTGCATTTGCAAAGAAGTCTACGGACAATATCAGGGCTACACCTTCCACAGGAAGTCCCAACTGGGGAGCTGCTGCCAGCAAAACTACAATGGCCCCGGAGGGGATTGTTGCCGCGGTCTTTCCGATTAAACTTAAAAGGAGAACCGTAAACAGTAAGGCCTGAGTCGTGAAAGTAATGCCGTAAGCATTTGCCAAAAAGACAGTCGCCAAGGCAAAATACACTGCTGCTCCCTCCAGATTAAAGGAGTAGCCGAGAGGTACCACGAAATCCGTTACCGCCTCGTCATAGCCTTCCTTCTTCAAACGCTTCAAAAGTGGGGGTAGAACCACGCTGGAGCCGCCGGACACAAAGGCCAGTGTCACCAAATCTCCGATACTCTTGAAAAGCTTTACATAATTCACCTTATATAGAATAGCAATAACAGGGAAGATTACAAGTGCCAAAACGCCGTAGCCAAGGTACATTCCCACAACAAACTGTCCAAGTCCCACCAGCTTGTCCACTCCGGTTGTTGCTACGTCCTTGGCAATAAAGCCGAAGACGCCCACAGGAGAGAGTAAAATCACTGCGTCTAAAATCTTGTAAATGGCGGCAATCCAAATCTTTGTGCCGGAAAGGAAGGCTTCCTTCTTCTCCTGCTCCAGCTGACCTACGCCATAGCCTAAGAAAATGGCAAAAATCAGAATCGGAAGTAATGCGCCGTCGGTAAGTGCCTTGAAAAGATTGGAAGGAATGAAGTTCAAGAAAAACTCATCAATCTTTACCCCGGTGGCGATTCCTTCCAAGCTTGCACCTTCCTGTCCGATATTTACTCCCTGACCAAAGCCTAAGTAATAGGAAGCAAAGACAAAAAGGGCGGTAATTCCTGTAGTTACGGCAAAGAAATACAGGAAGGTCTTTCCCAGGAGCTTCTGAAAATGATTCTTTCCCAACACCTCTGCCACAGCCACCACCACAAGGGGAAGCACCAAAGGAATAATCAGCATACTGATGAGCCGGATAAAGGCCTGTCCCAGAAACTGGTAAAAGCTTGCGAATTGGGGAAGGAAATATCCTGCTGCCCCTCCTAAAAACAATGCTATCAATAATTGTAACCCCAAGGCTATTTTTTTCTTCTTTACGTTATCCATAATTCTCTTCTCCTTCTTCTCCCATACATTCCGCTTACTACTTTCGGATTTACTACTTCTTCCTTTTTCTATACGCATTTCATCCTGTTGTAACTTACATTTCCTATAAACCTACTAATCAACTAGGACTTCTGTACTATAGCATAAGGAGCCTTCCTATGCTAATTCTTATTTCAAATGTTTAGTTATAAATTTCATCTATATCAGGCTTTTCAATTTTTTACAATTTCTGCAAAAAATTTGCATCCAATGTGCCATTTTCGTTAATTTTTGCTATAATCTAGGTAGTTATGCCAAACACATTATTCTTTGGAGCAAGGAAGCAGGAAGCTCCCTTCTCCCTCTATAGAAAGGAGAAACAACATGGATCAGGGCAAGTTAGAGCGGATTTTAAAGAAGATGGAGGAGCGGAATCTTTCTCAGATGATTATTACCGACCCACCCGCCATTTTCTATTTAACCGGAAAGTGGATTCATCCCGGCGAAAGAATGTTGGCATTGTATATCAACACAAAGGGTGACAAGCATCTGTTCGTAAACCGTATGCTTCCCCAGGAGAGAGACTTAGGTGTTGAAATCACTTATTTTGACGATACGGAAGATCCTGTAGCAATTCTTTCCGAGTTCATCGAAAAGGATAAGCCTATGGGTATCGACAAGACCTGGCCGGCACGTTTCCTCCTTCGCTTACAGGAATTGAAGGCAGGCTCCTCCTTCGTCAACGGTTCCGTAATCGTGGACAAGGTACGTCAGATTAAGGACAAGCATGAGCAAGAACTGATGATTCAGTCCTCTTTAGTAAATGATAAGGTTATGGAAGAGTTGGTGCCTTATGTGGTAAAGGGCTTAACAGAGAAGGAATTAAATGCCGTAACCAGAGATTTGTATAAGAAGCATGGCTGTTCCGGCGTTTCCTTTGATCCCATTACCGCTTACGGACACGGTGCCGCAGATCCTCACCACGTTACCGACGACACTAAGGGAAAGAAGGGAGATTGCGTTATCCTGGATATCGGCGGTGTCTTAAATGACTATATCTCCGACATGACCAGAACCGTCTTCATTGGAGAAGTCAGTGAAAGACATAAGGAGATTTATCAGATTGTTCGAGATGCGAACCTTCGCGGAATCGCTATGGCAAAGCCCGGCAACAGAATGTGCGATGTGGATTTGGCTTGCCGAAACTATATCGAGGAGAAGGGCTATGGTAAATACTTCACTCATAGAACCGGACATTCCGCAGGTATCGAGGATCACGAGGTGGGAGACGTTTCCTCCGTTAATGAAGAGATTATCGAGGTTGGACAGTGCTTCTCTGTAGAGCCCGGTATCTATATTCCTGAGGAAAATATCGGCGTACGTGTAGAAGACCTGGTAATCATCACCGAGGACGGATGCCACGTATTGAACCACTACACCAAGGATCTTCTGATTGTAAAAGAAGACGGAAGTATCGTTAAGGGAGAATAAAAGAGCTTTTCTCTTATCTAATTCGATGTTTTCTCATTAGAAGATTTGTAAAATCCCCCAAAGGATTGTCATTCTCCCTTGGGGGATTTTTAGTATTAAGCGACTTCCGCTTCATAACATTTCCCGTTAAATAATTAACATCTCTTGAAAAATATGGTATGATAAAAGAAATATAATTTAAGAAAACCAGCGGCTCAGCCGGTAGAAACGGAGGACATTATGGCACAGATTCAAGAAGGGCGCATGCCTTATTTAGGCTATGAAACGTATTATCGTATTGTTGGAGAGAATAAGGGCAATAAAAAGCCTCTTCTTCTGCTCCATGGGGGACCCGGTTCCACCCATAACTATTTCGAGGTTTTGGATGACCTTGCTGATAAGGACGGACGTCAGTTGATTATGTATGACCAGCTGGGCTGTGGAAACTCCTACCTGGACGGACATCCGGAGCTTTGGACCAAGGAGACCTGGCTAAACGAATTAATCGCCCTGAGAAAGCATTTAGGATTGGATGAAGTCCATATCTTAGGACAGTCCTGGGGCGGTATGCTGGCGATCATTTATGAATGTGAATGTAAGCCCGAGGGAGTTGCCAGCTATATTCTTTCCAGTACCCTTCCCTACAATGCCATCTGGGAAAGTGAACAGAAAAGAAGAGTAGGCTATCTTCCCGAGGAGATGCAGGAGGCTATCGCCAAGGCGGAGAAGACCGGAAACTACAGTGATCCGGACTATGATGTTGCCATTACGGAGTTTATGACCAGATATTGTGCCGGTCCCTTTGGCCCGGATGCAGCAGAGTGCCTGACAAGAAAGAAAAAAGCAGGAACCGAAGCTTATGTTGCAGGCTGGGGTCCAAATGAATTTACTCCCACCGGTTCTCTCCGGGATTATAATTACATGGATCAGTTGAAGGATTTTTCCAAGCCAACTCTAATCTGTAACGGTGCTGAAGACCTTTGCTCTCCCTATATCGCAAAATTAATGTTTGATGCTATCCCCAATGCCAAGTGGGAGCTTTTCCGTTATTCTCGGCACATGTGCTTTGTAGATGAAGAGGAGCTTTACAAGAAGGTATTGATGGAGTGGCTGAATCAGAATGACTAGAGCTTGAAAGAAGGGTCAATACAAAATCAAAAAAATTTTCTAAGCAATATAGGAAGGAAAGGGGAGGGCTCAAAGCCCTCCCCTTCTTAAATGCTTTATCTTATATCTTCTTATGCCGTTTCTTCTACCTGATCATTGGTAATCAAGCTGTTCAGCTTTCGGTCCATAATCCAAAGAACTGCTGCAAGGATAATCAAAAGCGCTGCAATACCGAAGTTTGCCGCTGCAAATGGCATCTTGGAAATAATGTTATACAAGGTTCCGTAGGAAAGTCCTGCAATAAAGATAGCGAAGGTCCATACCGCCATCATTGCGGAAAGGAGCTTTCCGGGAGCAAACTTGGAAATAAAGGAATTTCCTAATGGAGAGAAGGTCATCTCACCAAGAGACATACAGAAACCGAATACTACAACCCAAAGCAAGCTTGCAGGTCTTCCTGCTCTGGTAATCTCTGCCATTGCAGCCACCAGGAAAGCAAGTCCTAAAATTCCCATACCTAATGCAGTATGCTTAAAGATACTGAGTCCGCCGCCGGCACGCTTTGCATCTCTAGCCCAAAGGAGTCCTAAAGCAGGTCCTAACAGAATACAAAGAAGTCCATTCTCAGAGTCAAAGAAGGATGTGGGAATCGTGAATCCGAAAAGCTTCCAGTTCATGTTGATAAATTCCTTAGCATCATTCATTGCTCCCCAGTGATCATAAACCGGAAGATATGCCAAATACCAGAAAATCCAGAAGATGGAGGAGAAGAGGGAAACGGCGATAATTGCCAGTACTCTTTGCTTCTCGATCTTTGTAAGAGGTCTGCTTGGCTCAGCTGTCTTAATGGTCTCCTTGGATGCTGCTGCTTCTGCACTATCCTTAAAAGGCTTAGCTCCTGCTTCTCCCAAGGGTCCCCAACCTAAGAAGAACATTACAGCATTCACCAACATAACGATGGAGCAAACCAGGAAACAGATTCTGTAGCCTCTTGCTCCTGCAATCAGTCCCACGCTGGTGGTTCCAATGAAAGAACCTAAGTTTACCATGGAATACTGAGTGGAGAAGGCCATATCCAAATCCTTAGGATCGGAGAATAACTTTCCGGTGATGGAGTTGGTCTGGGGCTTAAAGAGTCCTGTTCCGATAGAAGCCAGAGCAATCATGATAGCAACATCGGTAAGACTGGATGATCTAAAGCCGAAGAAATATCCTAAGCTGATCAAAGCCATGCCGATAGGAACCAGATACTTAGCACCCACAAAATGATCGGATATGTAAGAACCGAACAAAGGCGCTAAATAGGTAAATGCTACGAAGAAAGATTGATAAGTAGCACCATTTTCCTTCGCTACTCCTAAACCACCGTCGACTACACTGGCGATTAAAAACTGTACGATGAGCCACTTTACGGAGTAAAAGCTAAAGCGCTCCAGGGTGAAGGCAAAGTTACAAATCCAGAACCCTAGCCCTCCCTTTCTTTTTACTGTGCTGTCCATAAACACTCCTCTCCTTAAGGTTAAACCCTTATCCTCGCCTTTTCCCCTTATGCTACTCTTTCTTTGGGGAAAGAAAGAATTTTTAGGGGAAAATGTAGGCAAGCAAAAATAAATTCTTAAGAGGAATTATAGCACTTGTACGCTTTTTCTTCAATATTCTATAAATATTTATACATTTTTCAAAAATGAAAAACTAAATTCTACTCATTGACCTCTCGGTAGATTTTACTTCTGCACAGTTGATATTTTCTCTTTCACACCATTCATGGTATGTTTAGACCTCCTTCTGGCAGCAATGGAAGGAGTTTATTATGAGTAAAATTATTCCCGGTAACCAAAAACATCTTTCTTTAGAAGACCGACTCTTTATAGAACAAAGTCTAAA
>NZ_JACHHH010000006.1 GCF_014202695.1 Oribacterium sinus
TTTAGACTTTGTTCTATAAAGAGTCGGTCTTCTAAAGAAAGATGTTTTTGGTTACCGGGAATAATTTTACTCATAATAAACTCCTTCCATTGCTGTCAGAAGGAGCTCTAAACATACCATGAGAAATGTGAAAGAGAAAATATCAACTGTGCAGAAGTAAAATCTACCGGGAGACAGATGAGTGGAATTTACTTTTTCATTTTTGGAAGCGGAATAAGCTTGTATTTCGCTCTTGCCATGGAGAAAGAAGCTGTGCTATACTGCGGGGGATGCCACAATAGCACAGTCGGTAGTGCATCTGATTCGTAATCAGAAGGTCACCAGTTCAAGTCTGGTTTGTGGCCTCTCTTTAGTGGGGAAGCAGAGTAGGCTTCCCTGCTTTTTTATTCATAACGAGTATCGATTGCAAAGCGTGCGATATCTCGTTTCATTGGTGATTTTTTTTGAGTAAAACGGTCGATAGATAAGATAGGGAGTTGAAATAGTTATGGAAGTGCAGGGAAAGGAAGAAAAGAAAACAAGCATGGAGTCGGAGCTTTCTGAAGCAAAGGAAAAGCAGAACTTGGCGGATAAGAATGGTTCACCGGAAGGGGAGAAGAGAAAGGAACAAAAGAGAGTCCTTATCATTCTTCTTCTTGTATGTCTGATGGCAGCTTTATCTTTTTTTCTTCCAAAGGCTTTTGCCAAAAAGGATGCCAGAAAGGTACAGATTTTAAAAAACGGAATTGTTCTGATTGAAAAAAATCTCTCGGAAAACAGCAAAATTTTGATTATGGATAACGAGGCCAGAGAAGTGGACTTTAAGGAAAATCTGGCATCCCTTTCCGAAGATGAGGTAAATCCTGCAAAACATGAGGTGAACTTTATAGAAATTAAGGATGGAAAGGTGCTTTGTACCGAATCCAACTGTAATAATCAAATCTGTGTACGGACCCCGGCCATCAGTGTGGAAAATCCGGACCTGCCCATTGTGTGTCTGCCCCATGGCTTAATCATTCAAATTATTACAAAATCCTAACATTTCCCCGGATTAGCTTACAAATCTCATTTCGAACTTGCGAAAAAAGAAGCTATGCTTTATCATGCAGATGTATCATTTTATTAAAAAAGGAAAAGAAAATGAAGAAGAATTGGAAAATTTTAGTAGTGAACTCTATTTGTCTGATTTCTCTTTTTTCTGCCATCCCGGCTTATGCAGGTCGTTGGCAGAAGGGAAACGGCAAGAACAGCAATAAATGGTGGTACAATCATCAGGATGGAACCTATCCAAAGGCTACCTGGGCTTGGATTGACGGTAACGGTGACGGCATTGCAGAGTGCTATTATTTTGATGCCAACGGATGGCTAAAGTCCAATACCACGGTGGAGGGATATAAGGTAGATACTACCGGTGCCTGGCTTAAAGATGGTGTTGTGCAGGTGAAGGCTATCGGAGAAGCGGGAGTTTATACCAACGGTAAGAGCGAGTCCAGCTCCGGAACCATTGATGTGATGGGTTCTGACTTGGATTTGGGAACAGCAGTTTCCGATCAGGAAAACCAGAAGCCTTCTGTGGAGAAAAAGAGCTCCGCTTCCAAGAAGGCAAGTGCAAAGGAAGAAAAGAAGAGCGGACAGGATGTTCTGGAGGTTTCCGGCTCTTATTCCGGCCCCGAAGTGGAAGGGGACAGCAATCTTGCAACGGAAAAACCTGCTAAGAATAAGGCTGAGAATTTCAGCGGAAATGTTGGAAACAGTGCACAGGATTTAAAGAAGTCCGAGGCAACGGAGTTAATCAGCTATGCCCGTTCCTTCATTGCAGTACTTCCCTATAAGGTGGCAGGAACTTCTCTTAGTACCGGTGCGGATTGTTCCGGATTTACCCAGGAGGTATTTAAGAAATTCGGTATTTCCATCCCCAGAGATTCCCGTTCCCAGTATGCTTCTGCACAGAAGATTTCCGCGGAAGAGTTACAGCCCGGTGATTTAGTATTTTACGGTTCCTCCCCAAGTACCATTTATCATGTGGGAATTTATTCCGGAAACGGAACCATTATTCACTGTACAAGAACCGGTGACTTTGTTCGAGAGCACGATGTTTTCTACAAGAAGCCATACGGATACGGAAGATACACAAAATAATTTTCTTTTCTTAAATTCTATAGATAAAAAAATCAGCAAAAAGATCGATAGATTCGGCTCATACGGATTTATCGGTCTTTTTTTCATGTTTGAAACTTTCTGACATTCTTTCAGTTTCATTTCAGCAAAGCTTTCTATACTGGGGCTATCTCAAAAAGAAAGGAGATGTTGAAATTGAAAAAGCAGAACATATTCTTTTTGGGAACAAGAAAAGGATGAAAAAGGGAATCTATGGAAAAATGAAGAAGGATTATTTTAGGGAGAATTATTTATCTGAAGAGTACAGAAAGGAAAAGAAAAAAATGAAGAAGAAAATGAAGGTAAATTACAATAAGCTTGCAGCCTTGGCTTTAGGTCTGGGATTAAGTAGCATTATGGTGGCCTGTGGAAGTACAGCCAATGCGGCACAGAATAAAACAGTGAGCAATAATACACAAGCTACAAGCCAAAAGCCGGCGGAAAAGTCTACGGGAAGTGAAACCAAGATTACCGTGGAAAACGGAGAGATTAAAACAAACGGAAATGGCGTTTCTGTAGAGGGGAAAACCATTACCATTTCCGCTGCGGGGAACTACAGACTTTCCGGAAATTTGGAGGACGGTCAGGTGGTGATTGCGGCGGGAGATACCCATAAGGTCAACTTGGTTTTGGATAACTTCAGCATCAGCAACAAGGAAACAGCTCCTATTTATGGGAAGACCTCCGGGGATTTCACCCTAACTTTGGCGGAGAATTCCAAGAACTCTGTACAGGATCTTAGAGCGGCCAATACCGCAGAAGACAGCAATTCCAATTCTTCCAATAAAAAGACAGAGGATATTCCCGATGCGGCAATTTACAGTAAATCCGATTTAATATTAAGCGGAAGCGGTAGTCTGGATGTCAAAGGAAATTATGAGGACGGAATTCATGGTAAAGACAGCTTAACGATTGAAGGCGGAAACTATACTGTCGAGGCTACAAAGCACGGCATTAATGGTAAGGACAATCTGACTATCAATGATGGAAGCTTTACGATTACTGCAGGACAGGACGGCTTTAACACCAATGGAGATATGACGGTATCTAAAGGAAGCTATAGCCTTTCCGTTTCTGATGACGGTATGCATGCAGACGGTAAGCTGGTGGTAAATGAAGGAACGGTAAATATCGAGAACTCCAATGAGGGACTGGAGGGCGCTTCTATTGATATTAATGGAGGTACAATTACCGTAAAGTCTCAGGACGACGGTTTAAATGCGGCAAGCGACAGCAATTCAGGAAATGAATTTGCCGCACAGGAAGGAGTATATATCAATATCAATGGCGGTACCCTTCGGGTAAATGCAGGAGGTGACGGTCTGGATTCCAACGGAGACTTAAACATTAGCGGCGGAACTCTTATAGTAGATGGCGCCGGACACGGAAACGGACCTTTAGATTACAATGGAACAGGAACCATTACCGGCGGTACGGTTTTGGTAGCCGGAAACAACGAAATGTTCCAGACCTTTGACGGAAACAGCTCTACCCAGGCCTTTATGGTAGATTATCTCAGCAATAATCAAAATGCGGGAAGCACAATTAAAATTACTGACAGCAAGGAAAAAGAAATCTTCAATGTTTCCGATTTGCTAAACAGCTACGGTGTAGTGCTGTTCTCCTCTCCGGAGCTTAGCAATAATCAGAGCTATAAGCTTTCTATAGGAGATACTACTGAAGAATTTACCGTAAGTTCTATTGCTAATACTATTGGAAATGGAAATGCTATGGGCGGCGGAATGGGCCATGGCGGCCCACAGGGAGCTGCTCCAAATAAAGGCTTTAACGGCGGACAAAATGGAGGCCAGAATGGCGGCGGTCCGCAGGGCGGCCCTCCAAACGGAGGCTTTAATGGCGGACAAAATGGAGGACAGAATGGCGGCGGTCCACAGGGCGGTGCTCCAAACGGAGGCTTTAATGGCGGACAAAATGGAGGACAGAATGGCGGCGGTCCACAGGGTGGCCCTCCAAACGGAGGATTCCAAGGCGGCATGAACGGCAACCAGGGCATGCCCGGTGATAGGGGCGGATTCTCCGGTGGAGATGGCAACAACTTCCCCGGTAATCCCCCCGACGACAATGGCATGGGAATGCCTCCAATGAATAACGGTCAAGGAATGGAACGAGGAGGCATGAATGGTGAGCAGGGAATGCCCGGTGACAGAGGACAGGGCGGCATGAATGGCAGTCAAGGAATGCCCGGCGGAAGAGGTCAGAGAGGAATGAATGGAAATCAGGGAATGCCCGGTGACAGAGGACAGGGCAGCATGAACAATGGTCAGGGAATGGAAAGAGGAAGCAGAACGGATGGACAGGAAAGTAAGAAGAATAAGCAGAAGAATTCAAAATCTTCCAATAGTCAATCTCAAAAGAATTCGAACAAGAAAAATGTAGGTACATCCGATAAGAATGATGGAAATACTTCCAAGAACAATACTAAGAAGAAGTCTGACAACAGTTCTCAGAATCAGTCCGGCAAGAATTCCAAGAATAATTCTTCAAAGAAGAATACTCAGGCTGGAAATAAACAGGCTACTCAGGGAACAGAGAGTAATCAGGCAGGATAAATTTAAATAAGCTAAGGGTATGAATTCTATTTTTCCTTTACAAGCTTTCCTGAATTGGATATGATGTTATGGATTGTATCAAGATATTTCAGAGCGAAAAAGGAAAGGAAAGCTATGAATTTATTCTCTCAAAAGAAACAGCAAAAAAAGACTAAGATGGTACTTACAAGTGTCCTGATTCTTAGTCTTTTTTGCCTGTCTATGATATTTACAGCATTTGCAGGTCCGGGGGAGCTTTATCAGAAAAAACTGGAATCCCAAACTTCCACGTCCAATAACGATACGGAGATTCGGATTGGCAAAAAACTATTCCAAACAGAGGCAGGAAAAAAGGAAGATCAGCTTCTTGTAATGCTGGACCATGAATTAAGCCTTTGGAACAAGGGAGAGGATCGCTATTATTTACAGTGGAAAACATACAACGGTTATGGCAGAAACGGTTTGAAAGAAGGAACGGAAAGAAAGGAAGGGGACGGAACCACTCCTTTAGGTGCTTATCCCATTTCCTTTGCCTTCGGCTTTCCTAGCTCTGTAAATACAAAGCTTCCTTATAAGCAGATTCAAAGGACTTCCTATTGGTCCGGAGAGAAAAATACTTACAATACCTGGGTGGAAAGTCCTACGAAGATTACCGGGGAAAGATTGTATTCCTATAAGATTTGCTATGAAAAGGCTTTGGCCATCGGATTTAATCAAAATCCCGTAGTATTTGGTAGGGGCTCCGCTATTTTCTTACATATCAAGGCGCCGGATACCTGGGAGAGCTCCGGCTGTATCACCATTGAAAAGCAGGCGATGGAAGACTTACTTCCTTTACTAAAGGAGAAGCTGAGTATTATTACCTTACAAAAAGAGGATGAACTTCAAAAGTATTAAAATATTAGGAAGCACCTAAAGAGCTTTAAAGAGTATGAAAGTTTTTGAAGAGCATAAAAGTTTTTAAGGCGTTTTAAGACATTTTTATAAAATGTTGCAAGGAACTATGGAATGGAATCCATAGTATTGAAGGAGGAGAAATGGATAACAAGAAAAAACGTTTAATTCGGGACTATTGTTATATGATTATAGGCTCCCTATTAATTTCCATTGCCTCCAAAAATATTTATGATCCGGCAGGATTAATTATCGGAGGAGTTTCCGGTATATCCATTATCCTTCGACACTTATTCGGTCTGCCCTTGTGGTTAAGTAATACCGTTATTAATATTCCGCTTTTTGGTCTTGGATATCTCACTAAGGGATGGAAATTTATTGCCAGAACCATATTTGCCACCATGCTATGCTCCTTTATTTTGTATGTACTTCCGGATTATACTCTGATTCCTGCAGATGATTTATTTTTAGACTCTGTGATTGGTGCCATTCTTATGGGAATTGGCTGCGGCTTGGTCTTTGCGGCATCCAGCACTACCGGTGGAACGGATTTGATGGCTGCGATTATTCAAACTCGCTTTAAGCATATATCCATTGCGAAGCTTTTACAGTTCTGCGACGGTGCTGTAGTGCTTTGGGGATTACAGCTCTTTGGGGTAACCAAGGCCTGCTATGCCATTGTATCCGTATATGTTTTCACCAAACTTTGTGATTCCTTTATTGACGGTATGCACTTTGCTAAGGCGGTTACTATTATTTCCAATAAGGGAGAGGAAATTTCTCAATGGATTATGAAAGAGCTGGAACGAGGCGTTACCGGTATTGATGCGAAGGGAATGTATACCAGACAGGGAATTACCATGCTGTACTGTGTGCTGAGTCCAAGAGAGGTGACCAGAGTGAAGGACCAGGTTTACAGTATGGATGATAAAGCATTCTTTATCATTTCCGATGTGCGGGAAGTACATGGCGAGGGTTTTATCAATCATAATGAAGATTAAAAGCATTACCATTCGTAAATCCAAAAATATTGTATTGCTTATCATGGCAGGATTGGTGCTTCTATCCTGCCTTTTTCAGTATCCGGATTTCTCTTTTCTAAAGGGTTTTCCCGTAGAGAAGTATTTCTCCATGCTTTCCATTCTGCTTCTGTCCGTGTATTTGATGGAAAGCCAATATTTGCATCATTTGGTGTACAAGCAGTTAAACCGCAGTAAAACAAGAAAAGGCTTATCCCGCAGACTGATTTTCTTTAGCTTTCTATTTTCTACCTTTTTTGGAGATACTTTGAGTCTGTTTGTGATGATTCCCATCACATTGGACAGCCTGGGAAAAGAAAAAAATTGTAAATATCTTTTGGTGCATACTCTGGTTCTACAGGTTTTGGCCGGAGAGATCGGAAGTTTTCTCTTTCCCTACACCAGCCTTTCTTCCCTATATTTGTTTTTAGAATATGGCTATAGCTTTCTGTCCTTCTTACGGATTAGCTTTATCTTCTTTCTTTTTGGAGGAATTTTTTTGCTTCCCTATGTACTGATTTTAAAAGAGGAAGAAAATGACGTATTTCAGGGGAATTTCAGGGAAAGCAGATTGGACACCAATTCCCTGCTTCATTTTTTTGTGTTTTCCATTTTTATTTTTTTATCCTATCTAAGAATTCTTCCGATTCTTTTGCTTTTCCCCATTCTTAGCTTTTATACGCTTATCTTTCGAAGAAGAATTTTCTTAAAGCTGGATGGCTTTCTATTTCTTTTTCTCTTTTTGATTTTGCTGTTAAAGGAAAGTACCTATCATAGTGCATTGCTTAGCCGCTTGTTTGGAGAATGGATTCTTGCCCATGAGACCGGTAGAGGCTTTATTCTGTCGGAAATTTTCACAAGACTTCCTGCCGCTGTACTGTTGTCCTCCTTCAGCACCAAGGGAAGACAGCTGATTGTGGCTTCCATATTATCCACGATTCACCCCTTGGCGTTAAACTATAGCAGTATTATGGCTATTGTTTTCTTACGTAAAGCTAAGCTTGTGAACCTGAAGCTTTTTCTTTTGCATTATCTTATGGTACATGGACAAATGCTGATTATTCTGCTGTTTTTGGCCTTTTTCACCGGAAATTTTTAGGAGAGATTATGAAGTATTATTTTGCCCCATTGGAATCCATTACAGGCTATCCTCTTAGGAATGCCCATAGAGCTTTATTTCCGGAAACGGATGGATATTTTAGTCCCTTTATTTCTTCCAATGAGGAAGGACATTATACCGGAAGAATTGAACGAGATTGTGCAGTAGAGAACAATAATAGCTTAGTGCTGATTCCCCAAATTATGGGAAATCGTCCGGAGTTTGTTCATGCGACTATGGAATATCTTGAGGGGTTGGGATATCAAGAGTGTAATTTAAATCTGGGCTGTCCCAGCGGGACCGTGGTGGCTAAGGGGAAAGGCTCCGGCATGCTTAGAAATCCAATGGTATTGGAAGACTTCTTTCAAGAGCTTTTTTCCTTGCTGAAGAATTCGAAAATGAAGGTCTCCATAAAGACAAGAATAGGTTTAAATACAGAAGGAGAATGGGAAGAGCTTTTTGCGGTATTCAATCATTTTCCTTTTTCGGAAATCATCGTTCATCCCAGAACCCAAAAGCAGTATTATTCCGGCCGAGTGAATTTATCTTGTTTTCAAAATATTTGTAAATGCTCTAAGCTTCCCCTTGTATATAACGGAGATGTGGAAACAGGGGAGGATATTTTGTTTCTACAGGAAAAGTTTCCCCGGATTCAGGGGATAATGTGCGGACGAGGGCTCCTGTCCAATCCGGCTCTTTTTCGGGAGGCTCGAGGCGGAAAGGTTTTGGAGGAAGGAGAGTTTAAGGACTTTCTCAGTTTGGTGGAAGAGAATTTTGCCAAAGAAATTCAAGGAGAAAGAAATATATTGGCAAAGTACAAAGAATTTTGGAGTTATTTTGCCAAGTCCTACCGGGGCGGAGATAAGGGCTTAAAGGAGATTCGAAAGGCTAAAAATTTGGCGGAATACAAGGCGGCCAAATATCGCTTTTTTGCAGAAAGCCATTTTCAGGTAAGGGAGGGATTAAGCCTATGCTTTTAGAGTATCCTCTTTTTTATCCGGATTTTGCCTGTATAGGGAAGGCTTGTAAAGACAGCTGTTGCAAAGACTGGTTAATTGACATTGATTTTGATACTGCGGAAAAATATCAAAAAATGGGCGGTGCTTTAGGAGAGAAACTTAGCAAGAAGCTCCATAAAAAGGACGGCGAATTTTATTTTGAGGTGGAGAAGGATGGAAGATGTCCATTTCTTCAGGAGGATGGTCTTTGTGAAATTCAGAGAGAAAGGGGAGAAGAGGAGCTTTCCAAGGTCTGCGATGCTTATCCCAGAAAGGAATATATTGTTCATCCTTATATGCAGCTGGATCTGCATTTATCCTGTGAAGAGGCAGCTAAGGCTATTCTGTCCTGGAAAGGGGAACTGATTAGGGAAGAGGTGGAGGATGAAAGAATTTCCGAAGAGGAGGATATGCCGGAAAATAACTTTGACCGTAACGGACAGAATGAAAACCTGGTTTCTCTTTTGGCTTTTCGACAAAGTCTTTGGGAGGCCTTACCCGACTTTCCTAAGGATATTCATGGATTTTTTGCGGAGCTGAAAACGGTATTTTTACAGGGAGAAGAGATTTTGTTTTATGAAAATACAGCTTTTCCATATTGTAAAGAATTGGAAGCCTTGGAAAACGGATTAACGGAGCCGTTTTTTTCAGAGGAAAGCTTTAGAGAATATTGCAAAATGAATGAGGAAATTCAAGGGAGAGGCGAATTGTGGAAGAGTTTTCAGACCATTTTTCATAGGGCGGAAAAGGATTTGCAGAATAAAATGCAAAGCTTTTACAGAGAAAGAGAAAAGCTATATTTGGAAGAGTTTTGCAGATATTACACGTTTCGCTACTTAATGACAGGGTTAAAGAAAAAATCCATTTTGCCTTTATTTCATCTTATCAGAAAGTGTATTCTTTGGATGGTTTATACGGATTCGCTCTTACAATATTATGCAAAGGAAGAGGAAAAAAAGCTTTTCTTCTATGGGGAGGAAAAGGCCTTTTTCAGGGTAGCGGTATTCTTTTCCAAAGAGGTGGAACACCAAAAAAAGAATATGGATTTATTTCTGGAATAAAGAATAAAAAAACAGATGCAAAAATTTCAAAAAGCAGTATAATAGCTTTTTTGTTGTAGGGGATTTGGAGTGGATTTCATGCAAAATGAATCTTCCGAAAAGAGCTTTTTTAAAAATGTGGCAGTTTAGTAAAAAAATAGGAGGGAAAGATGGACAAGATCGGTTTTGATAATGAGCAGTATTTAAAAACCCAGTCAGAGCATATCAAGGAAAGAATTGCGAAGTTCGGCGGGAAGCTATATCTGGAATTTGGCGGAAAACTCTTTGACGACTATCATGCCAGCAGAGTATTGCCCGGATTTCATCCGGACAGTAAGATTCGGATGCTGGGAGAGCTTAAGGATGATGCGGAAATCGTGATTGCTATCCATGCCGGTGATATAGAGAAGAATAAGGTCAGAGGCGATTTGGGCATTACCTATGATATGGATGTGCTTCGTTTAATTGACGCCTTCCGGGGATATGGCCTTTATGTGGGTTCCGTGGTTTTAACTCGTTTTACCGGTCAGGAAAGCGCTATTGCTTATCAGCGTAAGCTTGAGTCCCTGGGAATAAAGGTCTATCGCCACTATTCCATTCCTTCCTATCCCTCCAATGTTCCCCTGATTATCAGTGACGAGGGCTTCGGAAAAAATGATTATATTGAAACCTCCCGCTCCTTGATTGTGGTAACAGCACCGGGACCGGGGTCAGGAAAGATGGCCGTTTGTCTTTCTCAGCTTTATCAAGAGCATAAGCATGGGGTAAATGCAGGATATGCCAAGTTTGAGACCTTCCCGATTTGGAATATTCCCTTGCAGCACCCTGTAAACCTGGCCTATGAAGCTGCTACAGCAGATTTAAATGATATCAATATGATTGACCCATATCATTTGGAGGCTTACGGTGTAAGCACCGTAAACTATAATCGTGATGTGGAGGTCTTTCCGGTCTTAAAGGCCATGTTTAATAAAATTTACGGAAGCTCTCCCTACCAGTCACCTACGGATATGGGAGTCAATATGGCCGGAAACTGTATTATCGATGAGGACGCGGTTTGTAAGGCCTCTCAACAGGAAATTATCCGAAGATATTACGCGGCTTTGGTAGAAAAAAGAAAGGGAAGCATTTCTTCCGATATAGTGGAGAAGGAAGAGCTTTTAATGGAGAAAGCCAATATCAGTATTGCGGATCGTCCCGTTGTTGCTGCTGCAAAACAAAAGGCGGAACTGACCAATGGCCCCGCTGCCGCAATTTCTCTTCCGGATGGCAGTATTGTTACCGGAAAGACCACTCCTTTATTGGGAGCTTGTGCAGCCATGCTGCTTAATGCATTGAAAAAATGTGCGGGACTTCCGGATGATTTAAAGGTGATTTCTCCGGAAATCATCGAGCCTATTCAGCATTTAAAGGTGGAGCATCTGGGAAATCATAATCCAAGACTTCATACCGATGAGATTTTGATTGCTTTAACAATTTCCGCCAATACGGATGAAAATGCGGAGAAGTGTATGGAGCAGCTGGCACAGCTCAATCAGTGTGAAATGCATTCCACGGTGATTCTTTCTCAGATTGATGAGAAAACCCTTGGAAAATTGGGAATTCGTTTAAGCTGTGAGCCACAGTATCAAAATAAAAAATTATTCCATTCCTAAACGTCGGATGCGTAAAGGGAATCAGTACAATAGAGCTATCCTATATTGTTTATCGGATACATAATTTAGAAAAAACTGTCGGGGAAATACTTATTGAAAGATAAAATAAGTCCTTGACGGTTTTTTCTTTTTTTATAATTGTTAGTGTATACTAACAAAAAAACGACCTGTTAATTTTTTGTCTATTATGCACTCTGCACAAAAAATTAATTCTTTTTTTAAACAGAAAGAAAAAGTTTTTTGTGTTATACTGCGAGTATGAACCCTAAGCTAGGGATGGAAGAGTCTATAGCAAGACGCAATAGCGTCTTGGCAAAGGAGAAAAAATGAGCAGGTTAATAATTGTAACTGAAAATGAAGCCCAAAAAACCGTAGAAGGCCTTTACCGAGACATAGAGCGAAGAATTCAGGCGTCCCAGCCTGGTCTTTGTCCTGTTGACTTGGCGGAGGCTTTTGTTCATGTATGTCATTCCCAATCCTGTGGAAAGTGTACTCCCTGTAGAGTGGGACTTGGACAGTTGGAAGGTCTGATTGAATCCGTATTGGACGGTTCTGCGGATATGGATACTTTAAAGACCATTGAGAAAACTGCAGAAGGAATCTATAACTCTGCAGATTGCGCCATCGGATTTGAAGCGGCGAAGATGGTGCTTAGAGGAATCCGCGGTTTCTACGAGGACTATGCGGAGCATGTACAGCATGGACGTTGTTTTGCCAAGCTAAGCCAGCCGGTTCCTTGCGTATCCCTTTGTCCTGCCCATGTAGACGTTCCCGGATATGTTTCTTTGATTCATGAAGGTCGTTACGGAGATGCGGTACAGTTGATTCGAAAGGATAATCCCTTCCCTGCTGCCTGCGGTTTAATCTGCGAGCATCCCTGTGAGCTTCGTTGCAGAAGAACCATGGTGGATAAGGCGATTAATATTCGTGGACTTAAGCGCTATGCGGTGGAGCATGAGGGAGAGATTCCCGCACCGAAGATTATGGATAAGACCGGAAAGAAGATTGCTATCGTAGGTGGCGGTCCCTCCGGCTTAAGTGCTGCTTATTACCTTAGCATTATGGGACATGATGTTATGGTATATGAGCAGAGAAAGCAGCTGGGAGGAATGCTCCGTTATGGAATTCCGGCTTATAGACTTCCCAGAGAAATCCTGGATCACGAAATTGACGGCTTAAAGAAGGCCGGCTTCCAGGTTAAGACGGATGTCTCCATCGGACATGATATCAGCTTAAAGGATTTAAGAAAGCAGTATGATGCGGTTTACGTATCTATCGGTGCCCACACAGATAAGAAGCTGGGTATTCCGGGAGAAGATGCTCAGGGCGTAATTTCCGCTGTAGAGATGCTTAGAAATATTGGAGATGATGATTATCCCGATTTTAGCGGCTTGAATGTCATTGTAGTGGGCGGAGGAAACGTGGCTATGGACGTGGCGCGTTCCGCAATTCGTCTGGGAGCAAAGACCGTAAAGATTGCCTACAGAAGACGTAGAGTAGATATGACCGCTCTACCGGAAGAGGTAGAGGGCGCAATCGCAGACGGTTGCGATATCGTAGAGCTTCATTCCCCGGTTCGCATTGAGAAGGATGAGAATGGACATTGTAAGGGTCTGGTGCTTAAGCCCCAGATTATTGGAGGAGTACGTTATGGAAGACCTTCCCCCAAGGATTCTCAGGCACCTGAAGTAGAGCTTAAGGCAGATCTGGTTCTGGTAGCCATCGGTCAGGGTATCGACTTCCGTAAGTTCGAGGAATATCAGGAAATTCCTATTGAATCCGGAAGAATTAATGCCTTAGATACCTCTGCACTGAAGGATGTTGACGGCATTTTTGCAGGAGGAGACTGTGTAACCGGTCCTGCAACCGTAATTCGTGCGATTGCTGCAGGAAAGACTGCTGCGGCTAACATCGATGAGTACCTTGGCTACTGCCATGAGATTACCTCTGAAATCGAACTTCCACCGGTTCGTTTCGATGACAATGCACCTACCGGCCGTGTCAATATGAAAGAGCGTCCTGCCGATGAGCGGGTTAAGGACTTTAAGCTTATGGAGTACGGCATGACAGATGAAGAGGCTTGCCAAGAGTCGGGCAGATGTCTTCACTGTGATCACTTTGGTTATGGTATCTTTAAGGGAGGCAGAGAATGCAAATGGTAAATTGTACAATCGATGGAAAAAAAGTATGTGTTCCGGAGCATACCACCATCCTGGAAGCGGCTAAGGAAATTGGCGTTTATATCCCTACCCTCTGCTACTTCAAAGGCTTAAATGAAATTGGTGCTTGCCGTGTCTGCGTTGTAGAGGTGGAAGGAGACCAGAGACTCCATGCCGCTTGTAACAGCCCTGTGCTGGAGGGAATGGTAGTGCATACCAATTCCAAAAAGGCAAGAGAGGCCAGAAAATGTAACGTAGAGCTGATTTTATCTCAGCACAATGTTACCTGCACCACCTGTGTTCGTTCCGGGAACTGTGCGTTACAGCACGTTGCCAATGACTTAAATATTATGGGAGAAAGCTTTCCTAAGGATTTACCGAAGCAAAAGGGATCCAAAAGCTTCCCCTTGATTCGAGAATATGACAAATGTATTAAGTGTATGCGTTGTATTCAGGTCTGCGATAAGATTCAGGCTACCCATGTTTGGGATGTTATCAACAGTGGCGGAAAGAGTACGGTAGATGTTCGGGATTTCTATCGTTTGGAGGATTCCCCCTGTTCTCTTTGCGGACAGTGTATTACCCATTGTCCTGTAGGTGCTCTTAGAGAAAGAGATGATACGGATAAGGTTTTGGATGCTTTAGATGATCCGGAGACCATTGTACTGGCACAGATCGCCCCATCCATTCGTACGGCATGGGGAGAGGAATTCGGCTTGGATGCGGAAGAAGCCTCTGTGCAGAGACTGGCCAGCTGCTTAAAGGAAATGGGATTTGACTATGTATTCGATACCGACTTTGCAGCGGATTTAACCATTATGGAGGAAGCTTCCGAGTTCTTACATAAGTTAACCCATCAGGAAGGGGACTTCCCTATGTTTACCAGCTGCTGTCCGGGTTGGGTTAGATTTATTAAGAGTCATTATCCCGAGTATATTCCGCAGGTTTCTACCTCCAAGTCTCCCCAGCAGATGTTCGGTGCTATTGCCAAGAGCTATTATGCGGATATTTTAAAGGTAAGCCCTAAGAAAATCTTCTCTGTCAGCATCATGCCTTGTCTTGCGAAAAAAGCGGAATGCTCCTATCCCAATATGACGGACAGCGAAGGCAATTTTGATGTAGATGTAGCTTTAACCACAAGAGAGGTGAATCGATTGATTCGGGCTATGCATATTTCACCCAAGAAGATGAAGGATGTAGAGCTGGATATGCCTTTAGGACTGGGCTCCGGTGCAGGTAATATTTTCGGTGCAACCGGCGGTGTTATGGAGGCGGCTTTACGTTCCGCATATTATCTGGCAACAGGAGAGAATCCGAATCCGGACGCTTTCAAGGATGTAAGAGGAATGGACGGCTGGAAAGAATCCTCCTTTGATATTGCCGGCAATAAGCTAAAGATTGCCGTAGTTAACGGATTGGCCAATGCAGATCGCCTTTTAACAGCTCTAAAGAAGGGACAGGTGCATTATGACTTTGTAGAAGTCATGGCCTGCCCGGGAGGTTGTGTAGGCGGTGGTGGCCAGCCGATTCATGATCAGAAGGAAATGGCTGCCCATCGTGCACCGGTTCTCTATAAGCAGGATCGGGAAGGAACCCTTCGTTTCTGTCATGAGAATCCTTCTATCAAGCTGGTTTACCAGGATTATCTGGAGAAACCCCTATCTGAAAGAGCGGAAGAGCTTCTGCATACCAGTCAAAAGGGCTGGCTGATGCCGGGAGAAAGTGAATAAGATATTTTTCTACCATAGAGTTTTTTATCCTATACGGAGATGGGACTGTAAAAATCAAAATAGTTTTCTTGTTTTGATTTTTTACAGTCCCTTCTCTTTTTTTGCTCTAAAGCAGATATTGCACACCGGGCGGGTAATACTCGTTAAGATTATAAATTCATTTTTATTCATTAGTGCGAATAAAAATGATGAGTTTATGCGATATTAAAGACACAAAATAGAGTCTTTATTTGGTTGTGTCTTTTGATAAAATTAAAAAATTTATTGATAAAAAGAAAGATTCCAAGAATTGTCTAAAAAAAATGCAATCTGATGCCCAAAATTCATTTTATTGTGTCTTGAAAGTCCGGGGCATATCGTGTATATTTCTCTGTAAATTCATTAAAGAAGGAGGGCGCTATGCCAAAGTATATTTTAAAAAGGGCGATTATGTCCTTAATTACAGCCTTTTTGGTAGCAACATTAACATTTTTTGTTATGAATATGGTTCCGGGAGGGCCGTTCTTGTCCGAGAAGGCAGTAACGCCTCAGGCCCAGGCTGCTATGGAGGCGAAATATGGTTTGGATAAGCCCTTATTTCAGCAATACACCACCTATATGACCGGCATTTTAAAGGGAGACTTCGGTTTATCCATTAAGAAGAGGGGAAGAACGGTATCCCAGATTATCGGGACAAAGTTTCCGGTTTCCGCGAAGGTGGGAGGACTTGCCCTAATCCTTGCAGTTTGCACCGGAATTCCTTTAGGGGCTGTAGCCGCATTTAACAGAGGAAAGTTTATTGATAACCTTTTGGTGGTTTTATCCACTGCAGGAATAGCCATTCCTTCCTTTCTGTCCTCTACGATTTTAATTTATATCTTCACCACGAAGTTAAAATGGCTACCTTCTCTTGGCTTAAAGGATGCCCAAAGCTATATTATGCCGGTGGTGGCCTTGGCTTTATATCCCACCTTCTATATGGCACGATTGATGCGTTCTTCCATGCTGGATGTTATGGGGCAGGATTATATGAGAACCGCAAAGGCCAAGGGGGTTACAACTTTTAAAGCAATTTTCAAGCATGCCTTACGAAATGCAATCTTACCGGTAATTACTTATCTTGGACCCTTGCTTGCCGCTTTAATGACCGGTTCTTTCATCATTGAAAAGATTTTCAATATTCCGGGACTTGGTTCGGAGTTCGTAAGCTCTATTACCAGCCGAGATTATCCCATGATTATGGGAACCACCATTTTCCTGGCGGTATTTATTATTATCATGAACCTTTTCGTGGATATTGCTTATGCGATTGTGGATCCGAGAATTAAATTAAAGTAAGGAGAATAAAATGGAAGAAATAAAGAATAATCCCTTGAGCCTTCAGTGGAGCTTGGAAGATTTTACTCCGGCTTCTGTGGAGGATAAGGAGTCTCTGGTCTTTATGAGAGAATCCGTAAGCTTCTGGAAGGACGGCTTGCATCGTTTCCGGAAAAATAAAATTGCCATGAGTGCCCTGTTTATTGTTTTTTTGATTACTATTTGCTGCTTTCTGATACCCGGCGTTTATCCCTATAAGTATGAACAGCAGATGAAGGGCTCGGAGCGTTTGGCTCCCATGCAGTACTCAAAGACGGAGCAGAAGCAAATTGATGCAGGGGAAAAGGTTTTTCCGCATCTTTTGGGAACGGATCAAAATGGTCGTGACTATATGATTCGTGTACTGGTAGGAGGAAGAGTCTCCATGACGGTAGGTCTTGTGGCTTCCGTTTTGATCCTGGTCATTGGCTCCATATTTGGGGCAATCGCCGGATACTTCGGCGGATTAGTGGATATGATCATGATGCGTATTGTGGATATTATCTACACGGTTCCCGACGTACTGATTATTATTCTTTTGGCCCAGACCTTGAAGTTCCCTCTGGAAGCATTGGCCAGCAAACCGGGCTTTGCCTGGATGCAAAAGCTTGGCTCCAATATGATTTCCATGTTTATCGTATTTGCTTTGCTGTACTGGGTGGGAATGGCCAGAATCGTCCGTTCTCAGATTATGGTTTTAAAGCAGAGTGAGTATGTTACCGCGGCAAAGGCTTTGGGTGCAGGATCCGGTCGTATTATCTTTAAGCATTTGATTGTGAACTGTATCGGTACCCTGATTGTAACCACTACCTTACAGATTCCCAGTTCCATTTTTACCGAGTCCTTCCTTTCCTTTTTAGGACTGGGTGTACAGGCACCGATGCCATCTTTGGGATCTTTGGCCAGTGCCGCTTTAAACGGATTCCAAACCTATCCGGAAAAACTTTTTGCCCCGGCTTTCTTGATTTTTATTATCATTTTAAGCTTTAACCTTTTGGGAGATGGCCTGCGTGATGCCTTTGACCCGAAATTGAAACAGCAGTAAGGAGGAAAATATGTCCGGTCAATATCTTGTGGATATTCAAGAAGAGCGTTTATCCTTCTTTACTCCGGCAGGAGAGGTAAAGGCTTTAAATAACGTTACCCTGCAAATGCGCGAGGGAGAAGTTTTAGGAATTGTTGGAGAATCCGGTTCCGGAAAATCCGTTACCGCCTACTCCATTATGGGACTTACCGCCCAGAATGGTAAGATTGTGGGAGGCTCGGTAGAGTTTAATGGCCATAAAATCCATGAAATGAGTGAAAAGGAGCTTCGGAAGATTCGGGGAAATGAGGTCAGCATTATTTTCCAGGATCCTATGACCTCTTTGAATCCGGTATGGACTGTTGGAAATCAGATTGCGGAAGCGGTTTCCCTTCATACGGATAAAAAGGGAAGAGCGGCTATGGCGAGAGCCAAGGAGCTTTTGGAATTGGTTGGTATCAATGAGCCGGAGAAGCGATTAAAGCAGTATCCCCATGAGCTTTCAGGAGGTATGCGGCAAAGAGTAATGATTGCCATTGCCTTAGCCTGTGAACCCAAGCTTTTAATTGCGGATGAGCCTACTACGGCCTTGGACGTAACCATTCAGGCACAGATTTTAGAGCTGATGCAGGAGTTAAAGCAGAAATTGGGCATGGGAATTATTATGATTACCCATGACTTAGGGGTTGTGGCCTCCATGTGCGATTATATTGCAGTAATGTATGCCGGAGAAATCGTGGAATACGGGACAACGGATGATATTTTCTATAATCCGAAGCATGAATACACCAAGGGACTGCTGCGTTCCATTCCCAAGTTCCATGAGCATGATTATTCCAAGCTGGTACCTATCGAAGGACAGCCGGTGGATCTTCTGAATCCCCCAAAGGGTTGCGGCTTTGCGCCAAGATGCAGTAACTGTATGAAGCTTTGTCTAACCCATAAGCCGGAGAAGAATCAGTATGAGGGTGTGCATTATGCCAGATGTTTTATGCAACAGAAGGAAGACTTTTTGAAGGAAAGGGGGGAAGCATAAATGCCGGAGCGTTTATTAGAGGTAAGTCACTTAAAGCAGTATTTTCCTGTGGCAGGAAGCAATAAGGTGGTTAAGGCTGTGGATGATGTTTCCTTCTTTATCAATAAGGGAGAAACCTTTGGTCTGGTAGGAGAGTCCGGCTGCGGCAAAACTACAACAGGCCGTTCTATCCTTCGTTTAACAGAGCCTACCGGCGGAAGTATCACTTATGGCGGAGAAGTCATCTTTGATGCGGAAAAGAAAATCAAGAAGAATATGCTTCCCTACAGAAGGAAGATGCAGATTGTTTTCCAAGACCCTTACGCATCTTTGGATCCCAGAATGACTGTAGAGGATATTGTTGGGGAGGCTATAGATATTCATAAGCTTTGTAAGTCAAAGGCGGAGCGTAGAGA
This sequence comes from Oribacterium sinus, assembly GCF_014202695.1. Classification (GTDB taxonomy): domain Bacteria; phylum Bacillota; class Clostridia; order Lachnospirales; family Lachnospiraceae; genus Oribacterium; species Oribacterium sinus. The sequence continues at coordinate 19,070 of NZ_JACHHH010000006.1, forward strand.
AAAAATTCTTTCTCTGCTTTCTACAGTAGGTCTGAACTCGGAGCATGCCAACCGTTATCCTCACGAGTTCTCCGGAGGACAGCGGCAAAGAATCGGCATTGCCAGAGCCCTGGCAGTGGATCCTGAATTTATCGTTTGTGATGAGCCGGTTTCTGCTTTGGACGTGTCCATCCAGGCTCAGGTGGTGAATATGTTTGAGGATTTGCAAGAGGAGCTGGGATTGACCTATCTCTTCATCGCCCATGATTTATCTATCGTAAATCATATTTCCTCCAGAATCGGGGTAATGTATCTGGGGCATTTGGTGGAGCTGGCGGATAGTGATACCATCACCTTCCATTCACTGCATCCTTATACCAAGTCCTTAATTTCTGCGGTTCCCATTGCAGATCCAAAGGTGGCCAGAGCATCCCATAGAATTATCTTATCCGGAGATGTCCCATCCCCGGTAAATCCGCCATCAGGTTGTCCCTTCCGCACCCGTTGTCCCTATGCAGACGGTTTATGTGCGGAGAAGAAGCCGGAATTTAAAGAGGTGGAAAGCGGACATTTTGCAGCCTGTCATCATTTAGACAGGGTGAATTAAGAGATAAAGCCATACTGTCATAATAGGAATAACAGTAAGGTGGGGTGTTTAATCCTGTTGCAATACATGAGGTTTAGGAGTGATTCGAAAGCTTATGAGCAACGAATAGGCTCCTTCCTATATAGACACTATGACCAATTTTTTAGAAGGGAGAATTTTATGAGAAAAGCAAAGTACCTACTTCCCATTGCGGCCTTGAGTTTGGCCTTTTTGGTATCCTGTGGTGGAGCCGATAAGAGCAAACAGGAATCTGCAAAGGGAGAGAGCGGCAGTCAGGCTGCTGAGGCTTCTGAAGCTTCCGCAGGTGGAGAACTTAATGTTCAGGTTGGTTCCTCTCCGGAAACCATGGATCCTGCTTTAAACTCTGCATCTGATGGAGCCACCTATATTCTGCATGCCTTTACCGGATTACTCAGCATTGATAAGAATTCCGATGTTGTGCCCGGACTTGCGGAAAAATGGGAACATTCCGATGACGGACTTACTTGGACTTTTCATCTTCGTCCCGACTTAAAGTGGTCTGACGGAACGGATTTAACGGCGGAGGACTTCGTATATAGCTGGAAGCGCTTGGCAGATCCCGCCTTGGCAGCTCCCTACGGATATGATTTACTAAGTGTGGTGGCAGGTTATGAAGAGGCTTCCAACGGGGATCTGGATGCTTTACAGGTTTCCGCTCCGGATAAAGATACCTTTGTGGTAAAGCTAAGTAGCCCCTGCACCTTCTTTGATCAGATTGCAGCATTTGTTTCTACAGCTCCCGTACAGAAAAAGACGGTAGAAGAAAATGGAGATGCCTGGGCAACAAAGCCGGAAACTTATGTCAGCAGCGGACCTTATCGCATGACGGAATATGTGGATGGGGATAGAATCGTTTATGAGAAGAATCCGTATTATTATGACAAGGATAATATCACCTTTGATAAGATTGTTTGGCATCTGATTGAAGATGGAAACTCTGTTTATACCGCTTACAATCAGGGAGAATTGGATTTGGCAAAAACCCTTCCTTCCGAGGAGATTCCAAGTCTTAAGGGAAATGAGGAATTTCACTTGGATCCGATGATGGGTACCTATTATATCAGCTTTAATATCCAGAAGGCTCCCTTTAACGATCCTAAGGTAAGAGAGGCTCTTTCCTTAGCAGTGGATAGAGATTATGTGGCCAATACCATTATGCAGGGAACCTATACTCCCGCAAACAATCTGGTTGGTCCCGGAATTAGTGATGCCGGGGAGAACTCCTCCTTTGAAGAGGTGACCAAAGAAAAGTACGGTAATTTCTTTGATAACAGTAAATACGAAGAGAACCTTGCAAAAGCCAAGGAATTACTGGCTGAAGCAGGCTACCCAAACGGACAGGGATTCCCGACATTTTCCTACCTGACCAATGATGCCAGCTACCATAAGCCTGTAGCAGAGTACCTGCAAAATGCTTGGGGGCAGTTGGGACTGACCATGAACATCGATATCCAGGAGTGGAAGACTGTAACCGCAAATCGCCGTTCCGGAAACTATGATGTGGCAAGAAACGGTTGGGTAATGGATTACAACGATCCTTCCAATATGATTAACCTCTTTGAAACCGGAAACGGTAACAATGACGGTAAGTACAGCAATCCGGATTTTGATGCTTTGGTGGACAAGGCGAGAAAGACTGCAAATGTAGAGGAGCACTATGATTATCTGCATCAGGCGGAGCAGGTTCTGTTAAAGGACTATGGCGCTTGCCCTGTGGCTTACTACACGGAGTTTTATCTGGAGAAGCCAAACTTAAGCAATGTTTGGCATACCCCAACGGGATATTTCCTGTTTATGTATGGTAAGAAAGCTTAAAAGAAATTTAAAAAGTATATAAAAGAAAAACGGTCGGGCATTGTCCTGACCGTTTTTCTATGGTAGAATCTCAAAGGTTTTTAACTTAACGATTGTTTCGAGTTTTTCGAAACGCTTCGTTTCATTGAAGAGGAGGAGTAATGAAGAAAAAAATTTTTCTGGGACTTTCCATGGCTGTAGCTGTATCCTTGGCGGCTTGCGGAGGACAAAAATCAGCAGACAACGGAAAGCAGGGAAGTGATGCAACAAAGGCGGAGGGAGCAGAGGCTTCCGATAAATCCGTATTAAACGTGGAAATCGGACCACCCCAAGAGACAATTGATCCTGCATTAAACAATGCCAGAGAAGCGGCAAACATGATTAACCACACCTTTGAAGGACTTTTACGCTATGATAAGGACGGAAACATCGTTCCCGCTCAGGCGGAAAGCTATGAGAAGAGTGATGACGGATTAACTTATACCTTCCATTTACGGGATGGCTTAAAGTGGTCTGACGGTACTGATTTAACCGCTAAGGATTTTCTTTATTCTTGGAAGAGAGTAGCCGATCCTGCCACTGCAGCGCCCTATGCGGAAGAGCTTTTGGGCATGGTGAAGGGCTATAAGGAGGCCTCTGCAGGCAATCTGGATGCTTTGGGAATAGAAGCACCGGATGATAAGACCTTTGTTATCCATCTTGCCTATCCCTGTAGCTATTTCGAGCAAATCTGTGCTTTTGCGGTAATGGTTCCGGTACAGGAGGCTACCATTGAAGCAAACGGAGACGCTTGGACCAACACTGCCGAGACTTACGTTTCCAACGGTCCATACTATGTATCCGCCTATACCCAGGATGAGCAGTATGTTTTGACCAAGAACCCGAATTACTGGGATAAGGATAACGTTACCTTTGAAACCATTAACTGGCTTTTGGTAAAGGACTCCAATGCAGCTTATACCGCTTACAATCAGGGAGACCTGGATTTTTCCAGAGATTTCCCCAAGGAGGAGTTAGAGAGTGTTCAAAAGACAGCGGATTATCATATTGATCCCCTGCGCGGAACCTATTTTATGATTTTCAACTGCAATAAGGAGCCTTTCAACAATCCTAAGGTGAGAGCAGCATTATCCTTGGCATTGGATCGTGATTATATTGCCAACAGCATTATGCAGGGGCTTTACAGTCCGGCAACCAACTTCGTGGGAACCGGTGTTTCCGATGCGGAGGAAGGAAGTTCCTTTGAGAAGGTTACCGAGGAAAAGTATGGCAATGCTTTTGATTTAAAGGGTTATGACGCACAGCTTGCAAAGGCAAAGGAGCTTTTGGCTGAGGCAGGTTACCCCAACGGAGAGGGCTTCCCTGCATTTACCTATTCCACCAATGATACGGATTATCATAAGCCGGTAGCGGAGTATGCTCAGGATGTATGGAAAAAGGAGCTTGGATTAAATTGCTCTATCAGCATTTTGGAGTGGGCAAGCTTCACTGCGGACCGTCGTTCCGGAAACTTTGACATTGCAAGACAGGGATGGCTTTATGACTGGGATGATCCTGCCAATATGTTAAATCTTTTGGTAACAACAAACGGAAACAACGACGGTAAGTATTCCAGCACGGAATATGACTCCATTATGGATAAGGCAAAGACCCTTACCGACAAGGCAGCTTACTATGATGCTATGCATGAGGCAGAGCAGTTAGCTCTTAAGGATGCCGCTATTGCTCCTATTGCCTACTACAATGATACCTGGTTACAGAAAGAGAATTTAAAGAATGTATGGCATCATCCAAACGGTTTCTGGTATTTCATGCATGCTACAAAGGAATAATTAAGGAATCATTCGTAAAGTTTATTTTTACAGGAAAAAGCCTCGGAAGAATTGCCGAGGCTTTTTTTGTATGGTAAACTAGGGAAAGTCAAAAGGGAGGTTAGTATGCCAAATAGAAGAGTGATGTTAAAGCTTTCCGGAGAAGCCCTGGCAGGGGAAAAGCACTTCGGATTTTCCGATGATGTGATTTTTGCCGTTGCCAAGCAGGTGAAGGAAGCCGTAAGCCAAGGTGTGGAAGTTGCCATTGTGATTGGCGGAGGCAATTTCTGGAGAGGAAGACAGTCGGAGCAGGTGGACCGCTACAAAGCAGATCAGGTGGGAATTTTAGCCACCATGATGAACTGTATTTATGTTTCTGAAATTTTCCGTATCAGCGGATTGAAAACAAAGATTATGTCCTCCATTGCCGTAGGAGATATGGCTGAGCTTTTTTCCAAGGATAAGGCGGTGAAGGCTTTGAAAAAAGGACAGGTGGTATTTTGCGCCGGAGGTACGGGACATCCCTTCTTTTCTACGGATACCGGAGTAGTGCTTCGGGCATTGGAATTGGAATGTAAGGAGATTCTTTTGGCTAAGGCCATTGACGGCGTTTATGATAAGGATCCCAAAAAGTTCCCGGATGCAAAGAAATATGAAAGCTTAAGCATTGATGAGGTAGTGGAGAAAAAACTGCAGGTAATTGACCTGTCCGCATCCATTCTTTGCTTGGAAAACAGACTTCCTTTGTCCGTATTTTCTTTAGAAGAGGAAGACGGTATTGCCAAGGCTCTTTTGGGAGAGCATAGAGGAACCAGAGTTACAGCGGATTGATATTCAAAAAGAATCATTGTCCTATAAACGAGATATCGCACGCTTTGCGAGCGATACTCGTTATGAATAAAGCTTTGTTCCATGAAATGAAGCTTTAGTATACAAGATAAGAAGAGCCGGAGGAAAGAAAGATGGATGATCAATTTACCATTTACATTGAGAAGATGCACAAGACTCACGATAACCTGATGAGTGAGCTGGGAACTATTCGTGCAGGAAGAGCCAACCCCCACGTTTTAGACCGTATTATGGTGGATTACTATGGTACACCCACCCCGATTCAGCAGGTAGGAAACGTATCTGTACCGGAGGCGAGAATTCTTCAGATTCAGCCTTGGGATAAGTCTGTTATGAAGGAAATTGAAAAAGCAATCAATATGTCTGAACTGGGAATCAATCCTACCAATGACGGACAGGTAATTCGTCTGGTTTTTCCGGAGCTTACCGAGGAGAGACGTAAAGAATTAACCAAGGATGTAAAGAAAAAGGGAGAGGCCGCTAAGATTGCCATTCGAAATATTCGTAGAGATGCTATGGATTTAGCGAAGAAGCTGGAAAAGAATGCGGAAATCACCGAGGATGACCTGAGCAGACAAACCAAGGATATTCAGGAGCTTACAGACCATATGATTGAGAAAATTGACAAGTCTGTTGAGGCTAAGAATAAGGAATTAATGACTGTATGATTTTTCAAAATAATCAAGAGCAAAGAAGCCTTCCAAGGCACATTGCCATCATCTTGGATGGCAATGGTCGTTGGGCGGCTTCTCATGCGTTACCAAGGGCTTTAGGACATAAAAAGGGTTGTGAGACCCTGGAACAAACCGTGGAAGACTGTGCAAGGCTTGGCATAGAGTATTTAACAGTTTACGGCTTTTCTACGGAAAACTGGAAACGTTCCGAGGAAGAAGTGGGAGCTTTGATGCAGCTCTTTCGTTTCTATATGAAAAAGTTAATTACCGTAGCCAATGCCAACAATGTTCGAGCGAAAATGATAGGAGAAAGAAGCCGTTTTCCGGAAGACATTCAAAAGGGAATTGCCGAGCTGGAAGAGAGCACCAAGGCAAATACCGGTATGCTCTTCAGCTTCGCCGTAAATTATGGGGGAAGAGATGAGATAATCAGGGCGATTCACAGAATAGCGTTGGAAAGCCCTCCTTCAGAGCTCACAGAAAAGCTTTCTCACCTTACGGAAGAAGAGTTCTCGAAGTATCTGGATACTGCAGGAACGCCGGATCCGGATTTAGTGATTCGCACCTCCGGAGAGTTTCGTACCTCCAACTTCCTCCTGTGGCAGTCCGCTTATGCAGAGTATTATATAAGCTCGGTATACTGGCCGGATTTTAACTTGGAAGAGCTGGAAAAGGCCATTTCCTCCTATCAGAAGAGGGAACGGCGCTTTGGTGGACGGAAAGCATAAACAATTTGTCTTTCTTTCACAGGAACTTTTATTCCATGAAGCTAGGAGTGTAAGGAAGAATAACTTTGAAAATTGTTTAGGGATTATAGAAATTATAGTAAAGGGTAGTATATGGTAGAACAAAAGGAAAATAGGACGGAACAAAGTAAGGGACAAAATGAACACAAGTTGAGTTCTTTTCTGACAAGGCTGATTAGCGGTATTGCTCTGCTTTTACTGTTATTTGGAATTCTTCCTCTGGGAGGTTTTCCGGTCTTGTTTTTTTGCTTGTTTTTATCCCTCTTTGCCTCTTATGAATTGTTGCATTGCTTTTCCTTGGATAAGAAGGGGATTTCTTTCTTGTCTTATTTTTTTGTTGTTCTTTACTATTCAGCCTTATTTTTGCACCTTCCTATTTCTTTCTTTTTGCTTCTTTCTTATCTTTTTCTTTTGGGATTCTATTATGTATTAAGCTATCCCAAGGCGGATATTCGGGAGATTGCACTGTTCTTTTTGGTTTTTCCCTACGCGGGAATTCTTTTATCGTATATTTATCTGTGTAGGAGTCTTCCCCATGGGAAGATTCTGGTCTGGCTGGTGTTTTTATCCAGCTGGGGAGCGGATACCTGTGCCTACTGCACAGGACTTCTCTTAGGAAGGCATAAAATGACACCGGTTTTAAGTCCAAAAAAGACCTGGGAAGGTGCTGTGGGAGGCATTCTGGGATCGGGGATTTTATCCTTCATTTTTGCAATTATCTTTAAGGGACACGGACTTCCTCTGCATTTATCCCCCTATTTATTAGCCCTGGCGGTTTCTCTTGCCGCCTTATTTTCCATAGGCGGAGATTTGATGGCCTCCGGAATGAAAAGAGATTTTCAAATTAAAGACTACAGTCATTTGATTCCGGGGCATGGAGGAATTTTGGATCGTTTTGATTCTGTTTTGTTTACGGCGCCCATCATTTACTATGGCATAACAGTTTTAGATTATTTTAAAAAGATTTAATACAAAAGAAGGAAAAACAATCGTCCCTCTCTTTATAATAAGCAAGAAAAACATAGATAAGAACTGATGAGATCAAAAACTCATGAAACGAGATATCGCACGCTTTGCGCACGATACTCGTTATGAATAAAGAATAACGACATATTTAATAATGTCGCAATACTAAATCGTCATGTTAGACTTATCCTTGATATACTTTAATAAAGTAAGTCTTCAGTGTAATTTGGGGAAGGTAGAGAATGAATATCGTAATTTTAGGGAGTAGCGGTTCCATCGGAACCCAGTGTCTATCCCTTTTAAAGGATCATCCAGAGCATAAGGTCATTGGACTTTCGGTGAAATCCAAAATAGAGCTTTTGAAGGAGCAGGCTAAAGAATGGCAGGTTCCCAGGCTTTGTGTATATGAAGAAGCTTTAGCGGAAAAGCTTTCCAACGATTTGGATATGCCGGTGTCTTCCGGAATGGAGGGCTTGATAGAACTGGCCACACTTCCGGAGGCAGATATGGTGGTGATTGCTTTAGTGGGAATGATTGGGATTCTCCCCACAATTTCCGCGATCAAAGCAGGGAAAAAAATTGCATTAGCCAATAAAGAAACGCTGGTTTGTGCAGGGCATTTGATTATGCCTATGCTTTCGGAATACCGGGCGAAGCTCTTTCCCATTGACTCGGAACATTCCGCCATCTGGCAATGCCTTCGGGGGGAAGAAGAAAAATCTGTGGAATCCCTCTTGTTAACGGCTTCCGGCGGTCCTTTTTTCGGACTAAAAAAGGAAGAGATGGAAGGGAAAACCAAGGCGGATGCCTTAAAGCACCCTAATTGGTCCATGGGACAAAAAATCACCATTGACTCCGCTACCATGGTGAATAAGGGTCTGGAAATGATGGAAGCCCACTGGCTCTTTAATATTCCCATGGAGAAGATTCAGGTAGTGATTCAGCGGGAAAGCATTTTACATTCTGCGGTGGTCTTTCAGGATGGCGCAGTAAAGGGACAGATGGGGGTACCGGATATGCGCCTGCCCATTGCCTACGCTCTTTTTCAAGAGGAAAGGGAGTGTTACCGGGAACAAAGAATAGATTTTTCCAAGGTCTTTTCCCTGCATTTCTTTCCTCCTTCCTTGGAGGATTTTCCGGGGCTTGCTTTGGGAATGGAGGCCGGTGCCAAGGGAGGCAGTATGCCTACGGTATATAATGCGGCTAACGAAGAATCGGTTCGCTTGTTCTTAGAGGATAAAATTCGTTTCATGGAGATTCCAAGAAGCATTGCCCATTGCATGGAGGAACACGAAAAAACTTGGATAGAATTTCCTTCTGTAGAGGAAATTTTCGAAACGGAACAGTGGGCTAGAGAAGAAGTAAGAAGATTACATAAGGAGGATAAGAATTGAGTATAGTTTTGGCCATACTTGCCCTGTCATTTTTAGTTTTTTTTCATGAACTGGGGCATTTTCTTGCGGCTAAGTTTTTTCATGTAGGGGTAAATGAGTTTTCTATTGGGATGGGACCCAGACTCCTATCCTTTTTATATAAAAATACCCGATACAGCTTAAAGTTACTTCCCTTGGGCGGAAGCTGTGCCATGCTGGGAGAGGATGCGGCAGGCTCCGGTGATTTTCTGGCTCCAAAGCAGGAGGATAACGCGGAAAATGTCTATGATTTTGACGGAGTAATCTATAGCGAAGAAGAATTAAAGACGAAGAGCTTTGAAGGAAAGCCGGCCTGGCAGCGTTTTATTATCTGTATTGCCGGCGTTTTCAACAACTTCCTTTTAGGCTTTTTGATTGCCCTTTTCCTCACCGGAACGATTGGGGTACAGCTTCCGAAAATTGCCGCCTCCAATGTATCTACTCCTGCCATGGAAAGCGGTTTACAGGAGGGAGATGAGATTCGCTTCATTAAAATCGGAAATGCCAAAGGAAGAACTGTTCATAGCTACTCCGAGCTTGCCATGTATATGGAGCTTCATAAGGAGGAGGTGCAAGAAGGAGAAGTCAGTCTTACGGTTCTTCGAGATGGGGAAAAGCTTAGTTTTCAGTTCCCTGCCTATAAGGATCCTTCTACAGGACTTTATCGTATGGGCGTGGCTCTTTCCTCTGAGCGCGTGAAGTTTCAAAATCCTTTGAAGACTATAGAGTACAGCTTTTATGAACTGGCCTTTAATGCCAGAGTGGTGATTGACAGTTTGGCATTGATTAGTAAGGGAAAGGTAAGCAGACAGGAAGTTATGGGTCCGGTGGGTACGGTTGCGGTTATCGGAGAAAGTGTTTCCAGCTCCAGCCAATACGGATTTTTCGTAATGCTACTGGTTTTACTAAACTTAAGTATGATGTTGAGCGTAAATCTGGCGGTAATGAATCTTTTACCGATTCCCGCCCTGGATGGAGGACGACTGCTGTTCATTCTTTTGGAAATGCTGGCAAGAAAGAGGCTTAATCCCAAGTGGGAGGAGCGAATCAATACCGTAGGGATGGTTTTTCTGCTAGCCCTTATGGTATTGATTGTCGGAAATGATGTGTTTAATTTGTTGACCGGAGCCTATTCGAAATATTTTAGCTCATAAGTTTATTGTATAAAGGAATACTATGTTCAAAAGAGAAGATACTAGGGTAGTAGAAGTAGGAAAACTTAAAATCGGCGGTGGAAATCCGGTGGTTTTACAGTCCATGTGTAATACCAAGACGGAGGATATCAAGGGAAGTATAGCCCAAATTCTTAGACTGGCAGAGGCGGGATGTGAACTCATCAGACTTACCGTACCTACAAAGGAAGCGGCATTTGCTTTAAAGGAAATTAAGGCGGCTTCTCCGATTCCGGTGGTTGCAGATATTCATTTCGATTACCGTATGGCAATCCTTGCCATGGAGAATGGTGCGGATAAGATTCGTATTAATCCGGGAAATATCGGCTCCCGGGAAAGACTTCAGGCTGTTGTGGACTGTGCCAAGGAAAGAAAGATTCCCATTCGAATCGGGGTAAATTCCGGCTCCTTAGAAAAGGAAGTTTTGGAAAAATATCAGGGAAGAGTAACTGCCCAGGGACTTGCGGAGTCAGCCTTGGCGAATTTACGTTTGGTAGAGGAAATGGGCTATCAGGAGCTGGTACTTTCCATGAAGTCCTCCGATGTTTTGATGGCGGTGGAAGCCCATAAAATTGTGGCGGAATCCTGTCCCTATCCTTTGCATGTGGGAATTACCGAGTCCGGAACGGTTTGGTCCGGAAACATCAAATCCGCCATGGGACTGGCTATGATTTTGGGTGAAGGAATCGGGGATACGATTCGTGTAAGTCTTTCTGCGGATCCTGTGGAGGAAATAAAAACCGGTCGATTGATTTTGGAAACCCTGGGACTGAAAAAGGGAGGTATCCATGTGGTTTCCTGTCCTACCTGCGGAAGAACCGACATTGACCTGATTTCTCTGGCCAATGCTGTGGAAAAGCTGGTCCAGTCTTATCCGGAGAAGTCCTTAAAGCTTGCCGTAATGGGCTGTGTGGTAAACGGCCCGGGAGAGGCTAAGGAAGCGGACCTGGCTATTGCCGGGGGTAAGGGTGTGGGACTTTTGATGAAACACGGTGAAGTGATTCGCAAGGTGGAGGAGAAGGATTTGCTCTCCGCCCTTAAAGAGGAAATCGAAAAATACCCTGATTAAATAAACAGAAAGGATAGGCATGAAGCAGTTTTTTCAAGTATTTCAGGAATTAACGGTATCGGAGCATTTAAGGGGAATGTTTTTGAATACCACCATAAGCAGAATCACCTTGAAAAAAGACAGGTCGAAGCTGAGTATTTATTTGCATAGCGACCATTTACTGGAGAGAAGTGATATTCGGGAAATGGAGGAGGCTATCTATAAGCAGCTTTTTATCGGGAAAAAAATTGCGATATGTATTCGGGAAAGCTTCCACCTATCCAGTCAATATACGGCAAAAGTGCTTTATGAATTCTATGAAAAATCCCTTTTGGAGGAATTAAAGGAAAGAAACATTCTCCTGTATCAGATGATGAAGCAGGGGGAAATGGAATGGAGAGAGGACGATCGTCTCTCTCTTATTTTAGAGGAACAAATTCTTTTTCAAAAGGAAGAAAAGGAATGTGTTAGGGTCATTCAAAAGATTTTTGAAGAGCGTTGCGGCGTTCCTATCCATTTTACTATTCAGTTTGTGCCTGCAAAGAAAAAAGATGAGGAGGAAGCGGATAGGGCGATTGCCTCTCTGTATTCTTCCGGGAATCCGGGATATTCAGAAGAAGGATTGTCCGATATTTATCCAGGGGCAGAGGAAAGTGCAGCTTATCCCGGAACAGCAGATAGGGCAATACAGGATGGAGAAGCAGCTTCACTAAGCCAAGAGAGTTCCGCACTTTCTGATGGAAACAGCTCGTCAGAGAAATTTGCAGGACAAGGCCAAGACTTTGATGCTGTGAAAAATGCAGGAAATACTCATGACGTTTTAGCAAAAAATAGTGCTAATACTGCTTTAGAGAAGAAATCCATAGAAGATTCTCTCAAGCAGAAGACAAGCTCCGGGGAAAAATCCTTTGAAAAGAAGGGCTTTGAGAAAAAAGGCTTTAACAAAGGAAAGTTCCAGTTTAAGCGTTCCGACCATAGTGATGTGTACTATGGCAGAGACTTTAGCGATACCCCCATTCCTTTAAAAGATATTCCGGAGGATGGAGGTTTGGTAACGGTGGAAGGTCTGATTATTCAGGTGGATGAACGGACCACCCGTTCCGGAAAAACCATTTTCAGCTTCTCCTTTACGGATGATACGGATTCTTTGGCCTCTAAGATTTTTGTGGAGGAAGAGAATCTGGATGAGGCCAGAGCCTTTCTCAAAAAGGATAATTCCATTTGCATCAAGGGAACTATGGAGTATGACAGCTACGACCAGGAGATGGAGCTGGCCCATGTGCAGGGAATCAAGAAATCTTCCTTCACCCGGAAAAAGAGGGAAGATTTAGAGAAAGAAAAGCGGGTAGAACTGCATTTACATACCAAGATGTCGGATATGGACGGGGTTTCGGATATTGAAAAATATATCGACAGAGCCCTGGATTTTGGCATGCCTGCAATGGCTATTACGGATCATGGTGTAGTACAGGCCTTTCCGGATGCCATGGCTTATTTGAAGAAAATTGGAAGACAGAAGGATTTACAGCTGATTTACGGTATGGAAGGCTACCTGGTCAATGACCTGGATTCCATTGTAAAAAATGCTTGCAAGAGAGATCTAAGCAGTACCACCGTGGTCTTTGATTTGGAGACCACCGGTTTTGATCCGAGAGTCAATCATATTATTGAAATCGGTGCGGTGAAGATTGAAAACGGAAAAATCATTGACCGGATGGATGTTTTTGTAAATCCGGGTGTACCGATTCCCTTTCGAATTACCCAATTAACTTCCATTGATGATTCCATGGTAATGGATGCCAAGGGAATCGAAGAGGTACTTCCACAATTTTTGGACTTTGCCAAGGATGCGATTTTGGTGGCTCATAATGCGGACTTTGACTATCACTTTGTCAGTACCAAAGCTAAGGCCTTAAACATTCCTTTTTCAGCACCGGTGATTGATACGGTGGCCTTGTCCCGCCTGCTTTTACCCAGGTTAAATCGTTTTAAGTTAGACACTGTGGCTAAGGAATTAAAGATTGAGCTTTTGCATCACCATAGGGCGGTGGATGATGCGGAGGCTACCGCAAGAATCTACCTAAAGGAACTGGAGATTTTAGAGCAAAGAGGGGTAAGCTCCTTAGAGGAAATCGACAGTCTGGAGGTAGATCAGGTGGGGAAGGTGCGGAAGCTTCCCAGCTATCATATTATCCTGCTGGCCAAAAATGATATTGGAAGAATCAACCTCTATCGTCTGGTTTCTCTGTCCCATTTGCAGTATTTCCGAATGAAGCCGAGAATTCCCAAGTCTTTGCTGAAAAAATATCGGGAAGGACTGATTATCGGCTCAGCCTGTTCCAGCGGAGAGCTTTTTCAGGCTATGGTGAGAGGGGCGGACGACCAACAGCTTTTGGAAATTGCCTCTTTTTATGATTATCTGGAAATTCAGCCCTTGGGAAACAATGCCTATATGCTGGAATCAGACCGTTTTTCCGCAGAAACGGAAGAGGATTTGATTGCTTACAATAAAAAGATTATTGCCTTGGGAGAGCAGCTGAAAAAGCCGGTTTGTGCTACCTGCGATGCCCATTATGCGGATGAGGAAAATGATGTTCTTCGGAGAATCGTTTTGGCTACCAAGGGAATGACAGATGAGGAAGGAGAGGCAAGACTCTTTTTTAGAAGTACCACGGAGATGCTGGAGGAATTTTCCTATCTGGACAGCAATACCCAAAAGCAGGTGGTTATTGACAATCCCTTGAAAATCATGAAAATGTGTGAGCCGATAAAGCCGGTGCGGCCCGACAAGTGTCCTCCGATTATTGAACATTCAGACGAAACTTTACGGCAGATTTGCTACGAAACCGCCCATAAAATCTATGGGCCAAACTTACCGGCCATGGTAGAAAACCGCTTGGAGACGGAATTAAATTCTATTATCTCCAACGGTTATTCCGTGATGTATATTATTGCCCAAAAACTGGTGGATAAGTCCAATGAGGACGGCTATCTGGTAGGTTCCCGAGGTTCTGTAGGATCCTCCTTTGCCGCTACCATGGCCCATATTACCGAGGTAAATCCCTTGCCTCCCCACTATGTTTGCCCCAACTGCTACTACACGGACTTTGACTCGGAGGAGGTAAAGTCCTATTCCGGTATGGCAGGTTATGATATGCCAAGTAAAATCTGTCCCCACTGCGGTACGGTTTTAAATCGTCTGGGCTTTGATATTCCCTTTGAAACCTTTCTGGGCTTTGACGGAGACAAGGAGCCGGATATTGACTTAAACTTCTCCGGAGAATATCAGGCCAGGGCCCATGCCTATACCGGAGCTATTTTTGGAGAGGAAAATACCTACAAGGCGGGAACTATCGGTACTTTAGCTGAAAAAACCGCCTATGGTATGATTAAGAAATTTTATGAAGAGCGGGGGGAGAAGAAGAGAACTGCAGAACTGAATCGTCTAGTAGCGGGAATCACCGGAATCAGAAGAACCACCGGACAGCATCCGGGAGGAATTGTGGTGCTTCCCCACGGAGAGGATATCAATACCTTTACCCCGGTACAGCATCCTGCCAACGACACGGAAAGCCCCATTATCACTACTCACTTTGACTACCATAAAATCGACCATAACCTTTTAAAGTTGGATATTCTGGGACATGATGATCCTACCATGATTCGAAAGTTACAGGATTTGACAGGCTTGGATCCGGTAAAGGACATTCCCTTGGATTCTCCCGAGGTGATGTCTTTATTCCAATCCACGGAAGCTTTAGGCATTTCCCCGGCGGATATTCAGGGAGTGGAATTGGGCTGCCTGGGTATTCCGGAGTTTGGTACCCAGTTTGCTATGCAAATGGTGCAGGATACCAAACCGAAATACCTTTCCGACCTGATTCGTATCTCCGGACTTTCCCATGGAACGGATGTCTATCTGAACAATGCCCAGGATCTTATCCTAAGCGGGGTAACCACCCTTCGTGAAGCTATTTGCTGTCGTGACGATATCATGGTGTATTTGATGCACATGGGCTTGGAGCCGGGAGAAAGCTTTAACATTATGGAGGCTACCAGAAAGCATAAGCCCTTAAAGGATGAGTGGTGCGAGCACATGCTGGAGCATGGAGTGCCTCAGTGGTACATTGATGCCTGTAAAAAAATTAAATATATGTTCCCTAAGGCCCATGCGGCAGCCTATGTTATGATGGCTTATCGTGTAGCCTATTGTAAGGTTTTCTATCCTAAGGAATACTATACCGCCTATTATACGGTTAGAGCGGACGGCTTTGATTTTGACAAGATGTGCTTCGGTGTGGAGAAGCTTCGTTTTCATATTAAGGAGTATTCTGCTAGAGAGAAGCTTTCCGCAACAGATCAACTCTGTCTTAGAGATATGAAGATTTGTGAGGAAATGTATGCCAGAGGAATTCAATTTGCTCCTTTAGACATCTACAAGGCGAAGGCAAAGGACTTCCAAATCACGGAAAATGGAGAGATTATGCCTTCTTTCAGTTGTATTGCCGGTTTGGGAGAAGCGGTGGCCCAGGGATTAGAAGAGGGAGCAAAATACGGAAAATACCTCTCCAAGGATGATTTTATCCAAAGAACCCACTGCCCCAAGGCCTTTGCGGACAAATTCCACGAATTGGGGCTTCTAGGTGACATTCCCCTATCCAATCAGATGTCCCTCTTTGACTTATAATACAAAACAACGGATTTTCTTGTAATATTGCCTTTTTTCATATACAATACAACTATATATCTTGCGACATGCAATAGACTGCATTGTTAGAAATAGGAGGAAGGATCTATGAAAGTTTATGAAACCGGCAGTATTCGTAACGTAGTTCTTTTAGGTCATGGAGGTGCCGGAAAAACCACCATTGCAGAAGCATTAGCTTATGTAACTTCTGGAATTAATAGAATGGGCAGTGTTGATGACGGGAACACCTTGTCTGACTTTGATAAAGAAGAAAAGAAGCGGAAGTTTTCAATTTCCACTTCCGTGATTCCTATCGAGTATAAGGGAGAGTCCGGAGAGCTGAAGATGAATATTTTGGATACTCCCGGATACTTCGACTTTGTAGGAGAGGTGGAAGAGGCTGTTTCTGCAGCGGATGCGGCGATTATCGTGGTAAACGGTAAGGCGGGGATTGAGCCGGGAACGGTACGGGCCTGGGAGCTATGCGAAGCCAATGCTCTTCCCAGACTGTTCTTTGTCAGCAATATGGATGATGATAAGGCTTCCTTCAGACAGCTGGTTTTGGATCTGGAAAAGCAGTTTGGTAAGTCCGTAGCACCTTTCCAGCTTCCTATCCGTGAAAATGAGAAATTCGTGGGCTTTGTAAACGTGGTAAAGATGGCTGGAAGACGATTTACAAAGATGAATGAATATGAGGCTTGTCCTATTCCCGACTATGTTGAGAAGCACTTAACCATTGCCCGTTCCGCCTTGCTGGAGGCAGTAGCGGAAAGTTCCGATGAACTGATGGAGAAGTATTTTGCCGGAGAAGAGTTTACGGTAGAAGAGATTCAGGCGGCTTTACGGGAGAATGTAGAAGCCTGCAAGATTGCTCCGGTGCTTATGGGATCCGGGCCAAATGTTCAGGGCTTTAATGTATTGCTTCAGGTTTTGGAGAAATACTTCCCCTCTCCTGAGTCCTTGGAATCCATCGGTGTGGATGCTTCTACAGGAGAACACTTTAGAGCAAAGTATCAGTCCGATAAGAGCCTTAGTGCAAAGATTTGGAAGACCATCGCAGATCCTTTCCTTGGAAAATACAGTCTATTTAAGATTTGTACCGGTGTATTAAAGGCCAATTCCGAGATTTACAATGTGAACAAAGAAAGCATGGAAAAGGTGGGAAAGCTCTATCTTCTTCGGGGAAATACCCCTATCGAAGTGCCTGAATTAAAGAGTGGAGACATCGGTGCGGTAGCGAAGTTAAATATCAGTGAAACAGGAGACAGTATCTCCGTTCGTAATGCACCTATTTTGTATCATGGACCCAAGCTTTCCGAGCCCTTTACCTTTATGGCTTATCGTGCAGAGCAAAAGGCGGATGAGGATAAGCTTTCCACTGCTTTACAGAAGATGATGGACGAGGATAGAACCATCAGATTACAGGCTGACCCTGAAAACAGACAGAGCTTAATTTATGCTATCGGAGAACAGCAGTTAGAGGTTTTGGCTTCCCGATTAAAGGATAGATACAATGTTTCCATTAACCTGGAAAAGCCTCGCTTTGCTTATCGGGAGACCATTAAGAAGACCGTAAAGGTTCAGGGCAAATATAAGAAGCAGTCCGGTGGACACGGACAGTATGGAGATGTTGTTATGGAATTCTCTCCAAGCTTTGACTATGACCAGGCCTATACTTTTAAAGAGCAGGTATTCGGCGGTGCAGTACCGAAGAACTACTTCCCGGCTGTTGAAAAGGGAATTGCAGAGTCCTGCAAGAAGGGACCTTTGGCAGGATATCCTGTTGTAGGTGTCAATGCCACCTTGTTGGACGGCTCCTACCACCCTGTAGACTCCTCCGAGCAGGCCTTTAAGACAGCGGCTTCCATGGCTTTTAAGGATGCTTTCCTTCAGGCAAGCCCCATGCTTTTAGAGCCGATTGCACACCTGAATGTTACTGTTCCGGATGCCTTTACCGGAGATATTATGGGAGATCTGAATAAGCGTAGAGGAAAGATTTTGGGTATGACCGCTCTTAGAGACGGAAAGCAGCTGGTTGAGGCTGAGCTTCCCATGAGTAACCTCTATCTTTATAACACCGACCTTCGTTCCATGACCGGAGGAGCAGGAAGCTTTTCCTTCTACTTCGTTCGCTATGAGCAGGCTCCCGGAGATATCCAGAATCGTGTAGTGGAAGAGTCCAAGAAGATGATGGAAGAGTAAAAAGAAATGCTTACAATACTTAAGATAATATATCCCATTATAGTCGTGGTGGTAGGGTTTGCTCTTTCTTGTGTATTTTATGTTTGGAAACCAAGAGGAGTACTTGGGTTTTTTGTGTATTGCCTTATTATTATTTTGATGATTATAGTGGGCAAAAAAATATACCATAAGAGTTAGAATTGCATTTCAAACCAAATATCAAACTTAAAGGTAGCTATAGTTTTGGCTACCTTTTTTTATATTTACAAGGAAGAAATGAGCGTTATAGGACAAAACGTGTGTAAAAAAATATTTCAAAATTTAGCAGTAAATACTTGAAAATAAACTACAATAATGATAAACCTCTAATAAGTTAATTATAACAAATTCGGGATGTAGTAAATTTATTGGATATCACTTGAGAAAAATGTAATTTAAGATTGTATTAATTTACTTCAAAATAGGGAAATAGCTATTAGAAGAAGGCAGGAGCGACGACTTTGCCGAATTATTTATATGTGACAAGTGATATATATACAAGCCACAGCGTGGATAAAATTTATACTAGATATGAAAACAAATATTATTTAGATTCGGCGAGAACACAGTATGTGGGTTCTTGGTCATTCAGTAAACGATGGGGACATTAAAGTATGAAATTTGCGAAACAGGAGATATTACGTGCACTTTTAATACTGGTAGTACAAATGCTAACAAGCTTTATGATAGCATATTTTACCGATAGAACATGGAGTTTAAAGAACTTCATTTCTAACGATACATTAATAGTATTTTGGGTTACTTATTTAGTTTGTACAATAGCTTTTGCATTTTTTAAGAAAGCCAATTTAAAATAAGTTAGTTATAGCAAATTCAGGATATACGAAATTAATTTCTTGTAAATGAAACGCATATTGATCGAGATTTGTCTGTGCGGTGAAGAATCATTTAGAAACAGTTCCTCTTGGTCAGCACATTCCAGCTGTGTCTTGGCTCAAAGTGTAAATATATTATAATAAAGGAGCAAATAAGATGTTAACAATATTCACGATAGTAGTATGTGTGGTTTGCTATTTGATGAATATTAGTGCGTTTTTAACGTATTTTTCTTATGTTCTTGCCTTTACAATATTGAAAGCATTTCTATCGAAAAGATTAAAAGATGTATACAATATAAGAAAAGCTGAAGCAATTTATACAGAAGTCGGATTTATGAATACTCTGGATTCATTTATTTCGCTCCTTTTCATAACGCTTTATTATGTGTTTAGAGAGTATGAGCATTTTGGTATTGAGTATATGCTTCCGGTTCTTTTGTGCTATATCTTGATTTATAGATTTTTGTTTTGGGATGTAGGGTATAAAGTAAAGCAATTATTTAGAAAGAGCCATCAGTAAACAGAATACTATAAACGATCAGTTTGGAGGATATTTGTGTAAATGCAGAAATCCTCCTTTTTGAAGTTTCAAGGCGGGCACATGTTTGAGCCCGAAGGGCGAGTTTGCGCAGGAGCCTGAGTGAAAAAGCGAGTGCAGTGAGTAGGAAACGTAGTGTGTCTTTGAGGCAGAGCCTAAGCAAAGCAAGGCATTCATTAGTCTGCATGATGGAGTTGCCAACGATTACTTGACAGTAATCTAGCAAGAAATGACTTGCTGCTTTCATTGACAGAAAATCAAGAATACTCTATCATATCTCTGATTCCTTAAGAAGAAATAACGAGTTTCAGATGAGGTGAATATGATTCGTATAGCCATTGATGCCATGGGAGGGGACTTAGCACCTGCTGCCATTGTAAAAGGGGCAATTGACAGCCTTTCTTCCTGCCTGAATACCAAGCTTCTTCTCTATGGAGAGGAGAAAGCCATTCAGGAGGAATGTGCCAAATACCAATATGATACAGAAAGAATTGAGATTATTCCCTGTAGCGAGAATATCAGCTTGCATGAGTCTCCGGTTATGGCCATTCGGAGAAAAAAGGATTCCAGCATTGTTAGGGGAATGAAGGCGGTAAAAGAGGGAGAGGCAGAGGCCTTTCTTTCTGCCGGTTCCACCGGAGCAATTTTAGCCGGAGGACAGCTGATTGTAGGAAGAGAAAAGGGGGTACTCCGTCCTCCTCTTGCGGCTTTAATGCCCACAAGACAGGGGGTAACTCTACTTACTGACTGCGGCGCCAATGTGGATGCCCATCCGGAGTGGCTGGTACAGTTTGCCAAGATGGGTGCCATCTATATGAAGGAAATGCTGGGCGTTCCCTCCCCAACAGTAGGCCTGGTAAATATCGGTGCGGAAGAAGAAAAGGGAAATGCTCTGGTAAAGGCTGCCATGGAGAAGTGTAAGGAGGAAAAGGACTTAAACTTTATCGGTTCTGTGGAGGCCAGAGATATTGTGGAAGGAAACTGTTCCGTAGTGGTGGCAGATGCCTTTGTGGGAAATGTGGTTTTGAAAATGTACGAGGGTGTAGGAAAGATGCTTCTTTCTGAGATCAAGTCCGGCATTAAAGAGGGTGGCCCTCTTTCTTTGGTAGGCGGTGCTTTGATTTCTTCTGCCCTACGAAAGAGAATGACAAAATTTGATGCCAAAAGCTATGGAGGAGCTCCCATCCTGGGCTTGAAGGGCTTGGTAGTTAAAGTTCACGGCAATACGGACGGGGTGGAGATTACTACGGCCATTCGACAGGCCAAGGAATTTGCAGAAAAGGGCTTGACTAAGAAGATTGCGGAAGCCTTGGATTTCTCTGATAAAGAAGAGGAAAGCAAGGAAGAATAGATTACAGGAAAGGACAGTAATATGGAATTAGATAAGTTAAAAGAAATTATTGCCAGAGAATTACAGCATGTCAAGAAAGAGGAGATTACGGAGGATTCTCGTTTTGTAGAGGATTTAAATGCTGATTCCTTGGATATTGTACAGATTATTATGGGAATTGAGGAAGAGTTCGGCATTGAAATTCCGGAAGAAGCAAGCTTTCAAATTAAGACCGTTGGAGAAGCACACAAAGCTATTTTAAAGGCTTTAGGAAAATAAAAATGATGGAAAACATGGGCAGCACTCCGTCTCTTTCCAGGCTGGAAGAGGATTTGGGGTACCACTTTCAAGATCAGAAGCTTTTATTGCACGCCTTAACCCATCCTTCCTATTCCAATGAGATGGGGCATCCCAAGGAAGCCTCCAATCAAAGGCTGGAATTTCTGGGGGATGCGGTGTTGGAGCTGGTTTCCAGTACCCTTCTTTACCATAAAAAACCGGTGATTCAAGAGGGGCGGATGACCAAGCTTCGGGCGGCATTGGTATGCGAATCGGCTCTGGCTGTGGTGGCAAAATCGCTACAGCTTTCTTCTTATCTTCTTTTAGGAAAGGGAGAGGAAAGAGAGGGGATTCAATTTCGGGATTCCGTTTTATCCGATGCTTTGGAAGCGGTGATTGGAGCCATTTATCTTGACGGCGGTATGGAAAAGGCGGAAGGCTTTGTTCGGGGAAAGGTTTTATCCGATATTGAGCATAAAACCCTCTTCCAGGATGCGAAAACCATGTTGCAGGAGTATTGTACGGCAAAACATTATCCTCTGGAGTATGATTTATTGGAGGAAAGCGGTCCCTTTCATCAGCGTTTTTACAAGGTGTCCGTAAAGGTAAATGAAGAAGTTTACGGCATCGGAGAGGGAAGTTCCAAAAAGAAGGCAGAGCAGGCGGCTGCCTATTTTGCATTAGAAAAAATAAAGGTGGAAACAGGGGATGTATTTAAAGTCTATTGAAATTCAAGGATTTAAGTCCTTTGCCAATAAAACTGTTTTGGATTTTTCTCCCGGAATTACCGGGATCGTAGGGCCTAACGGCTCCGGAAAATCCAATATTTCTGATGCGGTTCGTTGGGTTTTGGGAGAACAGAAGGTAAAACAGCTTCGTGGGAATTCCATGCAGGATGTTATTTTCTCAGGAACTGCCTTAAGAAGAGCCCAGGGCTATGCCTATGTAAGCATGTGTTTTGACAATGCAGACCATGCCTTAAATCTTCCTTATGAAGAAATTACCGTTAGTAGAAGACTGTATCGTTCCGGAGAATCGGAATATCGTTTAAATGATGCGGAATGCCGTTTAAAGGATATTCACGAGCTTTTTTATGATACCGGAATCGGAAAAGAAGGCTATTCCCTAATCGGACAGGGGCAGATTGATAAGATTTTGTCCGGAAAGGCGGAAGAGCGAAGGGCTCTCTTTGATGAGGCGGTGGGAATTGTTAAGTTCAAAAGAAGAAAGGACATTTCCCAGAAAAAGCTGGAAGAAGAGCAGGCCAATATGGAGCGTATTCAGGATATTCTTTCTGAGCTGGAAAAGCAGCTGGCCCCATTGGAGAGACAGTCCGGAAAGGCAAAGAATTATCTACAGCTTAGAGATAAGCTCTTACTTTATGAAGCCAATCTTTTCCTTCTGGAAATGAAGGAGGCGGAGAAGGGCTTAGAGGAATTAGCGAAAAAAATTGAGAATTTAAGCTATTACCAAAAGGAAGAGGAAGAGAAACAGAATCGTTTAACCCAAGCCTTTTTAGCAATGGAAAGGGAGGGGGACGCCTTAGAGGCGGAGGAACAGAGAATTCGACAGCGGGAAGAAGAGTATCTGTCGGAAAAGGCGGAGATAGAACGCCGGATTTCTCAGCTTCGAGAGGATATTTCCGGAAAAGAAAGCAGTAAAAAGCATTTTCAGGATCAAATTGAAAAGCTAAAGGAGGAAAGTAGCCGGCTTCTTGGAAAGATGGAGGATTTGGCGGCTACTTTATTTGCTATGCAGGAGCAGTTTTCCTCTTTGCTCCCTTTTAGTAAGGACAAGTCAGAAGTTCAGCTGGACATTGATTTTATTCGTTCCACCATTAAGGAAGCGGAAAGAACCATTCAAAACTGCTTCGAGAATAACTTTGCTTTTGAAGAGGCTCCAAAGCTGTCTAAGGGCGAGGAAGAGAATCTTGGAGAGCAGTTTTTAGCCTTTCAGGAAAAAGAGGAGGAGCTGAAAAAAGCCAAGGAAGCATTTCAGTCTTTACTGCAAACAATGCAGGGACTTTCCCGGGAATTGCAGGGAAAAAGACAGGAGCTGGAATCTGAAAAGAGTCGTTTGGCCCTTCAGGAGAGGGCGGTAGAAAATCAAAGCCTTCGCCTTGACAATCTGGAAAATCTTGCGGAGCGTTATGAGGGCTTCGGAAATGCGGTTCGTTTCTGCATGAGGGAAAAGGATAGAGAAAAAGGCCTTATCGGTGTTGTGGCTGAGCTGATATCCGTTCCCAAAGACTATGAACTGGCACTGGAAACGGTACTTGGTTCCGGTCTGCAACAGTTGGTTTGTGAAGATGAAGGCACTGCAAAACGATTGATTGAAAAGTTAAAAAGGGAGAGGCAGGGGAGAGCCAGTTTCCTTCCTTTGCCTTCCCTTCGGAAAAACAGAGATGAAAAATATGATAGTTTAAAAAAGGAAGCGGGAGTGATTGGGGTATTTGCAGACCTGATTAAGGTTCCGGATTCCTGTAAGGGCTTAGAAAATTATCTTTTATCCAGAGTGCTTTTGGTGAAAAGCATGGAGGAGGCCCTTAGCTTAGAAAAGAAATATCATCATAGCCTAAGGATAGTTACTCTGGAAGGAGAGCTTTTACAGGCAGGAGGAGCTATTTCCGGAGGTGCCTATAAAAATAATTCCTCTCTTATGGGAAGAAAAAGAGAGATGGAAGAACTTAAGGAGAGCATTGAGAAGGGAAAGGAAGCCTGCAACACTATTCGGAAGGCTGTAGAGGAGAAGGTGAAGGCCTGCAATAGGCTGGAACAGGAGCTCTCCGCTAAAGAAGAAGAAAGGCATCAACAGGAAAAGGGGCTTTCTGAGCTGGAGCTTATGTTACAGGCGAAGATGCAGTTAGAGTATCAAACCCTGTCCACCAAGACGGATTTTCTGACGGAGCAGATGCATGGCTACAGCGATGCTTTGGAAAAACTCTTTGCGGAAAAATTTGATCTGGAAGAGGCGGAAAAGCAGTCAAAGGAATCCGTATTGCATCAGGAAGAGGAAATTCTAAAGCTGCAGAAAAAGCTTTCCGATGGAGAAAAAGCATTTTCCGATAGAAAGGAAAGCCTGCAAAGTATTCAGGAGCAGAAGCAAAAGATTGCCGAAAAACAAAAGGCATATTTTGCGGAAAAGGAGAAGTTTGCAGAGGCTCAGTTAAATCAGGAAAAGGAAGCTCTTCGTCTGGAAAATCAAAAGGAAAAATTAGAGGAGCAAAGCGCCAAGTCCGCCCAATATATTTTGGAAGAGTACGGTCTAAAGTTCTCCGAGGTGAAGCAGTATTACCGGGAGGAGCTTTGCGAAGATCCTGCGCTTTCCAAGGAAATTCAGGAAATGAAGGGGAATATTCGGAGTCTGGGACCTATCAATCTGGACAGCATTCAGCAATTTGAAGAAGTTTCGGAGCGTTACAGCTTCCTGCATCAACAGGTGGAGGATCTTCTTGCTTCCGAAAAATCTTTACAGGAGATTATCGCCGACCTGGATCGGGGGATGCGAAAGCAGTTCCATGAAAATTTCTCCAAGATTCAAGTGGAGTTCAACAAGGTTTTTCGGGTTCTCTTTGGGGGAGGACAGGGAAGACTGGAAATGGAAGAGGGGGAGGATGTGCTGGAAAGCGGTATTCGTATCGTGGCAGAGCCTCCCGGAAAGAAATTACAAAATATGATGCAGCTCTCCGGAGGAGAAAAGGCTCTTACCGCTATTTCCCTGCTTTTTGCTTTGCAAAGTCTAAAGCCTTCTCCCTTCTGTTTATTGGATGAGATTGAGGCGGCACTGGATGATTCCAATGTGGTACGCTTTGCGGAGTATTTGCATCATTTGATTAAGAACACCCAGTTTATTGTCATTACCCATAGAAGAGGAACTATGGAAAGGGCAGACAGACTTTTTGGTGTTACCATGCAGGAAAAGGGTATTTCCACCCTGGTATCTGTTGACCTGGTAGAAGACCAGCTGCAATAAGGAGGAATCATGGCAAATATTTTTACCAAAATACTGAATAATATTTTTCAATCCAATGAGGTGGCGGATGAGGCCTTTTATGAAGAGTTGGAAGAGGCCATGATTCTCAGTGATGTTTCCTATAGCAGCTGTATGCGTATTATTGATGCGGTAAAGCATGAAGCCAATCAGCGGGGGGTAAATCTGACCCGGGATGTGCAAAAGATTCTAAAGGACTATATCTTGGATCTGATGATGGTGGAGGAAGGCTATTACGCCTTTGAACAGGAGAAAAGCATTATCTCCGTAATCGGCGTAAATGGCGTAGGAAAAACCACATCTATCGGAAAGCTGGCCTATCATTTAAAGAAAAAAGGAAAGAAGGTTATCCTTGCGGCGGCGGATACTTTCCGTGCCGGAGCCATTGAACAGCTGGTGGAATGGGGGAACCGTGTAGGGGTGGATGTTATTCACCAAAAGGAGGGCTCCGACCCTGCGGCAGTAGTTTTCGATGCTCTTCAGTCCTTTAAGGCGAAAAATGCGGATGTTTTGATTATTGATACCGCAGGTAGACTGCACAATAAGAAAAACCTGATGCAGGAGCTTGGAAAAATCAACCGCATCATTGACCGGGAATTTGCGGAAGGCTATAGAGAAACTCTGGTGGTTTTGGATGCCACCACAGGACAGAATGCCATGAGCCAAGCAAAGCTCTTTAAAGAATGTAGTCAGGTTACCGGTGTAATCTTAAGTAAGATGGACTCCACTGCTAAAGGCGGCATGGCCCTATCCATACAGGCAGAGCTTGGCCTTCCGGTAAAATACATGGGCACCGGGGAAAGAGTTGAAAACCTACAGCGCTTCGATGCCAAGCGATATGTTGAGGATATTTTTGACTTGCATTAAGGCAAAGGGGCTGTACTTCTTCAATAGTAGTCTTATGCAGTATAGGTCTGAAAGAGGGGCATGCTCCCGCTAACATTTCTATAAATTGAAGGACTGTATACTTTAAAATTTGCTTTTATGCAACATCGGTCTAAAAGTGGGGCACGCTCTCGCTAACCTCGCCACGCAGCGGTACTAACTTCAAGCTTCGCTTTCAGTAAGTACCGGCGGGCTCAGATTACCCCTTTTTTAGACCGATGTTGCATCTAAAGCAATCCATAGATTAAGTTTTACAGTCCTTCAATTTTATTGTTAACGAACCGTCAACACTAGATTAACCCTTTTCAGACCTATACTGCATATATACTATTACAAAGGATTACAGCCCGTTTTTCTTTATGCTGTCAACAAAAATGCTTGACAGTAGGAAGCTTTTTTGTTAATTTACTATATCGTGAGGTGAAGTATGGAAGCTTTTGTGGAAAAGGGAAACCTGTTTTTGCTGTATTCCGGCTTGTTAAAGGAGAAGCAAAGACAGATTTATGAATACCATATTTTGGAAGACATGAGCTTTACGGAGATTGGCTTGGAAATGGGTATCACCAGGCAGGCAGCCCAGGCGGTATTTCGAAAGGCGGACGAAAAGCTAAAGTTCATCGAAGAGAATCTTCACCTGGCAGAAAAGTGGCTCAGTATACGGCGTTGTGCGGAAGAAATTCAGAACAAGGCACGGGATGCGGAAATCAAAGCATTAGCAGGAGAAATCATTCATGGCATTTGAAAGTTTATCCGATCGTTTAAGTGATATATTTCAAAATTTATCCGGAAAGGGAAAGCTTTCCGAGGAGGATGTAAACCTTGCCTTAAAGGAAGTTCGAATGGCTTTGTTGGAAGCAGACGTGAACTTCAAGCTGGTAAAGGATTTCATTGCCAAGGTTAAGGAATCCGCCATCGGAGAAGAGGTATTTTCCTCTTTAAGTCCGGCCCAGACAGTGATTAAGATTGTTCGGGATGAACTGACCAAGATGATGGGGGAGGAAAATACGGAGCTGAAGCTTCGCCCTCAAAGTGAGATCACGGTTTTGATGATGGTGGGCTTACAGGGAGCCGGAAAAACCACTACTGCGGCAAAGCTTGCAGGTAAGTTCCAAAAGCAGCATAGAAAGCCTTTACTGGTAGCCTGCGACATTTATAGACCGGCAGCTATTGAACAGCTTCGTGTCAATGCGGAAAAGCTTTCCATCCCCTTCTTTAGCTTGGGAAATCAAGTAAAGCCGGAGGAAATTGCAAAGAAAGCCTATGAAGAGGCCAAGGCAAAGGGCTATAACCTTTTGATTTTGGATACCGCCGGAAGATTGCAGATTGATGATGCTTTGATGGAAGAACTAAAGCGGATGAAATCTGCTGTACCTGTTGACTGGACCATCCTTACTGTGGACGCCATGACCGGACAGGAAGCGGTAAATGTTGCGGAGAGCTTTAGCAAGGAAGTAGGCGTTAACGGCGTAATCCTCAGTAAGTGCGACGGAGATACCAGAGGAGGAGCTGCCTTATCCATTAAGGCCATGACCGGACAGCCTATTCTATACCTTGGTATGGGAGAAAAGCTTTCTGATTTAGAGCCCTTCTATCCGGATCGTATGGCAGGTCGAATTCTGGGAATGGGAGATGTACTTTCCCTCATTGAAAAAGCCCAGAGCGAAATGGATGAGGAAAAGGCCAAGGAATCCGTTCGGAAATTGTCCAAGGGACAGTTTAACTATGATGATTTCCTGGATCAGATGAATCAGTTGCAAAAGCTTGGAGGAATCGCAGGGATTTTAAAGATGCTTCCCGGCATGAACAAGGCTATGCAGGGGATTGATCTGGAAGATTCGGAAAAGAAGATGAAGCAGGTAAAATCCATGATTCAGTCCATGACCTTCAAGGAAAGAGCCAATCCGAAGCTTATGAATCCCTCCCGTAAGAAAAGAATTGCTCAGGGAGCCGGAGTGGATATTGCAGAAGTCAACAAGCTGGTAAAGCAGTTTGAAGAGATGCAGAAGATGATGAAGCAATTTGGCGGTTCCATGAAGGGAAAGCACGGAGGTTTCCCGGGAATGGGTATGGGCAAGAACCCCTTCGGAAGAGGAGGCGGGTTTCCCTTCTAAAGAGATGGACTCCCCTTCTAAAGAATAGGTGGATTACCTTCTAAAGAATAGGAAACTTGTTTTTTCATCAAGCATTTTATGTAGCGTTTCAACAGCTAGTCTGTAGAAATAAATTTATCTAAACACACACAAAGGAGAAAAGAAATGGCAGTTAAGATCAGATTAAGAAGAATGGGACAGATTCACGCACCTTACTATCGTGTTATTGTGGCAGATTCCAGAAGCCCAAGAAACGGTAAGTTCATTGCAGAGCTTGGATATTATGATCCAACTAAGGAGCCAACAGTATTTAAGGTAGACGCAGAAGAGACAAAGAAATGGTTACAAAACGGAGCACAGCCAACAGAAACTGTTGCAAGACTTCTGAAGAAGTTTGACATCTAAGTCTACTTTTAAAGGAGGATGCTGTCGTGAAGGAATTACTGGAAACCATTGCAAAGGCATTGGTTCAGTTTCCTGAAGATGTTCATGCTGAGATGGAAGAGAAGGAGGGAGAAATCCACCTGACTCTTTCCGTAAATGAGCAAGACATGGGAAAGGTGATTGGACGTTCAGGTCGTATCGCCAAGGCGATCCGTTCTGTCATGAATGCTGCTGCATCCAAGCAAAATCTCAGAATATCCATCGATATTCAGTAAGGAGAAGGTATGTCTTAGGGCATACCTTTTCTTCACGCTAGGGGAGGGAAGATGTTAAAAGAGCTACGAGTAGGAACGATTTTGAAACCCCATGGTTTAAAGGGGGAAATGAAGGTTTTTCCCACAACGGAAGATCCAAGACGTTTTACTCAATTAAAGGAATTGATTTTACGAAGAGAAAGTAAGGGGCTTCGAGATACTTCCTTTTCTGAAAGCAGAAAAATCAAGTCCGTTCGCTTTCAGGGAGAATTCCTGCTTTTACAATTAGAGGGGATTGACTCTGTGGAAATGGTGGAAAAATATCGTAACGTATCTTTAATGATTCCTAGAGAGCAGGCTCTTCCTTTAGGGGAAAATGAGTTTTTCCTTGGGGATTATATCGGTATGGAAGTCTATATTGAGGGAAAAGAGCTCTTGGGAGAAGTGAAGGAAGTGATTGAAACCGGGGCAAACCTGGTATTTTCCGTAGAAGGAAAGGAAAAAGAATATCTTATTCCTCATATTCCTCCGGTGGTATATGAAATCAAGGACAATCGTATTGCCATTCACCTGATGGAAGGATTGCTGGAGCTATGAGTAAATTTACTGTTTTTACTCTGTTCCCGGAACAGATTGAAAATGCCCTATCCCATTCCATTATGAAAAGAGCCATGGAAGACGAGAAGTTATCCTTAAATTGCGTCAATATTCGTGATTTCACAGAGGATCCTCACGGCCATGTGGATGATGCCCCATTTGGGGGAGGGGCAGGAATGTTAATGCAGGTTCAGCCCATTGTTTCCGCCTTTGAGGACTTGGTAAGAAGAGAAGGAAGACCGGATAGAGTCATTTACTGCTCCCCCAGGGGAAAGGTATTTCAGCAAAGTATGGCCATGGAATTGGCCAAAGAGGAGCATATTCTCTTTCTTTGCGGGCATTACGAAGGCATAGACCAAAGAGCCTTGGATATTCTGGAGGTAGAAGAGGTTTCCATCGGAGACTATGTGCTTACGGGAGGAGAGCTTCCGGCAGTGATTATGATTGATGCCATAGCCCGCTTACAGGATGGGGTTTTAAACAAAAAGGAAAGCTTCGAAGAGGAAAGCTTTTCCCAGGGGCTTTTAGAATATCCCCAATATACCCGTCCCAGAAGCTTTCAGGATAGAGAGGTTCCCGAAATTCTTCTTTCCGGAGATCATAAAAAAATCCGGCAGTGGAGGTGGGAAGAAAGTCTTAGAGTCACGAAGGAACAAAGACCGGAGCTGTATGAAAAGTACAGAGAGGAAAATCCCGAGCTTTTTATCGAAAAAAAGAAGCGGAAGAGATCAAAAATTAAAGCGGAGTAGATGAAAAAAATAAAGCAAAGTCAAGGATTTTGCTTGCAATTCTAGCTGCTTTGTGGTAATTTATTGAGGCTGTTTTGTAATAGGACAAAACGAAAACCGTATCATATGTTCCGCTGACGCAAGACGTGTATGAACATGGAATCATTATGGAGGACAAAGAAATGTCAAATTATGAAATCATTAAGGGAATTGAAGATGCTCAGCTGAGAAAAGAAGCATTGGCAGACTTCAACACAGGAGATACCGTAAAGGTATACAACAAGATTAAAGAGGGTAACAGAGAGAGAACTCAGGTTTTCGAGGGAACTGTTCTGAAGATTCAGGGTGGATCCAACAGAGAAACCTTTACTATTCGTAAGACATCCAACGGTGTGGGTGTAGAGAAGACTTGGCCAATCCACAGCCCATTCGTAGAGAAGATTGAAGTGGTTCGTAGAGGTAAGGTAAGAAGAGCTAAGTTGAACTACCTTCGTGACCGTGTTGGTAAGGCTGCTAAGGTTAAGGCTGCAAAATAAGAGTAAAAGCGGTGTTCCTCAGGGGACACCTTTTTTATTATCGATGCAATGTGTAGAATAGAGTTGATGCACTTTAAAAATAGTTGCTATGCTTTAGAAACGAAAAATAAAAAGGAAAAGGAGCCCCATGAAAGAACAAGCAATACTGCAAAAATGGATTCGTAATTTAGTGGATTTTATTGTTATCCTTTCCTTGGCCTGGTTTGTGGTGCATAGCTTTTTTTCTTTGGCGAGAGTTTCCGGTCACAGCATGGAGCCCTCCCTTTCTGCAGGAGATACGGTATTGGTGGATGAATTCTTCTACCAGTTTAAAAAGCCTAAACGCTATGATGTGGTGCTATTTCAAAAAAAGGATAAGTCCAACAATATAAAACGTATCATCGGACTGCCCGGAGAAACCGTGATAATCCAAAACGGTCGTGTGTATATCAACGGCACTCTTTTGGAAACAGACAAGCTTTCTCCCATTGTCCTTGAGGGAGTAGCCAAGAATCCGGTGGAGCTGGGGGAAAATGAATATTTTCTTTTGGGAGATAACACGGACTCTTCAGAGGACAGTCGTTTTCAAAATATGGGAAATATACAGGAGAGCCAGATTGTAGGCAGGGTTTGGTTCAGGATTTTTCCTTTTCGGAAAATATCCTTGATTGGCTAAGGAGGAAAAATGAAGATACAGTGGTATCCCGGTCATATGGCAAAAGCCAAGCGGAAAATGAAAGAGGATTTGCCTTTATGTGACGTAATCGTAGAGGTTATTGACAGCCGTTGTCCCAATTCCTCCAGAAATCCGGAAATCGACCAGCTGGCTAAGGATAAAATCAGAATTTTATTGTTTAATAAGCTGGACTTGGCGGATGACGAGCGTAGCAAGCTCTTTATGGAGGACTTTCATAGAAGAGGATTCTTTACTTTAGGGATTGATGCCAGAAACAGAGCCAGTGTAAAAAGAGTAAGTAAATTGATTCAAGAAGCCTCTCAACCTCTTTATGAAAAAAATAGAAAAAAAGGGATTTCCTCTCAAATGGTTAGAGCTATGGTGCTGGGAATCCCCAATGTAGGAAAATCTACATTTATCAATGCCTTTGTAGGTCGTTCTACTGCTAAAACCGGGAATAAGCCCGGAGTTACCAGAGGGAATCAGTGGATTAAGCTGGATAAAAATGTACAGCTATTGGATACTCCCGGAATTACCTGGCCGAAGTTTGAACGGAAAATTGTGGGCTATAACTTGGCGCTGATTGGTTCCATCAATGATGATATTTTGCCAATAGAGGATCTGGTTTTTTATTTCTTGAAATATCTTGTCCGCTACTATCCTAAAGCCATTCTTGAGCGTTATGGAATAGAGCCGGAGGAGGGGGAAGCGGCTCTTTCCATTATGGATAAGATTGCCGTAAAAAGAGCCTGTATCAAAAAGGGAGGAGATGTGGATTACACCAGAGTCTCCCGTCTGATTTTAGATGATTTTCGCAGTGGCAGACTGGGGAAGATCAGCCTGGAACATCCCGGTAAGTGGTATGATGAAGGGGATGAGGATTCAGCAGTAGAATAAAGTGGAAAGATAATACCGGGAAGAAGCGCTTTACAGAAATGAGGCCAAGGCATGACAGATGCACAAAGACTTAAAGAGGAAGCCCGTTTAAAGGAAATGTGGAAATTGGAGGAAGAACATACACATCTTCCCTATGTTGCCGGTGTTGATGAAGCAGGGAGAGGACCATTAGCCGGACCGGTAGTAGCGGCTACCGCCATTTTACCAAAAGAGCATCTGTTTTATTTTCTCAATGATTCCAAGAAAATGACGGAAAAGCGAAGGGAAGCTCTCTTTCTTGAAATTAAGGAAAATGCGATAGCCTATGGAATCGGCATCGTTTCTCCTGAAAGAATTGATGAAATAAATATCCTGCAGGCGACTTATGAGGCTATGCGACTGGCTATAGAGGAGATGGAGAAGAACTTTTCTATTATCCCTTCCCTTATGCTAAATGATGCGGTAAGGATTCCTATGGTGGATATCCCCCAAATTCCGATTGTTCACGGGGATGCCAAGTCTTTGTCCATTGCGGCAGCCAGTGTTTTGGCCAAGGTCAGTAGGGATCATCTTATGCTGGACTATGCCAAGGAATATCCGGAATATGGCTTTGAGAAACATAAGGGATATGGAACCAAAGCCCATACAGAAGCTATTTTAGAGTATGGCCCCTGTCCTATACACCGGCGAAGCTTTTTAAAAAAGCTTTATGCCGGAGAATCGTAAAACTTTAGGAGTACAGATGGGAAAGACAGAAGAAGACAAAATACAGAAGGTAAATGACTCAAAAAGGAAGCTTCTTCATTTAAAATCCTCTGTGAAGGCTACAGATAGTTTAAAGTCTTCCAATACCTCCAATGTCATCAAAGGAAAGGCCTTTGAAGACAGAGCAGTAGCCTTTTTGGAAGAAAAGGGCTATGAAATTCTGGAGCGTAACAGTCGTTTTCATCATCTGGAGATGGATGTGGTGGCTAGAGATGGAGACACACTCTGCTTTATAGAGGTGAAGGGCAGGAAGGAGCATAGCCTTGTGCCGGGCCTTTATGCGGTGGATAGAGCGAAACAAAAGCGACTTCGTAACTGGGCCACAGCCTATCTTTGTAAACATGGCTATTCTTTGACAGAAACAGCCTGTCGCTTTGATGTGGTCAGTATAGAAGGAGAGAAGATTCAGCTGATTCAAAATGCCTTTTAAGAGAATCTATGGTATACTGGGCAAGGTTATAAATAAGAAGAAAGGCTTTCGATTATTATAAATACTTCAAGAAATAAAGAAGTATCTAAGGTTTAAGGAGAGAAAAATGGGAAGTACAGGAAAGAAAATCATTTTAACCGGAGACCGTCCTACAGGAAAATTACATCTGGGACATTATGTGGGTTCTCTACGAAGAAGAGTGGATTTACAGAATTCCGGAGAATATGATCAGATCAATATTTTGATTGCAGACGACCAGGCATTAACGGATAACTACGATAATCCCAAGAAGATTCGGGATAATATTATCGAAGTGGCCTTGGACTATCTTTCCGTTGGGCTTGATCCCAAGGTAAGTACCATTTGTATCCAGTCCGGATTACCGGCTCTCCATACCCTTAGCTTTTATTATTTGAATCTGGTCACAACCCAAAGACTGAGCCGTAACCCCACCGTAAAGGCGGAGATGAAGCTCCGGGGCTTCCATGGGGGAGAAAGTGTCAATGACAATGAAGTAGGCCTTCCGGCGGGATTTTTCACCTACCCTGTTTCTCAGGCTGCGGACATTACTGCCTTTAAGGCGACTACCGTGCCGGTAGGAGAAGATCAGCTTCCTATGATTGAGCAATGTAAGGAAATCGTTCGTAAGTTTAATCAGCTTTATCAAAAGGAAGTGCTTTTAGAGCCGGAAATTCTTCTGCCGGAGCATTCCAGCCAAAGAAGACTGCCGGGTACGGACGGTAAGGCGAAGATGAGTAAGTCCTTAGGTAACGGCATTTACCTTTCCGATGACCCAAGCACGGTAAAAACCAAGATTATGAGTATGTATACAGATCCTACTCATATCAATGTGGCGGATCCGGGACATGTGGAAGGCAATGCCGTATTTACCTATCTGGATGCCTTTGCACCCAAGGAGGATTTCTCTCGTTTCTGTCCGGATTATCAGAATCTGGAGGAGATGAAGGAGCATTATATGCGAGGCGGTCTTGGGGATGTTAAATGTAAGAAGACCTTACTGGCTGTAATGGAAGAAATTCTACAGCCTATCCGAGAAAAGAGAAAGCACTGGGAGAATAACATCCCGGAGGTCTATGAGATTCTCTTGGAAGGTACGAAGCTGGCCAGACAGCGGACAGAGGAAACCTTGGGAGAAGTATGTGAAGCCATGAAAATCAATTACTTCCAGGGCAATTCCATCATTCAGGAATGGGAAACATGGGTACATGGAAGTCACGAGGGCTAAGAGGCTCTCTTTTGGAAGAGGAAATTAATCATACCATTGCGCTTTATGAGGAAAAGAATTTAGCTCTCATTCAAAAGATTCCTACTCCCATTACTCCTATTAAGCTGGCTCAAAGCCATAAACAAATCACCCTGGCCTATTTTGATAAGAAGTCAACGGTGGATTATATGGGAATCGTTCAGGGGATTCCCATTTGTTTTGATGCTAAGGAATGTCACAAGGACTCCTTTCCCTTGCAAAACCTTCATGCTCATCAAATGGATTTTATGAAGCGTTTTATGCTGCAAGGCGGCATCAGCTTCATTATCCTATCCTTCAGCAAAAGAGGAGAGAAGTACTATGTTCCTTACCGGGAGCTGGAATACTTCTATCAGAGGATGGAAGAGGGGGGAAAGAAGAGTTTTCGCTATGATGAACTTAGGGAGGCTTTTTTGGTAGAGGCGAAAAGGGATTTGCTGGTTCATTTTTTAGAGGCTTTAAATCAGGATATTTCCGTATTAAATGAGCTATCGAAAAAGGATTGAAAGATCCGGTTTCCATTGGAATAGCAGGAGTATGGTCGTATTTATTTTGTTTTATATCTGTAAAATGAGGAAAAGTCATGAATATTATTGTGGTAGGTTGCGGTAAGGTAGGTCTTACCCTGGCAGATCAGTTGAACAAAGAAGGGCATGATATTACCATTGTGGACCAGGATGAGAAGGTTCTTCGCCATGCGGTGGATTTTCTGGATATTATGGGAATCCATGGAAACGGTGCCATGCTTCAGACGCTAAGGGAAGCCGGAGTGCAAAATGCGGATGTTTTAATTGCGGCAACCAGCCGGGATGAAGTCAATATGCTTTGTTGCCTCTTTGCCAAAAAAGAGGGAAATTGTCGTACCATTGCCAGAATCCGTGATCCTCAATATACTACGGAAATCTCTTATCTTCGAGATGAATTGAACCTGGCCATGGTAATCAACCCGGATATGGCTGCAGCAAAGGAAATTGAGCGTCTGCTTCGTTTTCCTTCTGCAATGAAGGTAGACAGCTTTTCTCGAGGAAAACTGGATTTGATTCGTGTAAAGGTACCCAAGGAGAGTCAGCTGATTGGTATTCCTCTTCATACCTTTCAAAAGGATACGGGCTTAAATGTACTTATTACTTTGATCCAAAGAGGAGAGGATATTCTTATTCCAAACGGTTTTGATGCTTTGGAAGCGGATGATTTGATGAGCTTTATTGCAGCACCCAAGGATGTAAGCAAGTTCTTTATTAAGTTGGGTGTGGATTATACCCCTGTAAGGGATTGTATTATCGTAGGGGGAGGACGAATCAGCTATTATATTGCTCGCTATATTGATGAAATGCATTTAAATATGCGTTTGAAAATCATTGATTCTAACAAGGAGCGATGTGAGTATCTGGCAGATGTACTTCCGGATAGTATTATCATAAACGGTGACGGTATTGATGCCGAGCTTTTAAAGAAGGAAGGAATAGAAAATACGGATGCCTTTTGTTCTTTGACAGGATTTGATGAGGAAAATATCATGCTTTCTCTTTATGCGGGAAAGCTTTCCGATGCCCGTTTGATTACCAAAATCAATCGTATTGCCTTTGAAAATGTTACCAATGAAATGAATTTGGGTTCTGTCATTTATCCGAAGCAGATTGTTGCAGAGAGTATTCTTCGATATGTAAGGGCTTTGGAGAATTCCAAGGGCTCCAATGTAGAGACCTTGTATAAGCTTGCTGACGGAAAGGCAGAAGCTTTGGAGTTTAAGGTATTAAATGATCCGGACTTAATCAATATTCCATTCGCGGAGCTGTCCTTTAAGCAAGGAGTTTTAATCTGCGGAATTATACGACAGAATAAAATTATTACCCCTAGAGGAGCTGATGTTATGAAGGTGGGAGACCGGGTGATTGTGGTTACCACCAACACAGGTTTTAATGATTTACGAGATATTTTGGAAATAAAGAAGGAAGAGGATATTCATTATGAACTTTAGTATGATTGTCTACATCCTGGCTTGGGTACTGAGAATAGAGGGAATCAGCTTATTGCTTCCCTTTATTTGTGCCATAATATATCGGGAGCATAGTTCTGCCGCGGCTATATTATCCGTGTCGGCGATGTCCTTGGTTGTAGGGGCGGTTTTAACACGAAAAAAACCGAAAAAAATTGCCTTTTATACCAGAGAAGGCTTTGTCATCGTGGCAGGTTGCTGGTTGGTGCTTTCTTTAGTGGGAGCTTTACCCTTCTATATTAGCGGAAAAATTCCCCATTATATCGATGCGGTTTTTGAAATTGTTTCCGGCTTTACCACTACAGGTTCTTCCATCTTAAGCGATGTGGAGGCCTTAGGAAAGGGATTGATTTTTTGGCGCTCCTTTTCCCATTGGATGGGAGGCATGGGGGTATTAGTCCTTGTTTTAACGGTTCTTCCCCTAGGTGGCGGTTATAACATGATGA
The DNA here is from genome assembly GCF_014202695.1 of Oribacterium sinus. Taxonomy (GTDB): domain Bacteria; phylum Bacillota; class Clostridia; order Lachnospirales; family Lachnospiraceae; genus Oribacterium; species Oribacterium sinus. Next base: position 55,938 of record NZ_JACHHH010000006.1, read on the forward strand.
TTATGAAGGCGGAATCTCCGGGACCGGATGTGTCCAAGATGGTGCCTAGAGTAGCAGATACCGCTAAAGCCCTTTATAAGATTTATTTTGTTCTAACGGTAATTTGTATTTTTGCCTTTTTACTTTCCGGAATGCCGTTTTTTGATGCTTTGTGTATCGGCTTCGGAACGGCGGGAACAGGGGGATTTGCCATCAGGAATTCCGGAATGGCGGATTATTCCATGTTTAGCCAGTTCTTGATTACCATTTTTATGATTTTGTTCGGTATTAACTTCAATGTTTATTATCTTTTACAAAGAAGGAAGTGGAAAGATGCTTTTTCCTCAGAAGAAGCCAGAACCTATCTTTTGATTATCCTTTGCTCAACTTTATTCATTGCTTTTAATAATCTAAAAGAAATGGGAAATGGCCTGTTATTTGCCCTTCACCATGCTTTTTTTACGGTAGGAAGTATTATTACCACAACAGGCTTTTCAACTCTGGATTACAATCATTGGGCAGTACCCAGTCAAATGGTGATTTTATTCTTAATGATTTCCGGTGCCTGTGCAGGCTCTACAGGTGGCGGTATAAAGGTTTCCCGATTGATTATCTTATTGAAGAATATGGGGAAGGAGTTGCACCTCATTATTCACCCGGAAGCCATCAAGAGAATTCGTTTGGAAGGAAAAAGCCTGGATTACAATGTGGTACGTTCGGTAAGTACGTATTTGATTGCATATTGCTTTGTCTATATAATATCCATTTTTCTTATCAGCTTTGACGGTTTTGATTTTACTACAAACTTTTCAGCAATTTCCGCAACCTTTAACAATATCGGACCGGGATTGGCAAAGGTTGGACCAATAGAAAATTTCTCGATTTATTCGCCATTTTCAAAGGCAGTCATGATTTTTGACATGTTGGCAGGAAGATTGGAAATATTTCCTATGTTGATTCTGTTTTCTCCAAAGACCTGGAAAAGAACGAATTAGCAATAACTATTCGCTAAACTCTTGTTTAACGAATAGTTATTGCTTTTTAAAAAGGGATTATGCTATAATCTACTAAAATTAAGATGCATTGGCTTGAATATGGCTTTGGTATGCTATCAAATTTGATTTCAAGCTAAAACGATTTACTCTGTATTGATCATGGAGAAAAAACCTTATTAGAGTGAATAACATTATTAGAGAGAATAAGCTATGCCATTACAATATCATTTAGAATTAGATAAACAGAATACTTTAAAGCTTCGTCAGTTACAAAAGGATTTACCCTCCTTTTGTGCTTCTTTTTTTCGTGGTATTGATCAAGTTACTTCCTCCAGAACTAAGATTGCCTATGCCTATGATTTAAAGGTGTTTTTTCAATTTTTATTAGAGGAAAAAAAGCTTCGTTCCGATATTTATGATTTTGAAGCTCGGGATTTAGATCGTTTATCCCTGGTGGATTTAGAGGAATATATGGAATTTTTGAAATATAGAACGAAAAAAAAGACCGGTAAAGAGGGACAAATTGAAGAAGTTGAAGTCTTAAATCATAACAAGAGCATCAAAAGGAAAATTTCCAGCTTAAAAAGCTTCTTTGGCTATCTATATAAAACTGAGCAAATCAAAGAGAATAAGACCGCTCTTCTCTCCTTACCGAAGCTTTCTCAGGAAGATATTGTTCGTATGGATCAAGGAGAAGTTGCACAGTTTCTGGATCAGGTAGAGTCCGGAGAAGATTTAAGCAAAAAGGAAAAGCTTTACCATGAGAAGAATCAAGTCAGAGACCTGGCTATGATGCAGTTAATGCTGGGAACCGGAATCCGTGTGTCGGAATGCGTAGGTTTAAATTGCTCCGATGTAGATTTCCAAAATAATGCCATTCGTATCCATAGAAAGGGAGGCAAGGAGGTTTCCATCTACTTTTCCGACGAGGTGGAACAAGGCTTACGGGCTTATATGGAGGAAAGAAAGAGTAAAATTCCGGCTGCCGGACACGAAAATGCTTTATTCCTATCCTTACAAAATAAAAGAATGTCTGTTCGAACCGTAGAACTGATGGTAAAAAAATATGCGCAAAAGGTTACCCCTCTTAAGCATATTACTCCACATAAATTACGAAGTAGCTATGGTACCAATCTATACCAGGAAACCGGAGATATCTATCTTGTTGCGGATGTACTGGGACACAGTGACGTAAATACTACCAAGAAGCATTATGCAGCTTTGGAAGAAGAAAGACGCCGCAGTGTCAGAAACTTGGTAAGACTCAGAAAAGAAGAAGGGGAATAAGAACGGAGTAAGATTGAAAAGGGAAGGCTAAAAAAAAGCCTTCTCTTCTTCTGTCCAACGTCCTTCTTCTTTATACTTCTTCACTCTTCTTTGATAAGAACGTAGAGGGAGTCCGGAATACAAAGCTGTTTCTTTACTGTTATGCTCTTTACGATACAGATAAACGGCTCCTATGCTCTTATGAGTACCGTATTCCCGTTTTTTACCGGCATCTCTCTTCATATGCTTTAGAGATAATTCCAGGCTGCAGGAACATTGCTTGTCATCCTTTAAACTTCCCAGGCGCAGTTTAATCCCTTGTTTTTCCAGTTGGCCATTCAGCTGTGTGAATTCTTTCTGTAGTTTCTGAAACTCTTCTTCTCCGGCTTTACAGCTGATGGAAAAGCTTTCTTTTATAAATTGACCGATGCCCGGTTCGGACCATTTTTCCAGCATTTTATTCCTCAAAAACGACAATATTAATTTAGTCGCATCTATTTATCAGTTTATAGTCCAACACGAATCAGCCCAATCGCCTTTCCTAAAATCTGACAGTCATTTACAATAATATCTTCCATAGTATCATTCTCCGGCTGTAGACGAATATATCCTTTTTCTTTGTAGAAACGCTTAACCGTAGCACTATCTTCTACCAAAGCCACTACCACTTCACCGTCACTGCAGGTATTTTGCTTTGCAACCATCAGATAGTCTCCATCAAAAATTCCTACATTAATCATGGAGTCTCCCTTTACCTTCAGAATAAAGGTTTCCTGATTCGGTAAAATCTCTGTGGGCAGGGGGAAATGGTCGCTAACGTTCTCTTCGGCAAAGATAGGGGTACCGGCGGCTACGGTACCGATTACCGGTACAGACACCATCTCCTTCATCGTTTCTTCTACTTCCGGAGTTTTTGTAGCAGAGATATCCTTTGTCTTATTGCTTTTAGGAGCTTTTCCGCTATGGCTTTTGTCCAAGATCTCTATGGCTCTGGGATGCGAAGGATCCTTACGAATCAATCCTGCCTGCTCAAGATCATTTAAATAACTAAAAACACTGGAAGTGGACTTTAAGCCGACCTCTGTGCAAATATCTCTAACAGAAGGAGGATAGTTTCTAATCTGAACACATTCTTTTATGTAGTTGTAAATGGCTAATTGCTTCTCTGTTAAATTATCTTTATTTGGTACTTTTCTTGGTCTTCCCATCCTGGCCTCTTTTCTTAGAATTTAAAACTTAGAAAAAGTATAGCATATTCTTTCTTTTTATGCAAACATTTGTACGAAAAAATCTCCGATGTTTCTTGACTTATAGAAGTCTTTGAAATATCGGAGATTTCTTATTCTTAACGAGTATCGCACGCGTAGTGTGCGATATCTCGTTTCACACTATAGTATTCCATACAAGCATTAAGCTTGATACGAATGACGCTTCACTGAGAGATGAAAAGAGTCATTTTTAAAGCTATTCTGCAGTCTCTGTAGCTGTTTCCTCTGAACTTAACTTATCTACAGCAATAAGCTTCTCGATAAAGGGCATAATCACCAACATAACTACACCACTGATGAGAAGGGCTGCACCTAAGATATTCAGAATCTTTCCATATCCCCAAACCTTAGTTACAGCCACCAGATATCCGGAAGCAATACCGGAGAAGGTGTAGGTTAAATACCATACGCTCATAGCTAAGGAGGAGAAACGCTCCGGAGTCAGCTTATTAAATAAAGCCATACCTACAGGAGATACCAAAAGCTCTCCCACTGTTAATACGGTATAAGCCACAAGCATATACCAAAGATCCATCTTTACAGTCTTATCCAATACACCATGTAAGGTATTGAAACCGATTAAAATAATATAGAAAGCAAGACCTGTAATAATCATTCCCACAGCCATCTTTAAGCTTACAGGAGGATCCAATTTCTTCTGAGAAAGAGTCATCCAAAGATTTCCAAGAAGCGGAGCAAGAATGATACATAAAATTCCGTTAAAGGAAATCAACCATACTACAGGCACATGGAAGCCGCCTACATTAAGGTTAACATAATCATTTGCCAGGGTATTAATGGTATAAGAAGTCTGGAAGTACACTGTCCAGTAAACGGTTACCAGGATGAAAATAATACCCATTCCTACCAAACGTGTTTTCTCTACCGGACTAAACTTGAACTCTACCTTCTGCTTCTCTTCTTTGTTAGCGCCCTTTGCGTTTGCAGGGTGCTTTCCTACCTCTCCCAACCACTTTGGAATTAAAACAAGGAAAATCAGGAATACGATAAACATACCGATGGCAACCATCAGGTAAGCATACTTATAACCGTATTTAACAATATTCCCCTCTGCATCCTTAACAGCCATCCAGTGGTCTGTAAGAAGTCCTCCGAAAATCGGTCCAAAGAAGCTTCCGATATTTACCGCCATATAGAAGATACCGTAAGCTGCATCCTTTCGGGCATGCTCTTTATTAGAGTAGAGCATACCTACAATGGCTGTTAAGTTGTTGTTCATAAAAGCCATGGAGCACATGTTAATCACGATACCAACAATAATCATGGGAACATGGGGGGTAAAGAAGAAGAAAATGGCATAGGCAACACTCTGTAAGAAGAATGCCATAATCATCGCTTTCTGCATACCCAGAAAACGGTCTGTAATAATGGAGCCTAAGAGTGGCAGCACGGAACCGAAAGCTCCGGCGATGGAAATGATTAGTCCTGCTTGTTTATCGCTTAAACCAAGACCGCCCATTGCTACAGAATAGGTGTAGAAAAAAATAGTAATACCGGATACCGCATACTTCAAATAGCTGGAACCGGCCATACCAATGCAGGCTAACCAAAGCCCTTTAGGATGATGGAATTTCTCTTTCTTTTGAACTTCCTCCATACTGTCCTCCTTCAAAATAAAAATGTTTGTTACTTGTCAATTCTATAACAAAATTGGACAAATCGCAAGTAGAGCCTTAAATAGAAGCTTATTTATAGGTAATTATTATTGCAAAAATTTCCCACTATACAAAAAAAGGAGAAGAAACTGTAAAAATTAAAATAGTTTTCTAAGCAATATAGGTCTGAAAACTTCTATATTTTAATTTTTTACAGTAACTTCCCCTGTAAAGATCGTGGGAAATTATGCTTTATGATATAAGTCTCTCATTTCCTGAACGATGCTATGGAACATACTGATGGCATCCACCATGGGCTTTTCCGTGGAAAGATCCACTCCTGCAAGCTGTAATAAGGATACCGGATCATTGGTACAACCGCTGGACAGGAACTTCTTGTATTGCTCCAGTGCCCCCTCTTCCTTGGCTAAAATTCTTTTGGCAATAGCACAGGATACGGCAAAGCTTGTAGCATACTGGTATACGTAGAAGTTATAGTAAAAATGAGGGATTCTGCTCCACTCTACGGAAATCAGATCATCAATCTTCATATCCGGACCAAAGTAATAGCTATTCAAATCATGATAGACCTTCTCCAAGCTATCTGCAGTGATGGCCTCTCCTGCTTCTAACATAGAAGCGGCTTTGCGCTCAAACTCGGAAAGCATAGTTTGTCTAAAGAAGGTTCCTTTAAAGCTCTCCAGGAAATGGTTGTAAAGATAAAGCTTCTCTTCCTTGTTTTTTGCCTGTTCCATCAGATAATATAACAGCAGCACTTCATTGGTGGTGGAAGCTACTTCCGCAACAAAAAGCTTGTATTGAGAATTCAGGAATCCCTGCTTTTGCTCAGAATAATAGGAATGCATAGCATGTCCCAGCTCATGGGCTAAGGTAAAGAGATCATCCATGGTGCCTTGATAGCTCATAAGAATAAAGGGATGGACACCGAAAACAGGGTTACAATAAGCTCCCACACGTTTTCCGTCATTTTCCTTGGCATCAATCCAATATTCGGAATAAGCTTTTTTCAAAAGCTCCTGATAGTCCTCTCCCAAAGGCTTGAGACCCTTTAAAATCACTTCCTTGGCTTCCTCAAAATCAATATGGTATTCGTAATCCTTTACCATGGGAGCGTAGACGTCATACATGGAAAGGTCTTCTAAGCCAAGCATTTCCTTTCGAAGAGATACATAATCATGGAAGGCGGAAATCTTCTTGTGAACGGCAGAAATCAAATGCTCCCAAACCTTTTCCGAAACATCCACTTCTCCTACGGAAGCGGCAAAGGCTGTAGGATAATTTCTGGCTTTGGCAAAGAAATACTGTTGCTTCAGTTGTGCATCAAACAAAGCGGCAAAGGTGTTTCTATGCTCCTGATAAACCTTGTAAAAAGCTTCATAGACTGCTTTACGTAATGCTCGGTTATTGCCGGTCTGTAAGGGAACAAAACGGGCATTACTGACGGGAATTTCTTCCCCGTTCATTTCTACGGAAGGAAATTGAAGATCGGCATTTTGCAGCATGGAAAATGCCTGATAAGGACCACTGGCCATGGACTGAGCCGATGCCAAAAGCTTTTCGGCATTCTTATCCAAAGTATGCTCTTTTAATCTTCTAACGTCCTTAATATAAACGGAATACTTCTCCAGTTCCCTACATTCTGTAAATGCTCTATCTAGATATTCCGAAGACAAGGAAAGAATCTCCGGATCGAAAAATGCCAATTTCTCTCCGTTTCGAACCTCTACAGCCATTGCTCTTTGATTTAAGCTTAAGGCTTCCTGATCTTTGGTATCCACATCGCTTTTCATCATGCTGTAAGCCAAAAAGTGGCTGGATAATAAGGACAATGCCTCTTTCTTCTTCAAAGCCTTCAATAAAACTTCTGGAGAACTGCCGAGACGTCCCTCATAGGAAGCAATTTCTGTTGCTTTCTCTTCGGATTCCGCCAATGCCTTTAAAAATGTTTCGTCATTGGCATATAAATCATCAAAGTGCCAAACTTCTTCTCTACTTAGCTCCTGTCTTTTTACACTTTTCATGCTATAGCCTTTCTTATAATTCTACTCTCTTGGCATCAGACCAGATTTTTTCCAGGTTGTAAAAGGATCTGGTTTCCTTGTCAAAAAGATGCACGATAACGTCCTTATAATCTAAAAGAATCCAGCCGGAGCTGCTCTCTCCCTCTGCTTTACGGTTATCCAAATGAACGGTTTCTTCCAAAGCATCCTTCAGGGCGTCCAGCTGTCTTACATTATCTGCAGAAACTAGCACAAAATAATCCGATAACACGGAAATTTCGGAAATGTCCAGAATAATTATGTCACTTCCTTTTTTCTCGTCTAAAACAGATACAATTTTTTTACATAAGTCCAAAGATTCCATTTATACCTCCTTTTTCTCTTGATAGTATGCTAACGCATCCAGGGATAAAGAGCAACAATGCTGTCCTTTTTCTTTTACATAGGCAATACTTGCTTCCAAACAGAGCATTACCGCCAAATCCAAATCTTTAAAGGCAATTTCCCGAATAGCTGTTAAGTCCTCCCGATTCCCTCTTCTTACCTCAATATAATCAGCCAAATATACAATCTTTTCCAGAGTGGTCATCGCCGGTTTTCCCAGAGTATGGTAGTAAATGGCGGAGAGTATTTCTTCATTATCGATTTGAAAATGTTTTTTGGCATAACAGGCACCGTAAATACCGTGAAGAACCTGTGGCGCCTCCAAATACTCGGGAAGCAGAGGGATATGATCTCTTTGACAAGCTTCCAATAATTCTTTTTTACCCATGTATTTCGCGCAATCATGGCAAAGCCCTGCAAGCTCCGCCTTTTGGAGATCCACCCCGTGGGCCATAGCCAGACAAATGCTGGTAAAGGCAACACTTAGAGAATGTTCATATCGCTCCTTCTTTAAATGCTCCTGTAAATGCTTTCGAATTTCTTCGATTTTCTGCATAAATTCTTTTTCTTCCATGATTCCTCTTTGATATTGATATCCTCTTCGATAAAGATATCCTCTTCGATAAAGATATCCTCTTCGATAAAGATATCCTCTTCGATAAAAGATATCCTTTTCGATAGAGATATATCTCTATATGATCTCCTTCTTCAACGGTAGAAGCCCTTTTTTAATATGTACTCTTCCACCGACTTAGGAAGCATTCCATGGATGGACTTTCCTTCTTTCAGCCGATTCCGAATCTCCGTACTGGAAAGATCGATAGCCGGCATGGAAAACAACTTACAATGTAAAGAAAATTCTTTCTCCAAAGCTTCCTTTTCCTTTTGGAATGTTGATAACGCCATCTCCCCGTTTCGATTGGCAATATAAAAATCCACTAGTTTCCCAAGTTCTGCAATCTTATGCCAGGAACGAAGGGTTAAAAACTGATCGGTACCGATTAATAGACTATAAGATTCTGTCGGATTCTGTCGTAGCAGTTCTCTTACCGTATCGAAGGTGTAAGAATTTCCCTCCCGTTCCCCCTCAATGGGAGAGAAAGCAAAATCCGGACAATTTTCAATAGCCAGTTCCAAAAGCTTCAGCCTATCGGAAAAGGGAAGTAAAGACTTCTGCTCTTTGTGATAGGGGGTGCCGGTGGGAATAAAAAGAACCTTGGAAAAATGACTGCTTTCCATGGCGGCTTCCGCCATTTTTAAATGTCCGTAATGCACCGGATTAAAGCTTCCCCCTAAAATGGCTATGGGTTTCATAGAGAGAATTTCCTGTCTTTTTCTTCTTTTGCCGGCTTGTATAAAACAATCATACGACCGATAATCTGTACCAGCTCCGTTCCGGAACGCTCTGCAATGGTGTTTCCCAGTTCCCGTAAATCATCAATACAATTTTTTAAAACATGAATCTTCATTAACTCATGCTTTTCCATATATTCCCTTACCGCTTCAATAAATTCAGGAGTAATGGAATTCTTTCCCAAAGAAAGGGTTGGTTCTATCTTCTGTGCAGCTCCTTTTAAAGCGGAACGCATTTTACTGTCTTTGATGTAGGATTTCATTCCTCGTCCTCCGTGTCATAATATTCAAATTCGTGGGTATAAATCTTGATGGTATCTCCTTCTTTTAGGCCCATTTTCTTTAATTCTTTAATAATACCCTGCTCTACCATAAAACGCTGGAAGAAAAGGAAGCCCTTCTCCGCTTCCAGGTTGGTATAGCCCAGCATCTTCTCCATTTTTGGACCTTCCACGACAAAAACACCCTCTTCCGGATGATCATAGCTGATAGCCAGCATTTCTACCGCACCAAGATTGTCCAGATCAACTTCGCTTTCATAGACTACAGCCTGCTCTTTATTTTCCTCCAATAGCTCCCAGGTTTTCTCTAATATCGGTAAAATTCCTTGATTGGAAGCTGCGGAAAGACGGAAAAAGGGAAGCTTATGCTCTGTACAATACTTCTCCAAAAGGACCAGATTCTCTTCCTGCTCCTCGCTTTGTACCAGCTCTATCTTGTTAGCAGCCACAATCATAGGCTTACGGAGAATTTCCTCATCATATTCTTCACATTCCTTTTGAATTTGTAAAAAATCCTCCAGAGGCTTTCGGCCTTCCGTTCCTGCGGCATCCACCATATGAATTAAAACTCTGGAACGATGAATATGACGAAGGAATTGAAAACCCAGCCCGACACCGGAGGAGGCACCTTCTATAATGCCCGGAATATCCGCCATAACAAAGCTTCTGTCTCCCTTTAAATTCACCACACCAAGGTGGGGATTCAAGGTAGTGAAATGATAGTTGGCAATTTCCGGTCTGGCATTACTGCACATGGAAAGTAAGGTGGACTTTCCCACATTGGGATAGCCCACTAATCCCACATCCGCGATTACCCGTAATTCCATACGCAGAGTAATCTCTCTGGCTTCTTCTCCCGGCTGAGCAAACTTCGGTGCCTGCATGGCGGGGGTGGCAAAATGCATATTGCCCAGGCCTCCTTTACCGCCCTTTAATAAGATCATTCGCTGATTCTCTCCGCTCATATCCGCAATCAGCTTACCGGTCTCCTCATCCTTTAAGAGTGTTCCTTCCGGAACCTTTAAGATAAGATCCTTGCCGTTCTTTCCATGCATCTTTCTGCCGTCTCCCTCCTGTCCGGGTTCTGCGGCATATTTTGTTTTATGACGGAAGGGTTCCAGGCTGTTCAGCCCCTTGTCCACTTCTACAATAATGTCTCCACCCTTTCCGCCGTCTCCACCGTCCGGGCCTCCTGCAGGAACAAACAATTCTCTACGAAAGGATACATGGCCGTTGCCACCTTTTCCGCTTTTAACATAAATTTTTGCAATATCTGCAAACATGAATACTCCTTTTTCTAAAAAGAAGCAGGACGATTTCCTGCAAAATATTTTTTCCTTTACTATAGGAAAACCCCACGCCGGATAACCAGCATGGGGTTAATGTTTCCTTATGCCTTTGGAAGTACAGATACTTGCTTGCGATCTCTTCCTAGACGGCCAAATTTAACGACTCCGTCCACCTTTGCAAATAAGGTGAAATCATTTCCCAAGCCTACATTCAGACCTGGATGAATTCTGGTTCCGTTCTGCTTGTACAGAATGTTTCCAGCCTTAACGAACTGACCATCTGCTCTCTTTTGACCAAGTCTTTTCGACTCGGAATCTCTACCGTTTTTGGTAGAGCCCATACCCTTATGATGAGCCATGTAATTTACCTATCCTTTCCTAAAAATTAACCGATCTTGTCAATTTTTACTTCTGTAAAAAGCTGTCTGTGACCATTCTTCTTGTGGTATCCGGACTTTCTCTTGTAACGGTAAACGATAACCTTCTTACCCTTACCATTCTGAAGAACAGTTCCGCTAACCTTTGCATTGGCAACAGTAGGTGTACCAATCTTCAAAGAACCGTCATTGAGAAGAAGAACCTGATCAAAAGTAATCTTTGCTCCCTCTTCTACTTCCAACTTCTCCACACGGATTACATCGCCTTCACTGACTTTGTACTGCTTTCCGCCACTTACAATTACTGCGTACATTAGGAATCCTCCTATAAAAATTTACTCGCTAGCTATGGTGAGACATGCTTCTTAAACCTCGCTAGGCGGCATCTAGGTTACTTTACAGTAAACTGCCTTCTTCGTCAAGCTTTTTATGGCAAAATACTGCGATAATAAGGATAATTTGCCTGTACTTCATCTACGGAAATATTTCCGGCTGTACCGTTTTCATGGACTGCCAGCATCTTTCCGTCCTTTGTCCACTTAATAAAGACCACAACATGGCTTTCTCCGCTGGGTTGGATAATCAAATCACCCGCTTTTAATTCACTCCGTTTGATTTTCTGGCCTTTTCCGATTAATTCCTGGGTGCTGGAAGCAAAATCCAAGCTTCTGTCCACACTGGACCAGTAAGCCCATTGTACAAAGCCGGAGCAATCTAAGCCCTTTCGATTTCTTCCTTTATAGTCCGAAGAAGAAATGGTGGCTCCGAAGTGGTTTCCTTCCAAGCCCTTTACCCCGGCTTTCCCTCCGTAAAAATAGGGAACCTTTCCCACCGATGATAAGGCAAAATGAATCAAAGCCTTTCTTTCCTCACTAAGATCCTTCGGTAAATCCTTCATATAAGAAGATATTTCTTCCTCCGTAAGAGGAGACTTCTTTTCTACGGAAGAGATACTGAGACCGTAGTCTTTAAACCAGTCCTGTTCCTTCAAACGCTTTACAGCAGCAATGGTATAGTCATTCCAGCCATGCCAACGACTTCCCGGTTTTTGATCCTGTTCCTCCAAATCCTTAATAGAATCCAGTTGAATATTTCTGAGTCCGTTTTCATCATCGAAACCGACTACAGTGATTTTAATGGTTAAATCCACGTGTCCGGGACAATAATTTTTGGGTAATTTTTTCTGATCTTGAATACTGCTTGCTTTCTGCTCTGCCTTTGTTCCCGTTGTTTCTTTTGTGACTTTACTTTCCTTCGGCAGATTTGAGGCACTTAGTTCTGCATGTAGGGAGGTGCTGTTCTCCTTATTTTCACTAGACTTTTCTGCCTGCTCCGGCAGTGCTTTGGATTCGGAGCTACTCTCTCCCGCTTCTCCGGCAGTGCTCTTTTGGTTGTTCTCCTGATTTGATTTTGTTTCCTGGGTTTGCTTACTTTCTTGTGCTTGTTTACTTCCCTGTGCCTGTTTACTCTCCTTTGTAGCGTTTGTGTCCTGATTTGCTTTGCTGTCAGTCACTGTTTCGGAGGGCTTTTCTGAAGTACTTTCCGCCTTGCTTTCTTCGCTTGCTTTTGTTTCTCCGCCCGGGGGAGCATCGGTATTGGCGGCCTCTTCCGCCAGCATTTCCTCCTTGGCATCCTTATGAATACAGCCCTGGTCGTAATAGACCGGACCGATGCTTATGCTATAGGAATGAGACTTTGTATATAGCTCATTAACAATGGCACGAAAACGCTCTTCGTCCAGATAATTATGCTGATAGGTATAGACACTGGCCATAGCCAAAATATCCTTTACATTACTGGATTCCTGGATTTCCTTTCCGTCTCCGTTATAGTATCTATAATGGATATTTTTAAAATAAGGGATTGCCCAGCTATTTTTTTGCTCCGGAGATTGGCCGGCTGCCTGAGGATTGTAACTTCCCAGAATAGCGGAACGCTTCAGTCCCAAAAGCTTTGCAGTATGTTCCGGGGTGTCTCCTGTACTATCGTAGATTTTGGCCAGGTCCGCACTTTCCCTTTCCATCAGTTCCTGATAAATCCTCCCCCCAACAGAGTCCAGGGGATTTCCGTCCTGGCGGATATCCACAAGATTATACCGGTCAATAAAGGGACGAGGATTTATAAATTCGTCTTCCTTACGCTCCGTATGAATAGTATTGGTCCATTTTCCTTTCTGCATTACACTACTGCTGGTAATGTCGTCCCTTAGAAGGCTGTCACTGCTCTTGTGTAAAGCATTTTGTCTGTCATGCATTTTTGGGGCGTATACGATGGAGAGGCATAAGATCATAAACAAAGAAAGAAAGAAGAGCAAAAAACTTTCCTTCTTCTTGCTCTTCAAAAATATCTTAGCTTTTTCTATAGCCGGTTTCCATTTTCCTTTTTTCTTTCTACTCTTTGACAAGTGTTTTCCTCTACTTTTTCTTAAATTGAAGTTTTTATTTTTTTCTCAGCTTTTCCAATAAAGCTTGAAAATCCGCAGGATAAGGAGCCGAAAATTCCATATATTCCCCGGTTCTGGGATGCCGGAACCCCAGTATCATGGCATGTAAGGCCTGTCCGGAAATCCCATCCTTTCTGTTTTTCAGTCCGTATACCGGATCTCCCAAAAGGGGATGGCCTATGCTCTTCATGTGCACACGGATCTGATGGGTACGACCGGTTTCCAAACGGCACTCTACCAGAGTAGAGTCGGAAAAACGTTCCAAAACCTTATAATGGGTTACCGCCTCCTTACCGTGTTTGTATGATATGGCTTGTTTTTTTCTATCTTTTTCATCCCGACCTATAGGCGCGGAAATGATGCCATCTTCCTCTTTGATTTTTCCAAAAACCAAGGCATGATAGCGTCTTGTGATACTATGCTCCTCTAATTGCTTCGCAAGACTTTGGTGACTTAAGTCATTTTTACAGATTAAAAGGAGACCTGTGGTGTCCTTATCAATGCGATGGACGATTCCGGGACGATTCACGCCGTTAATGGAGGAAAGAGATGAGCCTGCATGGGCTAACACGGCATTTACCAATGTACCGCTGTAATGTCCCGCTGCAGGATGGACCACCATTCCCCTTTCTTTATTGACCACCAAAAGATCATCGTCTTCGTAGACGATATCCAAGGGAATAGCTTCCGGAAGGACCTCCGGATCCTTTTGTTCGGGAATATCAAAGTCTATCCGGTCTCCCGCCTTTACCTTTAGAGAGGCCTTGGCTTTTTCTCCGTTAACAGAAACACAGCCCTCCTGAATACATTTTCCCAGATAGGAACGACTGAAATCATGATCTTTCTGTTCAGACAAATATTTATCCAGACGTTGTCCTTCTTTTTCCTTTGCAACTTCCCAAATCATTTCTTCTCCTTCAAGAAGGAAAACTCCTCTTCTTTATAGTAAAAGAAGAATAAAAACAGAAGGAAAAAACAAGCCCCGGTTACATAGATGTCTGCAAGATTGAAGACGGGAAAATCAATGGGACGAAAATAAATGAAATCCACTACATAGGCTTGTCTTTGTCGATCAATACAATTTCCGATAGCTCCGGAAAAAACCAAGAGAAGGGAAAAAAGAAAGGGCAGATACCTTTTTTTTATCGGCGTTTTGTGAAAAATAATCAGGACGCCTGCCAGCACAATAATCGTAATAAGCAGGAAAATGATTTGTTGACCGTGAAGGATGCCAAAGGCTGCTCCGGCATTTTCCACATAGAGTAAGGAGAGAATATTGGGAATCAGTTGTATTTCTTTTCCGCTCTTTAAATATTCCACTGCCAATGCCTTGGTCCACTGGTCCAGAAAAATCAACAGGGCACTGCACAGGAAGAAAACAATCCATGATGTTCCTTTTTTACTCATACTTCCTCACTTCTCATATACTGCTTCAATACCGCTTCAATGCGCTCTTTACTGATATCCTCTTCAATATAAGGACTGCAAAGATGATGGAGCAAAACAAATTGGAGATGCTGATTTTTTTGTTTTTTATCCTTGGATAAGGCTTCAAAAATATCTTCATGCTTTAAAGCCTTGCAATGGGTTTCCAAGCCCATATCTTCCATCAGCTCCTGTACCTTTAAAATATCTTCTTTAGCAATATTTTTGCATAGAGACAGTGCCATAAGGCTTCCGAAGGCCACACATTGCCCATGACTATAGGAAAAATCCGCAACCTTTTCAATGGCATGTCCTAAGCTGTGTCCGAAGTTTAAAAACTTTCTGTCCCCATGCTCATAGGGATCTTTTTCTACAAAATATTTCTTGATACGATTACTTTGATAAATCGTCTCCAAGAGAATTTCAGGATTCCTCTCCTGCAAAGCTTCTTTATGCTCCAGGAGGTAAGGCAGATATTTTTCGTTATGAATTAAAGCATGCTTAATGATTTCTCCCATGCCGGAAGCATACTGTACCTTCGGTAAAGATAAAAGACAATGCATGGAGGAATACACCAGCTTAGGCATATGAAAGGCACCGATTAAATTCTTATAATGATAAAAATCAACACCGGTCTTTCCGCCGATGGAAGAATCCACCTGGGCTAAAAGCGTGGTGGGAATCTGAATAAAATCAATTCCCCGGAGATAGCTGGCAGAGGCGAAGCCGGTCATATCTCCTACCACTCCTCCACCCAGGGCAATCATCATGTCCTTTCTTTCCAATTCCATATCCAATGCAGCCTGATAGATTTTTTGGATATGCTCTAAATCTTTAAACTCTTCTCCTGCCGGAAGTACACATACGCTTATAGCGGAAAAAGAGTCCTCTATGGTATTTTTTAAATCCTCCAAAAAAAGTTTGGCAACCTGGTCGTCAGTAACAATCAGTGCTTTTTTCTTTTTGGAAGATACAGAGTTTAAACGCTCCGGTAATGCCGAAAAATCCTTTTCTAAAAAGATACTGTAGATTAATGAATCTTCCTGATAAATGTCTAACTTTCTCATGCCAATTCTTCCCCTTAATCTATTACTTAAAAACAAATAAGAATATTAAAGCTTTCCGAGCTTGACAGAAATCCCGGAAAGACAAAAAAAGGCATACCCCATAGGATATGCCTTAATAAACGAGATTACATATTCAGATGAATGCCGTTATACTCTGCGTTAGAGGAGAATACACTTCCTGCAAAGTCACCGGATAATTCCACATCCTCTGGGCCAGCGATGAAAATATAAGTGGAAATCTTCTTGATATCTCCGCCAATGGCATATACTGTTCCGGAAACAATATCAATAATTCGCTGAGCAATTTCAGTATGAAGGCCTTCCATATTCAATAAAACAGAGGTGCCATCCAAAAGATAATCACTGACGTTGATTGCATCTCCCAAAGAGCTGGGCTTCATCATAACAACCTGCATACTGGCTGATTTAGGCTCTACCTTTTCTTTGGACTTACCAAACAATCGAATCTTTGGTTCAGCCGACTCTTCCTCTTCTCTTCTAGAGAAGAAAGAGCTTCTCTTTGGTGCTGCTTCCTCTTCTTCCTCGTACTCGTCCTCAAAATCATAATCCTGATCTAAGTCATCGTACTCATCTTCACGATCCAAATTCATTTTCTTCATTAAATTGCTAAAAAAGCTCATATCGATCTCCCAATTTGGTCTAATTAAACAAGATTATTTTACTCAATTTTAAGATATTGTCAAGCTTAAAAAATATCAATTTTCCTGAATATTTTAAGACTGAAATTCAGTTCCCGGATAAAAGCGCAGGATCAATAGATAATCTGCCCATCCGTGACCATATTTCCCTGTAAAACAATATGGTCATAAACGGAAATGCCGTTTTTACTGTGGGAATCTACTATCAGATAATCATCATTTTTTTCTATCACCTGAATAGGATGGAAAATTGCATAGCCTCGATTAATATCATAGACACCTTCCAGTGCTTTCCTTGGTCCAACCACAAAGGAAGCATTTCCCGACTCCTTTACCAGAACATTTCCGCTTTGGATATCCTGGGCCGAGGGGTTGGTTTCAATTTTTAAATAGCAATATTGATCATCTGTCATATAAATATCGGTAGAAAGAAATTCTCTACTGCCATCAGCTTTTTGACGATAAAAACCGCTACTCTTATCCGGTCCCTGCCTTAAAAATTCCTTTGGGACAATATAAAAGTCTTTATTGACTACAGAAGAAAGCGGAATCTTTAATCCGCTTTCTTCCTTTTCCTGCATGGAGAAGGTCACAAAGCGGGAATCCAGAAAGTAGTCCAAATAATCGTCCAGCTTAATATCCCCATAGATTTTGCCGTCTTCTCCTCGATATAGAGAAAAGCTTCCCTGCAAATCCATGGAATTTACCGGAAAATGAATATTTACCGTAGTGGTATTTTCCATCTTCTTGGCATCTCCTTCCTCCAAAGGAAATAAAATTTCCCATTGGGAGGAGGTAATTATTTTATATAAAGGATTGCCGGCTTCTACACGAACGCCGTTTTGGGCATAGTTTACAGAGCTTTGGGCATTTTGCAGAATCTCCGCCGTAAGTTTTTCTTTTTGAAAGTCCTCATAACCGTCAATGGTATAAGAGACAATACCGGCTTCTTCCGCATCCATCACGGTATAGGAAATCCCTAACTGGGAAAGAGCCTTTTGTACCGTATTTTCTCCCTCTTCCGTATTAAATAAGAGAGTGTTTTGAAGACTGCCCTGAAGGGTATACAGCCCGGTAAACTGATTGTTTTGAAAGCTGCCTGCAAAGTCCTGAAGACGAAGGCGAATATCTTCTATCTGTTGCTGCGTAAATTCTCCTAAAAGTTCGGGGTGTTCCTGTAAATACTTCTCCAGATTTCCGGTTTCGTCAATAAAGTACAGCTCTCCTCCCTTACTGACTCTTCTTCCGTCCGCTACGGAAAAATGCACATAACCGGACTCTTTGGCGGAATAGCTTTTTTCTTCCCGAATGATCAATCCGGTATACTGTTTTTCTCTCACGAGACTACCCTCTCCCACTTCATAAAAACGAAGGCTTTGTCTTCGGCTGTAGGAAAATACACTAAAAAGAATATAGAGAGCAATAATCACAAAGATTATTCCCTCTATATTCCACATGCTATTCTTTTTGCTCTTTCTTGAACTTGGCATAGTTACAGTGCAATCGCAATATGGTCTCTTAATTCAAGTGGAACATCTTCTTTGTCCATGGACAAACTGCTGATGATGTTAATCTTGTATTTTTCGGACAAAGCATCCAATTTACGTACACAGTCTCCGATAGGCTTTCCTTCCAGACTGGCCAGCTTTAAAAAACTATCTAAAATCAAATATTCCAAATCATGATCCTGAGAAATAATTCCACTGATAAAGCCGACAAACTCATCCTCCGACTCCAACTGGAATTCATTGACATTAATCAAACGTACCTTGTTGTTAAGCTCATACATATGCTGAGAGGAGCGATCCAAAAAATCCACCGTTCCCTTTGCTTCCGTAACGGCTTTGTTCGCCCGATCAATGAGCTGTTTTGTCTTTCCTTTTCCTCTTTGTCCTACAATAAACTGAACCATATGCATTCCTCCTTTAATTCTGAACAAGAAACGATAGCCTATGCTACAATGCCCTGCTTTTTATAAAAAGTATAGACTATTCATGAAATCTTATCAAGTAAGTTTGTCATATTCTCATATAGATTCTCTTTATTTGTCCCCTTCATTACAACAGAATAATAGGGGATAGCAGTGGAAGCTTTGTCCACAGTTAAGGCTAAGCAATAGCCTGCTTTTTTGGTGGTTCCTGTTTTTGCCGCCAAGATTTCCAAACCGTCGGGAAGCTCCTTCTCTCCGGTAGAATATAAATTTGTTGCCTTCCATACCTGGGACTTGGAAATACCGTTTTTATCTTTGTATTGTACCTGAATTTCTTTTGTGGCCAGAATTTCCCGTAAGCTGTCATATTTCATGCATTCTTTTAAAATGAGGTAGATATCATAGGGAGAAGTATAATGATTATCATCCGGCAAACCGTGGGGATTGGTAAAATGGCTGGAAAGGCAACCTAGTTCCAAAGCTTTCTCATTCATCCTGTCTACAAAAGCGGAAACAGAACCTGCCGTAGCCTCTGCCACAGCGACAGCTGCATCATTTCCGGAGGGGAGAAGCATACCGTATAAGAGATTTCTGATGCTAAGACTCTCTCCAACCTGTAAAAATGCAGTGGAAGAACCTGCTTCTTTGATTACGGAGGAGCCGGAAACCACAAATTCCTGATCTAGATTTTCCACGGAAGATACACAAACCAGAGCAGTCATTAATTTGGTGATGCTGGCGGGATAAGTTCTGTCATAGGGATGATTAAAGGAGATAGCCCGATCCCCTTCCTTACCGTCTTCTTCCACCAAAAGAAAATATTCCGCGTCCATATCCTGGATTTGCGCGCTTGTATCTGAAGGAATAGCCAAATCCTTGGCAAAGCTTTTGGTGCTGTTCTGAATATCCTCTTCCACGGTAATGGAAGATAATCTTTGTATACTTTGTTCTTCCTGAAAGGCCTTTTCCAGCTTCGGTTTACAGGAGCTAAGGCAAAGAGGAAAAATACACAGCAAAAGAAAGGCTTTTTTCCTTCTTAAAAAAGTACTCAAAGCCTTTCTTCTAGCCAATATTCCTCCACTCTAACTCACCACGTTCCAGAGCGTGAATTAATAATTCTCCTGTTGCCAGATTTGTGGCAATAGGAATATTGTAAATATCGCATAATCTGACTACGGAATTTACTTCCGGTTCCGTATCCCTTACCGGAGAGGGATCTCTTAAGAAAATTACCATATCCAAATTTCCCTGTTCAATCTGAGATGCCAGTTGTCTGGCTCCTCCGGTTTCTCCCGGGAGAAACTTATGGATTTTCAGATTGGTAACTTCCTCTACCAAAGTGCCTGTAGTTCCGGTTGCATATAATTCATGTCTAGTCAGGATACCTCTGTAAGCAATACAGAAATTTTGCATGAGCTTCTTCTTGGAATCATGCGCAATTAAACCTACCTTCATCTCTACCCTCCTACGTCTTCCTTTGTAAAGCAACATTTAAGACTATTCCGAAACCAAAGTATACGGACAGCAGGGAACTAACGCCTCGCGAAAAAAAGGGAAGTGTAATTCCGGTATTCGGAAACAGTCCGGTTGCCACCGCGATATTTGTATAGGTCTGAAATCCGATCCAGGCCATAACGCCTACACATATTAGCCGACCACTTAAGGTTTTTGCTCTATAGGCTATTATAAGACATTCTAAGATAATCAACAAGAAGATTATAATAATTATTAAAGATCCTCGAAAGCCTAATTCTTCTCCGATTACCGCGAAAATGAAGTCATTATCCTCCTCAACCAGAAAGTTTCCGTTTTTCACGGAGAAGATGGAATTATTAAAAAGTCCCTTTCCGTTAAACATTCCGGAGCCTATGGCCATAATGGACCACATTTGTTGGTAATAATCATTGCTGTTTTCTGAAGGATTTAAAAAGGTCAAAATTCTTTGTACCTGATAGCCCTGTAAAATGGGAATCTTATCATAGAGCCCTGAGGAAAAAAGGTAGAAAAGAAGACCCAAAACTACCACTACCACTCCTAAAAAGGCAAAAATCCATTTTAATTTCAGGGGAGAAGCAAAGGTCATGGCGGCAACGATGACCGTCATAATAATGGTTGTGGATAGATTCGGCTGAATCATGACAAGTCCCACGGGAATGGAAAAGTAAAGTGCTTCCATTAATAAGGCATGAGGGTGATTGATATCCTCCTTCAGCTTCTGCAGGTAATCCGCAAAGAATAGAATCAATCCCACCTTTACGAACTCCGAGGGCTGTACCTTTCCCAAGACCGGAACGGTAATCCATCTGGTAGCACCGTGTCCGGAAGCTGTTCCGTAGATTTTAACACCGGCTAAAATCAGGACGGAGAGAACATAAATCCAGGGAGACCATTTACAAATCTTCCGGTAATCAATTAAAGAGATTCCCACACACATGGCCAGTCCTACAAAGGAGCCGAGAATCTGTCGTACCACAAGGGGATCCTTAAAGCTTTCCGCCGATGTTGCAGAGCGGACGATAAAGATTCCGATGGTATTTAAGGCAATCATGTATAGGACAAGCCGAAAATCATATTGCTTAAAGTCATAATCTAATTTCCACTTCATATCATCTCTTTCTCTTAGTCACTGACATTGACCAATAAAATGGAGCTGGCATCTCTTTGTAAAATGGTATCCATACTGAGTTTTCCGAAACAATAGTCATAAACCATATTGGCCAGACTGGCTGCGTTACCGGAGGAATATCCAAAGGGAATAGTTACCGTAACGGAGATTTGAGGATCTTCATAAGGAGCATAGGAAACGAACACCGCATGGTTACCTCTATCCTCTCTTTCCTGTGCAGTTCCGGTTTTACCGGCAACGGTGATGTTTTGTCCCAAGAATACATTCTTGGCCACACCCTCGGTAATGATCTTTCGGAGACCTTCATGGACCGCATTCCAGGTGCTGTCCGCATAATCCAAATGTCTCAATAGAGATGCGCCCACCTCTTCCACTGTCTTTCCCTTGGGGTCTGCAATCTTATCTACGATGGAAAGATTGTAAAGATTTCCTCCATTGGCAACAGCAGTGATGTACTTTGCCAGCTGTGCCGTGTTAAAGGCATGGTTTCCCTGTCCAATAGCGGAACGTTCCGGATCATAGTCGGAAATTCTGGGTTCAGCTTCATCCAATTCAATACCGGACTTTTCGTTTAAGCCAAAGTCGCTTGCATATTTCCGGATTCTTTCCATTCCCAGTTCCGCATTGTAATTTCCCTCTGCATCCGTTGCCAAACGATGTCCTAAATCCGCAAAGAAATAGTTACAGGAATTTTTGATACCATCCACCAAGGTTTCATTTCCGTGGTGGGAAGGCCAAATCCAGCAACGAATATTCGGTGTAACTTCCTCATATTTACCGGTACAGTCAATGACAGTGCTTAAATCCAATACCTTTTCTTCCAAGGAAGCAATGGAGCTAATGGGCTTAAAGGAGGAACCGGGAGCCAACTGGGTTTGGGTTGCACCGTTAAGCAGCGGTAAGGATAAGTCTTCATTACATTTTTTTAAATAAGCGGCATCATTAATCCGATTGTTGTCAAAGCCGGGATAGCTGACCAAAGCACGAACCTTTCCGGTCTTTACATCCGTCACCACCACGGAACCGTTACAGGGATCCAGAGCGAACTGTGCCGGAGTAAGCTGCAGCTTTCTGATTTTGTCAATCAGGAAGGTATAGGCAAAATGACTGTCTCCCCGGGCTAAAGCATCATAGGAAGCGGCATCCTGGGGCAATACGTTTTGTTCAAAAAGAGCCATCAAAAGAAGATTGCCTCTTATTTTTTGATTTGCGATAGCGTACTTGTATAGCAGCTTTTCGAATCCGGAATCCTCTCGTAAAAAGCTCATGATTTTGTTGACAAAGAGCTGATAAATCTGTGTACTGTCCGAATATTCTTCCGATAAGTCCAGCTTGGTCGTGTCAATCCATCCCTCTTCTATTCCTTTTTTAATAAAATCATGGAGGGATATGCTGTCGCTTTTCCAAGACGCCAGGGCCTGGGAGGCTTTAAATCGGGAGTCCTCAGGATTTACGATTCCGCCTTCTTTTCCTAATAGGTAATCGTAGATATAAACCATATAGCCCTGCATTTCCTGGGGAAGAGCGGATAATTCTCCGCCGCTATCCTGCATAAGGACAGCTTCCACTTGAGAAAGCACGGCCTCTTTATTTTCCTGAAAGAGAGACCCGATCTGCTTTTCTGCATTTCCGGCATCCTCTGCGGTAAAATGCTCTTTATTCAGGACATTGTTATTAATGAGCTGGTAATAAGCGTCCTTTACGGGAATCATCAGCTGGGACTGCTTCAAAGCACTTTGGTCCAGCTCATTCTGCTCCGTAATCTTGGATGCCAAAATTCCGGCTAATTCCTGTTCCAAAAGATGGTATATGGAAATCTGGTCGTTAGCGGAAATGGTGGTATAAATATCATTTCCCGCTCCGGGCTTTTCCTCGGAGATCACTTCCATAATACTTCCCACGTTGTTCAGATACATTTCCTTGTATCCTTTTTTTCCTTTTAAGACAAGATCCTCACTCTTTTCCAGTCCCCAAACGCCGACCACATCATTTACCGCATAGGAGCTGTCCAGCTTTTGTAAATCCGCCAGCTGATTTTCCTGTACCTGACCGGTATATCCTACGATATGGGAAAGGTAAGGGGCATAATTGTATTTTCGAACAGAGACATTTTCAATATCCACGCCGGGGAGATCATACTTGGATTCCAGAATCTCCGCCATACATTCCCGGGAAACATTGTCCACAATGGTGGTGCTCATATAACGCTGATAGGAGGTCAGTCTAAGGGTATAAATAATACCGATCATATCCAGGGTAGTTTCATCCGACAAAGTAATGGGCTTCCCGTCCTCATCCGTAAGCTTGCTAAAGTTATATAATTTTTTTGCCTGTAAGAAGCATTGCTCAGCGGTACTGTTGGCTTCCTTTTCACTTAATTTCTCCGGCGTTTTTCGGAAAACATTGGCAATGAGGCGTCGTCTGTCCTGATCGCTTGTGGTGGTATAGACAAAGCTTCCGTCTTCCTGCTTTTGTACTTTAAACTGACTTTTAACGGGATATTGATACTTTTCAATAATTTCCGCCAGCTTTTTTAACATTAAATTTCGTTTATTGATTCCGGCACTGGTTCCTGAGAAGCTTCCGGTTTCCGCAATCGTTATGTTGTATTGTAATTCATTGTAAGCCAAAAGCTTTCCGTCTTTATCGTAAATATTTCCTCTGGTTCCGGGAATCACCAAATCCTGTCTGGTGTTTTTTTGGTATTCCTGCAAATAATCATTTCCATGCAATATCTGCAGACGAAAAAGATGCAGTGTTAAAACGGAAAATAAAAGAAAAAAAACAATGGATAATGCAAAGAGTCTGGAGGAAAACAGGCGGTTTAGCATTTCTTTGAGAAAACCAAATAACTCTTTCATCATAAGACTTTTTCCTCCAATTTCTTGCTGGCACTAAAGAAAAAACGATATAAAACTACGGTAAGTAAAAAGGAAAATACAATAGAGGGAAGGACAATATGCAGGGCATAATAAGGAATGTTCCCCTTTCCCCGAACGGCAAAACGGAAAATATAAATATACAGATGATAAATAAGACCGCTGACTACACAAAGAAACAATGGTAGGGTAATGTACTCTTCGTAATAATAATGATGAAAATATCCATTACCATAACCGATTAAAACAAAAATCAGGGAATAGAAACCAAAGGGGCCGGAATAAAACAAATCCATTAAAAGTCCGGCACAAAGTCCATAAAACATTCCCGGTAAAGAGCCATAATAAAAACCGAAGGAAAAGCAGAGGATCAAAAGCAGGTTAGGGCTTGCGGACAAAAAGGGAAGCAGGGGAAATACACTGGTTTGCAATAAAAATGCCAGAATCAAAAGGGCAAAGTAAAACATTGCCATGATTCTTTTTGCGCTTGCCTTTCCTACTTTCTTATTCTGCAAGGTCCTTACTCTCCTTTTGAAAACGATCGTCTTTTCGCTCTTTCAGCACCAAGACTTCCCTTAAATCCGTAAAATCCGCGGCAGGAATCAGATAGCCGTTTTTCATTAAACGCTTTTCATCCTCTTCTATACCGATGGCATAGCCTACCAAAATGCCGGGAAGAAATTTAGAAGAAATATTGGAGGTGACAATACGATCTCCATCCTGAATTACCGCTTCTTTCTTCATATTGGTAATTCTGAGTCTTCCCTCTTCAAAAAGCTGTAAATCGCCGGCCACGATACAGGTATCACTGGACTGAATTCCCATGCAGGAAACTCTGGACTCATCATCTATGATGGAACGTACGGTGGCATAATTCAGGCCTACATCCGTAACAATCCCTACCAGGCCGCCCTTGGCCATAACATTTTGATCTACCATAATGCCGTCCTTGGAGCCCTTGTCAATACGGAAGACTTGGAACCAGTTTTCCGAGTCCTTGGCAATGACTCTGGCGGCTACTTTATCATATTGTAAATATTGCTGATCCAAAGAATATAAATCCCGCAGGCGTTTTAATTCTTCATCATTCTGCTTTAGGATATTGTTTTCTTCTGTTAATAAATCAATTTTTGCCGTAAGCTTCTCATTTTCCGCTTCAGCTTCCAAAAGGGTTTTATACTTTTCCCAACGGGAATATAGCTTATAGCCTACATAATTCACACCGGACTGTATAGGAACCAAAACGGTTCCTACAGCATTCCGAAGAGGATTCATAAAGCCATCCTTAACAGACGACAAGACGATCATCATAATGCATAAGACCGTTAAGAGTATAAAAATATATTGATTTTTCTTCTGCTCCACTATATTTTCCCCTGTTCCTTAAAACTGTAATATTGATTATCTCCGATAATAATGTGATCCATTAAGTGTATTCCCAGATACTCTCCCGCCTTATAGATTTCTTCCGTAGCCCGTTCATCCTCTCTGGAGGGGTGAGGATCCCCGGAGGGATGATTATGCACCAAAATAAAACAAACGGAAGCTGCCCTAAGAGCCTCCATAAAGATTTCCCTTCCGGAAAGAATGGATGCATTAGAGCTACCTTTGGACAAAAGAAAATCCTTTAGCAGTTGAGCTTTTGTGTCCAAAAATAAGACATGAACCTCCTCATGGGCCAAATGCCTTAATTCCTCTTTGAAATACTGAAGCACAGAGCCGGGAGCACGAAAGGAAAGTACTTCCTCCCGAATTTTTCTGTTCCAAATTCTTTTGGCCAGTTCTCCCACAGCCTGTAGCTCTATGGCCTTGCTTAGTCCTACTCCTTTAATGCTTTGCAGTTCTTCCAGACTATACTGCATAAGCCCCACCAAGCCGTCGTAAACCGGACTCAGATGCAAAACCTTATCAGCAAGCCTCAAAACACTTTCTTCCTTTGTTCCGGTTCGTAGAATTACAGCCAGTAGCTCCTCATCCCTTAAAGCGGAAACGCCTAAACGAAGCGCCTTTTCTCTGGGCAATTCCTGCCCGGATTCTTTTAGTGTTAAATGCATATTTTCCTCCTATCCGGAGGAGTCTACAGAGGATTCTATTTTAACACGCTTTCCCCTTTAGGAGCAAAAACTTTTCTTAAGCTTTGGCTATTTTTATTCTTTCAAAAGTAAAGCCTTTATTCTGAACAAGCGGCATAAGGGACACTTGAGATTTCTCGTAAGATTTACTTGGGTATTTATTCCTTTGGAATTTTTACAAGTCCTGCCTTAAAAATATTATCCAGAGCCTTGATCACACCGAATTTTCCGTGGGCAAAGGTCAGACCGCCCTGAAAATATACGGAATAGGGCTCTCTTAGGGGGGCATCTGCGGATAATTCAATGCTGGAGCCGGAAATAAAGGCCCCTGCAGCCATGACCACCGGATCTTCATAGCCCGGCATATCCCAGGGTTCCGGGCGAACAAAGGAATCTACCGGAGAAGCTTCTTGAATTCCTCTACAAAAAGCCAGCAAAGCTTCTCCATTGCCCATACGAATTTCCTGAATAATATCGTTTCTTGGACTGTCCGCTTTAGGGTGACAGGAATAGCCCAGGGATTCAAAAAGACTTGCAGCAAATATCGCACTTTTTTCCGCTGAAGCGGTAACAGTAGGTGCCAGGAAAAAGCCTTGGAAGAAATCCTTGTTACAGTGTAAGGAAGGGCCAAGCTCCTTTCCTAAGCCGGGAGCAGTCAGTCGCACCGCTGCCCTTTCAATACATTCTTTGCTTCCGGCAATATAGCCTCCGATGGGAGCCAGTCCTCCGCCGGGGTTTTTAATGAGGGATCCTACCACCATATCGGCTCCGTAGTCACTGGGCTCTTCCGTGCATACAAATTCACCATAGCAGTTATCCACCATGCAGATCAAATCCTTCTTACAGCCCTTGATAAAGCGAATCAAGTCTCCAATTTCCTTAGGACTGAAGCTCTTTCTATCGCTATAGCCCTTGGAACGTTGAATTTCCACCAATCTGGTTTTTTCGGAAATGGCATTTTTAATGCCCTCATAATCAAAGGAACCATCCGGCAGTAAAGCGACCTCTTTGTAGCTCACACCAAATTCCTTCAAGGAGCCTAGGGAGTCTCTGATTCCGATAACCTCGTCCAAGGTGTCGTAGGGCTTACCTACCGGAGATAAAATTTCATCTCCCGGACGAAGGTTTCCCTGCAGGGCTATAGCCAAAGCATGGGTTCCGCAGACAATCTGGGAACGAACCAAGGCATCCTCCGTATGAAAATAATTGGCATAAACCTCTTCCAAGGCATCTCTTCCAATATCGTTGTAGCCGTAGCCGGTGCTTCCTAGCAAATGGGCCTCTGAAACCTTTGCCTTTTGCAGAGCCTGTAAAACCTTTAATTGGTTGATTTCCGCAATTTCATCAATATCTTTGAAACGGCCCTCCAGATTTTTTAATATTTTTTCACTATAGGCAATTACTTCCGGAGAAATGCCCATTTCTTCATAGATTCTTTGATAATCCATTCTATTCTTTCCTCCTTACCCTCTGCAAATTCCTCCTCAGAGAGGAAAATGGTATTTTTCTCTCTTCTAAACCAGGTCATCTGCCTTTTGGCATAGTTTCTGGAATGCTGCTGAATTTTTTCGATACACTCATCTTCTGTGTATCGTCCCTCTAAATAAGCAAAAACCTCCTTATAGCCTATAGCATTACAGCCCGGCATATTTTCCCGATAGCCCTGCTCATAAAGCGCCTGAACCTCTTGAAACAAGCCCTCTTCCTTCATTTGCAGAACACGGTCATGGATACCCTGATACAATTTCTCCCGTTCTCTACACAATACTATAAATAGAGCATCATAGAGAGATTCTTTTTTTTGCTCTTCCTGATTATGTTGGGAAATGGGACTTTTATGCAGATAGTAATATTCCAAGGCACGGATGATTCTCTGCTTGTTGTTTTCATGGATAGCCTTTGCCGCTTCCGGATCTACTTGGGACAGCTCCTGGTGAAGAGGAATCGTCCCTTCTCTCTCCAGCCTGTCCGTAAGCTCCCTTCGGATTCTATCCTTTTCTTCCTGATTCTCCTCCTGAAAGTCTATATCATAGAGCATGGCTTGAATATAGAATCCGGTTCCCCCCACCAAAATGGGAAGTTTTTCTCTACTGTAAAGCTCGGCAATTTTTTCCCTTGCCATCCTTTGAAATAGGCTGGCATCATAATTCTCAGAAGGATTAAGGATATCCAGAAGATGGTGGGGAATTCCCTGCTTCTCTTCTTCTTTCACCTTACCGGAACCGATATCCAGTCCTTTGTAAACCTGAACAGAGTCAGCGGAAATACATTCTCCGTCCAAAGCCTTGGCTAAGGCGATGGAGGTACCGGTTTTTCCTACCGCAGTAGGACCTGCCAAAATCAATAAGGGTTTATGTTTTTCCCAAAGATTCATTTACACAATCCTCTTAAACATTTTTTCCAAATCCTGCTTTTTGAAGGCCACTATTGTAGGCCGGCCATGGGGGCAGGCATAAGGATTTTCCAAGGTAAAAAGCTTCTGTACCAAAGCCTCTGCCTCCTGAAAGCTAAGGAGCTGATTCCCCTTTACAGATGCCTTGCAGGACATGGACGCAATTTTATTATAGACGCTCTCCGCTTCGGAAAGATTCCCTTCTTCTGCAAGTGCATCCAGAATTTCATGGAAAAGCATTTCCGCATCCAAAGACGGAAAGTCCGCAGGGATTCCTTCTAAGGCATATCGCTTCTCTTCTTCCTTTCGGATTCTATAGCCAAGATGGGTAAAATAGTCCTTGGTCTTTTCATAGAGCTCTTCCTCTTTCGCATTAAAGACCATGGTTTTAGGAAGGATTCCCTGACTGATTCCCGGCTTTTCCAGGTAATTCTTTCGCATTTTTTCAAAGTTCACCTTCTCATGGGCAGCATGCTGGTCCATAATAAAGAGTTCCTTTTGAAATTCTATCAACCAGTAAGTCTGAAAAACCTGCCCAATCAGGCGGAATTCCCTTTCTCCCTCTTCGGAGAAAAAGGAAGTAGAAAATAGACTTTCCTGTTCTGCTGATGGGAGATTTTCCGATTCGGTGAAAAGCTGCTCTTCCTTTGGGATAGTATTCTCTTCCTTTGGGATAGTATTCTCTTCCTTTTCAGAAGCCTTTTCTTCTTCCTCTAAACGAATCCCCTTTGTTAAGTCAAACTCTTCATAAATAAGCTTCTCTTCCCTTGTTTCTGCTTTCTGCTGATTCAGCTCCGGAACTTCTATTCTAAACGGAGCCTTTTCTGAAGCCTCTCCTATAGGGTACCTTTGATTTACAGCTTCAGCTTTTTCTTTCTCTTGCTCTTTTATTGCAGAAATCTGTTCGGCACTTTGCTTATCGTTTTGATCACTTCTAACTGCTTCTTCGGGAATATCATTTTTATTCTCTTTTTTCTCCTCTTTTTTCTCCCAAAGCTGACTGGAAGGGGAAAGAAATGTCGTACTCTTCTCCTCCTTCTCCTTTTGGAAAAGGGAAAGGGGACTATGGTCAATCAAGTCTGCCTTGGATAAAGTCTTGCTTACACAGTCAAAGAGTGCCTGATAAATTTTTTCTCGATTCTGAAAACGCACCTCCAGCTTTTGTGGATGCACATTCACATCCACAAGATTGGGGCTTAGGTGTAAAAAGACGATGGCAAAGGGAAACTTATGCTGCATCAAAAAGGGTTTATAGGCGTCCTCCAAGGCTCTACTTAGTAAAGAATCCCGCACAAAACGACCATTCACGAAGAAAATTTCATATTGCCTGTTGGAACGGGTAAGGCTTGGCTTTCCCAAAAGCCCCTCAATATGCAGGGTAGCCAATCCTGTTAGGCTGGATGGATAATAGGATTCCTTTATTTCCAGGCTATCCTTGGCAAAGCTCTTTCCGTAAATACCGAATACCACATCGGAAAGCTTCCCTCCTCCCAGGGTTTGGAATCGACTTTTTCCATCCTTTACAAAATGAAAAGAAATGCCCGGATTGGCTAGAGCCAGCTTTTCCACCATTTCCTCAACCCTACTGGCTTCCGTGCTTTCACTTAATAAAAACTTTTTTCTGGCAGGCACATTGTAGAAAAGATCCCGCACTAATATACTGGTACCGTCCATTCCCCCTACTTCTTCTACCGGAGAGAAGCTACCTCCCTCCACAAGAATTCTGTGGGCAAGAAAATCTTCCTGCCTTTTGCTGATACATTCTACCTTAGCCACGGAGGCAATAGAAGCCAAGGCCTCTCCACGGAAGCCGAAGCTTAAAATCTCTTCCAAGTCTTTGGGATTTTGGATCTTACTGGTGGCATGGGGCATAAAGGCCCTCTCCAAATCCTCAGAAAAGATTCCCTCTCCGTTATCACTTACCCGAAGAAAGCTGATTCCGCCCCCCTTAATCTCTATGGATATTGCCGTAGCTTTAGCATCCAAAGCATTTTCCACCAGCTCTTTTACGATACTGCTGGGACGCTCCACCACTTCTCCTGCGGCAATTTGATTGATGCACTCCTGGCTTAATAGGTGAATTTTCAACGAAGTTTCTCCTTTAAACTAAACAACAGATTGATGGCTTCCAAGGGACTCATGCTTTCAAAGGAATCATTTCGAATACAGTCTAAAACTTCTTTTTCTTCCTTTCTTAGCTCTGAAGCAAAATTTTTCCTTCCTCTTTCTTCGAGTTTTAAGGTTTTTTCCGGAAAATCCTCTACAAATTTTTCTTCCGGGGCCTCTTCAAAATCTAAATGCTGAAGACGAAGGTCCTTTTCATTTAAGAAGCTGGAGATTTCTCTGGCTCTGTCCAATACGGGCGCCGGAACACCCGCTAGCTTGGCCACATCAATACCATAACTTTCGTCTGCCCCTCCCGGCATAATCTTACGAAGGAACTGTATTTCCCCCTGCTCCTTGGATACCGCTATACAGTAGTTCTTCACATTTTCCAGCTTCCCCTCTAGTACACTTAACTCATGATAGTGGGTGGCAAAGAGGGTTTTGGCTTTGATTTCCCTGGCAAGATATTCCACCACTGCCCAGGCTATGGAAAGGCCGTCAAAGGTGGAGGTACCTCTTCCGATTTCATCCAAAATCAACAGAGAATTTTCTGTAGCATTTCGTAAAATATTGGAAACCTCACTCATTTCCACCATAAAGGTGGATTGACCGGAGGCCAAATCATCGGAAGCTCCCACTCTGGTAAAGATTCTGTCGCAGATAGGAATATCCGCCTGCTTTGCCGGCACAAAGGAGCCGATGGAAGCCATCAGAACGATTAAGGCAACTTGTCGCATATAAGTGGATTTTCCTGCCATATTGGGACCGGTTATAATCGCTATTTTTTCCTCTTTGCCAAGACTTGCATCATTGGGGACAAAGCTTTGGTCCTGTAAAAGTTTTTCCACCACCGGATGACGACCATCCACAATTGTTAAATTACCTTCTTCATTGATTTTTGGACGAACATACTGCTCCTGCATAGCTACCTTGGAAAGAGAAAGGCAGGCATCCAAAAAGGCAATTTCCTTGGCGGTTTTTTGCATTCTCCCAAGCTCCCGGGAAAGCTCTTCCCGCAAATTTACAAAGAGACTGTATTCCAGCTGCTGTAAATTTTCAGCCGCTCCCAAGATTTTATTCTGTAAATCCTGTAATTCTACGGTTGTGTATCGTTCCGCCTGGGCCAAAGTCTGTCTTCTAATAAAATAGTCGGGGATTTCCCCCTGATAGGACTTGGAGATTTCAAAGCAGTAGCCGAAAATACGGTTATATTTGATTTTCAGATTTTTAATTCCGCTTTTTTCTCTTTCCTGCTCTTCCAGCCGGTTCAGCCATTCTTTCCCATGCTCCCCCGCTTCCCGGAAAAGTCGCACCTCTTCATGGAAGGAAGACTTAATGATTCCTCCCTCCTTAATGCTAAGGGGGGGATCCTCTTCAATACATTCATCAATCCTGGTATAAAGCTCCTCCAGTGCATCCATTTTCTGTCCTAAGCCCTGTAAAAGCTTTCCGGAAAAGGAGCTTAAAGTTCTTTTTATCACCGGCAGGAATTGTAAAGAGGATTTTAAAGCCAGCATATCTCTGGCATTGGCGGAGGAAATGCTGATTTTCCCAATCAGTCTTTCCATATCGTAGATGGAATCCAGATATTCTCTAAGCTCTTCTCCGTCAATATAACGCTGACAAAGCTCTTCTATACAATCTAAACGCTCCTCCATTTTCTTTCTTTCCCGAAGCGGTCGTTCCAGAAAATGGCGAAGCATACGACTTCCCATGGCGGTATGGGTTTTGTCCAGTACCCAAAGCAGGCTTCCTCGCTTTTTCTTGTCTCTAAGGGTTTCCCAAAGCTCCAGATTTCTCTGGGTGGAAAGGTCCAAAAGCATATAGTCTTCCCGATGAAAGCGCTCTATATGCCGAATATGGGATAAAATATTCTTCTGGGTATCATAAAGATAGCGTAGGCAGGCACCTAAAGCCCTTCTTTCCAAAGGGGCATGCTCTAGCCCTAAGCCGGGGATGGAAGAAGAAAAATGGGAAGAAAGAATCTTATCCGCCTCTTCCTTTCCAAAATAATCCTTCTCCTTTTCTGTAATGCTTAAGCTAAAGCGACTGTCCAAGGCAGAGCTTAATTCTTTATCCTCTAAAAAGCCTATGGGACAGAGAATCTCCTTTGGGGAAAAACGGGAGATTTCATCCAGAAACTCCTTGTTATCGGAAACACTTAAACTGTATAGCTCTCCGGTACTGATATCCACGGTAGCAAGACCGATGCCGCTGTTTCCCGGATAAATAGCGGAAAGATAGTTATTTTTTCCTTCCTCTAAAGCAGTTTCCTCGGTCTGGGTTCCGGGAGTAATCACTCGGATAATCTCCCGTTTTACCAGTCCTTTAGCAAGCTTTGGATCCTCTACCTGTTCTCCTATGGCGACCTTAAAGCCCTGGGAAACCAATTTACTGACATAGGAATCCGCCGCATGATAAGGAATTCCGCACATGGGGGCCCTTTCCTCCAGACCGCAATCCTTCCCTGTAAGCACCAAATCCAAAGCCTTGGAGGCTTTGATAGCATCCTCAAAGAACATTTCATAAAAATCTCCAATGCGGTAAAAGAGTAGGGCATCAGGTACCTCCTTCTTGCTCTCCAAATATTGCCGCATCATAGGGGATAATTTTGCTTCATCCATTAAAGAACACTCCCATAGTAATAAAAGCCCATAGATTTATCCAAACGAACCGGAACAATTTCTCCGATTAAGCGCTCTCCACCTTCAAAGTGAACCAGCACATTGTTGCTCAGTCTTCCGGTCAGCATATTCTCGGACTCTTTGTCCTTTTCTTCCACTAAAACTTCCATGACCTTACCCAGGTCTCTTCCTTCTCTCTCCTCGGAATGAAGACGAATATGCTCTAAAAGACGCTGGAAACGCTCCTTTACCACATCCTCAGGAACTGCCTCCCACTTAGCGGCCGGAGTTCCCGTACGCTTGGAATACTGGAAGGTAAAGGCGGAATCAAACTTGGAGTAGGCAACCACCTCCATGGTATCCTGAAAATCCTCTTCCGTCTCCCCGGGGAAACCTACAATAATGTCTGTCGTTAGGCTCACATCCGGCAAAACTTCTCTTATCTTTTTCACCAAAGCCATATAGGATTCTTTACTGTAATGCCGGTTCATCCTCTTTAAAATAGCCGTAGAGCCGGATTGTAGGGGCAGGTGAATATGATTGCAAATGTTTTCATTTTCCTTCATAACCTGTAAAAGCTCATCGGAAAAATCCTTGGGATTAGGGGTCATGAAACGGAGTCGCTTAAGACCGGGAAGCTTTGCAATTTTTGCCAAAAGCTCCGGAAAGGAACATTCCTCCTTCTTGTCCAAGCCATAGGAATTCACATTTTGCCCAAGGAGCATGATTTCTTTTACGCCGTCGGCAACCAATGCCTCACATTCTTTCAAAATTTCCTGAGAATCTCTGGACTTTTCTCTTCCTCTCACGTAGGGCACAATACAATAAGTACAGAAATTATTGCAGCCAAAGCTGATATTTACGGCTGCTCTAAAGCTATATTTCCTCTTGGAGGGAAGATTTTCCACGATTTCCGCACTATCCTCCAAAAGCTCTACCTTCTTCTCCTTGGAGAGCATGGTTTCTAAAAGATACTCTGCCAGCTTATAGATATTGTGGGTACCGAAAATCAGATGCACATAGGGATATTTTCTCTGAATGGTTTCCACCTCATCCTTTTCCTGCATCATACAACCGGTAATTCCAATGATTAAGTCCTTATTTCTTTGATAGAGATGCTTAAGCTGTCCGATACGACCATAAAGCTTTTGATTGGCATTCTCCCGGACGGTACAGGTGGTAAAGAGGATTACATCCGCTTCCTCTTCCTTCTCCGTAATGCTATAGCCTGCTTCCTGTAAAATTCCCTGAAGCTTTTCTCCGTCCTTGGCAGACATCTGGCAACCGATGACGGTCACCATGGCCTTGGCCTCATAGCCCTCTCCCTTTTTTACATCCAACAGGGCTTTGATTTGTTCTATAAAGTAAAACTGGCGCTCCGGCTCATTGGCAGGTGCGTTTTCCAATATTTCCGTAAATAACTTGTTTCCCACAATTCCCTCACATTTCTATTTTTGTAGCATAGCTAGATAGCTAGTTTTATATCTGTATAAGAATATAATATGGCAAGGCTATATTATTTCCCTAAGGAACGGATATAGGCCTCTGCCACCTTCATGCCGTCCATGGCGGCACTCATAATTCCTCCGGCATAGCCGGCGCCCTCTCCACAAGGGTAAATCTCCTTCTCCATACAGCGGAGTTCTTCATCCCTTAAAATTCTAAGGGGAGAAGAGGTTCTGCTCTCCACGCCGTAAATCAGGGTATTTCCCTTGGAAAAGCCCCTCATCTTTCCTTCAAAGGCTTCCATGGATTCAATAAAATCCTCCTTGATATTGCCAAGCTTTGGATAGTTTTCAAAGTGGAATAGAGGGCTTAAATCACATTCCTTGCTCTGCCCCTTCAGCATAAGTTCTAAATTCTCCGCATCACTAGCGACATTTTTAATTTTGTCGTATCTGCTGTAGGGCACTCTTCCCTTACCAAGTTGAAAAGCCTTCTCTTCCCAGTATTCCTGCAAAGCAATTCCGGCAAGGGGATTATTTACTCCCCCGTATTCCTCTTTTTTTATCGTGAATATGATGGCGGAGTTGGCATAGCCGCTGTCTCTTTTGCTATAGCTCATACCGTTCACACAAAGTCGTCCCTCCTCCGAAGAAGAGTTTACCACATATCCTCCCGGACACATACAGAAGCTGTAAAAAGAACGATGCTTTGCCTGATGACTGATTTTATAGGCGGAGGCTCCCAGCTTTTCTCTTAATTCCTCGGGAATCTCACCGTATAACGCGGCATCGATATCCCTTTGGCTATGCTGAACTCTAAAGCCCATGGCAAAATCCTTAGCCACAATGGGATAAGAAAGGGCGTAAAGCTCCCGAAAGCTGTCTCTTGCGCTATGGCCGATGGCGATAATTAAGGGGTGCCTTTCCTCCTTTTGAAAATGATACTGCTGTCCGAAGTGGATTTCTCCCCCAAGACTCTCTATTTCCTTTCTAATGGAGGAAACAATGGAAATCAGGGCATCCGTTCCCACATGGGGTTTGGCATCATAGAGGATTTCTTCCTTGGCACCATGCCGGATAAATTCCTGAAGAACAAAACGGGAGCGACCATGTTGATCCTTTACCAGGGTATTCAGCTTTCCGTCAGAAAAAGTTCCTGCTCCTCCTTCCCCAAATTGGGGATTAGATTCCTTGATTAAAATCCCCTTCTCCCATAGGGCTTCCACATCCTTTGCTCTTTCCTCCACAGCCTTTCCCCTTTCATAAACAATGGGGCGACAGCCGGCTTTGGCCAAGAGTAGACTTGCAAAGATTCCTGCCGGTCCAAAGCCCACCACGATGGGACGATGCTCTTCCGACTGAAAGAAATCCTCCACAGCCTTTCCTTGAATCCTATCAGGACACTTAGGCTCCTGATACAGAACAGGAGTAAAGCTTTGAATATCTTTATTTTTCAGTTTGGCAAGGAGCTTCTTCTCGGAAACTCCCCTTAGCTCCACTGAAACCGTATAAACATAAAAGAGCTGGGACTTTTTTCTGGCATCCAAAGAACGGCGAAGAATCTGATAGGAAGAAATCTCCTCCTTTTTCAGCTTTAGGCACTTCGCAATGGCCGGTAGAAGGGCATCCTCTTCCTTCTCTATAGCTAATTTCAACTGTCCGATTTTAATCATTTTTCTTCCCCATGGCTCTTCCCGCCAAAATTCCCGATCCAAAGGCAAAATGAAGATTATAGCCTCCACAAATGCCGTCCACATCCAAGACTTCCCCGGCAAAGTATAAATCCGGATTCTTTTTACTTTGAAATTCCGGAATGAAAATTTCCGATATATTCACCCCTCCTGCCGTACATTGGGCTCTTTGAAAATCTCCGATTCTTTCCGGATGAAAAGGAAAATGCAGGCAAAGCTGACATAGTTCCAATATTTTTTGATCCGAAATATCCTGAATCTTTTGCTTTAGAGGAAAGGCTGTCCTTTCGTAAAGCACTAGACTCAGTTTTTCCGGAAATAGTCCAAGCAAAAAGGCTTCTCCTCTCTCCTCTTCCAAAAGCTCTTTTCTTTTAAGAAAATAGTTTTTGGCCTCCTCCTCTTCAAATTTCGGAAGGAAGGACAGTTCCAAAGAAAACTTTGCTTTTTCTTCCAAAAGCCTATGCACCAGGCGACTCATTTGAAAAACAATAATACCGGATATCCCGTAATCCGTGCATTGCAGTTCTCCCTCATCCTGAAAAACTAAATCCTGCTCCTTATAAAGCCCGGCCCTCACATCCACTCTGACACCGGACCAAAGCTTAACATAGTCTTCCTTGGTATAGATGGGGACAAGGCTGGGGAAAAGAGGAGAAACCGTATGGGATAAAGTTTTCGCAAAACCATAGCCCTCACCGGAAGCTCCAAGAGCTTCCATGGCCAGTCCTCCGCTGGCAATTAAAAGCTTCCTCCCTTGTAGAGAAAACTCTTTTTCTTCCCATTCCATTTTTTCTTTTTTATTCTTTTCCTTTTTTCTGTTTTTTTCTTTACTTCCGGAGACAAGAGTATAGTCGGAAAAATGATCCTTGTGAAAGGAAGAATCATCTCCTCTCTTAGGCAGAAGCTTTTTTCCTTTTAAGAAAAAGCCCTCTTTCTCAGTCCAAGAAATTGCTTCAACCCTATGTTGCAGACAGATTTCTACGCCTAGCTTGTAAAGAGCGTTTTCCAGGCATTGCACCAGACTCTTTGCCTGGTCGGAATAGGGATAGACATAGTCGCCTCTGAATTTTGGGTATATTCCCAAGGATTTAAAATACTCTAAGGAATCCTTGCTATCAAACTGTGCTAAAAAGGGAGGAATGCATTCCGGATGATTGCTGCGATAGGCAGAAATCGGCATAGAAAGATTGGTAAAATTGGCTCTTCCGTTTCCGGTCTGACTTAACTTCTTACCAAGGCAAGATTGTTTTTCCACTAAAAGAACCGACTTTGCACCGGCTCTTTTTGCTTCTATGGCAGCCACCATACCGGCAGCTCCTCCTCCCACAATGATACAATCCTTCATATTGCCCCTATTCTTTTCTATATCCTTTGATTATATTTCATCTTTTTAATTTTAAGCTTATTTATAGTTTTCGATTTTAATCCTTGATAAATCTCTTTAAACGTCCCCCCATAGGCATTTCATCCAGGTCTTCTTTGGAAAAGGCATTCATCTTCAGAAGACTTCCAAAGTAGAGAACCACCGCAACGAAAATCGCCGGAAGTAAAGACAGGGCGGAACCGATTCTTCCCTTCCCAAGCTTCTCCGGAAGAAGGAAATGAATCAAGAAATAGCAGCCAAATGCAAAAATTCCCATAATGAGAGAAGCTAAAATAGGATATCCTATGGTTTTTCCCCAGTCTATTACGCATCTGGTATGGCGTTTTATAGCGGCCTGATTTAAGATGCACATCATGATGGCAAAAAGGATATTGGAAACAACTACTCCGTAGATGCCTGTTTTTCCATATAAGAGAAGTAACAAACTGGCCAAATGAAATACCAAAGAAATGACGGAATGCTTAAGAGGCAGATTCAGATGTCCCAATCCCTGTAAAATGGCATTACTGATGGTGGACAGAGAATAGAACAAGACCGCTAAGGCTCCGATTCTGGTCACATTAATCAAAAGCATTACATTTTTTCCGGGGAAAAGCATTCTGCATAGAGGCTCCGCCAAAATACACATCCCCACCGTACAGGGCACGGCAATCAGCATACTGAAGCGAATACTGGTCTGGATTTGTCCAAGGGTCTTTTTCCGATCATGGGAAGCAACTGCCGCAGTAAGACTGGGAATCAAAGAGGAGGATAAGGCATTGGCCAAGGCCACGGGAATATTAAAGAGAATATGATATTCCCCGAAAATTCCCCACTCCATTACAATCCGCTTGGTGGGAATCTGAAGCTTAGTCATAATGCTGGAATAAAAATAATCATCTAAAACGGAGGAAATATTGTATACCGTACTGGAAATCAGGATAGGAACCATAGTTGAAAACAACAATAAGGCGGAGCGCTCGTAGCTTTCCACCATACTGCTATCCTTCTTGGCTCTCTTTCTAAGTCTTGGTCTTTGATAGGAATAAAGCATCAAAAAGAACAGCAGGGCAATAAAAGCTCCCACACCGGTTCCGATAGCTCCTCCCATAGCACCGAATGCATA
Source organism: Oribacterium sinus (assembly GCF_014202695.1). Lineage (GTDB taxonomy): Bacteria > Bacillota > Clostridia > Lachnospirales > Lachnospiraceae > Oribacterium > Oribacterium sinus. Next base: position 94,615 of record NZ_JACHHH010000006.1, read on the forward strand.
GGAATACTCCGTGTTATTGTATAGCAAATTGGCTTCTTTTCCCTTAGCGAAAAGAAGGTATGCCATTAAAACGGAAAAAACGGCATTGGCAATCTGTTCCAGGATTTGAGAAATAGCTGTAGGAATCATATTTCCCATGCCCTGAAAGTACCCGCGCAAAAGTCCGAGATAGGCCATAATCCAAACGGTTGGAGCCAAGGCCCTAAGGGCATAAGAAGCAAAGGGCTTTTTCAAGGCTCCGGCTATGGCATCCGCCCCGAAGAAGAGCACAAAAGCCATAACTGCTCCCATAATGGAAGCATAAACAAAAGAAACCCTTAAAACTCTTTCCGTATTTTTAAAACGTTTCGCCGCCAAATTCTGAGAAATCAGCTTGGAAATGGCAATGGGCATGGAATAACTGGATAAAATCAGGAGTAGGGTATAAATAGAAAAGGCTGAGGTATAATAACCATTTCCCTCATCGGAAATAATTGCGGAAAGTGGAATTCGGTAAACCATGCCGATAAGGCGAACCAGAATTCCGGCAACTGCAAGAAGAGATCCCTGCAGAACAAAATTATTTCCGCTTGATCTTCTTTTTGTGGAGACTTGTCTTCTGCCTTCTCTCATCGGTAATATCCTCTATTCTCTAATATCTCTTCCTGCTTCTGCTCCATCTCTTTACGTTCCTCTTCCTCCATGTGATCATAGGAGAAAAGGTGTAATAGGGAATGTGCAACTAAAAAGGCAAGCTCTCGCTCCAAAGAATGGCCGTAGCTCTCCGCCTGTTCCTTTACCTTGTCCCAGTTTAGGACAATATCTCCCAGCATCAGCTCTCCGGTTTCCGGATCAAAATTCCCCCATTCCTCTTCCAAGCTTTCAGGAAAGCTTCCCGGAGGATCTAAAGACAATAAAGGAAAAGACAGAACATCCGTTGCATAATCAATTCCTCTTTGGCTTAGATTTAATTCCCGCATCTCCTCTGACTCTATAAAGCTTACGGAGAGGGAAACATCATAGGGACAGGAAACATAATCAAGACTTTCCTCCACGATATCCTGAATGATTTTTTCGTAATCCAGACTTGTTTGTTCCTTCACTTCCCACTGAATGTCTATTTGCATATTTATCCTTCTTTTTTCTTTCTTCGTCCTTTTCGTAGGCATTAACGATTCTTTGCACTAAGGGGTGACGAACCACGTCTTCACTGGTAAGGGTGGAAAATGCTATTCCCTCCACATTTTTTAAAACATGGATAGCATCCTCCAAACCGGATTTCTTTCCTTCTTCCAAATCCTTCTGGGTTAAATCTCCGGTAACCACCACCTTGGAGCCGAAGCCTATTCTGGTTAAGAACATCTTCATCTGCGCAGGAGTGGTATTCTGGGCTTCATCCAGGATAATATAGGCATTATCCAAGGTTCTACCACGCATATAGGCCAAGGGAGCAACTTCGATAAGGCCCTTCTCCGCATTGGCCAGATATTGTTCCGGTCCCATAATCTGGTACAGAGCATCATATAAAGGACGAAGATAGGGATCCACCTTGGACTGTAAATCTCCCGGTAAAAATCCAAGCTTCTCTCCCGCCTCTATAGCAGGTCTTGTCAGGATAATTCGGGAAACCTCCTCTTCACGAAAGGCGGAAATAGCCATAGCCATGGCCAGATAGGTTTTTCCGGTTCCCGCAGGACCGATGCCAAAGGTAATCATATTTTTCCGTATGGCATCCACATAGGCCTTTTGCCCTAAAGTCTTAGGCTTTACAGGTTTTCCCAAAGCGGTTCTTGCCAGTAAATCCTCATCCAAATGCAGGAGAGCATCTCCCTTTCCTTCCTTAACCGTCAAGGAAATGGCATAGTTTACATTTTGCTCATTAATGGCAGTCCCCTTTTGAGATAACTTCAAAAGGGAAAGAAGCACTTCCTTAGCTTTATTTGCAGCGTCTTCTTCCCCTATGATTTTCAATAATCCGTCCCGGTCAATAATACTGACTTGAAACTGTTTTTGAATTTTATTTAAATTTTGATCCATCTGTCCCAGAATGTTCATTTCATGTTCCAGAGGAATATCTAATAGTAATTCTCTTTCCGCCATGGGACTCCTTTTTTGAAAGAAAATAGCCCTAATTCATTGCTGAATCAGGGCTAACATCTAAGCTATAAATTAGTTGAACTTACGCTTTCTAGCCGCTTCAGACTTCTTCTTACGTCTTACTGATGGCTTCTCGTAATGCTCTCTCTTACGAATTTCTTGCTGGATTCCTGCCTTAGCACAGTTTCTTTTGAATCTGCGTAAAGCACTGTCCAAAGACTCGTTTTCTTTTACGATGACATTTGACATGCGATACCCCAAACCTCCCTTCGGGCACAAACTAGTGTATATTATAGCACCAATATTTCATTCGTCAATGCTTTTTTTAGAACTATAGCTATTTTTTAACTATAGCTTTCTTCTTATCCAAGCTGTTTCTTCATGCTCTCCAAGGACTGCTTTAAAGCTTCCTCCAGCTTTGCGCTGTCCTTGCCGCCGGCCTGAGCCATCTGAGGCTTACCGCCTCCCCCACCCCCAAGGATAGGCGCAATCTCTTTAATCAGATTTCCGGCATGAGCACCAAGCTTTACTGCACCGTCACTGGCTGTGGCCATAAGAATCGGCTTTCCGTCTTCTACAGAGGCCAGGAGGATAAAGGCATTCTTATGCTTATCCTTTAAGCTGTCTCCCAGATTTCTCAGAGCATTTCTGTCCATACCCGGAATATTGGTGGCAATCAGAGAACAATCCTTGTATTCTACCACTGCCAAGTCTTCCACTTCCGCATTGGCCAGCTTCGCCTTTAACTGCTCGCACTGGGAACGGCTTTCCTTTAATTCTTTCTCTAAACTCTCTACCCTGGCCAATAAGTGCTCCGGATCTGCCTTTAATTTTCCGCTAAGACTCTTTAACAGTTCCTCCTCATGGTGGAAGTAATCAAAGAGGTTCTGGGAGGTAATGGCTTCAATTCTTCTGACTCCGGCAGCAACACCCTGCTCGGAAAGAATCTTAAAGGCCTGGATGGAGGAGGAATTCTCTACATGGGTTCCACCGCAAAGCTCAATAGAGAAATCGCCTACGGAAACCACTCTTACGGTGTCACCGTACTTTTCTCCGAATAATGCGGTAGCGCCGGATTTTTTAGCTTCCTCAATGGGCATTTCCCGTGTAAGCACCACGTCAGCTCTGGCAATTTCTTCATTAACCAAATTCTCAACCTTCTCAAGCTCTTCTTTGGTCAAGGCGGTAAAGTGGGTAAAGTCAAAACGAAGTCGCTTGTCATCATAGTAAGCTCCCGCCTGCTCCACATGACTGCCCAGAGTTTCCTTCAGAGCCTTTTGTAAAAGGTGGGTAGCGGTGTGGTTTCTTGCGGTCAGGGCACGCTTTTTAGCATCTACGACTAATCTTACGGAATCGCCTACGGAAAAACCTCCCTGCTCTACTGTTCCCAGGTGAGCCAGTTTTCCCCCCTGTAAGTGAATAGTCTCTTCCACTATGAATACGGATGTACCGGAACAAATCTTTCCCTGATCTCCCTGTTGTCCACCCATGGTTCCATAGAAGGGGCTACGGTCGGTGATTACTGCGGCACGGTTTCCTGCTTCCACGGAAGGACGAATTTCATCCTCATCTCCGTTATCTGCAAGATATACAAGAGCAGTAATCTTTCCTTCACATTCCAGCTGCTCATAGCCCACAAACTCTGTCTGTAAGGAAGCTTCAAGATTCTGATAAACGTCATCTCTTCCCATATAGTTGGTGCTTTTTCTTGCCGCCCTTGCGGTTTCTCTTTGCACCTTCATAGCCTGCTGGAAAGCCTCTTCATCTACGGTAATACCGCTGTCTTCCAGAATTTCCTTGGTTAAATCCAGAGGGAAACCGTAGGTGTCATAGAGACGGAAGGCATCTTCTCCGGAAAGAAGCTTCTCTCCATTTTTCTGTAAGTCTTCCTTTAAGCCCTGTAAAATAGCAAGACCGTTATCAATAGTCTTGTTGAAACGATCTTCTTCCTCAGAAATAACCCGAAGAATCATATCCTTCTTCTCGGAAAGCTCGGGATATCCGTCAGAGGACAAGGCAATAGCCTTTTCGGAAAGCTTGGATAAACTTCCTGCAGGAATTCCCAGAATACGTCCATGTCTTGCCGCTCTTCTTAAAAGTCTACGGAAAACATAGCCTCTTCCCTCATTGGAAGGCATAATACCGTCGGAAGCCATAAAGGTACAGCTCTTTACATGGTCTGCAATAATACGGAAGGAAACATCTGCTGTTTTATCTTCCAAATATTTTTTTCCGGAAAGACGCTCAATCTCTGTCATCATGGCCTGGTTGGTATCCACATCAAACAAAGAAGGTACATCCTGGCAAACTACCGCAAGACGCTCCAGTCCCATTCCGGTATCAATGTTCTTCTGAATGAGGTCGGTGTAATTTCCTTTGCCGTCATTGTTAAACTGAGAGAATACCACGTTCCATACCTCTAAGAAACGATCGCCCTCTCCTCCCATTACATCCTCAGGACCTGTACCGTACTTCTCTCCACGGTCGTAGTAAATCTCGGAACAGGGACCACAGGGTCCAACACCGTGCTCCCAGAAATTATCTTTCTTGCCAAAGCGGTAGATGCGATCCGCAGGAATGCCGATTTCCTCATTCCATACCTTGAAAGCCTCTTCGTCCTCCAAGTAAATACTGGGATAAAGACGATCCTTCTCAAGACCTACTCTCTCTGTCAAAAATTCCCAGGCAAAATGTAAGGCCTCGGACTTAAAGTAATCTCCGAAGGAGAAATTGCCCAGCATCTCAAAGAAGGTACCGTGTCTTGCGGTCTTTCCGATATTCTCAATATCTCCCGTACGGATACACTTCTGACAGGTAGCCACTCTTCTCTTAGGCGGAATTTCCTGACCGGTAAAATAAGGCTTTAAAGGTGCCATTCCTGAGTTGATTAACAATAAGCTATTATCATTATGGGGAACCAAGGAAAAGCTTTTCATTACCAAATGTTCCTTCTCCTGAAAATAGGCTAAAAACATTTTTCTTAATTCGTTAACACCATATTTCTTCATACAATCTCCCTTTATGCAGTATAGAAATTTTGAAATCCCCTTACTAAGCACGGCAAAATCAGTAAGGTACTCATAAAGCAAGAAGGCCTGCAATACCTTCTCCACACAATCTTCCAAATTATACAGTACTTAGGGCTAGGAGGCAAGGGAGGACAAAAAGTCTTTCAGCTTTTCTGTATAGAGGCTTTTGTTTACAAAAACCGATTCCGCATGACCTGCCTTTGGTACCAACAACAAATCTCTCTTTCCCTTGGTAGCTTCATACAATCTTTCACTATTTGCCGGCAAAATGTATTGGTCAGCTGCTCCATGGATAAAAAGGATAGGCACCTGATTTTTTGCCAAAGAGTCGATGGGGCGCATGGCGGAAATAGGAATACCGAAACGAAGCTTGGCATATTGGTTCATGACCGGGCCGATAGCTGTTGGAATGTGACTGTATCGCCAGATTACCTCCAAAACATTTTCAATATCGGAAAAACCGCAGTCAGCTACAGCGAAGGAAACATTTTGTACATCTTTCAATGAGGCAATTGTTGTGGCAGCTCCAAGAGATTCTCCATGCAAGCCAATCTCCGCATTCCTTCCCAGTTTTGCCTGAAAAAAATGTACTATTTCCGCCAAATCCTTTCCTTCCCTCACACTGTAGCTGCAAAAAGTCCTTCTATTTGCTCCATGCCCTCGTAAATCATAAATAATACAATTATAGCCTAAGGAAAGATAGATAGAGGCATACTTTAAACTTCCATATCGAGTATCATAATGACCATGACTTATAATAACATATTTAGAAGAAGGGGTCGGGTTCTTTAAAATTTCTCCATGGAGCACATAAGAATCATAGCTTTTAACAGTAAACTCTTCTTTTTGCAAACCATTATAAAAGGAAGTATCATAATGTTCGCTTTGCCATTCCATAGACTCTTCCAGGCTTTGTCCTTCACCGTAGAATATATTTTTGCCAAGCATAGAGACAAAAGCTAAAAATAAAATTAAAATACTGATAAAAATCACAGCAAGGATAGATATATTAATATTTTTAATTATCATAATTTGCTCCTTTTAATGAAAAGGACTAGCCGTCCTGATCTTCAAAAATCTTCTCCAATAAAACAGAACACCTAGCCTTTGTCAGCTGAATATATTTTTTTAAGTAGTCGATATTTTCCTCTACACCGGTTTTCTCCATGCTTAGCTCTTTTTTACTCTCCATGCTTCTTTGACTCAAAAACACACTTTGCTCGGCAAAAAAGTTTTCCCGCTCATTTCCGGTGATATTTCTGCTGTAATAGCTTACCAGACGCTGCATTTCTTTATCGTAGAGTTCTCCGATTTTTTCATATCGTCTTCGCAGAGAGAGGTTTTTCTGCCAGCTTTCATCCTCTTCTATCTGATTCAATAGCTGAAATTCATTTTGAAAACGAAGATAGCTGTCGGAATCCGGCTCCTCCTCATCCTCTTCACTGGGAAGCAGGGAAAGGGGCTCTTGAACTTCTTCTCTGCTATTCCTGTTCTCCTCATAGCTTTTTAGAGCATTTTTCCAATGCCTGTGCAGGCCAAAGCTGACAAGGCTCAGAAATAGGAAAAGAAGCAATAAAATCTTAAGATAAGCCATAAATTGTTTTCTGGGCATAATTATTCCGATAAATAAGCCGCTCTTACCTGAGGATCGGAAAGTAAGTCTCCGGCTTTTCCTTCTAATCGAATGTTTCCGGTTTCCAATACATAAGCTCTGTCTGCAATCATTAAAGCCTTGTTGGCATTTTGCTCTACCAGGAGTACGGTCACCCCTGACTCATGAATCTTTTGAATAATATCAAAGATTTCGTTTACGTAAATGGGAGAAAGGCCCATGGATGGTTCATCCAGTAAAATCATCTCCGGCTTGGACATCAGGGCTCTTCCCATGGCCAGCATCTGCTGTTCTCCTCCGGAAAGGGTTCCGGCTACCTGATTTTTTCTTTCCAAAAGACGGGGAAAATGATGATAGATCATATTCAGACTTTCTTCAATTTCCTTTGAGTCCTTTCTGGTGTAGGCACCCAGCATCAGATTTTGATATACCGTAAGACTGGCAAAAACTCTTCTCCCCTCCGGAACATGGGCAAGTCCCTTGGAAACCAGCTTATATCCGGGAAGCTTGCTGACATTTTCCCCTCTATAAATGATTTCTCCCTGGGAATGGGGAATTAAGCCGGTAATCGTTTGCAGGGTACTGGTCTTTCCGGCGCCGTTGGCCCCGATTAAGGTTACGATTTCTCCTTTGTTCACATGGAAATCCAAGCCTTTAATGGCATGGATCATCCCATAATGTACATGAAGATTCTTTACCTCTAAAATTTGTTCCATAATTACTCTCCTAAATAAGCCTTGATAACCTTTTCGTCATGCAACACTTCCTGGGTCTTCCCTTCTGTAAGGACTTGCCCGAAGTTCAGTACGGTAAGGCGATCACAGATGCCGGATACCAGCTTCATATCATGTTCAATCAATAAAATGGTCATATCAAAACGATCTCGAACCAGTCTTATAGTGTCCATCAGTTCTTCCGTTTCATTGGGATTCATTCCCGCTGCAGGCTCATCCAATAAAAGTAAGGAAGGATTGGTTGCCAAAGCTCTTGCAATTTCCAGCTTTCTTTGTTTTCCGTAGGGAAGATTTCCCGCTAAGTCCAAAGCATGCTCTTCCAGGTGAAAAACAGAAAGTAAATCCAGAGCTCTATCCGACATTTCTTTTTCTTTTTGAAAATACCGGGGCAGTCTAAAAATCCCTTCAATAAAAGAATAGGAATTTTCCTGGAAAAATCCTGCTTTTACATTGTCCAATACTGTCAGCTTATCGAATAATCGGATATTCTGAAAGGTTCTGGCAATTCCCTTTTTGTTAATCTCAATACAGGAGCTCCCTACAATATTTTCCCCATTTAAAAGAATTTCTCCTGTGTTGGGCTGGTAAACTCCGGTAAGCAGGTTAAATACTGTGGTTTTCCCTGCACCGTTAGGTCCGATTAAACCGTACAACTCTTTTTTCTCAATAGAGATATGGAACTGATCTACCGCCTTCAGACCTCCAAAGGAAATGCCTAAGGCATTCACTTCTAAAAGACTCATGCATTCACCTCCTTACGGAACAAACGATGAAGAATATTCTCCCGAAAAGCAATAAAGCCGGGGGCGGAAGTAAATAGCATCATCACAATCAAAACAACGGCATAAATCAACATTCTGTAGTCATTTAAGGAACGAAGAAGTTCAGGAAGCAGAGTAAGAACAACAGCGGCCAAGATAGAGCCGCGCATATTGCCTATTCCGCCTAAAACTACAAATACCAGAATCATAATAGACTGATTGTATCCAAAGTTTTTTGGCAAAGCTTGTAAAGAGCTTAAATTATGGGCATACAGTACTCCGGCAATTCCCGCGATGGCCGCAGAAATCGTAAAGCAAAGCAACTTCAGTTTTGAAGCGGGTAACGCAATACTCTCCGCCGCAATACGATTATCTCGAATTGCCATAACCGCTCTTCCCGTTCTGGAATGAATAAAATGCTGAATAAAGAGCATAGAAAGTAAAAGAAGAATTATCCCTACAGTAAAATTACTATATTTCGGCGTACCGGTAATTCCCTGTGCGCCTTTAATGATCCACTTTCCCCCTTCTCCCAAAGCAACAGCTGTACCGTCCTTTAAGGAAAAATGCCAACCATTCTTATCCACCCCAAAATACAGAGCATTAATAATGTTTTTGATAATTTCTCCGAAAGCCAAAGTTACGATGGCTAAATAGTCTCCTTTCAGTCTTAAAACCGGAATACCGATTAAAAAGCCGAAGAACCCGGCTGAAATAGCACCAATGCACAGGGCGATAAAGAAAATAAGCATAGGAGGAAGAGAGCTTCCCTTTAAAAGCATGGAACAGCTGGCGGAGAAGAAGGCTCCTACGCACATAAAGCCCGCATGTCCCAGAGACAATTCTCCGGAAATACCCACCACAAGGTTTAGGCTTATGGCCAAAATAGAATAAATACACAGAGGAACCAAAAGTCCCTTCATCAGGGAACTTACGGAACCGGATTTTAGGAATAGCTGAACAACAAAGTACAGGATAAGAATGACTCCGTAATTCAAAAAAATATCTTTGATTTTGTTCTTTTGTACATTCTTCATCTTACACCTTCTCCATAATCTTCTTTCCTAAAATTCCGCTTGGTTTAATGAGTAATACAATAATTAATACAGAAAAAACAATAGCATCCGACAATTTGGAAGAAATATAGGCCTTGGACAGATTTTCCAATACGCCAAGTAATATTCCGCCGATAAATGCTCCGGGAATAGAACCGATTCCTCCCAATACGGCAGCAACAAAGGCCTTAATGCCGGGCATGGCTCCTGTTGTTGGGGTAAGGGTAGGATAGGCAGAGCAAAGAAGGATTCCGGCCACACTGGCTAAAGCGGAACCAATAGCAAAGGTAAGGGCAATGGTACCATTTACATTTACTCCCATCAAAGTGGCTGCACCCTTGTCCTCGGATACCGCCAGCATAGCCTGTCCTGCCCTGGTTTTATGGATGAACAATAATAAAACAACGGCAACTAAAATTCCCACCAAAATGGTGACCATAGTTTCTCCGGAAATGACCAGCTGTCCTCCCGCCAGCTTTAATGCAGGAAGCTTTACAAAGGACTGAAAGCTTTTCGGATTTGCTCCGAAAAGCAATAAAGCAAGATTTTGTAAAAGATAAGACACACCGATGGCGGTAATCAGTACAGCCAAAGAATTCGCTGAACGAAGGGGCTTATAAGCTACCCTTTCCACTAAAACGCCAAGAGCGGTACAGATTGCCATACTAAAAAGAATAGATAAGGGAATACCAAGTCCCATCTGGTTAAAAGCGAGAAAAGCGGCATAGCCTCCCACCATCAAAATATCTCCATGGGCAAAATTCAGCATTTTTGCAATGCCGTAAACCATGGTATAACCTAGGGCAATGATGGCATACACCGAGCCCAAACTGATTCCGTTTAAAAGATAGGAAATAAAACTCATCTTTTTCTCACTTTCTCTTGATGTAAATAGAAAGGGCAAGCCTCAGCATTGCCCTTTCCATAATTCTTACCGGTGGCCCAGGCGAAGCCTTTGACTTCCGGTGTATAACGACTTCTTAACTAAAGATTCAGGCATGGCCTGTAATCTCCCATTTATAAGACAATCATTATTCGGCAGATACGTAAGCTCCGTCCTTGATAATGACAGCCTTAGGCTCCTTATCCACGTCTCCGGCCTCATTCCACTTCATGCCGGTACCGGTAAGTCCATCCAGGCTAATCTCTGTCATAGCCTTCTCCATTGCAGTACCTAAATCGGAAACACTCTGATCAGGAGTTAAGCCGGCCTTCTCTACAGCTGCCTTAATAGCATATACTGCGTCATAAGCATCCGCTGCGAACTGAATCGGAGTCTCCTTATACTTTTCTTTGTAGTTCTTTACAAAGTTAACGGTTAAATCATCCTTTGCATCGGCAGCAAAGGGAGTTAAAAGCATCAGACCTTCTGCCAGAGAAACATCAAAGTTCTCCACGTTTAAGATACCGTCCATACCGTCACATCCGAAGAAGGTCGGCTTGAAGCCCATGGTATTGGCCTGAGTAAGTACTAAAGCAGCCTCACTGTAGTAGAAGGGTAAGAATACCAGCTCAGCACCGGAATCCTTCATCTTCTGCAGCTGTGTGGAGAAGTCCTTGTTGGAATCAGCGGTAAACTGCTCATCCGCAACAACTTCCAATCCCTGCTTAGGCGCTTCTGCAACAAAGGAATCATGAATTCCGGAAGAATATACGTCAGAAGAATCATAAATAATTCCAATCTTCTTGCCTAAATTATGGCTTCCGATGTACTCTGCAGACTTTGTTCCCTGTGCAGGATCGGAAAAGCATACTCGGAATACATTCTTAGGAGCGGTAACCTCCACTGCGGATCCGGAGGGAGAAAGAAGAAACATATTGTCCCCTTCCGCTTCCGTTCCTACTGCGATAGCAGGAGCACTTGTGGTCGGTCCTACAAGGAACTGCATTCCCCAGTCCTTTAAGCTGTTGTATGCATTGATAGCCTTTTCCTGATCATGCTCATCGTCAGCCTTCTTGTATTCAATCTGGTATCCGTTGATTCCGCCATTTGCGTTAATCTCATCAATAGCAATTTCCGCACCGTTTACTACGGCATTACCATATACTGCAGCGCCGCCGGTTAAAGGTCCCTGTCCTCCGATTTTCCAAGTTAATCCGCTCTTCTCGGCTCCGGAGCTTTCTGCATTTGCCTTAGATTCCGCTTCTGTAGCTTTCTTCTCTCCGCTTGCGCCTCCGCAGGCTACTAAAGATGCTGCCATTAATGCGGCCAAAACCATAGATAATTGTTTTTTCATGTTAATCCTCCCTTATTTCACTATCAGTAAAATACTTTCCGTATTATAGGGAGAAGTTCTTTTCTTGTCAATTCTTTTTATAACAATTTAACATAAAAAAAGAGGTAGATATAACTAAAAGTAATACCTACCATGAATAATATACTATGGGAAGCTAACTCCCGGACTTTCCGCCCGACTATCCCTAAGCATAAGATCCATTACAGCCTGCTTCGGGTTCTTTCCCTCAAATAATACCCTGTTTACTTCATGGACTATGGGCAGGTCTACACCATACTTTGCGCCTAAAGCCAGAGCAGCCTTGGCTGCGTATACCCCTTCTACCACCTGTCCCACTTCCTTCATAGCTTCTTCATAGCTTAATCCTTCGCCAATCAAGAAGCCTGCCTTACGATTTCTGGAATGCTTGGAGGCACAGGTTACAATCAGATCGCCGATTCCGGAAAGCCCGGCAAAGGTCTCCAAATGCCCTCCCATAGCCTGTCCCAGCCTTGCAATCTCTGCTATACCTCTGGTAATCAGTGCAGCCTTGGTATTGTCTCCGTAGCCTAAACCGTCTGCAATTCCGGCCGCTAATGCAATGACATTCTTTAATGCGGCACCGATTTCCACTCCCAGAACATCCTTATTGATATAAACGCGAAAGCTGTCAGATTGGAAAGTTTTTTGTATGGTTTTCGCACAGCTTTCTTCTGCTGCAGCACATACAATAGTGGTAGGCAGGAAACGGGATACTTCCTCCGCATGGGAAGGGCCCGAAAGAACCGCCACAGGATTTTCCGGAAAAATCTCTTCCAATATCTGGGACATGGTCAGTAAGGTCTTTTCTTCTATCCCCTTGGATACCGTTAGAAGAATTTGATCTTTTTGAATATAGTCCTTTACCTGCTCTCCTACAGATCGGGTAAACAAAGAAGGCACCGCAAAAATGACCATTTCCTTATCCTTTAGTGCCCTTTCCAAAGAGGAGGTGATTTCGATATCTTCAGCAAAACTTGTACCCGGAAGATTCTTCGGTTCTCGGGTTTTTTTCAGTTCTGCTTCCTCCTCTTTAGAATAGGTCCATAAGCTTAAGCTGTGATTGTTTTTTCTTAGCGTTATGGCTAAGGCGGAACCCCAGGTTCCGATACCCAGAATAGCAATCTTCATGAAGACTCCTTTGTATGAAAATGAAATTTTATATTGAGAAATCCTTATTCAAGAAAAAAACTTAATCTTACAAGTTACTCTTTCCGCTTTTCTATTTATTCTTGCCAAATTTATTTTCCGTACCATTCATTAATCGTTTCATATTTTCCCTATGCTGAAACAAACAAAGTAAGGCCAAAAATAGACTTAATCCGCACATCGGCAGATAAATAGCTTCCGAAAACGGAAAAAGAATTCCTGATTTTCCCATAAGAAGCACGGATAAAAAGAAGACAAAAACGGAAAGAACAGAGCCTAAGCTGACATATTTCGTTGTTAAAACAATCAGGATAAAAAAGCATAAAAGTTCCAGGGTATATAAGGGAGCCAAAGCAATCAACAAAGCACCGGTGCAAGCCACACCTTTACCTCCCTTTACCCCGGGGAGGATAGGGAAATTATGTCCCAGAATGGCTCCAATACCGGTAAGCATTAAAATCAAGGTTTTCTGATCTTCATTTGCCGGCTTCCAAAATAAAATCATCAGAAATATAGGAACCATACATTTCGCAATATCCATTAAAAGAACCGTGATGCCGGCTCTTTTCCCCAAGGTTCGTAAAACATTGGTACTTCCCGGATTGCCTGAGCCCTGATGATAAATATCTACTCCCTGAGATTTCGCATAGAGATACCCATTGGGTATATTTCCGAAAATATAGCCCAGGATAAAGCAAACACAAAGTTGAACTATACTCATGACAATTAATCTTCTCCTCTTTCCCGGATAATAAAGCGAATAGGGGTTCCTCTAAAGCCGAAATTTTCCCGAATTTGATTTTCAATATATCTGGTATAGGAAAAATGCATCAACTCCCTGTCATTAACAAAGATTACAAAGGTGGGAGGCGCAACGGAAGCCTGGGTAATATAGAAAAGCTTTAATCTCTTTCCCTTATCGGAGGGGGGCTGTTTCATGGCTGTTGCTCTTGCCAGAATTTCATTTAAAACACCGGTTTTAATCCGCATTACCTGATTGTCGTGAATCATATTCACCAATTCATAAATCTTATGAATTCTCTGTCCGGTTTCCGCAGAAATAAAGAGATACTCCGCATAGTCCATGTAAGCAAATTTCTCTTTCAGTTGCTTTGTAAATTCCTGCATGGTTTTATCGTTCTTCTCCACCAAATCCCACTTATTAACGGCAATAATAACACCCTTTCCGGATTCATGGGCAATACCGGCAATGCGGGTATCCCCATCGGTAATTCCCTCTACGGCATCAATCAAAACTATACAAATATCAGCCCTGTCCACTGCGGCAACGGTTCGGATCACAGAATATCGCTCAATATCTTCCGTTACCTTACCCTTTCTTCTCAGACCGGCGGTATCAATAAAGATATAGGGTGTACCGTTATAGGTCACTTCCGTATCAATAGCATCTCTGGTGGTGCCGGCTATATCCGATACAATGACACGATTTTCCCCTAAAAGCTTATTGGTTAAAGAGCTTTTTCCCACATTGGGCTTTCCGATAAGCGCAATTTTTAAGGTACCGTCCTCTTCCTCTTCCAGTCCCTCCTTCGGAAAATGCTTTACGACCTCATCCAGAAGATCACCAAGACCTAAGTGGTTGGCGGCGGATACCGGGAATGGCTCTCCCAGTCCCAGCTGGTAGAACTCATAAATATCATTACCATACTTTTTGATGCTATCCACCTTGTTTACACAAAGAACAATAGGCTTCTTGGAACGGCGAAGCATCTCCGCCACCTCATAATCCGCATCCACCACACCGGACTTCACATCGGTAACAAAAATAATCACATCCGCAGTTTCAATAGCCAATTCCGCTTGAGAACGCATCTGCTTTAACAAGACATCATCGGAAATCGGCTCGATACCTCCGGTATCCACCATGGTAAAATAATAATTCAACCAGTTTCCCTCCGCATAAATACGGTCTCTGGTTACTCCCGGAGTATCCTGAACAATGGAAATCTGCTTTCCGGCAATCGTATTAAAAAGGGTGGACTTTCCCACATTCGGTCTTCCGACCACTGCTACTATAACTTTTCTCAATTTGCCCCTCCCATAAATTCCTACAACAAATGGAGATATTTTACCATTTTTTCTCCTATAAGAAAAGAGGAAAGGCCTAAGCCTCTCCTCTTTTTATACTTCCTCTATGCCGTATACAATAAACAACATTTTATTTCCGGCAAGCTTCTTCGGCAAAAGCTAAAATTCTTGCCTTCTGTACATTAGTTATTGTACAGATCAACCATCTTCTTCAGCTTCTCATAACGCTCTCTAGCTTCCTGCTCGTTCTGCAGATCTAAAGCCTTTGCGCGCTCCGGATTCTTAAGGGAAAGAGATAAGTAACGAACTTCGCCCTTTAAGAATTCCTGATAAGATTCGAAGTTAGGCTCCTTGGAATTCAAGGTAAACTTCTTGTCTCCACCAAGTGGGTTGTAAATGAAGTTGTTCCAATATCCGGCCTCTACAGCCAGCTTCTCTTCTGTCTGTGCCTTAGCCATGCCCTTCTTAATACCATGGTTGATACATGGAGAATAAGCGATGATTAAGGATGGTCCCGGATAAGCCTCAGCCTCGGAAATTGCCTTAACAGTCTGGGCCATATCAGCACCCATAGCAATATGTGCTACATATACATAGCCGTAGGACATAGCAATTCCTGCAAGATCCTTCTTCTTAGTCTCCTTACCGCCGGCAGCAAACTGTGCTACTGCACCGGTAGGAGTAGCCTTGGAAGACTGTCCACCTGTGTTGGAGTAAACCTCGGTATCGAATACCATTACGTTGATGTCCTTACCGGAAGCAAGAACGTGGTCAAGTCCACCGAAACCGATATCATAAGCCCAACCGTCTCCACCGAAGATCCACTGGCTCTTCTTGGAAAGGAAGTCTTTGTTCTTTAATAAATCTACAGCAACCGCATCTGTCTTACCGGACAATGCTGCCACTAACTTATCTGTAGCTGTTCCGTTTGTAGCACCGATGGAGAAGGTATCCAAATATTCCTTAGCTGCCTCTACAAGAGCGGCATCCTTATTTTCTTCTACAAGCTTCTCAACCTGCTTCTTTAATCTGTCACGGATAGCATTCTGTGCCAAAAGCATTCCGTATCCAAACTCCGCATTATCCTCAAAGAGAGAGTTATCCCATGCAGGACCCTGTCCCTTAGCATTTACGGTGTAAGGAGTGGATGGAGAAGAGTTACCCCAGATAGAAGAACATCCGGTTGCGTTACTGATGTACATTCTCTCTCCGAAGAGCTGGGTAATTAACTTCGCATAAGGAGTCTCTCCACATCCGGGACATGCGCCGGAGAACTCGAAGAGTGGCTTCTTAAACTGAGATCCCTTAACGGTAGTCTCCTTAAACTTCGCAATAACTTCCTGCTTCTCAGGAAGCTCAACAGCGTAATCGAAGTACTTCTGGCGATCCAGGTTATCCTCGATTGGGGACATTACAAGAGCCTTCTCGCCCTTCATTCCGGGACAAACGTTTGCGCAGGATCCGCAACCAACACAGTCTAATACGGAAACCTTAATACCGAACTTGTAGTTAGGCATTCCGTTCATAGCCTTCTGCTGATCTGCTTCCGGAGCCTTAGCTGCCTCATCCTCGGTGTATGCAAATGCACGAATTGCTGCGTGAGGACATACATAAGAACAGAAGTTACACTGGATACAGTTATCAGGGTTCCATGCAGGAACGTTTACGGCAATACCACGCTTCTCATAAGCAGCAGATCCTACAGGAGTAGAACCGTCTACATAATCAGCAAATGCGGAAACGGGAAGATTGTTTCCTTCCTGTGCGGAAACATAGTTCTGGATATTGTTTACGAAATCCAAAACATCCTTTCTTCCGGCCGTCTTGGTCTTGAACTCAAGTCCCTCATCGGCACAGTTGCTCCATTCCTTCTTTACTTCTACTTCTTCGAAGGCATTTGCACCGGCATCGATAGCTGCCCAGTTCTTCTTTACAACGTCCTCACCCTTACGACCGTAGGTCTTCTGAGCGGCATCCTTCATTAACTTGTTAGCCTGCTCCTTAGGGATGATTCCGGTTAAAGTAAAGAATGCGGACTGAAGGATGGTGTTGATACGGGTTGGTCCCATTCCTGTCTCAATACCAATCTTAACACCGTTGATGATGTAGAACTTGATATTGTGGTCAGCCATATACTTCTTAACCTGTCCGGGGATGTGATTCTCCACCTCATCCTTGGACCAAGTACAGTTCAATAAGAAGGTTCCGCCGTCTACAAGCTCCTGAACCATGTTGAACTTGGTCATGTAGGAAGGATTGTGACAAGCTACGAAGTTAGCTCTCTTAATCAGGTATGTGGACTTAATCGGCTGATCTCCAAAACGAAGGTGAGACATGGTAACACCGCCGGACTTCTTGGAGTCATAATCAAAGTAAGCCTGTGCGTACTTATCTGTGTTATCTCCGATAATCTTGATGGAGTTCTTATTCGCACCAACAGTACCGTCTGCTCCCAGTCCCCAGAACTTACAGTTTACAGTTCCCTTTGGAGTGGTAACGATGGATGGTCCTTCCTGTAAGGAAAGGTGAGTTACATCATCGTTGATACCGATGGTAAATCTCTTCTTATCGGTATTGTTGTATACAGCTACGATCTGTGCAGGAGTAGTATCCTTGGAACCTAAGCCGTAACGTCCGGAAAGAACGGTTACATTCTTAAACTCGCTGGTGGAAAGAGCAGCTACAACGTCTAAGTATAAAGGTTCACCGATAGATCCGGGCTCCTTTGTACGGTCCAATACGGAAATAGTCTTTACTGTCTTTGGAATAGCCTTTAAGAAAGCGTCAACAGCAAATGGACGATACAGTCTAACCTTGATAAGTCCAAGCTTTCTGCCTTCCTTCTCAGCCAAATAATCGATGGTCTCTTCAATGGTCTCGTTTACAGAACCCATAGCAATAATTACGTGCTCTGCATCCGGAGCTCCATAGTAGTTAAAGAGCTGATAATTGGTTCCGATCTTCTTATTAACCTTGTCCATGTACTCCTGAACGATAGCAGGAAGTGCATCATAATAAGGGTTGGAAGCCTCTCTTGCCTGGAAGAAAATATCAGGGTTCTGAGCGGAACCTCTCTCTACAGGGTGATTCGGGTTTAATGCGTTCTGACGGAATGCATCTACATACTCCCAATCCACCATATCCTTCAAGTCTTCGTAATCCCACTCTTCAATCTTCTGAATCTCATGGGAAGTACGGAATCCGTCAAAGAAGTTGATGAAAGGAATACGTCCCTTTAATGCTGCAAGGTGAGCTACAGGAGTTAAGTCCATAACTTCCTGAACGGAAGACTCACAAAGTAAAGCGGCACCGGTCTGACGACAAGCCATAACGTCGGAGTGATCACCGAAGATGGAAAGGGCGTGGCTGGCAACAGCTCTTGCAGAAACATCAAATACACCGGGAAGCTGCTCTCCGGCAACCTTATAAATATCAGGAATCATCAATAAAAGACCCTGAGATGCTGTAAATGTAGTAGTTAAAGCGCCGGCAGCTAAAGCACCATGCACAGCACCTGCAGCACCTGCCTCAGACTGCATCTCAGTAACCTGAACAGTCTCCCCTAAAATATTCTGTCTTCCCTCTGTTGCCCACTCATCCATATGCTCAGGCATAACGGAAGAAGGAGTAATTGGGAAAATCGCAGCGACCTCTGAGAACGCATAGGACGCATGAGCAGCAGCCTGATTACCGTCCATGGTCTTCATTTTTCTTGCCATAAGTTTCCTCCTAAACTGAAATAAACAAAACCTCTACCTTTCCCCTTTTAGGGAAATCATACAAGGGAATACTAATCTATCCCCATGCTAAAATCAAGGAAAACGCTTACCGTTTTTGATTTAGTACAATAGCTATTTTTTCGCTTTTTAAAGAAAAAAGCAGCCTTGAATTCCTTGACAATTGCCAAAAAATTCAAAGCTGCCGTAAACCTTAGGTTCCGGGACCGCCGGAAATAACATCCGCTTCCGTAGTGGGAACACTGTTATTCCCTACAGGTCCGTCATTGGAAACAACAGGATTCTCAGAAGTCTTTGTGGTACTCTGGGTTTTACTCTCCTGTGCCTTGGTCTCTGAAGCCTTACTTTCCGTGCTTGCCGCACTGCTTGCTGCCGTGCTTTCCGCTGCACTACTGCTTTCTACTGCATTTGCACTGTACTTCTTAGGAGTATGTCCCTTATAGCTGACATAATGATCTTTTACCTTCTCAGTCTTGCCGTCCTTAGTAATAATCTTATAGGCCTGCCATTCGGAACCGGCGGAACCGTTGCTCTCCTTACCCTGCTGTGGAGTAATTACCTGCACTGCCGGAACGGGAAGGTCTTTAATCTTCTCGGATTCCAATTCCCACTTCACTCCGCTGGGAAGTACAGGAATTCCGTAGATCTGTACTGTAGCGGTTTGGTTGGAATACCAGGCACGAATACCGATGGCATGCTTGGAATCATTCACAAACTTAAAATCCGGTCCGGGCCAAGATACCGTAGCATCCGTACCCGGAGTTACATAGTTAGGGGCAAAGGTGTGGGATCTGCGATAGGTCGTGGTTAATCCGGAGCGGAATACCGCATTGTATAGAGTGGAAGAAATCTGGCAGATTCCTCCTCCTACCTCTTCTACAACTTCTCCCTGATTATAAGCCGCAGCCGCCTTATAGCCCTTTTCTGCAGTTCTCTGCCCTACTACACCGTTAAAGGAAAACTCCTCTCCGGGCTGAAGAACAGTACCGTTTACCGCCTCTGCCGCAAGACGAACATTGGTATTTCTCAGTTCATTGGAAGTAGTTTTGGTGGTAAAGCTGGCAATAATCTTATACTGATCCTTAATGGATGCGGTGGATGCGGGAACCTTCTCTCCCTCAGTACTAATCTCGGAGGAAAATTCTTTATTGTTCAGGGCGTTCAGAATATCCTGCGCGGTAGCATCCACATTAATGGCATAACCGTCCTTGCTGCCGCCAAATTCAAATTCTCCGGTAGATTTATTGTACTTGGTAATGTCTCCATTTTTCGGAGCCATCTTCCAAACAATCGCAAGCTGATTCACATAGTCTTTAATTTTATCGCTAAAATCGGGAAGCTGCAGAATATAATCCGCCTGAATGGCAGTTGAACTTTCCGCAGTGGTTTCTTCCGCCTTTTTCTTCTTCTTTTTCTTCTCTGTGGAGCTCTCCTCCGTACTGCTTTCCGAAGCCTTCTCTTCCTGATACTTGGTATAAATCTGGTCTACAAAATCTGTAATGCTGTCGGATAAGATATCCGGAATTTCATAGTCACTCTTATTGGGACGAATGGTTACATCGGAAAGGGTATTCTTAACCTTTACCACTTCCTCCGTTCCTTGATCATCAATACCGTCTTCGCTTTTATTGTCTTCCGCCTTTGGAAATTCCGGCATGGAAAAATAATCAATATTAGGATTGGCGTTTTTTACCACAAGATGCCAAGTGTAAGATTTCTTCAAGACATCAATTACCTGCTCCTTGGTCATTCCCTTTAGATTTAAAAGCTCCGCTCCCGGTTTAAAGGCGGAATAATCCAAATACAAATCCTCATGAATTGCATTGGGATCTATGTACTCCGTTTCCGTAGCAGTGGTCTCCGCTTCATGAAAAAAGCCGGCATTCCGGCTTAAAGCAAAGACTGCAGCTGCACTTCCGAACAGGGCTACTGCGGCTATAATGATAGGAAGATGACCATTGTTCTTGGGGCGTCGTCCACCGCTTCTACCATTACTTCGTCCACTACGTGCCCCTTTATCGCCATAGCTGTACTGGGCACTTCTGCTTCTTGAACCACCCTTTGCTCTACTGATTCCTTGAGATAATCTTCTTTCGCTGGCTATCATATTCCATCCTTTGTATATGTTTATTAACTGATAATCCGGATAGGACAGGCTTTGCCTATACCATCGGCTCATAAGAAGATACCGCTCATTTTGCAGGCGATATTCTTCAAGAATAAAAGGTGCTGAAACACAGCACCTTTTTATCATACCATAATCTTTTCATTTGTATAGAAAAGAATCCTAAAAAAAATCTATAGGGCTTTACAAAAATGTAAGAAAAATTCTTCTGTTATTTGACAACAAAGTTCACGATTTTTCCGGGAATATACACTTCCTTTACGAGAGTGCCGCCCAACTTATCCCCTAAACATTCCTTAGCCTTAGCAAGAATTTCTTCTTTGCTTAAATCCTTGGGAAGCTCCAGTACCGCCTTTACTTTTCCGTTTACCTGTAAAGGAAGCTTAATTTCATCCGCCTCCATAGCTTTATCATCGTACTCAGGCCAGCCGGCGGCAAATACACTGCCTTCTCCCTTTGCCAAATGATAACACTCCTCTGCAATATGGGGAGCAAATGGAGCCAAAAGCACGGAGAAGCTGCGAAGGGTTTCCAAATCTACGCCCCCTTCTTTCTTTGCCAGATCCAAGAGGCTGTTATTGTACTCCATAAAGCCGGAAACAACAGTATTTAAGTTGAAGCTGTCAAAACGAAGCTGAATATCATGAATTAAGTTATGCCGTACACGAATCATTTCTTTTGTAGGACTGATGTTCTTATCCTTGGATTCTTCCACAAGATTATAGAAACGATTCAGGAAACGATAAACTCCATCAATTCCTCTGTCATCCCATTCCGCATCCAACTCGGGAGGACCTACAAAAAGCTCATAAAGTCTAAGAGCATCACAACCGTAATCCCTAACCAGATCATCGGGAGAAACTACATTTCCCATGGACTTGGACATCTTAATACCGTTTTGTCCTAAAATCATTCCCTGATTAAAGAGCTTTACAAAGGGCTCCTTAAATCCTACCACACCGATATCATAGAGGAATTTGGTCCAGAAACGGGAATACAGAAGGTGTAATACTGCATGCTCCACGCCTCCGATATACATATCCACCGGCAAATATTTATCAGCCTTCTCTCTGCTGACCAAAGCCTTGTCATCATGATTATCAACATAACGCAAGAAATACCAGGAAGATCCTGCCCACTGAGGCATTGTATTAGTCTCCCGCTTTGCCGGACCTCCACACTTTGGACAAGTGCAGTTTACCCAGTCAGTAATGCCGGCCAAGGGAGATTCTCCCGTTCCGGTAGGCTCATAGTTTTCTACCTCAGGCAGCTTTAAAGGAAGCTCTTCCACCGGTACCGCTACATTTCCGCATTTCTCACAATGTACGATAGGAATCGGCTCTCCCCAGTATCTTTGTCTGGAGAAAACCCAGTCTCTGAGCTTAAAGCTTACGGTCTTCCGGCCGAAGCCTCTTTTCTCCACTTCATTAGCCGCTTCCACCTTTAATTCGGAGGACTCTCTTCCATTCCATTCTCCGGAGTTAATCATAATACCGGAGGCTTCTGTATATGCCTCTTCCAATACCTCTTCCTTCCCGTCCTTGGAAATAACCTGAACAATGGGAAGGTCAAACTTCTTGGCAAAAGCAAAGTCCCTGGCATCATGAGCAGGTACACACATAATGGCTCCGGTTCCGTGATCTGCCAATACATAGTCGGAAATCCAAATAGCACACTTCTCCCCGTTTAAAGGATTAATGGCATAGGCTCCGGTAAACTCTCCGGTTTTATCCTTGTCATTCACCGCCATTCTTTCCACGTTGGACTTATTGGCTGCCATGGAAATATATGCTTCTACCTTTTCTCTTTGGGCATCCGTACAAATCTTCTGAACCATAGGATGCTCCGGTGCAAGAACAAGGAAGGTGGCTCCGTAAAGCGTGTCAGGTCTTGTGGTGAAAACAGTAATCTTATCTTCTCTTCCCTCTAAGGCAAAGTCCACCTCCGCTCCGTAGGAACGACCAATCCACTCTGCCTGCATCTTCTTAACCTTTTCCGGCCAATCCAATTCCTGCAAATCATCCAATAAGCGATCTGCATATTCGGTAATCTTCAGCATCCACTGTCTTAAATTCTTCTTGGTAACTGCCGTACCGCAACGTTCACACTTACCATCCACTACTTCCTCATTGGCAAGTCCTGTTTTACAGCTTGGACACCAGTTAATAGGGAACTCCTTTTCATAAGCCAGTCCCTTCTCAAACATTTTCACAAAAATCCACTGGGTCCACTTATAGAAGTTGGGATCAGTAGTATTCACTTCCATATCCCAATCGTAAATGGCATTAATCTGCTGTAACTGTCGCTTAATGTTCTCCACATTTTTCTTTGTGGTGATAGAAGGATGAATTCCCATCTTAATGGCATAGTTTTCAGCAGGCAAGCCGAAGGCATCCCAGCCCATGGGATGAATCACATACTTTCCCTTAATGACCTGATAACGTGACCAAGCATCGGAAATCACGTAGCCTCTCCAGTGTCCTACATGCAGTCCGGAACCGGAGGGATAAGGGAACATATCTAAGCAATAGTATTTTTCTTTCTTCTCGTCCTTTGGGTTAATGGGATTTTTCTCCCAAAATTCCTGCCACTTCTTCTCTACGGCAGCATGATTATATCTAGCCATTTTTTCACCTCGAACTTTCTATGATAACGAATGCCATTTTATAACCCCTACTCTGTCTCGTCAAGCTTAGGATAGGGCTTCCTTGCACTTTCAAAGCCGTTGTCCTTGGTAATATGCAATCGATCACAAGCTTTAAAAAATAGTTTACTGTTTTTTCTGGATAAGGAAAATTCTTCTCTCAAGTCCTCTACAGTGATTTCTCCCTTGCTCTGTAATTTTTCCAAAGTAAATTCTTTTAACTTGGAAAATAAATTACCCAAAGTATAATATTCCCCTTCCAGTTGCACCAGGGTTCCCTTCTCTTCCAAACAAGCAACGATATCCAACAGGATTTTTTCTTCCTCCTTGCTCCATAAGGGCTCCGTAATTTTCGGGAAAGAAAATTTAGACTTTTGCATTAGAGTAATCAAGGTATTGGCAATATTGGTGTATTTTTCATCCTTTTTCATCTTATAATCTTTTATGGCTAGAATATCATGAGATATTCTGAAAATTTCCTTTTCACGCCAATATTCCAGAAGTGCTTTATAAATGTTTCTGTTGTAAGAGCTAAAAAAACGACTGTACAATACCGATGTTTTTTCTCCAATTTTATAAGGATTTCTTTGATAAAAATCCTTCATATAGTATTGAATTTGCTTTTCCTTCTCTTCCAAATCTTCCCCGGGAATCAGATACTTTTCTCCTTGCAAAAGGATGCTGATAAGTTCTCCCTTTTCTTCCTTATCTCTTAAGGCATTTTCGATATTGCCATATCCGGGAAAAGCTTTTCGAATAGCGGAGAGAGCCAAAAAAATGCCTTTTTTCTTGTGAAAAAAATTCTGAAGCAAACTTCCTTCATCCGCATCTTCCAGGCTTCTCAGTCGTTCCGTTTGAAAACGCCCTCTTCTATGCCTCCCCCTTGGTAAAGGATCTATCACTTTTCCCCCGCCAATGCTTAGCTTTTGGGATTCGTCTCTTAGAATAAATCGGTCTCCGCTTAAGGCTACAACAGGCTCTTCACACTGCAACTGAACCAAGGCTGAGCTCTTATTGGGGATTTCCTCCCCCTCCAAGCAGACAAGCTTGCAGAGCACATGTCTTGTCCCTAAAAGAAGTTCCAGCTTTCTGTTGTTTTTTATGGATTGTTCTAAGGCATTGTCTACTTGAACTCTGCAATCCAATAAAGAACTGGGATAAAGTAAGTCCTTCTCCGCCAGCACATCTCCTTTTTGACAAAGAGACTTATCTATTGAGGATAAATTCACGGCAACTCTCTCTCCGCCCACCGCAAAGTCACTGTCTTTGCCATGAACCTGAAGATTTCTGACTTTTATCGGTAAATTCTTCGGATAGAGGGCATACTCTTTTTTTAACTCTATTCTTCCGGACATTGCCGTTCCGGTAAGAACGGTTCCTGCCCCGGCAATGGAAAACACCCGATCCACAAACATTCTGAAAATTCCTTGTTCCGGCTTCCCTTGAATAAATTCATGTAAAGTAGATAGATATTTTATTAAATCCGGAATCCCTTCTTTGCTAAAAGAAGAAAGGGGAAAAATCGGTACGGTAAAAGAAAATTGCTTCTCCAGATACTCGGTAATTTCCATTTTTCTTTGTTCCACTTCTTCCGGAGAAACAAGATCAATCATAGTTAGACAGATAATAAAATTCTTGATTCCAAGAAGAGACAGAATGCTTAGATGCTCTCTGGTTTGGGGCATAATCCCTTCCTTGGCGGAGATAACCACCATAACCAAATCCATTCCCACAGCTCCGGCTACCATGGTTTTTACAAATTTTTCATGTCCGGGAGTATCAACGATTCCAATTTTCTGCCCGTCCGGAAGAGATAATGAGGTAAAGCCCAGCTCAATGGTCATACCTCTCTTTTTTTCTTCTTCCAGTCGATCCGCATCATATCCGGTTAATGCCTTAATTAAGGCGGTTTTTCCATGATCAATATGCCCTGCAGTTCCGATAATCAGATGCTTCGATTCTTTCTTTTCCTCAGGCTTTTCTACTTTGAAGGATTGGTGAAAATCAAGATTCTGCGTACTCTCCATAAGTTAATTCACTCCATAGCATTTCCAAAAACTTTGTTCCGAATATAAGTTAATCAGTTTTTTACTAAATCTTTCTACTGTAATATAATATCCATTTGTATCTGCTTCCGATATCTTTTATACATGTCTTTATGATACCTGTTTATCATACAAGATAATCATTGGAAAATCGATAGAATGCTTAAAAAAGGGAAAAAGAAAAATCCCCATAGGAACTTTCTATGTTCCATTGGGAATTTATTCTAAAAGGCAGTAAATAATCAAAATAATAAAGAAATTTTCGGCAATATAGGTCTGAATATGGGGTAGTCTAAGCCCGATACTTGCCAAAATCCGGCGAAGTGAAGAACTGTGAAAATCAATAAATGAAGCGAATAATGCAGTATAGGTCTATAATAGGGGCAATCTGAGCCCGTCAGTACTTACTGAAAGCGAGCAAGGCGAAGCTTGAAGTTAGTACTGTTACGAAGGCGAGGTTAGCGGGAGCGTGCCCCAATTATAGACCTATACTGCATTAGAGCGCATTTTTATAATTAATATAGTCCTTCAATACATAGGATTAAGCTAACGAGAGCTTGCCCTGATTTCAGACTTATATTAATTAGAAAATTATTTTGATTTACATCCTCTTTTTATAGATCTTCATATGTTCTTACAAGGCGATTATCTTTTCACTGCCCTCATTTTCAGCTTCAAAAGTGCCTTTGCCTTCTTTGCATCTTGAGCAACGATATTATTTTCTCCGACAACGTTGGTTTCAATGCCTTCTTCACTCTTGTTAAAATCCACAATAGTGTTCATATATTGATTCGTAACCACAAAGGCACCCTGGGTTCCCACAAAGGAAACTCCTACAACCGCAATATCTCTTTTACCGATTTCTTCAATGGCTTGAGCAAAATCCACGTTGCTGTTTCCCCAGCTGTCCTCACTGACAATTGCCCCTTTTACACGAAGGGCTTCAGCCCAGGCACCTACACGACTACCGGTAAAAAGTTTATTAACGTTATCCTGTGGAATTCCGGCAATTATAATACCTACAAAGTCCAAGTCAGTATCATCGCAAAGCTCTTCTACCAGAGGGTCACGAAAATGATGCAAGGTGGTTTCTTTGGTTGATGGTCCAATTCCCATAAGCTCCTCCTCTTAATATAATGCTCGAATAGCGCCATCACGATATTCATTGGGAGAAATAATCATCGGCGCACCGGTAATATCAATAATTGAATGAGATCCTATAAATCCGGAAGGTTCATCCGGAAGAAATCTGGTATCATACATAGCTCCTTGACCGGAAACCATCTTCACCAAAACCACTTTATCCTTACCCGGACGTTCTACATCCTTAAAATCATGACGCTCCGTACAGAAGGAACCATTGGTTTTCTTCAATACTTCGCGAATTTCCTGACAGAAATGATCACATAGTCTATGGCAGGCATCAGGCCCCGGTCTGGAATATCCGGCCTTCGCTTGTAATACCACATCCATTAGAATGATGATATCCTCAGGTCCCGGAGTCCCGGCACGGCCAAATACCACCTGCTCATCTAAAAATCCGTCGGAATTACCAAAAGCGGAGACATAATTTCCTTCCGTATCCGTAGCAGTAAGGATTACATACACTCCGGTTAAAGTATGGCTAATTCCTTCTCCTATTTTACCCAATACTTTGGTAGAAATAGGCATTATATCCATAATAGAATTAATGGGAATGTGTCTTTCATTTTTATGAATGATTTTTAGACTGCAATCTTCAATCAGCTCTTCCTGCTTAGCGAAGTCCTTTAAACGATTGGGATTAATCACCAAGCTATATTCTTTATTTTCCTCTTTTTTTAAGGAGACTTTCTCTCCCTCTGAAACAGCACGAACATGAAAAGCTTTAATCGCTAACTGTCTCAATACTCTTTCTTCACTCATTCTATCCTCCAAGGAAATTTTAGAAAAAAATGGAAGCATGAAGATCATGCTTCCATTTCTTGGCATTATACCTTCGCAACGTATTCATATGGCAAAGGAACAATCTTACCGGCAGACTCGATTTCCTCAAGCTGCTCTAAGGTATCCTTTACGATATTGTATTGCATTTCTCTGTTGTTTGGCTCTCCGGCATTTGCACCCATCGGAACGAGAGGAGCAACTGCTCTGGGGGAACCGGTCTGTCTTACGACAGGAGGTAACGCAGCAATGATAATTGTAGGAATTCCTGCGGCCTCAATAGCTCTCTGCACAAGCACGGCAGAACGATGGCAAGTTCCTCAGCCAGCGGTGAGGATTACGGCGTCTACGCCCTCCTCTTTCAGCTGTCTGGCAATTTCAGGACCTGTCTCGTTTTTGAACTTTTCCTGGTTTCCACCACCGCCCATGAATCCGAAGTGTACAGGAGCTACCCCCTTAATTACACCATCTTTAGCCAACTCATGAAGACGATCAATTGGGAACATACAGTTGATATCTTTGTTAACGTCACCGTTATCGTAACCACCATGTGATACCATTAGTTCGCTAGAAGGCATTGTATCCTTGATAACTCTAAAGGTAAAATCACCAGCCAGGTTAAAACGCTTGTCATCTTTATGGTGCACACCTGCGGCCGTTGCAATGGCAATAACCATATCCTTTAACGGCTTTGTGACAGGAGCCCATACAGGTGGAGGAGTAACAGGTACGAAGATTTCAGACTGCATCCCTTTTACTACAGTATTACCCATGTCTTTCTCCTTTCATAAATTTTTTATGTAATTATTCTACGGCTCTTGGCGCTTTTGAATATTACTAATGTATTTTTCATTTACATCCGGACTTAATTGCTCAATAAAACTCATATTGAAACCAACCTCCTGACCGACTTTAATTTCATAATCGGAAATGAGCATCCGCATGGGAATTTTTAAAAAGCCCAAACGACCTTTTAAGTCAATCCCCACGGCACCATCATGAACCTCCACGATAATGCCTTCCATGTAAATAATCTTATCTGTGTATTTAGCCATAATTATGCGTTCATGTACTTCTCTTTGAACTTATCACTCATTGGAAGAGAAGTTTCATTCTCAACAAGCTCAATGGGCTTTCCGGTAACATTGGAAACCAACTCAATGTTCTGGGTCTTTACGTTTGGATTCCACTTACGTTCAGCCTTCTTCACCTCTTCGCCTGCCATCTCAGCCTTCAACATGCTTAATGCACGGATAGCGTCCTCAGTACAAAGGGTGTTGTTAGCAAGAATCTCGTTCTCAATTCCGCCTTCAGATTTGTTGTTATCTACCATGCTGGTCATGTACTTGTTACCTACAACCAGAGCACCCTGGTTAGCACAGAAGGACATACCTACAACCTTGATTCCTCTCTTACCGATCTGCTCGATGTGAGAAGCAAAGTCAATGTGGTTGTTTCCGAATCCCTCAGTGGTTACAAATGCACCATCCGGTCCGATAGCCTCTAAGGTCATACCTACACGACGGGATACATAGAACTTCTCAGCGTTAATCTGTGGAGATCCAACCAATACAACACCGGTTAAATCCACTTCATGATCATGAAGAACCTCTAATACCAACGGCTCTCTCCAGTAGTGACGAGACATCTCCTTAGATGCAGGTCCGATACAGGTTAATGCATGGATACATCCATCAAGAATCTCTAATGGAGAAACTACTACCGGAACGTTTCCGATATCAACGTTAGGCTTAGCACCAAGTACACCAACAGGCTCAACAGGAAGGAGTAAGTTATCATGCATCGCTCCCTGTCCCATGATTTCCTTAACGATAACAACCTTCTTCTTACCCGGTCTTCTTACCTGGTTAAAGGTCTCAGTATCAACAACCAAGCTCTCATCAGCCTTCTTTAATACCTTACGAATTTCATCGGTGATTAAGTCAGTTGCTGTGTGAGCAGCCAATGGTCCCGGACGCTCCATGTTAGTCTTCTCTTTGATGGTTACATTGGTCTTAATGAAGATATCTCCCTTGTCAGGACAACCGGGACGTCCCCACATAATATTCTCATCAAGGTATCCTTCGGAGGATCCGAACTCACCAATCTGAACACCATTCTCATCAGTTCCGGAAACCACCATAACAACGCCGTCTAATACACGGGTTGTTCCGGTTCCAACTTCATCATCACCCTCTTTGGTTGCGATAGGCTGAACATCCATGATGGTGTTGGAGTAGGTATGATATTGATCCGGAGTAATGATATCAATCTTCAGATCCACTACAAGCTTCTGAGAATCAACACATTCCTTTTCAATGCCTTCGCGAATGGTAAGAACGGTACCCTCTAACTTGGTTTCAGGACCTCTCTTAACTTCAGTAATCTTGAAGTGCTTTCTGGTAAGACTGCGAACTACCACTTCCTCATCTGTAGCAACCGCTCCGGGAGCTGCAACACCTGCATTACCTGCTACAGCCTGTGCTGCATTAGATACTACAGGAACGCCGGATGTGCCGCCTAAAGCACCTACAGGAATCTGAATGTCGATTCCCTTACCTTCACCAATGTGAATCTTCAAGCTTCCTCCTAAGGCAGGTGCTGCTACTGCTCCTACTGAAGCTGCCGGGGCTACTACTGCCGGAGCCTCTTCTTTAGCTGCCTCTGCAGGCTTATCGGCAAGCGCTACTAAATCTTTTGTAAGAGGTGTGAGAGAATCACAGGTCTTTAAAAGCTTAGCCCCTAAAACATCGCCAATGGTTAAACAACCATCCAACTTCAACAATCCCTGATCTACCAAATCATCAAAGATTTCAGGATCCTCCAAGTTGTGGCTGGAGAGAACTACTCCCTCCTCAGCCCTACAGCATAACACCGCCGGACTGCTCTTGTGCTCTTCTGCATACTCTGCTGAAATAGACATATTTTGCTTCCTTTCTTATGAAAATTCTATATGAATATCTTGGCCTTCCTCCACATGGATATGGAATAATCCATCATCCAGCATGGTAGAAAAGCTGAATTCCTGCTCCACTGCCTGCTCTGTCTTTTCCTCTTCCTTCGGGAAAGGAAGCTGGCGACCCTTATCATCTACCGGTAGCTGCTCTACAACCTTGGACTTGGTTAAGTAACGCATAGGCTCCATACCCACGGTTTCAAAGATATGATCAGTCTGATGATGAACATTCAGATTCATCTTCGGTGCAGATCCCATAACCGTGTTGGTACAGTCACTACAGTTTCCGATAATGACATCGGTACATCCTGCATTCTTGAAGTGTAAAATCTTCTGTGCCTGTCCGGGGCAGTTTCCGGGGTTCTGGCACTTCAGTGTTCCTCGAACATCTTCAGCCTGCTTACAAGCCTGTACATCCGTAACCACGGCATTGTACTTCTTGCACAAATCTTCCATTCTCTCCAGATTTCCGCCACAGGCACAAAGAAGAATACCCATCTTTGCTCCCTTTAAATCCTTAAAGGGTTCTGTAACCAGGATTCCACCGCTGGTTTTGGTAATCGGTGTAGAAAGATCAACAGCATGTCCGGTGAAAGGACCTCCTAAAACGATTTCTCCGTATTCCCCGTCAATACCGCCGGCCATCTCGATAAGCTCACCTACGGTAGTGCCTACAGGAACATCCATAAAGACCTGAGTCTTAGTTCCCTTCTTTAGCTTTCCGCCAACGGAAATATTCTTTAAGAAGCAAGGCTTCTTATCCTCAATTGCCTCTGCTATGCGAAGACAGGTCTCTACGTTAATAACAACGGAGTCAGCTTCTGAAGGAAGGGAAGTGGGAGGAAGTAATTTACCAAGAACCTCACGAACAACAGCTCTTTCTTCTCCCATCGGGTAGATATCCGGTAGTAGATGAATGGAAATATTCGGGAATTTGTCCTGTAAAGAAAGAAGAACTTTAATTTCTTCCTCATGCTTCTTTTTAATGGCGATTACACCCTTAGCAGCATTGGTCACCTTCATACAGTAATCAATACCCCGCATGGTTTTTTCAGGCTGTTCCATAATCTGCTTCATGTTATGCTCCAGCAAAGGTTCACACTCCGCTGCATTCACCAGAATATATCCGCCCTTCAAGTCGATATTCAACTTCACAGCTGTAGGGAATCCTGCACCGCCCATTCCCACAATTCCTGCGGCTTTAATCAAGTCAAGAGTATTCTCGCCCTCAATCTTTACGTAATCATCGCTCTGCTTTTCGGAAGCCTCGACGATGACCGCCTCCTCGGTAATTTCTTTTACCACACCATCCACACTGGAATGCACATTGGCGCCAAGTTTCTCCGGTGCGGCAAGCAAGCTTCCTCTTTTAACGGAATCCCCTACTTTTACGACCGGTGTAGCAGGTGCACCGATGTGCTGTCTGAGTAAAATTGTTTTAACCACTTTTCCCATCTCCTTCTTCAACTTACTGATATTATGGATTATTATCGCCTGACACGATAAAGTGTTACTCATCCTTCCTCTACAAAAGATTGTTAATTCTTTAGTAATATTACGGCGAAAATTCGGTTTTTACAAGTATTTATTATCATACGATATAAATCCTTGCTATTTCTTTAGCTTGGCAAAAAGCAAGAAAAAGCGCTAAAACACTGGGAATATCTGGCAATTTCGTAAGAATTAATTTAGACTATTTCATCGTCCATTCTATTTCTGTTCTTAAAAAAATGCAATACCGATTGGGCGCTTTTTTCATCCATTCCCGGACAGGAAAGCAGCTCTTCGAAATCGGCTTTAGCCACGCCTTCCAAGTCTCTAAATTTTCTCATCAATGCTTTTCTTCTCACCGGACCGATTCCCGGAATATCCTCCAGAAGAGAATGGATCTGCTCTTTTCCTCGTAAGGAGCGATGATAGCTAATGGCAAAGCGATGTACCTCATCCTGAATTCTGGTAAGAAGTTTAAAGCATTCACTTCTTTCCGATAAGGGGTATTCTTGATTTCCAACCAACAATGCTCTGGTACGATGATGCTCATCCTTAACCATTCCGCAAACAGGAATGGAGATTCCCAGACTATCCAGTACTGATTCACAAATACTGACCTGTCCCTTGCCTCCATCCATTAAAATCAAATCGGGAAATTGCGAAAAACGGCCCAGATGATTTTCTTTTCCTCCGGCCTTATTTTCCTCCTGCTCCTTTAAGCCGTGAGAAAAGCGGCGACTGAGCATCTCCTTCATCGCTCCGTAATCATCCTGTCCTACTATACTTTGTATTCTAAATTTTCTATATTCGTTGGGCTTTTCTTTTCCATCCTGATAAACCACCATAGAGCCTACCGTTAGAGCACCGGAGGTATTGGAAATGTCATAGGATTCGATTCTTTTAGGAATATCCGGAAGCCCACAGGCATTTTTCAGTTCCTCCAAAGCTTCTTTTCGCTTCTTTTCCTCCATTCTGTATTTTTCTACATAGCGAAGCATCAAAATGCCTGCATTCTTTCCTGCCAGCTCCACCAGCTTCTCTTTATCTCCCTGCTTGGGAACCAGAATATAAACCTTCTTTCCCTTCACATAGCTTAACCATTCTTCCAAAATCTTTTGATCCGGAAGCTCAACGGGTAAATGGATTTCCTTCGGAATAAAAGGTGTACCGTTATAAAACTGTTGTAAAAAGCTGGCTAAGATTTCTCCATCACTTTGTTCTTCGTCGATTCGCAAAAACTGGTGATCTCTGCCAATAATTTTTCCGTCACGAACGAAGAAAATCTGCACGATACAGTCACTGTGGTCTCTTCGTAATCCTATAATGTCCCTGTCCTCACCGTCCAAAGCAGTAATCTTTTGTTTGTTTTGTAAACTTTGAATTGCCTGAATCAAATCTCGAAATTCCATAGCTTTTTCAAAGTCCAAACAATCCGATGCTTCCAACATCTTCTCTTCCAATTCATTAAGGGTTGCTTCGGTTTTTCCGGATAAAAACTCTGTAAGTTTCGGAATGGAGGCTCTATATTCCTCCTTGGTCTGCTTTAAAACACAAGGTCCCAGGCATTGTCCCATATCATAGTAAATGCAAGGGCGGGCTAAAGGATTATCCTCCGAAAATACTTTATTACAATTCCGAATATGCATGGTTTTTCTGAGTAACTCAATCACCTCATTGACCCGCTCCATAGAAGCGTAGGGGCCGTAATATTTTGAACTCTTAATCTTCTTATTACGGGAGGCAAAAAGCCTGGGATATGGCTCTTCCACACTTAATCGAATATAGGGATAGGCTTTGTCATCCTTTAACAGAGTGTTATAGCGGGGCTTATATTCTTTAATCAGATTGGATTCCAGCACCAAAGCCTCTATCTCTGAATCCACAACAATATATTCAAAACGTCGGATTTGAGCGACCATCTGTTGAATTTTCACGGATTTTTTCGTTGATTTTTGAAAATATTGTTTGACTCTGTTTTTCAGAATTTTCGCTTTTCCAACGTAAATCACTTCATCCATATCGCCATGCATTAAATAAACTCCCGGCATAGCCGGGAGTTTTTTCAACTCTTCTTCAATAATAAACTCTTTATCAAAGTTTTTCTTATCCATTATTTCCTTCCTGATCCGTCTTAGCTTCGGATTGTACCGATGCTCCCTCTTCCTTGGTATAGAAATAGGAAAAATCATAATTACTTCCCGCATTCCAAAACAGCCATTCATCATATCCGCTATCGTATACAGCCTGAATTTGTGCCCGGAATTGTTCCTTTTCATAAGGAATATAATGCTGTAGATAGGATGCGGTAAAGCCCTGTAGCCAGGGACGAACCGTTGCCTGATAGTTGTCTCCACTTTTCACCAAAGCCAGTTCCTTCTGAGATGACCTTAAAGCAGAGTAAATCGTTTTGTAGGGATCCGTATCCGGATGTTCTATACCGAAATTTCCGTCTCCATAGTGAGAGGGATAAATCATAGGACACATATAGTCCACGGAAGCTGCCATATCCGAATAATCCTGTCCAACAGCGGTACTGTCCACATAGGAACCTATAATGGTTCCAAAAACATCCGTAGAAAAAAAGACTTGTTTATTCGCTAAACGATCTGACATATACTGTACAAATTCTGTAATAATTTGGGTTTTATTAGTCTCTGCTTCTTCCGGGTACTGCACTTCCTTCATACCCTTCTCTGTACAAAATCGAACGTAATCCAACTGAATTTCATCAAATCCGTCATCAGCACAACGTTCCGCCACAGAAGCAATATAATCCCAATAATCTTTTTTATAAGGATTAATCCAGGTCATCCCGCTATTATCTTTAAATAAGCTTCCATCCGCCTTCTGATTCATCCATTCCGGATGAACTTCTCCCATGGCAGGGTCGCGAAAGCAAACTAAACGAGCAATTAAATACAGTCCCTGGTCATGGCATTTTTTTAGCAATGCCGGTAAGTCTTTAACGATATTCGTCGTATTATAAAACTCCTGCTGTCCGCCATTATTCATCTGATATACGATTTGTCCGTTATCATTTTTAATATCAATGACTAAAGCATTCAGCTCAGTATCCTTCATTTTCGATAAGATATCCTCCATTTTTGGAGAACCTGCGGTAAGGTCTGTAATATAAATTCCCTTTACCTTTACCCTGTCCTTCTGAATATCTTTTTTCTTCCAAATCAAGGCCTCTTTTGCTTTCTCCTCCTCTTCCGCCTTTTCCTTAGCCAACAAGCTTTCCTGTGCCAGGGATTCTTTATACAAAGATTCCGCTTGTAATTCAGATTCGTACTGTTTCAGCTCCGGGGTTTTGTTTACATTGTACTGTAAAGGCTCCGGAGTCTTACAGGAACTTAATAAGCTGAAGGTAAGAAGAAAAAGGAAAAGAAAAGAAATATATTTTCTCATAATCCTCCCACTTTTTGCCTAAAATACAGGATAATTATATCACTTTACCCCTATATTACAAGAAAAATTGGGATTGGATGATTTTTCCGCTGTTGGATAAGTCTGAAATTCTCTCGAAGATATTCCTTAAATAAAAAAAGTTTTAAAAATCAAAATAATTTTCTAATCAATATAGGCCTGAAACGAGGCACGCTCTCGCTAGCTTCGCCACGAAGCGGATACTAAGCGAAAAACTGCGTTTCTCTTGTTTTTCGCAAGTACCGTCGGGCTCAGACTGCCTCGTATTCAGACCTATATTGCCGAAAATTTCTATTTTTGATTTTAAAAACCCTTTTTTCCGCGTTAAAGCTTAATGAATACACTCCGGAAACAGATGATATATCCGGCTTTGCCGATTCATCAGAAAACTCGGTATTGTGCAAGTTTTATTCTTTTCCTAATACGGAATCAGCTACCTCATCGGCCAATTTCTCTAAAGCGCTGCGATCCACGGATGCGGACTTTACAGTAAGAATGTCGCCGATATAGCTCATATTTTTCATCTCATCAAAGGCTTTCTTCATCAGCTTACCGCTTTGAGGAGCCCAGCTTCCATTTTCCAAAATAGCAATCTTTCGATTCTGCACATTCAGATTCTTCATGTCGGTAATGAGATTTTCCATCTTCGGAAAAAGGTTATTGTTATAGGTTGTTCCCGCAAATACCAGATGACTGGCACGGAAACATTCTGCAATGCAATAGGATACATCCGTCTTGGATACATCGTAGGCTTTGATGTTCTTAACTCCACGAATACCAAGCTCTAATGCAAAATGGTCTACGACGGTTTCTGTATTGCCATAAACGGAATTATACAGAATCACAACGGCCTTCTCTTCCGGAAGATAACGGGACCATTTGTCATATTTATCAATGATAAAAGAAAGATCTTCCGTCCAAATCGGTCCATGTAAAGGACAAAGCATCTCTACTTCCAGACTTAAAGCCTTTTTTAAAGCCGCCTGGGTTTGAGGGCCGTACTTTCCAACAATATTGGAATAATAACGTCTGGCATCATCCAGAAAGTCCTTATCCTTGTATCTTTGCTCGTGGGCAAGGATATTGCCGTTGTTGCAACCGAAAACGCCAAAGGCGTCCGCAGAGAATAAGGTCTTGTCCGTCATATCATAGGTAAACATAACCTCAGGCCAGTGTACCATAGGTGCAAAGACAAACTTAAGGGTATGTCTTCCTACAGAAAACTCATCGCCTTCCTTTACTTCCACCTTTCTGTCTGCAGGAATCGTCATCTGATAAAACTGATCCAGCATCTGAAAAGTTTTAGCATTGGAAATAATGGAAAGCTTTGGATATTTTTCGTACAAGTCCTGAATGCTCCCGCAATGGTCCGGCTCCATATGATTAATTACCAGATAATCCAAGGTCTTTCCCCCAAGGGCAAACTCTATATTCTCAATGAAATGGCGAGAAACGGTTTGGTCGCAGGTATCCAACAAAACGGTCTTTTCATCCAGTAAAAGATAGGAATTATAGCTTACGCCTCTGTCCAAAGGAAACAAATTCTCAAACAGGTGCAGTCTTCTATCTTCTACTCCAACATATACTAAATCATCTCTAAGTTTTCTGCATGAATACATCTTTTACTCCTCTGATGGCTCGAACTGATCCTTTCCTACACCGCATAAGGGGCAAAGAAAATCTTCAGGAACATCTTCCCAAGCTGTTCCCGCTGCAACATTTGCACTTTCCTCTCCTACTTCAGGATCATAGATATAACCACATACTGTACATACATATTTCTTCATGATATTCTCTCCTTTTTCTTTAAACTTAAGTGTTAAGCTTACGCTCGAAAGGTAGTTTATCATTAGATTGTGCACAAGTCTAGTGATTTTAGGAATTATTTTTGTTTTTCCCTAAAAACAGAAAAGAGAGCTCAAACCATTCTACTATTTCTATACGAAAGTACCATAAATTCAGTTGTTACATAACTGTAAGCCATAAGAAAAGGAGCTTCTTATGAAGCTCCCTTTAATTCTTAGTCCTCTACAGTAATAATCTCGCGCTTATTATAAGAACCACAAGCCTTACAAACTCTGTGAGGCATAACCAATGCACCACACTTAGAGCACTTTACAAGGTTTGTTGCACCTATCTTCCAATTTGCTCTTCTGCTATCTCTGCGGGCTTTGGATGATTTATTCTTTGGACAAATAGACATATTTACACCTCCTGTCTTAACCGAGTTTGAATCGGTGAATTTGGGCTATGCTTTACATTAGAAAAACACACTCGTGTAAAGATACACTAGTTTTCAGTAAAATGCAAGCAAAATCTAAAGGAAAGCGAAAAAATTATGCCTAATTTAAGCTTCAATCAAACGCTTTGTATCTCTTGCGATAGCCAACTCTTCATTGGTAGGAATCAAGAAAATCTTAACCTTGGAATCATCAGTGGAAATTAAACGCTCTTTTCCGCGAACATTGTTTCTTTCCGGATCAATCTTAGCACCAAGATAAGAGAAATACTCATCAATAACAATCTGTCTTGTTACCTTATCATTCTCTCCCACACCTGCTGTAAAGGAAATGGCATCCACACCGTTCATAGCCGCCACATAAGAACCGATATACTTGGCAACTCTGTAACGAAATGCATCAAGAGCCACTTTTGCCATATGATTTCCTTCTTCAGCAGCATTCTCAATGTCACGGAAATCGGAAGAAATACCGGTCATTCCCAACACACCGGACTTCTTATTCAAAATATTCAAAACTTCATCAACAGTTTTATTCTCGTGGTTGGCAATAAACTGGATTACTCCTCCATCGATATCTCCGGAACGGGTACCCATAATCAGACCTTCCAACGGGGTAAGTCCCATGGAAGTATCTACAGCCTTGCCGCCGATAGATGCGGAGATGGAAGCACCGTTACCTAAATGACATACGATAACCTTTGCCTTCTCCGGATCCAAACCGCCGAAACGAATGGTTTCCTGAGAAACGTAGGCATGGCTGGTACCATGGAAGCCGTAACGACGAATCGCGTACTTATCATAGTATTCCTTAGGAATAGCATAGTAATATGCCTTCTCCGGAAGGGTCATACCGAAGGTAGTATCGAAAACCGCTACATTCTTCTTACCGGGAACAACTTTTTCACAAGCCTCAATTCCCATTAAGTTTGCCGGGTTATGTAAGGGGCCTAAGTCAAAGCACTCCCGGATAACTTTCTTTACTTCATCATTTACAATAATACTTTCCGTGAAACGATTGGAGCCATGCAGTACACGATGTCCGATTGCACCGATTTCATCAACGGACTTAACCACACCATACTCTCCTGTCAGTGCATCAAAAACCAGCTTCACTGCCACAGAATGGTCCGGAAGATCTGTTTCAACCACATAATCTTCTTTTCCGGGAACCTCGTGCTTTAATCTGGAACCGGGAATACCGATTCTTTCGCAAAGTCCCTTGGCCATTACGGTCTCTCCCTCCATATCAATAAGCTGATACTTCAAAGAAGATGATCCACAGTTAATTACTAAAATTTTCATAGTTCCTCCCAATAATTAGTTATTATCGTAAAGTTGACACTGCACTGCAGTAATCGCAACAACACCTACAATATCGGCAAAATTACATCCACGGGATAAGTCATTAACCGGTCTTGCAATTCCCTGAGTCATAGGTCCATAAGCTTCAGCCTTTGCCAATCTCTGCACAAGCTTATAGCCGATGTTTCCTGCATCTAAATCCGGGAAAATCAAGGTATTGGCATGACCTGCCACCTTGGAGCCGGGAGCTTTTAACTTGGCTACGGATTCAACCAAAGCGGCATCCAACTGTAATTCTCCATCCACTAAAAGATTCGGATTATTCTCTTTCACAATCTTGGTAGCATCCTGTACCTTGGTAACCTCTTCATGCTTTGCAGATCCCATGGTGGAGTAAGACAGCATAGCCACCTTAGGCTCAGCCCCTACCAAGAAACGGAAGGACTCTGCGGAAGACTCTGCAATTGCTGCCAGCTCTTCAGAAGTCGGGTTTTGATTTAAACCGCAATCAGAGAAGACAAAGGTTCCCTTCTCTCCGTATTCACAATCAGGAACAACCATAACAAAGAAAGCGGAAACAAGCTTTGTGCCCGGCTTGGTCTTTAAGATCTGAAGAGATGGACGGAGGGTATCCGCGGTAGAGTGGTTCGCTCCGGAAACCAAACCGTCAGCCTCTCCCTTCTTAACCATCATAACACCAAAATAGGTGTTGCTTTCTGTCAGCAGCTTTCTTGCCTCTTCTTCCGTCATCCCCTTTGACTTTCTAAGTTCTACCAGAGTAGAAACATATTCGTCTAACTTGGCATAAGTCTTCGGGTTCACAATTTCAATACCGGAAAGGTCTACTCCCCAAGCTTTGGCATCCTTCTCCACCTGCTCCTTCTCTCCAAGAAGAATCAAGCGGGAAAATCCCTCTTTCTGAATCTGTTCTGCCGCCTGAAGAACTCTCTTGTCTTCAGATTCCGGTAATACGATGGTCTTCTGCTTTGCCTTTGCTTTTGCTTTTACATCCTCAATAAATGACATATTCTCTCCTTTTTCTGACATGATAAAACTCTTCCTTGCCATTATAGCAAAGGAAGAGAGAGTAAAAAAGGGAAGTTCTAAAGAACATTGCATATTTTTGTATACTATATCCAATATCCTTCCCTTTTAATTAAACATATTTTAGTATTTTTCGAAACGTTCCAGAGGAACAACCATAATGGTTGCGCCGCCAATCTCCACATTCATGGGCATGGTGGTGTAATTCATCAGACTGGAACCGGAAACATAGGGCATGTTTACAGTGATTTCCTGACGACTTCCACTTTGCTGTTTAATGATATCAATACACTGCTCCAGCTGTTCGTCCTGAAGGGCAATCATTAAAGTAGTACTTCCCTTTCTTAAAAAGCCACCAGTCGTAGATAGCCTGGTTACCGTAAAGCCTTCCTGCATTAAAGCGGAAGTTACATCATCTTCATTGTCATTCCGTATTATGGCATAAACCAGCTTCATTCTTACTACCTCCTTCTTGTCTTTATACTATCACAATTTTATGAACTTTTCACGTCGTTCTTCTCTTCCTGTCAGGTAGATTTCCTGAAATAATTGTCCCGCAAATAAATCCCACTTCATCAGCCTTATATTTTCCCATTCAGGATGCTCCTTCAGAGCATTTCCTAATCGAAAAATGCTGTTTGGAGGAAGGTGAGACAACAAATCTCTCCCTAAGCTGCTTGCGGCTAAAATTCTGTAATAGGGAGAGCTGTTTTCCAATTCTTTCCTTGCCTCCTCTTCTCTTATATCCAAAAGAATATGGAGTAGAGACCTGCTTACTCTGCTATAAGTATAATTTTTCCCTTTAAGATATTGAATCCACTGCGTAAAAGGAAGTTTTTTCGCAAAAGAAGCTTCTATTCTATTTGCCAGATCAGAAGATACATCCCAAAAAGAATCCAAAGCAATCTTATCTCTTTTTAATTCCATTAAACGATAGCGAAGAAAAGGATAGAGCTTCTCCGCTTCTGTATAGCAAGGGTGATCACAATCCTTTCCGCAGCTTTCCCGAATATCCTTTCGGATACTGTGGGCGGAAGCAAGGTGCAAGTTTCTCCGAATTATTCCCACCTCCATAGAAGAATGAAGTCTCTCTAAAGCCATTAAGTAGGAAATTCCCAAACCGTCATTGGCCAAAACTTTCCCCGGAAAAAAAGCTTCCAAAGCCATTTCTCTCGCTCTGGGATAGGAATTTCCCTTTGCCATAAATTCTTTTAATTGTTTTTGATATTCCTTTTCCTGCCCCTCTTTCTCTCGAAGAAAAAACTTTGCAAGGCTTCTAAGCCTATTTAAATCATAGGATTCCGAGCCGAAAACCAATATATCCACAAAGGATAGCTCTTCCAAAATCTTAATGGCTCCGTAAGCAAAATATTCACTGGAAGCTAAAGAATACAGAACCGGCAGTTGGATAACAAGGTCTATTCCCTTGTTTACCGCCTTCTCCGCCCTTTCGAATTTTGAAAAAAAAGCAGGTTCTCCCCTTTGTACAAAGTCTCCAGACATTACCGTTACAATATACTCCGCCTGAAAATCCTGCCGAATTCCCAGGAGTAAGTATTCATGTCCCTTATGAAAGGGGTTAAACTCACTGACTACACCGGCTACTTTTTTCCCATTGATCATGATTACCACTCCACACAATCCGATAAAGCGGAACGTTTTGCCAAAGCTATCTCCAAATCCGGCTCCTTTACCTCTTTTTTCACGGTAGCCAAAGCCAGGTCCGGATCATTGTTTTCCGCACTGAGATGTCCCAGAAATACTTTTTTCAAGCCCGGATGTACCAGTTCCTTTAACAACTCTCCACTATGAAGATTGGAAAGGTGGCCTACATTGGATAGAATTCTTCTTTTTAATGCCATAGGATAGGGTCCTTTTTCCACCATAGTAACATCATGATTGGCCTCCAGAAGCAGAACATCCAGCTTTTGTAAATGAGAGATTGTGTACTCATCATAACAACCTAAATCCGTAACCACCGCCACAGATTTTTCTCCACAGCTCACCCGATAAGCCACAGGATCTCTGGTATCATGAGAAACACTGAAGGGTAAGACGGAAAGATCTCCGATTTGAAAGCTTTCATCCTTTAGAATAGGTCGTAAAAGCTCCTTGGGAAACTCCTTCATGGCATCACAAAGTAAAATTCCCTGTAATGTTCCCAGGGTGGCATAAACGGGGATAGTGTATTTTCTGCAAAGGCTTCCTATGGCCTTAATATGATCGATATGTTCATGGGTAACACAGATTCCCTCAATATCTTTACAGGATATATCCAGGCCTCTTAATGCCGACTCTATACTCCGAATTCCTACCCCCGCATCCAAAAGGATATGGTGTGCTCCGGAGGAAATAAAACTTACATTTCCGCTAGAGCCGCTGGAAATACTGGCAAATCTCATCTCTTACTCTTTCTATACTCTCTTCCGTATTGATTACTAGCTGGGCCTTCTCTCGAAAACATTCAAGGTTTTGGCTTTGAATGATTCGTAAGGCTTCTTCTTTCTCCAGTCCCCGACTTTCTATTAGCCGTTTACAACGTGTTTCCTCCGAAGCATCCAGATAAAAAATCAGGTCACATTGAGAAAGAAAATCCTGATTAGGCAAAGCCGTCTCCACTGCAAGCTTTTCTCCCAGCAATCTTACCCGCTCTATTTCTTTAGATACTTCTTGAAAAACCAAAGGATGAATCAATTCTTCCAAATGCTTCTTTCTCTCCGGCTCAGTAAACAAAAGAGTTCTAAGTCTTGAAAAGGATAAAGCCCCCTCCTTTGTAAATACCGAAGCGGGCAAAAGCTTTTTTATTTCTCTTAAAACAGCTTCTTCTTGATATAATGCTTTAGCCAACTCGTCCATTCGTAAAATACGATAGGAAAAGTCTCCTTGGAGAATGGAAAGTACGGTGGATTTTCCGCTGGCAATCCCTCCGATTACCCCAATGATTTCCTTCTTCACCCTTTCCGCCTTTCCCATTCTTCCATTAAATAAGCCCTGGCTTCTTCCAAGCCTTCCTCC
Organism: Oribacterium sinus; assembly: GCF_014202695.1. Classification (GTDB taxonomy): domain Bacteria; phylum Bacillota; class Clostridia; order Lachnospirales; family Lachnospiraceae; genus Oribacterium; species Oribacterium sinus. Next base: position 137,288 of record NZ_JACHHH010000006.1, read on the forward strand.
GTAAAGGGAAAGCTTTTATAGCTTTTCTCCTCTTCTTTCGTATAAGCAAAGGCAAAGGGCTCCGGCCAGCAGGCTACCAACAAATGATTCTCCCCTTCTTCTTCCTTTTTTTCCATAAAATACCGCATTCCCTGAAAGGAAGCAGTATATCTTTCCTTTTTTAAAAAGCTAAGGGGCATTAAATCCTTCTTCTCGATTTCCATTTAGTGAGCCTCATCCCAGTTATTTCCTACAGTAGCCTCTACAATCAAGGGAACCGGCAAAGAAACTACATGTTCCATAGCGGAAACCAGAATATCCTTTACGGTCTCCAGCTCATCCTTTACAACTTCCAATAAGAGCTCATCATGGATTTGAAGAACAATACGGCTTTGACAGTTCTTTTCTGATAGCTTTTGATCTACAATCACCATGGCCTTTTTGATAATATCCGCAGCAGTTCCCTGAATAGGAGCGTTCATGGCTACACGCTCACTAAAGCTTCTTCTCATAAAGTTGGAGGCATGAATCTCCGGTAAAGGTCTGCGTCTGCCAAAAAGAGTCTTCACAAAGGAATGTTCTCTGGCAAAGACTACTTCTCCGTCTAAATATTCCTTAACTTTGGGATAGCTTGTAAAATATCGCTCAATATACTCCTTGGCCTCCTGCCGAGAGATGCTTAAGCCTTCGGAAAGCCCGAAGGCGGAAATGCCGTAGACAATACCGAAGTTCACCGCCTTGGCATTTCTTCTAAGCTCCGGCGTTACCTCTTCCAAAGGCACGTGGAACACTTCGGAGGCGGTTACTCTATGAATATCCGCATCCTTCCTGTAGGCTTCAATCAGTTTTTCATCCTTGGACAAAGAAGCTAAGAGTCTAAGCTCTACCTGGGAATAGTCCGCATCCAGAAAAACAGATCCCTCCTTAGGAATAAAAACGGAACGGAATACCCTTCCCATCTCCGTACGAATCGGAATGTTCTGTAAATTCGGTTCAGTAGAAGAAAGCCTTCCTGTGGCTGTTACCATCTGCTGGAAGCTTCCGTGAATTCTTTGGTCCTCTCCCACATAATTGCTTAATCCTTCCGCATAGGTGGAGTTTAGCTTGGAATAGGTTCTGTATTCTAAGATTTTACCTACAATAGGATAGTCTTCCTGTAATTTTTCTAAAACATCCACCGCAGTGGAATATCCGGTCTTCGTCTTCTTTCCTCCGGGAAGCTGCATTTTCTCAAAAAGGATTCCCCCCAGCTGTTGAGGAGAATTAATATTAAATTCTTCCCCTGCCATAGCATAGATTTCTTCCTGCAACATGGCAATATTCTTCTTAAGCTCTTCTCCGTAGGACAGAAGAGCCTCCTTATCTACTAAAATTCCTGCCTTCTCCATACGGTAAAGTACAGGCACCAAAGGTTCCTCCACATCCCGATACAATTCCCACTGCTCTGTATCCTTCAGCTCCTGAAAAATTCTATCCTTAGCCTGCCAAGAAACAAAGGCGGAATATAGCCCCTCTTCAACGGTATTTTGAAGCTCCTTCTTTCCCGGCAGTACAAGGTCCATATAATCTCTGGCTAAGTCATCATAGGCATAGGAATCCTTTAAAGGGTTCAAAAGGTAAGCTCCTAGAGATAAATCATGAATTTCACCCGCTAAAAGCTCCTCCCAAAGATGGTACTGATCCTTTAACTGCAGGGTGAAATATTCTCCCTCCTTCAGAAGCTCTGTTAGCTCCTCTTCACAAAGGGACAAAGGGATACGATAGAGTCTTGTGTCAGAAAGACAGAGATAAACATACAGCTTTCCCCCATCGGATGGATCTACTTGCAGAAAAATTCCAGCCGATTTTTGTTTTTTTGCATCCTTAAAGGCGATTTTGGCAAGATAAGGATCTTCCACATCCTTCCATGCAGGAAGACTAAGTTTTTTCTCCGCTGTACTCTCCGCCTCTTCAAAACGGGAATAAAGGGAACGGAATTCCCACTTTCGAATCAATTCCTTACTTTCGGAATTGGCATAGTTTTCCCACTTACAATCGGAAAAATTTAAGCTGATAGGCACATGAATATTGATGGTGGCAAGCTCCTTGGAGAGCTTCGCCAGTTCAAAATGCTCCTTAAGGTCCTTTCCGGCACTTGGTTTTCTGGGCACTTTAAATTCAGAATCCTCTGCATGGGCATAGGCTTCCTCGATACTTTTATACTTTTGAATAATCCAGGTGGCGGTTTTTTCTCCCATTCCCGGAACCCCCGGTATATTGTCGGAGCTGTCTCCCATAAGAGCCTTCAAATCAATAAACTCTATAGGACTTACCCCCCATTCCTCCTCCACATCCTTGGGATAATAGGAGTAAACCTTGGTCTCTCCCTTGGAGGTTTTGGGAATGCTGATTTTGATATGTTCATCGGACAGCTGTAACAGATCCCGGTCTCCGGAAACCACCACTACTTCCTTCCCCTCTGCCTGCATTTGCTTGGCAACGGTTCCCAGAATGTCATCCGCTTCAAAGCCCTCCATCATCAGGAGAGGCATATGCATTTTCCGTAAAAGCTCCTGCAATAAAGGAACCTGTTCCTTCAGTTCCTCCGGCATTCCCTTTCTGGTACCCTTATATTTCGGAAATAGCTTATGGCGAAAAGTGGGCTTTGGAACATCAAAGGCCACAGCCACATATTCTGTCTCTTCAAGCTCTATCTCTTTAAACAAAATGTTTAAAAAGCCATAGATTCCGTTGGTGGGAATTCCCTCTTTGTTGTTTAAAAAAGGAACCCCATAGAAGGCTCTGCTTAATATACTATGACCATCAATTAATAAGATTTTCTCTCTTTTCAATGCCTTACTCCTATCCTATAAATCCGTACAAACTATACCAGGCAGAAAAGAAAACTGCCCAAAAAAGAAGGGAATGTACCACAATTCTCAGTCCTCTGAAAAAATGGTTTTGGAAGATAAAAAAATTGGCTTCTTCTATTAAGTTTTGATAGGATTTTTCCAGCTGCAGCTCTTCCTGTTCTCCCTCCAAGCTCTGCAATCCCTCATAGATCATATGGGTAATTCTAAGCTCTTCCCGGCAATCTTTACAGGATTCCATATGCTCCAAAAAGGACTCACATTGTTCCTCTTCCCAGTTGCCCTGGATAAAATCATTAATATATTTTCTGGCCTCTAAACAATTCATTTTTCTCCCATTTTCTTGATAAAGGACTTGCAAAGAAAAGAAAAAAGTGGTAACCTAGGTTCTGTTCTTGCCGCCGTGGCGGAATGGCAGACGCACTTGACTCAAAATCAAGCGGGAAACCGTGCCGGTTCGAGTCCGGCTGGCGGCATGAAGGAGAGAGAAATCTCTCCTTTTTTTATGCCATTTTCCAGTCCTATATAATTCTATAGCCTATTTACAATCCGCTTATTTACAATATGTTTATTCAACTAGCTTATTATAATTCGCTTCTTGCGATTTTCTCTTATTCCTATTTTGTACCGAAAATTCTATCTCCGGCATCTCCCAAGCCCGGGCAGATATAGGCATTTTCATTTAACTCCCGATCCAGATTACCCACATAAATTTGTACGTCCGGATGGGCTTCGTGAAGCTTCTTTACGCCTTCAGGAGCGGCAATAATACAAACAAATTTGATTTTCTTTCCTCCGTGCTTTTTAATCTGACTAATGGCATCCACTCCGGAACCGCCGGTAGCCAGCATGGGATCGCAAACCACAATGATTCTTTCTTCGATGGGGTTTGGCAATTTACAGAAATATTCCACCGGCTTATGGGTTGTTTCATCTCTGTACAAACCGATATGTCCAATCTTTGCGGAAGGAACCAGTGCCGTAAGTCCTGAAACCATTCCCAGTCCCGCTCTTAAGATAGGAACAATGGCCAGCTTTCGTCCGGCAATAACCAAAGTCTCTGTCTTTTCGATAGGGGTCTCCACCGGCATTTTCGTCATGGGAAGGTCGGACAAAGCCACAAATCCCATCAACATAGCAATCTCTTCCACCAACTGACGAAATTCATTGGTTCCGGTGTTCTTATCCCTTAAAATGGAAATTTTGTGGGTGATTAAGGGATGATCTAAAATAATTACATTCTCTCCAAATTCGTTCATGGCTTTTCCTTTCCTATTGTTCTAATTCAGGGTGCTAGTAATCTTTACTCCGTTAAGACGATAGTACAGAGTATTTTCTTTTTCAAGTCTTTTCTAATTCTTTTATGCTTTCAAGAAAGAAGACACCTTCTTTATCAACGCCCCAATACGATGCATTTTTTCTGTTCTTAATTCTATCTCTCTTCTTTTTGTACAATATTGTTCTTATCTTTATAAATGTGTTTAGGAGGAACAATACCCCGTACCGGAGATAAGGGATAAATATTGGAATGAGAGCAAAGAATGGTTCCCGGATTCAGTACGGACTGACAGCCTACTTCCACCTGTTCTCCCACAATGGCTCCAAATTTCTTTAAGCCTGTTTCAAGCTCTCCGTCTTCTGCATGAATCTTAACCAGGGTCTTGTCGGATTTTACATTGGAGGTTAATGTCCCTGCTCCCAGATGAGAGTATTCTCCTAAAATGGAATCCCCCACATAGTTGTAATGAGGAGTTTGCACATGGGAAAAAAGAACCGCATTTTTAAATTCACAGCTATTTCCCAAGACACAGCCCTCTCCGGCAAATACATTTTCCCGTAAAAAGGCTCCCGGACGGACTTCACAGTTCGCCATAATAATAATATTCTCCCCCAGATATACATTGGGATAAAGCTTTACACTCTCATGGACAAAAACTCCTTTTTTCACTTCTTGAAAGCCTGAAGGAAGCTTTCCCTGCATAGCGGAAATCCAGGTTTTAATCTTCGGTAAGGCCTCCCAGGGATATTGACATCCTTCAAAAAGGGATTGGTAAGGTTCCTCTAAGGATGGATAAAAAGCTTTACATTCCAAGTCCTTCTTTTTCATCATTGCTCCTCTCTTTGTCGCAAAATCACAAGTCGATACTTCTATAAACTCTTTACTCTTTAAATTATTGGATGTCCGGCATTTTACTTTATAAACTCTTTACCTTGTTGGTATTCTTTTCTACAAAAGCTTCCAGCTTCCGCATATATTCTTCTTCCGAAATTTCTCCTCCCTCCACATAGGAAAGCCCCTTCTCCCAAGAGGCGGTAAGGGTGGGATTCAATAAAGCCGGTATGGATTTGGCAAGAATCTGTACAATCTTTTCTCCCAGTTCGCTGGGGCTCAATTGTTGATTCTTTTTTTCCAAATGAATATATTCATTTTTCTCAAGCTTGCTTAAAATTCCGGCTCTGGTAGCGGATGTTCCTATACCGGAACCCTTTATCTGGGCACGAAGCTCTTCATCTTCTATCAGCTTTCCCGCATTTTCCATGGCCAGAATCATACTTCCGGAGGTATATCGCTTAGGGGGCTGGGTTTCTCCCTCCTTTAGCTTAAGCTCCTGCAAATAAAGCTTGGCTCCTTTTTTCAGTTCGGAAAGCTTGGGATTGCCGATTTCCGTGACCGCTTCCTCTGATTCCGTTTCCTCAGCCCCCTGGCCATTGCCACTACCGGAGAAATCCGCCGGAGAAGCCTCTTTATCCTTGTCTTTCTTTTGATAAAGGCAAAGATAACCATCCTTCGTCAATACTTTTTCGTTGGCAACAAAGCATTCTCCCGAAACTTCAATTTCTAAAGCTATCTTTTTGTACTCTGCGGCAGGATAAAAAATGGACAAGAAACGACGAATAATAAAGTCCAGCACCCTCTTTCCCTGATAGGAAAGGGAATTATATTGTCCTGATCCCTGTCCCGTAGGAATAATGGCATAGTGATCCGTTATCTTTTTGTCGTCTGTATAGCGGGAACGGGCAATGGATTTCACACTGTCCATAGCAAGAACCTCTTTGGCATACTTTGCATAGGGGGGAAAAGACAAAAGTCCCTGAATATTTTTCTCGATCTCCTTAGCTACCGCAGTGGATAATACTCTGGCATCCGTACGGGGATAGGTACACATTTTCTTCTCATAAAGCTCCTGTACAAGCTTTAAACACTCGTCAGGACTGATTTTTAAAGACTTGGAACATTCGTTTTGGAGCTCCGCCAAATTATAGAGCAATGGAGGATTTTTACTTTCCTTCTTTTTTTCCAGAGCAGTCACTCTTCCTTCCCTGGGTAGTGGAGAAAATACCTCCAAAAATTCCTCTCCCTTTTCCTTTAGCAGAAAGCCGATATTTTTATATAAATCCTTCTCCTTATAATAAGGGCTTTCCTCTCTGCTTCGTAACTCACAAAGGAGACCGGCTTCCCCTCCCTCTTCCAGGGAAAAATCCCCCAGAGGTTTATAGAAGACAGTCTTTTGAAAACGGCGGATTTCCCACTCTCTTTGGACAATCATAGCCAAAACGCAGCTCATCACTCGTCCCACGGCAATCAGGGCACTTTTTTCCTTGCCAAGGCTTTTTGCCAAAGCTCTGCCATACCTTAAGGTCAATACTCTGGAAAAATTAATTCCCATAAGATAATCTTCCTTGGCTCGTAAATAGGCGGCTTTGGCTAAAGAATCATAGGCGGATTCTAGTTTTGCTTCCCGAATTCCTCGAAGAATCTCTTCCTTAGTTTGTGAATCAATCCAAACTCGTCTTTCCTCCGCCTTTAAATTCTTGCAAAAGGAGGCTACCAAACGGTAAATGTATTCACCCTCCCGTCCGGAGTCGGTACAGACATAAATGCAGCCGATATCTTCCCGCTCCATCAGGCCTGTAACCTGTTGAAATTGCTCTTTAACGGAAGGAATCACCTCATAAAGAAATTCCTTGGGAAGGAAGGGAAGGGTTTCCATACGCCAACTCTTGTACTTCTCATCATAAACCTCCGGATAGCTCATACTGACCAGATGTCCTACACACCAGGTAAAGATATGCTCTCCTGCCTCAATATAGCCTCTTCTTCCGGAGGAGTTGGTATTTACCCCCAAGGCTTCCGCAAATTGCTTGGCTACAGAAGGTTTCTCCGCAATATATAAATTTTTTTTCTTTCCTACATCTGTATTTGACATGAAATCTCTATATTTTCTATAAATTCCTTCTTAGCATATTTAAATCAATCTTTGCCGAAAACGATAGATAGTTTCAGAATGGTAGGTGGAGCCTGCAGCTACAATAGGAGCAAGAAAGTTAGGAACATTGATGGCATCCGGATAGTACTGCGTTTCAAAGCAATATCCGCTATGGGGCTCATAGCTCACTCCGCCCTTTCCCATATCCTCCGCCATTAAAAAATTGGCGGTATAGAACTGAATTCCCGGACAATCCGTTTCTACCAACATTTCAATGGCTGTTTTCTTGGAGTAAGCTATAGCTGCCTTTCGAAGGCTTCCCGCTTCCCCGTCTACACAAAAGTTATGATCATAGCCCCCTGCCGCCAAAAGCTCCTTATCTTTCTTAAAGGCTTTCTCAAAAATCGGTCTTTCCTCTCGGAAATCAAAGGCTGTTCCCGTAACAGGACGAATCTCTCCCGTAGGAATCAAAAATTCATCGGAGGGAGTATAGTGGGAAGCGAAAATCCGAACACTTTGTTCCGCTATATTTCCCTGGTCATGACCGGATAGATTAAAATAGGCATGATTAGTAAAATTCATCAGGGTATCCTTATCCGAATTTCCCTTATAGCGAATATGCAAAGCATTATCCTCCGTCAACTCATATGTCACGGAAAAATCCATATTTCCGGGAAAGCCCTGGTCCATATCTTTGGAAAAAAGGGAAAAACAAATGGAATTTTCTCCCTTTTGCTTTGCCTGAAATAATCTTCTGCCAAAATATTCCGGACCGGAATGGCAGTTGCTATGCTGCTTGTCATTTAAAAACAAATGGTATTCTTTCCCCTGTAGCTGAAAACATCCCCCACTGATACGGTTGGCATTTCTTCCGACCACCTCTCCCATATGTCCCGGGTTTTCCATTAAATCTTCCCAGTTTTCAACGGACAAAAGCACATCCACCAATTTCCCGCTACGATCCGGAAAAAGAAAGGATAGCCAGACAGCGCCAAGGTCGGTGAAAACCGCTTGAACCCCATTCTTATTTTCCAAAATATAACGATGTACTTCTCTTTCATCTACAAAATGACCACATTTTTCAATACGCATAGCAAGCCTCCTGAAAAAAAGGAGTGTGAAAAAGAAAGTAAATCCCCCTCGTTCACACCCCCTACACTTTATCTTTTTTGAATATATCCAAGCTCTACCAAAGTTTCCGCGGAAAGCACTCCACCGCCGGCTGCCCCTCTTAGGGTGTTGTGGCTCAGTCCCACAAACTTGAAATCGAAAAGATTATCTTCCCGTAATCTTCCGATGGAGATTCCCATTCCCTTTTCAAAATTCACATCCGTAAGAACAGATGGTCTGTTGTCCTCTTCCAAATACTGAATAAACTGCTTCGGTGCAGAGGGTAAATTCTTCTCCTGGGGTAAGCCCTTGTAATTTCTAAGAGCGGAAATCAACTCATCCTTAGTAACCTTCTTCCGGAAACGAATGGAAACTGTAGCAGTGTGTCCGTTTAAAACAGGAACGCGGATACACTGAGCACTTAAAACCAATCCCTCCTTCAGCTTAATGCCATCCTCTGTATAAGTTCCCAACACACGAAGAGGCTCCTTCTCGGACTTTTCTTCCTCTCCGCCGATATAAGGAATGATATTTCCTACCATCTCAGGCCAAGTCTCAAAGTTCTTTCCTGCACCGGATATCGCCTGATAGGTGGAAATTACACACTCATAGGGCTCATATTCTGCCCATGCTGCTAAAGCAGGAGCATAGGACTGGATGGAACAGTTAGGCTTAACTGCAATAAAGCCTCTCTTGGTTCCTAAACGCTTTCTCTGCTTTTCAATCAGCTGATAATGCTCCGGATTAATCTCAGGAACTACCATGGGAACATCCTCTGTCCAGCGATGTGCAGAGTTGTTGGAAACCACCGGAACCTCTGCCTTGGCATAGGCCTCCTCGATGGCTTTGATTTCCTCCTTCTTCATATCCACTGCGGAGAAAACGAAATCCAGTCCCTCTACCACATCTTCTACCTTGGATACATCCTTAACCACCATCTTCTTTAATTTCTCAGGCATAGGTTCTTCCAGCTTCCAACGATCCCCTACCGCTTCTTCATATGTTAAGCCGCTGGATCTTGGAGAGGCGGCAAGGCAAGCCACCTCAAACCATGGGTGTTCTGCCAGTAAAGTGGCAAAACGCTGTCCCACCATTCCTGTTGCTCCCAAAATACCTACTTTAAATTTTTCCATATCTTTTCCCTCTATTCCTCATTAACGCCTCTATTGTAGCATGGCAGGGTGATGAAAAAAAGTATTTTCCCTAACTATGCTTTACACCCTTTCCGCCTCTTTTTCCCTGCTTTAATCTTTGCAGGTTCAGGGTTTTACTTTCCAGCTCCACATTTTCCTCTGCAGCAAGAGAATATACCTTTTTAACATAATCCTTAGGCCGCAAACTCATAGCCAGTACACCCTTCGCTGTCTTTTTCTGTAAAGGTACTTCCGATAAAGAGAATCTTAGGAAGTAGGAATCCTCCGTTTCCAAAACAATATCCTCTTCTTCCACAGGCACCACGCTAAGGAGTCTATCCTCTTCTCCCAGCTTGGTGGCCTGGACAAGACGGTTCTGGGTGGAAAATTCTTCTCCCTTTACCCTCTTAATCTGAGCCTGTTCCGTCACAAAGAGAAGGGTTTCTTCCTCTAATACCTTTCGAATAAAGACTGCCACCACTCTTTCCTGCTCTGCAGAGAACTTACTCAGATTATCCAGAGGAACGCCTTTATCCTTAAACTTCGTAACCGGAACATCCAAGATCTTAATCTGGTGCATATTTCCTAAATCCGTAAAGAAGAGGAGACGATCCGTATTCTTACAGGGGAGTACATAGGCATAGTCCGCCTCAATACTTTCCTTATTTCTCTGGAAGGTACCCGGGTCTACACACTTTACATAACCAAAGCGATCTTGCAAATAATATAAATCCATCTCTTCAATGGCAGTATCGTCATATACCGCTTCCTTGGCATCACAGATTTTCGTTTTTCTTTCCTTCCCGTAATCCTTTTGGATTTGCAGAAGCTCCTGCTCCAAATGAGCATAAAGCACCTTTTTGGAACCCAAAAGCTCCTTATAGTTTTTAATGTTTTTCAGGCTTTCTCTATGGGACTTTTGCAGAGACAAAATCTCCAAGCCGATAAGCTTGGACAGGCGCATATCCAGGATGGCCTGAGCCTGTAAATCTGTAAATCGGAAACCCTCTATGGTCTTTCGAAAAACTTCATCCCTTTCCTTTAGTTGGATTAAAGATAAATCTCCCTGCATCAAAGCGGTTTTCGCATCCTTATGATTCTTGGCTCCCCGAAGCAGTGCAATGATGGCATCAATACAGTCCACCGCGGAAATCAAACCTTCCTCGATTTCCCGCTTTCTTTCTTCCTTTTCCAGTAATTTGGAAAACTTCGCCTCCAGTCTTTCTACCTGGAAGCCAAGATATTCTTCTAAAATTCTCTTTAAAGAAAGAGTTTCCGGTCTTCCATGGGCAATGGCCAACATATTGACCGGGAAGCTATCCTCCAGCTTGGTCTTCTTATAAAGAATATTTTCTATCTTTTCAATATCCGCTCCGGACTTTAACTCTAAAACGATACGAATTCCCTGTTCATTGGACTGGTTGGAAATATCCAGAATATCATTAATCTTTTTTTCCTCGCAAAGATTCGCCACATCCTGCATGAACTTACTGATCCCCTGTCCCACCATGGTATAGGGGATCTCCGTTACCACCAGCTTATCTCTGTCGGAACGGCCTTCTTTTTTCTCAAAGGAGAGCTTACCTCTTAACCGCAGTCTACCCTGCCCTGTCCTGTAGATCTCTTCTAACTCCGATTGATTGGCTACAATTCCACCGGTAGGAAAATCCGGTCCCGGCATGATTTCCAGCATTTCCGATAAGGAAAGCTCCGGATTCTTAAGATAACGGAGAATTAAAGAAATCACTTCGGACAAATTATGAGAAGGTGTAGAAGTAGTCATTCCCACCGCAATTCCCTCAGAACCATTTAAAAGAAAATAAGGAATCTTTGCGGGAAGCACCACCGGCTCCTCTAATTTTCCATCATAGTTAGGCTGGAAGGGAACGGAAAGAGCCAGATCTTGCAGTAAGACCTCCTCTGTAAATTTCTCCAAACGAGCCTCCGTATATCGGGGAGCCGCCGCAGAGTCTCCTTCAATGGAGCCGAAGTTTCCCTGTCCCTCCACCAAGGCCTGATTCTTCTTAAAGCCCTGAGCCAAAACCACTAAGGTTTCATAGATGGAGCTGTCTCCGTGGGGGTGATATTTACCCATGGTATCACCGCAGATTCTGGCAGACTTTAAGGTAGGTCTGTCATGGAAAACCCTAAGCTCTCCCATATCAAAAAGGACTCTTCTTTGCACAGGCTTTAAACCGTCCCGAATATCCGGCACGGCTCTACTGGTTATGACACTCATGGAATAGTCCAAATAGGACTTTTGCATTTCCTCAGAAAATTCCGTGGTTAAGATTTGTTCTGGCATACTTTCTTTTCCTCAGCCTTTCTATGCATCGATTTCCGCTTCCATGGCATGGGTAAAAATAAACTCTCTTCTGGGAGCCACCTCCGTACCCATTAACATACTGGTGACTTGAGAAGCCAGCTTGGCATCCTCAATTTCTACCCTCTTCAGCACTCGGTTTTCCGGATTGAGAGTCGTTTCCCAAAGCTCCTTGGGATTCATTTCTCCAAGCCCCTTAAATCGCTTTAACTCATAGCAGGAACTGCCATGCTTCTTCTGATAAGCAAGTAATGCCTTTTCATCATATAAATACTGGGGCTTTTCTTTTTTATTGTCCGGAATGACCAGATACAGGGGGGGCATGGAAACATAGATATGCCCTTCCTGAATCAGTTCCGGCATAAAGCGATAAAAGAAAGTAAGTAATAAAGTATCAATATGGCTTCCGTCCACATCCGCATCCGTCATTAGTATAATTTTATGATAACGAAGCTTGGAAATATCAAAGTCATTTCCAAATCCCTCGGAAAAACCGCAACCAAAGGCATTGATCATGGTCTTAATTTCCGCATTAGCCAATACCTTATCCATGGAAGCCTTCTCCACATTTAAGATCTTTCCTCTTAAAGGAAGGATAGCTTGAGTGTGGCGGTTTCTGCTGGTTTTGGCAGAGCCTCCAGCACTGTCTCCCTCCACGATAAAAATTTCACATTCCTCCGGCTTTTTGGAAATGCAATTAGCCAGCTTTCCGTTGGAATCAAAGCTGTACTTGGACTTAGATAAAAGGTTTACCTTGGCCTTTTCTTCCTGCTTTCGAATCTTGGCGGATTTTTCCGCACAGGAAAGAATGGCTTTCACGATTTCCAGGTTTCTGTCAAAGTATCGCTCCAGCTCTTCCCCTACCACTGAGGAAACATCCTTAGCCGCCTCTAAAGAAGCTAACTTGGTTTTGGTCTGCCCCTCAAAAACCGGCTCCGGATACTTTACGGAAAGCACAGCCACCATACCATTTCTGGTATCCGCTCCGGTAAAGTTCGGATCCTTCTCCTTTAAAATGCCCAGTTGCCTTGCATAGCTATTCATCATTTGGGCAAATTTTGTCTTTAAGCCCACAATGTGGGTTCCCCCCTCCTGGGTATAGATGCCGTTACAAAAGCCCAGAAGATTTTCTTCAAAGCTGTCGGTAAACTGGAAGGCACACTCCACCTCTGTCTTTCCGCTCTTTCCCTGAAAGGATATGATGGGGGAAACGATCTTACTTTGATCCTTCACAAGCTCCGCCACAAAGGCATGAAGTCCTTCCGGCTCATAGTAATCTCTGCTGACAACTTCCTCTCCCCGTTCATCACGGAAATGAAGGTGAAGGGTAGGATTTAAGTAGGCGGTCTCATGGAGGCGGGACATCAGCCACTCCTCCTTAAAACGAGTCTTTTCGAAAATGCTGTCATCCGGAATAAAGGTGGTTTCCGTACCTGTCTCCTTGGTTTTTCCCACCACAGGTAAAAGGCCGTCAATCAACTCGGTCTTTGGAATCCCTTTTTCATACTCATCTTCGTAAATTTTTCCATTCTGATAAACCCTGACCCGCATATAGTTGGACAGGGCGTTCACCACGGAGGAACCTACACCATGTAAGCCTCCGGAGGTTTTATAGGAGCTATCATCAAACTTTCCTCCGGCATGTAGGGTGGTCATTACGATTCTTTCCGCAGAAATGCCCTTCTTATGCCGGTCAACGGGGATTCCACGTCCATTATCCCGTACCGTACAGGAGCCGTCCTTATGGAGAGTTACGGAAATTTCTGTACAATATCCGGCTAGATGCTCGTCCACGGAATTATCCACAATTTCATAAATCAAATGATTTAAGCCCTTGCTTCCGATGGATCCGATATACATTCCCGGCCTTCTTCGTACCGCTTCCAATCCCTCTAAAACAGTAATACTGTCTGCATTATAGCTCTTTGCCATTTTTCTCCTTTTTGTTTTCCGGGCTTTTCCTTACTGCCCATATTGAGCATATCCTTACCGCCCTATTTTTTTATTTTGAAAATTATGCTCTGGAAATCACTTCCGTAAAACGACGGAAGGCTGCCTTTCCTTCCGCATCCCTTTTAAAGATTCCCGCGCAGGAAAGAACCTCCATGAAAACCTTGGCCACTTCCTCCTGCACAATTTCATGGACATTTTCCGAAGAAAGCTTCGGATATTTTCTTAAAATCTCCTCGGCCCAATCCGCATGTTTCTGAAGGCTTTCTTTTTTCCTTAAATCTTCTCCGGAAACCAGGGCCCCTTCCAACTCCTCCAGCTCCTGCTTAAGTCTTGCAGGAAGAACTGCAAGGCCCATCACTTCGATAAGACCGATATTTTCCTTCTTAATATGGTGATACTCCTCATGGGGATGGAACAATCCCAAAGGATGTTCCTCTGTGCAAAGGTTGTTTCTCAGCACCAAATCCAGCTCAAAATCCTCTCCCCGTCTTCTGGCAATGGGAGTAATGGTATTATGGGGAGTTTCCTCCGTAAAGGCATAGAGGGAAACCGCCGGATCGGAATAAGAGCGGAAACGCTCCAAAATCATAGTCGCACAAGAGGAAAGCTCAGATGAATTCTTTCCTCGTAAGCGAATCACGGACATGGGCCAGTTCACGATACCTGCCTGAATATCCGGATAGCCTTCCAATGTAAAGTATTCCTCAACTTCCGCCTTTTCCATAGGAAAGCTATAGTTACCTCCCTGAAAATGCTCATGGGAAAGGATGGAGCCTCCCACAATGGGAAGATCCGCATTGGAGCCCACAAAATAATGGGGAAATTGCTCCACAAAGGAGAAGAGCTTGGGGAAGATCTCCGCGGAAATCCGCATGGGCTTATGCTCCCTGTGAAAGACGATACAATGCTCCGGATAATATACATAGGGAGAATACTGGAAATAAAACGCCTCTCCTGCCAGGTTTAGAGGAATGATTCTATGATTTTCTCTTGCCGGAAAATCCAGCCTTCCCCCGTAACCCTCACTCTCCTTACAAAGCATACAGGCCGGATAGGAAGAGGACTGCATCTTCCCAAGGAGGGCAATCATCTTCGGATCCTTCTCCGGTTTACTTAAGTTAATGCTGATTTCCACAGGACCGTAGTCTGTTTCCTTATGAAAATGAATATCCTTCCGAATACGATAACGGCGGATATAGTCATTGTTTTGGCTAAACGCATAAAAATACTCTGTAGCCTTTTGAGGAGATTCCTGATAATATTTCCGGAACTTTTCTTGCACATGGCTAGGACGGTCTGTAAGAATTCCCATGATTCTGGTATCCAAAAGATCCCGCTCCACCACATTGTCCTCTTTTAAAACGCCTTTTTCCAAGGCCAGGGATAAGAGTTTCGCCAGTAAACTTTCCAAATAAGAACCGTCTTCAATACTTTCCTTGGACATCCCCTGAAGCTTTTCCCGGATCTTCTCATAAGAATAATCCTTAGGCTCTACCCTAAGTAAAGTAGCCAAACTGTTGTAGATATAAACAAAGTCTGCCTCTTCAATCAGCTTACAATATGCCCCGTAGGCCACAAAGTCCTGTAATAGTTCCTCTACCATCTTTTCTTACTCTCCATATCCGTTGGGATTTTGAGACTGCCATCTCCAGCTATCCTGACACATTTCCAGAATATCCTTCTCCGCCTTCCAGCCTAGAACTTCTTCCGCCTTCTTGGGACTGGAATAACAGGTAGCCACATCTCCTGCTCTTCTTTCCTCAATCACATAGGGAAGAGTCTTTCCGCAGGCTTTTTCAAAGGCATGAATAATTTCAAGAACGGAATAGCCCTTTCCGGTTCCTAAATTACATACCAGAACGCCGTCGTTTTTCGATAATCTCTCCACCGCCTTCACATGCCCCTTAGCCAGGTCTACCACATGAATATAATCTCTTACGCCTGTGCCGTCCTTGGTGGGATAGTCCTGTCCGAAAACATGGATTTTTTCCAAAGCACCGGAGGCTACCTTGGCCACATAGGGAAGAAGATTGTTGGGGATTCCCTTGGGATCCTCTCCAATCTTTCCGGAAATATGGGCACCGATAGGATTAAAATACCGAAGTAAAATCACATTCCAATCCGGATTGGCCTTTTGCACATCACAAAGCATCTGCTCCTGCATCCACTTCGTCCAGCCATAGGGATTTGTGCAGGTTCCCTTGGGACAGTTTTCCGTAATGGGAATCTCCGCCGGATCTCCGTAAACCGTTGCGGAGGAAGAGAAAATAAAGTTTTTGCAGCCGTATTTTTTCATACACTCCAGAATATTCAGGGTTCCTAAAAGATTATCATGATAATACAGAAGAGGTTTCACAACAGACTCTCCCACCGCCTTTAAGCCGGCAAAATGAATTACCGCGGAAATATCCGGGTGCTCAGAGAAAATTTTTTCCATATCCTCTTTTTTCAGCATGTCCGCCTCATAGAAGGGAAAATCCTTTCCGCTGATTTCCTTTACCCGCTCAATAGCCTTTTTGCTGGAGTTATAGAAGTTGTCGAAAACCACCACATCATAGTTTTCCGCCAACAGCTCAATTACGGTATGAGAACCGATATAGCCTGCACCACCAGTGACCAAAATCTTCATATTGCCTCCTTATAATTCTCTGGGACCGTCAGAAACCTCTGCCTCATAGAAGCTACAGGGGTAACCAATCTTTCTTTCATAGCTTTCCGCCACTTTTCTCTTGAATTCCTCTTTCTTGTCCTTTTCCAAAAGAGTAACGGTACATCCGCCGAAACCGCCTCCTGTCATACGGGAGCCATAGACATAGGGAAGAGCTCTTGCTGCGTCCACCAAGGTATCCAGTTCTTCACAGGAAACCTCGTAATCATCCCGAAGGGAATCGTGGGAAAGATTCATTAATTCTCCAAAACGATGCAAATCTCCCTCTTCCAAAGCTTTCTTTGCCGCAATGGTTCTGTTATTTTCCAATACCGCATGCTTTGCTCTCATCCGAATAATCGGATTGGAAATTTCCTTTTCCAAGGCAAAGAAATCCTCATCGGAAAGCTCTCCCAGACTTTTAATAGGCCGGAACTTTTGCAAAATTTTTAAAGCTTCTTCCGACTCTCTTCTTCTATCATTGTAGGCAGAGCCGATGAGCTTATGCTTTTTATTTGTATTACTGATAATGATGCAATGATCCTTTAAAACAATGGGAGCATAGGAAAACTGCAGTGTAGCGGTATCCAGGAAAATAGCATGATCCTTCTTTCCCATGGCGCTGGCAAACTGATCCATGATTCCACAGTTCATTCCATTGTAATTATTTTCACTGTACTGCCCGATTAAAGCCAGTTCCGGGAAGCTCACGGAAAGACCGTATAGCTCCTTACAAATGCTTCCCATCAAGACCTCTAAGGAAGCCGAAGAAGAAAGACCGGAGCCATTGGGAATATTTCCGTAAAGCACCAAATCTAAACCGCAGGGAATCTCCAGGCCTCTTTTTTCCATAGCCCAAATAACACCCTTTAAGTAAGCTGCCCACTGCTTATCCTCTAGAGGGGTAAAATCATGTTCCCCGGCAGAAATCACCCCTGCCCCTTCCACATTCAAAGAGTAAAATCGAAAGTTTTTATCTTCTCTCTTCTTTACTGCAGCATAGCTTCCCATACTTAAAGCACAAGGAAAGACATGACCTCCGTTGTAATCCGTGTGCTCTCCGATCAGATTTACTCTTCCCGGAGCAAAGAAATAACGAATCCCTTCTGTATTTCCATAAAGCTCGGAAAACTTCTCTTCTAATGCCTTTTTGATTTCTTCCTCTCTCATTTTTTCACCGTCCTCTTACTTCCTTTACGAATCAAATGGGTAACTCCCAACTTCGTTTTTGTTAATGATTTTTTTCTTCTTTTATATTTTTTCTTTCTGATTTTCTTTCCTTTTTTAACTTCCTCCGTTCCTTCTTCCTCAGTGCCATTTCCTTCTACAGAAAATACCGTATAATCTCTCTCCAGCAATAAATACGAAAAATCTTTTTGCAGTTCCTCCTCCGCAATTCTTTCTAAAAGGTAATTCACTAAAAAACTTTTGGATTTATTCTGATACTTGGGAAAGCCGTATTTTTTCTGTATTTCCTGTAATTCTGATTTCCAAAGTAAACTTGCCTTTCTTTTTATATCACAAAACGGATTTTTTTGCTCCTGTCGAAGTATATAAAAATCACATTTTCCTTCTACCTCTTCCACCGTAATAATCCCCCAAAAATAGGGAACGTGATTTTCTATGCTGTGGGCATGTTTACTGCCCACCACCACCATATTGTAATCAAAATATTGATTATAGTTTTTTATCTGTCCTTCCAGGCGAGAGTAGCTATCATGATCCGACTTTATTTCAATCCCCATAAAGCTGTCTTCCTGAATCAGAACACAGTCCGCCCGGGCTCTTCCTATGACCTTTTCTTCCAGTATTCTGGACTTTCCGTAGCTTTCTTCCAAAAAGAAAAATAGACTTTCCCGAATCTCTTTATCGTACATCTCCGGGCCCCTGGTCGGAAATAATATATTCTTCCGAACTGCTTTCCTCTTGCTTTTGTGTCTCTGTCTTCTTCTCTTCCTGTTTTACCGCAGACTTCTCTTCCGTTTTTGCAGCTCCGGCATTTTCCGAAGAAGGGAGCTGACTTGCCGCCGGAGATTCCGCTACCGCTTCTGCAGATGCTTCCGCTACAGCAGTTTCTTCAACCGGCATCTCCGGAATTGGAAGAGCCGTTCCATTTTCCAGGCCTCTTTCCAAGGGAACGCCGGAAAGCATATAAAGCTCATGAAAATTCTCCCGTTCCTCTTTAGAGGCAAAAAGCAAAAGAATCTGTCCTTTGGGAAGAATTTCCTTCGTGTATATGCCTAAATAACTGCTTCCTTCCATACTGTAGCTGGCGGTAAGAATCCCGTCCACAAGACAATTCCCCTGATTCGCTCCGGGAACCAAGGAAAGAGACTGGGCCAAAATGCCATTTTTTTCTAACATACCTAAAGCTTCCATTTTTTCCCTTGGAAGCAGTAAGCCTGTATCTCCGATTTCATGAAATTCTTCTTTAGAAATCTTTATGCAATAGGGCTCCTGCTCCAATAAACTATTTAAGGGAGTTTTTAAGCTATCCTGCGCGTTTTCTTCGCTTTTCGCCACATCTTCCTGCCCTTCCATCCCGGGCTTTTCAATAGCCTCTATAAAGGCATTAGGGTAAAAACGCTGAACAAAGCCGGAGTAGGCCTCCCTTTCCGTCAAAAAGGCTTTGGGGTCAGTTTGCTTTTTTGCCATAAGCTCTGCAAGATTCATGACTTCCATGCCATAATATTCTGCAAGATTCTTCACCACAAAAGCATTGTCCTTGGTATGCCTATCCTCCGCAAATGCCCGGTCTCCAATCAGGCACAAAATCTCTGCCTGTGGAAATTTCCTTTGGCAATCCCGCAGCAATAGCTCGTAATAATAAGGAAAAGTATAAGGATTGTCATAATCCGAAAAGGAAAGAAAAATCACATCTCCGGAAAGCTCTTCCTCCTGTAGTTTCAGATATCCGGATAAGGCAGTAGCATTTCCGGGAAGCTCCGGAATATTCCATTCTACCTTTCCGCCGTATTTTTCTTCCAGTGCTCCCTGAACAGTAGTGAAAAAGTCATTCTCCGACTTTAAATAGTCATTTCCAAGAAAAAGAAGCTTAAGCTCCCCTTTTGTCTTTAATTTGTTGATACTGTTGGAAATCTTATTCTCTTTTTGATCTCCCGACTTTTCATCCTGCTCAGCAACTACCGTTTCTCCGTTATGCCGATTCCTTTCCGCTATCACATTTTTCCCATAACGATATACCCCATAGAGAAAAATTCCTGAAAGTAAAAATGGTAAAAGAACGAAAAAGAGGAGAAAAGGACTTTTCCCCTTTCTCCCATAGGATTTTCTCTCTTTTTCTTCTGAACCCTCTTCCTTGGCTTCATGAACAAAAGCTTCTCCGGACTTTTGCATGCTCAGTACTTCCTGCTTTTGCTTTTCTTCCCCTTGCACTTCTCATCCTTCTTTCTACTATACTTTTCTTTTCCCTTAATGATGACAAATAATCGGCATACCCTGATAAACAAACTGGTACAAATCCTTTGCAATCTGAGGAGGAAGATTCACGCATCCATGAGACCCGCCTCTTAGGTAAATATTTCCTCCGAACCGGTTTCTCCACCAAGCATCATGAAAACCGATTCCTCGATTAAAGGGCATCCAATAGCTCACCTTAGTTTCGTAATCTTCACCCTTCAAAGTAGCATTCTTTGTCTTATAGGTAAGGGGATAAATACCATCCGGTGTTCCGTTGTTTCTGGATACGTTTCCGGTCACACAGTCAGAGCTAAGCTTGATTTCTCCATTTTCTACATAAAACATTTTTTGTTTTGCAATATCCACTTCCACATAGGTATTTCCTAAATCGGAGGCTCCTCTTCCCGTTGCCACCGTGTCATACTCCGCTTCTCTGGATACCGCTTCATTGGACTTTAAATTTGTAAGAAGTGCCGCTTCTTCTTTTTTTACGGAAAGAGAAAAACCGTATTTTCCCTTCAACAAAAGTACTCTTCCGTCTTCTGTATGAAAAGCTCTTTCTTTCCCTGCGGTGTCGGTAAGCGCCTTTAGCTCTTTTACATAGTCCTTTAATGCCTTTTTATTGAATTCTCCGTTTTCCATCCATTGGTGGTATCGGTCCGGGGTCAGTTCAACTGTCTCACCGGAAAAGTTGTAACGAAGAAGAGCTTGCAAGCTTTTATTTTTTTCCTCTGCCACCGGTTTTAGCTCTTCCGTTTTCGCCTCGGGCTTTTGATAAAAATCTCCCTCTCGAAGATCAATTCGGGAACTTCCTTCCGAAATGGCCTGAATCAGCATAGTCCGAAATTTATCCCGATCGATTTTCCCGCTCCACTGCTCATCTCCCACCGCATAGCCTTTTCCGGGAATATAGGCAGTAAGAAAGGCAGCCCTTGCTTCTTCATCACTGTCATGCTTTTCAAGATACTTTGTAATAAAAGCATTCAGAGCAGCTTCATCATAGTGCAGGCTTCCTTCTAAATCATAATTCTTTTTCTTTCCCAAAGAAAACAAGAGATAGAAGGAATCCGGTTTTGGAATATGAGAAAAGTCGGAATCATAACGAAGCTGAATATCCTTTCCATAAAGATCCTCCTGATGACCGTTTTTATCGATGATAACAAGATGATAGGCATCCTGTCTTTTCTGTGAGAATAATTCCTGAGCTTCTTCCCTCTTTAAAAGAGAAACATCGACATTCTCAATGTAGGTTCCGGGAAAAAAACGACCGGACAGCAGACTTAAGCCTATTAAAACAATGCATACTATGGATAAAATGCTTATTCCCAAGGAGCATAACAACGCTTTTTTCAATTTCAATCCTTTCTAATCGTAAAGAACCTTCATAAGACAAAGTCCCTTTGCCGGTACCGTGTAACCGGCTTGCTGCCTATCCTTTGCATCAATAATCCCGGGTATATCCCCGGCTTTTCTTTTATGATAGCCTACTTCCAGAAGTGTCCCTACCATAATCCGAATCTGGTACTGCAAAAATCCGCTGCCTTCAAAGTAAAATCGAAGCAGATTTTGACTTTTTTGAATACGAATACTGCTTATGGAACGAATGGTGGATTTCTTCATCTTAGGATTACCGCAGAAAGATTTAAAATCCTGTTTTCCGATCAAAAACTTTGCCGCCTCCTGCATAGCCTCCAAATCAGGCTCTTCCTCCAAATGGAGCAAAATCTTTCGATCAAAAACCGGTTTTGTTCTTCCGATATAGCAGGAATAGCGATAGATTTTCCCCAGGGCATTGTATCTGGCATGAAAGCGGGGGCTGACCTTCTTTACAGAGACAATGGCAATATCTTCCGGAAGATAACGATTTCCGTAATCCTGAATCTCTTCCTCGGAAAGCTCCGTATCCAAAAATACATTGGCACACATCCCTCTGGCATGCACCCCTGCATCGGTTCTGGAGGCACCGATAATCTCTACTCCCTCTTCATTTCCCGGAATTCTGGAAAATACCCCTTCCAGCTTGCCCTGAATGGTCGCTTCCTGATCCTTCTGTTTTTCAAATCCAAAATATCGGGAGCCGTCATAGGCAACGATAAGCTTATAATTTTCCTTCATGAATATCCTTTATAAAATCTTCTGCTTTTCAACATGATTCTGCATCATCTGTAAGAATAGCTTCACTCGATTGCTCATGGGATAATGATTGTTGCTAACCAAATAAATTTTACGAAAATATCCGTCCTCCTGCAGCGGAAAATCCAAAAGCTCCTTATTCTTTATAGCATTTCTTGCTGCAAGACGGGAAACTATGGCTACCCCAATGCCTTCCTTAACGGAAAGCAAGATGGCACCGGTATTGGCAAAACGAGCCACCACCTTTAACTCCTCCGGTTTTAAGCCCATCTGTGTTAAAAGATTTATCGCCTCTTTTTTCGTGCCGGAACCATTCTCCCGCATAACAAAATCTGCCTTTCGCAAGAAAGAAAGATCTCCTTCCTTCTGCTTATTCTGGTAAAATTCCGTATTGGGTGTGACCAAAATTAATTCATCTTCATAGAAAGGCAGAAAATTGCAGTTAGACATGGGAACGATGGATCCGGAAAAAGCCAAATCCGACCGATGCTCTGCCACATCGGTAACAGCTCCCTTGCTGTCTGTCTCATGAATACGAAACTCTGTATTTGGGTATCGTTTGCTAAAGTTTGCCAAAATGCCCGGAAGCAGGTATTGCGCCGGAATGGAGGATGCGGAAATAATAATTTCATTTACCTCTTCCTTCTCTTCATCTTTAAAAGCATTCCGAATCTTATTGGAAAGATTCACAATGTCCTTGGCATAGAGATAAATCTGCTCTCCTTCATTGGTGGTATGCACTTCTTTTGTAGTTCTGTTAAAAAGCTGTACCCCCAAGTCCTCTTCCAAACTACTGATATAAGAGCTCACTGTAGGTTGGGTAAGATATAATTCCTTGGCCGTTTGTGAAAAACTTTTGTTTTTAACGATACGAACAAATGCTTCTAGCTGTTTAATATTCATGCTACGTCTCCTTGTTGCCTTATTTGCTATTGCTTTGCAAGTTTTTTAGTAGAGAATAATATTTTTCTCTTCTAATTCCCTTACTTCTCCTATACAGGATACCGTCGTATCTAAATCTGCCTTTTCAAAAGCTTCCAGTGCTCTTTCCTTTTCTTCCATGGGAATACTGTAAAGCAATCCTCCGGAGGACTGGGGATCAAAAAGTAAATCCTGAAATGCCGTGGAAATTCTGCTGACATCCACTTTTGCCTCCTGGAACTTCCGGTTAGCGTAAGCCCCTGCCGGAATCATACCCAATTCCGCATAATCCAAGCTTTCCGGTATATAAGGTATAGAGGATGAATGCAAGTGAAAAGTCACCTTGCTGGCCTCTGCCATCTCCAGAGCATGTCCCATCAAACCGAAGCCGGTAATATCCGTGCAGGCATGGACCGTAAATTGATCCATTACTTCCTTTCCCTTTCGGTTTAGGGAAGCCATGACACGATAGGACTCCTCTTTTGCTCTCTCACTGGCAAATTCCACCTTGGCGGCGGTATTAATAATTCCTGTACCAATCTGTTTCGTTAAAAGAATACAGTCACCGGGTTTGGCTCCGTAGTTTTTCTGAATTTTCTTAGGATGTACAAGACCGGATACGGTAAGGCCGTAGAAGGGCTCATCGTTTTGAATGGAATGTCCTCCAATCAAGATGGCTCCGGCTTCTTTTACCTTATCCGCTCCTCCCTTCATGATTTCGGATAAAACATCAGGAGAAAGGCAATTCGGAAAACCGACTATATTCAAGGCTACCTTGGGAATGCCTCCCATCGCATAAACATCGGAAAGGGCATTCGCCGCTGCAATCTGTCCAAACAGATACGGGTCATCCACTACAGGGGTGAAAAAATCCACTGTTTGAATCATTGCCAAATCCTCTGTAAGCTGGTAAACCGCTGCGTCATCAGAAGTATCCAACCCTACCAATACATGAGGATCAAAATCAAATTTTGGAAGCTTGCTCACAACCTGAGCAAGGGTCTCCGGACCTATTTTCGCGGCTCAGCCGGAAAGTTTGGTCATCTGGGTTAACCTAAGTTTACTCATATCGTCTCCCTTACTTAACAAAGCAGGGAAAGGTACAGAAAACCCCTTCCCTGTTATTTCTATATCAGTTTTCTATTGTACGGTTTATCTATAAAAAGTCAAGATAAGACAGGACTTTCTCAGCAATTCCATCCCAGGAGAGATTCCCCATGGAAATCATTTTAGAATACTCGCTATCCATACATTGAGCAATCTGCTTTTCCAACCGTTCCTCAAATATCGGAAGAACTTCCTCCGGTATTTCATCTGCATTTTTTCGGGGGGGCAGCTCTACGAAAAAGATAGGCGCGGTGGGAAGATTTTCCGTAAAGAAATCTTCCAGGCCTTCCAAAGCAGTAAGAACAACCTTGTTTCCACAGGCTAAAGACTCAATCACCGTCATGGGCACTGCATCAAAGAAAGAAGGCAGAAGGAAACAATCGGAAAATTCATACCAGGGTATCAAGTCGGAATAATCCAAACGACCTAAAAAGTGAATGGGATAACTGCAGGTCTTAGCCAGGGCATAGACCGCCTCCTTTTCTTCCTGATTTCCGTTATCCCCAACCATAAATAGGCGAAAATTCTTCCTTCCCTTTTGATAGAGCGCTTCCAAGCTTCTTAAAAGGGAAAATACTCCCTTTTTCTCTCCCAGCTTTCCGGCAAAAAGCAAGTCCCAATACTCTCCTTTAACATATTTCTCTCCTGAAGCGGTTCGAATCTCTCTTCTTCTGGGAATACCGTGGGGACTGAGCACATCTCCTGTAGGCAGCCCCAATACTTCTGCATTGTATCCGATTCCTATATTTATCACTTTTTCAGGCTCCACTCCGTAGAGGCGGAGAACCTCTTGCCGCTGGGCTTCCTTAGGAGTGAAAATCTTATCCAGCTTTTGAATGTTTCGGACAATTCTCTCCTTTTCCAAATCATGCTTTTCCATTTGTCGAAGATCTGTATTATGACAAAAAGCAAAGATAGGAATTTGGGGACATTTTTCCCTCACCAATGCGGTAAGCAAATAAAGATGATGGCAAAGAATCAAATCCGGAGAAAAAACGGACATGACTTCTTCCAGCTTTTTAGAAAAAGCCCTTTCAAACTGTTCCAACATTTCCTCTGTTAAATCCTTATATCTGGTGCTGTTATAAGGCATTTCATCACTCATTCCCAAAACCGGATAGGGCAATTCCTCCGATTCATAATACACCGGAAAAAAATCCACGGAGGGAATATCCGGAAGCCTGTCCTCCTTTGTGACCCCGCAAATCACAGCCTGTTCTTCTCCCAAATGCTGATAGGATTTAAGAATCTCTGTCAGGTAAATACCGGAGCCTGTACTGCTGGGTTTTTGTGTAATGATACTAAGTATTTTCATCTTCCCCCCTACAAAAAAGACTGCCCGATAAAGGGCAGTCTAAACGGCAAAAGCCGGAATATTTGGCGAAGGCGTGTGAGAATCGAACTCACCTAGGATGTTCTACACATCCAACACTGGTTTTGAAGACCAGGAGGCTCACCAGGTACCTATCCACCTCCAAATGAACACTGCACACTATACCATAGAAAAAAATACTCTGTCAAATTTCGAAGGGATTCATAGGGAATCACAATAAATTTCTATAGAAAATTCCTATAGAAAACTCAAAAGTGACAAAGCTAAATTCGGAAGCTTTTAAAAAAGAATTTCATGCACGGCACTGGGTTCAAGACCGGCTTCCTTACAAGCCGCCAAAGTGCTTTCCTTGTTTTCCAAAGCCGTACTCCAGGCAAGTCCGCAGCCTGCAGAAATCACGGAAGGAAGGGGAATCAGTCTTCCCGATAAATCCTTCTCCTTTCCCAGCTTCTCCATCTGCAGGGCATCCACCGTATTATGAAAGCTTAAAATGCATTGTAAAGTTTTCTCTCTCATTATGGTTTGATTATCTTATCGGACTGCATCTCTGTTTCCACAATCTCATACATGTTGGAAATGATTCCCACAGCCAACTTCTCCTTGATTTTATAGTAGTCTGCACAAAGCCCGCAGGTCATAATCTTCACACCGGCTTTCTCCAGAGTTTTTAAGTCGGAAAGTACCGGAGAATCCTGTGAAGTTAAATAAGCTCCGCTGTTGTAGAAAACCATTGCAGTTGGCAAAGGATCCACATTGCTTAAAGCGAAAACAAAGGACTTAATCAAAGTATGTCCAAGCTCCTCTGCACCCTCTCCCATCTTATTGGAAGAAAATACCACGGTACAAGTAGCTTCTTTCTCCTTGGATACACCATCCTGCTTCTTCACTTCAATACGAACTTCAAATTCTTTCTCTGAAAGCTTTTGGGAGGCTACCGCGTACTGGAATTTCTGTCCCAGCCTCTGTAAATTCTGTACAGCGGTCTCATTATCTACCAATACGGTAAGAATTCCTTCCTGCATTTCTTCCATAGCCTTCTTTGCTTCCACCACGGGAAGAGGACAAGCCAAGCCTTTACAATCTAAATTTTTATCCATTTTGCTTCTCCTTTCAATAATGATTCTCCTAAACTATAAAAAATTCAGGAGAAAAAGTCTAATAAGAAATTATTATAAAAGCAACATTTATATTGCAAATTAATATAAATGCTCTAGCCTTCCTCCGAAAGAATCCGAATGGCCTCCACCGCCTTTGCCACTTCCTCCTCTGTATTAAAATGAGAAAAGCTGAAGCGGACACAGCCCTGCTCCACATTATTTAACGCCTTATGCATAAGGGGCGCACAATGCCCTCCTGCTCTGGTGGCAATATTGAAGCGGGTAAAGAGTTCATCACTGACCATGGCGGAATCGTAGGCATAGAGATTCATGCTGACAATAGGGCAGCGTTTCTTTTCCTGGAAATTTCCGTAGAGCTTTACCCCGGGAAGGGACTCAATTCCCTTTTTAAACTGCTCCATTAGGCTAAGCTCTTTCTCTCGGATAGTTGTAATACCTTCTCTTTGAATATAGGCCACCCCCTCATGAAGTCCTGCAATGCCATGGGCATTTAAGGTTCCTGCCTCCAAATGATTTGGATACTCTAAAGGCATATCTTCATTATAGGTTTCCACCCCGGTTCCCCCATAAGATAATGAGCGTAAAGAAATTCCTTCCTTAATCAGCATTCCTCCGGTGCCCTGAGGCCCCAATAAGGATTTATGGCCTGTAAAGCAGAGGATGTCTATACCCAGCTTTTCCATATCAATATCATAAACTCCGGCAGTTTGAGAAGCATCCACAATCCAAAGCAGAGACTTTTCTTTCACAAAGGTGGAGATTTTTTCCAAATCCACCAGATCCCCTGTCAGGTTGGAGGCATGGGTGTGAACGATGGCTTTGGTATTTTTCTTCCATAACTTTTCTAAAGAAGCATAATCCAGAATCCCATGCTCATCCAAAGCACAAAAGGACAGCTCTACCCCCTGCCTTTCCATGGCATAAAGAGGACGAAGAACGGAATTATGCTCCATCACCGTGGTAATCACATGATCTCCCGGCTTTAAACTGCCCAGAATTGCCATATTCAAGCTTTCCGTTGAATTTTTCGTAAAGATACAATGACTGGGATTCTTTCCATGAAAGAACTCCGTCAGTAAAACTCTTGTGTCAAAAACCGTCTTTGTAGAGCTGTGAGCCGCCTCATGGGTAGAACGCCCCGCATTTCCCATACTTTCCATGGCATGAAGAACAGCCTCCAAAACCTCCTTCGGCTTCTTTTGGCTGGTTGCCGCATTATCCAAGTAAATCATTGTTCTTCCTCCTTCTCATAGAAAAATACCCAAACTTCCTCTCCCTCCCGGAAAGGAGCATTGGCCTGCAGCTTAATATGAACTTCTTCTCCGGCAAGACTTACCCTATACAAGCGATATGTTGCTAAAAACACCTCGAAAAGTACTCTCCCTTCTTTTCGAAGTTCTCTTCTTCCCTCCTGTCTTCCCGATAAAGGCTCTACTCGGGCCTTTTCCGAGGAAATTCCAAAATCCTCCGGACGAAGAAAATGTTTTTTCCCTTCCAGAAAAAGCACGAAATACTCTCCGAAAAAGCGTCGAATATAATCATTTTTCGGATGCAAATACAGCTCTTCGCCGCTACCGATTTGTAAAATCTTGCCTTTTTCCATAATGCCGATTCTGTGCCCCAGTTCCATGGCCTCTTCCTGGTCATGAGTCACAAATAGCATGGAAAGTCCGATTTTACGCTGTACATCCGCCAGCTCTTCCCGAATATCCTTTCGAAGCCCTGCATCCAAATTGCTTAAGGGCTCATCCATTAACAAAAGCTTTGGTTCCACCGCCAAGGATCTGGCCAAAGCCACCCTTTGCTGCTGTCCGCCGCTAAGCTCCGTCACCATTCTATCTCGAAAGGACCATAATTTCATCATATCCAGGTATTTTTCCGCCCTATCCCGTTGTTCTTTCTTATGAAAGCCCTTCCATTTTAGGCCATAACAAACATTTTCCAAAACCGTCATATGAGGAAAAAGAGCATAGGACTGAAAAACCGTGGATACAGGTCGTTTTTCCGGGGGAAAGGAGCTATAATCCTTTCCCTCTATCAAAATCTTTCCCTTTTCCGGAAAGAGGAAGCCTCCCAGAAGCTGTAAACAAGTCGTTTTTCCGCAGCCCGATTCACCCAGGAGACAAAAAATCTCTCCCGCTTCTATTGATAAAGAAAAATCTTCTAAAACCAAATCCTCCTTCGGATCATAGCGAAAGGATATTCCCTCCAAAGTAGCTAAAGTATTGCTTGGACGCGGATGATTTAGCTTTCCCTGAGGGTACTCCTGAAAGTCTCCCTGCATTCCGTTGCTCCTGTATAACTCTCTTTGCATATTACTTCCCTACTCCCCTTCTGCTTACAAGACTTTTAACCCTTCCCAGTAAAAGCGAAAAGGCTAAAGATAGTAGTATCATGATTCCCGATATCAAGGAAGCCACAGCATAGTCCCCCCGGTTAATGGCATCGAACAAGGTATAAACCAAAACCTTGTACTTTGCACTGATTAGGAAAATGATGGCTCCCGCAGTGGTTAAGCCCTGGCTAAACTGTAAATACACAGAAGAGAAAAAGCTGGGCAAAATCCCCGGCAAAATAATTTGAAAAAATACCATGGAAGGCTTTGCCCCCAAATCTCTTGCTGCAAGCTCCAAATTCTTAGGACTCTGACTTAAGGCAGTACCGGCCAGCCTACTGCCTAAGGGCATTTGCCTAAAAAGCAGAGAGAACAGCATAATCCATACGGTTCCGGTAAGCTTCAAGGGCGCCTTATTAAAAGCCAGGATATAAGCAAGACCGAAGCAAGTTCCGGGAAGCAAATAAGGTAAAGAAAGCGCAAAGTCCAAAAGTTTTTTGCCTCTTTTCATCTTTCTTTCCATAAAGTAAGTCAAAAGAAAAGCGAAAAAACTGCCTAATACGGAGGCGGTAAAAGCCAACAGCAAGCTTAATCCCATGGTGGAAAGATTATACTGAAAAAGACTGCCCATATTTTCCCAAGTAAAAAAGATTTGCTTTTTGTTAAACCGCAGAAATCCATAGAGGAATATGGAGGCATATTGCAGTGCCTGGAACAGCAAAAAGAAAAACAAAAGGAATTGAATCGGAAGATTCATCCAATGCTTGCTATCCAGTCTTAATCCGGTTTTTCCTTTCTGTTCCTTATTTCGATCATCCGCTTTTTTCATGGACATCCGATAAAGAAGAAAACTGAAAAAAGCAGGAAACAAAAGCAGAATATTCATGGCTGCAGCTTTAGAAAAGTCGGAAAAACCGATAATTTGCAGATAAATCTCCGTTGCCAGCGTACTGTATCTTCCTCCAATAATAATCGGGGTTCCGAAATCGGATAGCCCTCTTAAAAAGCTTAAAAAGAAGGAAGCCAAAATAGCCGGAGACAACAAAGGAAGTAAAATATCCTTTAGCACGAAGAAAGCATTTGCCCCCAAGTCCCGTCCGCTGTCATAGAGCTTTCCGTCAAAATCCTCTAAGGCATTGGTAAAAAACAGGGTATTCATACAGGCAAAGTGAATGCTTTGCATAAGAATTACCCCCCATTTATGGTAGGGATCAAAGGATAATCCCAGTAAACGATAGGTAATCAGTCCTCTTCTGCCATACAAGGTAATAAAGGACAGGGAAGAAATAAAGGGCGGAGAAACCATACTCATGGATAAAAGGAGTAAAGCAATTCTTTTCTGCCATTTTCCGGTAGAACGAATGCCATAGGAAAGAAAAAAAGCCAAGCCGGTAGAAATCAACGCCGAGTAAAAGGAGCTTTCCATACTATGGAAAAATGCAGTTTTATATCGCAGACTGATTTCCTGAAATAATTGTCCCGGATTCTCCACCTGAAAGGCTTTCCAAAAAAGCAGAAAAATCGGATATACAATAAAAAGAAAAATGGGAAAAGTCAAAAAAATAATAGAGAGCGAAAAAAATACAGCAGAAAAAAGAGTGGAATGCTCCACTCTCTTTCCTGCATTTTCCTCTATTGATTTTAGGGAAAAGAACGACTTCATCTTAAGCCTCGTTCTTAGAACCTGCTAAAGTCTCCCACTTACTGAGAATACTGTCTCTCTGAGAACCGAATAAGGATAAGTCTTCCTTCATTAATAGACCGGTATCGAAAGATAAGTCAACATTGGACAGCTTTGGTAAAACAACCTTAATGGTGTTCTTTCCGTCAATTTCAGCCAATTCCTTTAAGTGATCCTCACTGTTGTATAACCAGTTTAAGAACTGCTTTGCAGCCTCTGCATTGGCAGCGCCCTTAAATACGGCAACGCCCTCCGGTACATAAGGAATTCCATCTTCAGGATAAACCAAAGAACATCCCTGCTCTGTAGCAAGTTTCTCTGTCTTCTTATCCATCGGGGTGATTCCGATAGCAACCTCTCCCTGAGCGGTCTTCTCTCTTGGGTCTCCTCCACGCTTGGAGTAATACTTTACATTATCATTTAATGCGGTAAAGTACTTCCATCCCTCTTCTTCACCCTTCTTCTGTAAAAGAGCATTTACAACACCGTAGTTGGTTCCGGATACTGCAGGATTGGACATCAAAATCTCATCCTTGTATGCGGAGTTAAGTAAATCGTCCCAGCTCTTAGGTGCTTCCGCATTCTTAGTCTTCAGCATCTCATCATTCACAATAAAGCCTACAACGGTAACGCCCTTGGTGTACCAATAGTGATCAGGATCAACATAGCCGGAAGCAAAATCATTTGCAGCGTCTAAATCAATCTTCTCCAGTAAGTCACTATCCTTAGCGCTCATGAAAGCATCAATTCCGCCGCCAAACCAAAGATCAGCGGTAGGTGTGCCTCCCTCAGCCTTTAACTTACTGAGAACCTCTCCGGAGGACATGGAAAGGAGTTCGGTCTCAATGCCGGTGTCCTTTGTAAACTCATCAAATAACTTCTTGTAATCTTCGGAAGTTGCCACGATAGCCAACTTTCCTTCAGCCTTAGTCTCGTTGGCTTTCTCTGTAGCCTTCTCGGTCTCAGCGGAGGACTCCTCCGCCTTAGCACTGGTTGCCGCTACAGAACTTTCCTTTGTCTTCTGTCCGCAAGAGGCAAGAACAGCTAATGCCAGTAAGGACAATGTGGTTAATGCAAGCTTTCTCTTCATAATGCTCCTTTTC
The DNA here is from genome assembly GCF_014202695.1 of Oribacterium sinus. GTDB lineage: Bacteria > Bacillota > Clostridia > Lachnospirales > Lachnospiraceae > Oribacterium > Oribacterium sinus. The sequence continues at coordinate 168,641 of NZ_JACHHH010000006.1, forward strand.
AACTAGTAATTTTTACACTCCCGTTTGCCATATATCGCGCTGCAAACAGGCATTAGTATACCATATTAAAAAGAGAAGTTATATTTTGATTTTAAATAGATTATTAGTGTTTATTTGAATATTCTATAGTACGATTACGCTTTTCAATGATACTGTCTCTGGGCGGGGAAGGTTTACGCTTTTCAATGATACTGTCTCTGACCGGGGCACGCTCTCGCTAACCTCGCCTTCGCAGGGGTACTAAGCGAAAAGCTGCGGTTCCCTCGCTTTCCGCAAGTACCCGCGGGCTCAGATTGCCCCGGACCATAGACAGTATCATGAAAAGCTGTTCCCCGGAATAATCACATTAATTTCATAATAGAATAAGCAAAACAGTGTGGATCAACCGCTTGTCTTAATCAACACTCCGGTATCCACACTGTCAAAAATTTTGGGATTTATCTTTTCAAGCCCTTAGAATTAGAATAAATCTCCCCTACACAGAGCTTATGCTCTTATACCATGGACTATAAAGCATCTAAATGAATTAAATACCATTCATATAAAAATCTCTTAGAAGTTCAAAATAAACCTTCTCGCACCGGAGCACATCATCTTTCTCCACATATTCATCTCTTTGGTGAGCCATGTCTAGTGAGCCGGGGCCGTAGGAAAGGGTGGTATGATTATCGCATTTTCCGGCAACCACTGCGGTATCGGTATAGCCCGGGAAAGGGCAGACCTTGGCTTTTTGGTATCCGGCTGCTTCAATGGCTTTTTTACATTTTGCCAAAAGCAGGCTTTCTTCATAATGGGGTATGGCCGGTCGATTTCCTGTAATTAAAATGGTAGATTGAAGACCGGGGTAAATTTTTTGTACCTTTTCCACCGCTTTCTCCAAAATTTCTTTTCCTGTTTCAGCAGTATAGGGGGGAACCAAACGCATATCCACAGATACCTTGGCTTCTGCAGGAACCTGATAGGGGTGAATTCCTCCGCTACATTGTCCGAAGCAAATTTTGGAATCTCCCAAAAAGCTATCTTTTTCTAAAGCAGCCACTCCTTTTTTCGCCTCCGGAATCGCCATAGCCATAGAGAGAATGGCATCAATTCCGGTTTCAGGCTCACTGGCATGAGCCGCCTTTCCGTGAAACTGCCATTCGTACCAGAATCTACCCTTATGAGCGGTTTGTATGGTGCCGTCAGTAGGCTCCGTGTCCATCAGTAAGGTATTTTTATCCAGCCATCCTTCTTGAATAGCTTTTTCTACCCCCTTCATATCCCCCTCTTCATCACAGGTGAAGACCATCTGGAGGGAAATCTTAGGCTTTTGTTTCTCCTTCTTTGCCATAGCTAAGATTTGTAAAAATGCAGAGATTGCCGCAGCGGTTCCACCTTTCATATCACAGGAGCCTCTACCGTACAGTCGGCTTCCCTCCCACTCTCCGAAAGGATTTTTCTCCCAATGCAGGCCGATAGGTACCGTATCCATATGGCAGATAAAACTGAAGCATTCCTTCGTTTCTCCCGGAAGTAAAACCCGAAGTATGGGGCGGTGAGCTTCTACCTCCACCTTTTCCACAGTACCGGATAGCTCCAATACCGCATCCTTAAGAAGAGCCAAAATATCCTCGGCTACCCCTTCTTCCAAAACTCCCGGATTCGTACTTTCCCTAGCCACCAATTTTTCCAAAATCTCTATGCAGTTCATTTTCTTTAAGCCTTTCTGATGATTTCAACAAGATAGCGCATACTACACCGGCAATACTCTTTAAGATTGAGATATTGCACACTGCATCGGCGATACTCTTTAAGATTGAGATATTGCACACTACATTGACGATACTCTTTAAGAATGAGAAATCTCACGCTTCCCAAGCCTACTCGTTAAAAAAACGGTAAAAAAATCCCTCTCGCAAAACAGCAAGAGGGATTTCTTTATTATTTAATCTGTGCAGCTACTTCTGCAGCAAAATCTTCATTCTTCTTCTCAAGTCCCTCTCCTGTCTCGTAACGAACGAAACGAACAAGGGAAATTTCTGCATTCTGAGCCTTAGCAACGCTCTCAAGGTACTGTCCAACCTTCTGCTTTCCGTCCTCAGCACGAACATAAACCTGGTCTACAAGACATACTTCCTGTAATTCCTTGTTTAATCTTCCCTCAACCATACCAAGAAGAACCTTCTCAGGAGCATTTGGCTTCTCATTCTTAGCTGCAGCCAAAAGGATTTCCTTCTCATTCTTTAAGTATTCCTGGTCAACTTCTGCACGAGTGATGTACTTTGGATTTAATGCGGCAATCTGCATAGCAAGGTTCTTAGCCATATCCTTGATTGCATCATTTACCACAGTGGACTTAACCTGTAAAAGAACACCGATTCTTCCGCCGGAGTGAATATAATCCTGAACGAAACCGTTTTCCTCGGTAATCTTGGTAAAACGACGGATGTTCATGTTTTCCCCAATTACGGAAATGGTAGCGGAAAGCTGCTCGGAAACGGTCTTGGAAGGATCCAAGTCCCACTTCTCCTGTAAGAAGCTGTCGATATCCGTTGCAGATGTCTTTAATGCCTGATCTGCTACTTCCTTTACGAAGTTCTGGAACTTTTCATTCTTAGCAACGAAGTCGGTCTCAGCGTTTACTTCTACTACAACGCCGGTCTTTCCGTCATCGGAAATCTTTGTGAAGGAAACACCCTCTGCCGCAATTCTTCCTGCCTTCTTCTCTGCTCCTGCAAGACCCTGCTCTCTCAAGTACTCAACAGCCTTATCCATATCTCCGGCTGTCTCTGTAAGAGCCTTCTTACAAGCCATCATTCCTGCTCCGGTAATCTCTCTTAATTCCTTCACCAGTGCTGCGGTAATCTCTGCCATTTTCTTTCCTCCTTTTAAACGATAACATTAGGGAAATAGTCCCTTCTACTCAAAGAGCAAAAGGGACCTGATTTATCTTATGCCTCTTGTGTAAAATCTTCTTCACTGCTTGCTAGAGCTGCTTCTTCCTCGGTCATATCACCCTGCTTAGCCTCGATAACGGCATCAGCCATCTTAGCAACGATTAACTTGATTGCACGGATAGCATCGTCGTTACCCGGGATGATGTAATCCAACTCTTCAGGATCTGCATTGGTATCTGCAATTCCGAAAAGAGTAATTCCAAGAGAATGAGCCTCCTGTACGCAAATCTTCTCTTTCTTGGGATCGATTACGAAGATTGCATCGGGAATAGACTTCATATCCTTGATTCCGCCAAGGTTAGCCTCAAGCTTAGCCCACTCCTTCTTCAAAAGAGTAACTTCCTTCTTTGGCAATACATCAAAGGTTCCGTCTTCAGCCATCTTCTCAATGTCCTTTAATCTCTGGATACGGGAACGGATGGTCTTGAAGTTGGTAAGCATTCCGCCAAGCCAACGCTCATTTACATAGAACTCTCCGCAACGAAGTGCTTCAGCCTTAACAGCATCCTGAGCCTGCTTCTTTGTTCCAACGAAAAGAATGGTTCCACCGTTAGCAACGATCTGAGACAATGCGTTGTAAGAATCATCTACAAGCTTTACAGTCTTCTGTAAGTCGATGATGTGAATACCGTTTCTCTCGGTGTAGATATATGGAGCCATCTTAGGGTTCCATCTTCTGGTCTGGTGTCCAAAATGTACACCTGCTTCTAAAAGTTGCTTCATTCCAATTGCACTCATTTTTCTACCTCCTTGGTTATACTTCCTCTATATGCTTTGTGCGTACCGGATTCATCAGTGACACCGCCGGTTTTCCATATAGAGTGATCATTTGCCTAAACTTAGGCAGGATAAAAGTCGCCTTTAAAAGACGCGACTCCTACTATAACAAATCCTATTCTTTTTGGCAAGAAAATTATCAGGAGCAAAACTTGTTTTAATTCATTTTCCAGTATACAGGAATCAATTTTTATCCTAGGCACAAATTCGTTTTTCCTTAAAGCTATGGTATGATATTGTTGGTAAAAATAATGATTAGCGCAGGCTACAGGATTTTTGCAGCAATGCTTCTCATAATTTTCAGTTAAAGCTTACGAAAAAGGAGGCTTTCATGCTAAGCACTTCAATAAGTCTAGTTGTCAATGCCGCTTTAAACAAAGCAGGACTCAAGGAAGAGCCCTGCCATATCCATTTTTCAAAGGAGGACATCTCCTTTCCTCTCGTCATCTCCTTTCGTATCGAGGAAAATGACTATACTCTCCATATTTTTTATGAGCTTATAGAGGAACTGTCTTCCACTATAAGTTACGCCTTATATACGAAGGACAAGGAACTTCTTTGTCAGGGCAAAACGGAATTCTACTCTTCTCTGAACCCCTTTGCCACGAAGCCTTATCAGCACCTCATTCCGGAAAAGATGTCCTGTGATCTTTGTCAGAAAAAGCTTCGGGGAGAATGCGGAGGCTTTGGGGATAATTCCTGTGAGGAAAAGTTTTAAACGCCTTACGTCAAGACTTACTTTAAAAACATCCTTTGAAAGTATTAGCCGAAGCAGCTTATGCCGGGAATCTCTTTAGTCGCTTCATACATTTGAAAAATGCCGGAATCAAAAAGGCATCCGCAAAAATCCATGCCAGAGGAGAAGCATAACAAGCCGCCATATAACCTAGTAAAGGAATAAAAATAAATGCCACAATAATTCTTGCTATCATTTCGCTTACCCCGGCCAGCATGGCAAAGCCTGAGAAGCCCATTCCCTGGACAGAAAAACGCCAAACGTTTAACACCGCCAAAGGAATATAGAAAAAGGCATTGCCCAAAAGGAATTCCTTAGCCATCTTAATCACTTGTACCTCACTGGCATTAATAAAAATCTTGGGGATTTCATCTCCGAAGAAGAAAAGTACTGCGCAAATCAGCACTGCATAGATACTTCCCACCTTGGTAGCTTCCCAAACCCCCTTTTTAATTCGTGAAAGCTTTCTGGCCCCAACATTTTGCCCTGCGAAGGTTGCCATGGTTACTCCCAAAGAGTCAAAGACACAACAGCAGAAATTACTGATTCTTTGTCCTGCGGTAATGGCCGCCATCGCCTGAGAACCAAGACCGTTTACCGCTGTCTGTAAGATCACGGAACCGATGGCAGTGATACTGTACTGCAGTCCCATAGGAACTCCCATCAAAAGCAGTCTTTTATAGTAATGTCTTTCCGGCTTTATATCTTCCTTCTTCAGGTGAATAATCGGGAAACGCTTAATCATGTATATTAAGCATAACAGTCCGGAAACAAACTGAGAAATTACCGTGGCATAAGCCGGTCCATCCACCCCAAATCCCAAAAAGCGAATACTCACATAGTCCAGAATAATATTCAATAGTGCCGCAAGAATCAGGAAATACACCGGTGTTTTGGAATCTCCCAGAGAACGAACTACGGAGCTTGTAATATTGTAAAGAAAGGTCGTCGGAATCCCCAAAAACACTATAAAAATATAAAGATAGGCATAGGAAAAGGTTTCTTCCGGCGTATTCATCCACTGAAGAATCGGTTTTGTCAAAACACCGATTACAACAGTCATTACAATTGAAAAAATCACGGTTAAATACAGGATGTTTCCTACGTATTTTCTGAGCTTTTCAAACTGTCCCGCACCGAATTTTTGTGCCACGGGAATCGCAAAGCCGGAGCAGGTTCCGATGACAAAACCGTTAATCATAAAGTTAATGGCTCCTGTAGAACCTACCCCTGCAAGAGCCTTCAGTCCAATCATCTTTCCGACGATAATGGTATCCATCATACCGTAAAACTGCTGGAATAAGGTTCCCAGCAACATAGGAAAGGCGAAACGAAGAATTAAGGTTAAGGGATCTCCTTCCGTAAGGTTTAACATTGCAGTCTTTTTCTCTGTAGTTTTAATCTTCTCGATTGTTTCTATCTTCTCTTCCTTACTGGTCTTTACCAGCTTTTCTGTTTTCTCAATGGTTTCCGTCTTCTCGATGTTCCCCACCAATTCTGTTTTTGTTGTTACTTCTGTCTTCTCTAACTCCTTCATTTCCCCTCCTCTCTCTAACGCTTTTAAAAAATAGAAAAAGGAAAGGCACTCCCTTCCTTTTTTCAAGCTTTGTGCATTATAGGGCAGAGTCCTATCCTTGTCTATAGAATAATGTGAAAAATCTATGATTATTTTTTACTAAAGATAGGGTATTCCTATTGTTTACTTAAATTCCCCTTCATCTCTAGTTCTCTTTAATTTCACCATTTTGATAGGCTTCCAACAAATCCAAAAGATCCGTCATTTGCCTGCGAAGCTCTATACCCTTATCCGTTTCTCCGATTCGGATTCTGGTTTTCATCCTTTCCACCATCTGAATCTCCGGCGTATTCTCCTCTCCCTTATGGAAATCCTTATGCTTCGCCAAAGACAAATGCTTGGAATCATAAATCAGGGTGTAGCCTGCAATTCCCGTCTTGGAATGATAAGCTTTGGAAATACCCCCATCAATGATGAAAAGCTTTCCGGAAGCTTTAATGGGGCTTTCCCCCTTCTTGCTCTTTACCGGCACATGACCATTTACAATATGGGAAAGCTCCGGATCCTCATCAAACTCCTGAATAATCTTGTCCACATAGCTTTCTTTTTCTATCCATTTGTAATAGGAATTGAAGCTTTCTTTATGACTTTCCGGATCCTCAATAAAACAATGCTCAAAGGTGGTCATCTTATCCTTCCCAAACAGGGGAGATTTGGGACCGCACCAAAGATACCAGAAGAAATCTGTAGCATAGAGCTTCCCGTTAGGATCCAATTCTTCGTTCATAAAATAAGCTTCAATGCACTTTTGCTCACAGTAATCCATTAAACGCTTTCCGGAAACTGCTCCATCTCTGGTGCTAAGGGGAAGAAAGTCTCCATCCTCCGTCATGAGAATGCAGCCATGATACAATATATTATGATTGATGATTTTATACATGGAACCATGAGTAAAGAAAAAATCAATATGCTTCTTTAATACTTTGGAATGGGTGAAGCTGTAGGTCAGAGTATCCATAAGCTCCTGTTCTTTTTCCGATAAGGCATAAGGGTCTTTCCAATCCACTGTGGGAAAATTGCAATCTTTCATAGGATAGATCTTTCCATCTACCTCCACCTCCCCCTTTTCCAGGTTAATCTTATGAAGAAGCATCCTATGCTCCAGACCATACTCAGGATGCCTGCGTATCAGCTGTCCCTCCAACTTCCACATCATCACGCTGATGGTTTTGCACATTTTCGCGGCCAGCTCAGGCTCTACGGAATCCGCAATATTTTTATCCCATAAATGAGGAGTAAAGCATGTACAAGGGTCATTACCATAAACTTCCTGGGCAAACATGGACAGGGGACGAAGATTGATTCCATAACCGTCCTCCAAAACATCAAAGCTGTTATAAGAAGTAGCTATTCGTAAAACGTTGGCAATGCAGGCAGGATTTCCGCAAAAAGCCCCCATCCAATCCACATCATGATTTCCCCACTGAATATCCACATCGTGGAAGCACATCAGCTCCTCCATAATCTGATCAGCATGAGGACCTCTATCAAAAATGTCTCCGATAATATGCAGGCTGTCTATACTAAGACTTTGAATCAACTCACAAAGAGCAATTATAAAAGCCTGTCCTCTCTCTACATCTAAAATCCCCTGTAGAATCTCTTTATGATAAAGCTTGGTGTCTTCTTCCTCATCATGCAAAAGCTCGTCAATGGCATAGGCAAATTCCTTCGGAAGCTTTTTTCGGACCTTGGAACGGGTATATTTGGAAGCAATCTTAAGACATAGTGCCACCAGACGATGAATGGTAATCTTCTGCCACTCCTTATCCTCCAGATAGGTATTGCTCTTATCCTGAAAAGTTTCTCTGGGATAATAGATGAGATTGGCTAAGTTCAGCTGTTCCTCTTCTCCAAGATAATGGGAAAAAACATCGGATATCTTTGAACGAATAACTCCTGAAGCGGAACGCATCAGGAAAATGAAGGCTTCACTCTCCCCGTGAAGGTCTGAAAAAAAATATTCCGTCCCCTTGGGAAGACCGCAAATTGCCCGTAAATTGATAATCTCCGCTGCCGCCGCATCCGCACTGGGAAAGCTTTTTGCCAGCAGACGAAGATAATCCAAATCTCTTTTCATACACCCTCCTTGACTTTTTTGAACCGATCCTTTGCATTCATTTCTTGTCATATCCCTGTAATTCTTTTGATTTTCTCCTGAAACTTTATGAGTACTGTCACTTTACCATATTTTTCGATAAAAAATCCATCTTTTTTGTTAGAAAATAAAAAAGTCAAAAATGAAAAACTAAATTCTACTCATTGACCTCTCGGTAGATTTTACTTCTGCACAGTTGATATTTTCTCTTTCACACCATTCATGGTATGT
>NZ_JACHHH010000007.1 GCF_014202695.1 Oribacterium sinus
CCGAATTTTACGAAATATTTACCATAAAAACTTCAAGCCTATTCTATTTTTTGTATAAAAGTTATTTATTCTTTGGAAAAAGGCTTTTATGAATCTCCCTATCCTATTGAAGAATGTTATAAAGCAAAAAAGAAATTTTCGGCAATATAGGGCAGTGGTTTACAGAAACCACTGCTCAGTCAGGCGAAGTCAGCAAGAGCGTGCCCCAAGTTCACTATATTGCTTAGAAAATTCATTTGATTGTTACGCCCTCAATTTAGCGGGAGTTTCCGTCGTATTTCCTTGAAAATTTTTTCTCCCTCCTATATACTGAAAAATATTGTTTATATAAAGGGGGAAGTATGGAAATTACAGGATTAAGAGACATTTTCCTATCACAGGAAGAATATTTGGATACAGAGGTCATGGTCAGCGGTTGGGTGCGAAGCAACAGAGACTCCAAGAATTTCGGATTCTTGGTGATTTCCGACGGTACCTTCTTTACTCCGCTTCAGGTTGTTTACCATGACAGCTTAGAGAACTTTGCACAGGCAGCCAAGCTTGGTGTCGGTGCTGCGGTAATTGTGGAAGGAAAGCTGGTAGCTACACCGGAGGCGAAGCAGCCCTTTGAGTTGCAGGCCAGTTCCATTACAGTAGAAGGAGATACGGAAGCCAGTTATCCCTTACAAAAGAAAAGACATACTTTAGAATATCTTCGTACTATTCCGCATCTTCGTCCAAGAACCAATACCTTCCAGGCGGTGTTCCGTATTCGTTCTCAGGTAGCTTTCGCCCTTCACTCCTTCTTCCAGGAGCGAGGCTTCGTTTATGTGCATACACCCATTATCACAGCCTCCGATACAGAGGGCGCAGGAGAAATGTTCCAGGTAACCACCCTGCCCTTGGAATCCGTTCCTATGGAAAAGGGTGAGGTGCAATATGGAGAGGATTTCTTCGGTAAAAAAACCAGCCTTACCGTTTCCGGACAGTTAAACGGAGAAACCTTTGCCCAGGCCTTCCGAGATATCTATACCTTCGGACCTACCTTCAGAGCGGAGAAGTCCAACACCCAAAGGCATGCTGCGGAATTCTGGATGATTGAGCCGGAGATGGCCTTCGCAGATCTGGACGATGTCATGTTTATTGCGGAGGATATGCTGAAATATGTGATTCAGTATGTTTTAGTCAATGCACCGGAAGAATTGGAATTCTTAAATCAATTCGTGGATAAGGGTCTTTTGGATAGATTAAATCATATTGTAGAGTCCGAATTCGCCAGAGTAACGTATACGGAAGCGGTAGAAATTTTACAAAAACAAAACGACCGTTTTGAATATAAGGTGGAGTGGGGCTGTGACCTGCAAACCGAGCATGAGCGTTACCTCACCGAAGAAGTTTACAAGCGTCCTGTCTTCGTAACGGATTATCCGAAGGATATTAAAGCTTTCTACATGAAGCTGAACGAGGACGGAAAGACCGTTGCCGCAGTGGATTGTCTGGTTCCCGGCATCGGAGAAATCATCGGCGGTTCTCAAAGAGAAGATGATTATGAGAAATTAAAGAAGCGTATGGAGGAGCTTAAGATGGATCTGGAGGAATATGAATTCTATCTGGATTTAAGACGTTACGGCTCCACAAGACACGGCGGTTTCGGTCTCGGCTTTGAGCGAGCTGTTATGTATATTACCGGTATGAGCAATATTCGTGATGTACTCCCCTTCCCAAGAACCGTTGGAAACTGTGAATTATAAATTTTTGCCTCTCGGGTATCCGGGAGGCTAAAATTAGCTTAGAAAGGATTCCTTATGCGTTTTATCCATGCCGCGGATTTACATTTAGGAATGATTCCGGATGCTCAGCATCCCTGGGGAAGAGAACGGGCCAACGCCCTTTTCCATTCCGCAGAAAAAATCGTAGATTTGGTTTTACAGGAAAATGTAGATGCCTTATTTCTGATGGGACAGATTTTTCATCTCCCTCCCTTGCAAAAGGACTTGGAATACCTGCATAAACTTTTTCAGAAGATTCCCTTCTGTCATGTTTTTTTGTTTTGCAAAAAGACGGAAGAAAATTACTTTCTCCGAAGCTTCTCTTTTTCGGAAAATGTACATGTTTTCACAGAAGAGCAGAGTAGATTCTATCTCCCGGAACCGGAAATGGAGATTTTAGCCATGCAAGAAAAGGACTTCTCCTTTTCCTCTGCGGAATCCTTTTCTTTGGAACACGGAGATGCCATTCCTATCCTGCTTTGGAACGAAAGAAGGGCCGAAGAATTTTTATCCCTTGAGAAGGCACAAAACAGTGAGCATGCAACAGCTGCTAAAGAAAGTCCGCTAGCCTCTCTTCCTTTTTCCTATATCGCCTTAGGTGGCGAAAGCAAGAGAAGCGTTTTTGCCAATGGGAAAGCTGCTTTCCCCGGTTCTCCGGAACCTCTAAGCGCTGAAAATACCGGTGAGCACGGTGTATATTTGGGAAGCATTCACCCCATCACAAAGAGATTGGAAAGCCTTTCTTTTTTCCCGATTTCCACCCTTCAATATGTTACCCTTCATTTGCAGCTGGATCCCAGCGTGGGGCAGGAAGCACTGAAGCAGGGACTCTTAAAAAAAATCGAAGAACGGGGAAAACAGAATATTTATAAAATCCGCTTTAGCGGAAAAAGAGATCCGGAAACCAAGGTGGATCCGAGTTTATTCCCAAAAGAGCTGCGCATCGTAGAATGCTTGGATGAAACCCTTCCCCAGTATGATTTTTATGCTCTATATAAAGAACATCAACAGGATATTTTGGGGTTCTTTATTCGTTCTTACTTAAAAAAAGATCTGGAGGACTTAAGCCCTATGGAAAAGCAAAGTCTTTTTTACGGCGTTTCCGCCCTTCTGGAAGGAGGAAAGTCATGATACTGGAAAAATTGTATATCGATGGCTTTGGGAAATTTTCCGATTATTCCCTGAACTTCTCCCCTTCCATTCAGATTTTGTACGGAGAAAATGAGGCGGGAAAAAGCACCATTCATGCCTTTATTCAAGCCATGCTCTACGGTATCCCCAAGGGAGCCAGTAAAAAAGAAGTCTTTTTCCAATACCGCCCCTTTTCCAAGGCACTGGGCTTTGGAGGTTCTTTGACCTTTTCCCATCAGGGGAAAAGCTATTGTGTACAAAGGGACTTTTTACAGGGAGGAGAAGCCCATATTACTATTCTCCCCCAAGGGGAAAAGCTATTTGAAGGAGAGAGCTTTTTACAGTCCGTCCTTTCCCCATTTTCCTTAGAGAGCTTTAAAAATACCGTATCCATACGACAGCTGAAGTCTTCCACCGAGCGGGAAATGGTTTATGAATTACAAGCTATGCTTTCCAATTTCCAAGAAAGCGGCAATGTGGAGCTTAACCCTCAAGCAGCTTTGGACTACCTGGAGCAGGAAGAAGCAAGGCTAAGAGAAAAAATGATTCCGGATGCAACAAAACGATACTCCGGTCTCTTAGGAGAAGTGAAAAATACCCATAGGAGTCTCTCCCTTTTAGAAGCTGAAGAAGCCCAATCTTCAGAGGAAAAATCTATCAAAGGATTAGCTCCGAAAGAGGCGATGATAGAAGCAACAAATAGAGAGGAAACAGATGGAGAAGAATCCTTTGAAAAGAACGGCTCTGTAGCAAAGAACTGTATCTTGAAAGAGGAATCTTTGGAGCTACAGCGGAAAGTGGCGGAAATAGAAGAAACCCGGGAAGAATGGAACAGACTCTCCTCTCTTTTGGAAAAGGAGGGCTTAAACAACAAAGAGGAGCTTCTGCTGGAACAGGAGAAAATGCTGCAATACCTCAGTCATGAGCAGGAAGAAAAGGAACTGGGCAAAAGCTCGATCTTTCTTTATCCCCTCTTCTGCTTCTTCGCCCTTTGCTTTGCTGTTTTGACCACACTAAGCTTTCTATATGCCTATACCAGTGTTGCTCTGCCCAGATTTCCCTTCTTTTCCATGGGCTTCTCCGCATACCTGTATCCCTTCTTCTGTGCTTTTTTACTCTTCCTTCTTCTGGCTTTATCGCAAAGAAGGATTTTTACACAGCAACAAAGGTGGGTAAAACAAGAGAAGCGGGAATTTGAAGAAATTCTGGCCAAGAGAAACATTTCCACCTTCCTACAGTTCCAAAACAGCAGCAAAGAGGAACTTCGTGAAGAAGGTTCATCCTATACCCAGGCAAAGGTATTACAGTATTACAATACTCTTTTGGAAAAATGGGGAGAAAAGGAAGAACTGGAAAAAAGCTTAGCTCTTTTGGAAGAAAGTTATCAAAAAGAAAAGTTACTTTGGCTGGAAACAAGCTACAAAGAAAAACAAAAAGAGCAGCGGGAAGAACTCCTACGCCAATACGGCATCCTACAAAATAAGGCGGATTTAATTCGTCCCTCTCTAGAGGAAAATGAGAAATTACAGGAAAAGCGAGAGGCTCTTCTGGAAGCCAAAGAGCGTATTCGACAAATTGCCGGAGAAATCCGAAAAAGTTTTGCCTTCCACTTAAACGAGGACTGCGGGAAGGCTCTATCCGAGATTACAGGAGGTCGCTACGATTCTCTTTGGATTGATGAACAGCTGCATATCTATGTGAATGCCAAAGAAGGTTTCTTCCCCTTGGAACAAGCCTCTACCGGTACCATTGATCAATTGTATTTGGCTCTTCGTCTCTCTATGGCACTCCTACTGCAAAGGGAAAATAGGGATTTGCTTCCCCTCCTCTTTGATGACAGCTTTGCCATGTATGACGAAAAAAGGCTGGCAGCCAGTATTGGCTATCTGAAAAAAGCTTACCCTGCCCAGATTCTTCTTTTCACCTGCCATCATAGAGAGGAGAAAATCTTAAAGGAACTGGGAATTCCTTTTGAACAAGCGGAACTAAAATAAACAAAGCGCGTAAATGGTAAACTACTTTTTAAAAAATACAGGTCTGAAAGTCGGGGCGTATGAAGTACTGATAATCCCTAGACTTTCAGACCTATTATTCTTAACGAGTATCGCACGCGTAGTGTGCGATATCTCGTTGTATAATAAGTTCAAAATATTCTAATGTTTTATATTTCGAGTTCCAAAACGAAATCTGATTCCTTCCGGCTATTCTTTTTATTCAGAATCACTTTCACCGGCAGGAGCAAGTACCGGTTCCACTTCCGGTGCTTCCAGCTTTAAAACCGCCTCTGTAAGACTCTTACACTGTCCTTCTTGCAAAAATTGAATCATTCGATGCAGGTCTTCTTCGTTCAAATGTTTTTTGCCGATAAACTGCTCAAATTTTTGGGTAATGGAAATCTGAATTTCCTGGGCCTTTCCTTCCAAACTATTTCTTTCCTGAGAGGCCTGCTGCCATTGATCTTTCAAAGTCGTAAGACGCTCTTTCTCCGTGTTCTCCATCTCATCCCGAATAATATTCTGATTAACGGTTTCAAAGCTATGGAGAGCATTCTGCTTTTGAGCAATCACTTCGTTTCTCTCCTGATTCAAACGGCTTAGTTCATCATCAAACTCTTCCAGATGATAATGGGATTCATTGGAGTCTTTGTTAATCTCCTTCTTTAAACGCTTCATCTGTTTCTTGTTTCGATTAATCTTCCTTCGAATCTCTGCCCCCTGATTTACCACATCTCTAAACTTCCCAACGGTTCGGTTTCCGATAAAGACATAGAGACCGCCAAAGATCAGGATATCCAAAAGATAAATTCCTACCAAAAACAGAATTCTATGGGGCACCAGAAAATAATAGATGGAAATAGGAATCGACCCAAAGAAAAGTAAAAAGAGAAAAATCATCCCCAAGACTTCTGAAAAGGATACCGGCTTATAGAGAATGGCAAAAAGCTTGGTGGTGCAGAATAAGGGTGCTCCTTCTCTGGTGCAAATTCCGTGATACTGTCTCTTTAATTCCACATTTTCCTGCTTCAAAGGGGCGGATTCTTCCGCTACCCTCTCCTTGATTCCCTTATTTTTAGCCTTTTCTCTGGCCTCTTGAACCTTTTTGATTTTTCCGTCACTTTGAGACAGCTGCTGGTCATAGCTGCTTTCCAGTTCCTTCTTACGCTCTTGAATCGTTTTTTCAATCTTTTGCTTTAGGGCTTCTGTCTCCTGCTCAAAGTCAAGTTTTCCTTGCTTTTCTCTTTCTAAAGCTGATTCCGCTTGGAGCTTACAGTCCTCCAGTTGCTTTACCGCTTCTTTCGCCTGCTCTAAAAATAAAACCGGATTTTCCTGCTCTAATCCCATATTGGCCTCCTGGTCTAAAAGAAAATATTTTGCAATTTTCCAGTACTTATCCATTCTTTTATAACAAAAAAGATAGTCTCCGTAAAGACTCTTCCCTCTTCTTTCAGAAATATCACTTCACTCTTCTTTCAGAAATATCGATTTATAGAAATTTATAGAGGAACGTTATGACGGTTTCTATGCCGTATGTACAAACCTGGAAGATGATGTGGCAACGATTATAAGTATTAATCAAAAGCGATGGCAGATTGAAGAATGTTTCCGGATTATAAAAAGAAAACAAGAGCTCATAAATGGCGTAATTACGCCGTTTACGGGCTCTTGACTCTTTCACAACTGTCAAAGACGGGAGCTAAGTGACATGAGACTGGAAAGAATTTATTCTGCCCAAACGCAGGGAACCAGGAGACAAAAGATTTATGCAGTTAACCCGGTGCGGTAATCTTGCACCGGATTTTAAATATCCGCAGACGGCGGTTATTTTTTCTTAAGACAGCATTTTATTCGACCGACTTCAACGATTCGACCATATCTATATGTGCTGTTAACCTGCATACCATAAGCTGGATTAAAAGAGAGCAGCCTACGACGATTAATGAAACAATTATATATGATATCAATCGTAAATGAGGTGAATATGAAATCGTGGTTGTTGAGACTGTTCTGACATATAGTCCAAGAAAATACCATCCAGCAATCGAGCCAATTATCCACCCTGTCACCATGGGGATCAGGCTGCTTTTAAAGATAAGACTCTTTATATCTGTATTGTAGCTGCCGAGAACACGAAGTGTGGCATATTCTCTGTATTTTTCTGTAAAGTTCAATAATCCGAGATTATATTGGATCACAACACTTAGAAGAATGGCTGCTGCAATCAGAAGTATGATTACTCCCTGAACGCTGTCCAGCAATTCCTCGGACTCACTGTATTGTTTCTTCAACTTGACTGAATCTTTGATAACAGACATCTGCCTCACATCGTCCAGATTCATGTTGTCATCTGCCAATAATGCGCTGGCTGTAAATGTATTGCCAAGCGATTCCCAGTATGACTGCGACATAAATATTCCCTGAGGGCTGTTTATATCTGCAATCTGGGAGACCTTCAGATAATTTCTCTTTCCCGCTATAAGTACGCTGATAAATCCGTTTTCTTTCACATTCAGATCCCTGGCTGAAGAACTGGATAGAATTATTCCATCAACAGGTAGTCCCAGCACATTTCCATCAGTATCATATGTCGTGAAAAAATAACCCTGACCAATAATAAACAGACTTTCAGAATGAACAGACATTGAGCTTTTCGCCTCACATAACTGTTCGCTTACCCACTGACAGTCGCCTGACAGAAGAGATTCTATTTTTTTGACTTCATCCTCTGTTGGAGACATACTGAGATTTAACTTTTCATAATAAGTGTATTGCCTGCCATAAATCTCACTGTTTACGATGTTGATAGTGTCTTTTAATCCGAAGCTTGCCATCAGAAGCATCATGCTCCCTAAAACGCCTACAATTCCTATTGCTGTACGAACTTTGTTCTGTCCTGCATCTCGGATGATCCATCTCCAGTCAAAGCTCAGTCTGTTCCACAGAACTTTAAAATGTTCAGCAAAGACCTTTTTCTGACTCTGCCTGCCAGAATCACGGAGCAAATCAGTCGGTGCCTCAACTACGATAGATCTGCATGAGATCCAGGCAGATAATGTACAGATAGTGATAAGCAGTACAATAAGGATTACTGAATAATACGAATTACGCCCCAGCCATTCAGGCATGCTGTAAAACTTTTTCTGCAAAGAAAGAAGGACAGGGGTTACTGTATGTGGTGCAAGCTCGTAGCCCAGTAATGCTGCTGGAATACTGATGACAAGTCCGTAAACAGCATAATGTAGCTGGATCTGAAGAGGATGAAAACCAAGCGCCTTTAATATTCCGATCTGTGTACGCTGCTTCCTGACAATTCTTGTCATAGTTGTGTAAATGGTAAGGAGTGCCAGAAGAAAAAATACGAGTGAAAACATGACAGACATCTTTTTTATCTGCCCGATCTTATTTATGTATGAAGATACAGGTGTGTATTCCGTTCTGTCATAACACATCATATATTTATCATTGAGAATAGTTTTCAGATCTAAGCGCAGTGAATCCACGTCAGTTATATTATTTGTAGTAATTTTTATCTGATTATAGGCTGCATTAGGGACTATCTGAGAATGAGTATCTGCTGATATGAATCCATAGGTATATTTCGAATGATCTGGCACCATGAATGTAGATGAACCTGTATAGCAGATATACTCAGGGCTGTAGACCAATCCCTTAACTTCTAACTTTTGACTTTTTTCACCGTAGTATATCTGAATCTGGTCACCAACATGGATTTTCTTATTGTCTGCATAATCTTTATCCAGCCAGATGCCGTCTTCTGTTGGCTTATATTCATTTCCGTTAATACATAAAGGCTTTGATATTTTATTGTCTTTGTTGGATATAAGACAGATATTGACATTGGAATCGCTATCCAGATATGCGCTTTCTACAGCAGAAAGCTGGGTTTCGTTTATCCCATCAAGCTCTTTGATCTGTCCAATATCATCATTGTCAAATCCGAGACCACTGATCCAGATATCTGCCAGATTTGAATCCTTAAAATAGGCAGTCTCTTCCTGCTCCATACCGTTCCATACTCCCTCGATACCTGAGTATATCAGCATTCCAAGAGCGCACATGATAAATATCGACAGGAACTGAGATTTCAGTCGCCAGATGTCACGAAGCATTTTACGAAACAGTGTACCCATTACCAGTTTACCTCGTCAACCTTCAAAGGTTTTTCATTTTTCTCAGAAAATTCGATCCTACCGTCCTTTAGGTGTATCACTTCATTAGCGCATAGCGCAATAGAAGCATTATGCGTCACTATGATTACGGTTTTGTTATATTTCCTGGCCATATCCGTAAGAAGTTGAAGTACACTCCTTCCTGTAGCGCTGTCCAGAGCTCCTGTTGGCTCATCACAGAGAAGAATGTCCGGATTTTTACATATGGCACGCGCGATAGACAAGCGCTGCATTTCTCCGCCTGAAAGTTCATCAGGAAAATGCTGACATCTATCCTCCAGCCCGACACTACGGATCATTTCCTTTGCGTCAAACGAATGTGACGTCATCTTAGCCACAATACTGACATTCTCTAGTGCATTAAGTGATGGTATCAGATTGTAAAACTGGAAAACAAATCCTATCTTTTTCCTTCTGTATTCGGTTAGTTCAAATTCATTGAGCTTTGAAATATCGGTATCTGACACCCGTATGCACCCAGATGAGGCTCTATCCATGCCACCTATAAGATTGAGCATCGTACTCTTTCCAGATCCGCTCGGTCCTAAAATCACAGTGACACTTTCGTCTTCAATGCTTAAGCTAACATGATCAAGTGCCGTTACTTCGCTGTCACCAACATTATATGTCTTTGATACATTCTCAAATGTAACTGCTTTCAATATATTCACCTCGCTATGTAAAGAATACAATCTACCACTTAACATAAATTAGAGCATGTTGCCATTGTGTATTTTCGGCAGCATAGATTAGTACTTTCGAATTCTTTTTAATTTTCCCCTCACTAATCGCCTTATCAATAGCATAAGGTACTGCTGCATTAACAAGAGCTCCGTCATCACTTCCCGTATATATTTTGTTTTCTTGAATAGCAGGAAGCGCTTCTAATATATGCTTCTTTAGGAATCAAAATGGAAACGTTCACCATGCTCAGCAATGAAATGAGATATTTGCGTACTTTCTGACTCAAGACCGCCTACCAGCATCGCCTGTTCAATGGCATTTGTTAATTCTGTGTATACGTAATTTCTACTCATTTGCTCTCCTTCTGTTCAGCAAAATTATATAGTTTAAGAATCATTGTCTTGATCGTTGGTAGTTTTTCCTTCAAATAATCGATCTTCTCATCTGGAGAAATTTGATTCATGATATTAAACAATCCTGAAACCAAAAACTCAGTGATAAAATTTGGATCGCTGCAGTTGCATTCTCCATTATCATTTCCAGAAAGTATAAGTTCTGTTACAAGAGGAACCATTTTTTTCCCAACATTGAAAAAAATCCTCTCGTGTGTTATACCGTTTTTCACATTTAGAATTCCCATAAATATGCCAAACTTTTTTTCTGCCGAATCAATAAAAATTTGAAAAATACGATTGATTTTGTCAAAGGTGCTTATATCCTTATCTATCAACTTATTGACAGCATCTATTATCGCGTCTGCATATCTATCTGCCAGCTCCTCCATTACTTCATCTTTTGACTTGAAGTAATAATAGAAAAGTCCCTTTGCTACTCCAATTTCATTGACAATATCCTGTACTTGTGTCTGCTCATATCCCTTCTCCTCAAACAGCTTTCCAGCTGTCTCAATGATTTCATTGCGTCTTTCTTCTTTAGTTTTTGCCATATAAATTCTACCTCATATATATATATTGACTGACTTCAGTCAGTTTTTATTATAATATTTTATGATTGTTTGTCAACCTAGATTCTCGGATTTCCAACCTGTAGCAGTCAATATAAGTAGACACGTTCCCATTATTCAGCTCGGTAGTTTGACAGTTAAATAGTTCCAAAATCTCATCAGGCCTTGAAAAGCCTGTATTTTTTTGTCAGATTTTATCAAATATACACCGGCTATATTCAGCTATATGTGGTATAACGGGCGCATGGAGGGGCTGCGTCATGAAAGTATCTGTATCAAAATCGAAGAATCAGACCATCTATTACCTGCTTCACTGCCCTGATTCTTTATCGCATTCTGGAGAAGAAGTTAGGTGAGAGTTATACCACTGAAAGCATTATAAGAACACTGAAAGAAATGAACATGCTGATAGCTCCCGGTGAAGGATATATCCCTGAGTATACACGAACCGACCTTACAGACAAACTCCACGACACATTTGGTTTTAGAACGGATTACGAGATTGTATCTCAAAGAGATATAAAAAAGATTTTAACAGCAACGAGAAAGTAGAAATATTGCTAGAATTCAAAGAGAAAACAAGAGCTCATAAATGGCGTAATTACACCGTTTATGGGCTCTTGACTCTTTCACAACTGTCAAAGACGGGTTTTATAACAAAAAAGATAGTCTCCGTAAAGAGTCTTCCCTCTTCTTTCAGAAATATCACTTCCCTCTTCTTTCAGAAATATCGATTTATAGGAATTTATATTTTTTGCTGTATGGAAGTATAAATTGGGGGATTGCTTTATCTCATTTGAAAAGCTATAGTCAAAAGACTTGTTTATTTTTCTGTTTCCGTATAGAGAAAGGATGTTTAAAGAAGTTTTTATGTTTCGTATGAGTGGTACCCTGAGGAAGGATAATAAAATATTGGCTTCCTGCGTTTCCCGGCAGGAAGGCCCCGGCAGTAGAACCGAGAAAGTTTTTAAAGCCCTGGAAGAAATTTGTCAGCATCTGGATTTGGCCGTTCCCATCTGGCTGCCTGCCCGAATTGAGGAGTTTAAACAAAGAAGTAAGACCGTATTTATGGAGGATTCCTTTATGGAGGATATTCCCTTTGACAGCTTTAGCATAGAAGTAATCGAAGAATAAGGGCTGTGAAAAATCAAAATTAAATAGATTTTCGGCAATATAGGTCTAAATGAGGGGTAGTCTGAGCCCGTCGGTACTTACGAAAAACAAGAGAATCGAAGTTTTTCGCTTAGTATCCGATACGTGGCGAAGCTAGCGAGAGCGTGCCCCAAATTTAGACCTATATTGCTTTGAAAACTATTTTGATTTTTACAGCCCTATAACAATTAACATTACTTATTTGCCAATTCCTTTGCCAGCTCTTCGTATCCCGGCTTTCCTAAGAGGGCAAACATATTTCTCTTGTAGCTCTCTACTCCCGGCTGGTTAAAGGGGTTTACCCCGTTCAGATAAGCGGAAACACCGCAGGCAAACTCAAAGAAGTAGAATACCTCTCCCAGAGTTCTGGCACTCTGCTCGTCAATCTTCACGATAAAGTTCGGTACATCTCCATCACTGTGGGCCAGAATTGTTCCCTTCATGGCAGCCTTATTGACAAAATCCACGGTCTTTCCTGCAAGATAGTTCATGCCGTCTGTGTCAATATCTTCCTTCTCCAGCACAATCTCTTCCTTGGACTTCTCGATTTCCAAAACAGTTTCAAAGTGCAGGGGACTTCCCTCCTGAATAAACTGTCCTAAGGAGTGTAAGTCTGTCGTAAAGTCTACGGAAGAGGGGAACAAGCCTCTATGATCCTTACCCTCGGATTCTCCCATCAGCT
Source organism: Oribacterium sinus (assembly GCF_014202695.1). Classification (GTDB taxonomy): domain Bacteria; phylum Bacillota; class Clostridia; order Lachnospirales; family Lachnospiraceae; genus Oribacterium; species Oribacterium sinus. The sequence goes on from NZ_JACHHH010000007.1 coordinate 12,549, forward strand.
GCTTCCACCACTCGGAAAGGTAGTGGCAGGATGGCTCATAGTTTACCAAAATCTCAATCTTCTTATTCTTACGAAGCATGATGTTTCTGGCAGCCGCATACTGTAAAGCAGGGTTCTCCTTGTAGTCAGCAGAAAGCAGTCTTTCCCGCATAGCATTGGCACCATCCATAAGCTCCTGGATATTCACCCCTGTTACGGCAATGGGAAGTAGGCCTACTGCAGTCAGTACAGAAAAACGTCCGCCGATATCATCAGGTACCACGAACTCCTCATAATGCATTTCATCGGCAAGGTTCTTTAAAGCGCCCTTAGCCCGGTCTGTGGTGGCATAGATACGCTTTGCAGCCTCATCCTTTCCATACTTCTCTTCCAACAATCCCTTAAATACTCTAAAGGCAATGGCAGGCTCTGTAGTGGTTCCGGACTTGGAAATGATATTGATAGAGAAATCCTTTCCCTTCAATACATCCTGTAAATGCAGAATATACTTGGAAGAAATATTATTTCCCACATAATAAATTTCCGGAGTCTTTCTGTCCTCTTTCTTTAATTCATTGTAAAAGCTATGGTTTAAAAACTCATTGGCTGCACGAGCCCCTAAGTAGGAACCTCCGATACCGATTACCAAGAGAACATCGGAATCTTCCTGAATCTTCTTTGCCGCCTTCTGAATTCGCTGAAACTCTCCCTTATCATAGTCCGCCGGCAGGGAAATCCAACCTAAGAAATCATTTCCCGCACCTTTACCGGACAAAAGAGTATCTCTTGCCGCAAGGGTCTGGCTCTTAAAGTTCTCCATCTCCTCTTCACTGACGAATTTTCTTGCCTTGGATAAATCAAATTGTAGCATATAGCCTCCTTCTCCTTTTCCCTCTATTCCTTCAGAGGGTAGTTCTTCCGAGATGGTTTACGAATATATCGTGAAACCGTCTCTTCTTAGCCCCTACAGTGTATCCTAAAAAAATACACCGTTAACTCTAACTTTATTTCTTATTTTGTAAGAAAAACTTACTTTAAGAATTCTAAGACAAAGTCTACACTTTGTGCAATAGCTTTTCTCTCAAATTCTGTATAAGTCATAGGTGCTTTAGTGTTGGCTTCATCGGAAATAAAGCGCAAAATCAAGAAAGGAACTCCATTTTTTCTTGCAATCTGGGCAATAGCCGCCCCTTCCATCTCACAACAGGATGCCTGGAACTCCTTCCGTAAAAATTCCTTTTTCTCCTGAGAGGAAACAAAGCAGTCGCCGGTAGCTACTCTACCCAGAAAAGTATGGAAGTCCTGCATGGTCTTCCCCACTGCTAATGCCTTCTCAATCATTTTTTCCTCTGCCGGAAAGGCCAAATCCTCTTCTCTGGGAATCTGTCCTAAAGGGTATCCGAATTCCGTGGCGTCCATATCATATTGCACTGCATCCTTGGAAACCAAAAGATCCAAAACATGGATTTCCTCCGCAATGGCTCCTGCCACGCCGGTATTTAGGATTTGACTTGGAGAAAAAGTATCAATTAAAGCCTGGGTACAAGCTGCTGCATTAACCTTTCCGATTCCGGCTTTACATAGTACTACTTCCTTTCCGGAAAGCTTTCCCTTTACAAAGAAGTATGGACCCTTTTGGATTTCTTCCCTGTCCTCACAGAGCTCCTTAAGCTTTGCCACTTCCTCTTCCATGGCTCCGATAATCCCTATCATCTTCCCCCTCCTTTTTACAGCTTATGATATACCCTTTTATGGCTTTTAATAAAATTTGAATAATTTGAAAAATTGAACTGCATCGATTTTTTCCAAAAGAAAGAATTACAAAAAAGAATCAATCAGATGTAAAACATTTTCTCTTCCGTTCTTTTCCTTACTGTTTCTCATGGCTTCTTGGAATTTTGCCTTATTATCCTTCAGTTCCTTTAGTAATGCATAAAGCTTGGAAAAATTCGCCTCCGCCTCTTCCTGAGAAAGCACCAAAGAATATCCCTGCTTTTGGAAGGACTCTGCATTTAAAATCTGGTCTCCTCTGGATGCTCCCTTAGGTAAGGGAATTAAAAGGTTGGGCTTTTCCAAAGCCAATAGCTCACAAATCACATTGGCTCCTGCTCTGGATATAACACAGTCTGCCGCCTGATAATAATCCGCAAGCTCCTCATGGACATATTCATATTGCTGATAGCCAGTCCTATTCTTTAGGCCTTCATCGGCATTTCCCTTTCCGCAAACATGAAGAATATCCCAATCTTTCAAGAGCTGATCCAGATGCTTTCGAATCACCTGATTTACCGCCTGGGAGCCCATGCTGCCACCTATAATCAGTAAAATCTCCTTCTCTCCGGAAAATCCGGCTCTTTCTATCCCCTTCTCCCGACTTCCCTGTAGAAGCTCCTCTCGAATGGGGGCACCGGTAAAAACCGCCTTTTTCTTGGGTAGATAATTTAGGGTTTCCGGAAAATTACAACAGATTTTTTTAGCAAAGGGAATGGTCAGCTTATTGGCAAGTCCCGGTGTCATATCCGACTCATGGCAAATCACAGGAATCCCAAGGCTTGCCGCTGCATAGACCACCGGTACCGCAACAAATCCTCCCTTGGAAAAAACCAGATTGATTTTTTCTTTTTTCAGGAATTTTCTGGCCTGAAAAAATCCTGCGATGACCTTAAAGGGGTCGGTAAAGTTCTGTAAAGAAAAGTATCTCCGAAACTTTCCTGTGGCAATCCCGTAGTAGGGAAGTCCTGCCTTTTCCGCCAATTCTTTTTCTATTCCCTTTTCCGAACCGATATAAAAAAGCCGGTGCTTCCTTTCCTTTAAACCGGGAATCAGGGCAAGATTTGCGGTAACGTGTCCCGCGGTGCCTCCCCCTGTTAATACAATCTTAGCCATGAATCTCCTTTACAATGCTTTCCTTTACCTGTTCCAGTTCTCCCTCCTCATAAGAAAGAGGAGTCCATAAAACCATGCTGTCCTTTGCATCAAAGCGGGGAATGATGTGCACATGAAAATGCTCCACTGTCTGGCCTGCCGCTTCTCCGTTGTTTTGTACCACATTAAAGCCCTTGGCACCGGTAGCCTTTACCATAGCCTGTCCGATTTTTTTCGCTAATGGGAAAACCTTGGCCAGTACCCCGTCCTCCATCTCCAAAAGATTCTTTCCATGCTTCTTCGGCAGAATCAAACAGTGTCCCTTTGCAGCCGGGGATATGTCCAAAATCACACGAAAATCCCCATCTTCATACACCGTTCCGGAAGGAATCTCTCCATTGGCAATCTTACAAAAAATACAATCTGCGCTCATTTCCTGTCCTCTCTTTCTCTGCTCATCTCCTGCTGAAATACTATTTCATCTATTATATCGGTTCAGAAAAGGATTTTCCACCGTAGTTTCAGCCGGCTCAAATACCACATTGGCCAAATTTCGCTAATTCAAGTATCTCTTTAGATATTTTCCGGTATAGGATAGCGGATTTTCCGCTACCTCTTCCGGGGTGCCGGTACAAAGCACCGTTCCTCCGCCGCTTCCTCCTTCCGGCCCCATATCAATCAGGTAGTCGGCACACTTGATCACATCCAGATTATGCTCAATCACAAGAACCGTATTGCCGCCATCTGCCAGTCTTTGCAGCATTTCCACCAGCTTCCGTACGTCTTCAAAATGTAGGCCTGTAGTAGGCTCATCCAAAATATAGAGGGTTCTTCCGGTTCCTCTTCGGCTTAGCTCTGTAGCCAGCTTGATTCGCTGGGCCTCTCCTCCGGAAAGCTCCGTACTGGGCTGACCCAGGCGAATGTAGGAAAGTCCCACATCCATAAGAGTCTGCATTTTCCGTTGAATACTGGGGATATGGGCAAAGAAGTCATAGGCTTCCTCCACCGTCATATTCAAGACATCATAGATATTCTTTCCCTTGTAGCGAACCTCCAAGGTTTCCCGGTTGTAGCGTTTTCCGTTACAAACCTCGCAGGGCACATAGACATCCGGCAGGAAATGCATCTCGATCTTTACAATACCGTCTCCGGAGCAGGCCTCACAACGTCCACCCTTCACATTGAAGGAGAAACGCCCCTTCGTATATCCTCTCTCTTTAGCATCCTTGGAACTGGCAAAGAGGTCACGAATCAGGTCAAAGACGCCGGTATAGGTTGCGGGGTTGGAACGGGGGGTTCTTCCGATAGGGCTTTGGTCAATGTCAATGACCTTATCCAAGGCTTCCAAGCCCTCCATCTTTCTGAATTTTCCGGGAATCATTTTGGCCTTGTTCAAGACCTTGGCACAATGCTTATGGACGATTTCATTGACGAGAGAGGACTTTCCGGAACCTGACACTCCGGTGACACAGGTGAATACGGATAAAGGAATCTTTACATCCACATTTTTTAAATTATTTTCCTGGGCACCGTAAACATCCAAGGTTTTCGTAAAACTCCTTCTTTGCTTTGGCAGAGGAATCTTTTTCTTTCCGCTTAAATACTGGCCGGTTATAGAGTCCTTATTTTTCATAATCTCCTTGGCAGTACCTACAGCCACTACCTGTCCACCGTGTTCTCCGGCTCCCGGACCGATATCTACAATCAAATCCGCCTCTCGCATGGTGTCTTCGTCATGCTCCACCACAATAACGGAATTTCCCAAATCTCGAAGGCGCTTTAAGGTGGCAATCAGCTTATCGTTATCCCTTTGATGAAGGCCGATACTGGGCTCATCCAAAATATAAGCAACCCCCACAAGACCTGAACCAATCTGAGTAGCCAGACGGATTCTTTGGGCTTCTCCTCCGGAAAGGGTGCCGGCAGAACGGGCAAGGCTTAGGTAATTCAGTCCCACATCCAGCATAAACTTGCTTCTGGCCTTAATCTCCCTAATGATTTGGTCTGCAATTTTCTCTTCCATGGCAGTGAGGGTCACAGAAGAAATCCAATCGTGGAACTGATCTAAGGGCAGAGTACAGGACTCGTAAATATTCTTCTCTCCCACCGTTACAGAAAGAGAGCCGGGCTTCAGTCTGGCTCCGTGACAGCTGGGACAGGGGGTAATTCGCATAAACTGCTCGTATTCCTGCTTCATTTTCTCGGAAAAGCACTCCTTATATCGTCTTTCCACATTATTGAGCAAGCCTTCAAATACCACACGGTGCACATTTCCCTTTCCAAACTGGGAGGCATAGCGTACCGTAATACTTTCCGTGCCGGTACCATGGAAAATAATCTTCCGAATCTTCTCCGGAAGCTCACAAAATGGAGTATCCAAAGAAAAGCCGTACTTTTCGCTTAAAGCCACCAGCATGGCATGAGTAAAGCTTCCTTCATCCTTAGAATTCATCCAACCCATTACGGAAATGGCTCCCTGATTTAAAGACAAAGTTTCATCCGGAATCATCAACTCCGCATCAAATTCCATCTTATAGCCTATTCCAAAGCAGGCAGGACAAGCCCCAAAGGGGTTATTAAAGGAAAAGCTTCTGGGCTCGATTTCCTCTATACTGCTGCCGTCCACAGGACAGGAAAAGCTGGTGGAAAGCCGTAGCTCCTCCCCGTTTAAAAAGTCCACAAGCAAAAGGCCGTTGCTTAAAGAAAGCACCTGCTCTATGGAGTCGGTCAGACGCTTTTCAATTCCCTTCCGTACCACAAGACGGTCTACCAAAACTTCAATGGTATGCCGGTTATTTTTCTCTAAATCAATCTCTTCTTCCAGCTCATACATATTGCCGTCAATTCTGACCCTCACAAAGCCGGAACGGCGAACGCTTTCCAAAAGCTTTTCGTGCTTTCCCTTCTTTCCTCTCACCACGGGAGCAAAGAGTTGCATCTTCGTCCCCTCTTCCCGCTTCATCAGAAGGTCCACCATCTCATCCACGGTCTGCTTCTTGATTTCTCTTCCACATTCCGGGCAATGAGGAATTCCTACCCTGGCATAGAGAAGTCTAAGATAATCATAGATTTCCGTTACCGTTCCCACGGTAGAACGGGGGTTTCTGTTGGTGGATTTTTGGTCAATGGAAATAGCCGGAGAAAGCCCTTCAATCAGCTCCACATCCGGTTTTTCCATCTGTCCCAAGAATTGTCTGGCATAGGAGGACAGGGACTCCATATATCTTCTTTGCCCTTCGGCATAAATGGTATCAAAGGCCAGGGAGGACTTTCCCGATCCGGATAATCCTGTAAGAACCACCAAAGAATCTCTGGGGATATCCAGATCCACATGCTTTAAATTGTGCTCATTCGCACCACGAATTTTTATCCACTTCTTTTCCAATGTATTTCCCAAACCTCTCTACAGTCTTGCATTTACTATTTGTCTTCTACCGTTTTCTTTATAATCTTTCTTGCATAAAAAAGCCGGCAAACATTTGTTTGCCGACTAAGCTTAACACCTCTATAAGGGCTTTTCAAGGGCTTCTTCTTAGGGACTGATGAGGGGATTTTTTAGGACCTTATCGCCGCAAGAAAATATGCCTTACAAGCTTTAAAGCACCTTGGATAAAAAGCTCTGCACACGTTCATTTTCACAATGATAGAAAAAGTCTTCCGGAGCAGCTTCCGTAATAAAATAGCCATCCTCCAAGAAAAGCACTCGATTGGAAACCTCTCTGGCAAAGCCCATTTCATGGGTCACCACCACCATGGTCATCTTCTCCTCTGCCAAATCCCGCATAACCTGAAGCACCTCTCCCACCATTTCCGGATCCAGGGCCGATGTGGGTTCGTCAAAGAGCATTACATCCGGCTCCATGGCAAGGGCACGTACAATGGCAACTCTTTGCTGCTGTCCGCCGGATAACTGTAAGGGAAATTGCCCTGCCTTGTCCTCAAGACCAACTCTTTTTAAAAGAGCCATAGCCTTCTCCTCCGCCTCCTCCTTGGACTTTTTTAGGAGTTTTCTTGGCCCCAGAGTCAGGTTATCCAAAATGCTCATGTGGGGGAAAAGGTTAAATTGCTGAAATACCATCCCCATCTTCTGCCGTAAAACATCTACATTCTTACTACGTAATACGCTTTGTCCTTCAAAGATAATATCTCCCTTTGTAGGGCTTTCCAAAGCATTTAAGCAACGGAGAAAGGTGGACTTTCCGGAACCGGAGGGGCCGATAATACTAATCACATCTCCCTTATGGATTTCCACGGAGATATCATGTAAAACCTCTTGGTTTTTGAATTTCTTATGGAGATGTTCTACCTTAATCAAGACCTCTGCCATCTTATCCCCTTTCTTTTCTTTGGAATGCCTCTTCCATCTTTTTCTCCAGGAAGGAGAAGAACATGGTTAAAATCAGATAAATCAAAGCTACCGTAAGTAGCGGTGTCCAAGAATCATAGGTTCTGGAGCGGACAATGTCTCCCGCCTTGGTCAAATCCTGTACCGCAACATAACCTGCCACCGCAGTCTCCTTAATAAGAACGATAAACTCATTAAAGATAGCCGGAAGCACATTTCGAACCGCCTGTGGCATAATGATATAGCGCATAGTCTCCCCATAGCTAAAGCCAAGAGATCGGCCTGCCTCCATCTGTCCCTTGGGGATGGACATGATTCCGGAACGAATGATTTCCGCCACATAGGCTGCGGAGTTTAGGCCGAAAGCAATAATTCCCACAAACACTCCGGAGAAAATACGGGAAGTAAAGATACAGTAATAAAAAATCATCAGCTGAATTACCGCCGGAGTACCTCGCATAATGGTCAGATAAAACTGACAAATCCCGTTGGCTATCTTGCCTTTTCCGGTTCTGTCATAGGTACTTCTTATCATACCGATGACAAAGCCTAAAGCTACACCGATTAAAAGGGCAAAAAACGTGATAATCAAAGTATTTTTCAGTCCCTCCAGGAAATAGAGATAGCGTTTATCCTGCACCAGATTCATATACAGATGTTCCTGTAATGACATATTTTACTCCCCTCTACAGCGAGATGTCCCGCCACTTAGGCAGGACACCCAAAATGATTACAAAGCAACTGCTTATTTTGCCTGAATATACTTCGCTGTGATTTCCTCCAGCTTACCATTATCCTTCAGCTTCTTTAAAGCCGCATTAATCTTTTCTACCAGCTCCGTGTTTCCTTTCTTTACACAGATAGCATAATCCTCTTCCGCATAAGCACTGTCCAAAAGCTTTAAGCCCTTATTCTGAGAAACAAATACCTCTGCCGGATTCTTATCAATAATCACCGCATCTACCTTACCTGCCTGTAAGGCCTGAACCGCATCTGCTCCCTTGGGAAAACGCTCTACGCTTTTTTCCCCTAAATCGTCTGTGGAATACAGGTCTCCGGTGGTTCCCTGTTGTACGCCCACCTTCTTTCCCTTTAAATCATCAATCTTGCTGATGCTGGAATCCTCTGTCACAATGACACTCTGTACAGAGGTGGCATAGGAATCGGAGAAATCTACATTCTTTAAACGATCCTCATTAACCGTCATGCCGGCTGCACCAAAATCTGCCTTTCCGGACTGCACTGCGGGAATAATGGCATCAAAGGCAATATCGGAAATCTCCAGCTTCATTCCCATCTCTTCTGCAATAGCTTCCGCAATGTCCACATCAATCCCTACAATATCTTTTCCCTCGTGGTATTCATAAGGAGGAAATTCCGCATTGGTAGCCATAATCAATGTACCGCCCTTTGCTTCCGCCTTAGCCGAATCCGTTTCCTTCGACCCTCTCGCCTGACTGCCCTGTTCTGTTCCCGCTTCACTACCCTTTGCTGTTCCTTCCGTACTTCCTTTGGAACCGCCGCAAGCTACCAAAGACAATCCTGCCAATGCCGCAATCAATAAGTACTTTTTCATATTCTCTCCTCCTTCAATACACCTAATCATCCTGATTTCAAACAAGCTTTCCGTTCATAAACTGTTCAGCCTGTTAAAGCAAGTGCCTTACTGTCCGGTCAAATAGCGGGCAATGTATAAAGCAAAGCTTTTATGTGCATAATTATACTTTTATATTCGGGAGTGTCAAGGACTTTTTTGAATATTTTTGCATATTTTCTTTTTTATTTGCATAAGTGGAGTTTTCATTGAACGTTTGCAAATATTTCCCTGCTAAAAATATTGTCGGAAAAAAGGCTTCAGGCGCTTCATTAAAATCCCCCCTAAAATCCCTATCAGAACCCCTGCCACAGAGCCTGCAATCAGTAAATAAGGAAGATAATACCAAAGGGCCGTGTTTCTTAGCAAAAAAGCCGCCATAAAAACCTGACCGATATTATGAAAGATTCCTCCAATCAAGCTAACACTGACTGTGGAAAAATGAACTAAGTTTTTAAACAGAAGCATCATCAAAAAACTGCATAAAAATCCACTTAAGGAATAACTAAGAGTCAAAGCATTTCCAAATAAAAGCGATAAAAGAATGATTCTTAAAAAGCCGATTACCGCTGTAGGAAATGGTCCTACGGAAAACAGCATTATAATATTCACTAAATTCGCCAGCCCCAGTTTCACTCCCGGAATGGGGATAGGCGTAGGAAGCTGAGCCTCCACATATCCCAAAATCATGGAAATGGCTAAAAACATGGCATAAATACTAAGATGAATGCTGCTTCTACGCCTTGCTCCTTGGGGAACTTTCCCGGAAATTTCATTTTCCCGGGAGCTTTTCTTTTTTTCCCTATCCTGCATGATCCTCCTAACTCCTATTCTATGCTAATAAAAACTATGCTTTTCTATTATGCTATACCGTCTTTTATGACATGAAAAAGGACGGCGCACGCGCCGTCCTGCTTTTGCTTTTCTTTCATCTTGATACTTCTGCAATGCTGTCCTTCTTCTCATGCTGTCTTACTTAACCGTCTGTCCCGAGAAGTCGTCTATATTACAAAATGATTCAAACCCGAAGAGAAAAATTAAAGCTTTACTACGTTAGTAGCCTGAGGTCCCTTAGCTCCGTCAACTACTTCGAACTCAACGGCCTGACCTTCTTCCAAAGACTTGAATCCGTCTCCGGACAATCCGGAATAATGTACGAATACATCCTTTCCTGTCTCATCAGAGATAAATCCATAACCCTTCTGGTTGTTAAACCACTTTACTGTACCTTTCATTACTATATCCTCCAAAAAACAATTGCAACCGAAATTGATTACAACAATGGAAGAATACCATATCCCCTGCACTTCGTCAACCGCATTTTTAGAAGAATCCCAGCATTTTGGTTTTTTTCTGAATGGTTTTATCCCTCTTTTTTAGAAAACTCGAAAAATAGAAGCCTTGTGAAAAAATTATCTGTTGAGCAATTCTTCTAAATCATTCTCTGAAAAGATGTACTTCTTATTGCAGAAATCACAACGTACTTCCTGGGATTTATGGTCGGAAAGTAAAGATTCAATCTCTTTCTTTCCCAAAGAAATCAAAGCTTTCTCCACCCTTTCTCTGCTGCAGTTGCAGTGATAGCGAAGCTCCCGCTTCTCATGAATTTCCAGTCCGAAATCTCCCAACAAATACTCCAGAAGCTCCTCCGGTGTATGCTTTGCCAGTAAATCCGTAACGGAATGAACCTTGGATAACTTCTCCTCCAGCTTATCCAGAAGACTTTCCTCTGCAAAGGGGAGAAGCTGAATAATAAAGCCTCCGGACTCAGCCACGGTATTTTCCTTATTCATCAGGACTCCAAGGCCTACTGAAGAAGGAATCTGCTCACTGATACTGTAGTAAGCATTGATATCCTCGGCAATTTCTCCGCTGATTAAGGCAGTCTGTCCCACGTATGGCTCTCCTAAGCCATTGTCCCGGATCACGGAAAGGAAACCGTTCCCCACGGCGCCACCTACATTTAAGTGACCATCCTCCCTTGCGGGAAGAATCACATAGGGATTCCCGCAAACGCCCTTTACATTGCCATGGGAGTCTGCCGTAGCCACAAGACTCTTCATCGGGCCGTCTCCCTTGATGGATAGGGTAATCAGGTCTTTCTCTCCCTTTAACTCCACTCCCATCATCAGAGCCGCACTCATCAATCTGCCCATAGCCGCAGTGGCAATGGGGGAAGTATTATGAATTCGTCTTTGCTCCTCTGCCGTATTTCTGGTGCTGCAGGCAAAGGCGCGAATCTGCCCTTCTGCCGCAGTCCCTCTTACCAAATAGTCCGCATTAGCCATTTTGTAATAATTCTCTCTCTTTTTCTTCGTCTTTTCTCATGCAACACTTTTTGTATTTCTTTCCGGAGCCGCAGGGACAAGCATCATTTGGATAAATCTTCTTGCTCTCTCTCTTCACCGTTCCGGACTTCTTCTGCTCCTTATAGAGCTCTTTTCTCTTCTCCTCTGTCAAAATGGAATCCCAAGCCGGAAGCTCATAGAGCCAGGAAGCCTTGGCCTCCACCATGTTGTAGTACAGCTTTTCCGGATCAATCTGAATCTTAACAACGGTATCTTCTTCCATAGTATCTATAGGATTATGATAGCCTGCTAAAGACTCATCGATTCCGTCCAGAATTCCTACGAAAATGAAGGGGTCGATGGAGAACTTCTCTGCCAACTCCTTTACACTTCCCTCATAAACCTTCTTCGGATCCTTCAGGATTTCCTCGTAAAATCCCTTCTCCAAAGCAAAATACTTCTGCCAAAGAGCTTCCTGCTCCTGCTTATTCATTCCGTTTCCGTAGGCGGTATTTCTCCAATTTTCTAACAAAGTTGCCATAGCTATCTCCATTTCTTCATTTTTCTTTAGACTCAAAGCGAGCAAATCTCGCAAAGCGCTTTCCTCTTAGGGGCAATTCCCCGATAACTTTATGATTATATCAAAAATCCCAACTTTTACAACCAAAGGATATGGGAGCAAATCCTCACAGAATATACGGGTAAATTTTGACAGCTAAGAAGGAATACATCGGTTCTTAAATCGGTTTTTCTGCATATAGTGCTGAACAGGGGCACGCTCCCGCTAACCTCGCCTTCGCAGCGGTACTAACTTCAAGTTGCGCTTCGCTTGCTTTCAGCAAGTACCGGCGGGCTCAGATTACCCCTCCTTCAGCACTCTATGTAGAAAAACGATGGAAAACATTTTATCTCCTTCTTAGCTGTCTAAATTTTCCCCAAATCCTCAAAGTATTCTGCTTGATTCGGAATTTGCTTCTTCTCCAAACGCTTATTGGCATAGCGCCGGATGCTGTTCAGAATAACCGCCCATAAAGGTACGGCGATAATCATTCCCACAAAGCCGAAAAGTCCGCCGAATAGAATGATGGAGAACAGTACCCAGAAGCTGGAAAGTCCGGTGGAGTCTCCCAAAATCTTCGGTCCGATTACATTTCCGTCCAGCTGCTGGATAGCTAAAATGGCAATAGCAAAATACAGAGCCTGCAACGGACTGCTTAACATAATCAAGATAATACAGGGAATGGCCCCCACAAAGGGTCCGAAGAAAGGCACCACATTGGTCACGCCAATGATTACGGAAACCAACAGGGTGTAAGGCATCTTCATAATGCTTAAAACAAAGAAGGTTAGAATTCCAATAATCACACTGTCAATAATTTTCCCCAAAATAAAACCGCCGAACATCTTGTGAACATACTGCAGTTCTTCAATAATTCCTTTCGCTTTTTCCTTGGAAAAGATAGCAAAAAGGAGCTTTCTGAATTGTAGCTTCAAGGTCTTTTTCAGGTTTAAAAGGTAAACCATCACAATCAAACCGATTAAGATATTCTTAACCACCGTAAAGGTATTCCAAATACCATCCCGGAAAAAAGCGGCAATATTTTGTATATGTCCCAAAATCGTCTGGGCACTTTCCGGTTTACTACTGAAAAAGGCGCTGATTTCCGTATACAAATCTTCTACATACTCTCTGGCTTCGGGATAATTGGTCAGCAGGGTTTGGATTCTTTCATAGGAGCGATTAATGGCATCCGGTAAAGTCATATATAAGTTATAGATAGACTTTGTCAGCTCCGGAATCAAAAGAGACACCAGACTTCCTCCAATAAGAGTCAGAAACAATAAGCTGCAAATAGTGGCAAGAAAACTGCTTGCGGTACTCTGCTTTTTACTTTTTTTGCGAAATAGCTTTACTAAAAGAACTTCCGATATCTTTACCACAAAGTTATATACCGGGCTCATTAAATAGGCTAAAACCGCTCCATAAATAATGGGCATCAGAATCTGAATAAATAAATTAAAGTTTTTGTTTATAGTCTCTAAATGGCTCACTATAATAAAAAGTAGGGAAGTTGCTGCCAATACCAAAAAGGCAGTAATTCCCCACTTGATTTGTTCTGTCCAATTTTCCCTTTTCATGGCTCCATTCTCCTAAAAAGAACGATTCTGAATACACCGTTCTATACATCTATCTCTTTTCCCTGCACTACCGCTTATTACTACATATAAAAGCCGGGTACTCCGGCTTAATATACTATAAAAATAAGCCCCAGGCTTAGTATAAACAATAAAAGCTAAGTACTCTACCTTAGCCTGAATACAAAAAAATCAGACTCACCAAAGCGCCGTACCACACGTTTGACTCCTAGCATAAAGCCAGGTGGGTTACCTCACGGATTTCTCAAGGATCCTTAACCGCAGGACGGAAGGCTTGCTATCCTAATCGCAAATATCGGAATCCCGTATGTCATATTTGTAGGTTCAAATTGTGTGGACTCGAACGCCCCAGCCAAGTCTGTAAAAAAATTATAGCAAAGGGCACCTAGGCTTGCAAGTAAGAATTTCTATTCCATAGCTTACAGATTTTCTATTCCATAGCTCACAAAAAGCATTCCCTTTTCCACAGAAATCTCCGCCTCTTCTCCTGTAAAGGCATTACTCACCCCTATAGGAAAACTGTTCTTTAAACAGCCTTTATCGATCTGATATAGAAGTCCTTTTTCTTCTACTCCCCTAGCCTCTTCGGAATAGGAAAATACGGAGCAAGTCCCTTGCATTCCTTTCGGAAAATGCAGACTTCCATCCTGAAGTGCCGTAATGAGCTCTTCTTTTCCATATAAATATCCTTTGGCCTTTTGTTCCGTAAGAAAGGCCAGACTTTGTAATGCGGCAAGGCTATGATCAAAGCGCCTTCCCTCTAAAGCTCCAAAGATATGGATTTCCCGGATTTCCTCTTCCAGGCAAAGCTTAATGGCCGCTAAAAGATCCGTATCATTTTTCACCACGGGAAGTTGCTTTAAGGGAATTCCCTGGAAAGAGGACTTTGAAAGAAATTCCGCCTTTTCCTTCGGATTTTCCGAAAAGATATTATACGCTACAGGAGGAAGATTTTCCGGAAGGCTTGCAGCCAAAGAATCCAAATCTCCCAAAATCAAAGAAGGGGTAATGCCTTCCTCTTGACAGTATCGGAAGCCTCCATCCACTGCAATAATCAGATCCTCCTTCCTTAAAGGAAAAGGAATGCCATAAAAATATCCGGCACAGATTAATATTCCTCTTCTTTCCATACTTTCTCCCGTCTCATTAGAAAAATTCCCTTTTTTGCATTTTCTATCCTAAGCATTTTCTATCCTAAGTATTTGCATAAAGCACTGTCTTTCCCCGAAAATGCATTCCCGCTTCTTTCTTGATCAATTGTCCTTTTTCTTCTCTCTCATAGAGCTAAAAAAATGGGAAAGCAAATCTCTCGCCTCCCCCTCCAGCACATTTTCCCGAATCGCCACTCTATGGTTTAGTTCCTTCATTTGTAAAACATTTAATAGAGAACCGCAGAAGCCGGCTTTAGGATTCCGAAGAGAAAAGACCAGACGGGGAATTCTAGCCTGTAAAATAGCTCCCGCACACATGGGACAGGGCTCCAAATTCACATAGAGGGTGCAATCTTCCAAGCGCCAGTCTCCTATTTTCTTACAGGCCTTCTCGATGGCTAAAATTTCTCCATGATAGAGGGCATTGTTTTTTTGATTTCTCCGGTTATAGCCTCTGCCCAATATCGTTCCCGGAAGAATACCCTTTTCTTGGCAAAGTCTTCCCATGGGAGAATCCGGCTTTGTCCCGTCATAAACAATCAGCGCCCCGATGGGTACATCCCCCCGGGACGCTGCCTTTTTCGCCAGGGAAAGAGCCATCTTCATATAGTCTTTCTCTGTTTTCATTTCTTTCTAAAACTCCTTATAAAGGGACTTTCCAATTAACTCTGAAGGTAATGCTACGGAGAAGTTTTCCGCAACACTGGCACCGATAACGCCGAAGCTATCCTGTTCTTCTCCTTGTCCCCCTGCAATTCCCTTATGATAAACCAAAAGAGGAACCTGTTCTCTGGTATGATCCGATCCGGAAAATGTGGGATCGTTTCCATGGTCTGCAGTCAACATCAGAAGGTCACCCTCTTTCAAAACAGAAAGTAATTCTCCCAGCTTCTCATCAAAGCGCTGAATTTCTTCTCCGTAACCAATGGGATCTCTTCTATGCCCATAAAGAGCATCAAAATCCACCAGGTTTACAAAGCAAAGTCCTTGAAAATCCTCATCCTTTGCCAGGGCAATACACTGTTCCATTCCTTCCACAGAGGAACGGGAGTGAATCGCCTTATTGATGCCCTCTCCCACGAAAATGTCGTTGATTTTTCCAATGGAAATTACGGAAAGTCCTGCTTCTTCCAGGTAATTTAAAACGGTTTTTGTAGGTGGCTTTAGGGCCAGGTCATGACGGTTGGAGGTTCTTTTAAACTCTCCCCTTTTCTCCCCTACATAGGGTCTGGCAATCACCCTTCCAACCCTCCATTCGTCCTTCATAGTGATTTCTCTGGCGATTTCACAGTCCTTATACAGTTCCTCCAGCCCAAAATACTTGGGATCTTCCGGGGCGGCAATCTGCAATACGGAGTCCGCAGAAGTATAGACAATCATACTTCCGGTCCTTAATTGCTCCTCTCCCAGCTCCTCAATGATTTCCGTACCGGAGGCTGCCTTGTTTCCAATCACTTTTCTTCCGGTCTTCTCTTCCAATTCCTGAATTAATGCAGGAGGAAAGCCGGTGTCGGTAAAGGTAATAAAGGGCTTTTCCGTCTTTATCCCCATCATTTCCCAGTGTCCGGTCATGGTGTCCTTACCGTTACTGGCTTCATTTAAGGCATAGTACTTCGCCAAAGGCTTTTCTACCGGAGAAACCCCCTTTAAGCTTTTTAAATTTCCCATGCCCAGCTTTTCCAAATTAGGAATGGAAAATGAGGGCATCCTTTCCGTAATATGAAGGAAGGTATCCGTGCCTTCGTCTCCAAACTTTGCTGCATCCTTGCCATTTCCAATGCCTAAAGAATCTAAAACAATCAAAAATATTCTTTTAAATTTCATCTTTCCTACTTTCTCTCTTTCTCCCTTTGAATCAGGAGCTTTACGGCCTCAATGGCGGTCTGAATCGCCAAATCCGTATCGTGTAAAATTTCGTTGGAAAGCCCGGCCTTTACTCTCTCCTGGTTGGATACCACAAAAAGAACGGTTCCCACCTGTTTTCGCAGGTAGGCTCCAACCGTAAACAATGCCGCACTTTCCATTTCCGATGCCTTACAGCCCAATTTGCACCAGGCATCCCACTTTTCCAGCAATTCCTTGGAGACCGGTAAGTCCTCCGGCTTATGCTGTCCATAAAAGGCATCCTTACACTGTACTACCCCCACATGGGTTTTTGCGGAAAGCTTTTTTCCCGCCTCTTCCAGCACTTTAGTCAGCTCGAAGTCTGCTGTGGCCGGCCACTCGATAGGGGCATACTCCTTGGAGGTTCCCTCCATACGGATTGCAGATTGGGCAATCACCAAATCTCCTGCTTCTACCGAAAGGTCCATCCCTCCCGCTGTGCCTACACGGATAAAAATCTCTCCTCCGCAGGTACTAAGCTCTTCCAGGGCAATAGAAGCGGAGGGTCCGCCGATACCGGTGGAACAGACACTGACCTTTTCTCCCAGAAGAGTACCGGTATAAGTTACGTATTCTCTTCTGTCTGCCACCAATTCCGGATTGTCAAAATATTTCGCAATCTTTTCACAACGCTTTGGGTCTCCGGGAAGGAGAACATATTTCCCCAAATCTCCCTTTTTCACGCCGATATGATAACAGCGTTCATCTTCTGAATAATTAATCATGGAAACTCCTTATGCAACACATACTCTAAATATTTTATGCCAAACATAACACAAAATATTTATGCCAAACATAGCACAAAATCTTTATACCAAACGTAATGCAATCTCCATCATATCCTTAAAGCCAACCTTTCTCTCTTCCGGAGAAAGCTCTGTCCTCTTTAAGATATGGTCGGAAATGGAAAGAATGGCCAAAGCCTTCTTGCCGGCCTTTGCCGCATTCATATAAAGGGCTGCAGCCTCCATTTCCACGCAAAGGGCACCCATGCTTGCCCACTTTTCGTTGGCCTTGGTATAGCCATTATAGAAAACATCGGAGGAAACCACATTTCCTACCTTAACAGGAATCTTTAATTCTCTGGCTGTTCCCACCGCTTTCTCCAGTAAGGAGTAGTCTGCGATAGGAGCAAAGTCACCCGGTAGTTCATACTGATAGCTGTAGCGAGAATCCGTGCAGGCACCCATGGCCATAACCACATCCTTCAGCTCAATATCCTCCTGTAAAGCCCCTGCGGAACCGATACGAATAATGGCATCCACATCGTAGTGGTTAAAAAGCTCATAGGAATAGATGCCGATGGAGGGCATCCCCATTCCCGCCCCCATCACGGAAACTTCCTTTCCGTTGTATTTTCCGGTAAAGCCCAACATATTTCTCACCGTATTAAAACACTTTACATCCGTCAAAAAGTTCTCTGCAATAAACTTGGCCCGAAGGGGATCCCCCGGCATTAAAACGGTCTTTGCAATCTGCCCTAACTCTGCTTCATTGTGTGCTGTTCCCATACTATCCTCCTTGATTGTCGACTAAATAATATTATCTTTGATAGAAGTATCTTTGATAGAAGTATCTTTGATAGAAGCAATACTTACCGCTTCCCATACTACTTTTTTCAATCTTTATGAACTTTTCGATCTTGTAACTGCAAAAACTATCTCCAAAATAAAGGACTGTCCCTAAAACAACTGCTTAGTCCTCCAGAGCCTCCGGCAAAAAGGCATGGGGAAGAAGCTCTGCAAGAGTATAAATATGATACTCCTCTTCATTTTTTGCCAAAATGACCTGAAAACTTTGTAAATCCACAAACTCCGCCATCACCTGACGACATATACCGCAGGGCATACAGTAGGAAAGCTCTTCACTATCCTTCATGCCTCCTACTATGGCGATTCTCCGAAAATGCTTATAGCCCTCACTGACCGCCTTAAACACGGCGGTTCTTTCTCCGCAGTTGCTGGCTCCATAGGAAGCATTCTCCACATTACAGCCTAAAAATACTTCTCCTGAATCTGTTTCCAAAGCTACGCCTACCTGAAAATGAGAGTAGGGACTATAGGCTTTTCTTCTGGCCTGAAGCGCCTTCCGAATCAAAGCCTTAGCATTATTTTCACTTACACTGTCCTTTGTACTTGTATCCTCTGTTCTCAAACGATTCTCTTCCTTTCCTTCGTCTATAGATTTTCTATAGCATAAGGCTTTTCTTCAAAAAAGACCAGTCTTTCCGGATACAAAAAAAGTGATAAAGGATACTTCCTCTATCACAATCCTCACGAAAACCTTGTTTTCAGCCTGCGGATGACAGGACTTGAACCTGCACGGTCGCCCACCAGAACCTAAATCTGGCGCGTCTGCCAATTCCGCCACATCCGCATATCTCCCTTTCAGGAATGAGACACGCGGGAATCGAACCCGCGACAACTTGATTAAAAGTCAAGTGCTCTACCGACTGAGCTAGTGTCTCATAAGCAGGGCCAGTTGGATTCGAACCAACGACTGCAGGCGTCAAAGGCCTGTGCCTTACCGCTTGGCGATGGCCCTATGAGATAAGAACCTCGTGCGAGAAAAATAGGGTGGCCACCGGGAGTCGAACCCGGGACCTCCAGAACCACAATCTGGCGCGATAACCAACTACGCTATGGCCACCATGTTACGGATAGAACCGTCTCGCAAGTGATCCAGAAGGGATTCGAACCCCCGACCCACGGCTTAGAAGGCCGTTGCTCTATCCAGCTGAGCTACTGAATCATTTCGCATTTTGTGCGACTCTCATATATTAGCGAATCCCCAATACTTTGTCAAGAAAAAATTTTCGCTGTTTACAAAGGCTTCTTCTCTGCTTGAATTTCAAAAAAGGAGCCGTAAAAATAGCCCCTTTCCTTTCTTTACAAAACAGCAAAGCTTTAGTGACTTAATTCATAGGCCTCCAGGCAATTCTTGGTAATCAAGGCAAAATCCTTGGTTTCCAAAAATTCTTTTTTACACAGCCAGGTTCCTCCCACACAAAGCACCTTGGAGAAGGAAAGATATTCTCCGATGTTCTGAAGATTCACTCCACCGGTGGGCATAAAATACAGGTTCTGGAACACTGCCGCATAGCTCTTGATGGTCTGTACGCCGCCAAACTGTCCTGCCGGGAAGAACTTCACCACAGGAATATCATAAGACATGGCCATGCTGATTTCCGTAGGAGTCAAAACGCCGGGACAATACGGAATTTCTCTCTCTCTGCAAAAAGCTGCCACTTCATGGGAAAAGGAAGGACTTACAATAAACTTGGCACCGGCTTCCACAGCATCTTTACACTGCTGCAGGGTAATCACCGTTCCCGCACCCACATATAAATCCGGATATTCCTTTACCATTAGCGCGATGGATTCCTTTGCTGCCGCCGTACGGAAGGTGACCTCCGCCACCGGCAGTTTTCCCTCCAATAAAGCCTTCCCCAGAGGAATGGCGTCATTTTTATCCTCAATTACCAAAACCGGACAAATCCGAATTCCCTTCATTCTCTCCACAAATTCTGCCATGTACATTATTTTATCCTCCTAAATTTTATGCATTTCCACTCTAAGATTTCCTTTTTGGTCCAAAAACAGCAGGCTATAGCATGGTCTTCTATCCTCTTGTCTGGGAAAGCTGATGGATCCCGGATTGATACAATGCACCCCGTTCACCACTTTGTTACAGGGTTTATGGGTATGTCCGAAGAATGCCATACTGCAATTTCTGTCTCTTGCCTCTTCCGAAAGACGCTCCAAGCCGAAGTTTACGCCATAGAGATGGCCGTGGGTCAAAAAGCATCGTTCTTTTCCGATACGAACTTCCACGTCCTTGGGCAAATAGGAAAAAAAGTCATTGTTTCCCTGTACAAAATAGGACTCACAGCCCTTAGGCAAAAGCGCCTGTACCTCTCCTTCTCCCTCCGAATCCCCCAGATGAATACACATGGATATATCCGGATGCAGACGAAGAACCTTTTCCACATAGTCCAGTCTTCTATGGTTATCGGAAAGTACCAAAATCTTTTCCTCCGAAGAAGGATCGATTCTGCCGGCTATCTTAGTCTTCGCTTCCCGAGCAGCTTCCTGTCCCTTTTCGACAAGTTCCTGTCCCTTTTCGGCATTCTCCTCTTTTTCCGGCTTTTTCCCGGATTCTTTCTCCGCCTTGTGCTCCGCCTTTGCTTCCTTGCCTTTTCCCGACTGCTCCTGCCCTGCTTTCGAAAAGCGGGCAGAATCTCTTTTTTCCTGCTCTTCCTGAATCATTCTTTCCATCTTTCGAAGAGCCTTTCCCCTATGGGAAACCTTATTCTTCTCTTCTCGAGAAAGCTCAGCAGCGGTTTTTCTGTATTCCGGAAGGTAGAAAATGGGGTCATAGCCGAAGCCCTCTTCTCCACCGGGCTCTTTTGCAATTTCTCCCGTGCATCTGGCTTCCGTTTGCAAAAGCTTTCCATCCGCAAAAATCGCAACAATGGCGCAGCTAAAGTAGGCCATTCTGCTTTTACTGCTGCTTTCTTCCATCATGGCCAGGATACGACGATTCTTTTCGGGATAGGGTGTATCCACCCCCAAAAATCGGGCTGAATATATTCCGGGACCAAAGGACAGGGCTTCAATGGACAGGCCGGAATCATCCGCCATAACCAGGTCATCTTCCTCTAAAAGTCCCTGCGCTTTGGCAAAGTTATATAGGGCTCTGGCCTTGATTTCCGCATTTTCCAGAAAACTTGTCCCGTTTTCCTCTACCTCCTGATCCATGCCTAAATCTTTGGCACAGAGAATGGTTCCGGGGAAATTAGACAGAATCTCCTGAATTTCTCTTAACTTGTGTTGATTATGGGTGGCAAATAAAATCCGCATTATTTTCTCCCTTTACCATTGTACTGGTAAAAATAGGTTTTCATCATACCGTTGTAAAGCTTTCTGTTTTTATCCGCCTTCCCAAGGTATTTCTCCGCCTGCTCGTAAGCGGTGATTAAGCAAAGTCGCCAATCATCCAGATCTTCATAAGCCTCTCTAAGCTCCGTATATAACAGAGGCAGATTTCTCTTATCCTCGATTCGCTCTCCGTAGGGAGGATTGGTTAAAATCAAGCCTCCTCGCTTACTGTGGGACATCTTCCCCACTTCTCTTTCCTGAAAATGGATGAGCTTTCCAACTCCTGCCCGCTCCGCATTTTCACGGCAAACCGGAATCATGGCAGGATCGATATCATAGCCCTGAATATCCACCATTTTTCCATAGGAATTCTTCTTGCTTTCTAATAGGCTACGGTCAATTTCATCCCCTGCCTCCTCCAAAGCATAGTCCCATTCCTTTTTAGGAATCAGGTTTTCCCAGGCTTCCGCCGTAAAATGTCTATGCATTCCGGGAGCAATCTTTGCCGCAATCATAGCCGCCTCTATGGGAAAGGTTCCTGCACCGCACATGGGATCCACAAAGGGGGCATCCTCTCTCCATTTGCTAAGGAGAATCAGGGAGGCAGCCAAGGTTTCCTTAATGGGCGCCTTTCCCATTTTTAAACGATAGCCTCTTTTATGCAGAGAGTCTCCACTGGTGTCCAAACAGAGTAAAACCTCATCCTTATACAGAGAAACACGGAAGGGGTACTTGGCTCCGTGCTCCTCAAAAAAACTCTGATGATAGTAGGATGCCATCCGGTCAACCATGGCTTTCTTCATTACGGACTGAATATCTCTGGGCGAAAACAGCTTGGATTTCACGGAGCCGGCCTTGGTCACCCAGAAGGAGGCATCCTTTGGCAGATACTCTTCCAACGGAAGGGCCTTGGTACCCTGAAACAAATCCTCGTAGGATTCCGCATGGAAGGAGCCCAGCTTTAATAAAACTCTTTCCCCTGTTCTCAGGAAAATGTTGGCACGGACGATAGCCTCCGCATCTCCGATAAAATGCACCTTTCCGTCGCTAACGGTATGCACATCATAACCCAAATCCTGAATTTCTTTTTTACAGACTGCTTCCAGTCCAAAGTGGCAGGGTACCACCAGTTCCATTCTTTGCATCTTCCCTCCTATCGAAAAAGGTATGCCAAAATCCAAAGGATTACCGCCACCGCAAGTACAGGGAGTAAAATCGGTGCCAAAGCGGAAATGATTCCCGCAAAAACCGCGATAATTCCCCCGATAATCAGGAAGAAAATCACAAGAGAAATCACACAGCCTAAGGGACTGACAGGAATGATACGGGGTCCTCCTGCATTTTCAAAGGCCGACTGTCTATCCTGCCGAATGTCCTCTTCTTTATATTGGGTATAGCCTGTCTTTTCCCTAAAGGATTGAGACTGTCTGCTATCTTCTTCCGCTCCCTTGTATTGTAAATCTTCTTCGTCGGAAGCATAGTTAATCTCACTTTCCGCATAACGGAAAGGAGTGCTTCTGGCTACATGATCTCCTCCCGCCTCTGCAGCATCAATAATGCTTTTTGCCAAAAGCCTTGGCTCAGAAAGGGAAGCAATAACTTCTTCCTCGGTTTTTCCACCCCGCACTTCCGTCAGGATGTACTCTTCATAAAAACGTTGTTGCTCCAGAATAACTTGTTCCGAAACATTTTGCTTTAATTCTAAAACCAGTTCCCGAATAAATTCCTCTTTCCTCACCTATTCCTCCTAAAACTCAAGCAAAGCTTGGGCTGAGCATATCTTCCTCTTTAGCTTAGCTCTATTTTCTCTTTAAAAGTCCAAAAGACACGGAAATATTTGTAAAGCTATAAGCTGCACTTACTCTTCTGTAATGGCAATGTGCAAATCCTTTAGCTGCTGGGGATCAAAGACCTCAGCCGGTGCATCCATCATAGCATCGGAACCGTCCTTTCCCTTCGGAAAAGCAATGACATCGCGGATGCTCTCCGCGCCCACCATCCACATCGCCAAACGGTCTAAGCCGTAGGCAAGACCTGCATGGGGAGGTACACCGTACTGAAAGGCTTCCAATAAGAAACCAAACTGCTCAGTGGCTCTTTCCTTCGTAAAGCCAAGCTTTTCCAACATTTTCTCCTGCACATGAGACTGGTGAATTCTGACAGAACCGCCACCCAGCTCCGTTCCGTTCAAAACAATATCGTAGGCCTTGGCTCTAACCTTGGACAAATCCTCTTCATCCACCAAGGGAAGGTCTTCTTCCATAGGCATGGTGAAGGGGTGATGCATGGCCTGATATCTTCCCAATTCCTCGGAATATTCAAACATGGGGAACTCGGTAACCCAGAGGAACTTCCACTGTCCCTTCTGAATTAAGTCTAAATCCTTTCCTAAAGCAAGACGTAAAGCTCCAAGGCTGTTCCATACCACCTGCTTCTTCTCATCGGATACCAAGAAGAGAAGATCTCCCTGCTCTAAGCCTGTAGCCTCTGTTAATCTCTTTATATCCTCCTCGGACATAAACTTGGCAAAGGAAGACTTTACGGAGCCGTCTTCCCCGTAGCCGAACCAGGCCAAGCCCTTTGCCTGATAGCCCTTTACCAGCTCCACATAGCTGTCAATCTTCTTTCTGGGCATGGAGGCCTGTCCCTTTAAAAGAATACCCTTGACCTTACCGCCATTTTCTACGCACTGGCTGAATACGGAGAAGCCGCAACCCCGTACCGCCTCGGTACACTCCAGTAAAGGCAGGTCAAAACGAAGATCCGGCTTATCGGAACCGTAATTTTCCATAGCATCAATCCAGGTCATTCTCTGTAAAGGAAGAGAAATGTCCACCTGACAGATTTCCTTGAAAATATACTGTAAAAGTCTCTCGTTCACTTCCAAAACGTCTTCCATATCCACGAAAGACAGCTCCATATCCACCTGGGTAAACTCAGGCTGACGGTCCGCTCTTAAATCCTCATCACGATAGCATCTTGCCAGCTGGAAATAACGATCCATACCGGAAACCATTAAGAGCTGCTTTAAAAGCTGAGGAGACTGGGGCAGGGCATAGAAGGAACCCTGATGCAGGCGAGATGGCACCAGGAAGTCTCTGGCTCCCTCAGGGGTGGACTTAATCAATGTAGGCGTTTCAATCTCCAAGAATCCTTCCTTGGACA
This sequence comes from Oribacterium sinus, assembly GCF_014202695.1. Classification (GTDB taxonomy): domain Bacteria; phylum Bacillota; class Clostridia; order Lachnospirales; family Lachnospiraceae; genus Oribacterium; species Oribacterium sinus. Next base: position 36,857 of record NZ_JACHHH010000007.1, read on the forward strand.
AAAAGGCACGAATCAGCTGGGAAAGTCTGGCCCTTGTCATAATTCTCTTCGCCAAATCCGGTCTTCTCAAATCCAGATAACGGTACTTTAAGCGTAAGTCTTCCTTGGTCTTGCTATCTTCTTCAATGGGGAAGGGAGGAGTCTCCGCCTCTGCCAGGATTCTCAAGCTTTTTGCTACCAGCTCCACAGCTCCTGTAGCAAGGCTGGCATTGGCATCCTTTCCTCTGCTTCGAAGCTCTCCTTCTACCGCAATAACAAACTCCGCTCTTAGCTTGGAGGCCTTTTCAAAAACCTCTGCACCGCATTCATTTTCCTCAAAAAGAATCTGTAGGATTCCGGAACGGTCTCTAAGGTCTGTAAAAATAAGACCACCCTTATTTCTGGACTTCTGTACCCAGCCCATCATGCAGACCGTTTTTCCGATATACTCCTCTCCCAATTCTCCGCATCTTGCGGTTCTGTGTAAACCTCTCATTGACTCAGCCATAACTTTACCCTCTCAATCTTTTCTTGCAACAGCTTACCGGATTCTCTGCCGAAAATGTTTCTGAAAATATCCTATCTCCAGGAGACTTTTTGTTCCGGCTCCCTATTTTAAGCTTTTGAAAAATATTCTATAAACTCGCTGTAGCCTTCCTTGCTCAGCTGCTCCTTCTGGAATTTCTTATTTTTATTCATTTGGGAAAGCAATACCACTTCTCCCTTGGCTCTTCTGTCCATAGCATCCAGCAGAGCCTTCTTCAGCTCCTCTTCCTGCAAATCCTTCTCCAAAAGAATCGCCTTCTTCTCCGCCCTAACTTCCGAAGCCTCCCCTTCCATAAGAATGGTGATGATTCGCTCAAAGCCGATGGAAAATCCCACCGCAGGGGTATCGATACCGGTAAACTTTCCTACCATCTTGTCATAACGACCGCCTCCGCCGATAGAGCCGGAAAATAATGTGGAACGCACTTCGAATATCGGCCCGGTATAATAGCCCATGCCTCGCACAAGACTGGGATCAAAACGAAGAGGAATCTTTCCCTTTCCGGAGATTTCCACCAAATCCATAATCTTATAAAGGTTTTGGCAAACACCTTCCTCTAAAACATCCTTTAGCTTTTCCCCAAGAGAAAGGAGGTCTTCCTTCTTTCCGGAAACCTGATCCAAAAGCTCGGTATAACGGGAAATCTGCTCCTCGGAATAGCCAAGACCTGCCAGTTCCTCCTTTACCCCGTCTCTTCCAATCTTATCTTCCTTATCCAGTATAATGGAAATCTGTTCAAAATCCCCCTCCGGAAATCCTGCATAGCGCTGCATTGCTTTCAGAATTTCTCTGTCATTTACCACGATATAGAAGGGATACTGTTCTCCAAAACCGATTTCCTGTAACAGGGTTCCCATAGCCAAAAGCAAATCTATCTCCGAAAGGAAGGAGGAATCTCCGAAAATATCAATATCGCATTGCCAAAACTCCCGGAATCTTCCCTTTTGAGGACGATCAGCCCTGAATACAGGTCCAATCTGCAATGCCTTAAAGGGACTGGGGAGCTTCGCCTGATTCTCCGCATAAAAACGGGAAAGAGGCAGGGTTAAGTCATACCGAAGCCCTGCATCGGAAAGGGCCTCAAAATCCCCCTTCTCAATGGCTTCCTTCAGCTTCTCCCCTCGCTTCTCCACCTTAAAAATCAGCTTTTCATTGTCTCCTCCCTGCTTACTGAGAAGATTTTCCAAATGCTCTACGATGGGGGTTTCAATCTCCGTAAAGCCGAAGCGTCCGTAAACCCGTCTGATTGCGGAAAGAATTCTCTGCCGGATGGCCATCTCCTCCGGTAAAATATCCTTCATTCCTGTTACAGCTTTTTTCTTCAATGCCATAATTCCTACTTTCTGTTCTGCAAATACTTCTGAAAATCCTCATCAATATCCAGGGTGGCAAAATAATCCGTATCCCTCTGAGCTCTTCTGATACACTTTACTGTACCATCTTCTTTTAAGAGAAGCTCTGCACACCAAAGCTTTCCGTTGTAATTGTATCCCATAGCAAAACCGTGGGCTCCCGCATCGTGGAAGAAAAGGTAGTCTCCCTTTTCCAGTACCGGCAACTCTCTGTTTTTCGCAAACTTATCATTATTTTCACAAAGAGAACCGACTACATCATAGGTCTTCGTCTCTTTTTCCTCTTCTTTTCCCAGCACCGTAATATGATGATAAGCATCATAAATAGCCGGACGCATCAGATTTGCCGCACAGGCATCCACCCCTGCATAGTGTCTGTAGGTCTCCTTAAAATGAATCACCTTGGTAATCAAAGCCCCGTAGGGTGCCAGCATAAAACGTCCCAGCTCCGTGCAAAGGCGGATATGTCCAAGACCGTTCGGTACTAAAATTTCTTCAAAAACCTCCTTAACGCCCTGTCCAATCAGGAGAATGTCATTGGGCTCCTGCTCCGGACGATAAGGAATGCCGATTCCTCCGGAAAGATTGACAAAGTCCAGAGAAATCCCAAGCTCCTTCTTAATCCGTACCACCAACTGAAAAAGCTGTCTTGCCAAAACCGGGTAATACTCATTGCTTACAGTATTGGAGGCAAGAAAAGCATGGATTCCGAAATGTTCTACACCCTTTTCCTTTAAAATTTTATAGCCCTCCAGAATCTGAGCCTCCGTCATACCGAACTTGGCTTCTTCCGGATTATCCATAATAGTATTGGCAATTTTAAAATAGCCTCCGGGATTAAAACGCAAACTCATGGTTTTGGGCAGGGTTCCCAGGGTTTCTTCCACTTCCGCAATATTGGAAAAATCATCCAAGTTAATGATTCCTCCCAGCTCCCTGGCAAAGATATATTCCTCTTCCGGAGTATCATTAGAGGAAAACATAATTTCTTGTCCTTTGAAACCGCAAGCCTCGGCCATGGTCAATTCCACTTTAGAGGAGCAGTCTACCCCGCAACCTTCTTCCTTTAAAATCCGTAAAATAGCAGTATTGGGGGTTGCCTTAATGGCAAAATACTCTTTAAAGCCCGGATTCCAGGAGAAGGCCTTATACAGCTTTCGGGCAGTATCCCGAATTCCCTTTTCGTCATACAGATAAAAAGGTGTGGGATATTCCTTGGCGATTGCTTCCACTTGTTCTTTACTTACATACGCATTTTTCATCTTTTCTCCTACTCCATACATCCTACTTTATCAATTTCGAAAAATGAGATACTCATTAAAAATAAAAAAAGTCCCTTCCTATCTTAAACATAAGGAAGGGACTTTTCAAGTGAGAATCCTGTGAAATCTTATTTAGGAACAACCATAACTCGCATAATATTGGTGCTGTTGGCAACCTGCTGCTTTAAGAGACGATTGAGTACTCCTGCAGTAATGATGCAAAGGTCTCCGGAATCCACATGGCCCATGCTCTTCAGCTCTTCTAAAGAACTTTCAAACAACTCGTCGGTGGTTTCCGCACGTCTTGCCCAAACCGGAGTTACTCCCCAGTACAGCATCATCTGTCTGGTGGTTACCTGACTGGGAGAAAGAGCGAAGATATTCGTTCTGGGACGATATTTGGCAATCATGGAGGCGGTAATTCCGGTAAGTGTCGGTGCAACGATTGCCTTGGCATGAAGCTCGTGGGCGGTGGTTACGGAAGCCGCACAAACCGCATTGCCGATGCTCTCATATACGGTTCTCTCCACAAGTCTTGTCTTAAACTGCTTATAATCCAAAAACTGCTCGGAATATTCTACGATGGAAGCCATGGTCTCCGCAGCCTCTACGGGATACTTACCGTTAGCGGTTTCTCCGGAGAGCATCACTGCATCCGTACCGTTTTCTACTGCATTGGCCACATCGGTAACCTCCGCTCTGGTAGGTCTTGGATTTCTAATCATGGAATCCAGCATCTGGGTCGCGGTAATAACCAGTTTTCCGTGGAAGTTACATTTTTCGATAATCTCCCTCTGCAAATGAGGAAGACGACGAGCTTCCACTTCTACGCCCAAATCTCCTCTTGCCACCATGATTCCGTCTGCTTCGTCAATGATGGAATCCAGATTATCCAATCCCTCCTGGGACTCAATCTTAGCGATAATCTTCATCTGAGAGCCGGCCTCATCCAAGAGGGTACGAATCTGACGAATGGCATCTGCGGAGCGAACGAATGAAGCGGCAATAAAGTCAAATTCTTCTGAAATACCAAAGCGAATATCCTCGATATCCTTTTCAGTAATAGAGGGAAGCTGGATGGGAACATTGGGTACATTCACGCCCTTTCTCTCCCCAAGCTCACCGCCGTTAGTTACCTTACAGTGAATTTCCTGTCCATTAACGGAAAGCACCTCTAAACCGATTAAACCGTCATCAATCAAAATCACATTTCCGGGCTTTACATCCTCATGAAGGTGCTCGTAGTTGATATAAATTTTCTGCTTTGTCCCTACCACTTCCTCGGTAGTAAGGGTAATCTCATCTCCCTCTTGAAAAGTAATCTTATTGCCTCCCTCCAAAACACCGGTACGGATTTCCGGTCCCTTGGTGTCCAAAAGAGCAGCAATGGGTCTTCCCACTTCTTTTCTGGCCTTCCGAAGCATTTCCAATCTAGCTAGATGCTCCTCATGGTTTCCATGGGAAAAGTTAAAACGAGCCACATCCATGGTCTTTGCCAGCTTAAGCAACAGCTCATAATCATTTTCATTGGGTCCCATGGTACATACAATCTTCGTTCTTCTCATTTTTTTCTCCTTTACTCACTCACTATTTTCCACTCATTTTCAGACTCTACTCTATCACATCGACAAGTTTTGCAAAAAACGTAAGCCTATCGATAACGATTAATGTGAAAGATATTTTTATTGTTTCCCTGATTCTGTAATAGGAAGAACAACAAAACATTGGCAAAAGACAGGAGAATAGAAACCCTCTCTCCCATATTTGGACTGGTCAAAAAGAAAAAGAAATACAGCGCCGTTTCTATTCCCGCCAGGTACTTGGCCTTAATCGGAAAAAGGAAGTAAATGTAAAACATAGTATCCGGCAAACTTAAAGCATAGGCCAAGAAAATACTGAAGCTCATGTAGGTGGGATTTAACTGTAAAGACACGCCGGTAAAGAGATAAATCAGGATACCTACCACATTATAAAGGATGATACCGGAGGCAATAAAAAACGTATAACGGAAGCTCCCCCAGAGAAATTCCAGCGTTTTTCCGATATTATAGTACACCATAATACCGATAATGGCCCAAAACACGCCGGAAAATCCTCCCCCTGCCGGAAAGTAAAACAAAAATGTAAAAATCCGCCAGATATGTCCATGGAGAATTGCTTCCGGATCCAAATCCATATAATAATAGTAAATTTCCGGTGCCACCACCTGAATCATAAAGCCTATTCCGTAAATCACACAAATATACTGCATTAAATTAGGAATGGCGAAGCGTCCGAACTTTCTATTTAAACGGTCCAAGATATTCATTCTCACTACCTTTCTTTGATTCGCTTTCAAGCTGAGCAAATTTCTTTTCTCCCGCTCTTCCACTGTTGTCTTTTACTATCTTCTTGCACCGCATGAGTATACTTGTCTCCCCTGGCTTTTTCAAGATGAAATTAGGATTGTCTTATGGTTTTTATTAAAATTCTATTAAGCACAGCTCTTTTTATTATTTTTTTAGAAAGGCTTTATTGTTGCCCCCCTCCCTTTGTGTTAGAGTAAATCCTTGAACTTTTTCCTATGGGAGAAAGGCAGATTTTTACAAGCTTGCTTAGAAAGTATAGAAAAGGGTGAATTTATGACAGGAACTTATAGACTGGGAATAGATATCGGTTCTACAACGGTGAAAGTCGCCATTTTAGACCAAGAGAAGAACCTTCTCTTTTCAGACTATCGAAGACACTTTGCCAATATACAGGAAACATTGGCGGATTTACTGGAGGAAGCAAAGGAAGCACTGGGAGATTGCAGTCTGACCTGCATGGTCACCGGTTCCGGCGGATTGAGTTTGGCTAAGCACATGGGGCAGCCCTTCTGTCAGGAGGTTGTAGCTGTAGCAAATTCCTTAAAGGAGTTCTATCCTAAGACGGATGTAGCCATCGAGCTTGGAGGAGAGGATGCCAAAATCATCTACTTTAAGGGTGGTATTGACCAAAGAATGAACGGAATCTGTGCCGGAGGTACCGGTTCCTTTATTGATCAGATGGCTTCTCTTTTGGATACGGATGCTTCCGGTCTGAATGAATTGGCCAAGAATTTCCAGATGATCTATCCCATCGCAGCCCGCTGCGGTGTTTTTGCGAAGACGGATATTCAGCCTTTAATCAATGAAGGCGCTGCCAGAGAGGATTTGGCTGCCTCCATTTTCCAGGCCGTATGTAATCAGACTATTTCCGGTTTAGCTCAGGGGAAGCCTATCCGTGGAAATGTTGCCTTCTTAGGAGGCCCGCTCCACTTTATGTCGGAATTAAGAAACAGTTTTATTCGTACTCTAAAGCTGGAGGGAGATGCCATTATCAATCCGGATAATTCTCACCTCTTTGCCGCCATGGGTTCTGCTTTAAGTATAGAGGAAAACGCAAAAGAAGTTCCCTTGGCAAGCCTGGTCAAGAGTCTTCGTGCCGGCATTGAAATGGACAGTGAAATCAAGCGTATGGACTGTCTCTTCGAAAAAGAAGAGGATTACCAAAGCTTCATTGCTCGTCACAATAAAGCCAAGGTGCCTACCGGAGACTTATCTTCCTATAAGGGAAAAATCTTCCTGGGAATTGATGCAGGTTCCACTACAACCAAGGTGGCCTTGATTTCCGAAGAGGGTGAACTGCTTTATACTTTTTATTCCGGAAATGAAGGCTCTCCCATTGCCACTGCCATCAGAGCCATGAAGGAAATTAAAGAAAAACTTCCGGAGGGTGCGGAAATCAGCTACTCTTGCTCTACCGGTTACGGAGAAGCTCTCTTAAAGTCCGCCTTCCAGCTGGATGAGGGAGAAGTGGAAACCATTGCCCACTACTATGCCGCATCCTTCTTTGAGCCTGACGTAGATTGTATCTTGGATATCGGCGGACAGGATATGAAGTGTATTCATATTAAGGACGGCACCGTGGATAATGTGCAGTTAAATGAAGCCTGCTCCTCCGGTTGCGGTTCTTTCCTGGAGACCTTTGCAAAATCCTTAGGCTATAACGTCATTGACTTCTCCCAGGAGGCACTTTTCGCGGAGACGCCTACGGATTTAGGTTCCCGTTGTACCGTATTTATGAATTCCAATGTAAAGCAGGCTCAGAAGGAGGGCGCTACCGTAGCGGATATTTCCGCAGGTCTTGCCTACTCCGTAGTAAAGAATGCTTTATACAAGGTTATTAAGGTTACCAATCCCAAGGAGCTTGGTAAGCATATCGTGGTACAGGGTGGAACCTTCTATAATAATGCCGTTCTCAGAGCCTTAGAGCAGATTCTGGGACAAAATGTAACCCGTCCGGACATTGCCGGTATCATGGGTGCCTTCGGTGCAGCCCTGATTGCCAGAGAGCGATACAGCATTGAAACCGATAAGCTGGAAAATGAAATTCTGGCCGGAGAAACGGATAAGGAGTTTCTGGATGCCAGCGGTTATAAAAAGACCACTATGCTTCCTCTGGAAAAGATTGTGAACCTGGAATACGAAACCACCATGGGCCGTTGCCAGCTTTGCAGCAATAAGTGCGTACTGACCATCAGCAACTTCGGCGGGGGAAGAAGCTTTATCTCCGGAAACCGTTGTGAAAGAGGTGCGGGAAAGCCCAAGGCAAAGTCCGAAGTGCCAAACCTCTTTAAGTACAAGATTAAGAGAATCTTCGGTTATGAGCCATTAAGTATCGAAGAAGCTAAGCGTGGAGAAGTGGGCATCCCCCGTGTCCTGAATATGTATGAAAATTACCCCTTCTGGGCTATTTTCTTTAAGGAACTGGGATTTAGAACCGTACTCTCTCCCTCTTCCAACAAAAAGCTTTACGAAATGGGTATCGAATCCATTCCTTCCGAGTCCGAATGTTACCCTGCCAAGCTGGTACACGGACATATTGAATGGTTAATCGCCAAGGAGCAGAAGTTCATTTTCTATCCCTGCATTCCTTATGAGCGAAATGAAACACCGGATGCGGGAAATCATTACAACTGCCCCATGGTCACCTCCTATGCGGAAAATATCAAGAACAACGTGGAGAACCTGGAAGAAAAGAGCATTCTCTTTATGAAGCCCTTCCTTGCCTTCACCAATGAAAAAATTTTAACAGACCAGCTTTGCAAGGTCTTTGTTCATCCCAAGGATATTCAGGACTCCATCAAGCCTGCCGGAGACTGGACTCTGGAAAAAATCGGAGAAAAGTTTAAAGAATGGAACTTTACGGAGAAAGAAATCCGAGAAGCAGCTCATCTGGCTTGGGAAGAGCTTTTACAATCCCGAAAGGACATTGAGGAAAAAGGGGAAGAAACCTTGATGTGGATGGAAAAGACCGGCAATCGAGGAATTGTCTTGGCAGGTCGTCCCTACCATGCAGACCCGGAAATCCATCACGGTATTCCGGAGCTAATTACCTCCTTTAACTTTGCGGTTTTAACAGAGGACTCCATCTCCCATTTGGCAGAAGTAAAGCGTCCTATCATTGTTACGGATCAGTGGATGTACCACTCCCGTCTCTATAAGGCCGCTGCCTTTGTAAAAACCCAGGAAAATCTGGACTTTATCCAGTTAAACTCCTTCGGTTGCGGACTGGATGCGGTAACGGTAGACCAGGCGAAGGACATCTTGAACGGCTCCGATAAGATTTTCACCGTATTAAAGATTGACGAGGTAAATAATTTAGGAGCGGCAAGAATTCGTATCCGTTCCCTCCTTGCGGCTATCCGTGTTCGAGCAGAAAAGAATTATAAGAGAACCATTCGTTCCGAAAGCTATAAGAGAACTCTATTTACCAAGGATATGAAGAAGGAAGGCTATACCATCCTTTGTCCCCAGATGTCTCCTCTTCACTTTGAGCTGATTGAGCCGGCTATTCGTTCCGAGGGCTATAATCTGGTGGTTTTGGACAATGACAACCGTTCCGCCATCGATACGGGATTACAGTATGTAAACAACGACTCCTGCTATCCTTCCATTATCGTGGTTGGACAAGTCATGGAGGCTCTGCTTTCCGGAAAATATGATTTGGAAAAGACAGCGGTGATTATGTCCCAGACCGGAGGAGGCTGTCGTGCCTCCAACTATATCGGCTTTATCCGTAGAGCTTTGGACAAGGCGGGAATGGGACAGATTCCGGTTATTTCCTTAAATGCCAACGGAATGGAATCTACCCCCGGCTTTACCATGACCATTCCGCTTCTCACGAAGGCAATGCAAGGAATTGTTTACGGAGACCTTTTTATGCGTCTTCTTTACAGCACCCGTCCCTACGAGTTGCAGGAGGGTTCCGCAGAGGCTTTACATCAAAAGTGGAAGAAGATCTGTCAAGAAAGTCTTTCCAAGAAAAATATTCCTTTCCTGGAGTTTGGAAAAAACGTAAAGGGTATTATTAAAGATTTTGATTCCCTGCCCATGAACACAAATTTAAAGAAGCCAAAGGTTGGTATTGTGGGAGAAATTCTGGTAAAATTCTCTCCTCTTGCCAATAACCATATTGTAGAGCTTTTGGAAAAGGAAGGGGCTGAGGCGGTAATGCCGGATCTTATGGACTTCCTCCTCTACTGTTTCTATAACCAGAACTTTAAGTATGAGAATCTGGGCGCTTCCTGGAAAGGAAAGACCTTCTGTAATATTGCGATTAGCCTTTTGGAATCCTTCCGAAAGACAGCAAGAAAGGAACTGGAAAAGTCCAAGCACTTTACTGCTCCCGGAGATATTCGAGAACTGGCGGCCAAGGCAAGACAGTATGTTTCCTTAGGAAATCAGACCGGTGAAGGATGGTTTTTAACCGGAGAAATGCTGGAGCTGATTGACGAGGGTGTGGACAATATTGTTTGTACCCAGCCCTTTGGCTGCCTCCCTAACCACATCGTAGGTAAGGGTGTAATCAAGGAATTAAAGCGTCATAACCCCGGTGCCAATATCATTGCGGTGGACTATGATGCGGGAGCTTCCGAGGTAAATCAGCTAAACAGAATCAAGCTGATGCTGACGGTGGCGCAGAACAAAATCAGAGAGCAGGCGTAGGGAGTTCTGCAATAGGAATCAGATTTCCGCCTAAACCTTCTTGAAACAGGGGTACGCTTTCGCTAACTTCGCCTCGTAACGGATACTAAGCGAAAAACTGCGTTTCTCTTGTTTTTCGCAAGTACTGACGGGCTCAGATTACCCCTTATTTCAAGAAGGTTTAGTTGGAAATTTCAACCTATAAGCAGAACCAAAAAATCAGGTAGTTTGTATTGTTCACACTATCTGATTTTTTGTTATAATCATACTTATAGTTTAATGTGGAGCTGATAAAGCGAGGATTTTTAGGAGGGTTTCGATGGATATTGCGAAAAAGATTGATCATACCGTGTTAAAGCCGGAGGCGGGGAAGGATGTGGTAGTCCGCTTTTGTCAAGAGGCTAGGGAGCATGGCTTCGCCTCTGTTTGTGTGAACAGTGTTTATGTCCCATTGGTAAAAAAATCTTTAGAGGGCAGTGATGTTAAGGTTTGTTCCGTGGTCGGATTTCCTTTGGGCGCAATGTCCACAAGAGCTAAAGCCTTTGAAGCCAAATGTGCTGTAGAAGACGGAGCTGATGAAATTGATATGGTGCTTCCTATCGGTGCTTTAAAGGATGGGGATTTTCAAGCCGTGGAGAATGATATCCGTGCCGTTGTAGAGGCTTCTGCCCCTGCACTTGTAAAGGTCATTCTTGAAACCTGCTTATTGACAAAAGAGGAAATAAAAAAAGCCTGCCGGCTTTCGGAGCAGGCAGGAGCAGCTTTTGTGAAAACCTCCACCGGATTTTCCACCGGAGGAGCCACCCTGGAGGATATTCAGTTGATGAAGGCCTCCGTTTCTCCCAAAATGCAGATTAAAGCCAGCGGCGGAATACGAACCAAGGCCTTTGCGGAAGAATTATTGGAAGCTGGTGCAGACCGTATTGGTGCCGGAAACGGAATGATTCTTCTTTAAACGAATAATGGAACATAGTAATTTAAGCTTAGCTTTATTAGTGTAGGCTTAAAATAAGGGCAATCTGAGCCCGTTTGTACTTAGTGAAAGCAAGTGAAACGCAGCTTAAACTTATTACAATTAAGAAAGAACCTTAAAAAATATTTTCTAAAATCAAAAAACGATACTCTGATTCTTCTCTTAAAAGAATCAGAGAGAGGATCAGAGTATCGTTTTTACCATTATATTTTCTTATGTATCCGGACATCACTGTATAGTTCACTCTGATTTTATTACTCCGAAATATTATTAAACTTATATGTAACAAGGGCATCCTTGGCTTTTATACCTATGCCGATTTTTCCATCACGGGGATATATCATAGAAGTAAAATTATATTTCCCTTCAAAAAGATAAACTTCCAAAACATTTCCATCTTTAATAATATCAAAATTTATATCAAGATTTTCCTGTATATCAGCCTTATATATTCTTATACCGCTCTTTATATGCTCATCAGCCTCACTGAAATCAGTGATGATATTCCCAAATAAAAAATCAAGCTTTATAATGATTTTATTTTCTTCACTGTCAAAAATTATAAAATTAAGCTCCGTGCTGTTTTTATCTCTTTTTATATTTCCCTGTATATAAATATAATCACACATTTCATCCAAAAGATTACATATAACTCTGTCGGATACTTTGCTTTTATGGCTGTATTCAATGCTTTTCTCTTCTAAATCCTGCCTGTATGGCTGCATTTTCAGATTATTACCGTCCATATCGATAAGCCTTGGGTACGACATAATACCACGATATCCGTTTTCCGCAGAAGGACCGTGATCCTTTATCCAGGGCATCCATTCCCATCCCCCTATCCAAGCCATTGAAACTGCTCGGTCAAACTTATCTTTATAGACCTGTGATGCATAATAATGCGGCCCAAAATCCAGTGTTTTGGTGCAATCATGATAAAAGATACAGTTTTTAAAATTTATATCTCCTACCATATATATTGTCGGTAAAAAATCCGTGCGATTCATAGGAGAAGCTGTGATAACCCATTTACCGTCTATTTCAAAAATATCCGGACATTCAAACATTGTCCCCTCTCCGTCTTTTGCCTCATACAGTATTCCGCTATATGTCCAGTTAAATAAGTCTTTTGAATGAAACAAATATATTCTTCCATGACTTTTTAAATCACAAGCCGCACCGTCCGAACCTCCCATAACCATTTGCCAATATCCGTCATAAAATATTACCTTAGGATCACGAAAATCAATACCTATTGATTCAATAACAGGATTTTTTTCATACTTTGTAAAATTATAGCCGTCATTTGAATATGCCATGCACTGCCTTTGTAAAACCACACCATCCACCAATGCCACAGCCGTATAAAAAGCATATATTTTATTGTCGGAAACCACTACAGAACCGGAAAAACATCCTCCTTTATCATAATCTTCATATACCTCATCAGGAATCAAAACAGGTGGACATTCATCCCAATGTATCAAATCATTGCTTGTAGCATGCCCCCAATGCATTTTATCCCAATTATTACTGTATGGATTGCATTGAAAATATAAATGATATTTTCCCTGAAACCATACCAGACCGTTGGGATCGTTTATCCAGCCTTTTTTTAGGGCAAAATGATTTTTAGGTCTGAAAATACATTCTTTTATACTCATGATTTCACCGCTCCCAAAGTCATACCTGCCGTCATTTTTTTATTCAATCCAAAATAAATAAGTAGTGTAGGGAATACTGACATTGATATGGCTGCATATGTGGCGCCCCAGTCTTTTAAACCTCTCGGTCCTATAAAATCTGTAAGACCTATTGATATTGTTTTTAGTTCCGTACTGTTTATAAATACAAGGCTGAAAGTATAATCATTCCATACTGTAATAAAATTCATTGCAAGCACTGTCATTATAGTATTTAAAGACAGTGGAATAATTATTTTTGTATATATACCGTAAATATTTGCTCCGTCTATAACAGCCGCTTCTATAATCTCATCCGGAATAAAGGAATAAAAATTCACAAACAGCATTATTGATACCGGAAGCTGAAATGCCAAAAGTGGCAATATAACGCTGATTCTTGTGTTTATAAGCCCCACTCTTGCAAACATTGTAAACAGTGGAATCAATGTAACCGCATAAGGAATGGTAAGACCTATGAGAAAATATCTGTATATATTTTTTCTTCCCATAAAGTTCATTTTAGCAATGGCAAATGATGCCATTGAACTTATTAAAACTATAAATGCCAGTGATATTACAGAAATTATCGCACTGTTTTTCATATAGGTAATAATATTGCTCTCGGTAAATATTTTAATAAAGTTTTCCATTGTAAAGCTTTTTGGAAAACCGAAAGGCTGTGTCAAAAGCTCAATATTAGGTCTAAATCCCGCTATAATCAGCCAAATAATAGGATATCCCTGAATTATTAAAAATAAAATCATAACGGACCAATATATGACTTTTCTAATACTTCTTTTCATATATCCTCCTATTCTTTTTCACTGTCCATGTATTTGCTGATTAATAAAACTCCCAATATGCTCAGTATTACAATTACCACAGCAATTGCACTGCCATATCCGTAATCCCTGCTTGTAAATGCCTTCTTATACATATATGTTGCAAGTATTTCAGATCTGTGATTCGGTCCGCCCTTTGTCATATTCATAGGTGCAGCAAATCCTCTTAAAGCTCCTACAAGGCTTAATATACATGAGAGCATAATTACATTTGCTATTGCAGGTATTCTTATTTTTACAAGAATCTGCAATTCACTCGCCCCGTCTATTCTTGCAGCCTCCAATATATCAGGAGATACTGAAACCAATGCGGAATAAAAAATAATCATATAAATACCTATATACTGCCATCCCTCTACGGATGCAACCGCAGGCAAAACGGTTTTATATTCGCTTAGAAAGGCAATAGGTTCCATCCCCAATAATTTTCTGAATATATTAAAAAGTCCAAGAGGCTCATACGAATAAAATCCTGTAAATAATTGTGATATGGCAATAACCGTTATAACGGAGGGTATATAATATACTGTCTGTATAAACCCTCTTCCCTTTTTTAAATATGTAAGCAAAACAGCTATAATGAAACCAAAGCCAAGCTGCAATACCATTACAATAATAATGTAAATGATATTATTCCAAAATGCCTGCCTGAATACTTCGTCACCAAGCAGCTTTACATAATTACTTAATCCTACAAAAGTTTTTTTGCCTATACCATTCCATTCAAGAGCGCTATAGTAAATCGAAACCAGTATAGGTATCATAACTATAATAGAATAAACAATAAATGCAGGTAGCAAAAATATGGCAATTGCTTTTTTATCTCTTAAAATCTTCATAAAATCACCGATATTCCAATGTATGCGATTTGGGGCAAAATATATTTGCCCCTTAAAATATACTTTTATTTATTTGCTTTTAGAGATTCATCTACAGCTTTTACAAATTCATCAGGAGTTTCCTCTCCCATGCAAAGCCCCGGAAGATTATCATTGATTGTTGCTATTACATCCTCACTTAATACCACATCCCAAGGTCTTGCGGCAGTGGAACCTATATTATTTGTATCCTTCATTACCTTTAAGAATAAAGGATCAAAGCTGTTATTATCTCCCATTTCAACCTTTTGCGGTGCAAGATGCTCATGAGCAAAGTAAGCAGGACTGTAGTTTTTAACTATAAATGTCAGATAATCCTTATACTCATCATCAAAAACCTTAGGATTTACCGAAAGACCTATACCGCCAAATGCCCAGTAATCATTTGGCTCCGTCTTTGCATCCTTTATTGTAGGCATATAAAAATAGTCTACATTCAAGCCCTTAGGTCTGTTTTTATCTGTGAAATAATTTAATTCCCATGTACCTGTAGGATACATTGCACACTTTCCGCTTAAGAAAAGATTTAATCCTGTAGCTACATCAGTTGTGGAAAATCCGGGTTGAAAATATTTTCCTATCTCTGACATAAATGTTGCAGCCTTCATACCCGCATCATCCGACATCTTTGCCTCTCCTGATGAGAGCTGATTTAAATATTCATTTCCCGACAGTCTGAAGGGATATGTTGCGAGCAGACGAAGTAGCGGCCAGCCGTCTCCTCCACCTATTCCAAATGCTGTATAACCTTTTTCCTTTAATACCTTGCATGCCTCTAAAAGTTCATCCAATGTCTTTGGTGCCTCAATACCTGCATCCTTAAACATATCAACATTGTACCAAATCATCTCGGTAGAAAATTCAAGAGGCAAAGTATATAATTTTCCTTCGGCAGTTCTTCCATAATTTAATGCCAGTGGAATATAGCTGTCTTTTTCACCTATCTCCTCAAGAAAAGCATCCATATCTGTAAGCATATTCTGCTCCCCAAGCTCACTCGCATAAGGAGTTGCATCCAAATCAAACATATCCGGCATCTGACCGCCTGCAATCATTGTACGAAGCTTTTGATCATAAGATGATCTGTCGGCATTGCTGTCGATAACAAGCTTTATATTTCCACCCTGTTCATTATACTTATCTGTTATCTCCTGCAATGTAACCATGGTATCATCCGATGCCGATCTTGAAGAAAAATAATGTATCTCTCTTACATTACCATCCTTACTTTTCGCCTCTGATGAATTTGTTGTACTCCCTGATTTACCTGCACATCCTGTCAATACCATTCCTGCTATGAGGCATACTGTTACTATTTTCTTATACATAATCTCTCTCCTTTATTTTGTTTCATACATATGAATATTACAAACCCTGATACTTCCGTCTTTTACAAAAAATCCCCAATATTTTCTTTCTGTGGAATAAGCTCTCATTGTCAATGCCACGGTATCATTTACATACAGACAAATTATACTGCCCTCCACAAAAACTTTTATATTTACTTTATTTTCCTCCAAAGCTTTATAGTCAAAAGGTCTTTCAAGTTCCACCATAAAAGGTTTATCCCCATCCACATACCATTGATTGACTCCGCTTATACGCCTTGGCCACATATCAGCTACTATTCTGTTATAAAATGGTTCAAATCTAAGATAATATCCGTTTGCAAAGTCCTTATCCTGCCTTAAGCCTATGCCAAATGCCCTGCTACCTTCGTAAAACTCTATAGTCGCCTCTATAAGACAAGTTTCTTTCATTCCTTCAATTACATATACCTTTTCTCCCTCATTATTTTTTATTTCAACATCTTCAATATTATTTGCAGTAATTTCTTTTTCAAAAATATTTATTAAACCGTTTGAAGGTTTTACCTTCAGTTTGCCGTCTTTGTCCTGCTTTATTTCATGTGCTATAAGATTTCCGCCCCATTCATATTGACCGAAATCACTGTCACCACGCTTTGTAGGTACCCAGGCAAATGCCATCCTTACATCTTTTGCCTGTGCTGTTTTAGCCGCATAAAATGCTCTGGCATCAAAGGTATCTTCTATAGGAGCTGTCCAAGGTCCGCTTATTTTATCCGCCATCCTGTAATGTGTCACAAATTTTTCAGAGAAGGTGGAATAGATAAGATACCATTTATCCCCCATTTTAAATAAATCCGGACATTCATGTGTCATATATGATTGAGGATTGTAAAACGGCTGCATTGCCTTCCAATGAATCAAATCATATGATCTGCAAAGTCCTACACAGCCTCCGTTTTTCTCGCTTGCCCCTTGTAATCTTGCGGCAAGAAGCATATCAAAGCATTCTTCTTCTTCATTGTAAAAAACAAATGGATCACGCCAGTCAAATGGTTCATATATTAACTCATCCGCTCCGAATGTCAGTTCCGACAGTTTTTCCCAATGTATAAGGTCCTCACTTATTGCATGCGCAACATATTGTAGAGGTCTTCCGTTTCTGTGATATTTAGGATTATAATTATTCTGTGCTGTATAAAACATATGGAATTTAGAGTCATTTCCCTCTATCACCGAACCTGTATAGCAAGCATAATCAGCATCATCGTACCCTCCTACCGGAAGCACTACTTTACAGTCCTTTATATTTACTCCGTCCTCTGTGATTAAAAGATTCCAGCTTGTACGATATCCATACTCATCCTCTGTATTTCCCTTTCTCTCATCATGAAGGTAGAAAATATAAAACTTACCGTCATGCGCAAAAGGAATGGTATCCCCTACCCAGCCATCCCCGGGTTTATAGAAAATATTTTTCATATAAGCTCATCTCCTATCCGCTATCGAATTATGTTTTTATACTATACTATTTAATAAAAAATCCTATTCGCAAATGCTCCAAAGTTTTTATAAATGATTATGCAAGTATGTATTTTCTTGCATTTTTCATGCAAATATGATATTGTTTTCATAGATTTTCAAAGCATTATTTTTTATTTTCATTATTATTTTCATAAAAGGCGCTTATATGGTTACTATAAATGAAGTGGCAAAAGCGGCAGGCGTATCCATATCCACCATCTCCAGAGTTATAAACCAAAGCAATTCCGTATCACTTGCTACAAAAAACAAGGTTATGGAGGCAATAAGGGAACTGGGATATACTCCTAATATCTCCGCAAAAAAGTATAATAAAAAATCAAACAAACTTATCGGTGTGCTCTTTCCTGATATATCAAATAATGTTTTTGGCAGGATTTTGCAGGGTGTAAACAGTGTTGTAACTCCTCTTGGATATAATACGGTTATATGTGAAACAAATGGAGAACTTGAAAAAGAAATTCATTTTCTGGATGTTTTAAAAAACAAACAAGTAGAAGGTATTATCATGGCAAATGTCCACATACCTGAGGAACATATGCTTTGGATACATAGAAATAATAAGCCTGTAATCTATGTCTGTCAGGATATCCCGGATTTTGGCTTAAAGATTCCAATAAGCTCTGTAAATATGGATAATCAGCAGGCTATCTGTGATATGGTGCATTTTCTTTACAATATGGGGCATAAAAATATCGCTTTTATCGGAGGACCGCTGCATGATTTATCCGCCGGAAAGAAAAGATATGACGGCTATATGAAGGGACTTAGGGAATGTTCATTAAATACATCACAAGATCTTATCAGCTTTCAAGAATCTTTTACCATTGCTGACGGATATGCCGGTATGAATCAGATATATGAAAAATCCTCTATCCTTCCGACAGCTGTACTATGTGCCTGTGATAATCTTGCAGTCGGTGCTATTGATTTTATGTATGATAATAATATACAAGTACCTGAGCATATCTCTGTAACAGGAGTTGATGACAGTATTTTGGCTACAGCTATAAGACCTTCTCTCACTACTATCCGACACGCCACTTTTGACACCGGAGTAAAAGCCGCACAGCTCTTACTTGAATATTTTTCCTCGGAATCTTTTAAGGGAAGTTCCTTTAAAATGCCCTATCAACTTTTACGCAGACAGAGTGTAAAGCATCTGTAAATATAAGCTATAGATGAGCGAAACCTCATATCCTGCCTTTATAAACTCTTTTTCTGTCAAGGTTCATTATTAGTTGTTATTCAAGCTGTATACATAGCTTACTAATATTGAATAGGGTCTTATAGAACTCATCCTTATTTGGGCAACTGCTACGAAGCTTGAATGTCATATATCTTGCTGAACGAATTATTTTTGCAGCAATCTTTAGCAGTTTTAGCAGGACAGTATCAATGCGTTGTTTTCTCATATTTGCAGATAATACCAGTCGTCTAAACCAATTAAATATGTTATAAGCAAGTGCATGTATTTGAAGTCTGTTGGCATTTACAATTCTCATCAAAAAAGTACACTCTGTACGTAGACCAACTTCTCATAGAAGTTGCTTTGCAAAGCAAAGTGAGCAGTGGTTAACATAAACCACTGCTCAGTCAAAGCGAGCTTAGCGGGAGCGTGCCCTCATTTAAGCCTATACGCCATAAAGCACATGAACTTCTATATCCATTCCCCGTTAAAGACTTCTCTGGCCGGTCCCGTCATAAAGGCGTGACCGGTTTTTTTATCATAGGATATTTCCAAATCTCCTCCCAGGAGATGCACCGTAGCCTTATCTTCTAATCTTCCCATCAGAATTCCCGCCACTACAGCTGCAGTAGCGCCTGTTCCGCAGGCCAGGGTCTCTCCGGAACCTCTTTCGTATACTCTAAAGCGAATTTCCGAAGGGGAAAGCACTTGAATAAACTCTGCATTTACCTTATCCGGAAAACGGGGATGCTCTTCGAAATCTTTTCCGATTTTTTCCAAGTCCAATTCCGAAACGGAAGAAACGGACAGCTCAGGATTGTCCTCCAGGAAATATACCGCATGGGGATTTCCTACATCAATGCCCACGAATTGAAGGGACATGCCCCGTACCTCTATATTCTCCGGCAGTTCTCCGTCCAGCTTGACTTCTCCCATATCCACGGTAGCCTTTTCCATTTTTCCGTCTTTTACAAAGATTTCAATGTCTTTGATACCGGATTTGGTCTCTATGCGAAGCTGTCTTCTTTCCTTGTCCACAATGCCGTGGTCGTAAATGTATTTTGCCACACAGCGAATCCCGTTTCCGCACATGGAGCCCTCTGAACCGTCTGCATTAAACATGTGCATATAGGCATCCGCCTTGTCGCTAGGCTCAATCAGAATCAGCCCGTCACCTCCAACACCGAAATGTCTGTCTGCAATACGTCTTGCCAGCTCTACCGGATTCTCCACCTTTTCCTTAAAGGCATTGACATAAACATAGTCATTGCCTAAGCCTTCCATTTTGGTAAATTTCATGATTGCTCCCTTCTTCGAAAAAAAGCAGATTTTTTAGAATTTATCTCATTTTATGGATTCAGGTCTCTTTTTTCCTGCCCCTGAAATTCATAAAATTGTCCCTGCCCTTTTAAACAGTATTGTCCGGGAAGGAAGTGGTACTCTCCACATTCTCCCTGATAGCTCATGCTTTCCAGTGTTTGCAGAAGACTTTTCTTCTTTACTTCTGCTCTTAACTTGCTAAGGATTCCCAGCAAATCCCTGTCATATCTGCTTCCCGACTGCGGCTCTTCTCCTGACGAATCAGAGCTTTCCTGTGCCTCTTCTCCTGACGAAGCGGAACTTTCCTCTTCCTTTTCCACCAGTGTAAATGCCTTATTCTCTCTTCCGTAGAGATATACCGGATAGGGAAGTTCTAAATCCCCGGGGAAGTTCTCCTGATCCCAATCTTTTCCCAAAAGCACATTATAGGATTTCTCCTCGGACAGAAGCGCCTTCTCCTGCTCTCCGGGACTTGGAAGGAACAAAAGATCTATTCCGGCTTCCTCCAGCTCCGACAATTTCGCCTGAAAATCCTCTTCTCCCTTATAGGCCCTAATTTCTACCGTTCCTCCGTACTCGGGAAAGCTTTCCGAGAGCTGTTCCGCTAAGGTCTTACTCTTCTCATCTCCTTCCTGTAGGAGAATGCCCATTTTCCGGAAAGCCTCATTATAAGCGAAAAATCCCAGGTCCACCGCCTGATCCTCCAGACTTTTTTCCAGAACAAAATGATTATTTCCAGGCTCCAGCTTCTTGCTGCTCTGACTCAGGTAGGGTATTTTTTCCTCCACAGAGTATTTTTCCAAAAATGCCTCCAGCTTTTCACTGCCTTCTCCCAGCAACAGCTCCGCCTTAGCCTCTTTTAATGCTTGCTTTAAGTCTTCTTCTTTTCCTTCTTCATAAATCAAGGTATGTAGATTTACGGATGCGTTATTCTCTCCGGCATTTTCCAGATAAGTCCCCAACTCCTCGCCTTTAGTACTTCCCTTATCTTCTACATAATACACTTCTATTGGAGCTCTTTCCGCTACAGAACTGCTTGTTTTCTCCTCTCCTCTTTGAGCCGGGCTTCCTTTTCTCAAAAAAAGGAAAAGTGCCACAAAGACTACACAAAGGAAAAGAAGAAGCAGAAACAGTCGTCTTCTTTGGCTTGCTTTTTTGGCAGCTTCCTTTTGCTTTCTTCTCTCTCTTCTTTCCTCTCGAAGTCTCTGCCGTTCTCTTTCCAGAGCTTCTTCCTCTTCCCTATCCTCAGCATCCCCGTAATGCTCAAACTCCCTGTGCTGAGCAGTAGCTTTATAACTCTCCTGTTTAGCCTGTTCTTTCGGTTCTATAGCTTCAGGTTTGCTTTGCTGATTCCTCTCATCCATTTCCTTTGCTTCAGTGCCGCCCTGCTGATTCTTCTCATCCATATGTCAAAGTCTCCTTTGCTCTTTTTGCACTATTTCTTCTTTTTCCCTGACTTTCTTTTCTCTACCAGAATCTTAAATTCTTCCTCTGAAATCTGCAACTCTTCCAGGTTTTTCTTTCGTCTTTCCTTCCACTTCTTCTTTCTTTTTCGTTCATCATGAAGGTTTTTTGCTCCATACAAGGCACCTCCTCCAAAGAGGAAAAATCCGAAGCCGGCTAAAATCGTAAATCCGCTGACGGTAACCGCTGCAACCGCTACCTTTTTCTTAGTTTCCTTATTGTTTAAAATGACCTGAATATTTTGATCTTTCCCAATATATCCGCTCCCTACAACTTTTCCATCCAGTAAAATCTGCACTTTTCCCAGGGCGGAAGCCGGAGCATCTTCTGCAATATCCGTGAAAACGTATTGTAATCCGTCCTGACTTGCTCCCTTAGGAAGAGAAATCTTCACTGTATCCAGAAAATGAATCTTATTCTCCTCCGTGATTTTTCCGGCGGATACCAATTCTTTTCGTAAGGCCTCTAAAGCACCGGGATGTTCCCCTAAAGTTTGATTTTCCGTTTCCGAAAAAGCTAAATCCAGTAAGGCCTTTGTATCCGTGTAGTGAGAAGGATTTTTATCCTTCAAAACTACCGTAACAACCTTTCTTCCCTGATCCTCCGCCAGGCTAATTAAGGTATTTCCCGCAATCTGGGTATAACCGGTTTTTCCCGCTACTACCCTTTTGTCATAGAACTTTGTGTTGGAGAGCATCATTTTATGCTCCATGTAAATCGTGTTTCCCTCCGGAAGACGCTTTAAATTCCCTAAAGTATGACTCAGATTTTTTTCAATTTCCAAAAAATCCTTATTCTGAAACGCAGCCATACCGATTAACGCCATATCCCTTGCAGTGGTATAGTGGTTCTCATCCTGCAAGCCGGAAGGATTCTGAAAATGAGTTCCTGTGCAACCAAGCTCCTTCGCCTTCTCATTCATCATCTCCGCAAAGGCTTCCCTAGAGCCTGCCACATGCTCTGCTAAAGCATTTGCCGCTTCATTTGCGGACTTGAGTAACAGGGCGTGCAAACAGTCATTTACCGTCAGAACATCCCCCTCTTCAATCTGGGCGTTGGAAGAGCCCCGATCCACATTGTATACCGCATCATGGGAAAATGTCACCTTATCCTCTAGGGATGCGTGCTCCAAAACTACAAGCGCCGTCATCACCTTGGTAATACTGGCAGGATATTCTCTCACATCTCCGTTTTTTTCATATAAAACCGCCCCGGTTTCCGCATCCACCGCAATGGCGGACTCCGCAGTTACGTCTGCTGTCGGCCAGCTGGCAGCCATTGCTGCCACACTATGAAAAAGAATAAAAAAACAAAAAGAAAGGAGTAAAACAATCCTCCCCCTGCTCTTTCCTTTTTTTTCCTTCATACTAAGCAAAATACTTTAAGTCCTTTCCCTCATTATCTCAAAGTCTATCCTTGCATCCTTGGTTTTCTCTAAAAAGCTCTTCCAAAGTTTTTCCTGATGGGCGTGGAAGGAAAGTCCTTGAGCATTCTCTATACAATAGTTTTCCGGCTGAAAATCCATTCTTTTTTTAAACTGTTCTTCTAAAATTTGGACTCTGCTTTTTCCCCTCCGCTTATGCCAGAGCTTCTCCTCTTGTTCATAAGCCTGATAAAGGTGGGACAGGAAGCGATCTCCTAAAAATATGGCAGCATCCCTTTGATGGCTTTCAACATAGTCCTTTGAAAAGAAAGGACTGCTTCCATAATAGGGCATCCATCCGAAGAAAAGGATATTGTTGCGATATAAAAAGGGATCCTTCTCCTCCTCTTCATAACGCTCTTCCAGGAAATCCCTGCAGTAATCATAAAAATGAGAATAGAAAATATCTTGGAACCTGCTTCTCTCCAATGCTTCATCGGATTGGCTGTAAAGATAAAGTTGTAAATAAAGCTCCAAAATTCTGGATTGTGCCTCTTCCTCCTTCTCCAAAACAATCCCGAAGGAAAGGAAAATCAAAATGGAAAAGAAATCGCCGAAAGGACTCCTTTCCTTAGCAATCCCGGGGGAAAGAAAATTCTGCAGTTCCCTCTGATAGCGTTTTAGTAAAGAACTAATCGGAACGGATGCATCCGTATTTCCCTCCACAGCAGCTACTTCTAAAGACTGTGCTTCTTGATTCTCACGCTCTTTAAAATAATCCAAAAAAAAGAAAGCCAAGGGACGAAATACTTCTTTATACGGGGAATCTTCCCTCATTTCCAAGGGAATCTCCCGAATCCGTTCTAAAGCGCTATTTCTTCTTTCTCCCATGACTCCTCCATTATAACAAAAATCAGTCTGTTTCCTCTTACAAAAAAGAAAGGAATTTCCTAATTTTTTTCTTTGTCTATATTTAAAAATACGATATATCGGGCCGGACAGCAAAGCCACTATACTGCAGGCCGGACAGCAAAGTCACATTCTTAAGCCTAAGAGTAAAAGAGCCAGCCATAAGAACAAAAGAACGATATCCACGCCCAAAGCCACATAGACCGGACGTCTTTCAATGAATTTTCCCTTTTCCACAGGTAAGGCAAAACGAAGGGAAATCAAAAGAAAATTCACGGAAAATAATGCCAATGCTCCTATCACTAAAGGCCCGTTTCCTTTTTCATAAAAGGAAATCCCAATACAGAAAAAGAAAAGGCAGAGAGAAACAAAGGAACTGATTATGGCTCCCAGGCTTCCCTTTGCCCATTTTTTTCGGATGTAGCTAAAACGCTTCTCTCCTTCCATTTTCTTCTCCTCCTTTCCCTTTGTATAAGTCGAAACAGAACATACCCAAGGGCAGTTCCCAAGGTATTCAGGATAATATCGTCCACATCACAGCTTCCGGCACGGAAGATAAGCTGAATCGCTTCCACCCCAAAGGATAAAAGATAGCCTGACATCACCGTATTATACCAATACATTCTACAACGCTTGGAAAAGCTGGGGAGCAGGAAGCCCAAAGGGCAAAAGCCAATGATATTTCCCAGTAAGTTTTCCAAAGCATGGGCAAGACCGATTTGTTTCCAATAAAAAAGAAAGCGGAAAATCTCCTTAAAAGGCTCCATATTATAGGAAAATTCCGCCCGATTCATAAAGCCTCTGCCCTTTAACTCGGAAAAAAACAAAACATAAAAGAGAAAAATCAGGTAAAGGCAGAAAAAGAATACCCCCAACCAACGATTTTTCGTCATTTCTTTTCTATGCATAAACCATACTTAACGTAGTAATCTTCGAAAACAGGAGCTTAGCCCGAATGCTTAGTCCCCTATGTCTTCGAGATTTAGAACGTCAAATCCTCTTTTCTTTTTAGCAAAATAGCGCCATGAACAATGGATAAAACTCCTGTAACAATTCCCAAAGTAATCAATACAACGCCTAAGGCAATGGAGGATCCTCCTACATTTCTCATGATTTTATAGATTCTTTCCAAGTCCTAGTCCTCTTTCTTTCTTTTTTTCAGCTGATAATAGGAACTGGCTTCTTTCACCAAAAATCCCATTTTCTGATAAAGCTTCATGGCCGGGCTGTTTCGGGAATCTACCTGAAGAATCACCCCGGTATAGGGTCCCTTCTCTCCTTCTTCAAAGCAATCCCGAAGAATTGCCTCTCCCTTTCCCTGACCTCTATACCTATTTTCCACCATAAGTCCGTAAAGGTAAAGTGTTTTTTCATTATAGGGAGAAAAATAAACCTCTCCGTAAGGATAAATTCTCTTTTCTCCCGGAAAAGCAATCCCTTCTTCCAGCTTCTTTTCCAAAAAATATTCTGTATACAGATAAGGAAAGGAAAAGGAAAATTCCTCTTCCCTTTCTCCCTTCTTCATAAATCGAAACACACAGTTTCGAAAATCATCCATCAGACTTTCTTTACACTGGGTAAATAAGCCCTGCCCCCTCATCTTGGGATGGACAAAGGCAAGACAAAGGAGCACATCCTTTCCTCCCTGCTGTTCTCCAAGCTTATAGCCCATAAGCAGTGCCAATATTCCCTCGGCAATTCCCGTTTCCTTCTCTCCCTCATTGCGAATGAGATAAAAGAAATCATAATCCAAATCTGTATCGTAGGGATGTTCTTCCTCTAAATTACAAAGAGAGAGGAGTGTCTTACAATCCCTCTCCTCTTCTAAAGACAGAGTTCGTTGTAATTCGACTTCCATTCCTCTCTCCTGTTCTAACTCGTCAAAGTCATTCCTTTCCTTCTTTGAAGTACAAGGCTTCTAAGCCTATTTCATGACTTTCTCCTAGCTAATCCTTTTAGTCTTTAAAAACAATCTTATCCAATCCCCAGATATCCTTAGCGTACTCCTCAATGGTTCTGTCAGAGGAGAACTTTCCGGCATGGGCTGTATTTAAAATAGCCGCTCTTGCCCACCACTCTTCATCCTGGAACTTCTTCACTGCTTCTTCCTGTGCCTTCATATAAGCACGAAGGTCCTTTAAGATAAAGTAACGATCCGCTCTGTCGGATTCATTGGTATTTAACAGGGAATCATACAAAGGTCTGAACAATTCAGGATCCTCAGGACTGTAGAAGCCGTTTACCAGCTGCATTAGGACTCTGCGAATTTCCTGGTCATTGTTGAAAATGTCCATAGGACGGTACTCGTTGTTATGCTCTAAAGCAATAACCTCGTCACTGCTCATACCGAAGATAAAGGCATTTTCCGCCCCAACTTCCTGTACGATTTCCACGTTCGCTCCATCCATAGTTCCCATGGTTAAAGCACCGTTTACCATAAGCTTCATGTTGGAGGTACCGGAGGCTTCCTTGGAAGCGGTGGAAATCTGCTCGGAGAAATCAGCTGCAGGAATAATCACCTCTGCACTGGATACCTTATAATCCTCAATAAAAACCACCTTAATCTTATCCTGGATGGAAGGATCATTGTTGATGACCTCCGCCACGTTATTGATGAGCTTAATGGTCAGCTTTGCAGTCTTATAGCCTGCTGCCGCCTTGGCTCCGAAGATAAAGGTGTGGGGATAGAATTCCATCTCCGGATGATCTTTAATCTGGTTGTAAAGATACATCACGTGAAGGATATTCATCAGCTGTCTCTTATACTCGTGCAAACGCTTTACCATTACGTCAAAGATGGAATCCACATTTAACTTAATGCCGTTATGCTTCAGCACATACTTGGCAAGACGCTCCTTGTTATGTCTCTTAATGGCCATAAACTCAGCCTGAGCCTGCTTATCATCCGCATAAACTGCCAGCTTCTCCAGCTTGGACAGGTCGGTAAGCCACTGATCTCCGATATGGGCGGTAATCCACTTTGCCAGCTCCGGATTGGCATGGTAAACCCATCTTCTCTGGGTAATACCGTTTGTTTTGTTGGAGAATTTCTCCGGATACATCTCGTAGAAGTCTCTTAATTCCTGCTTCTTTAAAATCTCCGTATGAAGAGCCGCTACACCGTTTACCGCATGGCCACCGATAATGGCAAGGTGTGCCATCTTCACCTGTCCGTCATAGATAATTGCCATCTTGGCAATCTTCTCTTCCGCCTGCTCAGGATACTTAGCCCGAACGGTTTCACAGAATCTGCGGTTAATCTCCTCCACAATCTGATAAATTCTGGGAAGAAGCTTGGAGAACAGCTCAATGGGCCACTTTTCCAAAGCCTCAGCCATAATGGTATGGTTGGTGTAAGCGCAGGTTTTTAAGGTAATCTCCCAGGACTCATCCCAAGTCAGATGATAATCATCCATCAGTACACGCATAAGCTCTGCCACGGCAACTGTGGGGTGGGTATCATTTAACTGGAAAGCCACCTTCTCATAAAGCTTCCGAACATCGCCGTTATGTCTCTTGGCATAGTCTGCTACCGCAGTCTGTACAGATGCGGAAATGAAGAAATACTGCTGACGAAGACGAAGCTCCTTACCGGCATAGTGGTTATCGTTGGGATACAATACCTCTACGATATTTCTGGCCATATTGGCTGACTCCACCGCCTTCTGGTAATTTCCCTTATCAAACTCATCCAAACGGAAGGTGTCAGTTGCCTTGGCATCCCATACTCTTAAAGTGTCTACCACA
This sequence comes from Oribacterium sinus, assembly GCF_014202695.1. GTDB lineage: Bacteria > Bacillota > Clostridia > Lachnospirales > Lachnospiraceae > Oribacterium > Oribacterium sinus. The sequence goes on from NZ_JACHHH010000007.1 coordinate 64,205, forward strand.
TGGTTGTTGTAGCCCACCACCGGAGTATCATAGGGAATTGCCTCTACAGCCTGATAGCCCTTATGTACAAAGTGCAGTCTTCCATCTTCCTCCTGTACAGTCTCTACCCAACCGCCGAAACGAACTTCCTTGGCAAGCTCCGCACGACGAATCTCGAAGGGGTTTCCGTCCTTTAACCAGTCATCCGCCACTTCCTTCTGGTATCCGTCTACAATCTGCTGCTTGAAGAAGCCGTACTTATAACGAATACCGCATCCGCAAGCCCAGTAGCCCAGGGTTGCCAAGCTATCCAGGAAGCAGGCCGCTAAACGACCAAGACCGCCGTTTCCTAAAGCCCAGTCCGGCTCCGCCTCTTCCAGTGCGGAAAGGTTTAAACCAAGCTCGTTAATCACATCTCGAATTTCCTCCTGAGATGTCAGGTTTAAAATATTGTTGCCCAAAGCTCTTCCCATTAAAAACTCCATGGAAAGATAATAGACTCTCTTACAATCCTCTTCCTCAGCCGCCTTGGTAGTACGAATCCAGTCATCAATAATCTGATTCTGTACCGCTGCCGCTACAGCATGAAAAGCTTCCTTCTCGTTTAGCTCTGTTAATTCTCGTCTGAAAAGCTTTCTGGCATTGTTTTCCACTTCTTTTTTAAACAGTGCTTTGTCAAACTTTTGCATCCTTCCTCCTTATACATCCCTTACTAATTCCTTTTAGTAATATATAGTGATTTTCCCCGCCGAAGCGGGAAAATGGTTTCACCGTTAATTTTTTCTTAGCATCTAAGCAAAAATTTCAAAGCTCAGCTTTCCTTTGTCACTAAGCAAAGCTTTTCGCCCTTAGTTTTTCTTTACAGCTAAGCAAAGCTTCTCGCCGTTAATATCCCATTCCTTCTCATAGCCTTCACAGCAGTTGCAAGTAAGCTCTGTAGCAAGAACGGTCTTGCATAACTCCTCTTTGTACTTATTCATTAAGCCCATAAGGAAGTCATTATCCTCGGCATAGAGGGTAATTTGATCCATAACCTCAAAGCCTGCTTCCTTACGCATGGTCTGCACCTTGGAAATGATTTCACGGATATAGCCCTCTTCCTTCAGTTCCTCCGTCAGGTTGGTATCCAGCACTACGGTGTACTTAGCATCTTCCTCCGTAATAAAACCGTCCTTCTTTGTGGATTCAATTAACAAATCCTCCTTGGCTAAGGCAACTTCCGTGCCATCCTTTGTGGTAAAACGAATAGATCCCTCTGCCAATGCCGCCATACCCGCCTTGCTGTCCAAGTCTTGTAAGAACTGGCGGATCTCATTCAAATGCTTTCCATACTTCGGTCCCACAGTCTTTAACTGAGGCTTAAAGATGTACGCCGTAAAGTCGGACAAATCCTCCTTAAACTGCAGGGACTTTACATTTAACTCATCGGTAATGATATTCTCCCAATCCTTGGAAAGAGCCTGTCCTCCGGAAACATACATGGCGGAAAGAGGCTGTCTGTTCTTAACCTGAGCCTTTTCTCTTGCAGCCCTTCCCAAGCGAACCAAAGCAAGAACTTCTTCCATGCTTTCTTCCAGCTTGGGCTCAATCCACTCTTCATCCGCTACCGGATAGGCACAAAGATGAACGGAAGGTTTAGCATTCTTATCTACTGAGCATACCAGGTTCTGATAGATAGACTCGGTAATGAATGGCACCAGCGGAGCAGCCAGCTTAACAAAAGTCACTAAAGCTTCATATAAGCAAAGGTAAGCATTTATCTTATCCTGCTCCATCCCCTTAGCCCAGAAACGCTCTCTGGAACGACGTACATACCAGTTGGAAAGGTCTTCACAGAATTCCTGCAATGCAGCCGCCGCCTCAGGAATCTTAAACTGGGAGAGATTGGTATCCACGGTAAGGATTAAAGAATTCAGCTTACTGAATACCCACCTGTCCATGGGTGTAAGACTCTTCTTGTCCAAGGTATATTTTGTAGGGTCAAAGTTATCAATGTTGGCATAAAGCACAAAGAAAGCATAGGTATTCCATAGTGTAGACAGGAACTTTCTCTGTCCCTCCACTACCGCCTGATCATGGAAACGGTTGGGTAACCATGGTGCAGAGTTGGTATAGAAGAACCAACGGATTGCATCCGCTCCGTGCTTTTCCAAGGCCTCCATGGGATCTACGGAATTACCCTTGGACTTGGACATCTTCTGTCCGTTTTCATCCTGTACATGGCCGAGCACCAAGACATTTTCAAAGGGAGCCTTGTGGAACAAAATGGTGGACTCCGCCAATAAGGAATAGAACCATCCTCTGGTCTGGTCTACCGCTTCACAGATAAACTGTGCAGGGAACTGAGCCTCGAAAAGTTCCTTATTCTCGAAGGGATAATGATGCTGGGCGTAGGGCATAGCACCGCTGTCAAACCAACAGTCAATAACCTCCGGAACTCTGGTCATTTCTCCGCCACACTTCGGACACTTACACTTTAAATAGTCCACATAGGGCTTATGAAGCTCAATATGCTCATAGCCTACATAGTCGGAGGAATAGCCCTTATCTCCCTCAGCCTTTAATTTTGACAAGACCTCCTGATAATTATCGGCTCTTTCCGATAATTCTTTAATGGAACCGATGGCTTCCTGTTCTCCACAGTCTTTACATTCCCAAATATTTAAGGGAGTTCCCCAGTAACGATCACGAGAAAGGCTCCAGTCCTGTACATTTTCAATCCAGTCGCCGAAACGTCCCTTACCGATAGACTCGGGAATCCAGTTTACGGTATTGTTATTTGCAACCAGCTCATCCCGAACAGCGGTCATCTTGATAAACCAGCTTTCTCTTGCATAGTAAATCAAAGGTGTTCCGCAACGCCAACAATGGGGATAGCTGTGTTCAAATTTCGGTGCGTCAAAAAGAAGTCCCCTCTTCTCCAGGTCCTTCAATACTTCCGGATCCGCACTGATGGCGCCTTCCGCCACTTCTTTCTCTGTAGGTTTACAACGCATACCGAAGAAAGGTGTCTCCGCTGTAAGCTTTCCTTCACTATCCACAAACTTTACAAGGGCTAAATCGTTTTCTCTACCGATTCTTCCGTCATCTTCACCGAAGGCAGGGGCAATATGGACGATACCGGTACCGTCATCTGCACTGACATAATAGTCGGAAACCACGATATGGGCCTTCTTATGCTGTCTCTCCGCTTCCTTTTCAGCACCGTCATAAAGAGGCTCATAGGAAAGACCCACCAAGTCCTTACCCTTACAGGTTTCCAGAATGGAATAAGCTTCTTCTCCCTCCTTCGCCAAACCGGACAATACCGCATCCAGTCTTGCCACAGCCAGGATATAAAGATTACCGTCTGCAGCCTTTACCTTGGCATATTCCAAATCAGGGTGTACACAAAGTGCCACATTGGAGGGTAGGGTCCAGGGGGTTGTGGTCCAAGCCAGGAAATAACCCTCTTCTCCCTTGATTTTAAAGCGAACAACCGCAGAACGCTCCTTCACTTCCTTGTAACCTTGCGCTACCTCATGGGAGGAAAGGGGAGTTCCGCAACGGGGACAGTAGGGCACAACCTTAAAGCCCTTATACAAGAGCTTCTTCTTCCAAATCTCCTTTAAGGCCCACCACTCGGACTCAATAAAATCATCATGGTAGGTCACATAAGGATTATCCATATCCGCCCAGAAGCCTACCTTGTAGGAGAAGTCCTCCCACATTCCCTTGTACTTCCAGACATTCTTCTTACATAAATCAATAAAGGGTGCTACCCCGTAGGATTCAATCTGCTCTTTTCCGTTGATGCCGATTTCTTTCTCAATTTCCAGCTCTACAGGAAGGCCATGGGTATCCCATCCCGCCTTTCTGGGTACCATCTTCCCCTTCATGGCATGAAATCTTGGAATCATATCCTTAAAGGCTCTGGTTTCCACATGACCAATATGCGGTTTTCCGTTGGCCGTAGGAGGACCGTCATAGAAAACATAGGAGGCATTCTCCTTCTGCTCCAGGATGGACTTTTCGAAGATTTGTTCTTTTTTCCAGAACTCTTCGACCTCTCTCTCCCTTTCCACGAATTGCATATTGCTATCTACTTTTTTAAACATGTAGTTCTCCTTCTTATTCCTTTAGTCGCCTTATTATAATGATTGGGGAAAAATAAAGCAAGAAATTGTCCCTATTCTCCTCTGCTGTACTGCGTCAGCAATTGCTTCTTCATCTCATACAATTTATCGGATAAATCCACGTGTACGGCATGGGGATTGGTTAAACGTCTGCACTCCTCCCAAAGGCTTTCCTGTTCCTTCTTGCAGTGGGCTTTGATTTCCTCTACAGAAGGGCAATTATACACCAACTTGCCACCTAAGAAAATAGGTACAAGAAGCGGTCTCATCTCATAGCTTCCGCCCTTTAAGGTACTTTTCTTCCATGTATCAATGGGATCAAACAGTACCAAATCCTCTGCCTCGGAAAATCTCTCCTCCTCCAGGGCAATATAATCCGCAAATACCTTTCCGCTGTCTTTTTCAATAATACGATAAATCTGCTTATTTCCGGGATTGGTAATCTTTTCGGAGTTCTCCGACAGTTTTATCTTAGGAACCCATTGTCCCTCATCCGAATATGTAGCCGCAAGCTTATATACTCCGCCAAAGCTGGGCTGACTTTCCGAGGTAATCAGATTGGTTCCCACACCCCAGCTGGTAATGCAAGCTCCCTGCGCCTTTAAGGAAGCAATCAGATTCTCGTCCAAATCATTGGAAGCGGAAATTATTGCATCAGGATAGCCCGCCTCATCCAACATTTTCCTGGCCTTCTTGGAAAGGTAAGCCAAGTCTCCGGAATCTAAACGAATACCGAAGCGCTTCAAGGTAATCCCTTCTTCCTTCATGGCATCATAGCAAAGAATGGCATTCTTTACACCGCTCTTTAAGGTATCATAGGTATCTACCAATAAAATACAATTATTGGGATAGAGTCTGGCGTAAGTCTTAAATGCCTCTAATTCTGTCGGGAAGGACATGATCCAGGAGTGAGCATGGGTTCCCAACACAGGCATATGGAATTTCTGTCCCGCATAAACGTTGGAAGTACCGATGCATCCTGCAATGACCGCGGCTCTGGCACCGTATATTCCCGCATCCGGTCCCTGAGCCCTTCGTAAACCGAACTCCATTACCCCGTCTCCCTGAGCCGCATGCACCACTCTGTAAGCCTTTGTGGCAATGAGAGACTGGTGATTGACCAGATTTAAAATGGCAGTTTCCACCAACTGAGCCTCAATCACCGGAGCAATTACCTTGATTAAGGGTTCCTTAGGAAAGACTACTGTTCCTTCCGGAATGGCATATATATCTCCGGTAAAGTGAAAACCTCGAAGATATTCAATAAAATCTTCATCAAAGGTTCCCAAACTCCGAAGATAATCAATATCTTCTTCACTAAAATTCAGATTGCGGATATATTCAACCACCTGCTCCAAACCGCAGCAAATGGCAAAGCCGTTTCCACAGGGATTCTTTCGATAAAACATATCGAAAATTACTCTTTCCTGATGCTTTCCACTTTTTAAATAGCCCTGCATCATGGTGAGCTCATAAAAGTCTGTCAGTAACGTAAAGTTTCTTTCCATCTTCTTTCTCCTAACGATAGTCGACCCTGGGATACTGTTTTCTGATATAGAAATACATAACCCACAGGGAAAAGGCAGTAATCATCCAACTCACGGGATAACTGATGTATAAGGGCCGTAAGCCATTGAAGAATTCCATAGGAAAAAGTACCATGACATAAAACACACGACTCAAACAAATTCCCACCAAGCTGATAAACATCGGTTGAATACTGCAGCCAAAACCGCGTAGCGCTCCCACCAAGGTATCCATCATGCCAAAAATCATATACGGATAGACGATAATCTCCAATCTTTCCTTGGCGTATTGCAAAACCTCTCCATCCTTCGTAAAAATCCCTGCCAGGTTTCTTCCAAAGAAGAAAACAATTATGCCGGTCAGAAGGGCAATGCTGAATAGCAGGGTTAAGCTGCTTTTCAAAATACCGTTTAATCTACTGTATTTCTTCGCCCCAAGATTTTGGCTGACAAAGGACATCTGCCCCTGGGATATGGAGTTCATGGAAATATAGACAAATCCTTCTAAATTGGCGGATATGGTGGCTGCCGCCATAGCCTGAGAGCCGAAGGTATTGATGGCGGATTGAATCATTACATTGGAAATGGAAAATAAGGTTCCCTGTATCCCTGCCGGAAGTCCTATGGAGACTATCTTTTTTAATTTGTCTCTATGGATACGAAAGCGGAGGGGATGAAGGTGCAAAGCTTCCTTTTCTCTTGCCAGTAAAATCACTAAAACCACAGCCGAAAAGAGCTGAGAAATGCTGGTGGCAATAGCTACTCCTGCAACCCCCATCTTCCACTGAATCACAAAGTTTAAATTGAGAGCCAGATTCAAAAGGCCTGCCAAGATCTGTACATAGAGGGGACGCCTTGTGTCTCCCACTGCTCGAAATACCGCTGCCAAAAAATCATACAGTACCATAAAAGGAATACCTAAGGAAAAGTAGCGAAGGTAAGTCTCTGCCTGAGGCGCCACTTCCTCCGGGGTATTCATCCCCCGGATAATCGCGGAAATAAGTAAATTTCCAATTAGCAGAAGCAAAAATCCCGAAAGCAAAGCCGTAGTGTAGGCTGTAGCCAACAGTTCCTCCACATCCTTTCTCCGATTGGCTCCGATATACCGGGCAACAGCAACGTTTACCCCCACCGACAGACCTAAAAAAAGGTTAACCAGCAGGTTTATAATCGGCCCCGAAGTGCCTACAGCCGCCATTGCCACAGCTCCCACATATTTTCCCACAACAAAGACATCCGCCGCATTGAAAAGCAGCTGTAAAATCCCCGTAAACATCAGAGGAAAACAAAATTGAAGCATTTTAGGAAGAATTGCCCCCGTGGTCATATCCAACTCGTAGCTTTTTTTCACTTTTCCCCCTTTCGATTCTATTCTACATTCCCTTTCAATTCTATTCGCTTTTCACTTTCGAAGCTATTCCATTTTTACTTTCGAAGCTATTCAGCATTTCCTTCCGAAGGTCCATTTAAGAAAGAGAAAGTTCCTGTCCCAGACGATTCTTAAGCTCATCCGCATCCTCTCCCACAATAATCTGCACTTCATCTTTTCTGGGACGGATTAATCCGGGAAATCCCGCCTCCCGAATGCAGGATTCCTTCACCAAATCATAGTCTTTAATGCCTACCTTCAGCCTTCTATTCTCACTTCGTAAAGACTGAATGTTTTCTTTTCCCCCTAAGCCTTCCAAAAGAGGCGGAAGCAGAGCGGAAAGATTCTTCGCTTCCAAGCGAACATGGTATTTGTCTTTCTCATCAATATGATATTCCAGTGCCTTTTTATGCCTTCTTTTTCTCAAGAAACGCAGAAGGAGAAATAGAAGAAAAAGGAAAAGAATCAGCCCTCCGATACAGGCATACAGCAGTGGGGGCTGAAGGACTTGTTCTATGGAAAAGCCGGAAGGAGCTTCCGCCACTCCCGTAGCGCTCAGAATATAAAAAAAGGGCATTAGCCAATCAAACATTGCCGTTCCTTTCCGGGAGAAGGCTTCTCCCTCTAAATACTGTCTGTTTCTTCTTGTACCTTATATTTCTGCAGCTCTTCCACATATTTTTTGCCAAGCTCGGAAAGATGCATCTTCTTATTTTTTATATAGCCGATTCGCATGGTTTCTTCTGTATCCAAAGGAATCGCAATATACTCCGGTCCGTTTAATTCCTGACAAATAATACCGGAACAGAGTGTATATCCATTTAAGCCCACCATAAGATTTAAAATCGTAGCTCGATCATTGACCTTAATGAACTTCTTGTAATCATAGGTACTTAAAACTTCTTCCGCAAAATAGAAGGAATTTCTCTCCCCCTGATCAAAAGTGCAACAGGGATAATCCATCAAATCCTCCATGGAAATGAGCTTTTTCTTTGCCAAAGGATTGGATTTCGCCATGAAAACATATATTTTGCAAGAAAAGAGGGGTACAAATTCCAAGTCTCCCTCTCGTAAAATCTTTCCGATGACATTTTCATTGAAGTCATTTTCATAGATAATGCCCAGTTCACTGATTTGCTTACGGACATTTTCAATAACATCAATGGTTCTGCCTTCAAAAACGGAAAACTCATACACATTGTTTTCCTCATACTGTCGAAGCAGTCGAATAAAGGCCTCCACCGCAAAGGTATAGTGTTGCATGGAAACACTGAATTTCTTTTTCTGAGGTCCTCCGGAGAGATATTTATCTTCCATTAGCTGGTACTGTTCAGAAACCTGTCTGGCATAGCCCAGAAATTCCTCTCCTTCAGGCGTGGCGATAATTCCCCGGTTGGACCTGGTAAAGATTTCTATCCCGATTTCTCTTTCCACCGCCTTGATGGTAGCGCTTAAGCTGGGCTGGGTCAGGTACAGCTGCTTCGCCGCCTCGTTCATGGAGCCGTAATCGGCTACCGCGATGACCTGACGAAGCTGTTGTAAGGTCATTCCACGCCTCCTGCCACATAGGTAATATAACCTGCGGGATCGATAAACACTCTTTCTCCCGCAACGCCCCGAATCATCATAAGATCCATGACAGAAATCATCTTCTTTTCACTTCCGTTGTTATATTCAATCACGGCATTTTTATGAAAGGCCGCATCCCCGGCATACAGAAGTTCCCCCGACTTTCTATCGTACAAACTCATTTTCTTGAAAATCACAAAGGGATATCCGTTCCCTTCTTCCAGACTTAACTGGTTGGGGCTGTCAAAGAAAGCCTTGGCGTCCGGATGCTCCATCAAAACGGAGATATATTTCGCGGTTTTCTCATTTAACTCCTGCATGGGCTTTCCCTTCCTTAGAAGAGAGCCGTTTTCCGAAGTCTTTCTCTGATCCGGTGTTTCTGCGGAAATGAGAGCCGCTCCATCTTCTCCCAGATAAAAATTGCCCACGTACTGCTTTTCCGCCATAGCTCCGTCACTGTTCAGAAAATACCATTTCCCGTTCCAGCTGACCCAGCCGGTCTGCATTTTACTGTTTAAGCAAAAATACCAACGTCCATCCGTGGAAGACTGTACCCAGCCGGTATAGCTTTCTTTATTGTCCGAAGAATAATAGTACCAACTCTGTCCTTCCTGCTCCCATCTTCCCTCTGCATGGGAAATTCCTGTTCCCATGAGAAAGAACAGAAAAAGAAATGCCATTCCCGACAAAAAACGTCTGCAAATATTCTTTTGATATCCCTTTTGTACTCTCATTCTATCCTCCTTTACATAACTATTTGCCTAGTATAGCATAATTTTTTCCATTGTAATACCCACCGTAGTTTTTCCTAGATTCTGCTTAGGATTTTCTATTGTATACCCCATTTCTTTTTGCTACTATGAAAAAAACGCAGATTGCAAGGAGGGACTCCCATGTTTCGGATTGAAAAGGTAAAGGATTACTCGGTTCTCAGCAAAAAAGCCGCCATGCTGATTGCGGCGGAAATCACCCAAAGAGAGCACCCGGTTTTGGGCTTAGCCACAGGCTCCACTCCCATCGGTGCCTATCAGGTTTTAAGAGAATTATATCAGGAGGGACGGCTGGATTTTTCTGCAGTACGTACCGTGAACCTGGATGAATACAGAGGTCTTGCTCCGGAGGACAGCCACAGCTACCGCTATTTTATGAATCAAGAGCTGTTTCAGCACGTGAGTATTCCTATGGAAAACACTGCCGTTCCCAACGGTCTTCTGGAAGACGCGAATAAGGCTTGCCTTGAGTATGAAGCTCTGATTCGTAAATTAGGAGGAATCCATTTACAGATTCTGGGACTTGGACATGATGGGCACATCGGATTTAATGAGCCAAGTGATTCTTTCCCAAGGGAAACCCACTGTGTACAGCTTGCCGAAGAAACCATCGAAGCCAATCAGCGCTTCTTCTCATCTAAAGAAGAAGTTCCCAAAGAGGCCTACACCATGGGAATCGGCACCATTATGAAAGCCAAAAAAATCCTCTTAATGGTTTCCGGAAAGGATAAGGCAGATATTTTACAGAGAGTCTTAGAAGGACCGGTTACCCCCTCTGTCCCCGCTTCCATTCTGCAATTCCATCCCCATGTTACCGTACTTGCGGATGAAGCTGCTTTAAGTAAATGTAAAATCTAGAAATTTTTTTGATTTTTACAGCCAATTATTTTCCGTCTCAAAGAAAAGAGCCGAAAAAACGGAGAGAAATATGCCTGCTATAGAAGCTATTCTTTCTGATTTTTCGACTCTTTTTAGATAGAAAAATTCGATTTATTTTTGTCAGGTTACAAAAATGGTTTTTGCTTTTATGTCTTCTTTTATGCCATAGATTTTCCTCCCTCCGATGTCTTCTATATATCCAGGTTTTCACCATAGTTACCAAACAGAATGTCTTAAGAAGAACTCTCGGCAGAAGCTATAGAGGATGCATTAGGCTCCGACTTGGCAGATGCCTCCGCTGAAGTCCCCATTGTGGGATTGGCGCTATCGGCAGACGCTTCTGCAGAACTCTCCCCAGATGATTCGGAAGGTAGCTGAAGGGTAACTCCGGAAACAGACTCCGGTGCCTTTAAGCTATTGTCTTCTCCCCTGTAATCCGTAAGGAGTGGGAAGATCTCCTGCTTATAAAACTCGGCATAATCTTTATATCCGTACAAATACAGAGAATCATCCTCTCCCAGGGGAAAGGCTATGGGATGAACAACTCCCTTTCCAATGCCGTCATCCGGCTTTACCAGTGCTTTTCCGTCCTGATCCATAAGCAAATCCTGATATTCTATTCCATTAAAATACTGAATATTTTGTAGGCTTCCATCCTTCAGTTTTAAAGGCGCATGGATTTCAAAAAGCAGGAATAGCCTGTTGTGACCAAGCACCGGGGCATCTTCTTTCCGACTAAGAAAATAATTCCCCAAATACTGTACGGATATGCCGGAAAGATCGATATATTCCTCTGCTGTTCCCCCAATCATCTCCTTACGTAAAGAATCCATAAACGCTTCCTGTAGAAGTCTTAATGTGTCTCCGGGAATATCTTTTCCACTGGTCCAGTAGGCATTTGCCTTGGGAACTTCATATTCCTTCTCTGTTTCTAAAAAATAGATATGCTCTTTCTCCACTTTTCTCATTAATTCCTGATAAAAAGTAATTTTGATTTTATCCCCGGAGGCAAGGCCTTCTCTTTTGCTGATATTCACATCGCTAAGCTCCATCCAGGCGGGAGCATCCTTTAAGCTCAGCTCTACTCTAATCTGTGGAGAATTTCCCGTAAATTGAACCTCCAGAAAATCAAAGGGATTCACCGCTGTCCGCTCATAAAGCCCCTTAACCACCAGATCCTTATCCTCCCAAAGCAACTTCACGTTATAGCTTTTCTCAATCCAGGATAAATCCTCTTTACAGCTTAAGGAAACATGTTCTCCATTTTCCAATTGACTCTCCTCGGAAAGCTCCGGAAGCTGCATTACCGCATACTCCACTTCACTCAATATAATCTCTTTCTCCGCCTCTTTCAGAAAAAGGTTGGTCATCATTCCGAAGATTCCTCTGCTTCTCTTACTGTATCTTCCTTTTCTCTTGATTTTTCCAAGATAATTTTTTTCAAAATCTTCTTTCTGAAAGATAAGCTTTCCCTCTCCCAGACCATCTTCACCGGTAAATTCCACCTGATAGAACTTATCCAGAGGAATCTTCACCGGCCGGTTATTGTAAGCACCAAGGGCTGTAATGCCAATAAGGAAAAGAGCTCCTATACAGGCAAGAACAATACAGTTTCTTTTCATTTTTTTGGAAACGTTAAATGAAGGTTTTTTCATTGGGGAAGGCATATCCCGCTCCTTTCTCAGCAAATGCTGTAGCGCCCTCCCTGGCATGAATCTCCTAGACTTTAATATGATTTTGGATTGTAAAAATGAGATCTTAAACTTATGGAGATAATAGAATCGATAGAAATAGCTTTTATCCTACGCACATTTTTTCGGCCACTGCGTTTTCTTCCATATTTCGTTCATGGTTTCACTATAGCACAAAGCCTTAATTTTGTCTTTTTTAATAAATTAATAGCAGTATATTGTAAATTTATTAGATATTTTGTATTAAATTGATTTTATAGAACGATGGAATCCCAAGTATGAAGGGGTTTTCATTAACACATTTTGTCCTATAAGCCAATGGTAAGATACCACCCTTTACAGGAGCGATACACATTAAGAACAAGAAAAAAAGCACCACGACTCGTGATGCTTTTCGCAGGGCTACAAGGATTCGAACCTTGAAATGACGGAGTCAGAGTCCGTTGCCTTACCGTTTGGCGATAGCCCTAAAATCTGCTGTTTTCTTAAAAAATGAATAAAAATCAGCGACTCGATTATCATACAGAGTTTTTATTTTCTTGTCAAGAGATTTTTTTATTCTTATTAGATTTTCTTCATAAAACAAAAATTTTGTTTTCAAAACTCAAATGTGTTTCATAGCATTTACGATTTCTCTAAAATCTAATATTTTGACTATCTATTTTTTCTTTATATGCCTATAATCAAACAAGCTGTATTAATGAATTTAAGGAGTAGTACGAAAATGAAATTCTTTCGTTTAAATTATTTTCAGAAAATCATCCTGGGTTTTGCCTCGTTGATTCTATTGGGAGCAATTCTGCTGATGTTGCCGATCTCCAGTAATGATGGCGTTTATACCCCCTTTCTAAATGCACTCTTCACTTCCACCTCCGCTTCCTGTGTTACCGGTTTAATTGTATACGATACCGCCACGCACTGGTCTTTCTTCGGGCAAGCAGTCATTCTTTTCTTGATTCAAATTGGTGGGCTTGGTGTGGTGGTAGTGGTAACCTCCGTCATCCTTTTCTTCGGAAAAAAAATCGGATATTCTCAAAGAAACACTCTGGCTAATTCCATTTCTGTAAGCTCTCAGGGCGGAATCATGAAAATGTTGGTTTTTCTTCTGAAATGGACCGGAATTATAGAGTTATTCTTTGCTGTCATTCTTGCGACACAATTTATTCCCGAGTTCGGACTTCGTAGAGGACTTTGGTATAGTGTTTTCCACTCCGTATCCGCTTTTTGTAATGCCGGTTTCGATTTGATGGGCGTTAAAGAACCCTTTTCTTCTCTCACGGAATACGTAGGAAACCCTGTGGTGAACATCAGCATTATGAGCCTGATTCTTCTTGGAGGCTTAGGCTTTATGACTTGGCAGGATATTGCAAAAAATAAATGGAATTTTCATCGCTTTCGTCTACAAAGCAAAATCATTCTCTCTACTACAGTATTTATTATTCTTCTTCCTGCACTATTTTACTTTTTTGTTGAGTTCCCAGGGCTGCCCATAAAAAGTCGGGTTTTTGCTTCATTATTTACAGCAGTCACTCCACGTACTGCAGGCTTTAATACTGTGGATTTTTCAAAATTTTCCGATAGCGGAATCTTTTTGCAAACCTTGCTAATGCTGGTAGGGGCTGCGCCGGGAAGTACGGGAGGCGGTATGAAAGTCACCACAATGACTGTTTTACTTTTAACCTCCATTGCTATTTTTAGAAACAATTCCCGTACAGAAGCCTTTGGAAGGACTATTTCCAGAGAAGTCATTCGAAATGCTACGACAATCGCTTTCATGTATATTAGTTTATGTATTCTCTCCGGAATGTTTATCAGTCTCCATGATAAATTACCGCTACTGGTCACCAGCTTTGAAGCTGCCAGTGCTATTGCCACTGTGGGGCTTACACTGGGAATCACCCCAAATCTTAGTCCCATTTCTCATATGGTTCTCATTTTTCTAATGTACACCGGAAGAGTTGGCGGACTTTGTTTGATTTATGCCGTCTTTCCTAATGCTAACCAAAACAAGGGAAGACTTGTTGAAGAAAATGTAATTGTCGGATAAAGGAGAAAGTATGAAACAAATTTTAATTATCGGTCTAGGTCGTTTCGGTTTACATGTCGCAAAAAAGCTAAATGAAATGCATACGCAGGTTCTCGGAGTAGACAGCAGTGAGGAAAGAGTAAAAGCAGCTCTCCCCTACGTTACCAATGCGGAAATTGGAGATGCAGGAAATCAGGAATTCTTAAAGTCTCTGGGTATCTCCAATTTTGACGTCTGTATTGTAGCCATCGGAACCGACTTTTTAGCTTCTTTGGAAGTCACCTCCCATTTAAAGGAACTGGGTGCAAAAAGAGTAGTTTCCAGGGCTGCCAGAGATTTACAAGAAAAATTCTTACTTAGAAACGGAGCCGATGTGGTAGTTTATCCGGAAAAATTAGTCGGAAGCCTTACCGCTGTGCAGTGCAGTTCTGAGAATGTTTTGGATTACATTCAAGTCAGCAAAGACTTTGCCGTTTTTGAAATCGCCTTACCTGAGGATTGGATTGGTAAATCTATTGGAGAAATTGGAGTTCGAAATAAATTCAAAGTCAATATTATTGCTGTCAAATATAATGATGAAGTCAATGTTACTTTGGGACCGGACTACCAATTCCGAGAAGGAGAAAGCCTTTTTATTATCGGCAAGGATAAGGATATCCAAAAATATTTTCATACTTTAGGGTAGAATTTTTAAGCAAATGATCCTGCTTGAGAGCAATACTCGTTATGAATAAAAACATCCTCCATGTCAAATATCCGACTCAGAGGATGTTTTTTCTTTATTTGCCGGCTTTTAAGTTCCCGGTGTATTATTTTCTTCCGTCTCTAAAGATTTTTCTCCTAGGGCCGCCCCGGGTCCTACTTCCACAGTTTCCTCCGTTTCCTTCTTTTCTTTTGTTTCCTTCGTCTCTTCTTCTGTGGATTTTTTCTCTTCCTTTGTTTCTTTTTTATTTTTTACAGTGCTCTCTTCTTCCGTTTCCGTCTTAGTTTCCTGTTTCTTTGTAGCCTCTGTCTGCTCCTCTTTTTTCTTTTTCTTACCCTTCTCCGCATTTTCAGCGGCCTTGGCTTTTCCGGCTTCCTTCTTTCTCACAGTTCCTCCGCCTGTACCTGCTTCCTCAGCATCTTCCATGGGAGAGCCAACTCCGGAAACTTTGGCGATATGGGCACTGATTTCCTGTACCTTGGCACTGGGGCTATAGTTCTCCACGCCGTAAAGATAGCTGTGTAATTCCGTTACATTGCTGGCCAGCGTTGCCGGAATTACCACATCCATTTTCTTAATCTTCATGGTGGTTCTGGCAAAGGGGAAGCCTCTGCTTTCTCCGATATGATAACGATCCACCTGGGTAACCAATGTGGTGATATCTCCCATATCCAGACTGGTGGAAAGCTCCGGTAAAACCATGGATGCTACCTGCATTAGCTTTACAGGACCTGCCTTTTTTGCCTTATCAAAGGCAAGGCCAAGAACCTTCCTCTGTCTTGCAGTACGGTTAAAATCCGTGTCCATTAGACGGAGTCTACCGTAGGCCACCGCCTGAATTCCGTCCAAATGATTCATCCCAGCATGCTCCAGATGCACGGAAGGAATTCCGGTGGACTGTACCGTTTCCGTGATAAAGGCATTAATATAGAAAAACTCCGCATCGGAAAGCTCCAGATCCACGCCTCCAAGAGCGGAGATTCCCTTCGCCACCGCAGCCCAGTTAAAGCTGACATAGTCGTCAATCTTAATGTCCAGATTTCTCTCTAAAGCTTCAACAGCTTGCTTGTGCCCCCCCTTAAAATAAGCTTCATTAATCTTATGATAAGTTCCCTCTTCATCAATCTGCATATAGCTGTCTCTGAAAACGGAGCTTAATTTCACTTCTCCGGTTCGCTTATTGACGGAAGCCAGCATAATCACATCGGAAAGCGCACCGGCCTCCTTGTTGCCGTCTCTAGAATCTAAACCGAAAACTGCCACCGTCCAATATTTCGGACCAAAATACGGAGAAATAAAACGCCAAAGGAGAAGACCGAAAAATACAAGCAGTAAAAGAATGCCCAGCTTCTGAAAAATAGACTTCTTTTTCTTTCTTTTCCCTCTGTCTTGCCCCGACCTTTCCGAAGCCGTATTTCTATTGCTTCTTCCGCTGTTCCCGCCGCTTACGGCCTTTCGATTCTCTGCTCCGGATGGATTTCTTCTTCTATCGGAGCGACCGGTGGCTGTAGCGATATTTGCGCCCTGTCTTTGGGACTTTCTTCTTTTCAGACTTTGGGGCTCTTCCTCGAAGTTCTCATCTTCATAGTCCTCATCATAGTCGTCATAGTCCTCATCATAATCATCTTCATACTCGTCATCGTAGTCATCATATTCCTCATCAGAATCATACTCCTCCTGATAACGATTTCGAGAGGGACGTCTATTTCTGCTGCTTTCTTCTCTTTCTCTGATAAATTCTCTACTGGGTGCAGTTCTTCTTTTTCTGTCTGCCATAGTCTTCTCCCTATTTTTTGTAAGTGCTCTGCCTGAAAAGTATAACAAAGCTTTCTTCACAAAAAAAGTGCTTTCATAATTCCTTAATATAAAGAATTTTTATTTTTACGATAGGAAAATACCGCCAACGTTCCAAGCATACAGAAATCTATAGAATAGGCGTGTTCCCATAGGATAAAGGATTTTTATGTAAACATTACCCGATAACAAAAAAAGAAGGGAGAATAATCTCCCTCCTCGTTATCAGCAATAGTACTATTCTTATGCCTTAGGGCCTGCTGCAGAAAGCTTCTTTCCTGCCTCGGAGCTCTCGTACTTCTTAAAGTTCTTAGCAAAACGTCCTGCCAAGTCCTTTGCCTTCTCTTCCCACTGGCTTGCATCAGAGTAAGTATCTCTTGGATCTAAGATCTTCGGATCTACGCCGGGTAAAGCTACAGGTACTTCGAAATCGAAGTATGGAATCTTCTTGGTCTCAGCCTTAGCCACATCTCCGTTTAAGATGGCATCAATGATTCCACGGGTATCCTTGATGGAAATTCTCTTTCCGGAACCGTTCCATCCGGTATTTACCAGATAAGCCTTTGCTCCGCTCTTCTCCATACGCTTAACCAGCTCTTCCGCATACTTTGTTGGAGGAAGCTCCAAGAAAGCCTGTCCGAAGCAAGCGGAGAAGGTTGGTGTAGGCTCTGTGATTCCTCTCTCTGTTCCGGCTAACTTTGCGGTAAATCCGGAAAGGAAGTAATACTGAGTCTGCTCCTCTGTAAGAATAGAGATAGGAGGCAGTACACCGAATGCATCTGCGGAAAGGAAAATAACATTTTCCGCTGCAGGTGCGGAGGAAACAGGCTTTACAATATTGTCGATGTGCTGGATAGGATAGGACACACGAGTATTCTCGGTAACGCTCTTGTCCTTGAAATCAATCTTTCCATTCGCATCCATGGTAACATTTTCCAGCAATGCATCTCTGCGGATAGCCTTATAGATATCCGGCTCGGAATCCTTATCCAAGTCGATGACCTTAGCATAACATCCACCCTCGAAGTTGAAGATACCGTTGTCATCCCAGCCGTGCTCGTCATCTCCGATTAAGAGTCTCTTGGGATCGGTGGAAAGGGTGGTCTTTCCTGTTCCGGAAAGTCCGAAGAAGATTGCAGTGTGCTTTCCGTCCAGATCCGTATTTGCGGAACAGTGCATAGAAGCAATGCCTTTTAATGGAAGGAAGTAGTTCATCATGGAGAACATACCCTTCTTCATCTCTCCGCCGTACCATGTATTTAAAATAATCTGCTCTCTGCTGCTGATGTTGAACATAACAGCAGTTTCAGAATGTAAGCCAAGTTCCTTGTAGTTTTCAATCTTTGCCTTGGAAGCATTGTAAACCACGAAGTCCGGCTTAAAGTTCTCCAGCTCTTCCTTGGAGGGCTGAATGAACATGTTTGTTACAAAGTGTGCCTGCCAAGCTACTTCCACAATGAAACGCACTGCCATTCTGGTGTCCTTGTTGGCTCCGCAGAAAGCATCCACCACAAATAAACGCTTGTTGGAAAGCTCCTTCTTTGCCAATTCCTTAGCAGTGTTCCATGCTTCCTGAGACGCAGGATGGTTATCGTTCTTATATTCATCGGATGTCCACCATACGGTATCCTTGGATTTCTCATCCATGACAATGTACTTATCCTGGGGAGAACGTCCGGTGTAAATACCGGTCATTACGTTAACAGCTCCTAATTCGCTGACCTGTCCCTTTTCATAGCCTTCCAAATCCGCTCTGGTTTCCTCCTGGAACAAAAGCTCATAGGATGGGTTATGTACGATTTCCGTGGTTCCTGTAATGCCATATTGTGTTAAATCCAAATTTGCCATAGTGGTCTCCTTCTCACTCTTTTAAAATTTCAAGCCTCTCGTATGAAAAAAAATACAAGGCTCAATGTTCTTATTATACATACTTCCCTTGGAAAGTCACTTGAATTTTACATTTTTTTGTTGCTTTATTTTTAATTACTTAATGATTTTTGCTTTAATTTTTTTTTAATTTTGATTTTAAATTTAGAAATATTTGGAATTTTCTTCGAAATAGCATAAAAATAGCGAGGCGATATGAAACGCCTCGCTATTATCAGCTGTGGAAGCTAAAATCTCTCCTGTAATGGAGAATCTCGAAAATCCCGTCCGCAATAGGGTTTCCGTACCTTAGACAAATGTACTTATTTTTAAGAGGACAGATTGGAAGCACTGACCGGTTCTTCCGGAAGCTTCTCTACCGCTTCTTCAAAGGATAAGGGAAGCTCCAGAGTTTGATAACCCTTACGCACCAGAATCAGAGTATGCTTTCCCTCTGCCTTTCCCTTAAAGGCCTTAGGAGAAATCACCAGTTTTCCCTCCTCTTCCAATAGCTCCATGGAAGAAGAGTTAATCTCTGTTGTAAAGCTTTGTTTGTCTAAGTAAGCCTTAATTTCTCCTTCCTTCAAATACTCTCTATCCTCGGTCTCTAACACAATGTCCTCTCCGGGCTTTGCCACTCCAACCGTAAACTTCGGCGGCTTAACTCCCGTAAGATACTCTGTTCTTAGCTCTTTGGACAAAGAGCCGTCCTCCAGGACTCTATAGAGAGAAGAAGGAACCTTTCTGATGGCTTCTGCGGTTTTCAAATATTCTGACGGAGAAAAGCTTGCGATGCTCTTTGCCGTTTTTTCTTTGTAGGCTGCAAAATATCCGGTAAAATCGTAGAACTGATCTCCTCCTTCGGGAAGAAAATACTTGTCCCCTCTGGAACGAAGGAAACGAGCTGCCACCAGATTCGCATCCGGATTGGAAATTCCCAGCTCTCTAAGCAATAGGGCATTGCTTAAAAGATCATAGGAAAGGGCTAAATACTTATCCTCTCCTTCTCCAAGCTTTGGCAAATCGGAAAGGTCCGGCTTTTTCTTCGTAAGAACCTCTCTAGAGGTAGCATGGGAGATAGCATCAAAACTGCCCCTGTCTTTTTCTGCGTCTTTCTGTCTTGCCTTCTCCTCCTTAACATCCTGCTCTTCTTTGGCTTCTCCGGCAAAAACCTCAAAGCGTTGCTTAATCTTTCCAAATCCGTTTAGCTTTACCGTAAGCACATATTGTCCTACCTGATCGGTGAGAAGACTTCCTTCTTCGTCCTTTCTCTTTCCATAAAGAAGTAATGCCCCATCATAATAGTAAAAGTCTTTAAGATATTCCAGATTTTGACTGCTACCATCCGGCTTTTTTAAAACTAATTTTGAGGAGGGTTCTCCAAACTCACTGAGATACAATCTTCCCGGAACCTCTGCCATAAAGCGAATAGTCTCACCCTGTTTTGGAGTACTGCTCTCCGGAGCCTGTTGTAACACCAACTTATCCTGAGAAACCAGTTCCAAGGGAATGGTTATTGTACTGTCATCATAGGAGGAGTGAATCTTTACCTGATACCAGCCCTTGCTCCTTAGGTTCTCCTGTCCTGCAGGAATATTCACAACGCCAAGCTCTCCATGCCTAGTCTTATGCACCGCTTCCTTCGTAAATTGCAAAGAGGCATTTTTATTTCCCAAGCCGTAAATACTGCCTTCACTCAAAGAGGAAATAGAATCAATCTTTTCAAACCATTTTTTCTGTTCCTCTGTTTCAGCAAGTAGTTCATATTTGATGGGCTTTCCATTATTTTCTCCCTTATAATCCACCGGAAATGCTTTAAAATAATAGGTAATAGGGATTCCCTTTTCTTCTTGCTCGCTTAAATCAAAGGTAGTTCTACTTTCCTTGGTTCTTTCTCTACCTGCTTGTACGGAGGGATAATTTAACTCTTCCTTCGTAACTTTTCCCTTTATGACTAAAGACAGATCCCCGGAGCTTTCGAAGGATCTTGCAGGGGCTGCCTTGGCCTCTCCGGCATTTAAAGACAGAAGTTCCTTTTCTTCTCCGCCATCTTTCTTGGAAATCGTCAGATTCTTGGGAGAAACCACCGTGCTTTCCCACTTCCAAAGCTTTCCGGCAGTATCAATGGGCGTTAACGCTTCGGTAATATCGGTTCCATCCACCTCTACCTTGTAATCCTCCGGGCGTCCCTCTTTAAAGGAGAGTACAATGTACTTGTCAAATCCCAGATTGACTACTCCGCTATGCTCTCTCTCCAATACGGAAAAGACTTCCTTTTTCTCCTGCTCTTCTTGCTCTTTCTTTTCCTGCTCTTTCTTTTCCTGCTCTTTCTTTTCCTTTTCTTCCCGAGCCTTCTTCTCCGCGTCCTCCTTCTGCTTTTCTGTCGAAGACTGTTGACTGTTTGTAGAATTGCTTACACTGCCTGAACCACTTCCGGAACTCCTTCCGAAGCTTCCCCCTGATGACCTGCCGGAACCGCCGGAGCTGCTGCGATTTACCCCTAGGACTTCCGGAATACTACGACTTACTCCCGCAACCTGTTGTCCATCTTCCTTGGAGAGAAGCCCTTTGCCCTGCTCATAAACAGGCTTTCCATTCTCTACCCAACGTCCATCCTCATCTACAGAATAGCCATCCTTTGCTCCCGCGGTAAGCAACTCCCCTAAATGGGCAGAATCCTGATCCTCGAAATAATAGCAGTAGCCGTCAATCCACTGCCAACCTGTACAGAGCCTTCCAAAGGAACCGTCATGAGCAGTGTGGAAGAAGAACCATTTTCCGCTTGGACTTTTCCACCAGCCGGATTGCAGTGTTCCGCCGTCTTCCTTCAGCAGATACCAAGCTCCCTCGGAGACAATCCATCCCTTCTGTTTTTCTCCCTGGGGATTGATAAATGTCCAAGTCCCTTCCTCCTTCTGCCAATGCCCCTCCGTATTTCCTACCGCCAAAGCGGGGAAGCTTTGCGAAAGCATCATACACGCTGCCATCCCAATTGCCAGATTTTTAAAGCCCTTTCGTACCATATTTCCTCCTTCGTTGCTAAAAATGGGAAAATTCGTTTTCCTTTTCCTGTATCAGTTTTTCTTAGTAAATATAAATTAGATTTTACTAATTTTATATTAGTCTATACTAACTCTTTATTTTTTCCTCGTCAATATATAAGACTTTTAACAAAGATAAAAGACACAAAAAAATCGCCCTTTGGCAGGACCGAAATCCTTGCCAAAAGGCGATTCATTGTTTTTGAAACTTCTTCCCAATAGTTAAAAGAGAATGAGCTTTAACTTTTCGGTTTTAGCTTTCTTAAGAAGTAGTAAATGCTCAAAAGGCTAAAGCTTAGTGCTGAAGCAAAAGCATACCAAAGCAAATGAGAAGCATCTGCCGTATTTACATTTCGAGATTGGGCTCTCCTCAGGGCTCCCAACACTTCTCCCAAACGCTTTAATTCCGCTTCTTCCTCCGGCGTCAAAGGACGTTTCCGTCCTGCACCGAGAATCTCACCGATTCGCTTCTGAATCTCCTCGATGGTTCTGGGTACTGTGGGACTTGGCGGAATAGTGTTTCCATTGTCCGGTGTAGGATTCTGCGGTTCTTCCGGAAGCGTGGGCTTCTCAGGCTCTGCCGGCGGTTCTCCCGGACCTCCCGGGGTGTTTGGCGTTGGGAAGGAAGGTCTGCTTGGCGTTCCTCCTCCGCCTCCCGGTCTGTAGGGATTGTACTTATTGTCAAAGAGAATCTCTGAAACTTCCGCACCGTTCTTGTAGATCTTTCTGCTTACCATTAAAGTCTCTTTACTATCGTTAGACTGGGTTACCGTAAAGACTACCGTATATACAGTGTTGTCATAAGTATATCCGTTGATGCCGTCCTTTAGTTCCTTTACCGTATACACGTATTTTCCGGGAACATGGAAGGTAATAGGAGCAAATTCCGTATGTCCTTCTCCGGCAATCACCACCATCTCCGTTTCAGACTGGCTACCCTCCGGCATTGGCTGGAAAAGTCCCTTAGGCATAGAGCTTAAGGATGGCTTCACTTCGGTAATAAGACCGCTGGAGCCGTATAAAACACCCTCTTCCAAATCGGAGTTGCTCACGATTTTCTTATTCCTAATAACATTGTTATCCGGATCCAGATACTCCTCGAAAGTATCGTTTCCCTTACCGTTATTGAAAAAGATTTCCTTGTCATTGAAGATTGGATCTTCTCGCTTATCTGTCCAGTAAACGGAGTTGGAAGAAATCTCCATGGTTTCCGTCCGAAGTACAAAACGGAAGGGGTCAGCCTTGGGGGGCTTTAATCCGGAAATCTTCTTTCCAAGATCCACCTGTCCCTGTGTCGGTGTAGGCTTAAAGACATTGGTATAGTTGAAGTCATCTCCTCCTACTAAGGCAAAGAGATGACCATTTCCTAAATCATTAACTGTAATGGTGATATCTCTGGTAGGACGAGGATCGTTTACGATACCGGGGAACAAACCGCTTTCCGTTACGGTGTACTTGTATACTCCGGGGCGGGTAATATGTACTCTTCCGAAGTTTACTTCTCCACCTATAGCATCCGGATTGGTCTTGCTCAGGCTGTCTGCAGTTCCTGCTTCCGCCGGCATAGGCTCTCCGTTCACTCTTTTTAAGGTGAAGGTAAATGTATTGGAAATATCCGGTTTCTTCACTCCCGCCGTTGCGCTTAGGAATTTTTCCACCTTGATTTCCGGGTCAATAGCCTGTACGCCGTAAACGTTGGTAAAGGTCATCGGGTTGGTCTCGCTAAGCTGTAAATCCGATTCCATCTTTACGTGATTCGGATCCGTTACGGTAATGGTGATAAACTTATCTCCCATATCCTCGCTTTGCACACCATCCAAATGCTGTCCGCTTTCATGAATCTTGTACTGGTACGTTCCGGGCTTTAAAAGACGAATCTTTCCGAAGTTCACCATACCTCCGTTAGCATCCGGATTACGCTTTACGGTGTCGATGGCATTGCCCTCTTCATCCAATAAAGGAGCTCCATCCACGCCGCTTAAGGTAAAGGTGAACTTTCCTTGAATACTGGGGGCATTTAATCCTGCCGGCACATCCAACACCTTTTTTACCGGTAAATTAAAGACTACCGGTTCCACAAGACGGTGCTTA
Organism: Oribacterium sinus; assembly: GCF_014202695.1. Lineage (GTDB taxonomy): Bacteria > Bacillota > Clostridia > Lachnospirales > Lachnospiraceae > Oribacterium > Oribacterium sinus. The sequence continues at coordinate 87,624 of NZ_JACHHH010000007.1, forward strand.
CTGCTGGACTGTACCGTATCCGGTGCTACATTCTGGGGAACATCATTTCCCGGGAACAAAATGCCGGTACGATAAGCCACATTGGTGTTTTCCACCTTAATCTTCTTCTGATCCATGTGGGCTACCATATTGACATTGGCTAAAATGAGTCCCTGCTGGTCCAGAATAAAACGCTTTCCTGCTTCAGTGGTTCGAAGGTCAAAGGCAAGGGCCTTGATTTCCTTTCTATCTACTGTATTTGCGCTTTCATTTTCATAGTTCCATTCCTTCCAGATACTGTCACTGAATTTCGGATTGTTATGATTGGTATCCGCCGCATACCCGGCAGCATCATACAGGGGTTTTCCCAGGTCTCTTTGTTCCGGAGTAGGAATAACCGTAGAATAAAATACTCTGGGCTTTAAGGTATCCTGGTTGTTGGCATTGGTTTTGTCATAGGAGCGTTTACTGAGCATACTGTTAATGTCTACTCCGGTAAAATCTCCGTTTCTGTCCTTTTCCTCCCCTAAGATATCAAAGATTACCAAATCCGTGGTTCTACTGGTGGCAGACGCCTGATACAGAAGTCTATGATTATAGGGGTCTCCCATATAGCTCACATTATTTCCAAGGTAACGAGAATCGATTTCTGTGGAAACCGTATTGTTAAAGGTTGCCTCCAGTACTGTTACCGGCCCGTAAGGCATGGTTAAGCTCGTTACAGAGGTGGTAAAAGCCCCATTTTCATGGGCTGCCTCATCCCTTTTGGCAGTATATTTTCCAAGCAATGCAGGGCTGGGATTAGGGGTTTTTCCATTGGAATAGTTACCGTCCCAAATGGTATTGGCATCCTTATTGATAAAACCAACGGTGTTTACTACGGATCTTCCACGGTCTACGATATTGGTATAGGGATTCCAGAGAGTATAAGCCATTCTCCAACCGCTTCGGTTATAGAATTTGTCCCAGTAACGATGCTGCTTGTCATCCGGAATAGTCAGATGAATAATCATCATGGTTTGTCCGGAGTTTTCCCAATTCTTCTTAAACTCTACCGTATAATCCTTTCCCTTTACAAATCTTTTTTCTTCCGGCGGTATCTCTGCCTGATCCATGTTTCCTATTATGATAGATGATTCATCCACATAGGTTCCTGCCGGAAGCAAGTCATAGATGTCCCCCTTCTTCAGAACATATTTGTCTGTGTACTCATCCTGCTGAAGGCTGGTGGGGAAGGTTCCCCAGTTTAACCCTCGAACAAATACCTGCATACTCTGCTCGCTTCGTTCAGGGTGATCTACATACGGGGCATTAGTCTTTGCAAACTCAGAGTTAATGTTTAAAGGCTCTAAACCGTATCCTACTTCCGTGAAGTAATCTCCGGCTCTCTTATTCAGCCTCTGTACTCCCAGCTGACGAACCTCTCCGGTGGCATCTCCCGCTAAAAAGCTGATGTTGTAGCCATCAGTTCGAGCCATAGTAGTGGCAATGGCACTTTGCATTGCCGGCTGGGGGGTAATTTGTAGGGTAAATGCCGCGTCAAAGCTGGTTCTGTAATACGGAGAATCCTGCTTAAGGCGAAGGCCTACAATATTATTTCCAAAGGCTTTCTCTAAATCCAATTGATTTAAGTGAGTAACGTGAGAAGCTTTATTCTGGGTAAGATCCCACTTATCCTCATACCCCGGTTCCGGCGTAAACTGCACTCTTCTTCCGGCGTCAAATCTAAAGGTTCCGTACTTGAAATAATCATCTAAGCCGGTACCCTTCCTTCTTAACCAGATTTCTACAGGAGGATACTCTGCATATTCCTTCTTATAATCTCCCTTTTTGGCAAACCGGATAATCGGATTATCCACCTTCTCCACATCATAGACCTTCATGTCCTTCATGTAAATCTTACTATAGTGGTAATCGTCATCCGTTAAATCATATACAGGGCCTCTGTAGGCATCCGCATTTGTTCCGTTATCATGGGGCAGGTTGGAAAAGGCTCCGCTTCCCAAGGTCTGCTCCACATTTTGATTGTTTACGCTGATTCTGCTAGTAGAAAAAAGCTTATACTTTCCGTCGGTAATGGTGGTTCCCGAACCGGGTTGTCCGGAAGTTCCGGAGGTTGTGTATTTTCCGTCTGTCCCAAAGGCAACACTGTTATCATCCGCCTTGTAATTGGAGGACAGGGTAAAACTGTCATTCCAGTTACTGTAGACAACCGGAGCTTTTCCGCCATCCTTATAAATACTTTGTAAACCGAAAATTCCTATATAGACTTTTCGATCTACCGTATTATATTTTTTCAGTACAAAATCACCGGGAGTGGAAGGATGCACATAGACCATCATGGGGTCCTTAGGCGTTACATCCTTTTCTCTTACGTACCCATCCGCCCAAATTTCCTTATAATGAATTTTGTTCGTAATGGGTAAGCCCTGTGTAGCTAGATTAATGCCATCGTTCTTTGCATCCTCCAGCTTTTGCATGGGATACTTATATAGCAAGGCATATAGCTGGGAATTATAATGGGCGTTGGCATATTGTAAGTTTTCCGCATAGGGCAAGCCGACAGGAAGATTGGGAACGCTTGGATCCTTGGGAATTCCCACATAAGTTCTATCAATCGGATTTTCCAAATATGGGGCATTTGCCGGAGGATTCTCTCCCACTCCCATATACTTTGCAATATTGGCATAGCCATTCTTGGCATAAACCTCAATATTATTCTCATTATTGGCAATATTGTTATAGAAGTAATTGTTCCAGGCCACATTGCTGGGGAGTTTCTTTGCACCAATCAAGGTTCCGCCATCGGAATCCAGAGGACTCCCGGCATGGAAAACATAGTCAAAGGGCTGTGAGCTTCCTTTGGCTCTGTCCACTCTAACATACCAAACTCCGTAAAAATACTGTTCTGCGTCGTCAGGTTTTTTCCCCCAGCTGGGATCCCAGGTAAAATAAACGCCCTGATTCACATCTGCCGTTCCATGCTTTAAAGTAAAATTGGTTTCTTTAACCTCCGTTTCCACATGAACGGAAAGGGTTTTGTCCTCTTCTGCGTCAAGACTACTGTCGCTATGATCAATCTTCATGCTTACCGGAAAAGTGTTATCAAAAACACCTTTTTCCTGGCCGTTAATCTGCTGATGCGTTACAGCAAGCATGGTCGGTGTCAAGTTATAAGCAATATCCGCCTTAAAGGTTAAACCGCCGGTAAGCTCTCTAAAATTTGCCAGGCGGAAGTACTCTTCGGTTCTTCCTCCACCAATATCCTTCTGAATAATCGTATAGTTAAAACTACTTTGTGGATTGGTATTTGGCGCCTTAGGTATTCCGGTGGTAATCGCCGGTTGTAACTTATGCTGGTTATTATTCTTTTTCTCATACACGGATATCTTATCCGGCTCGGCACTGTCCCAGCCCTTAAAAATACGGGCAGGAATTTCCATGATTACCGTTCCCGGTGCATACTTGGTATTCTTATTTCCCTTTAAGGTAAGTTCTACCCCTAAGGTCGTAGTATTCGTGGCATTAGAAGCCTTCTCGGGAGGAATGATTTTTAACTCCCTCTGGTCTCGCATCACGCCGTTACTGCCGTCTGTATAGCTGTGTCCGGTTGTGGCATTGCTTGTTCCCGCATTCGGATCCGGCGATTCCATCCAGAAGGCCTTAAAATCATGGGCACTGGCACTTTGTCCTGCAGAAACCGCCGTAGCGACAATAGGACTAAAGTGCTTTGCGGAGAAGAGCAAATCCTCTCCCTCTTCTTTTACAGGAAGAATCTCTGCCGGAAGGCCTTCAGGAAGGTGCACAATGCGAAGATCCTTGTCTTCTTCCGCCAAAACCTCTTTGATTTTCTCGGTCTTTTGCAGGCGGATCTCCACCTTCTTTCCGTTCTTCGGCTGAACTTCCTTTTCTACGCCATCCACTTCTCTGACAAAGGAAATATCCACCGCATCCAGCACCTCCACAAGGGGCACCATTCCGGGATAATCCTTTTCATAGTCCTTCTCTAAAAGAGACTTGGCTTCCTCAACCACGGACTCCTTCTCCAAAGGAAGCAGCTTCATCTGTGTGCCCTCTTGGAAAGCGCCCTCCGGATACTCCGCTGTAACCGTCATATCCTTATAAGACAGGGCAAAGGAACCGGCCTCCATGTATTTCACCGCTTCTTTCCCTGCTTCTTCGGAAGGCTGATTTGCTCCCTCTTCAGGGCTCTCTTTATTCTGACTTTCCTCTGTAGCCGCATTCTTCTCTTCTGTCAAAGAAGAATCCGAATTTTCCTGCTCATCCCCTGCTTGTTCCGCAGCAGATGTTTCTTCAGAGGCTATCTCCTGCTCCTCGGAAGCCGCTACGTTCTCCTCACTTTCCTCTCCGGAAGGCTTTGCCGCTTCTGTTCCTACGCCGGAAGAGTTCTCGGCCTGTTCTGTAGCTGTGGCTTCAGCCGGGGAACTTGCTTCAGAAGATACCCCCATCTGCTCTGCAATTTCCTGTGCATTTTCCGAAGCATAGCTCACGCTTTGCAAATTTCCCGCAAGCATCAAAAAACTGAGGAAATAAGCCATACCCTTCTTGGCAAAGCCTCCTCCTTGACGTCTTTTGGAAAAATTCCTACGGGTTAAGGTATCCCTTCCTCTTCCCATAGCTTCCGCATTCTCCTGCTTTCTCATTTTGTACCCCATGTCACACTCCTTTATGACTCTATTCTTCCCACTTGGAAGCTTCTTCTAAACGACGCCTTAAACGGGATCTTGCACACACCAGGCGGGCAATACTCCATAAAAATAACTTTTAAGGCAATCGTCTTGAACAAAAAAACTGATAGGACTGCCTATTGTAGGGGAAGTCCTATCAGTTTGTCGACAAATAATTATTATCCTATTATCTGTTTATGCAAAATTCATTTATGGCATAATAATTTCTTTGAGAATCTAAAAAAATCAATAGTTAAAAGAGAATGAGCTTTAACTTTTCGGTTTTAGCTTTCTGCTTTATCTTTTCTTCTTTAACTTTCTTAGGAAGTAGTAAATGCTCAAAAGGCTAAAGCTTAGTGCTGAAGCAAAAGCATACCAAAGCAAATGAGAGGCATCTGCCGTATTTACCTTTCGAGATTGGGCTCTCCTCAGGGCTCCCAGCACTTCTCCCAAACGCTTTAATTCCGCTTCTTCCTCAGGAGTCAGAGGACGCTTCCGTCCTGCACCGAGAATCTCACCGATTCGCTTCTGAATCTCCTCGATGGTTCTGGGTACTGTGGGACTGGGCGGAACATTGTTTCCATTGTCCGATGTAGGAGTCTTGGGGTCTTCCGGAAGCGTGGGCTTCTCAGGCTCTACCGGCGGTTCTCCCGGGCCTCCCGGGGTATTCGGTGCGGGGAAGGATGGCCTCCTTGGTGTTCCACCACCTCCGCCACCCGGATTCCTTGGATTGTATAGGTTATCAAAAAGAATCTCAGATACCTCTACACCATCCTTATAAATCTTACGAGTCACTACCAAGTCCTCTTTATTTTCAGCAAGCTGACTTACCGTAAAGACTACTTTATAAAGGGATTTGTCATAGGTATAGCCTCTGAGTCCATCCTTTAATTCCTCCACCGTGTACACGTATTTTCCGGGAACATGGAAGGTAATGGGAGCAAATTCCGTATGTCCTTCTCCGGCAATCACTACCATCTCCGTTTCAGACTGGCTACCCTCCGGCATTGGCTGGAAAAGTCCCTTAGGCATAGATCTTAAGGAAGGCTTTACCTCGGTAATAAGGCCACTGGAGCCGTATAAAACACCTTCTTCCAAATCGGAGTTGCTCACGATTTTCTTATTCCTAATAACATTGTTATCCGGATCCAGATACTCCTCGAAAGTATCGTTTCCCTTACCGTTATTCAGGAGGATTTCATTTTCATCAAAGCTTGGGTCCTCTCTCTTATCTGACCAGTATACGGAGTTGGAACTAATTTCCATGGTCTCTGTCCGTAAAACAAAGCGGAAAGGGTCTGCCTGAGAAGGCTTTCTTCCGGAAATCTTCTTACCCAGCTCCACCTGTCCCTGTGCCGGTGTAGGCGTAAAGACATTGGTATAGTTAAAGTCGTCTCCTCCTACCAAGGCATAGAGTTTACCATCAAGACGACGAACTTTAATCGTAACATTTCTGGTGGCACGAGGATCGTTGTTTACTCCGGGGAATAAACCGCTTTCTGTGACTGTATACTCATAATCTCCTACAGCCGCAATCTTAACTTTTCCGAAGTTAACCTCTCCTCCAATGGCATCAGGATTTGTCTTACTTAAACTGTCGGAACCACCTGCCTCTAGCGGCATAGGTGCTCCATTTTTACTCTTTAAGGTAAAGGTAAAAGCGTCACTGATATCCGGCTTCTTGATTCCTGCCGTAGCGCTTAAGAACTTTTGCACCTTGATTTCCGGTTCAATGATTTCTTCTCCGAAAACATTGACAAAACTTAAAGGATTGCCATTGTCAAATCGTAGGTCAGAAACCATCTTCTTGTGATCCGGGTCTGTAACAGTAATGGTGATAAATTTATCTCCCATGTCCTCACTGGTAAGACCGTCCACATTCCTTCCATGCTCATTAATTTTATAAGTATAGGTTCCGGGTCTCATCAGGCGAATGTTTCCAAATTCTACCGTTCCGCCGTCCTTATCCGGGTTCTTCAATACTGTAGTGATAGGATTTCCCTTTTCATCCAGTAAAGGTGCCCCATTTTCTCCGCTGATTGTGAAGGTGAATTTTCCGCGAATATCGGGAGCTTGCGTAGCTAATTCCTTTGGGACTTCCAAAATCTTCTTTACCGGAAGCTTAAAGACTACCGGCTCCACCAGTTTATGGCTACTGCTGCCTTCTACAATATCCGGTGCCACATTCTGAGGAATATCATTTCCCGGGAATAAGGTAGCTACACGGTATGCCAGATTGGTGTTTACAACAGGAATCTTATCCATATCCGTATGGGCCAGCATATTAACATTGGCAATCAGCAATCCCTTCTTATCTAAAATGAAGGGCTTCTTGTCTTTGGTAGTACGAAGATCAAAAGCCAAAGCCACAATTTTATCTTTTTCTACGCCGACATTTTGTGTTTCGTCCTCGTAGTTCCATTCATGCCAAATACTGGTACCGGTGTTCCTCGGATTGTTTGGATTCGTATCACTGTTGTAATCCGGGTCATGAAAGGCCTTCCCTAAATCTCTTTTTGCCTCAGTAGGAATTTCATAAGAGTAAAAGACTCTGGGCTTTAAGGTATCCGAGTTGTCAGCATTGTCCTTATCAAAGGAGCGCTTACTCAAGAGACTGTTGATGTCTACACCGTTAAAGTCTCCGTTTCTATCTTTTTTCTCTCCCAGGATATCATAGATGACCAAATCCGTTGTTCTGCTGTTATCTGAAGCCTGATACATCAGTCTATGGGTATAAGGATCTCCCATATAGCTTACATTAGCACTTAAATAACGGGGATCAATCTCCGTAGAAACCGTATTGCTGAATCTTGCCTCCAGTACCGTTACCGGGCCGTAAGGCATATTCAGTTCCGTTACGGAGGTGGTATATTTATCATTGCTACTGTTTAAAGCATTCAGCGCAAGCTCCTCGTAATATTTAATTTTATCTGCATTATTCCCCGGATTTGCAAGCTTCGGGTTATAGTTTGGATTCCAAATGGTATCCTTGTCAGTATTGACAAATCCCAAGGTGTTTTTTGCCGTTCTTCCCCGGTCCACGATATTGGTGTAAGGGTTCCAAAGGGTATAGTTTAGCTTCCAACCGCTTCGATTATATTGTTTATTCCAAAAACGATGCTCTGCATCATCCGGAATGGTTAACTTAATAATCATCATGGTCTGACCGGAGCCTTTCCAGTTCTTCTTAAACTCTACGGTATAGTCCTTCCCCTTGACAAATTTTTTACTTTCCGGTGGAGTGTCCGCCGCATCCCAGGTTCCCAGAACAATAGAGCGTTCGTCCACATAGGTTCCTGCAGGAAGAAGATCATAGATAATTCCGGATTTTAACACATAAGGCTTGGTATACTCATCCTCCTGTAAACTGGTGGGGAAGATTCCCCAGTTAAAGCCCCAGGCAATAACATCCATGCTTTGCTCGCTGCGCTCAGGATGGTCCACATAAGGTTTGTTTTGCTTTACCAGCTCCGAGGTGATATTTAAGGGCTCTAAACCATAGCCTATTTCAGCCAAGTATTTTCCCGCCCTCTTATCAATAATCGCTGTACCTAATTGACGGACTTCTCCTACAGCGCCACCTGCCAGGAAGTTCATGTTATACCCGTCTCCTTTAGCCATGGTATCGGCAATGAAGGTCCGCATAGCAGGCTGAGGAGTCACCTTTATGGTGAATGACGCATCAAAGTTTGTCTTATAATAGGGGGAATCCTGTTTAAACTGAAGCCCTACAATGTTATCTCCAAAGGCCGCCTCTAAGTCCAGCTGATTCGTTTGGGAAATGTCGGCATTGTCACGGAGTGTATACTTCTTTGTTGCGCCGGGCTCTGTTACGGTAAAGATAACGCCTCCATGGTCGTTATAGCTTAAGCGACCATACTCAAAATATCCTCTTCCCGGATATCTCTTATCCTTTACCATAACCTGTACGGGAGGATAGCTGGAATCTTTCTTTCTAGGGCTTGCTTTGCCGGAGAATTTTACCAGCTGATTCCCCAAATAATCCACATCATAGGCCTTCATATCTCTTAAATAGATACGGCTATAATGGTAGTCCTCCTCTGTTAATTCATAAACGCCACCTCTATAAACATCACCGTTTGTTATAGAATCACTGGAGAATTCATCCTGATTTGTTTCCTCTTTCAAAGTTTTTCCATTTACTTGGCTGGGTTTTACAGAGAATAGCTTATACTTTCCGTCTGTAAGGATAGCACCGGAACCGGGAACATTAGTATCAGAGGTGGTATAGCTTCCGTCCCGTGACACATTTACACTGCTATCCTTTGCCTTATATGTAGCAGAAAGAGTAAAGCTTTCATTCCAGTTGCTATATACTACAGGAGCCGCTGCACCACCTTTATAAATACTTTGTAATCCAAAAACGCCAAGGTAAATCTGTCTATCCACAGTATTATACTTCTTTAATAAAAAGTCTCCCGGCCCTGAAGAGCGAAGAAGTACCTTCATAGGTGCCGCCTCCGCCTCACCCTTTCTCACATAGCCGTCTGCCCAGGTTTCTGTAAACCCAACCTTATTGCTAATATCAAGCCCATCGGTCGTAAGATCGATACCCTTGTCCTTTGCCTCTTGCAACTTGCTCATAGGATACTTATACAGTAAGGCATAAAGCTGGGAATTATACTTGTCGTTGGCATAGTTTAAGGCAGCCACATAGGGCTGATGAGTGGGGAGGTTTTCTACACTGGGATCCTTAGGAATTCCTACATAGCTTCTATTAATGGGGTTCTCCAAAAAAGGCTTTGTTGCCGGAGGATTTTCTCCCGGCCCCATAAACTTTGCAATATCCGCATAACCGTTTCTGGCATGATTTTCAATATCACTCTTATTGTAGTAGACGTTCCATGCCGCGTTTGTAGGAAGCTTCTTCGCACCAACCAGGATACCTCCATCCGAATCTGCAGGGTCTAAGGTATGGAAGGTATAATCAAAGGCCTGAGAGCTTGCCCTGGCTCTATCCACTCTTAGATACCAAACGCCATAGAAATACTCACCGGGGTTATCCGTGGTAGTGCCCCAGCTGGGATCCCAGGAGAAGAATATCCCCTGCTTCATATCCGCCTCACCATGCTTGAAATTGAAGCTAGTAGGCTCAACCTTGGTTTCCACATGAACGGAAAGAGGAACATCCTGTTTCACATCCAAATTGTTGTCGCTGTGGTCAATATTTAAGCTGACAGGGAATTTATTGTCATAGACACCTACCCCCTTAGCATAATCATGCTTTACCTTCAGCATGGAAGGAGTCAGGTTATAGGCAATATCCGCCTTAAAAGTAAATCCACCGTTTACTGCCCTATAGTTAGTTAAACGAAGATAGTCTTCCGGCTTATCCTTTCCGGGAACATTCTTTTTGATAATGGTATAATTAAAGCTACTTTGGGTATTGGTATTCGGCGCCTCAAGCAAGCCTGTAGCCATAGAAGGCTGCAGCTTATGCTGATTCCCTTCCTTTTTCTCATATACAGAAATTTTGTCCGGTTCATTTTCATCCCAGCCTTCAAAAATTCTGGCAGGAACATCAATATTAACCGTTCCTACATCATAACTGACATTTTTGTTTCCCTTAAGGGTAAGCTCTATGCCCAGGGTAGTTGTATCCGTACCGTTGGAAGAACTATCCGGAGGAATGATTTTTAAATCTCTTTGTTCCCGCATTACACCGTTACTGCCATCGGTATAAGTATGGCCGTTAGGAATGGTCGTGCCAAATCGAGGAGCATTAGGAGCTTCCGTCCAAAATGCCTTAAACTCATGGTTGACAGCCTCTTCTCCCAAATCCCTTGTCCTTCTTACCAGGATAATGGGACTGAAATGCTTTGCGGAAAACAGGAGTTCTTCTCCCTCCTCCTTTACACTAAGGATTTCTCCGGGATGATTTTCAGAAAGATGTACAATCTGTAGTTCTTCCTCAAGATCCTCTTCTTGATCTTCTTTAAGATTTTCCTCAGTCTTCTCTAAAGCATCCTTTATTTTTTTACTTTTTTGTAGGCGAAGCTCTACCTTCTTGCCGTTCTTAGGCTGTACTTCCTTTTCCACACCGTTAACTTCTCTGTAGAAGGAAATGTCGATAGCCTCCAGTACTTCAACCTCCGCCTCTTCCCCCGGATTCTTTTTCTTATAATCCTTCAAAGAAAGGGCCTTGGCCTCTTCCAGAATGCTTTCTGAATCTACCGGGACCACCTTCATTCTGGTTCCCTCATAGAAGGTTCCCTCAGAAAAGCTTGCCAGTACAGTAATATCCTTACTGTAGGAAGCCTCAAAAGAACCGGCGTCCATATACTCCGGCTTTTCCTCCTGCTTAGCTTCTTCCGATGACAAACTAGCCTTCTCTTCCAAAGAAGACTCCTCAGTCTTTGCTTCCGAAGGAGCAGTCTTATTCTCCTCTTCTGATACTAGCTCTTCTTTCTTTTCCTTTTTTCCCTCTGATGCGGATCCTTCCTTCTCTAAGGCAGTTTCTTCCAAAGAAGTCTTTCTCTCCCCCGTCTTCTCTTCCGAAGAAAGGACAGCTTCCTTCTCTTCCGCCCTTTCTCTTAGACTTTCATAGGATTTTTCTTCCGTAGCAAGAGCGATACGTTCTACCGTTTCTCCAGCAATTTCTTCCGCATAGCTCACGCTTTGCAAATTTCCCACAAGCATCAAAAAGCTGAGGAAATAAGCCATACCCTTCTTGGCAAAGCCTCCTCTTTGACGTCTTTTGGAAAAATTCCTACGGGTTAAGGTATCCCTTCCTCTTCCCATAGCTTCCGCATTCTCCTGCTTTCTCATTTTGTACCCCATGTCACACTCCTTTATGACTCTATTCTTCCCACTTGGAAGCTTCTTCTAAACGACGCCTTAAACGGGATCTTGCACACACTAGGCGGGCAATACTCCATAAAAATAACTTTTAAGGCAATCGTCTTGAACAAAAAAACTGATAGGACTGCCTATTGTAGGGGAAGTCCTATCAGTTTGTCGACAAATAATTATTATCCTATTATCTGTTTATGCAAAATTCATTTATGGCATAATAATTTCTTTGAGAATCTAAAAAAATCAATAGTTTTCAAAGTTTTTTATAGGGATTTTTTTGAAGAGTCTTCTTTCTTATCTTCTCTTCTTTCTTCTAAGCAGAGAACATCCACTGTATCCGCCCAGGCATAAAGCACTCAAGATAAATCCCCATGCCAAGAGCTTTAGATTTTTTGTATCTCCTGTGGATACCTGTCTGGAGAGAAGTTTTTCTTCTTCTCGAATACCGCTAAGCACTTCTCCCAGTTCCTTTAATTCCTGCTTTTCTTCCTCTGTTAAAGGCCGAGTCTGTCCAAGAATCTCTCCAATTCTTTTTTCGACTTTTTCTCTTCTTTCTCTCAGCACCCGTCTTCTTCCGGCAAGTTCTGCAGGAGGAATATTTCCGACGGTTACCGTTTTCGGTGTTTCCGGATTGGGAGGTAGCACAGGACTAACAGGAGGAAGCTCTTCTCCAGGCGGAGTTTCCGGTATTGAAGGAGGATTTGGATTATCCTTTGGCACCGGCTCCGTAGGCTTCTTGGGCTCTTCCTTCTTAGGACTTTCCTATGGACTTGGTCTATCCTTCTTAGGCTTTTCCCTATTGGAGCTCGGGGTCTTAGGCTCTTCCTTCGGTGTTTGCGGCGGTGTCTTCGGCTCCTCCTTCGGTTTCGGCAGATCCTTCTCACTATAATGATTCGTAAAGCTTAGCTCCGTTTCCCCATCATAGCTTATTTCCGCACTTAATTTTGTATAGTTTGGCGCATCTACCTTAACCTCTACCGTTAGTGCTTTTTCCGATACAGGGTCATTGCTAACCCCCGGAAAAGCTCCGCTTTCCTTTACAGTATAATGATAGGTTCCCGGCCGGTAGAAGGTTATTTTCGGAAAATGAAATTCTCCTCCCATATCCTCCGGATTTTTCACGGTATTTAAAATCGCATTTCCCTCCTCGTCTATCATAGGCGCATTTCCCACCGGCTTTAAGCTAAAGCTGAAGGCTCCCTTTGCTTTGATATCTGCATTTCCGGCATCTTTGCTGATATGTTTTTGTCCCTTGATTTCCACGCTGATTGGCGGAAGAATCCTATGCTTACTAATGTCAGTTTTATCGGTAGCTTGAGAAGTATTGTTCGGCTGGTCTCCTGTAAAAGTACGGTGAATTGTGATTGCCGTATTGGTATTCTCCACACTAAACTTCCGCTTTTCTGTGGATGCATTCATGTGAACATAAATGCTGATAGCACTTTGTCCCGGAAGATAAAAGGGCATACCGGTCTTGGTCTTTCGTACATCCACCGCAATAGCTACAATACTTTTCTTGTCCACAGGATGATTTTCAGGGTCATATTTGGTCCAGATACTGCTGTCATCCACATTGAGATTCGATACATCCGGCTTTACCGTAGCATAATAAACTACCGGTGCTGCAGTATCTTTGTTATTGGCATTGTGGGCATCGTAGGTTTTCTTTCTTAAAAGGGCAGGGAAATCCACATAGTCAAAGTCTCCATTCCTTTCCTCCTCTGTTCCCAGAATATCATATAATACATAATCTGCCGTCTTGGAATTGGGAGCGGTACTGTACATTAATTTATGCACATAGGGGTCTCCTGCATAGGAAACATTTTGCGGAATATACTCCTTCTTGATTTCCGTACTGATACGGTTTACAAATCCGGCGGATACTGCGGTAGGAATGTTATAGTCCACATTGGCTTCCGTATACAAGATTCCCTGTTTCTCCGAAGTGGAAGTTCCCATCACGGATTTAAAATACTGCTTATTCTCATAATTTGCCGTAGCAAAATTGTCTGTTGTCAAATTCGTCGTGCTCTTATGTTTGGGAGTCTCATCCACAAAGCCTACATTATTCTTGGGGTTGGCACCATTATCAATAATACTGCTATAGGTATTTTCCAGCTTATACTGCACACGTACACCGTTTCTGGTCAGTACACCGCCGGTAAACCAATCGGCTTTTCCCGGTCTTTTAAAGCGGATTTTCATCATGGTTTGTCCGGAGTCTTCCCAGTTTGGAATAAATTCCACGGTATAGTCTTTTCCTTTTTCATAGCGTGTTCCCGAAGTCGGTAGGGCATCCGTGTAGCTATAGTCTCCCATCTCTATACTATCCGGGACAACATTCGTATCGAAGGGCAGTAAATCATAAAAGCTACCCTCTGTAATTTTATAGGCATTGAGATAAGCAGCATAAGAATTATTGATACTCATATCATTATATGCCGTGAAAGTAACGGTTCTTCTTTGCCTTCCCGTTGCCGGATCATCCTCCACAGTACCTATACTTTTCTTTTCCAGCACACTTTGATAATTTGCCGGACTCAGTTGGTAGCCTACCTTATTCCAAAACTCTCCTACCTGATTTTTTACAATCTCCGTGTCTCCAATGGACAATTTTCCTTCCGCAGGTGCGGCAATAAAACTGTTCTTCTTATTTTGAAGGTCCTTCTCCAGCCTTTGCTTCATGGCCTCCGTGGGGTGAAGACGAAGATTTACTCTTGTAGTAAAACCGGTCTCATAGAAGGAGCTGGAGTTTTTAAAGCGAATCTCCTTGATTCCCTCCGGAAAGGACACGGGTTTCTGCACAGTAGCATCCTGTTCCACTCCGGATACACTGCGGAATTTTTTGTATCCCGCTGCATTCAGATAAAGCTCTCCAAGCTTTTCTTCACTTCCCCCCTTCTTCTTACCGTAAACCTCAATGGGGGCAAAGCGGGAATAGGCGTTGCTGGGATTTACGGCTTTTTCATTACTGTAGCCGTTAAACTCCACATCATAGGCGGTATAGTCCGCCAGATAAAAGGACTCATAGGAATAGTCATCTTCTGACAGCACATAAGGATCTCCCCCTGTAGAAGGATAGCTTAGTACTCCGGCGCTTTCCGTGGGCTTTCCGTCACTGCTGCTAATATTGTCCATGCTAAAGAGGGTATATCTTCCCCCATCGGAAATCTCCGCCTTGGAACCGTGGGCAGTAGTATAGGCCGTATGATCTCCATTCCATGTGATTTCACTATCCTTTAAATGGGTACCTGCAAAAAGACTGTAGGAAAGACTCACCGGAGTTCCCTCCGCCAAAAGAGTCTGCATTCCCTTAATCAACTGGGTATTGGTATCGGTTGGCTGACCGGTATATTTATCTAAACGAGCTACTCCCCCAATATTTTTTCGTACATATACTTCCAGTTCTGCAGTACTTTCCGCCTTGGGTGTTCCGTTATATCCGTCCTGCCAAATATCCTGTACAGAAAAAGTACTTTTGTACTTTAGTGGATGAGTTTCCAAATCCTGCCCGCTACTCTGTGCTGCTGTAATATCCGTTTTGGGATAGCGATAAAGAAAGGCATAAAAAGCGGTATTTCTATAGCCTCCATCATCATAGCTGGCATATTCTTTATAATCCAGGTTTTTATTTTTGTATTCCGTCTTATATTCCGGAGCAATAAAAATGCTTGTCTTTCCCATAGGATTCTCTAAACGAGGCAAACTGGGCGTCGCTACACCCATTTCTGTGGCAATATCCTTGGGACTGTTCCCTATTTTGCCAATCATTTGGTTCGGATTAAATAAAGCATCAAATTCTCCGTCCTGAGGATAACGCTTTACCCCGATTAATTGCCCGGAAGAGATAGCCCCTGAACCGGCTACCGGAGCCGATGTGGATGTAATATCCGGCACAAAGGATAGTGCCTGGGTACTCCACTTGGCACGATCCGCTCTTCCATAAAAGAGGCCGTAAAAATAATTATCCGCATCCGCAGGCCTCGGTCCCCATGTGGGATCCCATTGGAAATAAACGGATTTGGGCGCATCGAACTTCTTCGCCTCCCTTAGCTCCACCGTGCTGGGATTTACTTTGGATTCCACCCTGATTCTCAGTTTTCGTTCTATACTGGCATCATGGGGGCCGGTAAAACTTCCATCCATGTCCTGATCGACTTCCAAGAATACAGGAAATTCCAGCTCATAAACACCCTTTTCTCCCGAAGTACTGTCGTGGGTATAATCTAATAAGGTGGGCGTAAAATTATAGGAAAAAATAGCCCCCAGGGAGTTTGCAGGACCTCTGGCATCCGTGTTACTGACTTTAATATAAGGTACCGCTACTCCGTTTACCATTTTGGTAATGCCGACTTTTGTATAATTACTTCTGTTCTTTGAAACCCCCGGCGCTTCCACAATATCTCCCGGATTAAATTGGGAAATTAAGCTTCTGCTGTTTTGGTCCTCCGCCACCTGATCCGTTCCGTCTTTTCCTTTAAAAATCGCTGCGGGAAGATAAATGTTGATAGAACCTGTAGGATAATCCTGGGGCGCTCCCGCCCCTCCGATAAAATTCACCATATAGCTGATTCCTATGGTCATGTTGTAATTTTTTTTCGGCTTAATCAGCATAGACTTTTTTGTGTCTTCATCAGCAGGATTATAATCGGAGTTAATATAGCTGATGGAATCATTTTGGTTAGCAGTAGCATTAACACTCCAAAAGGCATGGAACTTGATATTGTTATTGTTTCCTTCTGTAGGAACATCTCTCCTTCTTCTGGTACGTACTACTGCATAGGGACTGAAACGTTTTCCTTGAAAACGGATTCCTTCCCCCTCTTCCTGAGAATCCAAATACTCTACACCCTTCTGCTCATCAAAATGCAGAACCTGTAATTTTGTTTCCCCTGTCTGAGAAGAATCCAATCCCAAGCTACTATCCGATTCCTCTCTTGCTTCATCCTCAGCTTCCGGCTCTACTTCTGTAGTTGTTTCCCTGCCTTCTTTTTTCTCTAATGAGGATTCTTCCAGTGTAATCTCTACGGCTTTTCCTTTTTTCGGCTGAACCTCGATCTTCTTGCCGTCCTCGTTTAAAACATAAAAAGAAATATCCACAGCGGAAAGAGAGTCTATCTCCCAGCCTTCTTCCTTCTGCTTTTCTTTATTCTTTCCGGCTTTTTTTCTATCTTCTTTCAGATGATTTCCGGCATCTTGTAGCTTAGCTCTTTGCAAAGCCTTCTCTTTCATTTCCTCTAAAAGACTTTCCTCCTTGATGTCCCTTACTTCCATCTGTACCTCTAAAGGGAAGGTAGACTCCGGATATTTTGCCGTAATCAGAACGCCGGCTTCACTAAGCCCTTCTATTTCTGTCTCTTCAGAGTTCAAAATAAATTTTGCAGCTTTTTTTGTTCCTTCTAAAGAATCCGTCACGGAAGAATCTCCCTCTTTTGAAGAAGATTCCATTGTAATAGCTTCCGTTGAAGAGGCTTCGTATGAAGAGGCTTCTACAGGAGAACTACCTGTTACAGAGCTTTCTATTGTAGCGCTTTCTATTGGAGAGCTTTCTATTGGGGAACTTTCCGGTGAAGACTCTTCCAATGAAGTGCTTTCTGTTGAAGCTGTCTCTTTAGGTGAAGCTTTCTCGAAAGAAATAGCTTCCTTCTGATTTTCCGACTCTGTTTCCTTGACTTGCAGCGGCGACGCAGATACCTCCTCCGCAAAGCTTACTGTTTCTAATTGACCGGCAGCTAAAAGCATAGCCAAAAAGAAGGCAAAAAGTCGTTTCCCTACTCTTCTCCCTTTCTTAAAAACCGGGATTTGTCCTCGAAATCCCTGTTTTTCCCGCCATTTTTCTTTGTCTGCGCCTAAACCGTTTCTACTCGCACTTTCCTGCATCATTGTAGACTCCTTTTCCTCCAAAAAAAGAAAGGGTATCTTCCTCAACTCTTTCTTCCTTCTTATTCTTAACCTTAGATTTATCGACTCAATTTCCACTTTTTAAAAGGATTATCCGAAAATAAAATAAAACAAATATTTTTTTCAAAATTTTTTGTTTTATTTTTAAAATCAATAGTGTTTATGTTTTCCTGTCTATATTTTTCTCAATTTCCTATACAAAAAATAGAGCATAGAGTAGAGGCAATAATGCCCTTCTCTATGCTCCATTTTATAATCTTAAGCTAAAGCTTATGTCGATAAACAGAACCCTCTATTATCTAACCTTAAACTTATCTACAAGGTCATTCATCAGGTTAGCCTGAGCGGATAATTCCTCTGCTGTTGCTGCACTTTCCTCTGCTGTTGCGGAGTTCTCCTGCACTACAGCGGAGATTTCCTGAAGACCGTCACTCAAGCGACTAACGCCTGTGGATTCCTCTTCGGAAGCCTTGGAAATTTCTCCGATTAAATCATTCACCTGGTTTGTACTCTCGGATACGGAATGCAAAGCTTCCGCAGTTTCCTCGGTGAACTTAGCACCCTTCTGTACTGCACCGATGGTCTCTTCAATCAGAAGAGAAGTATTCTGAGCCGCTTCCTGAGACTTCTTAGCCAGGTTTCCGACTTCATCCGCAACTACCGCAAAGCCCTTTCCTGCCTCTCCTGCTCTTGCCGCCTCGATAGCTGCATTTAAGGAAAGGATATTGGTCTGGAAAGCGATATCATCGATGGTCTTAATAATCTTACTGATTTCCTTAGACTTCTCGGTGATTTCTTCCATAGCGCCCTGCATATCAGTCATCTTCTGGTTACTGGTTTCCACATGAGAACCGCTGACAACACCAAGCTGCTGTGCCTTTTCCGCCTGCTTTGTAGTATGACGAATCTGCTCTGTAATATCTTCCATAGTCTTGGAAAGCTCTGCAATGGAAGAAGCCTGCTTGGTAGTACCCTCGGAAATTCTCTGGGCCATGCTGCTTACCTGTTCTGCACTGCTGCTTACTTCGGAAGAAGAAGTGTGTACGTTCTTCAAGGTACTGTTCAAGCTTGTGGAAATTTCCTGTAAAGAGTTCAAGATTGGACGGAAATCTCCCTTATAGTTCTCATCTTCTTTGATTTCAGATCCGAAATCTCCCTGAGCAAATGCTCCAAGCTTCGCCTGTAAATCGGATACCACATAGGTCAAACGCTTTACGATATTGTTAAAGCTCTTTACCAGACGACCGATTTCATCTTCTTGGGCATAGGAAACCTTAATGTCGAAGTTACCCTCTGCCAACTTGTCACTTTCCTCTGCCAGCTTTCCAAGAGGACTAAGAGACTTCTTCAGTGCTGTGAAAAGAATTACCTGTAAAAGAATAAACAAAACAACTTCTGCAACAGCCAAAGCAACAAAGAGCTGGTTCTTACCCTGGTTGTAAAGGTCTAAGCTCATTGCGGACTGCACATACCAGTCTGTTCCATAGATGGTGAGCGGTGCAAAGTAACGAATACGGTGACTGTCCTTAACGTGGAAGATACTCTCTCCGTCAAACTTGCTCTGGATGTCATTCTTAAAGGTCTCTTCTCCAACATATTCTGCAAGATTCTTTCCTACCGCATCAGGATTGGAGCTAAATACGAACTTACCATCCTTATTGATAACATCAAAGAAGGTCTTAGCACCCTCTCCGGACTTATCTTGTCCCAGAGAATCAAACATCTTAACATTTAAGTCTACTACTACCGTTCCCATAAACTGGTCATTATGAAGGATAGGTACAACCAATACGAAGATGGTCTCTCCGGTAATAGAGGATACGAAGGGGTCTACAACATGACTGACTTTTTCCTGAGAAGCTTTGGTATAATATTCTTCCGCTCCGTTTCCATAGAACTTGTAGTCCAGGAACTTGTAGAAACGCTTGTTCTCATCTCCGTTATCTCTTCCTAAATACATAGCGTATTCCGGCTCACCCTGCTGGAACGCATTTGGCTCGAAGAAAACGCCCGCACCCATAATGTGTTCATCATGACGAATCATTTCCCAGACAGAATCCAGTAAATATTTTTCTTCAAAGGATCTTCTTTCACTTAAGTGAACGGTGTCTTTTAAAAGACTGGGAACTGTTGCCGCACCGTTATCGGTTTCGTTATACATTTCATCCAAGTGTTCGCTGATTGCTCTTGCAGTGTTCTCCGCTAAAGTAATGGACTTTCTGGCTTTTTCCACATTCATCGCTGTAGTGGAAAGTAAGTAATCCTGATTAATCTTATCGAAGGATTTTCCTACCGCACTTAGCAGAGCAATATTTGCCAGCACAAAGACTACCAACATGGATACGCAAACCAATGCAGAAATTCTTCCTGCCAGGCTGCTTCTCTTTTTACCCTTTACAGCCTTTGCCTTCTGTCCCGGCTTAACTCCCGGAGCTTTCTTAAAAGCCTTGGAGCCCGGCTTTTCCTGGCCCCCGCCTGCCTGTGTCTTAACAGCAGCTTCCTTTGGGCTTAACCCGTTTTCCTGTGTGTTTTCCATTCTTCCTCCTTGAAATTGTCATTCCTCTATCTCAGGAAAATTCTCGTGAAATGGTAGGAGTTACTCTCCTCCATGATTCCGCTTTAATCAATATCGTCAGTTTGGAAGAATGTATTAGTGAATTTACGGAAATAAAAAAAGCTATCGTTAGCTCTAATGCAGTATGGTCTGTAATTGGGGCACGCTCCCGCTAACCTCGCCTTCGTAGCAGTACTAACTTCAAGCTTCGCTTTGCTCGCTTTCAGTAAGTACTGACGGGCTCAAATTGCCCCATTACAGACCATACTGCATTATTCGCTTTAACTTATGAATTTTAACAGTCCTTCACTTCGCCGGATTTCAGTAAGTGTCGTTGGCCTTATATTACCCCATTACAGACCATATTGCATTATTCGCTTCTCTTTTGAATTTCTACAGGCTTTCACATTGCCGGTTTTCAGTAAGTGCCGTTGGCCTCAGATTGCCCCTATTACAGACCATACTGCATTATTCGCTTCTCTTATGAATTTTTACAGGACTTTACTTCGCCGTTTTTCTGCAGGTGCGGTTAGACTCAGACTCCTCCTGATTCAGTCCTATATGTTGAAAAGCCTTAATAGCCTCTCAAATACGCTTTTTTTATTTCTGTAAATTTCCCCGATCTTAGTCTACCTTCTCTCCGCAGGCTTCGGCGTAGGCTTTCAGGGCTTCTTTTTGTTTCTTATTTAATTTCTTCGGGGTTTCTACTACTAAGGTTACGTAGTGGTCGCCTCTAACGTTGGGGTTCTGTAAGGATGGAACGCCCTTACCCCGTAGTCTGGTTCGGGTATCGGACTGGGTTCCGGGAGCAATCTTTAACTCCACCGGTCCATCCACGGTCTTTACAATGGTGCTTCCCCCCAATGTAGCCTTGGGGAAGCTGATGGCCTCTGTTGAGTAAATATTTACGCCCTGTCTCTTAAAAAAGGGGTGATCGCTAACGGATACCTCTACCAGTAAGTCTCCCCTGGGGCCGCCGTTTCTTCCAGGGTCTCCGCCTCCGGACTTACGAATAGCCTGTCCATCATCAATTCCCGCAGGAATAGCAATTTCCATGCTCTTCTCCGTGTTGATGTAACCTTCTCCACGGCAATCCGGACATTTTTCTTTAACCACTGTTCCTTCTCCGTGACATTCCGGACAGGTGGTTACCTGCTGAATGGTACCGAAGATGCTTTGCTGAGTCATTCTTACCTGACCTGCACCGTTACAACGGGGACAGGTCTGTCTTTCCGTTCCCGGCTTTGCTCCGGAGCCGTTACAGGTCTTACAGGTATCTTTATATCGAATCTTAATGGTCTTCTTTACACCCTTAATAGCCTCATCAAAGGAAATACGAAGTCCTACACGGATATTGGCTCCCTTTTCCGGCATATTGGATCTTCTGCGGGAAGAACCGTAGGAGGAACCGAAGCCTCCCCCGAAAAACTCGGAGAAAATATCTCCCATATCCATGCCGCTGAAATCAAAACCGCCAAAACCGGAGCTTGCTCCCGCAACGGAATTCGGATCAAAGGCCGCATGGCCATAGGTATCATAGGCCTTTCTCTTCTCCGGATCGGACAATACCGCATAGGCTTCCGAAGCTTCCCGGAATTTCTCTGCGGCACTTTCATCTCCGGGATTAGAGTCCGGATGGTACTGCTTTGCCAACTTTCGATAGGCTCTTTTAATGGCACTATCATCGGCATTTTTATCTACCCCCAGCACCTCATAATAATCACGCTTTTCTGCCATATATTTTCCTCTCCTTTAAATCCCAGGAAAAGACAGGCTTAAGCCTGTCTTCTCCGGAAAATTTTTCGAATTACACTTCCTTAAAGTCTCCGTCAACTACATTGTCGTCAGCGTTACCGCTCTGGCCTTCAGAAGCAGTTGCTCCTGCATCTGCCGCACCGGCACCGGCTGCCCCTGCTGCCTGAGCCTGCTCATACACCTTGGTGAAAAGTGCCTGAGAGGACTGCATCAGCTTCTCCTGTGCTGCCTTAATCTGCTCTGCGCCGTCCTTGGTAATTCCCTCCAAAGGATTAGCTGCAAGGACATCCTCTAATGCCTTTAAGTCAGCTTCTACGGTTGCCTTATCGCTGTCGGAAATCTTATCTCCCACGTCGGTAAGAGCCTTCTTGGTCTGGAATACGATGGAATCCGCACCGTTTCTAACTTCGATAGCTTCCTTCTTCTCCTTATCCGCTGCTTCGAACTGTGCAGCTTCATTTACCGCCTTATCAATATCCTCCTTGGACATGTTGGATCCGGAGGTAATGGTAATGTGCTGCTCCTTACCGGTTCCCTTATCCTTAGCGGAAACATTTACGATACCGTTGGCATCGATGTCGAAGGTAACTTCGATCTGAGGAACACCACGCTGTGCCGGTAAGATACCGTCCAGTCTGAACTGTCCTAAGGTCTTGTTATCTCTTGCAAACTCTCTTTCACCCTGTACAACGTGGATGTCTACTGCAGTCTGATTATCTGCCGCTGTAGAGAATACCTGAGAAGCTCTGGTAGGAATGGTAGTATTTCTCTTAATAAGAGGAGTAGCCACTCCGCCTAAGGTCTCGATAGAAAGAGTTAACGGTGTTACGTCCAGAAGAAGAACATCGCTTGCTCCCTCTTCTCCGCTCATCTTACCACCCTGTACCGCTGCACCAAGGGCAACACACTCATCAGGGTTTAAGTTCTTGGAAGGCTCTTTTCCGGTAAGCTGCTTTACCTTTTCCTGTACTACAGGCATTCTGGTGGAACCACCAACCAAAAGTACCTTTCCAAGGTCTGAATTGCTCAGTCCTGCATCCTTCATAGAGTTCTGTACAGGAACTGCTGTTCTCTCTGTTAAATCAGAGGTGATTTCCTCAAACTTTGCTCTGCTGAGCTTCATATCCAAGTGCTTTGGACCCTCTGCTGTAGCTGTAATGAAAGGCAGGTTGATATCTGTAGTGGTTGCGGAGGAAAGCTCCTTCTTTGCTTTCTCAGCCGCTTCCTTCAAACGCTGTAAAGCCATCTTATCCTGAGAAAGGTCTACCCCCTCTGCAGCCTTAAACTCGTCTACCAACCACTTGGTAATACGATCGTCATAGTCATCACCACCTAAATGGGTATCACCGTTGGTGGACAATACTTCGATTACGCCGTCTCCGATGTCGATGATGGATACATCGAAGGTACCACCACCTAAGTCGTATACCATAACCTTCTGCTCGGATTCATCCTCCAAACCGTAAGCAAGAGCTGCCGCTGTAGGCTCGTTGATGATACGCTCTACCTTAAGACCTGCAATCTTACCTGCATCCTTGGTCGCCTGACGCTGAGCATCGTTAAAGTAAGCAGGAACGGTAATAACCGCCTCGGTTACCTTTTCTCCCAAATAGCTCTCCGCATCCGCCTTTAACTTCTGTAAAATCATAGCGGAAATTTCCTGTGGAGTATAATCCTTTCCGTCAATGGATACCTTGTAATCTGTACCCATGTGTCTCTTGATGGAGGAAATGGTTCTCTCCGCATTGGTTACCGCCTGTCTCTTTGCAGGCTCTCCCACAAGACGCTCTCCGGTCTTGGTAAATGCCACTACAGAAGGGGTTGTTCTCATACCCTCTGCATTGGGGATAACAACGGGCTTTCCGCCCTCCATAACTGCTACACAGCTGTTGGTTGTTCCTAAGTCAATTCCAATAATCTTTCCCATAGTCTTTACTCTCCTTTTTCTCTATATACAAAAATGTTTTTCTTAAAAACTTTTTCTTACTAACGTTATTTTAGAACTCTTACATGATATGCTCATGTCTCAGGCTTTATAGCCTTACTATCTGTTGTATTACTTTAAGCACCTACTTCTTTACCTTTACCATGGAGTGTCGAACCACATTTCCCCGATAGGTATATCCCTTCTGAAGATCCTGGGTAATGGTATCTTCCTCCGCATCTCCCTCTTCCTCCGTCATCACCGCATTGTGTAAAGCCGGATCAAACTTCTTACCGAGGGCCTCGATTTCCTGAATGTTGCAATCGGCAAACATCTTCTGAATCTGCTTGTATATTCCTTCTATGCCTTTGACGAAGGGGGAATCCTTTTCCTCTTCCTGCACATGACTTAAAGCTCTTTCAAAGTTGTCCACCACGGGAAGCAGGGCTTCGATAATGCTTTTGGCTCCCAGTTCAAACATCTGTGCCTTTTCCTTCTCGGAGCGCTTTCTAAAGTTCTCATACTCCGCCAAGGTTCTAAGGTACTTATCCTTTAATTGGAGAAGTTCCGGATTCTCTTCGGAGCTTCCTTCCTCTACAGCCTGAGAACTCTCCACGGATTCCTCTCCGGAAGTCTCTTCGGAAGCAGCCTCCCCATTCTCTTCCGCATCTACTTCTGCAGATGCGTCCTGAGCCTGCTTAAGCTCCTCTTCCATCCCTTGCTGCTCTGTATTTTCTGCCACAAGTCTCTCCTTTCTCTATTTAAAAACTCCGTTCCATATCCTGAATCAGTTTTGTCAAAGTTTTTAAAACCTTCTCATAATCCATTCGCTTCGGTCCAATGACACCAAGGGTACCCTGCATTCCGTTACCCAAGTGATACTTTGCGGTAACTACTGCACAATCCGTCACATCCTCCAAAGGACTTTCCTTTCCGATATAGACCTGAATGCTTCCATCCTTTTCTTCCGACTCGTTGTCTTTCAGAAGACCTGCCAGCTCTTCCTTCCGCTCTAAAGCGGAAATCAGCTTGGAAGCATTTTCCGAATCGGTAAGCTCCGGATATTTGAAAATGTTGGTGGCACCTGAGGTATAAATCTCCACCTCTTCCTCCTCGGGATGCAAAAGATCCTGCATTCCCCGAAGTACGGTTTCCATGGTCGCTTTATATGGCGTTCTATCCATTAAAGAGCGGATATCCTTTTCCCCCAGCTCCTCCACGGAGAACCCTGCTAAAACATCATTTATCAAAAGGTTTAAGGAGAGGATGGCCGCCTGCTCCAAATCCTCCGGAATATCTAAGGTAATGGTCTTTACGATATTGCCCTGAAACATCAGAAGGAATAAGACCTTCTGCTTCTCCACTAAGGAAAGCTGCAAGAACTTGATTTTATTCTTCTGCATACTGGGGCCGGATACTAAGGCCGCGTAGTGAGTATCACTGGCAATGTTTCTTACCAAAGCCTGTAAGGTACTTTCCAGTCGTTCCATTCTGGCAAACATAGAGCTCTTCACATCGGATAAGGCCCGCTCCTGCTTTTCCATAAGCTGATCCACATAAAAGCGGTAACCCTTATCTGAGGGAATTCTTCCTGCAGATGTATGAGGCTGTATAATATAGCCTAACTCTTCCAAGTCGCTCATTTCATTACGAATGGTTGCCGAACTTAGATTCAAACCGGAAAACTTACTGATGGTACGAGAACCTACCGGCTCTCCGGTTTCCAAATAGTTTTTGATAATCGTGGTGAGAATAATCACCTTTCTCTGATCCACAGAACTCTTTCCCTCCTTTCTCGGCTTTGTTGGCACTCATGTGTATTGAGTGCTAACACATGGTCATAATATACCGCTAATGGAAGGATGTGTCAAGAATTTTTATGAAGAACTTTGTGAATTTCTGATGAACAAGGCGGGGCGGAGTTTTTGCTTCTTACTTCCGCATTTTTCTTACCGTTTTATCTATAGAATAGATGGATTTCGCTTTTCCGGTATAGGGCTTACTCCGGGGCACGCTCCCGCTAACCTCGCCTCGTATGGGTTCTAAGCTTTTATAGGACAAAAGCTAAGAACCCACGGGCTCAGATTGCCCCCGTCATAAGCCCTATACCGAGAAAGCGAGCCGAATGCATTGAATAAAAAAGTAATAGAATCAATATGCCAAAATGAAAAATTGAAAAAAAATTTTGAATCTAAGACAAATGTCAAAAGTCGGAAGCATGAGAAATCGCCCCTCCTTGTTCGGGGAAAGAACGCTGTAGAAACGCAAGGCTTGATATTTACAGTTTGCTCTTCCTACTCCCCTAAAATCATCTCTCCCTTCAGTTCTAAGCCTTTTACCGTTCTAATGCTTCCGATAGCTTCTTTTCCTAATTGGGTCAATCTTTCTTCTTGCTTTTCTTTGTCTTTCTCGAACACTGCCAAGAGTTCATCCTGTACCGGCAGGATATAGCGGATATATTCTTTATTGAATCCGGTGTAATAGTGTTTTCCTTCAATTTCCCGGATTTCTTCTATTAAGATGGAGCTTTCTTTTCCTAAGAATTTCTCTCTAAATTTCTTGGAGTCTTCCAACGCCAGTGCCAAAAGCTCTTTGGAGCGGGCTGTTTTGATATTATCCGGAATCTGCTCCTTCATTTCGTCTGCTTTCGTCCCCTTTCTTCTGGAGAACTTGAATACGTGGAGATCATAGAAGGAGATTTCCTTTAAAAAGGCAAGAGACTCCTGAAAATCCTCCTCCCTTTCTCCGGGGAAACCGACAATCACATCCGTAGTAATGGCCGCCAAGGGATAAACTCTTCGGATATTCTCTACCGCCTTTTTGAAGTCTTCTTTAGTATAATGACGATTCATTTCCTTTAAGGTCTTTTCCGCACCGCTTTGTAAGGACAGGTGAAAATGAGGGCAGATTGCTTCTACTTCCTTTAAACCTGCTAAAAAGCTTTCCGTAATAATTCTAGGTTCAAGACTCCCCAAACGAATTCTTTGAATACCGGAAATCTTTCCCACCTCAGAAATCAAATGGAGTAAAGCCTCTCCCGTTTCCGCCTTTCTGCTGGCATATTCATAGGAAAGATTTTCAAAATCCAATCCATAGGAAGACAGGTGAATGCCGGTAAGCACCACCTCTTGAAAGCCTTCCTTTGCCAAATGGCGAATCTCCTCCAGACAGTCCTCTTCCTTACGGCTTCTAATTCTCCCCCGAACATAGGGGATGATACAATAGGCGCAAAACTGATTACAGCCGTCCTGCACCTTTACAAAGGCTCTGCTCTTATCCTTCGGCTTGGAAAGGAAGAGATTTTCGTACTCTCCCTCCTCCCGCACCGGGGAAAAGGGCTCCATGGGGCTTGCATCATTTTCCAGCATAGCCTCCCGATAGGCCTTAATCAGCTCTACCACCCTACCTTTTCCGGTATTTCCGATAAGAATATCAATGCCCTTATCCTCTTTCAGCTCCTCCTGCTTTCCTTCCACATAGCAACCGGTGGCGATGACGATGGCCTCAGGATTCCTCTGCTTAGCCTGATGAATCATTTGCCGGGATTTTCGGTCCGCAATATTGGTCACGGAGCAGGTGTTAATCAAGTAAATGTCCGCCTCCTCCGTAAAGTCCACCAGCCTGGCCCCTTCCTGCAAAATCGCTTCGGTCATGGCCTCTGTCTCGTATGAATTGACTTTGCAGCCTAAGTTGTGCATGGCAAAGCGCAGTCCTGCTAAATCCATTTTCATCCTCTTTCTAAAATTACAGTTCTTTCACGGCTTTCGCTTGACTTTAAAATCGTTCATTACTACAATAAACTTATCATTTTTAAAGGAGGGTAAGCTGTGAAGACGGTTCGTATTTCATTAAATTCTATTGATAAAGTTAAGTCCTTTGTAAACGAGTTGGTTCATTACTCTGATGTGGACTTCGATTTGGTTTCCGGTCGTTACGTGATTGATGCAAAGTCTATTATGGGAATTTTCTCCTTAGACCTTTCCAAGCCCATCGACTTGAACATTCATGCTGATGATGGAGAGATGGAGGATATTTTATCCCACCTGGCTCCTTACATCATTTAACTGTTGTATCTTAACGGAAAGAAAGAAGATATACAAGGCTTTTCAAAAGTGCATGGTTTCATGCACTTTTCTTATGTAAAGAAGGAGAATTATGCAATACCAAGCATTTTTGATTAAATATGCAGAAATCGGCACCAAGGGAAAAAACCGTTATGTCTTTGAGGACGCCCTGGTTCATGACATTCGGATGAAATTAAAGCGGGCCACCGGAAGCTATTCCGTAAGCCGGGAACGGGGAAGAATCTATGTAAATGTAAAGTCCGAGGACTACGATTATGAGGAGTGCATTGATGCCCTTCGCCATGTGTTCGGTATTGCCGGCATTGCGCCAATGGTGCAGGTGCCTTTAAGTCCGGACTTCTCCGTTTTGGAAAATGCAGTTCTTTCCTACTTTAAAGAAGCCTATGGCGACAGCAATGTTTCCTTCAAGGTAGAAAGTCGAAGAGCCGAAAAGTCCTATCCCATGACCTCTCCGGAGCTGGATCAGGAACTTGGCCACAGCATTTTGGAGGCCTTCCCCAATGCTCGCGTGGATGTGCATAAGCCGGATGTGAAGCTTCGAGTGGAAATCCGCCAGTATATGAACATTTACGGAAAGATTATTCCCGGACTGGGCGGAATGCCCCTGGGTACAAACGGAAAGGCCATGTTGCTGCTTTCCGGAGGAATTGACTCCCCCGTTGCGGGCTACAAGGTGGCAAAGCGCGGTGCCTTACTGGAAGCTACCTACTTCCATGCCCCACCCTACACCAGCGAAAGAGCAAAAATCAAGGTTATGGACCTGGCGAAGCAGGTTTCCACCTATACCGGACCCATACTGCTTCACGTGGTAAATTTCACGGATATTCAGCTGGCTATTTATGAGCACTGCCCCCACGAGGAGCTGACCATTATTATGCGCCGCTATATGATGCGGATTGCTGAGGCATTGGCCTATAAAAATAACTGTATCGGCTTAATTACCGGAGAATCCATCGGACAGGTAGCTTCCCAGACTCTGCAAAGTCTGGTCTGCACCAATGAGGTCTGCACTCTTCCGGTTTACCGCCCCTTGATTGCCTTCGATAAGCAGGAAATCGTAGATGTGGCTCAGGAAATCGGAACCTACGAAACCTCCATTGAACCCTACGAGGATTGCTGTACCATCTTCGTGGCAAAGCACCCCGTTACCAAGCCTATCCCGGAGAAGATTCGGAAATCAGAGGAAAAACTGGCGCCTATCGTAGCGGAAATGGTGGAGAAGGCCATCAATGAGGCAGAGGCGATTTTGATGCGGAAGGATAAGGCTGCTGAAATTTAAAAAAGGATGTAGGAAAAGTCATGTTTAAGGATTCCTTCCGATATAGGTCTAAAATTGGGGCACGCTCTCGCTAACCTCGCCTTCGTAACAGTACTAACTTCAAGCTTCGCCTCGCTCGCTTTCAGTAAGTACTGACGGGCTCAGATTACCCCCATTTTAGACCTATACCGGAAGGAATGAACTGTCTTTTTCTACATTTTTACTGCTTCTCCAATTCTTGTTCTAACAACGAACAACTAATTTAAGCTTCAAATAAAATGTTCACATTACTTTTTAGAATATAGAATAAGTTCAATTTTGGAATTGCTATACGTTTAACAAATATGAATATGGAGATTGAGCCACTTGATTAAAATTTCCAACAGCTACTATTCTTGAATTCTCCATTACTACTATTTGATCGTATTGTTTCAGAATTTGTGGATTGCTCTTATGACTGATAGTAACAATGGTTCCATTATACTTGAGAAACATATTTTCCAAAAAGTATGTATTCTTTGTATCCAATGCACTCATCCCCTCATCCACAAATATAATCTCTGGTTCTCTAATAAAAACTCTTGCAATTGCTATTTTTTGTTTTTCTCCTCCTGATAAATTATTTCCATTATCTGATAAAACTGTTTTTACTCCATTAGGTAATTTTCTAATTAGTTCCTTTAAATTTACCAATTCAATAACTTTATCCAATTCTTTCTTCTCAACATCATGTCTTAAACATATATTAAATTCTAATGTATCTTGAAATATATAAGGATTCTGTTGTACAAAATTAATTTTCTTCCTCAGCGATATTTCATCTATATCAGAAAGTTCTTCGCCATCTATTTCTATTTTTCCAGAATACGCTTTATTAAGCTTTGTTAACACCTTTAATAAAGTGCTTTTACCACTCCCACTACTTCCTAGTAATACATACTTTTTACCTCTTTCTAATAATAAATCAAGGTTTTCTATTGCAAAACTTTGAGAACCTGGATAACAATAACTCAGGTTTTTTATCTCTATAGTTTTAATTTCTTCTTGTAATACTTTCTCTTTATCTAATGTTTTCTCATAAGTTACTTTTTCCAGTATCCCGAGTATTTTTTGTTCTATAGGATAAATTGAATTCATTTCGGCAATGTAAAATGGTCCCTGATTTATAGGCAAAATAACATAGTTCATAACTTGCATGATTGCCAAAGCAGTTCCTATTGAAAAATAGCCTTTATGTGATAAAAATGCAGCCAAAACAACATTTATAGACAAGATCAAAAATCCATTAGATGTTACCAATAACTGTATACAATCATCATAAAAATTAGATCGTAACCTGCTTTCCTCAACTTTTTTATTTGAATCATTTAGCTTTATTAAATATTCGTTTTCAAGCATAAAAAGTTTGATAGTTTCAATTCCGTATAATAGTTCTTTTAGCATACGAAAAAACTGTGCAGTAGCTTCTATATATACATTTTTTAATTCAGAACTTTTATTTACAAATAAACTTGGCAAATAAATACTAATTAATCCACAAGCCACAACAGACATTGCAATATATATATTGACATATATCAAATAGCCGAGCGAAAGTACAAATGAAGACATTGTTCTAACTAACATAAACAGATTGATTAATTTTTTTTCATATATCATATCTACATCTTTATTTACAGTAGATATGAACTCCATATTATCATAGTCTGATTTATTTATAATATTACCTATTAAATCATTCTTAATGTCTTTACATATATAAGACGCTATCAAAAGAGATAGTCTCTGAAATGATGCATATAAGGCTATATTTGACAAAATAAAAAGAACTATTACAACAATAATTCTCAAAAATCCTGAATTGTTATTTGTGATTGCAGTATCGATAATTTCTTTTAATATTATGCCTTTCCCAACATCCATTATTCCCAATAAAATACTAAGGAAAAAACTCAGGAATATAAGATATTTGTATCTTAGAATATAGTTTGCCATTTTTAATCCTTTTTACCTTGTCATACAAGCCATCTTAAATATATTGTGATATTATGTAAGTCTTTAATTTATCCACAAGAGTTGCATCAAAAATATCCCTCATACAATCCTTTTCATTTTCTCCTTTTGCCCAGGTACATCCTCCATAGCATATCGGAGCATACTTACAAAAGTTAATGCATTTTGCCTCTTCCAAATGATAATCATACCATTTCTTATTATCTATAATTAACTTTCCATCGGTACTTATTTTGCCATGAACATCACTATATAATAGCCCAGGGCAAGCATATATGTTGAGTTGTTCATCCACTGTATATCCATTCGCTAATTTACCAATACATAGCCCACTAATTTCTTTAAATACCTTAATCCCATTTTCAATTAAGTAATAATTCAACTTAACAATTTCTTTTGCCAATTCAATATCATTGTCTCTCTCGTCATTACCATCTAAAATTATCTCTCCTTGGGTTCCAAATATCTCATGGAATTTTATTGATGTAATAGCTTGTGTAAGATTTTTATCAATTAAATAATCTATCAATTCTTTAGATTTGTTCACTGTTTCTTTGTTTACATTTATTCTCAAACATATCGTACTCAAAATATCTGAAGTTTTATGCTTTTTAATTAATTTTAGACTTGAAATAATCTTGTCAAAACTACCTTCGCCATTGGGATATACACGGAATGAATCATTAATCTCCTTAATTCCATCTAGCGTAATTTGGATATTGTCTATATTATCTAAGTAGAATTTAATATTACTTTCATTAAATAAAGTACCATTGGTAATCAATACACACTGAATCACTAATTCTGGAAAAATATCTTCTAGACGTCTCAAATCTGTAATTATTTGCTGACACATAGAATCATTAAACATTGGTTCTCCACCAAAAAGACTGACGGCAAATAATTTAGTATTATATTTTTTTATTTCATTTTTAAAATATTCAATAACCACTTTCCAATTGCTTTCAGTCATATACTTCTTGCAATTAAGTTCTTTCCTTATATCCTGATAACAATATGTACAATTTAAATTACAAGCTGATGTTGTCGAGATAAATGCCGCCATTTTGGTTTTATCAAACTTTAACGAAGATATATTGCTCTTTAATCTTGAAACCTCAAATTCATGGCTATCAACTATAATGCCATTTTCATATAAGCTAGTTTCTTCACCTTTTGATAAACGAATTTCCTGATTTCCATTCAAAAAATCGACTAAATCGTGATCACAAGAAATCAAACATTGAGATGCCAAATTGAAAAGATACTCTTTCCCTTCAATATCTAATAATAAATTATACTTTGAAGCTACCATTGTTTCTCCTTAATTAATATCTTTTTAGCAACTTTTTCTACCGTATACAACTTTCAGAAATCACGTTATAGGCGGAACATAAAGGACGAAATTTGTTCTTCCAAAAGGCAATGCCATCTCTTTTAAATATTACCCCCGACAATATAATCTCTTACAGTACTACTATAAATCTCTATTTTTATAAGCTCTCAAGTAAATTGAATTCTAAACTAATCCAACGTGGTATTTATATAAAAACAAATACAACATGAAAGTAGTTAATCGACAATTTCTTTTTCAAAAATCTTGAATATTATCTAATTCTTGTAATGCAGTTCCCAAAAATTCCGCAAAAATTAACTTCTGAAAATGTTAAGTAGCCTCTTTCTAAAATCTTGAATCTCATATCATTTTCTCCTTTCTTTAATGTTAACTGTATTTACTCAAGAGCTTATAAACAATTTTTTACTCCCCTCTATTAATAATATAGTTAGGAGAATACTTACTCTGCCTACACACATAGAGTATGGACAGGAAGTAAGATAATAGAATAAGGATTATTGCGTAACAAAGTATATATCCATTAGGAAGGTTAAACCGCAAATCATAAATCCCCATTCCTTGCAACATAAGGATCGAAATTCTATTGGTAAATAGCAAGGATAATAAATATCCTATACAGGAAGCCATTGTCAAAATCGGCAGGATACTCATAGAAATCTGCCTTGCTATCTGATACGTCGTGAAGCCTATTGCTCTCATCACAGCAAAATCACTTTCGTTATTTAAAACTACTGTCTTTACCAGTAAAATCACAGTAGTTAGTGTAATAAACATACTTACGAAAAGTACCCAGAGGAGAATCGCCTTTACATTGGCTATAACAGAAGCAAATTGGCTGTTAAATAATTCTTTGAAATTTTCGATGTAAGTAATTTCATCCCCCATTTGAGATTGAATCTTTGATATTGCGACCTCTATGTCCCTGTTATTCTTTAGATACAGATACATCGATTCCCAACTGGCATCCGGTTCTATTTTTAGGATACCGTCATAGGTAAAGAAAATATCAAGTCCTCCGGTATAGCTGCCTTGTGTCAGTCCGGTTACTACATATTCTTCCTCCGGAGCTTGTTCTTGATAATCATTTCTGATCGAAATCACATCTCCTATTCCTTTTTTTAAACTCTTGGAGAGATTAACCGAGATGGCGATTTCATTGTCATAGAAAGGATACCTTCCCTTATATAAGCCTATCTTCTCCAATTTCTCATAGTCATCATAAACCGTTACTCTTCCGCTTACATTGTTATCACATAGGATTTCTCCCCCTCCGGGACCTATGCATTTTATAACGGCTTTGGTGTTATCCATTTCGGATATTGTCTGATATAGCTTCTGAATGTCTGCTTCTTTCTCGGGCTTTAAAACAATATCAAATTTCTCCATACCACTGATTTGCGATAAACCGTCTTCTTTTTGAACAATATTGGAAAATAAAGTGATAAAAAATGAAGAGGATAATACTGCTAAGGCAACAATCAAGCAGATGGCTATATTTTGTTTCTTTCTACAAATCAATAAATAAATAGCTGATAAAAAGTCCAGGGATAAAGGAATTTTCCCAAAAAATGAATGACTGATTCCACCATTATAATTACCCCTTTGTCCCCTTATGGCTGCTACCGGAGTGATTTTCTTTACGGTAGCCGTTGCTTGAAATGCAAATAGGAATACTATAATTAGATTCACCGATAGGATTTCTAATCCTCTCATCACATGAAAAGAATTTACCCACTTCATACCGCTTTCTGCCGTTATGGAGGGAATGAAAGTGGATGCCAGTACAGCAGATAATAAAATCCCTAGAACGCTTCCCATAAACCCTAAGAAAATATATTGGAATACAAAGGATAGTCGAATTTCCCTATCACTAATGCCTAGGGCTTTCATTACTCCAATTGTTTTAAAATCCTTATAAAAACTGTCTTTAATTCTAAAATACATTACCAGACAAACCACTATCAGAGTTACCATAGAAAAGAAAAGTATCGCAATACTGTAAACGTGTAATGTGGAGTGCATAGAATACCGAGCGGAAGCAATATCCGTATAGGTTCCATAAGGCGCCTCTTTGATGAGTGGGATAAAGTTTTGTCTTAAACCCTTATCTTCAGACTTAAGCAACAATAAAGCACTGCGGCTCTCATTTCCAAGAGAATTTTCCAATTCCGAGAAAGATTTCTCCGGTACATCAAAGGCCATAACGCCTCGATTACCATATAAGATATCCTCAGTAAATCCGGCAATCACAAAGGTCTTATACTCATCAAGGTACTTTATAGATAAATTTTCTCCTAATTGAAAACCAAATAAAGTTTTGCACAGATAGGGAACAAATATTGCATTCTCCGGCTGGGTCTCCATTTTTTCCACAAGATTGACAGTAGATAAAAGATTGTCTCTATCAAAATTCCGTATAATCCACGAACCCTGTAATTCTTCCTTATTTTCTACAGAGATTGCTGTTTTTAAGAAAATCAAAGTATCTTCTGTTTCATAAGCGGTATTGATTTCTGATTTTTGAATGAAGCTCTCGATATCCCTTTTTTTACTTTCTAAGTATTCTCTGGGAAATATGGCGCTATAATCTGCACTGTTTGTTGCTTCATAAACAGTCTCAAATAAAGCCGAAAAACTATCTTCTATAGAAAAAGATATCCCTATCAAAAAAGAAGACACCGCAATCAAAAAAACAAAGACAAAAGATCCATACACATTTTTTTTAATTTTAGAAAGGTTAAAAAGTAATATTCTTTTTATCATCATTACCAACCCATTTCCTTTAGAAAACCGTCCAATTGTATATTTCTTTCCTTATCATGATCTACTGTATATTGTCCCAGATTACACTCCCCGCAAATCACTCCATCCTTTAAATACAGTATGCGATTCCCTCTTAAAGCTGCATTAAAGTCATGGGTAACCATTAAGACACTTCTACCCTGTTGATGAATATTGCTTAATAAATCAAGAACTCTGCACCCTGATTCGGAGTTCAGTGCTCCTGTAGGTTCATCTGCAAACAATATATCCGGTTCATTGATTTCAGCACGGACTACTGCAACTCTTTGTGCTTCACCTCCCGAGATTTCTGCGGGACTTTTATCCCAATTTTTTTCTTCAATATGAACCATTGAGAGAAGCTGCTTTGCTTTCTGCATAACTTCAGCATTATTTTTATTTCTTAACAGACCGCTTAGCACAACGTTATCCAGAACCGTAAGATTATGAATCAAATTAATCTGTTGGAATACAAATCCACAGTGATTTCTTCTAAAATCAGATAATGCATTGTTAGATTTACTTGAAATCTCTTCGTCTCTAAAGAAGACTCTTCCCAAAGATGGATTATCCATTCCCGAAAGCATATAGAGAAGAGTTGACTTACCGGAGCCTGATGCTCCCATAACCACCGTAAAATCCCTCTCATAAATTTCTAAATCTATATTCTTTAAGATGTGTTCACTATGGTTTTTCATTGAAAAGCTTTTACAGAGCTTTTCTGTTCTAATGATTATATTATTATCATGACTCACCATTTTGCGTTCCTTTCATGATTCATTTCTTGTTGCACGTCCCTTTTTCTATATTGATTTTATCATTCTAAATCTTAGCAGTCTTTGCCTCTTCCTTAACAATTCTTAACTGACTTACCATGATTCTTAACTTTATTATTCTCCTGAATTTCTTTATCCCATTTTCTAAAATGCTATTGAAAATGCAGGCTTTGCATGCACTACTCTTTACGAACAAAAAAACACTACAGGAAAGTCTTTCTTTGAAAGTTTCCTGTAGTATCTTCCATCTAATTACGCCAATGGTAAATCTATTGTTACACAAAATTGATTCTCTATTTTATCAAAACGAATTCTTCCTCCGATTTTATCTATAATCTTTTTGCAAATATATAAGCCCAATCCGGAACCGGCAAAATCCTTTGCTTTTTTTCCCCGATAAAATCTTTGATCCACAAGATGAATTTCTTCCTCTTCAATGCTGTCTCCAAAATCGCTAACAGAGATTCGTAAGTACTGATTGAAAAAACAGGAAGATACAGCAATCTCCGTATTTGCATATTTATAAGAATTATTGATTATGTTATCGAAAACCTGCAATAGCCGATTCTTGTCTATTTTTATAATGCAGGAAGGAATGGATATTTCTCTAATATAGTTTTTGTAATCTGCACTACGAATAATATCTGTTACAACTTCACTACATTCTTCTCTTACAATAACTTCCATTTCCTCCAACTCATCTAATGTAGACTGCAATAAATTGGAAGCCAGAAGATTGATTTGCTCCGCTTTATCCATAATGATCATCATCTTTTTTCTTTTAGATGCGTTATCCTCTTGTAACGCAAGAAGTTCTGTCGTTGCTTTTATGGAAGCAATCGGCGTTTTTATATCATGACTTAACGAGGCTATAAGCTCTTTTCTCTTTTTTAGAGCATTTTGCTCATTGATTTTGGCGTTTAAAAGCTTCTCTCTCATAATATCAAAGCTATTGGCAAATGTACTAAGAGCATTGTTACTATGAATACTGAGAGGCATCTCAAGATTTCCATCTGAAATTCTTTCTGCAAAAACTTTTAATTGGTCTAATGGTTGAAGTATGGTTCTCCATATTTCAAATACCAGGATTGCAATAATGATAAAAAACAAGCTGTTAATCAGTAAATAGATATTTCTCATACGAATACTGTACGAAACGTAACGTTCATAATCTTCATTTAAAATAATAAGCTTTCCCACTGCTTTCTCGTTTTTTACAATATCTATAATCGTATCTTTGTTTTTTATAGAGTCTTCCAATCCACGTCTCTTCATGAGCATGGATTCGTAAACAATATCTCCCTGCTCATTAATAACATAGAATGAAAGAGTGCTTTTCCTATCTCGAAAAGCACTGTCTTCCCAGTGCCCCCAGTTTTTTTCCACTGATTTTCTGATATAATTTACCTCAGCAAAATCGTTAGGCTTCTTCATTATCGGTAAGCCTAAAAATACCAGGGTAAGCCAGGAAAGGATCAAGATTAGTAGAAAATAGAGATACCCTTTTTTCATTGTCCTTCTCCTAATGTCAACATGTACCCTATCCCCCAAACTGTTCTTAAAACTTGCGGTTCGTTAGGATCTATCTCTATTTTTTCTCTTAATCTGCGAATATGGACATTTAGTGTATTATCTCCGGTGATACTATCCTGCCATACATTTTGGAATAATTCCTCTTTCGATATGGTTCTGCCTTGATTTTTCAGGAGATAGAAAAGTAACTTTTTTTCCATTCCTTTCAGCTTTATTCTTTCCCCGGCGTTATATAATTCTTCTTTTTTTAAATCAGCCTCACATCTTCCCACGCTCACGCCGTCTAATTTATCTTCCGGATAATATCGTTTCAAGAAAACCTGTATTTTTGCAAGCAAATAGCTGAGAGAATAAGGTTTTTGTATATAATCATCCCCTCCAATATGTAAGGCTAAAATCATATCATCCGTACTGCTACGTGCACTGATGAAAATAATGGGCACATCAGTCATTTGTCGAATTTTTTTACAAAGTTCAAACCCGGATTCATCACCCAAATTAATATCCAGCAAAATTAACTTTACCTTATCTCGAGAAAGAACTTCAAAACATCCCTCATCAGACTCTGCCGTAACGGTACTGATACCGAACAAATTCAAATATTCACTTGTGGCTTCCAGCAAACTTTTCTCATCATCAATGATTAGACAATCATAAATCATAAAAACAGCTCTACCTCACTTTCTGCTTCTCCCTGTATGCGTTAATAAATAGATGGTAGATTTGTATATTCTTTACTTTGTTTAAATAAAACTACTGACTCTTTCTCTTAAAATGACTTTTTCCTACATATAAAGGCGTGCCACTCCCCTTCCTGCAGCTCTTCCAGAATTTCCCATTCCTTCACTGCTTTCAGGGTCTCTCTGACTTCCTCCGCCTTTTCTTCCAAAATTCCGGAGGCAATAAAGATTCCTCCTTCTTCCAAAAACTTTGGTACTTCCGGTGCCAAGGCAATGATAACCGGTGCTAAAATATTGGCTAAAACCAAAGAGAAGGGCTTTTCTTCACAGCTTTTACGAAAGGCCAGCTCTTCCTTTTCCTGCCCCAAAATATTTCCGATAAAAAGCGTCATTTGGTCTTTAGAGAGGGTATTTTTCAAAAGATTTTCTTCCACCGCGCCCTCACATAGAGGGTCTAAATCCGTGGCGAATACTTCCTTTGCTCCCATCTTGAGAGCAGCTATGCCCAGAATTCCGGATCCGGTTCCCAAATCCAGAACCCTCTCCTTTCCCTTTCCGTATATTCCTAAAGCCTGAAGGCAGAGCTTGGTGGTTTCATGTTGTCCGGTTCCGAAGGTTGTGCCCGGATCTACCGACAGCAGGATTTTCCCCTCAGCTTCCTTCGGTACCTCCTCCCAGCTTGGGCAGATGAAAAAATCTCCCACGGAAAAGGAATGGAAGAAGTCATGCCAAGCATTCAGCCAGTCCTTATCCTCCGTTTCGGATTGGCTAATGCTTCCCTTACCGATATTGCAGTAGGAAGACATATTTTCCAGCTCTTTTTTCAATGCTCTGAGAATTTCATCGCACTCTTCTTCCGTAAAAATGTTGGAAGAATTCAAGGTATAGGAATGATCCACCAAGGGGTCGGAAAAGGCCTTTTCCACCTCTTCCTTTCGCCTTTCCTTATTTTCTTTGGAAAGCACTTCCACATAAAAGGAAAGGGTGGCATCCTCTACGCTGTCATCTCCCTCCGGATAAAGGTCTACAAACATCGTTTTCGCCTCTTCCTCGGTAATCCCCAGCTGGTCGGAAAACTCTACCCCCTCAATGCCCAATTCCTCCATAAGAAATGCGGCCAGAATCTCCTCCGCCTCAACAGTGGTATCAATGCTATACTTACGCCAAACCATAGCAGCCCCTTTCCTTCTTTCTTTCCCTCTTTTTAATAATAAAAAACAGGGGCTACAAAAAATCCGATATATCAAAACTGATATGCAGTATATTTCTGATTTTTGTAGCCCCTTTCTTTTATGCCTTAAAAAATTTCCTTAGAACCGGTAATTCTTCTTTTAAAACGCTGATACATTCCTCCAAATCTCTCTTCTCCGTATATTGGGAGAAGGAAAAACGCAGGGTGGAATCCAAGTCACCATGGCTTAGTCCGATAGCTTTCAAGGTTCCGGAGATTCCGGGATGGTTAGAGGAGCAGGCGGAGCCGCTGCTGACATAAATTCCTCTTTCCTCCAAGGCATGAAGCAGAACCTCCGCCTTCACGCCCTGAAAGGCTGCAGAAACGATGTGGGGTGCGGAGGCTTCCCCTTTTTCTGAATGTACAGTCACGCCCTCTATTTTTTCCAATTCATCAATAAAAAAATCCTTCAAATGATAGAGCATTTCCTGCTTTTCTTTAAAATGGCTGTAGCTAAGCTTTGCCGCAAGTCCCAGTCCTGCAATACCGGGGATATTCAGGGTACCGGAACGAAGACCGTTTTGGTGTCCTCCGCCAAGCATTAACGGAGAAAGCTTTACCTTTTCATCCACGTACAAAAATCCGATGCCCTTTGGTCCGTGAAGCTTATGTCCGCTGACGGAAAGCAGGTCTACCATGTCTCTCTTGGGACGAAGCTCCATTTTTCCATAAGCCTGAATGGCATCCGTATGGAAAAGGGTCTTAGGATTCTTTTCCTTAATACATTTTCCAATAGCGGCAATATCCTGCACAGCTCCTATCTCATTGTTTACCATCATAATGGAAACCATAATGGTATCTTCCCGGATAGCATTTTCCAAATCCGTAAGAGAGATATGTCCCTTTTCATCTACAGGCAGGACGGTTAAGGAAAAACCATGTTGCTCTAAAAACTCCAAGGGCTTATATACCGCCGGATGCTCAATGGCGGAGGTAATGATGTGCTTTCCCTGTCTCTCCATGCCGAAGCAGGTTCCCATAAAGGCGGTGTTGTTGGACTCTGTTCCCCCGGAAGTGAAAATAATCTCTTTTTCCTTGCATTTTAAAGTGTTTGCAATGGTCTCTCTGGCCTCACGATAATAGGCTTCCGCTTCCACGCCCATCTTATGCTTTGCCGACGGGTTTGCATAGTCTGCTAACATGGTAGTGGTCATCAAATCCGCCACTTCCGGATATACTTTGGTACTGGCTGCATTATCCAAATAGATACTTCTCATCTTCTTCTCCTTCCGGTCTTACTCCGTTATTGCATATTCCAACTGCATCATAATCAGACTTAATGCCGTAATGGCTGCGGTCTCTGTCCGTAAAATGCGTTTTCCCAAACTGATGGGAAGAAAGCCCTCCGCCATTGCTGCCTCCACCTCTTCCTTGGTAAAGCCTCCTTCCGGTCCTATACAAAGGGCAATGGAACAATCCTTCTTTCCTCTCACTGCCTCTTCCATCTTGCTAAGGATTTCTCTTGTGGGAACTACGCCTCTTTCATTTTCATAGGGCAGAAGCTTAAAATCACAATTCTTCACATAGGAAAAGGCTTCTTTCCAGCCCATTCCCTTTTCCATCTTGGGAAGAATGGAACGCTTACTCTGCTTCGCTGCAGCATCCATAATGCTTTGCCAACGGCTGATTTTCTTCTCTTCCTTTTTTTCCTTTAGCTTCATCACCGTGTTCTTACTTTCCAAAGGAATCAGGGCGGAAATCCCCAGCTCCACCGCCTTTTGAATAATCCATTCCATCTTATCCCCCTTGGGAAGGGCTTGAAGCAGGATAAGTTTTGCAGGCAGCTCATGGGGTTCTTCTCGAAAGCAAATGGAAAGAACCGCCTCATCCTCCGAAAAGGACTGAATTTCACATTGATAATCCACCCCTTCTCCATCGGAAATCAGGATTTTCTCCCCAATTTGCCCTCGTAATACCTTATGTAAATGGTGGAAGTTCTCTCCTCTTAAAAGGATTTCCCCTTCCCCTATCTCTTCTTTCGACACAAAAAAATGATGCATTAGCGCTTCCTTTTCCCGGAAATATTCTTAAAAACTCTTTTATCTTACAGCTTTCCGGAAAAGAATACAATCCCTCGCAAAGGAAGGAAAAAAAGCATCGAAAAATAAGAAAAGAAAGTAAAGACAGATGGTTTTTTTCTACCATCTGCCTCTTCCTTTTTACAAAGCTATCTTCCAAGCCATGTCGGTTTATCAATCCTACTAAAAAACTTTAGTTTTTAGATTTCTTCTATAGTTTTTGCTTTTCTACTATTATAAGGAAACCTAGCTTAGATTGCCTTAAATGCTTCCTCTAAATCTTCAATAATATCCTCCACATTTTCGATACCGATGGAAAGACGTACGGAGTTCTCCTGAATGCCCTGGGCCAGAAGCTCCTCCTTGGTTCCCTCGGAGTGGGTGGTGGATGCCGGGTGAATCGCCAAAGACTTTACATCTGCTACATTTGCCAGTAAGGAGAACAACTCCAGATTATCGATGAAATCCTTAGCGGTTCTTTCATTTCCTTTAACCGTAAAGGTGAAAATGGAGCCGCCGCCGTTGGGCAGGTATTTCTTATAAAGCGCCTGCTGAGCGGGATCTGTGGATGCTGCAGGGTGAGAAACGGATTCCACCTTCGGATGCTTCTTTAAATATTCCACAACCTTTAAAGCGTTATCTCTATGACGCTCTACTCGAAGGGCAAGACTCTCCAGGCCCTGAATCAATACCCAGGCATTGAATGGAGAAATTGCTGCTCCCTCATCACGGATGGTGATGGCACGAAGGTAGGTTGCGATTACCGCAGGGGCTGTATCTACTGCAAAGCGAACGCCGTGGTAAGAGGGGTTCGGCTCGGTAAGCCATGGCCACTTCTTGCTCTTAGCCCAATCGAATTTTCCGGCATCTACCACAAGTCCGCCCAAGGAAGAACCGTGTCCGCCGATAAACTTTGTTGCGGAGTGCACCACGATATCTGCACCGTACTCGATAGGACGAATCAGATAGGGGGTGGCAAAGGTGTTGTCCACAATCAAGGGAAGACCATGCTTGTGGGCAAGATTTGCCCAAGCCTCAATATCAACGGCATCTCCGTTTGGATTTCCTAAGGATTCAATATAGAGTGCTTTGGTGTTCTCCTGAATTGCCTTCTCCGCCTCAGCTAAGTCTGTGGGAGAAACAAAGGTGGTTTCCACACCGAACTCCGGGAAGGTATGCTTTAAGAAGTTATAGGTTCCTCCGTAAATGTTCTTTGCGCTGACAATGTGATCCCCATTGTGCGCCACAGCCTTAAAGGCATAGGTCACCGCCGCTGCACCGGAAGCCACCGCCAAAGCTGCCACACCGCCCTCTAAAGCTGCTACTCTTGCTTCCAAAACACCCTGAGTGGGGTTGGTTAAACGTCCGTAAATGTTTCCGGCATTTCTTAAGGCGAAACGATCTGCCGCATGATCGGAATTATCGAAAACATAGGATGTGGTCTGGTAGATAGGTACCGCCCTTGCCCCGGTTGCCGGATCCGCCTGCTCCTGTCCTACATGAATCGCCTTGGTATCAAATCCAAAATTTCTCTCGTTTCTCTTCTTAACTCCCATTTTATTTTCCTCCTTATACTCTACACAAGCTTTCCGATGGTTTAAAACTTTCTTTCGGAAGCTTTCCTTCAGCTTCTTTCTCACTACTTCTTGCTACTTCTTACTTACATCTTGCTGCTTCTTACTTACTTGCAAAAGTTTTTCTTGCTGGACTTATACTAGCATTTTCTGAAATTCCTGTATAATACAAGAGTTTTGGATTTAGCTATAGTTTCCATTTATAGCAAATGCTTTTCTCACTGTTCCCTCTATGCCGATAAGGGTCTACTTATCACTACAGTAAAAACTTAGGAATAGCAAAAGCTTCAAAGTACTGTATATCTCCATTCTGGTCTTATATTTTTCTTTTAAATTGGATATTTTTATAAGTTCAGACTTATCTTATTCTCAGTTTATAAACAAAATGAAGTTTTAAAAATCACTTTATCATCTTCATTCTTTTTCCCAATATCTAAGTTTCAGGAGGAAATCATTATGCACAAGACACAAAAATTAACTCTTACTGCCCTATTTGCGGCATTATCCTATGCTGTATTCACCTTCTTACAGATTAAAATTCCTGTCGGAGCGGATGCCACTTCTATTCATTTGGGAAATGCGGTAGTAGTCATTGCAGCGCTGGTTCTGGGCGGTCCCTTAGGCGGCTTTGCCGGAGCTCTGGGAATGACCATCGGGGATTTACTGGATCCGGTATATATCACCTATGCTCCTAAAACCTTGATTTGTAAAATGGTCATCGGCTTAATTGTAGGCTTGGTTGCCCATAAGTTAGGAAATATTCAGGATACAAACGACAAATCCAAAATTTTTAAATGGGTTTTACTTTCTGCCGTTTGCGGACTTTTTGCCAATGTGATTCTGGATCCCAGCATCGGCTATTTCTATAAGCTCTTAATTTTAGGAAAGCCTGCTGCGGAACTGTCCTTTAAGATTAACCTGATGGCTACAGGAATCAACGCTATCACTTCCACCATCGTTTCCGTCTTTGTCTACATGGGACTCTATCCTATACTCAGAAAGCAAAATATGGATACCCTGCGTCTTGCCTAAGAAACGCAATCACTACCACCCGTCAAACGGGTGGTTTGCTCGGGGCTATAAGCCCCTGCTACTGGCCAGCGTCTAAAGGCGCTGGCTTTCATTTTGGGCTATGGGAAGTTTGCTTTACACCTTCCCACAGCTCCATTC
This sequence comes from Oribacterium sinus, assembly GCF_014202695.1. Taxonomy (GTDB): domain Bacteria; phylum Bacillota; class Clostridia; order Lachnospirales; family Lachnospiraceae; genus Oribacterium; species Oribacterium sinus. The sequence continues at coordinate 131,717 of NZ_JACHHH010000007.1, forward strand.
AAGCCATATTGCGTTTGACTCGTCGCTACCCCATAAAGGGGTATTGTTACTACTGCACTTTAACCCTTAAAAGGGTCTTCATATTCTTTAACACTTAGTTTATCCAAAGCTATATCGTGTTTTTCTTGATCTTGGATATACTTTTTTATTGTGGCTTCATTTAGACCTACTGTACTGACATAATAGCCTTCGGCCCAGAAATGTCTGTTCCCAAATTTGTATTTAAGATTTGCGTGTTTATCAAATATCATCAAAGCACTTTTTCCCTTTAAATAGCCCATAAAAGAAGAAACGCTAATCTTAGGTGGAATACTAACCAGAATGTGTACATGGTCCGGCATTAAATGCCCTTCTATAATCTCCACTCCTTTAAAGGCGCAGAGTTGCTTGATAATATCCCGAATATCTGACTTACATTGATAATATATTATTTTTCGCCTATACTTTGGTGTGAAGACAATATGATATTTACACATCCATTTCGTATGTGCTAATGCATATTCTTTCTTCGCCATAAAATCACCTTCCTTTTCTGCAATATAGCTTGAACAACTTTATTGTATTAGGAAAGGTGATTTTTGTATAACAAGTGTTTCCCACCCGCATAGCGGGTGGTTTTTTGTATCAGAGCTAACATTTTTCAAATGTCAGCTCTGATACTGGCTAAAGTCCATTAAACAAAAAAACTCCTCATACCCTATCGGGTGAGGAGTTTTTTGTTATCGGAAAATAAATTCTTTCCCTTCTGTAAAGCCAAAGCAAGCAGTGCATTGCCAAGTAAAATCGTTATAATCCAAAAAATGGTTTTTCCTACAGACTGCTCTCGGATTTTCAGAAAGCTGTAAGGACCGGAAACCAGCCCCATTCCATTTAAAATCAAAAGAGGGATGGCATACAGCAATGTTACTCCCAGAGCCTTTCCTATCACAGATAGAGGCAGGGAACGCTTCTCTTCCGGAAAGAGAAAGAGAAAAATGGAAAGAAAGGGACAAAGCAGGTGACTGAAAAATCTTGTTCCACCCAAAAATTCATGGGCAAATCCATTCTCCGGTCCCAGCACTAAAAGCACCACGAAGAAGGTCAGGGCTAAACACACCGAGGAAATATAGCGTAAAACAGACAGGAAGGAAGGAAATGTCCAGCTCTCTCCTTTCCCCTGCAAGGCCTTACTGAGTACTCCCCTTCCCTCTTGATTTTTTCTTTGTAAAAGGAAAAAAAGCATAAGCGCCGAGCTGATTCCGCAAAGCAGGTTGGAATCCGTCGTATAAAAACGAAAGGTTCCCAGTCCGTCATCCTGCAATCCGTGCAATACTACGATGCACTCCAACAGTAGCAAAATAAAATGCCCCAGCATTAATCCTTTTTCTCCGGTCTTTTTTTCCATCCCTTACCCCTTCTATTTTTCGATTATCTATTCCGGAAATTTCCATTTCTCTTTTTCGCTGATCTATTTAGAGAATTTTTATTTCCCGTTTTAGTTTTTCATACCAAAGCTATTTGATTGCTTCCCGTTCTTCTCCTTATTAGCAAAGATACAAAACACCGGCATCAAAGGAATCGCAGTCCTTCACTCCGGTATACATCATCATTTCCCGAAGTTCCTCCTGCATATTTTCTACCTTGGAAATCACTCCCTCTGCCCCATGGGAAAGAAGGGGTTGCAGAATTCCCCGACCTACGGAAACCGCATCCGCTCCTAAGGCCAAAGCCTTATAGGCATCATAGCCGGTATCCATGCTGCAATCCACGAAAATCTGCATCTTACTATCCTGTAAAGCTTCCTTGATTTTCGGTAAAATCTGTAGAGGAGCAATTCCGAAGGGAAGTCTGCCGTGATGGTGAGAAACTACTATGGCGGCACAGCCTGCTTCCTTTGCCTTCAGTGCATCCTGAACGGAAAGCACGCCCTTTACCACAAAGGGTAGCTTGGCATAGGCTACAAAGTCCGCTAAATCCTTGCTAAACACCGGCCCCATAGGAATTCCGTCTACCACATCATAGAATCCGTCTGTTCCCGGCACATGGTCAATGTCGATTCCCACCGCTACGGAGCCATGTTCTACAGCATAGTCTATCTCTTCCCGTATTCTTCCATGATCCGCAAATGGCTTGATAATCCGTACTGTATCGGGATTTTGGGCAACAATCTTTCCATAATCTTCATTGTCTTCCATACCTACCCAGTTAAGGGCATTTAATTCCTTCGCCGCTGAGGCATACTCCTCCATAGGGGTTCTTCCATTTTCCAGTACCTTGTTCAAGTGGGAAAATGCCGGCATCATAATGGGAGAGGCATATTTCTTTCCAAAAATCTCCTTCTCCAAGGTGACCTCTGTACTGTCTATCACCCGCATTTCCACATGAATCCGATCCAAATAGGCTCTGTTGTATCGGTTGGCATCCTCTGCATTTCCACTGGTCACCGGAATAACTCCCGGTCTTCCCGGCCATGGGCTATTGTTCATTTCCATAAAAATCTCCTTTCAAAATCACTAAGTATAACAGTATACATTTACCCGGCTTGCATAAGAAAGCTTTTCCACTCTTCAAGGATATCCTTTTTGCTTTTAGAACTCTCTATTCTTTCTCTTAAGCAGTGTCCTCCAAGCTTTAAACTATCGGGTAGAATAAAACCAAAAGGGCATAGGCGGCAAGCGCAATCAGTAAAAATAAGGAAATAAAGGCGGAAACGAATTCCTCCTGCTCCTCCTTTTGTAAAAGTCCTTTAATTTGTAAAGGTACAGGAAATCCTGTAGGACAAAGAAAGTACAGAATGACACCGAAGGAAAAAATTCGATTCTGCATTTGCTCCTTAAAAAGCAGGAAGAACAGCAGAATGATGCTTCCGCAGAACAAAAGACGGATTCCTGCCAAAGTAAATAAAGACGCTAAAAATCCTTTGTGCAGCTTCATGCTATAGCCAAGGCTAAACAAAATCAGAGAGCCGATGGGGACGGTCAACGCTTCCATGGTATTGTCAAAAACAGCCTTTAGACCTGTATTTTGCATAAGGACTTGATGCAAACCGCTGGTATTCATGCATACTCCGAAAAGCACCGCAAGGATAAAGGAGCTGGTAAATATTTTCCTGGCAAAGGGCAAAAGCTTCCGTTCTCCTATACTTTTATTCATTAAAATCAGGGGCACAAAGATAAAGTTAATCAGGATTCCCGCGATATCAAAGGGAATTAAATTGGCCGTATAGCTCTTCCCCACCACGCTGATATACAAAGGCAGCGCCACTGCCCCGCCTTCGCAGGTTAAGCACAGGAAGGGGGCAATCTCTTGAAAGTCTCCCGGTAAAAGCTTGGAAAGTTGTCCTCCCAGAAAGTAAACCAGCATCCAGATAAAAATCAAGAAAATGATTTCTAAAAATACGCCCTTTTCCAGATTTGTTTCCACCATAACCTGATAAATTAGGAAAGGAAACAAGATATCCAGCGCAATTCGCTTTGCTCCCTCATTTTGTTCGTGGCTAATCCAAGCTCTTCTTCTGGCGTGACCTCCCAAAAATAGCAGGAAGAATACCGGAAATATCACAGAAACCGCTGCCATTTTCCCTCCTTGTTTTATAAAAGCCCAAAGGCTCTTGTTTTCGTTCCATTGAAAATTTCCAGCCTATCATATGCTTTACATTAAAAAAATGCAAGTAATCAGAAAGAGACTTTAAAAAGAAAAAAGATTTCTACGCAATACAGGTCTGATAAGGGGCACGCTTTCGCTAAGCTCGCCTTAGTAGTGTAGGACTGTATAATGATAAAAGGCTATGCTTCGAAGCTGTATGGATATGAAATCGGGCACGCTCCCGCTAACCTCGCCACGTAGCGGATACTAAGCGAAAAACACAGTACCTGTGTTTTTCGCAAGTACCGACGGGCTCAGATTGCCCTCTTTCATATCCATACAGCTTCCGTCGCTTTGGCTTTGAATTTCTACAGTTCTTCTTTTCGAAGGCTTGCTACATGCTCAGATTACCCCTATATCAGACCTGTAGAGCGTAGAAATCCACTAAAAAGTTTTGTTTTTTAAAGTCCTTTTGATAATGATGTAAAAAAAATGAAGAGCCGCTGCATAACGGCTCTTCGTATGAATTGCTTTCTTTATTTTTTTAAAGTAAAGCTGTATTACTTTCCTTCATAAATAGGATGTGCATCGGTTAATGCTTTCACTCTTCTTGCTACTTCTTCCTTGCTGCTTTCGAAGTCTGTAGCTACCTTGTAAAGGCATTCTGCAATTTCCTTCATATCCTCTTCTTTAAAACCGCGGACAGTAACCGCGGGAGTTCCGATTCTTACACCGGAGGTTAAGAATGGAGAACGGGGATCATTGGGAATTGCATTCTTATTTAGTGTGATGTGCACTTCATCACAAGCATTCTGCAGGAACTTTCCGGTAACATCCTGGAAGTTGGTTAAATCCACCAGCATTAAGTGGTTCTCCGTTCCGCCGGATACCAGCTGGAATCCCTTGTCCAGCATAGCTGCAGCCAATGCCTTCGCATTCTTCGCTACCTGCTGCTGATATTCTTTATACTCCGGCTTTAAAGCTTCCCCAAAGCAAACTGCCTTAGACGCAATTACGTGCTCTAAAGGTCCGCCCTGCACACCGGGGAATACGAACTTATTGAAGTTGTACTTCTCTGCTACTTCTTTACTGGATAAAATCAAACCGCCACGAGGTCCTCTTAAAGTCTTATGGGTGGTTGTGGTAGTAACATGAGCATAAGGAATCGGGCTTGGATGCACGCCTGCTGCAACGAGACCTGCAATATGCGCCATATCTACAAAAAGGATTGCGCCGCAAGCATCGGCAATCTCACGGAAACGCTTAAAGTCAATGACTCTTGGATATGCGGAGGCACCGGCAATAATCATCTTTGGCTTTTCTTTTAAAGCAATCTCCATTACCGCATCATAGTCAATATAGCCTTCTTTGGTAATTCCATAAGGAATGATATTATAGTAAAGTCCCGAGAAGTTTACGGGTGAACCATGGGTTAAATGTCCGCCGGCATCCAAACTCATACCCATAATCTTGTCTCCGGGCTTACAGATTGCCATGGTAACTGCCATATTGGCCTGTGCACCGGAGTGGGGTTGAACGTTTGCATATTCACAATGGAATAATTCTTTAGCTCTTTCGATAGCAATAGCTTCTACTACGTCTACAGCTTCACAGCCTCCGTAATAACGCTTTCCGGGATATCCCTCCGCATACTTGTTGGTTAATACGGTTCCCATAGCCAACATTGCAGTAGTGGAAACAATATTCTCAGAAGCAATCAACTCGATGTTGTTTTGCTGTCTTTCATACTCTTCCCAGATTCCCTTCCCCACCTCAGGGTCATGTTCTTGAATAAAATTCATGATTTCTTTGATCATTCACGCCTCCTTTTCATCTGAATATTCCTTAATCCTCTTGCCAAAAATACTCAGAAACCACCACTTGAAGTTGCTTTATGTTGTTGTACACCTGAATCTTTGGATAGTATAACAGATTAAATCTATTTCGACTAGATTTTTTGTTCAAAAATTTTTCTCCGTCCTCAAAGAGTACTCCCTCCACTCGTATACCTTGTTCATCTTCCAAATATAATTTGATGGCATTTTTGTTTTTTCCCACAATTTTATAATCCTTTAGCAAAACATTCTTTTGAGCAAAGGCAGGCTTTTCATTGCCTCTTCCGAAGGGTTCCAAGCGGGACAAAGAACGAACAAAGTCCTCTTTTAGATAGGAGAAAGGTAGGACCACATCAATCCAGACCTTCTCCTCCAAATCCTCTGCCTGAAGCTTTGCATTTTGCAGGAGAGCCTTCTTTAGTATAGAAACATTTTCCCTTGCAACGGAAAATCCGGCAGCCATGGGATGACCTCCGAAGCGTAGCAGCAGTTCCTTTTGTTCCTCCAGGCGTTCCGCCATAGGATAGCCGGGAATGGAACGTCCGGAGGCTTTACAACTTCCGTCTTCCCCATTGGTGAGGATGAAGCAGGGACGATAATAGGCTTCTCGGATTCGTCCCGCCACAATTCCGGCAAGACTTTCATGTAAATCGGGAAGCACCAAAAATAGCAGCGGCACATCTCCTTCCTGTTCCGCCAGCGCCTTCGCTTCGTCCACCCCTTTTTTCGTCATTTCCTTTCGTTCTTCATTTAAAACCAGTAAGTGCGCCGCCTTTTCCTCTGCCTTCCCCTCATCCTCCTCCAGGAAAAGAGAAAGCGCCAGCATCGCACTTTCCAAGCGACCTCCCGCATTGATGCAGGGGCCGATTTGAAAACCAAGAGTATAGGAGGAAATTTCCTGCTCCGGCAAAATATGGCACTGCTTTAGAAGGGCCTGCATTCCGATATTTTGAGTCTTTTGCAAATGGCTCAGGCAATACTTTACGATAACTCGATTTTCTTTTTGTAGAGGCATTACATCACAAACCGTGGCAATGCCGGCAAAGCAGGCCAATTCTTCCAAAAGATCTAAGCCCTTCTGCCGTTTTTCCAAAAGCATTTTCATAAGGAGATAGCAAACCATGGCTCCGCAAATTTCTTCATTAGGATACTTACTGCCCTCTCTTTTGGGATTCACCACGGCAAAAGCTTCCGGAATCCTTTTCTTTCCGTCCTCATCTCTTCGTAAATCATGATGATCCGTAAGCAATACATCCATACCGTAGGCTTTTGCTTTCTCCATGGCGGAAAATGCGGAAATACCATTGTCACAGGTAATCAGAAGGGAAATCTCCTCTGCCTTTGCTTCCTCGATAATCTGCTCGTTAATTCCGTAGCCATCTAAAATTCTATGGGGAATTACCACGGAAAGCTGCTCTTTGGAGAAAAAAAGGGAAAGTGCCTTAGCCAATATGGTGGAGGCACAAACGCCGTCCACATCATAGTCTCCCACAATCCGAACTTTTTCTCCCTCTTTTATGGCTCGCTCCAGACGATTTAAAAAACGAATACTGTCCGGCAAGAAAAGAGGAGAGGGAATCTCTTCTCCCTCTAAAAAATTCCGCATTTCTTCTTCTGTTGTTAAATCTCGATTCCGAAGAATGCGAACCAAAACCGGATCCAGAGATAATTTCTCTCCCAACTCCTGAAAATCTGCCTTTTTACCGTATACATACCACTTTTTCATTTTTTCCTTCTTTATTAAATCTTATTTTGCCGATGCATCTCATTATGAAACTTTATGCTGTTCCAAATCCTTAAATTAATTTGCGGAAGTATTATTTTTCTTGTATAGTAGAAAAGTCCTGGCTCTGCTTTATTCTTATTTTCCAACTTCCATCGAGAGTTTTTATTGTATCGCTATTCGGAAGAAAAGAACAGAAGAAAGATAAGAAGCAACGATATAAGAAGTAACAATACAAGAAGCAACAATACAAGAAGCAACAATACAAGAAGCAACAATATAAGGAGCCGCCAAAAGGATTTATAGAAGTAAAAGGAAGTAAAAGAACCTAGAAAAATTGGAAGAATTTAAATTACACAAATAGAAATGGAGATATAATGAATTTATTAGAAATCAAAAGAGATTTAAATAAGAGCGCCTTAGCCCTTTTGTTATATGTATTGTCTGTACAGATATTAGCTGTACTTTTAGTGCTGCTTCTGCCTTTAACCAAGATTCCTTTACTATCCGATCAATACATCTGCATGGTCATTTCCGTTATTATCAGCTATTGTCTTTTGGACAATATCTTTCCTAAAGAAACAGTCGCAGAGCCAAACCCGGAAAAACCAAGCTTTAGTGTCCTGTCTTTTCTGCATTATTTTATGCTTTTCCAAGCCGCCCAGTGGATAGGAGGAATCATCAATATCCCGATTATAACGCTCTTTACCAAGCTTGGATTAAACTTATCTTTTTCCGAAGAAGCGGCAAGAGGGGGGAGCCTGACGAATGCTCCTATGCTGTTTTATACGATTTTGGTGGCTCCCCTTATGGAAGAACTGGTTTTTCGCGGAATCTTTTATCGTCGTTTCCGTTCCTACGGAAAATATTTTGCAGCTTTCTACACCGCATTTTTCTTTGCTTTAATGCACAGCAATTTCCTGCAATTTGCACCGGCCTTCAGTATGGGAATGATTCTCTTCTTCATTAGAGACCGTCACGGCCTTCCCTATTCCATCCTGTTGCATTTCAGTAATAACCTCTTGGCTATTGTGGTAAATAATCTCTCTCAGGATTCAACTTTGATTCAAGGAATCTATGGCGGTTTTTTACTGGCAGGCATGTTTTATGGCATTTATTTTGTTCTCAAAAACAGAACGCATTTTGCAGAAGATTACCAGTACGAAAAAGAACACTCCCTTTCCTTAAAGCAATTCTTTTCCTCTCCCCTCTTATGGGTCGATATCATCCTGATGGTGGCACTAGCCTGTGTCAGCCTCTTCGTCCCCATGGATGCAGGAGCGATGTAAAAATAAACTATTATAGCTTTTTATGCATATAGGTCCGGAATAAGGGGTAATCTGAGCCCGTGGGTACTTGCAAAAAACAAATGAAATGCGTTTTTTGCTTAGTACCCCTACGAGGCGAAGTTAGCGAGAGCGTGCCCCTGTTCCGGACCTATACTGCATAAAAATAGCTAATTTTTTACATCCCTCCTTATTTCCCAAAGAGGGTTTCCAGGATGCCTCTTCCAAAGGCAGCACCGATATTTCCTCCCAATCGTCTTCCCAAGCCTTTTCCAAAGACGGATTTTCCGATGCCGGAGCCGATTTCTCGGCCGATGGAACCGGAAACGGAGCGTCCCACTGATTTCATTACGGTCTTTTGCTTGGATCTTTCTTTTTCCGTTTCCCGTTCCTGACGAAGGCGTTCCTTTTCTTCTTCCTTTTCCTTAAGCCTTTGGGCTTTTTCTTCTTCTTTCTCCTGCTTGGCTCTTTCCTTTTCCTCCGCCTTTTCCTGAAGAAGACGATTTTTCTCTGCTTCTTTTTCTTCTAATTCCTTTTGGAAACGCTCCTGCTCTTCCTTTCCCTTTCTGTGCAGGAATTCATAAGCAGAATCCCGGTCCACAGCCTCTCCGTAACGAATATACAAGGTGGAGGCTTTAACGGCCTTATCCTGCTCCTCAGGGCTTGCCTCTCCCAGATAAGACTGGGGCGGGAAAATCTTAGCCTTTTCCACTATAGCAGGGCTTCCATCTTCCTCTAAGCAGGAAATCAAAGCCTCTCCTGTCCCCAGATTCTCCAGTACCTCTTCGGAGGAAAATGCCGGATTCTCTCGGAAGCTGTCTGCTGCCGCACGAATTTTCTTACGTTCTGCCGGAGTATAGGCTCTTAAGCCATGCTGAATCTTATTTCCGCACTGAGCCAAGATGGCGTCCGGGATATCCGAAGGACTTTGGGTAATGTAATAAATTCCTACCCCCTTGCTTCGAATCAAACGAGTGATTTGATTTAATTTATCCAATAAGGCCTTAGGTGCATCATCAAAGAGAAGATGGGCTTCATCAAAGAAAAAGACAAAGCGGGGCTTCTCCAAATCCCCAACCTCCGGAAGCAGTTCATAAAGCTCCGATAAAAGGTAAAGCAGGAAGGTGGAATACAGCTTCGGCTCTCCCATAATTTTCTTAGCATTAAAAAGATGAATAATCCCCTGCCCCTTCTCATTTTGCCGGAAGAAATCCTTTACATCCAAGGCAGGCTCTCCAAAAAATTCCTTTCCTCCCGCCTCTTCCATGGCTACTACGGAACGGATTAAGGCATTTAAGCTTTGAGTAGGCAAATTCCCAAAGGAAGCACTGTATTCCTTGCTGTTTTCCGCCACATACTGCAATACGGAACGTAGATCCTTGGTATCAATCAGTAAAAGCCCTTCTTCGTCCGCAATCCTAAAGACCACGCGCAAAATATCGCTCTGCACATCCGTACAATTCAGTACTCGGCTTAAGAGCAATGGTCCCATCTCCGAAATCGTGCAACGCAAGGGAATCCCTTCCTCCTTCGAAAGAGCAAAAAGCTCCACAGGGAAGCCCTGATAACGGAATTCCTCTTCTGTAAGCTTGCATTCTTCTCTTCTCTTTTCAATTCCTTCGGAAGCTTCTCCCGGCTTTAGTAAACCGGATAAATCTCCCTTTACATCCGAGACAAAAACCGGAATTCCCAGGGAAGAAAACTTTTCCGCTAAAACTTTTAGGCTTACCGTCTTACCTGTTCCCGTTGCACCGGCTATAAATCCGTGACGATTAATTTTATCGGAAAGAATAGAAATTCTTTTTCCTTCTTCAGTTATGGCGAAATCAATTTTAGACATAGGCTCTCCTTCTTATTGAATCATTAATGCCATTTTACCCGAAAAGCACATTCTTGAACATTGCTTTTTTTAATAAACTTGTCAAAACTCCCAGTACTATGCTAGGATATAAAAAAGCCATGGAGGAAAAAATATGATGATTTCAACCAAAGGCCGTTACGCCTTAAGTACACTGATAGATATTGCTGAACAGGAAAAAAAGGGAAATCCTGTTTCCATCAAGGAAGTAGCGGAACGGCAGGGAATTTCCGTAAAATATTTAGAGCAGATTATAGCCCTGATGGTGAAGGGAGGCTTTTTAAAAAGTGTCCGGGGAGCCAAGGGGGGATATCTTCTTTTAAAGGAAGCAAAGGATATTTCTGTGGGAGATATTTTAGATGCTGCAGAGGGAACCCTCTCCCCTGTGGATTGTGTGAAGGAGGGAAGTAATTGCGAAAGGTCTGCCAGCTGTCCCACCTTCCCCTTATATAAGGAAATCGACGAAGCCATTTATGCCGTAGTGAACCGCTATAGCTTGGAGGATTTACTGCAATGCAATTCCAAAGGGAAGCTGGAGCATTGTCCGAGTAAAAACGAGATACCGCACACTACGTGAGCGATACTCGTTAAGAATTAAAAAAAGACGATGAAGAAATTCATCGTCTTTTTCTGCGTGCGACAGGATTCGAACCCACGACCTTCTGGTCCGTAGCCAGACGCTCTATCCAGCTGAGCTACGCACGCTTGCGAAACGCAAGGAATATCATAGCAAAGCTTCATTTTCCTGTCAAGCACTTCTTCTAAATCTCATCCATTGCACCGTTTCTCTCCAAGATTCCGGGAATCTCTGCAAGAGATACGATACGATAACGGAACTCTGCACGAGAGCCTGCCAGCTCCTTTAATCTTCTGGAGATTCTCTGGTAAATGATGGCACAGTCTTCTCTCTTGGTTCCGATCAGAAGAATCAGGTACTGGGAGGAAGAATACTTGGTGTAAACGTCTCCCTTTCTTAAGCCTTCGGATAAGGACTGCTGTAAAATCTCAGCACGGGTGTTCAGCTTATCCTGATTCTGGATGGGCTTTCCTTCATAATCCACCAAGGTGCAAAGCATCATAAAGATGGAAGAGCCTCTTCTTTCCAAATTTCGTCTAAGTACATGATAAACGTCAATAAAGCTGGTGAAGGGGCAAAGGTAAGCGCCAATCTTCCTGGTTCCCATCTCGCTCTTCAGCTTCTCGTCCTTACGAACAATATTGGCCTGAATCTGACGGATATCGTCGGTTACTACACGAACATTGTCGGAAAGTCTTTCGTAGCAAGCCCGTAAAGCATCGGGAATGGGTACTTCCAACTCGTCCTGATAGTAGTGAGCGCACTTCATGTATAAATCGTATGCGGTCTTATAATCCTTCTTCAGAATCAGAGCATCAATCATCTCGATCTGCCATCCGTTGTCCGGATAGATTTTATTGGCCTGATCGTACATCATGAAAAGCTCTTCGTATTCCTGATGCTCACGGTAATAAGCCCCTAAGAATTCAATCACTTCATCATAAAGGCGCTTTAGGCGAACGCTCTCCAAGATTACCCAGTAATCCGTAGCAAACTCCGGCAACAATTCACCCTTGTATATCTTAAAAGCCTTCTGATAGTAAGACAACTTCTTACTCTCTTCCTTACTGTTCTTCGCCTTTAAGCAAATGTCTTCGAATTCCTGCACATCCATGACGTAATCATACTCAGGAAGATACTCCGGAGCATAGATTCCTCTTTTTCCGTCAATAATCTTCTTTCCGGGCATCCCCGCCTTCTTCAACTGGGTTCTCGCCTGGTGGAGCAGGTTATTCAAGCTGTTATTTTCATCCAAAAGGGACTTATGACCGAATATTCCATCAATCAAATCTCTTTTGGAAATGCCCCCCAGCCCTCTTAAGAGGACAATTTCGGTGAGCTTTAGGAAATTGGCTTTATTGTTATTTCCTAAGTCTAATTGCTTATCTCCAATGTAAAGAGAAAAGCCACCCAGCATCTCTACATAAATTCTACTTTTCTTTTTCGCTTCCATAATCGTCCTTTATCAAAAATACCATTTGTTCCTGCCTATTTTAAGATTTTTTTTATCGCTTGTAAAGCTTTAAAAGGATAAATATTTTGGCTTTTTTCAATATTTCCTGTATTATACTAGGAAAAACGAAAAAAAGGAGACTCCTATGCGAATTTTATTAGTAGAAGACGAGAAAATTCTATCCAAGAGCATTAAAATGATTTTGGAGCGGGCGGAGTATGAAGTGGACACGGCGTATGACGGGGAAGAGGCTTTGGAGTATGCCAAAACCGCCATTTACGATTTAATGATTTTGGATGTGATGATGCCCAAGCTGAACGGTTATCAGGTAGCCAGACAGCTGCGTAAAGAAAAAAATGGTCTGCCTATTCTGATGCTTACCGCCAAAAGTCAGCTGGAGGATCGTATCGAAGGCTTGGAGGGGGGTGCTGACTACTATCTCACCAAGCCCTTTGACAAAAGAGAGCTCTTGGCCTGCATCTCCGCCTTATTGCGAAGACAGGGGCAGGAAGTAAACAGCTTAAGCTTCGGAGATTTAAGCCTGGAACTGGATAGTAAAGATCTTTCTTCCGGAGCTCATAGTCTGAAGCTGTCCAAAAAGGAATTTGAACTGATGCGTATGCTTTTACAAGGAAAAAATCAAATTCTAAGTAAGGAGCAGATTCTCCAAAAAGTCTGGGGCTATGACAGTGACGCGGTGGAAAACCATGTGGAGGTTTATGTGGGATTTCTTCGGAAAAAGCTTCGACTTTTGGAAAGTACTGTAAGCATCCAAAGCCGTAGAGGTCTGGGATATTTTCTGGCGGAGCAGGAAGAAAGCAAGAAGGAGTAAAAAAGACTTGTCAGATTTTTGGAAAAAAACGCGAATCATGAAAGGATGAAAGGAAGCCCATGAAAAAACAGAAAATTCGTATTATGGTCCTCCTCTTTTTGCTCTTTGCTGTAATGTTGTTGATATTGTCCTTCACCAACTTTAACTACAGTAAAAAAACGTTGGAGGAGCAAATGAATATGGAGCTGGAACAGCTGATATTCCCGGGCTTTAGAAACGGTCATGAGTCTCTCCCCAGCCGTTCCTTTTCCTACGTCATCCTGGAAATTGGAGAGGATAACGAAATCATCAGTCAGCAAAGTTCCCCGGCCTGGGACTATTCCGCCTTTGATTCTCCCCTCTCCGAAAATGGTCCGGAAGGGCAGGATTCGGGTTCTCCTCCGATGAATAAGAAGAGCAAACAAAAGGATGCCCCTTCGGAAACAACTGTAGAAACGAGTTTTTCAAAAACTGCTGGGAACAACAACGAAGAAATCTACACCGATGAAAGTTCCGAAGTGTTAAATACTATCGTAAAGAAGATTCTGAGTAAAAGAAAAAGCTCCGGTACAGTCTATGGTTATAAGCTTCATTACCTTCTTAGAGAAGAAGGGCAAAAAACCTTGATTTTAGGAGATTATCAAAGAGAACTAAGCATACTGAATAAACAAGCCTTTTCCACTGCGCTCTTAGTTTTGGTACTGATTCTGCTTTTCCTTCCTCTGGATTATTTCTTTTCCACCTGGGCCATCCGTCCCAGTGTTCAAGCCATGGAAAAGCAAAAGCAGTTTATTTCCGATGCCGGTCATGAATTAAAAACGCCATTGGCTGTTATCGCCGCTAATCTTTCCCTTCTGGAAGACCAGAATTTAGCTCCGGAAACCGGTGATTTTGTTCAGAACATCGCTGTGATGAGTAAGAAAATGCAGGAATTGGTGGAAAAGCTTTTACAGCTTTCCCGCTTGGAGCAACAGATATTTACCTACGGAGAAATGGATTATTCCCGAAGAGTGGCTGAAATCTGTCTGCAAATGGAAGCTCTGTTTTTTGAAGAGGGAATGGAATTAGCGGTTGACCTAGAACAGAATATTCTCTTAAAGCATGCTATAGAAAGTCAGGTAGAAGAGGTTTTACGAATCTTTTTAGATAACGGACGAAAATACGCGGATAAACCTTCCACCCTCTATGTGAAACTATGTAGAGAAAAAAATTTGGCCGTCCTTTCTGTGGATTCCGCCGGAAGAAGCCTAAGTAAGGAAGAATTTGAAAAGATTTTTGCCCGTTTTACCAGATTGGATGAGGCTAGAAGCCAAAGCGAAAGCTTCGGTTTGGGACTATCCATCGCCAAAGAAATCGCCGGAAACCACAAGGGGAAAATCTATGGCTACGGGAAGAATGGCAGGAATTGTTTTGTCCTTGCCCTCCCTATACAGTAAAGAAAATAGGATGTGAAGTAAGGATTTAACCTTGCTTTCCGACAAAACAGCTTCGCTTGGGGGCACGCTCTCGCTAACTTCGCCTACGCAGGGGTACTAAGCGAAAAACTTCCTTTCGGTCGTTTTTCGCAAGTGCCCGCGGGCTCAGATTGCCCCTGCATCGAAGCTATTTTGCATGAAAGCAAGGGCTACAGAATCTTTTGCTTCACATCCTATTTATTTTTTGCGTAGCGAAAAAAAGGCATGAAAAAGCAATTCCTGCTATTGTACGGCACAGAGAATATCATTGTTTATGGTGGTGTAGAACTCCTTCTTTAGGCTTGGATAGTCCCCTTTGTATTTGCCCATCAGGTACATTAATTTGGTAATGGTGGCTTCCAAGGTCATATCATAGGCTTCCAAAAGCTGGAAGTCTTTTTTGATTTTCTGTCCTACCTGATAGATTTCCATGTTGGAGCCTTCGTTTACCACCTGGGTAGCCATGACAATGATTTTTCCTTTTTTCTGCCACTTCTCCATTTCCTTATAAAAGACTTCCTGCATACTTTCCGGAATACCGCCTACGCCGAAGCTTTCCATGACGATGCAATCATAATTTTCAAAGAGGTAGGAAAGCATTTCCGCTCTGGTACCGGGAATCAGCTTTAAAACACAGATGGAATCTTCCAAATCCAAATGGAATTCCACCGCCTCTCTCAGGGGCAGGTAGGGGATATATCGAATGATTCTGCCGTCCTGCATTCTGGCCAAGGTAGGGAAATTCACACTTTGGAAGGCATGGAAGGAACGGGCCATCATTTTCTTCGCTCTGGTACCGGAAATCACATTGCCATTGAAGAGGAGAACCACATTTTCCGAATACGGATCACAGGCATAACGCACGCTGTCCAGAAGATTCATCTTGGCATCGGTACTGTCCTGATTGATAGGCTTTTGGGAGCCGGTAATGACAATAGGCTTTCTGGAATACTGCACCATATAGCTTAACGCCGCAGAGGTATAAGCCATGGTATCCGTGCCATGCAAAACCACAAATCCGTCATAACGGTCATAGTTTTTTTGAATACAAGCCCCCATTTCCCGCCAAATCTTAGGCTGCATATTGGTGGAATCCACATTGCAAAGCTGGACAATGGAAAGCTCGGCAATTTTCTGCAGCTCCGGTACAAAGGCAATGATTTCCTCTGCACTAAGAGCCGGACTTAGTCCCTCCTCCGTTTGCTTGGAGGCTATCGTTCCTCCTGTGGCAATTAGCAATACCTTTTTCACCCGTTTCTCCTTCCGTGTAATTCAAACTTTTCCTTCTTTAAAAGTCCGCATCATCTCATTGGTTAAGCTGAAATCATTTCCCTGGAGCTCCACCTCATCTCGGCTTAGCCAGACCGCCTCGGAAAGCTCTTCCTCATCTCGAATAATCTGAACCTCTCCCGTTGTCGTAAAAGAAGTCTTTTCCTCATCCACTTTTGCAAAATATCCCAGGAGCAAGTCGTCCGCCATTCCCCAGGGCTGGGATTTATAATACTTTAGCTCCTTAATGGGAACACCGGTTTCTTCCATGGCTTCCCGAATCGCCGCTTCTTCCGCAGTCTCGCCAATCTCGATAAAGCCTGCCACAAGGGCGGGCAGATAACTTAATCTGTTAGCATATCTTGTGCAAAGGATTTTATCCTTATGAATGATTCCCACAATAACCGCCGGCATAATCTTCGGATAGAAGACCTCCTGACAGTTGGGACAACGCATTGCCCGTTCTCTTTGATCCTTCTCCATCTTTGTACCGCAGACGCCACAATAACGGTGCTTTTGGTAAAAATGAAAGAGATGCATCCCTGTATTGGCTAAAAACAGCAGTGACTTTGGTCCCTTAAACTCCCGACGCAATTCTTCCAAGGAAAGATATTCTCCGAATTCCACGATATCTTTCAGCAGATAATAGTCTTGTCCGTCCAAAGAAAAAAGATAGGTAAAGAACTTTCTCCAATCATTTCCCATGGCCTGCTGCTCTCCCTTTCGGGATAAGGCATTTTCCTGTACTTCCTCTTTTTCCTTGGGAAAGGAGGACAAATACTCTTTGATTTTATAAAAGGAAAAACCCTCTCCCTCCGGACATCTTAGGCTTAAACCGTCTCCACTCATGATAGCATCTGAAGGATCCACCTTCTTTCCCGACTCTCTTCTAACCAACACCGACTTTCCCGAAAAGGAAAGGAAATAGTCCTCTTTCCCGGGCTTTTTTTCAGGGTGATATTGATTTTGAAAATGATGTTGTCCCAGGTCTTGAATCATCCGGCTTTATCCTTTCTTACGCTGTTGTCTGATTTAAAACGATTTCATGTTATTATTTATGATGCTCTTCTAAAAATTTTAGGTAAATCAAATCTTCAGGCACCGTAATTTTTTGGTTCTTCTCTTCCCCTAAAACCAAGTAGGGCTGTTCCTTGCTAAATGCCTCCACCATCATGGCATCATCCGTAATGGATAGCCCCTCCTCTTTCTTCTCTAAGAAAGTCTTATAGGCTTCCCAAAGTAGGGGAAAGGAAAAGGCTTGAGGAGTCTGAATCCTATAAAGACTGCTTCTATCCACGCTTTCCTGCACAATCCCCTTCTCCACTCGCTTAATGGTATCTGTCACCGGAAGTCCCGGAATTACCGCCCCATAGGACTTTCGAGCTTCATAGATTCTTTCGCATAGGTCTAAACTAAAGCAAGGCCGTGCCCCGTCATGAATAAAAAGAGAGAGCTCGGTTTGAAGATTTTTGCTTTCTCCATGCTCTATCTCCTGCTCTTTTCTATGCTTTTCTCTATTCGCTTCCCTATTTTTCAAAAATTCCAAGGCGGAGTAAACAGACCAGTAGCGCTCTGCTCCCCCCTCAATCAAGGAAACTGCTATACCTTCCTGTGTAAGTGGAGAAAATGAAGAAGCGAGCTCCTCTTTACACTGTGCAGATTCTCCTTCTAAGAGCCGAAGCCCCAGCTCTTCCCTCCATTGCTTAAGCTCTCCTTCCACCCTTTCTTTATCTTCCTTGGAAAGAATCAAAAGGATTTCTTTGCACCTGTTCCAGCTGCAAAACTTTTGCAGGGCGGAATAATATAAAGGCTTTCCCTGAAAGGACAGAAATTGCTTTTTTTCCTTGCATCCCATGCGGCTTCCTTTTCCGGCCATCAGAAGGATGACGGTAATTTCTCTTTGATTTGGCATTCTTCCCTCCCTAGCCTTCCGTTAAAGCCAGGGATGGATAAGCATTCAAAGAGGCTTCTCCCCGTTTTCCTGCCTGATAATCATAGTAGGCTGCTGCTGCAATCATAGCTGCATTGTCCGTGCATAGCACAGGGCTTGGGCAGTAAAAGCTTAAACCGTGGGCCTTCGCCTTCTCCTCCATCTTCCTTCTAAGACAGCCGTTTGCGGAGACGCCTCCCGCCACAGCCATTTTGGATACCCCTAAATCCAGAGCAAGCTGTAGACATTTTTCTGCCAAGTCCTCACAGACTCCCTCCTGAAAAGAGGCACAAAGGTCTGCAACACTTATTTCTTCTCCCAACATTTTCTTATGGTTTAGCTCATTTAAAACCGCAGATTTTACGCCGGAGAAGCTAAAGTCGTAGGGAGTATCCAGTTTTGCTTTGGGAAAATGATAAGCAAAGGGGTCTCCCTCTTTCGCACTCTGCTCCAGCTTTGGGCCTCCGGGATATCCCAGTCCCACGGCTCTGGCAATCTTGTCGAAGGCTTCTCCCGCCGCATCATCTCTGGTTCTTCCATAGATTTTGATTTTTCCGTAGTCTTCCACATACAGTAAATGACTGTGTCCACCGCTGGCCACCAGGCAAACATAGGGAGGAATACAATCTTGATGAGCAAGATAATTTGCCGCAATATGTCCTTCAATGTGATGTACCGGAATCAAGGGTTTCTGAATGGCATAGGCCAGAGCCTTGGCTTCGGAAACTCCCACCAGAAGGGAACCTACCAATCCCGGACCGTAGGTTACCGCCACCGCCGTAAGATCGGAAAAACTTTTTCCCGCCTCTTCCATTGCCAGACGAATCACCTCATCAATCTTTTCCAAATGATTACGGGAAGCAATCTCAGGCACCACTCCGCCAAACTCCGCATGTAGAGCCACCTGAGAGGATATCACATTGGAAAGTACTTCCTTTCCGTTTTTTACTACTGCCGCTGCGGTTTCATCACAGCTGCTTTCGATTCCCAGAATCAAAACATCTTCCATAAAACTGTACTCTTTCTATATTTCCTAAATTCAGAATCTCATCACACAGATTGTTATAATCTTCTTGTGCATTGAATTACCCTATCCTGTTCTTTACTTCGTTTTCAGCTTTATTTTCCTTCTTCCTCTTCTTCAAAGGAAATGTCCTTGCTCCATGCATCTCTTGCAAATTTCACCGGAAAAATATGGCTGAACTTATCCTTATACTGCTCCGGATAGACCTCGGAAGGAGAATAGTGGGTAAGCCACATTTCTCTGGGCTGAGCTTCCCGTCCTAAGATGGCTGCCTCTTCCATAGTCATGTGCTTATGCTTTTTGGCATTGGAGAGTTTATCCTCCTCCCCGTACATTCCTTCACAGATAAACAAATCCACATCCTTCGCCTTTTCGGCTATTCTGGGAATCGGTCTGGTATCGGTACAATAGACCACGGAAATCCCACGTCTTGCCTCTCCCATGACCATATCCGGGGTAAAAAGACTGCCCTCATACTCTACCGCTTCTCCATGTTGCAGACGATTCCAGCAGGAAACCGGAATTCCCGCCTCCCTTGCCCGCTCTACGGAAAATTTTCCGGATCTGGGAATAGTGATTTTATACCCAAAGCATGGAATACTGTGTTGCACCTTAAAAGCCTCCAGCTGAAAGCTTTCACAGGAAAATCTCTGCTCTTCTTCCTGAATTTCTATATATTCGATGGCAAAGGGCAGTTCCGGCGCAATGCTCCGCAGCCCATTCACAACCCTGGCCAGTCCCTTGGGACCGATCATGGTCACCGGCTTGGTTCGCTCCGCATTTCCCATGCTGAGAAGCATTCCGGGAAGTCCGGAAATATGGTCCGCATGGTAGTGGGTAAAACAGATGGTGTCAATGCTATAAGGGCTCCACCCCTTCTCCCGCATGGCAATCTGGGTTCCCTCTCCACAATCTATCAAGAGACTGGACCCGTTACAGCGTAACATTAAGCTGGTGAGCCAGCGCTTGGGTAGGGGCATCATTCCGCCGGTTCCCAGTAAACATAATTCTAACATAATTTATTGTATCGTCCTTTCCATGAGGATGGCATCCTCTTCCGGGTCTCGGTAATACGCCTTTCTTTTGGAAAAGGCCCGAAATCCCTCTCGTTCATAGATTACCCTGGCAGGGGAATTGCTTTCCCTTACCTCTAAAAATATTTTCTGAATAGCTTCCCGATCTCCGATAGAGAGAATTTCCCGAAGCAGTTGCTTCCCAAAGCCCTTACCTTGATGCTTCTTCTTCACGGCAATGCTCTCCAACTCTCCTTCTACGCCTAAGACTCTCAGAATTGCATAGCCCAAGATTTCCTCATCCTCCGCCAAAACTATGGCTCTATCGTATTTTCCCTCTACAGCACGGAGGAAATCCTGCCGAGAATAAGCCATACTGCCAAAAAGAGCCTGATCCATCTCCCAAATCTCTTCCACATCCCGTACTTCCATGTATCGAAAAAACATTTCTCCTCCTTGATTACTCACTTTATTCGTGAATCGGGTAGTTCTTCGCAATCAGCTTATCCCTGGTTTTTCCTAAGTCTTTGTATGCCTCTTCCTGCACAATCTGAAAATCCTTTAAAGCCCCTGCTTCCTTTTCTCTTTCCGCCTGAGGCTTCCTTAAATACTCCAAGTGAAACCCTGCTTCCAAGCCTTCCGCCTTTTTCTTTTCCCCCAGTAATGCCAGGGAAGCGGCTCTTTGCAGGGTGTTCTGGGGATTGGGGAAAAGGCAGCGTTCCTTTCCCAGACTCTCTTCAATCTGCTTTCTATAGGGGAAAATGCCGTCCCCCAAGAAAATCTGCTGCCCTTCCTGTTCTTTTGCAAAGTCAAGAAGCGCCTCAATACTCACCGCCCTTTCAGGAGAAATGCACTGCCCCAAGCGATAAGATGCGGTATAAACCTGTCCTCTTCTGGCATCCAAAAGCACATGGATGGGATTTTGTAAAAAACTCAGATTTTCCTGCAGCATTTCCAAGGTACTGATTCCATAGAGGGGAATATTTCCGGCTAAAGCCAGTCCCTTTCCTGTTGCCGCTCCGATTCTAAGACCGGTAAAGGAGCCCGGACCCTTGCACAGGAAAATCTGATCCACCTCTTCTAAAGATACCTTGCAATGCTCCAAAAGACTGATGCAAAGAGGCAGTAAGGTTTCGGAATGGGTGAGTCCGATTTGTAAATCCATCTCCCCTAAAATCTGTCCGTCCTTTAAAAGGCAAACCCCGGAAACTCGTCCGGAAGCATCTAAAGCTAAGCTTATCATTTTCTATCCTTTTCTTTCATAAATTACTCTATTTCCTATTTCTTGTTAAAGCGTTTTCCGTAAACTTTCTTCGCTTTTTTCATACTCTACTTCTATTTATCGCTGTCTTCCATGCGGATTTTCCGAAAGGAAAATCCCTGACTTAAATCCTTCTCAATATAAATCCATTTGGCTTCCGGAGGAATATCCTCCCTGACCTGACTGGCCCATTCCATTAAAGCAATGCCCTCCCCGGAAAGCATGTCCTGAAAGCCGATTTCCCAAAGTTCCTCCGGATCTACGATACGGTAGAGGTCGAAATGATAGAGCTTTTCTCTCCCCTGATATTCCTTCACGATGGTAAAGGTAGGGGAATCTACATTTTCCGAAACCCCCAGGCCCTTGGCAAAGCCCTTGGCAAAGACGGTCTTTCCTACCCCAAGGTCTCCCTCCAGGCAATAAATCTCGCCTTTTTGGGCCTTCTGTCCCAGGCGAAAGGCCAACTGATAGCTTTCTTCCTCACTATTGCTAATCCACTCCATTCCTTGCTCCTATTCACAAAAAACGCTGGTGCCTTAGACGCCAGCGTTTCTTTTTATTCTTACCCAATGGCGTAGGCAAGACCTATGTCATCGAGTTCCATACAAGCGATATTCCCAAAAAGAAGCTCTCGTTTCTGCTGCGGCTAGCCGACGATATCTTCTTATTCCTCTGAACCGGAATTTACACGAAGGTAATGGAATACTCTCCTTCCGGTTTCATCCTCGAAGGCGGAAAGACGAGCCAGAAAATCTTCTTCGAAAAGAATATCGGAAATGATGGCAAATTCATCCTTTCGTCCGGGAAGAACATGAACCTTTACCTTTCCATCCTCTACGAAGTAGCTCTTTAACTCCTTCTCAATTCCTTCTTCCGTCCCTTCAACGCGAAGAAAATAACGGAAAGCATTTCCGCCCATGGGCTCTATTTCAATCATTTTATCGGACCAGCCGATTCCTTGGAAATTACTTTTATGACGCACTGCCGCAATAATATCGGAAACTACCGCACTGGCAGTAGGCAGCTTACCGGCTCCCATGCCATAAAGCATGGTGGTTCCCAGGCAATTTCCTACGATACGAATCCCGTTATACACTCCATTTACCGGATAGAGAGGATCCTGCTCTTCCACCATCATGGGGGCTACATAAGCAAAATACTTGTCCTCCACAGTCTGTACGGAACCCAAAAGCTTAATGCTGTATCCTAAGGCCTTGGCGTAAGCCATATCAATATCACTGACATTACGGATTCCTTCCGTGTAAATGTCCTCGTGGCGGCAACGATTGCCGGAGGTCATGGAAAGGAGGATGGCAGTCTTTCTGGAAGTATCAAAGCCATCGATATCCGCAGAGGGATCTCTTTCCGCATAGCCCAGTCTTTGTGCTTCCTTCAAGGTGTCCTCAAAGCTGGAGCCTTCCTCTCTCATCTTAGTTAAGATAAAGTTAGTGGTACCGTTTAAAATACCGGTGATTTCTGTCACATTTTCTCCGGCATAGTTATGGTAAAGGGTACGAATAACCGGAATTCCGCCACCTACGGAAGCCTCGAAATAGAAGTTACAGTTATGCTCCTTAGCAGTTCGAATCAGCTTGGAACCGCAGGCATCCACCACCGCCTTGTTGGAGCTTACCACATGCTTGCCCTTTTCCAGACAGCTTTTAATATACTCGTAAGCCGGATGAATTCCTCCGATAGATTCCACCACCAGCTCCACTTCCGGATCATTTTCAATGACGGAAAAATCTGTAGTGACTAAGGCATCCTCCACACCGGGAATATGCTCTTTTCTGGCCAGAATATACTTTATTTCAATATTTTCTCCGCCCTTTTTCTCAATCTGTGCCCTATTCATATCCAGCACTTCTTTCACGCCGGATCCGATGGTTCCGTAGCCCATGATGGCAATCTTCATCTCATTCGCCCCTTTCTTCTCCTAAGAAACTTTTCCCATTTTTAGTCATTTCCCGCAATCTTTCGATCCGGACAGCCCAACTGCATCCACTTCAGATAAGCGGAAATGAAACGATCGATATCTCCATCCAAAACCGCATCCGTATTGCCGCTTTCTTCTCCTGTACGCAGGTCTTTTACCATACGATATGGCTGTAAAACATAAGAACGAATCTGGGATCCCCAGCCGTTATCCTTTACTTCTCCTCGAATGCCCGCAAGCTTCGCTTCCTGCTCTTCCTTTTCCTTCAGATAAAGCTTAGTCTTTAACATCTGCATGGCCTTGTTTTTGTTCTGAATCTGAGAACGTTCCTCCTGACAGGCTGCCACAAAGCCGGTGGGAATATGAATCAAACGAACTGCAGAGGAGGTCTTGTTAATATGCTGTCCACCTGCACCGGAGGCACGGAATACCTCCATCTTAATGTCCTCTTCCCGAATATCAATGTCGATATCCGTCTCGATATCCGGCATAACGTCACAGGATACAAAGGAGGTCTGCCGCTTTCCCTGGGCATTAAAGGGAGAAATACGAACCAAGCGATGGATGCCGGACTCAGAGCGAAGGTAGCCGTAGGCATATTCTCCCACAACTTCCATAGTAACGGACTTTATGCCGGCTTCATCTCCATCCAGATAATCCAAGATTTTCACTGTAAAGCCATGTCTCTCCGCCCATCGGGTATACATCCGGTAGAGAATGCCTGCCCAGTCATTGGCCTCCGTCCCGCCTGCTCCGGCATTTAAGCGAAGGATAACGTTCATGCTGTCATATTCTCCGGACAAAAGGAGGGTGGTATTCATCTGATCCAATCTTTCGGAAAAGCTTTCCAGTAATTCCCGAATCTCCGGAATTACGGAATCATCATTTTCCTCTTTTCCCATCTGAATCAGGGCTTCAATATCCTCATAATTGCCTTTTAGCGCAGTAAAGCCTTCCAGCTCATCCTTCAAATGTCTCGCCTCTGTGGAAAGCTTGTTGGCCTTCTCCGGATCCCCCCAAAAATCAGGTTCCTCCATCATACGGTCCAACTCTATGATTCTTTTTCTCTTGGTATCCAAGTCCAGAGCAGCTTCCAACTGCTGTAAGGGCTCTTCCTTGGAGGAAAGTTCTGATTTAAATTGATCAAACTCAATCACAGAGGCTCCTTTCTCATGCTCTTCTTACTATACTTTCTCGATTTCTTCTTGCTATTTAATCCTTATTTTTTACTGCAGTAACTCTTCTTTTCGGGAATTAGTCCTTCTGATAGAGGTTGGCGCCGTGACACTGCTTATACTTCTTTCCGGAACCGCAGGGGCATGGGTCGTTGGGATAAATCTTTCTTCCTTCTCTTTGCTTCGGACTTCTAACCGCAGACTCATCTCTGTTGGTAGCCAGAGGCTTTGCCACCTGCTCTCTTTCCACCTTCTGCTCCAGCTTAATCTGGTACAGCACTCTGATGGTTTCTTCCTGAATACTTCTCATCATATTCTGGAACATCTCATAGCCGGCAATCTTGTACTCTACCAAGGGATCCTTCTGTCCGTAAGCCTGCAAACCGATACCGTCTCTTAGGATATCCATGTCATCAATATGGCTCATCCACTTCTGATCCATAACCTTCAGAAGAATTACTCGCTCAGCCTCACGCATCTGCTCCGGATTCGGAAACTCCGCCTCTTTCTGCTCATAAAGGCGAATGGCTTCTTCCTTCAGTCTCTGGCTCAGCTCATCTCCGGTCATGTTCTCATATTCCTCTTCCGTAAGTCTTAACTTCTTTAAAGGAATAATGCTCATCAGGGTGTCATTTAAGCCGGACAAATCCCATTCCTTGGGGGTCTGTCCCTCTCCGATACACTCGGCAACATAATTATCCACTGTATCCGTGATAAAGCGTACGATGAGAGGACGCATATTGTCCCCTTCCAATACCTTTTCTCTCTCGGTATAGATAACATCTCTTTGATCGTTGTTGACCTCATCATACTTTAAGAGGTTTTCACGGATGCCGTAGTTATTTAACTCAATCTTTTCCTGAGCCTTGGCAATGGCATTGGAAAGCATCTTATGGTGAATCTGTTCTCCATCCGGTACACCCAGAGCCTCAAACATACCCATCAATCTTTCGGAACCGAAGAGACGCATCAAATCATCTTCCAGGGAAATAAAGAACTGGGACTGTCCCGGGTCTCCCTGTCTTCCGGCACGACCTCTTAACTGATTGTCGATTCTTCGAGACTCGTGACGCTCCGTACCTACAATATGAAGACCGCCGGCAGCCTTTGCCTCATCATCCAGTTTAATATCGGTACCACGACCCGCCATGTTGGTGGCAATGGTTACCGCACCGTGTACACCGGCCTCTGCTACGATAGCCGCCTCCTGCTCATGGAACTTGGCGTTTAAGACATTGTGCTTAATACCTCTCTTCCGAAGCATGGAGGATAAAAGCTCGGATGTTTCGATGGCAATGGTACCCACCAGTACCGGAGCTCCGGTCTCGTGGATAGCCTGAATCTCATCCACCACCGCCTGGAACTTCTCCTTCTTAGACTTATATACCGCATCATCCAAATCAATTCTCTGTACCGGTCTGTTGGTAGGAATCTGGATAACGTCCATGGAGTAAATGTTTCGAAACTCCTTTTCCTCGGTCTGTGCAGTACCGGTCATTCCGGCCTTCTTCTTGAACTTGTTGAAGAAGTTCTGGAAGGTAATGGTAGCCAAGGTTCTGGACTCTCTCTTTACCTGTACATGCTCCTTGGCCTCGATTGCCTGATGTAAGCCGTCAGAATAACGACGACCGTTCATGATACGGCCGGTAAATTCATCAACGATTAAAACCTCGTCATCCTTTACTACATAGTCCTTATCTCTAAACATCAGATTATGCGCTCTTAAAGCCAGGATAATGTTGTGCTGGATTTCCAGATTCTCCGCATCCGCAAGGTTTTGAATATGGAAGTACTTCTCTACCTTCTCCACACCCTGCTGGGTAAGGTTTACGGTCTTTTCCTTCTCATTAACGATAAAATCTCCGGTTTCTTCAATTTCCTCTCCCAAAATTGCATTAATTTTGGAAAATTCCGCAGACTCTTCTCCTCTTTCCAGCTGTTGTGCCAAAATGTCACAAAGCTCATAGAGCTTGGTAGACTTTCCGGACTGTCCGGAAATAATCAAAGGTGTTCTTGCCTCGTCGATTAAAACAGAGTCCACCTCATCGATGATACAATAATTCAAGCCTCGAAGCACCTGCTGACTCTTGTAAATTGCCATATTGTCTCTCAGGTAATCAAAGCCCAATTCATTGTTGGTCACATAGGTAATATCACAAGCATAGGCTGCCTGTCTTTCCTCTGTGGACATCTCATTCAAAACCGTACCGACGGTTAAACCAAGGTAACGATGCACTCTTCCCATCCACTCGGAGTCACGCTTTGCCAGGTAATCGTTTACGGTAACGACATGAACGCCATTGCCGGCAAGCGCATTCAAATAAGCGGGGCAGGTAGACACCAGGGTCTTTCCTTCTCCCGTTCTCATCTCCGCAATACGTCCCTGATGAAGAACGATTCCACCAATCAGCTGTACGGGGAAATGTTCCATACCCAGCTCTCTCTTAGCCGCTTCTCTAACGGTAGCAAAGGCTTCGGGCAATAAGTCATCCAGGGTTTCTCCCTGTGCCAAGCGGTTTTTAAATTTCTCTGTCTGCCCCTTAAGCTCTTCCTCCGACATAGCTGCCATAGTGCTTTGTAAAGAAAGGATTTTATCCAGCTTAGGTTGAATCAGCTTTAATTCTCTCTGTGAGTGGGTACCAAATATTTTCTCGAAAAGATTCATTATCCTATACTCCTTCTCCATACAATCTCTGTATGGTTCCGTATAAATCTATAACTCATAGATTCTACCATTAGTTCCAAGCTTATTCAAGGTGTTTCAGCCACACAGATTTGTTGATTATTCACAAGATTTTCATATCCTTAGATGAAAAAAAATGATATACTCAAGAAAAGAAGAAATTCTTTTGGACTACATAGAAAGGAAGGAATTTTTTATGAAAATTACCATTACCGGAAGAAACCTTAGTCTAACCGATGGACTAAAAAATGGCGTGGAGAAGAAGTTAGGGAAGCTGGATAAGTTTTTCCAGGCGGAAACCCCCTGTAACGTAACACTTTCTACCCAAAAGGATATGCAAAAGATCGAGGTAACCATCCCCGTAAAGGGAAGCGTAATCCGTGCAGAGGAAGCTACCGAAGATATGTACCAGTCCATTGATCTTGTGGTGGATGTTCTGGAGCGGCAGATTCGTAAATACAAGAACAAATTAATTCAGCGTCATCAGGCAGGTTCCGACTTTAGTTCGGAATTCATCGATGAGAAGCCGGCACAGGACGAGGAAGAAATCAAGATTGTTCGTACCAAGCACATTGATTTAAAGCCTATGACTGCAGAAGAAGCTTGCTTGCAGATGGAGCTTCTGGGACACAGCTTCTTTGTTTTCCAGGACGGCAACACCGGCAAGGTCAATGTAGTCTATAAGAGAAAGGCCAACAGCTACGGCTTAATCGAGCCGGAGGAATAATACCTTAAAATATTTAAAAGGGAGCTGTACAGCTCCCTTTTTTATTCCGCTCTCTTTCCGGCAATTCCCAAAAAGCACAGAAGCATCACAATGGGCATCACAATGGGTACCGCAATGTTAATGCCGGCCTGAGTGAGATAAGCCAGATAAGCCAGGCTTACCGCAAAGGGAAAGGCATTTTGTCCGAACGTTGCTTCCACTGAATTCTCAGTCTCTTTCTTCCAAAACACGGTGAAGATATTTTTCAGTAAAAAAAGATAGGCTAAAAGTCCAAAAACACCGATGGTCAAAAGCAAATTCAGATATTCATTATGAATACTGTCAATCAGTCCCATACCGGCCTGTTCCACTTCTACCTTATAATTGTCATTCGTCAGCATAAAATAACCGTCCGGCCCATAGCCGAAAAGTCTCTTAAGCATAGGCATCCTGTCTCGGAAGTATTCCATACCCATCCTCCAGATAAAGCCTCTGCCGGTTCCCCAGGAATCATCAAAGCGTAAAAATTGGCTGAACTGTTCCAGCACCGGATAGCGATGCATCACATTTACATCATAGATGGCATAGGCTCCTGCCATGAAGAACAGGATTAAAAGCAGGACATAAAGCCTCTTGAAAAGCTTCATGGACAATTCCTTCTTGCTGAATCTTCCCAAAGCCCAAAGGATACCGGTGAGTCCCATCCCCAGGTAAGGAAGAACTGTCTTTCCCATGGAAAAGAGAAATCCCGGTGGAGAAATCTGCAGAATGCTTTGTCCCTTTCCGGCAAAAAGCACGGAAAGCTTCAAAGAAAGGAAAAATAAGAAATACACGGAAAGACAGGTTCCGAAGCTTTTGTTATCCTCCCAGCTAAAAAACGGTAGGACCAGAAAAACAAAGAAGTAGCCGATGACTGCGTTGTCGCTACTTCCGAAGATTGTAGCAATGTGGCAAAGCAGCATCATTCCCATAAAAAAGTGCTTCCAGCGAAGCTCCTTCTCCTGCAAATATAAACCGGTATAGAGGCAGGCATAAAATAAAACAAGGCTAGTATAGCCGTTGATATTGCCCACAGGTCCCGCGAACATCGCCCACTTGGATAAGTCCGAAACATTGTCGAAGAAATGCATATAGTTCATCATGTAAAAATCGCTGATTCCCCATAAGCACTGTAAAACCACGCCTACAGAAAACAGGAGAAGATGAAACTTTTTAAAGCGATAAAATCGACTAAGGCCAAGATACACCGTAAAGAAAAGCAGCCAGCTCAGAACTCCCATATATCTTCCCGTACTTCCCCACCAGGTTTCGTAAGGATATCCGGAAAGGAACATGGAAAGGAAAAAGAGAAGAATCAGAACACAAAAGGGAAGATCCGTAGCAAACAAGGGCTTTTTCTTTCCCTCTTCCTTCTTCCAAAAAAGAGAAGGAAGAATCTCTTTTCGTTCTTCCTTCTTTAGGGTCAAAGAATATAAAGCCACAAAGGCAAAAAGCAGTACGGAAAAAACACTGCTGCAAATCCAGAAAAAATCAAAACGAGCCTGGAGAATATCAAAGTATTTGTCCCGAGAATAGAGAGGGAAAAGCAAAAGCATCAAGGCAAGGTAAAGTAAACAAATTCCATTTCCGATTGTATAAAAGTCTCTTTTGGCCTTTGAGTCCTTTAGTTCCATAGCTCTCCCTCTTCCCTCATTCATTTTCTACAAAACACTAATCTACAATATCACCCGGTCCCGGATTCTCTCCGGAATTTGCGGAGCTTGCTGCAGTAGGCGGATTATTACCTATGCTCGGCTCTGCATTATTTTCCTTTTTCTTTGTTTCTTCCACGGATTTCTTCGTCTCTTCGTTGGATTTCTTACTTTCTTCCGTGATTTTTTTATTTTCTCCCGCAGTACTTTCTTCCGTGTACTGAATCTCGCCCTTTTTGCTCTCTTTTGTTTCCTGCTTGGATTCGGAATTCTTTGTACTTTCTACGGTTTTTCCGTTGCTGTCCGTCTCTGTTTTGGATTTCTTGGACTCGGAGCTTTCCTCGGACTGAGATTTCTTCTTTCCGCTTTCTTCCGTGGAGCTCTTCTTCTTTTTACTATTCTCTTCTTCCTCTCTGTCTTCTGAGGATTTCTTCTTTTTGGAGCTGCTGTCGCTGTCTCCTCTTCCGTTCTTATAGCTTCCGGAATCCTCCGCAATCTTGTCACTGTAGGTCCAGACTGCAGCGGAGGGCTTATAATTCGTATCATTAAAGAGATAAGCATGAAGCTTGGTTACATTGGAGGCTAAGCTCTGGGGAATAACGCAATCTCCCTTCTTACCCATCATTTGTGTGGTCAAATCATAAGGGAAGCCTTCAGAACCTACAATATTATAACGATTAACACCCTTGGCCAGCTCTAAAATATCTCCCACATCCACATTAAAGGCAATCTGAGGAAGAACGGTATCAATAACATTGGTCAAGGTGGCTAAATCCGCCTTTTTGGCATTGGCAAGAACCTGAGAGATAACCTCTCTTTGTCTCTTGGTCCTGGTAAAGTCATCATCCATGTATCGAAGTCTGGCATATGCTACCGCCTGTACACCGTCCAAATGCTGCATTCCCGGTCCCTTAATATACTCCGCCGCAGGATTCTTCTCATTGACCTTGGACTCAATACTGGTCTCGTGAATATAGGCATTCATGTAACGGAATTCCTTCTGGGTAATATCAATATCCACTCCGCCCAGCATGGTAATCACATCTGCCACTGCTCTCCAGTTAAAGGTGGCATAGTGTTCAATATCCAAATCCAGGTTTTTATTGAGAGCCGCAACCGCCTGTTCCGGGCCTCCATCCGCATAGGCCTCGTTAATCTTGGCGAAACGGGAGCCTGCTGCCAGATTCAAATAGGTGTCACGGAATACGGAAGCCAGCTTAACTTCTCCTGTGCCTCTGTCGATGCAAACAATAATCTGCACATCCGCATTGGCACCCCGGCCCACTCCGCCGTCACGGGAGTCTACACCGAAAACGGCAATGGTCCAGTAGCCCTGCATCTGCTCCTGCTTTTTGACATCGATATTGTCATTCTTAACGTTCTTTGTATTAAACTGCACATCCGGCTTGATATTCATGTAGCGAACCACATAACCGGTACAGAAAATCATAATCAAAGTGAGAATTTCGATAACGGAAATCAGAAGAACCTTCTTCCACAAAGATTTCTTCTTTTTATTCTTCTCATCATAATACTCTTCCAGCTCTTCCTCGATCTGATCCGGAGAATTCACCTGCAAAATATCCAAAGAACTCTTGCGCTTCTCCTCGTTTCTTTCCTTGGGAAGGGTATAGAAGTCCGGATTTTTTTCCCTCTTTCCCTCTTGGGAAAGCTTCCTATCCAAAAAAGACAGATCTTCCTTCCCCTGATCTCTTCCTGTAGGCCGGTCTTCCTGCAAGCGCTTTCCTCTTGCAATCTGTGCCTTTAAATCCTGCTCTTTCTCGGAAAAGGGAGCATTCTCCCTCTTCTTTATTTCTGACGCGTTCTTCACTTCCGCAGAAGAGCTATGATTGCTCTCTTTGTTTCCGCTATGACTATGAGGTCTTCTCCCCTTATTCTGTTCTAATGCCACACTACTCCTCCAAATCGATTTCAAAGCTTATTTTACAGGAATCAAGGTATAATACCATGAAAACACAAAAAAATTAATAGGCATTTTTGTTAATAAATCCTTTCCATAGGGTTAAAAAGAGTATGCGAATATCCAAAGAAAGGCTCCAGTTTTCAATATACCAAAGGTCACAACGGATTCTTCCCTCTATGGAAGTATCTCCTCGGAAACCGTTCACCTGCGCCCAGCCGGTCATCCCCGGTCGAACCTGATGCTTAATCATATAACGAGGAATCTGTTCCTTGAACTGCTCCACAAACTGGGTTCTCTCCGGCCTGGGACCGATGAGGGACATATCCCCCCGTAGGACATTGAAAAATTGGGGAAGTTCATCAATAGAGGTTTTTCGGATAATTTTTCCAATCCAAGTCACTCTGGGATCTCCCTTTACCGTCCAGCCCTTCTTTTCTTCCTCCACGGTCTGTACCCGCATAGAACGGAATTTGTACATTTGGAAGGGAAGATTATGCCTTCCCACTCTTTCCTGCTTGAAAATGATGGGGCCGCTGGAATCCAGGCGAATCAAAAGCGCCACCAACAGCATCAGGGGACCGAAAAGAATGATTCCCACCAGGGCACCGAAAATATCCATCAGTCGCTTCACAAAAGCATTAAAAGGATCTGTCAAGGGAACATTCCGAATATTGATAACGGGCAGTCCGTCCAAATCCTCCGCAATAGGTTTGGAGTGAATAATCTCCTGATAGTCCGGCAAAAATTTGGTATGGACACCGGATTTTTCGCAAACTGCCACAATTCCCGGAAGCTTTTCATAAGCGGCAAGGGGCAGGGTAATGGCAATCTCGTCAATCGTGTTTTGAGCCAGGAAGTCTCCCAGTTCCTTGATTTTTCCGATTACGGCTACGCCTCTATAGGACTCTCCCTTCTCCGCAAAATCATCCACAATACCGTAAATGGTATAGCCCCAATCCGGATTTCTTTTACAAGCATCGATAAAGCGGTTGGAAACTGCGGAAAATCCCACCAGAATAAGGTGTTTTTGGTTAAATCCCTTCTTTCGAAGTGTAGCCAAAAATCTTCTTAAACCATATCGCTCCAGGGTATTTAAACAAATATTGCCAAGATAGTTATAAAACAAGACCTTGGTAGAAAAATGCTCAAAATAACCGGATTTACGAAAAGCAAAGAAAAGAGAAGCGGAAAGCAAAAGTCCTACACTGTTGGCTTGTATTATGCGAAAAAGCACATTTTTCATCCGCATGGTACGCATAGGATGATAAAGTCCGAAAATCCAATACAAGATTAAGTATCCCGGAATCAAGGGGAGTAGAGCCGTGAAATATACCTTGGGAGAAAGAACGCCGTGGCCCTCCGGAAAGATAGGATTCTCAATAGCTAAATACCACGCCAAAAAATAGGCCAAGGCTATGACGATTCCGTCAAAGAGGACCTGTAATTGATTGAGCTGTTTTTGTTTATCTTTGATCATATTTTCCTTCCTGTACGACAGCAGTATCGAAAATTTCTTGGGAAACCCCCTCCACAAAAAATGACTCCGGCTCTCAAAAACTGAATTTTTACCGAAAGTGTATTGGATTTCTTAGGAAAGCAGATTCTTCGCAAAGGCGATTTGTCTTCTTAAAAGCCGCTCCGCCTCCGGTCTATGGACTTGCAATTCAAAGTCATGGGGCAATTCCCCTTCATTTTTACCGGGAAAATAGCTTTCCACCGGAATGCCGATTTGACGGAGCTTTCTTTGAAAGTCCTTTCCCTGTTCCTGAAAGGAGCCGAGATTTCCGTCTGACAGAAAAGTGGGAGGAAAGGATTTTTCAATATTTTGCAAAACAGAGGCTTCCTTCGCCTTTCTTCCCTTTTCCAAATCTTTTTCCTGAAAATAAGCAATTCCCCAGTTCCGAAAATAAGAATTGTTTTCCTTTGAATTGGTCTGCCCGTAACGGGTAGTATCCAAAAGGCCGGAAAGAGAGATAAAGCCGCAAATCTTGCCCTTTCCCCTTCCTAATACCTCTTCCATCTTTAATCTTTTCCTGTAATTTTCATCCAGCTGGCTGAGGATAAACTGTCCTCCCAGAGCAGCTCCTGCACTGTCTCCCAGAATAATAAGCTTATTCGGATCAATCCCTAAAATATCCTTTTTCTGTACTATGGCTTTTACGGCAGCGGCAGCTTGCCTCAGGGCGATAGGATAGGGATACTCCGGCGCCAGAGCATAGTCAATGGCTATGACTTGGAATCCGTTCTTCAGCCATTCCAGAAAATAGGGATGCTGATCCACAACATTTTTACTGCCGGACACAAATCCTCCTCCATGAAAATAAAGGATGGTGCCCAGAACCTCCTTCTTCCGTTCTTTCGGATACAGATATGCATCAAAGAAGTTGTTGGGGTAGGCGGAAGGATAGGAAATATTTTTATAACGAATATATTCTCCATATTCTTCTCTGTAGCTTCTCTTCTCTTCCCCCGTTTGAACGGCAGTTCTTTTGGTAAAGGACACAGCCTCCTTTATGGCGTCTCTTTCCCTTCCCTTGCCTTCCTCCCGGAAGAAAAAAAAGCTAAGAGCTAGAAAAAAACATAAAAAGAAAGCTATCCCTATTCTTTTTTTGAAAAACTTTCTTCTCATGCTCATCCAGCCTTCTCTTTCTATAAAATATCATAAGACATATTTGTTTAGTATAGCATAAAAAAAGCTTCCGGAACTCGTCTTGGAAGCTTTTTTTATCGCAATCACACAATTTATTTTTTATTTTCCGTTCATTTTTTCTACTATTTAGGAGTAGCTTAAAGCCTCCTCTATGAAAATATCATTTTTCTAAAAATCTCATCTTCTTTAAGCTTTGAAGATATCTCCAAAAGAAGCTTTTCTTAGTTATTGTCGGTACTGTTCTTCCCTAAGGTTACCTCTACCGTCTTTTCTTCATACTGTCCCTTGGCAGAAAGACGTTTTACAGTCACTTCCACCTTTTCTCCTGCCTTATAGCCGGAAATCAAGGATACCAAATCCTCCAGGCTTCTTACGCCCTGTCCGTCAAACTTGGTAATAATATCTTTTTCCTGTAAAGCGGAATTATCAATACCATCACCCTTTAAAATCTTATAGACGTAAATTCCCTGGGGCATGTTGTAGGCTTCCGCAATACTGCTGTCCACCGTTTTACCCTGAATACCGATATAGCCTCTTTCCTCATCCTTGACCTTTTCTCTGGTATCTCTCTTGGAAAGTGTCTCTACGATTTCCTGCGCTTTCTTGGCAGGAATGGAATAGCCCATACCCTCTACGGTGGTATCGGAATACTTTGCCACATTGATACCGATTAATTCTCCCTGCATATTCAGTAAAGCACCACCGGAGTTTCCGGGATTAATCGCTGCATCGGTTTGTAAAAGACCGGTTTCCGTACCGTTTTCCGTTTGAATGTCTCTATCCTTGGCTGAGATAATTCCGGTGGTTACAGACTGTCCATAGCCTAATGCATTTCCGATAGCCACTACCTGATCTCCTACGCTTAAGGCATCGGAATCCCCGAAGGTGGCTGTAGTAATACTCTTCCTTGTGTCAGCGGAAATGGAATCCAAAGGAACCGCAATCACTGCCAAATCCACATCACTGTCTGTCCCCTTAATCTTTGCATCGTAGGACTTTCCGTCCACAAACTGTACGGACAGGGAAGTGGAATCCTCCACAACATGCTTATTGGTAACAATCAGAAGCTCATTATCATTTTCCCCAATAATCACTCCGGAACCGCTGGCTGCCGCCTCTCGAGTTTGTCCCTGGCCGTAAAGAGAAAATCCGTTTTGCTGATACTTAATGGTATTTGTGATGGAAACTACGGAAGACATGGCATCCTTTGCAATCTTGGAGACACTTTCTTCTCCGGTTGCAGTAGTCTTTGCGGAAGACGTATCATCCTTATCCTTTGCCACTGTTTTCTGAATGGGAGAAGTACTTTCTTTCTGTTCCTGTCCGGTAAGCTCATTTACGCTTGCTACAATTTCTGAACGGTGTTGGTCTGCCAACACATTTACCCCCACCATAGTTCCTCCGGACACTGCTCCGAAAAGAAGGGCGGATGCCACAATTCCTGCTACTCTATTTCCTCTTGCCATAATTTACCTCCTTACTAAGCCGATTTTTTTTGCCTTACGGCTTAGCTTTTTCCTCTTCATTTTCTATTGAAATTTTTTCACTATCTTTCACTGTCTCAGGAAACTGTTTTCCTTTTGACAAAACATAGAATAGAAAAAAAATGTGGCAAAAAAATGGAAAAAGAGTGAGGATTTTGTGTCCTCACTCTTAAAAAAACGCTCTAAGTTTATTCAGCTAAGCCTTCTATTCTACCTCTAAAATTAAAGCTTCATAGCCGGAAAGCTTTACCCTATTCCCGTTGATTCTTGGTTCTACATTGGAAAGTACAACTTTCTTGATTGTTCCGGGAATCTCCACTTCTCTTTCTTCTTTTCTATAATTGCCCAAAACCAGAAATGTTTTCTTCTCTCCCTTTCTATAGAAAGCCATCAGGCGATCTTCCTGCTCCAGGAAGGGAATAAATTCTCCG
Organism: Oribacterium sinus; assembly: GCF_014202695.1. Classification (GTDB taxonomy): domain Bacteria; phylum Bacillota; class Clostridia; order Lachnospirales; family Lachnospiraceae; genus Oribacterium; species Oribacterium sinus. The sequence goes on from NZ_JACHHH010000007.1 coordinate 167,455, forward strand.
TAGACTACCGCCTCCTTATACTCCTCCTGCTTTCGAAGAGCACAAAGAGCCTTGTAATAAGAAAGCACGGAATGGGGATCCTTCTCCTGGCTTTCCACATTAATTCTTGTATAGTTTGGGTTTACGGGAAGCCAGGGCTTGCCGGTGGTAAAGCCTGCTTCCTTTTCGCTGCTCCACTGCATAGGGGTTCTGGCATTATCTCTACTGTAACGATTTACAATCTTTAACGCCTCTTCCTTACTATAGCCATTTTCCAAGGCAATCTTATACTCATCCAGGGTAGAAATGTCGTCTACTTCAGAGATGTCGTGGAAAATTACATTTTCCATACCGATTTCCTGTCCCTGATAGATAAAGGGAAGGCCCCTCTGCATCATCAGCATGGTAGCAATAAACTTCTTGGAGGTATCGTTTAAGTCTTCCGCCGGAATATAGCTGTTGACTCCTCTGGATTCATCATGGTTCTCAATGACAGTAGAAATAAATCCTACCGGATTCACCAATCTTTGGGTTAAGAAGCAGTTGTCCCGATAAGCATTGGGCGTAACCGGCTTGTTGTCGAACCAGCCCTTGTCGGAATGTCCGCTGCTATGGGCACGAAAGTCAAACATAGAGGAAAAATAACCGTCCTCGCCGATAAACTCCGGAATCTGCTCCTCTGTTTCATTGAAAACCTCTCCCACAGAAAAGGCATTGTGGGGACGGAAGCAACGATCCCGCATTTCCCGAAGGAAGTCTCCGATTCCCTCCGCCTCATAAATCATATTGGTGCAGGCTGCCATGCCGTCATCTCTGTCCGCCGGATAATGGTGTCCCTGTAAAGGAAATACCTTCTTGATATTCAGAATGGCATCAATACGGAAGCCGGACACGCCCTTATCCAACCACCAGTTAATCATCTTATAGATTTCTTCTCTAAGCTTTGGATTTTCCCAGTTTAAATCCGGCTGCTTCTTATGGAAGAGGTGGAGATAATAGGTATTCTCCGTTCCCGGCACCTTTTCCCAAACGGAGCCTCCAAAATAGGAACGCCAGTTATTGGGCTCCTTCCCGTCAATTCCCTCTTCAAAGAAGAAATAATCCGCATAGGGACCCTTAGGATCAGCAACTGCCTTTTGGAACCACTCATGCTCATCGGAGCAATGGTTTACCACCAAATCCAAAAGGATATGCATGTCCCTTTTCTTAGCCTCTGCCAAAAGCTCCTCCATATCCTCATTGGAGCCAAAGCGAGGATCAATCTTATAGTAATCCGCAATATCATAGCCCTGATCCGCCAAAGGGGATAGGAAACAGGGAGAAATCCAGATAATATCAATGCCCAGATTCTTTAAATAATCCAGTTTTTCGATAATTCCCCGAATGTCTCCGATACCATTTCCCTTGGTATCCTTAAAGCTTTTGGGATAAATTTGGTAAGCGACCTTCTCCTGCCACCATTCTTTTCTCATTTTTTCTCCTTACTATACTTTTCCTTCTCTATCATTCTATTCTTCCATAAAAATGACAGTTGTCCTGCCGTGACAAAGTCTGCCACAGATTTTTTAAATCTCTAATACAAAGGCCTCATAGGGAAGCAAATGTCCTCTCTTGGCATCTTCCCCTTCCACATTGTGGATCAAGAGCTTTCCTGTCTTAAACTCCTCAGGAATCACGAAATCTCTCTCATTTTCCGATACATTACAAACTACTAAAAGCTTCTTCTCTCCCAAAGAACGCTCATACACGAATAAATCCGGATCCTCCGGAAGTAATAAGCGGAAGTTTCCATACACAATCAAGTCGGAGCTATGGCGTAAAGCAATCAGCTTCTGATAGTAGTGGAACACGGAATCCGCTCTCTTCAGCTGTTCCTCCGCATTCACTGTAGTATAGTTGGGATTTACCGAAATCCAAGGAGTTCCTGTGGTAAAGCCCGCTTCCTTTTCACTGTTCCACTGCATGGGAGTTCTGGCATTGTCCCTACTCTTATGGGCAATCATGGGGAACAGCTCCTCCGGACTGATATGAAGCTTCTCTGTCAGTTCTTCATACGCATTGATACTTTCCAAGTCCCTAAACTGGGAAGGATCGGTGAAGGGATAATTTCCCATTCCCAGCTCTTCTCCCTGATATACATAAGGAGTTCCCTGCATCATGTGAAGGAAGGTGGCAATACATTTTGCGGAACGCTCTCTGTACTGTCCCCCGTCATCCCCTAAGCGAGCAATCACTCTGGGCTGGTCATGGTTGCAAAGATAGATACTGTTCCAAGCCACATCCTGTAAACCCAGCTGCCATTTTTCCAGATTCTTCTTTAAAGGCACCAGAGGCATTCTGCCTGTGTTCCACTTAAAGCCGTACTTGGGATTCTCATCCATGTTCACGTGCTCAAACTGGAAAACCATGTTTAACTCGGTCTGGGCTTCATTGGCATATTTCTTTGCTTCCTCTAAAGTTACTCCCGCAGTTTCTCCTACAGTCATTAAATCATACTTGGAAAGCACCTTTTGATTCATTTCCTGCAAGAACTCATGGACTCTTGGCCCATTAGCGCATATTGCTCCGTCTCCATAGACAGCCCCCTTGGGAATTTCTGTGCTTGGCAGTCCCTCAGGCTTGGAAATCAGAGAAATAACATCCATACGGAAACCGTCAATTCCCTTTTCACACCAACGAGTCATCATATCGAAAACTTCTTTTCTGACAATTTCATTTTCCCAGTTCAGATCCGGCTGCTTCTTGGAGAAGAGGTGGAGATAGAACTCCCCGGTCTTCTCATCAAAACCCCAGGCCGGTCCGGAGAAGAAGGAGCCCCAGTTGTTGGGAGGAAGAAGCTTTTCTCCCTGATACTCCACAATATCTCCTGCAAATCGCTCCTGCTCTTCCTTAGATACGGTGGACAGTGGTCTTCCCTTACGCCAAATGTAGTAATCTCTCTTGGCATTTTCCTTGTCCTTACGGCTCTCCACAAACCAGGCATGCTCATCGGAGCTGTGGTTTACTACCAAATCCATCACAATCTTAATGCCTTTTTCATGAGCCTTCTTTAACAGACGGTCAAAATCCGCCATGGTACCGAACTCTTCCATGATATCTTCATAGTCGGAGATATCATAGCCGTTGTCATCATTGGGAGAACGATAGACAGGGGAAAGCCAGATTACATCAATCCCTAATTCCTTAAGATAATCCAATTTGCTTTCAATTCCCGGCAAATCTCCGATACCGTCTCCATTACTATCACAGAAGCTTCTGGGATAAATCTGATACACAACGGCTTCCTTCCACCATGTTTTTTTCATCTTCTTCTCCTTCCAAAGAAAACAATATATTATTCCATTAACAATACACTATTCGCATGCAATCTTCTATTCCGTTACGGAAGCACACTACACTTCCTCTAAGAACTTTTCTCTATCCTTAACTCCGCTTCCTTTTGCAAATGAAGCTGTAGCCCGGGAGATTGCTTTTGCTCCCCTACTGTCTGCACAGAACTTCCTTTCTCCAGAAATACAGGTAAGCGAATATCTTTTTTACGAGTTCCAATATCCCGCTCTTCCTTAAGCAGAAGTAACAATTCCATTACTGCCCGTCTTCCCTTTTCCGTGCTGTCCTGACAAATGGTGCAAAGCCGAGGTCTTGCTCTCTTTGCCGCAAAAATCCCATCATATCCGGCAATGGAAATATCTTCCGGAATTCGTAGCTTTTGATCCATACAAAAGCTCATCATTTCCAGGGCCATAATATCTGCTGTAAAAAATAAAGCCGTACAGCCCCAAAAATTCTCCCGGTAAAAGTCCTTATACTGCTTTTGTCTAATTTTCCCATCATAGGATAAATTTCGGCAAAGGCTCCAATCCGCCGCTAAGTTTTTTTCTTTGTAAGCCTGTAGGTACCCCTGATACCGGATATTGTCTATGGCATCTTTCCGTAATACATCCATGCCGTCCATCAATGATAAATAAGCAATTTTTTCGTGTCCTTTGGAAAGCAGATAGCGAGTCATCTCCAGCGCTCCCCGGTAATCCTCCAGTCCTACATTAACATAGGAATGATCCTCCGGAAAGAAAATGGTATCTATAGTAACAACCGGTACCGAATTCAGAGAACGTAAATAATAGTAGTCTTCACGCTTTGCTCCCAACAGAATAATCCCTTCCACATTCCACTCTAAAGTGATTTTGGTACAAAGCTCCATTTGGGGATTGGCATACAGCAAAAGAAAATATCCTTCCTTCTGCAACGCACTTTGTACTGCACCGATAATCGAAGAAACAAAGGGATCCTGTACAATACTTTCCTCTTCAGCTCTGCTATAGGTCAAAATCAGAGCAATAAGACGGGAGCCCTGTTTTGTCAACATTTGGGCCCCCCGGTGCGTAACATAATGCTCTTCTTCTAAAATCCTTTGCACCTTTTCATAGAGCTCAGGACTTAACTTGTTTTTTCTCCCATGAATCACATTGGATACTGTAGAGGGACTTACATTTGCAAGTTTAGCAATATCTTTAATTCTAGCCATAATCTTCATTCTGAATATTTATCTTGAGAACAGCCTGCAAAGGATCTGCATTCCTTGCAACCTGCAGTCCTTTGCAATAAATATTCCTCTCTCTGTTAGATTCTTTGAGAACGCTGTTCTCCTTATCCTTTTACAGCACCCTCTACCATTCCGCTCATAATCTGCTTCTGTCCTACTAAGAAAACAATAATCATAGGAAGAATTGCCAGTAATGCTGCAGACAAAATTAAATCCCACTGTTTTACATAAGATCCCACAAAGGCCTGTACAGCTACAGGAAGAGTCTTAATCTTTCCATTCTGTCCCAGCATCAAAGAAGGCAGTAAATAGTCGTTCCAAATCCACATACCATTCAAAATGGTCACCGTAGTAATCACCGGACGAAGCAAAGGAAAGATGATCTTGAAAAATGTTCCCTCGGGAGAACAGCCGTCAATTGCCGCAGCCTCCTCCAGTTCATAGGGAATACCCTTAATAAAACCGGTCAGAATAAATACGGTCATGGCACCGCCGAAACCAAGGTAAGCAAACAAAATACCATGTACAGACTGCAACATATTAATGCCTACAAACTTTCCCACATCTCTAAAGGTGGAAAGAAGAGGAAGCATTACAACCTGGAAGGGAATAATCATAGAAGCAATAAAAGTCATATATACGGCAATAGCCCAAGGCTTTTTATTGTTTCTGCTGATAACCCAGGCAGCCATGCAGCCGAATAAAATCAGAAGAACCAAAGACACTACTGTAATAATCGCTGAAGTACCGAAAGCATACCAGAAGTTAAAGTTGGAATTATGAATTACCGAATTCAAGTTGGCCTGTAACTGGGCAAAACTAACCCCTTGAAAAGCCACCGGATCCTTAACGATATCTGCTTGTCTCTTGAAGGAATTCATCACTACTAAATAGAAGGGAAATAAAATATAAATTGCAATGCAAGTTCCCAGAATCCCCAAGATTAAATTTTTTACACTTTTAGACTTGCCCATTACATCTCCACCTCTCTACTATTGCTGATTCGAACTTGAATCAGGGAAATAACCGCCAGAATAATAAAGAACAAAATAGCCTTCGCCTGAGCCAGTGCAAAATTATTCTTTGCAATAGCCGTGTTGTAAATATTTAAAGCAAGCATCTGGGTACCGTTAGATAAATAGGAACCCATAAAGTCCGCCACAGAGCCCGTTCCGTTAGTCAAAGCCATATTCACATCAAACTGTTTAAAAGCAGAGGTTAAAGTCAAGAAAGTACAAATGGTAATGGTGGAAGCAATCATCGGAAGCTTAACCTTGAATAAGGTTTGTAACGCCGTAGCCCCATCAATCTGGGCAGCCTCCAGCACATCTCCGGGAATCTGTGTAAGCCCGGTAACATAAATCAACATGATATATCCGCCACTTTGCCAGAGATAAACCACAATAATGGCCAGCATCGCTGTCTTGGTCTGGGATAACATGGAAAATTTCATATAATTCATCAAAACATTGTTGAAGACGAACTGCCAGATATAACCAAGAACAATTCCTCCAATCAAGTTCGGTAAAAAGTAAGCAGCTCTGAAAAAGGCCACTCCACGCATTTTAACAGTACAAAGTAGAGCCAATAAGAACCCTACCAGATTAATCATTACAACATTAATAATAACAAATACAAAGGTAATTAAAACGGACCAGATAAAGGCCGGATCTTTAAACATAGCCTGATAGTTGGCTAACCCTACTACTTTGGTATAACGAATTCCTGTCCAATCAGTAAAGGAATACCCTATACCCAAAATCAACGGAATAATTACAGTTACCGCAAAGGTAAATAGCAGGGGAAATAAGAATAAAAAATAAACTATTTTTCTATGATGTTTTTTGCTTGGCAAAAGATACAGGCCAAGAAAAAATAGAACCATACCTAAAATCAATAAGTTACCCCGGTATGTAGCTTTCGAACCTGTAAAATCCAAAATCAACGTATAGATTGTACTAAACGCTCCTGCCAGAAGCAAAATAATAGACTGCAAGGATTGTGAACGTCCTTTCATGAAATCCCCCTTTTAAAAAATGGGGCAGCTTAGCTGCCCCTATTCCGGGAAAAAATTAGCCAGCATAGTACTGTGCAATTACTTTTTCCATAGTATCAACAAACTTCGCTGTATCTAAATTGCCGGAAGCGAAATCCCCGTCTTTGACAGTTGCGAAAGAGTCAAGAGCCCATAAACGGCGTAATTACGCCATTTATGAGCTCTTGTTTTCTTTTTGAATTCTAGCAATAT
>NZ_JACHHH010000008.1 GCF_014202695.1 Oribacterium sinus
ATAACAAGTGTTTCCCACCCGCATAGCGGGTGGTTTTTTGTATCAGAGCTAACATTTTTCAAATGTCAGCTCCGATACTGGCTAAAGTCCATTAATAAAAAGGGATTGAAATTTTATTTTCAATCCCTTTTTTGGATAAAGAAAATAATAATGGTGCTAATTAGGATTAATACCTAAATAAGTTTTAATTTTCTTTTCAAGAAAATCAATATGTTGGTTAATTTCAGTTTGTTGCTTATGAAGTTCATCAAGTTGAAAAAATAGTAGTCTAAGTCGTTGAGGAATTGTGGAGTCTCCTTTGTATCTTAGGTCAGCGTATTCTTGCATATTTTTAATAGACATTCCCGTCTTTTTTAATCTAATAATGAATTGAGTCCACGCTATATCAGAGTCATCATAGTATCTACGATTATTTTCTTCTCTGTGTGAGTAAATCAATTTTTCTTGCTCATAGTATCGAAGTGTGGGAATAGAAAGTCCAGTTTTTTTAGCAAATTCTCCAATAGAATAGTAAGCCATAATATTTCCCCCCCTTTTTTTATTATTTTAGCATAATTTTTAAAAAATCAAAAAATTTTCAGTTTTCTCTTGACATAAAGTGCACTTTACTATGTAAAAGACATAGCATCAAAGGAATTTGATATAAAGCTAGGAGAGGAGGTAATACCATATGGAAGTGGAAGAAAGACGAAAAATTGGTTTGAAATATCTGAAGACCATAGATGGTGAAGTTGGTGATAAAGTCATAAAAGCCCTTGATGGAGTGGCAGGGGATATTGGAAATTATATTTTAGAATTTGCTTTTGGCGAAATTTATAATCGTAAGTCACTTAACCTAAAACATCGAGAAATGATTACTATTACAAGTTTGCTGTCGCAAGGTGGAACAGGACATCAACTTAAAGTTCATATTAATGGAGCTTTGAATATTGGTCTAAGTCAGGAAGAAATTCTTGAAACATTTATCCAATGTATCCCATATGTCGGTTTTCCAAAAATTTTAAATGCTGTTGACTCAGCAAAAAATGGATATAACTGATATTGATATCTTTGAATTGAATGAAGCATTTGCTGCACAATCAATAGCTTGCATAAGACAATTGGGAATCAATGATATGGATAAGGTTAATCCTAAGGGTGGTGCCATTGCTTTAGGGCATCCAGTTGGAGCTTCAGGAAGCAGAATACTGACTACTCTAATTTATGAGTTAATTGAAAATAAAGGAAATTATGGAATCGCTTCTCTGTGTATCGGTGGCGGAATGGGAGCAGCGACTCTTATAAAAAATGCAAATAGCAATCTGTAAAGGAGAAAAAAGTATGGAACAAACGAAGAATTATACTTGTATTACTGGAGCCAGTGCTGGTATAGGAGCGGAGACAGCAAGACAATTTGCAAAATTAGGAACGAATCTTATTTTAATTGCTCGGCGTCAAGAACGACTAGAAAAATTGAAGCAAGAGATTTTGAACCATTATCCGGATTTAGATGTTGTTATTAAAGTTGTTGATTTATCGAAGTCCAGTAATGTTTTTGCTCTTTATGAAAGCTTGAAAAAATATCACATTACTACTCTAATAAATAATGCTGGTTTTGGAAATTATGATAAGGTTGAATCTCAAGGTTTAGAAAAGATAATAACATTAATCCATCTAAACATTGAAGCTTTAACAATTCTATCAACTCTATATGTGAGAGATTATAAAGATTGTAAAGGCGCTCAATTGATTAACTTATCATCTAGAGGCGGATACATGATGGTTCCAAATGCAGTTACATACTGTGCAAGTAAATTTTATGTCAGTGCTTTTACAGAAGGCTTGGCATTGGAACTAGAGGCAAATCAACATCAATTAAAAGCTAAGGTTTTAGCTCCAGCTGCCACAAAAACGGAATTCGGTCAAGTTGCTACAGATTCGAAAGAATACAATTATGATGAGCATTTTGCTAAATATCACACAAGTGAAGAGATGGCACAATTTTTGATGGAATTATATCAAAGTGACAAAGTTGTTGGTTTAGTTGATGTTACAAATTTTGAATTTCATCTTAGTGGACCACTACTTAATCATTAATTATTTTAATAAATAGAGATAATATGTATTGAATAATAATAGTTGCAGCCATTTTATGACAAGAAAAAAGCTTCTGAAATGTTAGATTACAGAAGCTTTTTGTCTATCTATTATGATTTAAACTTATTCAAATAAAAATGTTTCCAACAGGGTGAAAAGAACCTCTAAATCGTCTAGAGTTCATTAACATAACGCAAGAACGTATTATGCAATAACATACTTTTGCATATTACGCTATTGCGTTTTTACTTATTAGGATGCCTCCGCCTTGTTTTTATTTTACAAGAAGCACTCCGCCCCGCCGGCAATTATTTTTTCTCCAAAAGCTCTATCGGATTTCCCTCATAAAGATAAATTATGCTGTCGTAGCGCTGAACAGGAGCACTCTTCACCCGATAAGAATTCGGTAAAAAGCGCATAAGGAAAGAGTAGCCCTCTCCCAGTTGCAACATTTCCATCGGCGTATGAATCAGCTGATAGACTTTGCTTTTCTCGTCTGTAATACTTGAAAAATACAAGGCATATTGCTTTCCCTTTGCAAATCTTGCCTGCGCGGCTAAGGTGTCTACCGAAACAAAGCGCTGTACCGTTCTCTTTGCTTCTCCAATCACCTTGATATTGTCTGTTACTTTCCAGACGTCCGTTCCGATGGCATAGTAGGCTTCCCCGAAGTCCTTTGTCAGAAGCACGCCCATGCTGTTATAAATCGGATTTTCCTTCTGAATATGTCCGTCATGCGCAGAAATAACGAGCTTTCCGGAACCGATTTTTTGCTCTATTTCCAGGATTTTCTTCACATTTTCTTCCATATCCCGGTCCCGAAGGACAGAAGAATTCTCTTTGGAAAGCCAAGTTTCCGCGGCTTGTCGGACGGTATTTAACTCCATCAGAAAGTCTAGATTCTCCTTAAACGCTTGCTTATTTGTACCCTCCTGCTCATCCGCTGTGTTTCCCGTCTCCTTCTGCGCCTCTTCCGGATTCTTCTCCGCCTTTTCCTTTAAGCTGTCCAAAAAGGCAATTACTTCTCCGGCATTCTTTTCATTTAAACTGAAATTCTCACCCTTTATGCAGTCCAGATTTTTTGCAAACTCTTCTTCGCTCGTCAGCTTGTGAGACAGGCTGTATTCCTTTAAAAAGGCATAACTTCCCTCCGGATCCTGCATATCAAAGCCGTAGAAGCGAACCTTCTTCTCTTCCGGAGCACTTTCATTCCACTCCCGCATCCAGGAAATGAGCTCTGCCATTTCTTTGGTATGGTAAATGGGAAAGGCGAACTTCTGTGCCATTTCCTCGGCGCTTCCTTCTCCTCCTTGAATATAGCGGTTAATTTCCGCACACTCCCCATAGTCTGCTTCCAGAGCAAATGCCGTAAAGCCCCGTTTCTCCACCATTTCCTTGAAAACAGACAGCTTCAGCTCCTGCATTTCTTTACAGCCATGGGCAGCCTCTCCGATAGAAAGAATAGAAATATTCTCCGGTATATACTCTGCGGAGAGGGGCTTCATTTCCGCCTGAACTTCTTTGATTTCGCGGTGAGCCTGTAATTCCTCGAACTTTAATTTTCCAAAATAAAGCAAAATACAGACAAACAGAAAGGCTAGCAACGCAAGAACAATTTTTCCTGCAAGTTTCAAAAGTTTCCCTATCATTTTCATCTCTTTCTTCCTCACTTTCCCTGTTCCAAAACCAAACGCACTCTAAGAGGATTTTCTCATTTCACAATCCGCACCCGTTCCGTAAAAAATATCTTCCTATTCTACTATCCGCGTATACGCTTTCTTGGTCAGCCGGAAAATCACAAGATAAACCAGTGCGAAGACAAGAAGTACCGCAGACAAACAGCCGGCATAAAGGGTCAGGCTTCCTACTCCGAAAAGTCCCAGTAGCCTGAAAACAATCTTGGAGGCTACGAGGCAGTGAAGGGTAGCCACCGCTAAGGGGCCGAAGAATAGCCATAGAATCTGAGCCGCTCCGGTCTTCTGAATCAAACGGTCGGAAAGCCCCAGTTTCTTCATGATTTGCATCTTTTCTCTGTCTTCATAGCCTTCGCTGATTTGCTTGTAGTAGCTGATTAATACCGTTCCTGTTAGGAAAATGATGCCAATCAGCACCCCTAAGAATAAAAAACCGCCGTTTACTTCATATTGCGATTGAAGGTACTCTTCTTTATTTTCTACCGAATACCGATAGTTTCTCTTGAAATTTTTTTCCGAAAACATCTTCAGCTCTTTCTTTAAAGCTGTGTACTTCGTCTGATATGCCTCCTTGGAAATCCCTTTCAGATTCCAATGGGTGCTAAATTCGATGACCGTAGAATCACCGCTATGCTCCTTTGGCTGTAAATATTTTTCTATATACTCCATAGTGGCAAGATCCCGTACCACAATGCCGTAGCTTCCTAAAGCCACCATATCCACCGGTAAGATATTCTGAATTTCGCTCACCTGAAACACCCGGTCTCCAATTTTCAAACTGCTCGGATTCTTCAGCGTATTTCTATTGTTGCAAAGCAGGATTTCATTTTCTCCTAAAGTAATGTGCTTTTGAAAACGGGCATTGTAGCCAGCTAAATCATAAAGGATAATCATATTGGGGTCTTTAGCATTCGCCATGTTCTCTTGCTTTTGGACAGGCAGGATTTGACCTTCCTCTACATAACCCGCGGTAGCAAGCGTTGCCATGCTATATAAACCCTCTACCTCGGTGGGCGAATTCACGCTTTCCAGCACCATTTGGTTTAAAGACTGCTTCAAGTCTTCCCCTTCCTTTTCCGGATAGGAAAATGGGGAAAGCTCCATACTATATTCTCTGGAAAATAAACTGTTTCCCTTATTCTGAATATTTGCATACATACAAATGGTGGTGGCAAGGCTCAAAATCACTCCTGTACTTAAGATGGAGATGCTCGCAAGGGAAATCGCATTTCCCTTGATACGATAGAGAAGTCCGCTGATGCTTAAGAACTTCTCCGGCCTGTAGTAAGAAGGGCGCTTTATCTCCATTTTCAAAATCAGCACGGAAAAGGAAATATACAAAAGATAGGTCGCAAAAATTACTGCCAGTACTGCAAGGAAAAAGTAATTAAAGGAAGACAGTAAGCCTTGAATCAAAAGTGCAACCCCGTAACCGATACCGAGTAACAGGAAACCGATAAGAGACAGAATCACTCTCGACTTCGGTTCCCCCTCCCCCTCATGTCCTTTTTGTAAAAGCTCCATCGGGGTAGAAAAGGAAATCCGAAAACTGCTGCGTAGCAAGGTGAAAAGATAGAGGCACAACAGCAAAACTGTAGTATAGAACAGGGCGGAAAAACTGAAGGGAAAGTCCATCAGCCTCCCCGACACATCTTTCATGATGAAATTCAGCATGAGAAAGACCATTTGTCCAAAGAGATATCCCCCCACAATGCTCAGTACGAAGATAAAGGCAAAGAGGAAGAAAAATTCAATGGCAATAATCTTTCGGATATGCTTCTTCTCCAAGCCCAAAATGCCATAAAGCGCAAACTCCTTATTTCGTTTCTTCAGCATGAAATTGACTGCATATTGGATAAAAATAAAGGTGAAAATGCAAAGAAGAATCGTACCAACTTGGATAAAAAGGGGCAAGTCCCTATGACGGGTTTCAACATAATGATTTCCCAGTAAGGAAGCCATAATAAAGAAAAGCATCCCCATAATCCCGGAAGAGAGTACAAAGGGTATTTCTAAAAGCCGATTTGCCTGGAGATTTTTCAGAGCGAAGCGTCTTGCCATAAAAAAGCTCATGCCTATGCCTCCCTTCCTTTTCTCTCTGTGAAAGCATCTTTTTGCGCTATCTCCGTTGTCATCTCCGTTGCCATCTCCGCTTGCCTATCGTAAAGACTATCAGGGCGAAGCGCATTCTGCTGCTTGCTCAGTACAAGCTGCGCCTCGGAGATGCGTTCCATAAAATCACGCTGTCCCTCCTCATTTCCCCGATAAATCTCATGGAAAACCACGCCGTCTTTGATAAATAAAACTCTATCGGCATAAGATGCCGCCCGAAGAGAATGGGTTACCATTAATATGGTCTGTCCTTCTATATGAATCTTATGGAAGAGCTGTAAAATCATCTCTGAAGAGGCGGAATCCAACGCACCTGTAGGCTCATCCGCAAGCAGAAGAGAGGGGTTCGTTATGATGGCTCTGGCAATGGCGATACGCTGTTTTTGTCCTCCGGATACCTCATAGGGATACTTCTCTAAGAGCTCCTCTATTCCCAGAATCCCCTGCATTTTCGCTAGGCGCTCCTGCATCAGGCTTTCTTTCTCTTCCGATAAAACAAGGGGAAGGAAAATATTATCCCGGTTATTAAACTGATCCAAAAGATTAAAGTCCTGAAAGACAAAGCCCAGCTCCTTTCTTCGAAAGACGGAAACTTCCTCTTTCTTGAGGCTTCCCACATCCCTTCCATTTATTAGAAGAACACCGGAGCTGGGGCTGTCCAAGGTAGCAAGGATATTTAAGAGGGTGGTCTTTCCTGCACCGGACTCTCCCATAATCGAGATAAACTCCCCCTTTTCCACGGAGAAATTCACATCCCGAAGGGCTTCCGTGCTAAGATTCTTGGTCTGATAGACTTTCTTGATGTTTTTACATTCTAAAATGGACATTCGTTTTAAACTCCCTTCTACTGCCTAGCTTCCTTTCCTTTTCAGGAAGCCTTGAAACAAGAAGAAGTATAAAACGAATATCCGATTTGTGCCTTTATTTAAAATGACAAAAAAGGTGGGAAACTTACAGAATTGTAAGATTGAAAGAGCTTAGCTTGGAAAATGCAAAGTAAAGCAGCTTCCCACTGCCACGGTAGATTCCACCGATACGGAAATCTGTAAAAACCCGGCAATCTTCTGCACCATATAGAGTCCCAGTCCACTGGACTTCTCCGTAGCTCTGCCGTTAAAGCCGGAGTAGCCCAAGTCAAAAATCTTCTTTAAGTCCGAAGAAGGAATCCCGATTCCCGTATCCTGTATCCGAAGATAAGAACTTTCCCGGTCAAAAGAGAAGGTGATACTGCCTTCTTTCGTATACTTTAGAGCATTGGAAAGAAGCTGCTCTAAGAGAATCGAAAGCCATTTTTCATCACTAATCACTTCCGCCTTTTCTCCGTTGCCATCCGTGCAGAGTCCCTCATAATGAAGGGAAAGTTGTTTTTCAATAAAAATGGGGGCGTACTTTTTGAACAGACGTTTTAAACAGGCGTCCAAATCCACCGGATGAATATCCATATCGGAGGAACGGTTCTGCATTTTCAAATAATTCATCGCCATGTTGCTGTACTCTTCAATATAAAACATTTGCTCTGCGAGCTTCTTTTTATGCTCACTATCCGTTTTTCGAAGAAGGAGCTTGGACACGGTAATCGGCGTTTTAATCTGATGTACCCAGAGAAGAAAATACTCGGAAAGCTCCCTTTTTTCCTCTATCCTCCTGCGTTCTTCTTCCTTTTTCTCCTCCTCCATCCGTTCCAAAGCTTTTTCCAAGCTTTCCTTCCGAACAAAGGAAAAGTAGCCTAGGACAAGATAGACAAAGAGTAAAAAAGTACTCAGTTCAGTAGCTAAAGCAAAGTAGTTCAGGGGCAAATGCCCAAAGAAAAAAATCCCTCCGAAAAGGGACAGCAAAAGTAGGAAAAAACCGAAGAGCTCATATTTCGTTTGAAGATAAGCTTGAATCTGCTTTTTTATCTGCATAGTGTTTTGCTGTCTCCTTTTTGCACTGGATTTTTTTTCGATAGTGACTTTTTTAAGTAGTGACTTTTTGATCAGCAATTTTCCTCAATTATTCATTTTTTAAAGCCAAAGAATACCCAATCCCTTTCTTGGTTTGAATCAAATCCTCTAAGCCCACAGCAGAAAGCTTTTTTCTTAGCCTTGTGATATTAACGGAAAGGGTGTTGTCATCCAGAAAATCCTCTCCCTGCCAACAATGGTTCATAATTTCCTCTCTTTTTGAAATTCCTCCCTTGGCTAAGAATAAACACTCCAAGATGAGCAGTTCCGTCTTTGTTAAATCAATTTTGAATTCTTCTCCCTGAAGAGCTGCCTTAGCTAAGTCCAGCTGCAATCCATGAAAGGAAAGCTTGTCCTGCACTGCGATATATTCGTAGGTTCTTCGAAGCAGTGCCTGAATCTTCGCCCTTGTCACATATAAATCAATTGGCTTCACGATATAGTCATCCGCCCCGAATTGCATAGCCTGTACCATATCCATGGGCTCTCCGTGAGAAGATAAAAAGAGGATGGGTACATGGGAAAATTTGCGGATTCTTTCTGTCCAGTAAAAACCGTTATAACAGGGTAAGCTGATGTCCATAAGAATCAGCTCCGGATTACACTCTTCCACTTCATCGCTCACTCTTTGAAAATCCTTTACGGATTCTACCGTATAGCCCCATTGCATAAGCTCATCCTTTAGTAAGCTTACAATATTCTCTTCATCTTCTACAATAAAAATCTTCATCTTTCCGGCCTCACCTAATCTATCCTTTTTTCTCCCTTACAGCGCCCCCTTCGGGCAGACCTTTACACATTCCATGCAAAGGATGCAGTCCGTCCCGTTTTTTCTCTTCCTGGAATTATCCGTCATTTCCACATCCATGGGACAAACTCTCTTACATTTTCCGCAGGAAATGCATTTGTTCTCATCGCAACGAATGCGCACCAAGGAGAAATAACTCATAGGCTTAAGGAATACGGTAACCGGGCAAATGTATTTGCAAAATGCTCGGTTATCCTTGCAAAAAAAGGCCAGAGCAATCCCCACAAGATAATAGGCGAGATTTCCAATGAGGAAGGCCCAAAACATAATCCTTTCCAGATTCCCCAGCTTCATAAGAAATAAAGCAGATACAAAAAGTAGTGCTAAAGTAAAAGTCAGATAACGAATCCATCCAAAGTTTTTTCTTGGAAGTTCTCTTGTCTTATATGGCAAAAAATCCAAAACCATAGCAGTCCAGCAGGCATAGCCGCAGAAGCCTCTTCCAAAAATCAGCGGCCCGAAGATTTTCGCCACCGCATAATGAATGGTAGCGGCCTCGAAGACACCGGTAAACAAGTAGTACCAAAAGCCCTCGATTTGCATATTTTCCCGGTTGATAAGCCCTAAATAAACAAGCATATACAGCCCCACCAGAAGCTGTACCACACGGCGGGCATAGGGATATTTTCTTCCAAGCAGAAAAATTCCGAAAGATAGTGAGATTCCAATATAGCTAAAGTTGAAAAGATAAAAAAGATTCTGCTTCGTAAGCCAAAGGCTCACCGCTACTGCTTCAAAAACACCGCCAATCAGAAGTACCAAAGCATATTTTTTCAAGAAATCTCGCAAAGAAAGCTCCTCTCATATATGTATATAGTTATGTGTAAATAGTTATGTTTATACCTATGTATATATTTATGTTCATCCTTTTTACAGGATTTCTCATACAAAAAAATTCTATGTTTATACTTCAATATTTTCAAGTTCTTGCTCAGGAACAAAAACACAAAAAAGAGCGGAAACCGCTCTTTTTTACTTCCTCCTATATAGGCTTTTCCAAACCAAAAATCTTCAGCTTCTCAATGTATGATTGAAACGTTTAGCCCAACAAAGTCATAAGAATCGGCACAACGAGAATAAAAAGCACGGTACTGATGGTCACCACATTGGTGGAAAACTCTACATCTCCGTCTCCTTGGCTGGCCAAAATGGGGAGAACCGCAAGAGCCGGTGTAGCCGACTGAATCACAAAGGTATTGAATTCCTTTGTTGGCAGTCCTCTTCCTGTAAAGAAAAGTAAAGCATACATGATGGCGGGGGCAAGAATAAAACGCCCCACCACCGCAACTACAGTGTCTTTATCTAAGTGAATACTCTTAAGCCCCGCCTTTGCAAGAATAATTCCAATGTAAATCAAAGACAAGGGTGTTACAATATTCCCGATATAGGTCAAGGTATTTTCAGCAAATGCGGGCACTGAAATTCCTAAAAGTAAAAATACCAAAGCGATCAGAAAGCCCACAAGAGGAGCCGGTAAAAGCTTTTTCCAGTCAAACTTTGTTCCATCTTTCTTTTGCCCTCCCACACTGTCCGAGGTCATGATATAAACGCCCAAGGTCCAGGTGGAAATCGTATTGGTAATATAATAAATCAGGAAATAGGGTATAGCCTCTTCCCCAAAAAGAGCAACATTTAAGGGAAGCCCAATGAAAATGGTGTTGGCATTTACAAAGGTATTCATCATGGTTCCCCGTCTTCCGGCACGAACTCCGCATAGCTTCACCGCCAAAAAGCCGAAAATATAGGTTAAAGCAAAGGCTCCAAAGGTGTAAAGCAAGCCTCCCAAAAGGCTGATGAGCTTATCTACGGTAAGATACTTTAATACCGAGACAAAAATGGAAACCGGTAAAGCCACATTCATAATAAGCCGGGACAGATTCGGTCCGAAGCTCTCCGAAAACCAGCCTTTTAGCTGCAAAATATAGCCGAGAGCGATAATCACGATAATCGGAATAATACTTTGTATCGAGGTGAGAAATACCGTCATTTTCTCCTCCTTTATTTATATTCCGGATACCACTTTAAGTCCTTTACCGCCTTTTCCATATCCTGCTCTTTTGCACGGGCAAGTCCCTGCTCCTTTGCCTTCTTTGCCACCGCTTCCGCTACTTTAATGGAAACCTCGCCCACATACTTAAAGGGAGGAAGCACCGGTGCACCGGGCTTTGTGATATCGGTAATACCGGACAAGGAATCTGCTGCTGCCGCAATCATTTCATCGGTTAAGAGACTTGCTTCCGAAGCCAGCATCCCAAGGCCCAGTCCGGGATAAATCAGGGCGTTATTTGCCTGCCCAATGATATACTCCACACCCTTATAAAAAACAGGGTCTGCCGGAATACCGGTTGCTACGAAGGCCTTTCCGTCTGACCAGGTAATCAGGTCTTCCGCCGTTGCCTCTGCCAGTTCCGTCGGATTGGACAAGGGGAAAATGCAGGGGCGCGCAGTATTCTGACACATCGCTTCCACAACTTCCTTGGTAAAGGTATTTGGCTGTGTAGAGGTACCTACAAGAATCGTCGCCTTTACCGTTCTTACTACCTCAGCCAAGTCCGTTAATTTGTCTGCATTTGGAAAGTCGGAACGTTTCTTCGCAAAGGGTTTCTGCTGGGGTGTTAAATCCTCCATATCATCAAAGAGTAATCCCTGCTTATCCACCATAAAGAAACGCCGGTAAGCCTCTTCCTCGGATAAGCCCTCTCTCATCATTTCTCTGTGTACGCGGGAGGCAATACCGGCTCCTGCCGTACCCCCACCAAAACAAAGATAAACCTGATCCCTAAGCTTCTGTCCGCTGATGGCCATTGCCCCAAATACTCCGCCTAAGGTTACGATTCCTGTTCCTTGAATATCATCATTAAAAGTTGGGATTTTGGTACGATATTTTTCCAGAATATTCGCAGCGTTTCCACGGCCGAAGTCCTCCCAGTGAAGATAGAGTTTGGGGAAAAGACGCTCAGCAGTCTCTACAAATTGGTCGATAAAGTCATAGTAACGATCTCCTCTGACACGCTCATGACGATTTCCCAAGTAGTTGGGATTGTTTCGTAGTTCTTCCCTGTTGGTACCGGCATCGATAACCAAGGGGAGAACGCAGGCCGGATCAATTCCTGCAGCACCGCTGTATACCATCAGCTTTCCTACGGAAATATCCACACCATTGGTGCCCCAGTCCCCTATTCCGAGAATAGCTTCCGCATCGGTTACCACAATGAGACGGATTTCCCTGTCTCCTGCGGCGTTTTTCAAGGTCTTTTCAATATTTTCCGGATGGTTAATATCCAAATAAGCCGCATACTGAGGATCCACAAAAAGATCACTATAGCCCTCAATGGTTAACGAAACCGTGGGATCATAAACAATAGGATTAAATTCTGCCAAATGCTTGGAAAAAAGATAGTAGAAAAGAGTACGATTGGTGTTGAAAATCTGCATGAGGAAGAGACGCTTTTCAAGGTCATTTTCCTTCTTTTCCATCTGAGCATAGGTCTGTGCCGCCTGCTCTTCAATGGTCTGCACGTGGGGAGGCAAAAGTCCGATCAGTCCTAATTTCTCACGTTCCTCCATGGTAAATGCCGTCCCCTTGTTTAAAAAGGGATTGTTCAAAATTTCATGTGCTTTCATAAGATTCCTCCTACTCATTAAGGAAAAGAGCAAACTGCCCTGTGAAGATGGTCCAGCCATCCGATGTACGCACAATCTAACATCGGTATAAATAATATTCAACAACATCATAAAAAGTTTAACAGAATCTACACACTTAACAGAATGAACACAATTACAAAGCAACAAGACTAAACACTTGTTTCTATGCGGTGAAGTTTCATTACTGTCAAGGAATCGTTGGCAACTCTATCATACAGCTCCTGTCCTTAGTATTTTTTTGCCAACTAAAATTTTACTCTAAGAAGACAAGCTATAAAATATAGGAAATTGTAATGTGACTAAATTTAAGCTATAATATGGCCATATTTTAGGAGGGCATATCTATGAAAATTATTCCTATGCGAGATTTAAAAAATACAGTAGAGGTAGAAAAGCACTGCATTAAAGAGCAGGGTCCTGTTTATGTTACCAAGAATGGTTACGGGCGTCTTGTTGTTATGGATATAGAGTATTATGAGAGAACCATGCAAAAGATGTATGAAGCAAAAGCTGTTATAGAGGGGCTAAAGGATCTAGAAGAGGGTAATACTAAAGACGGAGCCGATATCATTCGTAAGTTAAAGGGGAAATATGAACTCTAGATTTCAGTATCGCTTTTCCAAAAAGGCAGAAGCAGACCTGGATGAAATTCTATCCTATATTTCTATAGAGCTTTCCAATCCGGATGCCGCATCAAGCTTTTTAAAGGATTTACAAACAGTAATAGATTCTATATGTGCTATTCCTAAGATGGGAAGAATTGTAGAAAATGAATTTCTCCCGGATAGGGAAGTAAGAAAATCTCTTGTAGGAAATTATATCCTATACTACCTTCCTGACACGAATGAAAAAATAATCTATATCCTTCGCATTCTTTATGGCCGGAGAAGCTTAGATGAACTGGTAAGAGAGATAAATAATAATTAGAATTCTTCCTTCATAATTTATGATATACCCGATTTATCTCATGAGCAGGCAGCCCCGATGCATTTATTCAACTCAACCCGACTTTTTTGCTTTGAATTTTCTTTCCATCCCCGATTTCTTGTGATAGCATAAAACGGCTATTAAAGTATATGGGTAGGGAGGAGAAAATGAGGGTTATAGTATGTGGTGGTAGAGATTTTCAAGATAAAGATTTTTGCTTTAGAAAATTAGATGAGATTATTTCTCCTCTAAAGAATATAGAAATTGTTTCCGGTAATGCAAAGGGCGCAGATGCATTCGGAGAGGAATATGCTCTAAAGAAGGGACTGAAATTATCCGTTTTCAAAGCAGACTGGAAGAAATATGGTAGAGCTGCAGGTCCTATTCGAAACAGAGAGATGTATCATTATGCTTTAGAAGATCATCCCATGATTATTGCCTTTTGGGACGGGGTCAGTAAAGGGACAAAAAATATGATAGATGTCGCTTCCAAAAATGGGGCAGATATTCATATCGTAAAGATTTAAGGAGACTACTATGTATAATGGAGATGAAAGACTTATTCATGATGGAAAATATCTTTCCAATACAATGCTTGATTTTTGGAAATGGGCATATTCAGACATACTCCATAATATGCAAAGAGGAACTTTTGCAGAGTTTATTGTAAAATGTGCTTTGGAAAATATCGGCATTCAAACCAATGAAGAACAAGCGAGCATAAAGCCTTATGACCTTAATGGTCCTATTATCCTCTCCAGCGGAAAACCTGCACGAATAGAGGTGAAATCTGCCGCATTTGTTCAAACTTGGGATATCAAACACCCGGATAGAGCGAACTATAATATTGCCCCGGCCAAAATGCCCGATGAAACCGGAGATTATCCATATCTTTCCGGAAGGCAACGAAATAATGATATCTATGTATTTACACTATATACTGCAACAGATAGGAGCGAAAATATATTAGATTTATCCTGGTGGGAGTTTTATATCCTTCCTACTTATTTAATTGAAATGGATGAAAAACTGGTTCTACAAAAAACAATTTCTCTAAAAACTGTAAAATCTCTTTGCCCGGTACTTTCCTTTGAGCAATTGGGTGATGCCATCCAAGAATGCTGTAAAAAAATCCCTATACATGAGTACCGTATTTTTCCATCTAATACTTAGATAATTTATATCTTAAATGCAAAGCTGAGAACCTAAAACTAACAATGTGCAATTGGAATGGAGGTTCCTTCAATGGCGAACACAAAACGAAATATTGAAAGTAATAAAGAAAATCCTGAACAGGCGAATCAGCTTTTTTCTGAGCTTAGACTAAATGATATGACTATAGCCGCCATTAAAGAGGGTCGGCGTATTGCCTTAGATAATCACGTAAAATCATATAGTACTATGGATAGCCTTAAAAAGGCTTTGGGCGTATAAAACACGAGGCGGCAGTGATTCTCACTCTATTATTCTTCTTTTACTCAGAACTATTTAAGGAATGAACCGGAAAATAAAACTATTATACAGTCTTAATATCTAATTCATTTCCTCTCCCCACTCCTTCAGAAAGTCCTGCATCAATTTATCCCTTTTCTCTGCCATTTTTCGTGCAGAAGGGGTGTTCAACTCCTTGGAAATGAGTAAAAGCTTATCATAAAAATGCTCAATGGAATTCTCCAAGCTTCTTCCGTGGCTTCCACCAAACTGAAAGCAGCGGGCAATGCCGACAGCACCTATCGCTTCCAGTCGGTCTGCATCCTGTACAATTTTTCCCTCTATCGTCTCCGGAGTTTTTCCCCTATTTTTGCTAAAGGAAACGGAATTAATGTTCTTGCAAATCTCCTCAATGACTTCTGCAGAAAGTTTCTCTTGCTCCAAAAATCTTCTGGCATTGGCATTATTTTCCGTATGGAAAAGCTTATGATCATCGCAGTCATGCAGGAGGGCAGAAAGGGCTATAATTTCCTCTTCTCCCCGGCCTTCCGCTTTAGCAATCGACATCGCATTTTTATATACCCGCAGGCTGTGGGAAGGGTCATGCCCATCCCCATTTCCCTGAAATAACTTTGTGATGTACTCTATTGCTCTTTCTATTCTAGTTTTTTCCATAAACAATATATTCCTCTATAATGCCACTGTATTATCCATAGATAAACTGGGAAACATAATAACATTATTCACTATATTCTGCTCTGCTTCCCAGATGGTAAGCTTTTGTTGCATATTCATCCAGCTTTCTACAGAAGTCCCGGTTGCACGACTGATTCGAATCGCCATTTCCGGACTCATAGAGACCTTCTCATGTACAAACTCGGAAAGTGCCTTTCTGCTTATTCCCAACATTCTTGCAGCTTCTGTAATAGATAGATTTAATGGTTTCAGAACATCCTCAAGAAATACATTTCCCGGATGTGTAGGTTTTCTCTTCATGGTCTTCTCCTTCTTTCTCCTAATGGTAGTCTTGATAATCCACCAAAAAAGCATCCTGCTCCTCAAAGTAAAATGTTACAAATGTCAATCTTTTACTCCAAACTTTCGCATCTCCTCAATCAAATCATAGATCCTGTCTCCGGAAAGAATCATTGCCTTTCTGTCCTGAAACAAGGTTCCGTAACGCTCTTCCATCTTCTGCCAGCGCTCTTCCATTTCCTTTTCTTCCCGTTCTTTTTCTTCCATGAAAATGTCGGCAAAACTAAGCTGTCTTCCTTCATTTTCCTCCAAATGGTAAAAGCCTTCCCCGATTAATCGCACCCTTCGCTTTGGAATCTGCTGCAAGAGAGCAGAGGCATTTTTATATAAGGAGAATGCGCTTTGGGTACTTTCCGAAATGAGAGCGGAACGGGTAATGGTTTTCATATCTGCGAAAGTGATTTTCAAAGAAACCCCTCTTGCATAGAGCCCGTAGCGCTTCGCCCTACTCTCTACTCGAAAGGATAAAAGAAA
Organism: Oribacterium sinus; assembly: GCF_014202695.1. Taxonomy (GTDB): domain Bacteria; phylum Bacillota; class Clostridia; order Lachnospirales; family Lachnospiraceae; genus Oribacterium; species Oribacterium sinus. The sequence continues at coordinate 16,146 of NZ_JACHHH010000008.1, forward strand.
CAAAACATCATCCAAAAAGGAATAGTCTGTTACGTCCTCCTGAAAAGTCATTTCTTTACTGATGCTTTGGGTATCCTCCGGACGATAGGGCACTACCCTCCGATGGTCGATACCGTAGGAAAGCTCCAAGAGCATTTTCCCCTGATTTCCCAGAAGGCGAAGCACTTCCTTTTCTTTTTCCTGTAAATCTTTCACGGTATAAATCCCAAAGGAATAGAGCTTTTCCGCTGTTTTCTCTCCTACCGTAAAAAGTGCCCGTACATCTCTGTCTCGCAAAAGCTCTACATAGTCTTCTCTTCTTTGAATCATAAAAAAGCCATTGGGCTTTTTCTCTTCGCTGGCGGTCTTTGCCGCTGTTTTCCCATAAGCAATGCCCACAGAGCAAGTAAGATGAAGTTCATCCTTTACCCGACTTTGGATTTCCCTCCCGATTCTTTCCGCTTCGGAAAAATCCTTGGCGACTTCCGTTAAATCCAGATAGCCTTCATCCAAAGCAATATATTCCGCCTGCTTCGTATAGCTTTCCAGAATCTCATGGAGCTCCTCTGACACCGCCTTATATTTTTCAAAATCCGGGTACAGAAAAACAGCCTTCGGGCAAAGCCGAAAGGCTTCCTTACTGTTCATGGCGGAACGAACACCATATTTTCTTGCCTCATAATTGCAGGTTGCCACCACGCCCCGCTCTGTCGGTTTTGCCCCGATAATCAAGGGCTTATCTTTCAGAGCCGGATTGTCCCGCATTTCCACGGAGGCGTAAAAGGCGTCCATGTCCACATGAAGAATGATTTGATTTTCTTGATACTCAGTTTGTGCTGATTCCTGCATTTCCGATATATCTTTCCTTCTACTGAAAAAGGATACTTTACTCCATCTACTTCTCTGTTTTCGTTTCTATCTTTATTTGCACTTTATCTTTTCCTATGCCAAACTTCTTCAAATCCACTTTTCCGTCCTTCACTTCCACTCCATCTTCCTCAAGGCGTTTTCTCTGCTCATCCTCTCCGCCGAAGGCAAAGGCAGGAGCAAGCTCCCCCTTGGAATTCACCACGCGAAAACAAGGAATATTCTCCGGATCCGGATTCTTATGCAGGGCATTTCCAACGGCACGAGACATCTTTTTATTCCCGGCCATCTCGGCAACTTCCGCATAGGTAGCCACCCTGCCTTTAGGAATCTTCTTCACTGCCTCGTAAATTCGTTTTGTGGGGGAATCGGAAATAAGAGCATAGCTTTCTGATATCATTCTTTTCAGCTCTTCCTCCGGAATACTGCCGTCTAAAACGATGCTATTCCAATGCTCTTTATTCTGGTGATAGGCCGGCTGTACCGCAGGATAAACTCTTCTCCAAAAGTCTCTCCATTCCGGATGCACCTTTACATTAAGATTCACGAAACCATTTCTTTCGTAGATAAGCAGAAAAGCTTTTTTATTTTCCTGAAAACGAATCAGCTCCCAATCCGCTGTACGGAAGGGATGGTCCGCATAGCTATCCGGAAAGGATAGACCGAATGCAATGGCTTCTTCTTTGGTTTTCATATTTTACAATTTACTCCTATTCTTCCCATCGTTCTTTCGGCTGTTAAGTCTTCCCAAAACTATTAAAGTATTTCTAAGACTTTTGCTTATTTTAGCAAATACCTAATCCCTTAGATAAAGCGGAGCCTCAGTTCTTACACCCTTTGCAAAATCTCCTCTTTGCAGCGTCACAAAATCCATATAGGGAACTCGATGTAAAAGATCTCGACAGCTTTCATAGATTTCCTTAAAGCATTCATGGCAATGTTCCTCCGGCATGTCCACAATAATCAGATAAGAAGTGGTACCATCCGAGTCGGACTTTATAAGCATATCCAGCATCGAAATCTCGGAATGTACCTTTGCAAAAGATATAAGTCTCCTATGCAAGGCTTCCACTTCTTCATTTTTCTTTGGATAGCCCAGCAGAACCTCCGTATCTTTCTTCACTTCCACGGACTGTACTTTCGCTTCCCCAAATTCACTTTGGTATCCCGGGGAACTCATCAGGTTATGGATAAGCTCCGGACTCACATAGAAGAGTTGCGGGCCATAAGGGTTAATCACAAAGCCTTCACCCTTAGTAAGCATGGACACAATTTGAGGGAAACCGGCAATCATGGTTTCTCTTTTCCATCCTGCCTCCATCTGCTGATTCATAGACTCCATTTGCTGATCCATGGCGCCTAGTGCAAACCAATCCGTAAATACCGGAAGGGCTGATTCTCCCCGGTCCATGGTAACATGAGGGATGGTAATCTTCATCCCCGCCTTTAGTGTCACAGTTTCATCCTTCTCTCCCTTTAGCAGGCTTCCGTCTGTCTCTATCACCACCAGGTAATGACTCCGCACCAGCTCTCTAAAAAAGAGATTCAGAAACTCTCCCTCTCCCTGTTTTTCAAAAAACACGCAACTTAAGCCCAAAAGATAGGGATTTTCCACCGCTTGATGCACATTCGCTTCAATCTGATAGGGAATGTCTGTAATTACGGCATATTGCCAGTCCGAAGAAAAAACATCTTTTTGAGAGAAGAAGAGCTTTACTCTTCTCTGCCCTTGGATTTCCGGTGTTTCCTCATGTTCCTCTTTTTTTACCTGATCCGCAAATGTCATACTTTCTTCTATCTTCATAATCGTTAGATGAGAAATAGTTCCATCACGATGCAGGGCATAAGCCTTTTCCCCTTCTTTGGCATTTCCAAAGAGTTGGCCTTCTACAGAAAAATAATCTTCCTCTACAGCTGTATAGCTTTCTGCCATCAGCGTAAAGCGAGTTCGCTCAGCTCCGCTATTATTTCCTTCTTGTTGCTCGACCTCACTATTTCTAAGAGTCTCGGAATCGATCCCGTTCTCAGTATTCCTTTGATTCTCCGGCTTTGGCTCGTCTTTGCGAGCAAAAAACTTCTTTAAACCTTCTAACATTCTATCCTCCCGAAGCTGTGTAATTTCAAACTAAATCATCTGCGAAATTCTCTTCGCCCGATTCCTTTTGTGCTATACTGTAGGCAAATTATTATATCTCTTGAAAAATTTTGGCCTCTCAACATTCACTCCAATCTCAAAAACATAAAAAGTAATCCCATGAAGTTCTAGAAAGCAATCCCACTCAAGTATTTTATCTTATTATTCCCCTGTATTCCATACACTTATTTATCTTCTATAGTTCATCTATAAGCTATAGATGACATCTTCCTAATATTTTGTATCGATGAATGCATCATTAAAATACTCTTCCTAATTTTAATTCATTTTATCTTAGTAAAAGTAATCATCTGATATTTTTCACAAGAAAATCACACCCTCTACTATGAAATAGGTCTATACTGTGCAGCGAAGAATAGCATAATTACACGAAAAGATGTATAGTACTTGAACAATGCAGATTCCCCGAAGGGATGGAAGGTCGAAAGGAGTCGTTATGGAAATCCAAAAAACAGCCAGTGCCGGCACCACGGAGAAATGTGATTGCCTGGTAACCGTTTCCAAAGGAAGCGGCGGCAGAACGGTGCAGCTTAAGTCCAAGGTGCTCTACGAGTACGGAGACAGAATGGTCGCCTTGGTACACCAGTGCCTTACGAAAATGGGCATTCAGGATGCCCTCGTGGAGGTAAAGGACATGGGCGCCTTTGACCACATCCTTGTGGCAAGATTACAGGCCGCTGTTTACCGCAGTCAGGATAAAACGGAAAATATTCCTTGGGGGGAGCTGCTCTATGAATCATAAAAATCGTCTGCGAAGAAGCATGATGTTTCTGAACGCACAGAAACCGAATCTTTTAAAGGATCCTTATATCTATGGGGCGGACTCCTTGATTTTCGATCTGGAGGATGCTGTAGCCCTTGGAGAAAAGGATGCTGCAAGGTTTACCCTCTTTCATGCCTTAAAAAAAGTAGATTATCAAAACGCAGAAAAAGTGGTGCGGATTAACGGTATCGATACCCCATTTTGGAAGGAGGATATTCGTTGCGCCGTCTTTGCCGGCTGTGACAGCATTCGTATTCCTAAAACGGAATCCAAGGAGGATATTCTTTTGGTAGAAGCGGAAGTAGCAAAGGCGGAGCAAGAAGCCGGTGTGACTCCCGGAAGCACCTTTCTTATGGCGGCCATTGAGTCTGCCAAGGGCGTGGTACATTTGGAAGAAATATGCCACGCCTCGGAGAGACTCTTCGGGGTAGCTTTATCCGCAGGAGATTATACCAAGGATTTACATACAGGAATCAGCGGAAGCGGCGTAGAGCTAAGCGGTGCAAGGCAACTGATGATTATTCATGCCAGAGCCGCAGGAATACAGTGCTTTGATACCGTTTATACCAATCTGGAGGATATGGAAGGCTTCCGAAAGGAAGTGGAACTGATTCACACCATGGGCTTTGACGGAAAATCCATTATAAATCCAAGACAGATTCCCGTAGTGCATGCTGTCTATACGCCAAGTGCAGAGGAAATTACCTTTGCCGAAAAAGTAGTACAGGAAATTGATGAGAAACGAAGTCAGGGCATCGGCGTATTTACCGTGGACGGGAAAATGATAGACATCGCCTTTTATGACGGGGCAAAAAGGACCCTTGCTCTTGCAAAGGCTGCCGGCGTTTTAGAGGAGGTACAAAATGATTAATGCAGTGGGGAGAGATATCCCGGATGCGGTTTTAGCGGAAACCGGGAAAACGGTATTTCAGGGAAGCAGACATTTTGACGACTATACTTATGAAAAGGCAGCAGTAAAAGCGAGAGCAAGAATCGGTGGCGAAGGCAGTAAACTGGAGAAGGATTTGCAGGAGGTTTTGCGAAAATGCAACGCCCATGACGGCATGACCATCAGCTTTCACCATCATTTTCGGGAAGGAGACCTGGTGGCTATGCAGGTTATGCAGGCTATTCATGAGATGGGCTTTAAGAACATTACCATCTGTGCCAGCTCCCTAAGCAAAGCACAGGACGAGCTCGTTCCCATGCTGGAAGACGGTACCGTTACCCATATCGAAAGCTCCGGAGTTCGGGGAAAAATCGGAGAAGCCATTAGTGAGGGTAAATTACAGGGAATCGCTATTCTTCGTTCCCACGGCGGAAGAGTTCGGGCCATCGAAACGGGAGAAACGAAAATCGACATTGCCTTTATCGGAGCCCCAAGCTGTGATGAATACGGAAATTGCCGCGCAGTAGGGGGAAACAGCAACTGCGGTGTGCTCTCCTACTCTGCCATTGATGCGGAGTATGCCGAGTATGTGGTGGTTTTAACAGATTGTCTTGTTCCCTTTCCGAATTTTCCGGCAGATATCAGTATGACTGACGTGGACTATGTGCTAAAGGTGGATGCTATAGGAGATCCGGAAAAAATCGCTACCGGTGCCGCCCGTCCCGTGACGGATAGAAGAAAACTGATGATGGCGGAAAGCTGTGCAGAATTTATTGCCGCTACCCCCTATTTCAAGGAGGGCTTCACCTTTCAAACCGGTATCGGCGGAGCAGCCAGTGCTACAGCACTATGTCTTTCGGAGAAAATGCGGGAGAAAAACATTCGTATGGGCTTTGGTGCCGGAGGAATGTCCAAGCCCATGTGCGATTTATTGGATGAGGGTTTGGTTTCCTGTCTTTTGGATACCCAGGACTTTGATTTGCCTTCTATCGAGAATCTGATTTCCCATCCGAAGCATTTTTCCATCAGCACCAAGGAATATGCGGATCCATTCTGTAAAGGTGCTGTGGTTAATAAATTGGACTTTGTGATTTTAGGCACTCTGGAGGCAGATGTACATTTTCACTGCAATGTGGTGATGAGCTCCGAGGGAGAACTAATGGGAGCACAGGGAGGACATCCGGATACGGCGGCCGGAGCAAAATGCACCATTGTCATCACGCCCTTGGTACAGGGAAGAATTCCTACTATTCGAAATGAGGTAACCACCGTTACCACCCCCGGAGAAACTGTAGATGTGATTGTTACTGACTATGGCATTGCCATTAATCCCCAGCGTCCGGAGCTTTTGGAGGCTGCAAAAGCCGTTAAGCTTCCCATAAAGAGTATTGAGGAATTACGAGATATTGCCTACAAGATCTGTGGTGAACCGGCCACGCTGGAATTCGAAGATAAGGTGGTTGCTATTATCGAAGCCAGAGACGGCAGCATTATGGACGTGGTAAGAAAACGGAAGGATAAAAATCTTATCGCCTTAAGTACGAAGTAAAACCGAGAGAAACTCAAGTAAAGCCAAGAGTAAATCGAATAAAACTGAGAATAGAAATAAATCGAGTTAAGCCAAGTGCCATTCTTATAAAACCAAGTATGTAATTTATGCCAAGGGAGTTCAAAATGGAATTTTATTGTAAAAGCGGAGAACGAATCCATGTGGATATTCTGGGGAAAGGCTTCCCTATTGTCTTCCTTCACGGAAACAATCTGCAAAGCGGATATTTTGCTAAGCAAAGGGTTCTCGAGAAAAGTTTTAAGCTCCTCTTTGTAGATAGTTTGGGGCATGGAAAATCCGGAGAGCTGCAGGGAGAGGCAAGCTTTGCGTATCTTTCCGACAGTCTGGAGGAACTCCTTTCCTCCCTTTCCATAGAAAAATGCCTTTTGGTGGGGCACAGTGACGGCGCAAACCTCGCCTTGGAATACGCCGGTCGCCACGGCGAAAGAGTGGCCGGGATTCTGGCAAACAGCGGAAATATTTCCTTTTCCGGTCTAAAGTTTCTTCCCCGCTATGCCTGCTATCTGGAAGAATGGCTCTACCGCTTTTTGGGGCTCTTTCTTCCCGCCTTTAAACGAAAGTCCAGAGTTTCTCCCCTTTTACGGGAAAATGTGGATGTGCCGAAGGAAGTTTTTCAAAAGGCGCCTTACCCTGTAGTGGTTTTGGTGGGGGATCGGGATATGATTAAACGGAAACACAGTATGGCGATTGCGAAGCTTTTTCCCAAAGGCAAATTTCTGGAAAGAAAAGGACAGGGGCATAACATCCCGAAAAAGGATAGCGTTTACTTTAATCGCTTGATAGAAAAAATGGTGCAGGGCATACAGCCATAATCTACCGCAACAAGCAAGCAATGCGGATATACAAGCAAAACAAAGTTCGTATAGAGTAAAGAAACTTCGGTTTCCCTAGTAAGGAGGAAAATTTGAATAAGCTGATTTCTTTTTTCAAAAAATGGCAAAATGTTTTAAAGAGCATTCTTTTCCTGAGCATTTCTATTTTGGTGCTTTTGGAGCTAATTAAAATGGGAAAGACCATTTCCCCGGAAGCGGTAAAAAGTATCTTAAGCGGCTTATCTCCTTTTCAAATTGTAAGTCTCCTGGTTCTCGGAATCCTTTCGGTTTCTCCGATGATGCTTTATGACTTTATCCTCTGTAAGGAGCTGAAAAAAAAGATTTCTTTAGGGAAGCTGATAGAAAGCAGCTGGACCATCAACAGCCTAAACAACCTGATTGGCTTTGCCGGTCTTGTGGATGTGGGACTTCGCTACAGCTATTTTACGGAGGAGGATAAGGGCGAAGAAACCATGCAGGGCATTTCCAAGGTGATGCCTTATTTTATGTCGGGACTTTCCCTCTATTCCCTGCTTTCCTTCGGGCTCTTGTTTTTCGTTCAGGAAAATGCCGTTTTAAAGCCTTACAGTTTTGTTCTTCTTCTGGCTTCCCTGATTCTCCCGGTCTTGCTTTTTCTTTCTACAAGAAAAAACTGGTCTTACTTTGGGAATCTGTCTAAGAAAAAGATTCTGGCTTTAATCGTAACTTCCCTTTTGGATTGGGGCTTTGTTTCTTGCTTTTTCTTTTATTGCGGAAGAACACTGGGCTACAGCGTTTCCCTTTTGAGCACCCTGCCTTTGTTCTTTATTTCTATCTGCATCGGCATCGTTTCCATGATTCCCGGAAGCCTGGGAAGCTTTGACTTAATGATGATGAGCGGTCTTTTACATTTTTCCGTAAATCGAAATGAGGCGGCAAGCTGGTTACTGCTTTTCCGTATCTTTTATTACATCATTCCCTTTGCCATCGGCCTCCTCTTTTTTATCAAAAGTATGGGCGGACAAATCAATCAAAAATTTTACGGTCTGCCAAAAAAACTTAGCTCACTCTTGGGACAGGGCATCAGCCACTTTATGGCAAATTTCTTCGGTTTTTTTCTGATGGCCACCGCCATTCTTCCTGATGAAATTCATAGTATTCCACTGATTGGACAAATGGATCCCATCCGGGGGCAGCTCCTTTGGCAGTTTCCAAGCTTCCTTTTGGGCTCTCTTTTCTTCCTTTTGGGAAGACTTTTAAAAAGAAAGGCCGCCTTTGCCAAGCCCTTTGCCCTTCTGCTTTGCCTTGTAAGTCTTCTCTATATAAATCTGGGAAGCATTTCTCTTTTCAGTAGCCTTTATCTCCTCCTTTTTATGCTACTACTCTTTATCCGGAGAAAGGAGCTCTCCAGAACATCCTTTTTCTATCCCTCGGAAGACCGTTTAAAGGATTTTTCCTATATTGTAGGGAGCCTTTTGATTACGCTATTTCTTTTATACCTTTCCAGTGGAAATACCGGAAAAGAAAGTCTCGGCTTCCTCATTTTCCATAAGGGAGTCCTGCACAGGATTAATGCTTTCTCGAAGCCCCATTATTTTACAGTCTTTTTGAACTATTTCCTGCATCTTTTTGCCTATTTTCTGATTCCGGCACTTTCTTATATCGCAATAGGCATGCTGGCAGGGGATAAGCATTTTTCCTTCGGCGAAAAATTCAATCAGGAACGCTTTCAAAACTTTTTACATAGCTTTTCCAATACTAATCTGGATGCTTCTTTAGCCTTCCTTGGCGATAAGCTGCTCTACTATTATCAGGAAGACGGAGAGGATAAGGTGGCTTTTCAATTTGCCCTGGAAGACGGAAAAGCGGTGGTAATGGGAGAACCTATTGGCGAGAAAAAATATTTCCCTGCTGCTATTTCTTCCTTCACAGAGCAAGCGGAAGAAAAAAATCTCACTCCCCTCTTTTATGAGGTAGGGCAGGATTTGACACTGCTCCTCCATAACCACGGCTATGAATTTATGAAGTTTGGAGAAAGCGCAAAGGTTCCTCTTTCCAACTTTGACCTTGTGGGAAAATCCGGCAAGAAGTTCCGCGCCGCAGTCAATAAGTTGGAAAATAAAGGCTATTCCTTCAAAGTAATGTATCCTCCTTTTTCCGACAGTTTTTTGCAGGATCTGGAAAATATTTCTGATGCCTGGCTTTCCGGCAGACAGGAAAAAGGCTTTTCCCTGGGCTTCTTTGACAAAAACTATCTTTCCCTTGCCCCCATTGCCTGCGTATTGGATTCCGAGGGGAAGGTGCAGGCCTTTTCCAATTTCCTCATTTGTAATGGAGAAAAAGAAGCCAGCATTGATCTCATGCGCTATAATCCGGGCACGGAAAGCAACGGGATTATGGACTATCTTTTCGTACAAAACTTTCTGTATTTTAAAGAAAAAGGCGTAGAATACTTTGATTTGGGTATGGCTCCCCTGTCCAATGTAGGACAGGAAGAGCATAGCTTTTTCCAAGAAAAGCTGGCCTTTCTGGTTTACGCCTTTACCAATCGTTTCTACTCCTTTTCGGGACTGAGAAAATATAAGGACAAGTTCTCACCTCTATGGGAGGCAAGATACCTGTCCTATCCGAAAGACAGCAGCTTACTTTTTGACCTGCTGGCTATATTTAAAATTGATAATCGAAAGGTGAAGGAGCTGTAAAAAAATTTTGATTATTTATACTTTTATTGAATCTTATGCTTCTTCATCTTTTCTTCAAAGATGTCCGTAATAATCTTTCGGAGCTCTTCCCTTTCCTTCTCCGGAAGGGCTCCCTCTCTCTTTGCTACTGCATAAAGTTCCGGATATTCTTTCGCAATTCTTTTAATGGTCTTGGTGGTGGCATGCCCTCTTACATGGATTTGGAAAGGATTTTCATATTGAGAGTAATTAAAAAATATTGATATATAAGTGATTTTAGGGAAGTACTTTTAGGTATTTCCAATGTCATGATTTAAAAGTGGGGCAAAAACGAATGACTCTTTGGGACAGCTAAGGAGTACCATAATTTGAGATACACTAGAGAGAAAGTAAATTCCAAAATGGAGGATAAGGTTGGGCTTGCTTTGGCGTGTTTAAATATCAAAAAATTAGTGAAATGGATAGGGAATATCTCTTTTTATTTTGCTTTAAATCAGATTTTTAGATGGAATAGTAGATGATAAGACAAAATATCTTTGAACATACAAAAAGACAAACGCCAAAAATGACGTTTATCTACGTTCTGAGGTAGCCTTTAGGCTCCCTTTTTTATTAGAAAGTACCGATGAGTAATTGCATGCCAAGACTAGTCAGGATGATAGCAATCCAGCAAAGGGCTCCAAGAAGAATGGATTTTCCACTGGATTTGATCATAGCAATGAGGTTGGTTTTGAGACCAATAGCACTCATAGCCATGATGATGAGGAATTTGGAGAGTTTTTTGAGAGGTGAAAAGAAGCTATTGCTAACCCCAAAAGAAGTCAGAAGAGTGGTAAGCAGAGAAGCTAGAATAAAGTAGAGAATGAAAACGGGGAAGATTTTTTTAAGCTTCACTCCTTGGTTGTTGCCTTGTTGACGGCTTTGCCAATAAGAGAGGAAGAGAGTAATAGGGATAATAGCCAGGGTGCGTGTCAGTTTGACAATAGTGGCAGACTCGAGAGTATTGCTTTGGTAAAGACTATCCCAGGCGCTAGCTGTGGCTGTTACAGAGGAAGTATCGTTGACCGCAGTACCCGCAAAGAGAGCAAAACCTTCGTTGGAAAGATGGAGCCAAGAACCTAGAGTTGGAAAGATAAGAGCTGCCAAGACATTGAAGAAAAAGATAACAGATATGGCTTGTGCGACTTCTTTTTCTTTAGCATGGATGACAGGAGCAGTTGCCGCAATGGCAGAACCGCCACAGATAGAAGATCCAACTCCAATCAAGGTAGCTAGCTTTGTATCAAGGTTAAAAAATCGTTGGAAAAAGAAAGCTATAATCAAAGCAATTGAAATAGTTGAGAGGATGACAGGAAGGGAAGATTTTCCAACTGCGAAAACTTGAGAGATATTGAGTCCAAATCCAAGCAAAATAACAGCGTACTGAAGCAATTTTTTGGAGCTATAAGTCAAACCGGCATCCAGTTGTTTATAAGAAGTGAGAAAGGGATGGAGAATCATTCCGATAAAAATGGCGAAAACAGGAGCTCCCACAACAGGCAGAAAGCCTCCTAAAACCCAAGAGATGATAGAAATGATCAGACAGACTAACAGTCCTGCCCAATTTTTTGATAGAAATGACATAAAAACCTCCTAAAATAAATATTCCTTATTATAATTTTATTTATCAGAAAAGTAAAATAGAAAGTAGGAATAAGGTTGTAAATTAACGGAATTTTACGGTCAGAGAGCTTTTGTAGTATAATAGATATATGTTCTTTGATCAATAATGATGCAAATGTGGCATATGTTATTGAAAAAAATGAATTTGATGAGCCTGGACATGTGAAGTAATTATGTGAGATAAGAAAATAAATAAGAGAGTTGAAAATGTTCGATGTATTTGACAGCCTTTAAGATCTCACTTACTTTATCAGAGTATTCATTCGATTCAAGAACACTCTTTTCTAATTCAATCTCCTTACTCGTTCCAAAAAGTTGAGTTGGAGTTGCATTAAATTATTCTGCTATCTTATCTAAATTTGCAAAGGTAAGATAGCTTTTTTGTTTTTCGTAGTCAGAGACGGATTGTTTGCCGATTCCTAAATCTTCCGCAAGTTGAGTTTGACTTACTCCTTTTTCTATGCGTAGTCGTGCCAAATTTGGTCCAAAATTTTGAATAATAAAGGTCATGATAAACTCCTGTATTGTATTTTAAACTTATTCTATCACCTATAAACAATACAAAAAAGTTTGTAAGTTTAGTAATAGCGAGTGAGAAATGAGTTGAGGAGGAAACTAGAACTTATGACTTTTAGAGGCCTTGGCGCTAGAAATTGAGTGGACAAAGACAAGGGACGAGCCTGACGGGAAGTCAAGCGAAGTCCTGAAGACTGCCCGTCCAGACAATTTCTAGCCAAGCAAAAGCTGGCTATTCTAACAGCCAGCAAAAAGGTACACTTAGGACAACGTCCAAAGAACGACGGAACGAGCAAACGTTGATTTGACGGTGTTTCTGAGGGCCACAAAATCTAAAAGAAAGGGGGACAATTTTGTTGGTTTCTATACAAGATTTAAGACATCCATTCTAAATTCTTCCGAAAATCAAAAATCCCACAATGGTTAAAATCATAAGACTCTCCTGAATATAGGTGTATCTTTCCACCCTGGACACAATGCGGTAGCGTCCCGGACTTTTGGCATAGTCATAGAAGCAGTAGGAGCACCATAGAGCATTTAAGAAAAGCAGGAAAACGGACAGCCTGCTCAGTCTACATACCAGTATAAAGTTCGTACAAATGTCTGCCCAGGTCAAGATAAAGACAAAGCGGACACATTTTTTATAACCGAAAAGCTTGGAATAGGTCACATACTCCGTTTCCTCCTCCGGCGCCCGAATCTTTCTCGAAATCTCCCAGATAAGGGCTGGAAAATACAGGGTAAGCACTGCCATGAAATTGGTAATGTCCAAAATCGGCAATTTGTATTTCATAATGGTATAGGAAATCACGTAGAGATTTAAAAGAATCTGCACCGGATTATGGGTGACCAGAGCCAGCGGCAGAGACTTTGCAATCTTATGCTTTTGAAAAAACCACACCGCCATTAAGCTTCCGTAGGTATAAAGAATAAAGCAGAAGATAAAATTCTTCATGAAAAGGAAGTTCATCAGCAGGGTAAAGGAAATGAGAATAGTCGCAAATATCCGTAAATCGGTCTTCGTAACTCTTCCGGAGGGAAGAGGCCGAAAGGCAAAAAGCCGTTTGTCCAGCTCATAGTCCTTAAAGTCATCCGCAATTCTTAGCCAAAGCAGGAAGCTAAAAACCGTAAAGCTGCAAATCAGCATGCCTAAAATATCATGCTGCACAAAAAAACTGTAAAGTGCCGACTGTCCCTCCACCGAGTGAAAGGAAAGAAGCGTATCCTTTCCCACCCCATGATTTAAAAGCACAATAAAGTAAATTTCCAGAAAAATCATTACCCCCAGCCCCAGCCTTGGTACAATGGGATACATTTCCTTAAAGTAAATATTTAAGCGTTTAAACCTTTCCATAGCCTATCCTTTCTCCAATTTCCAGCTTCGTTTCCAAGCCTTTCTTCGTATTTTCAAAAAGATCTTCATCAATCACAATTTTCTCATTGAGCATTTCCACAATAGTGGAGCCCCCCAGGGAAAAATAGCCCTTTTCCTCCCCTGCAGTAAAGCGAAAAGCCTGCTGATATCTCCTGTCAGATTTATAGGTTTTTTCGCCTAAGTTCTTCCTTTTATTTTGAGCCCCTTTATCGGAAAATAACTTACTTCCCATGTGGTTATGAATGTGGCCCACCAGCATTGCCCCCACTTCCACATGAAGGATTTTTCCCATGCCCGTAAGTTCCAAAAGGCTGACTTCTCTCTTATTTTCGGAAAATGCTTTAAAGTGGGCCGCCTCTTTACGCACACTGTCCAGCCTTCCCTTGATTTTTTTTGTTCTTAAAAGCTTCCCCTCTGCCGGAAAAATGTAGCGATGATAGTCCGGTAGACTTAGGCGAAAAATCAGTAAAGTTCCTCCCTTTAAAAATTCCGGACAGGGGGCCCTCAGGATTTTTTCTATGGAATAGAAATTTCCTTTGATTTCAAGGGGGAGAAAATGAAAATTCTCCTTTTTCCCGGCACCCTCCTTTTGCACTCCCGGGGGAAGAATGATTCTCCCCTCCTCATCAATCTTATACGCCAGAACCTTTCCGGAAGCGCTTGCATAGAAGGGCAACTTTCCTTGTATCTTTTCTTTCCATGCCTCTCCATTTTCCTTTGTATTTTCTTTTCCCGCCTCTCGTAAATACACGGCTTCTTTTCTGGAAAAGAAAGCCCCAAAGCTTTGATATTTCTTCTTTAAAAGTTCCTTGGAAAGTCCGTATTTTTCCACAAAGGGAACAATCTCTTTTTTAGAAAGAAAGCTGTTGTAATACAAGCCTCGAAGAAAGGAAAAATAGGGACGGACAAAAATCATTTTCAGAAGAAGTCTTCCGAGAAAATGATGGTACAAAAAATAAATAGCTTTCTGTCCGTACTCTTCTTCCTGAATCAGTCTGCCTGTTTTTCTCTCGATAATGGAAGGGGCGTTTTGATGCTTCTGCATGGAATCATGTGGCATAAGCTTTTTTTGTATCAGCGTTTTTTCTATTAGCATTTTTTGTATTGGTGTTTTTTGCATTAAGTCTTTTTTGATTGACTCTTTCCCCATAATCCTCTCCTCCTAGAGCTTTCTCATAAGAAGAATAACAAAGAGTATCGCTAGAAGCAGCAAACCGATACGGATTTTCAGACTCGGCTTTTTCATCCGGAAGTTAAAGACGAAGAAAAAAGCCAGTAAAGCATATAAAAGCTCGCCCGGAAGGATTTTTTCTATGGAAAAATATACGCTGAATAATCCATAAAGGGGAATAAAAAAGGAAGCATATGTCACCGCAAGGCCGGTAAAATATTCCCTCTTTTCTCCTCCGCTGGCATTAAAATAAGCAAGTCTGGTCACTACGGTCAGAAGATAGACTGCCGAGAGCAGAAAAGAAAAGATTCCGAACTTGGCAAAATACTGAAGATAAATTTGCACCGGAAAAATACCAAAGGAAATAAGGTCCGATAAAGAATCGATTTGCACCCCGAAGGCTTTTTCCAGATCATTTCTTTGAAAAGAGTTGGCCACCATACCGTCAAAGGTATCGCAAAGTCCGGCTAAAATCAGTAAAATCAAAGAAAAGACCAAAGTTTTCGAAAAGAAGATTCCGTATAAAGAAATGGAAAGTCCAAGATAGGTTAAAAGCACACTGGGATGATAGACCCCAAGAAAAATTTTCTTCATCAATATTTCCTCAACTAATGCAACAATATATTCTTAGCCTACTATTCCTACTTCAGCAACTATTTATAAATATTTCCTCACCCTAAAAAGAATCAGTAGACAGTTCACAAGAACATGGGTAAGTCCCCCAAGGAAAATCGCAAATAAAATTTGTGGCGGTGTAAGATGCACCAGTATGCCAAGACAAAGCATAATCCCGAACATGGAATCAATCTGATCCAAAATAAAGAAAAACAGCTTTAGCCCTCGCCTTCTGTCTCCCTGCTCTGCCGCGGAAACCGAAAGTCTCCTTTTGATAAAGCTGTTGGGCAGTTCAAAGAGCATATACAAAAAGCCGAAAAGCATGCCAATCAGAAAATTAAAGGCAGATGTATTTTCAAAATACAGGTACAAAAGACTTCGCTTATTATGCCCTAAGGCCTGCAGAAGAAAGCCCCAAAAGACTTCCAGTATGCCTGCAAGAACCGTCATTAAAATAAATCCCAAAACACTTTTGCTGTCCCCGAAAATCCTTTTTCCGTCTGTCCAGTTCTTTCCGCCGTCAATAGGCCTGCAACGGTTTTTTAAAAAAGGAATTTTCAGAAATAGCATATTGAAAACCCCTGCCAGAATCACCGGAAACATGGTGATGTATAAAGACATAATCCACTGCATAAATACTATTTACCCCATAAAATATTTTCCAATGGCAATCCCCTGAATCAGGAAGAAAGCAATGCCGAAACAAAGCACTCCCGCAGCCGCCAGATCCTTAGTCGCCTTAATCTCCGGATGCTGTTCTTTAGTTGTAAAATCCGACAGATGCTCCACTGCCGTATTGACACACTCCATACCGTACACACCGGCAGAGCTTAAAATCACGGCATACCAGGTAGCCAAATCCACCTGCAAATAAAAGAAATCCAAAAGAAAAAAAGCGAGATTAATCCCCAGATAATATTTATAGTTCTTTTCCGTCTTAAGTCCGAAATAAAGTCCCTTAATGGCGCATAGCACACTTTGTCGAAACGTGATGTTCTTCATCGAAATTTACAAAAACTCCTTTACTAACAATACATACTCTCTACTTCCCGCACATTTATCCTGAAAATAGCCTTCGCTGGCCTTCCCTTTTTGAATCAGTGCCGCAATAGACTTGGCCTTTTTTCTTTTCAGCACTTCCGTGGCCAACTGGGAAAAGGCAAGCCCCAGCCCCTCTGACCCCTTCTTCACCGCCAAATACAAAAGAATGTAGCAGCTTGGCCTTCTCCTTTTGAAAAGGATTTGCAAAAGACGAACCGGACTTAGAGGCTTTTGCAGAAGATTTCCATAGTCCGGAAGGCAGAGGAAAAAGCCCTTCAGTTCCTCCTTATCATAAGCCAAAAAGACCATTTCTTCATCTACAATATACTTTAAAGAGCTGTAAAGGCTGACAAAGCTTTCTCGGGAAATGTTTCGAAAGCCTTGAAAATCCTTATAACGCTCCATTAAAAGGGGATAAATTTCAGAAAGATATCGGTCAAAGTTCTCTTTTGTAGGGTGCAAAAATCGGTAGCCCTTTTCCTGAAAATGTTCCAAGCGTTTCTTTGCCTTTAGATTCTCATAGTAAGGCTCCAAAGCATCATAAAAGTGAGAAATATAAGTATCGCAAATCTGAAAGCCTGCTTTTTCAAAAAGATAAGGATAGTAAGCTTTGTTCGCAGGTTCCCCGGTGTAGGGCACTTTCTCTTCCAAAGCAAAGCGATACCTGCCGAAAAAAGAAAGATCAATGGGCCCTTTCAAGCCTTTCTTCCCCGCTTTTTTGGCTTCCATTTCACAAGCTTCTAAAAGCAAAAGAGCCACTTCCTCTTCCTTTATACTTTCATAAAAGCCCACAAAACCGTAGGCCTCATCTTCATACAGCGTTAAAGCAATCCGCCCTACTACGCATTCTTTTCCCTCCTTTAGGCTCACGCAAAGAAAGGGAAGAAAACGAAGATTTCCCTGTACTAAAATGTGCTTTCCGGAAAGTACTGCTTCCTCCATTTTCCTGTCCTGCATAAGCTGTGCCTTTTTATATAGCATAGCGGGAAGATTTAAAAACTGCTCTTTCTCCCCTTGATCCTTTACCGCTTTGATTTGATAGTTCTCCATTTTCCCTTTCTATTTTAAAACAAGTGGGAGAATAAAGTTTCGGATTTCCCCTCTCACTTGTCTTGCAATCCTATTTTTCCTTTTTCTTTATGACACTGCAAATGCCTAAATCCCCATCTATCTCCACGATGTCTCCGCTTTGCAGCTCTTCCATAATCTTCGGAATATTGACCACCGCAGGCTTTTCCAATTCTCTGGCGAGAATGGCGCTGTGGGATAAAAGAGAGCCTCGCTCCGTAATGAGTCCTTCTGCCATATCCAGATAGGGGAACCAACCCGGGTCTGTAGAATAGCTTAAAAGGATTTTCCCCTTAGCCTCCGTGGCTCTTAGCTCCTGTAAGCTTTTAATCTTTAAAACCTCTCCTCGGAAAATACCCTTGGAAACGCCCCTTCCAAAGAAAACTCTTGGGGTAGATTCCGTTTTCCCTTTACTTGCAACCTTCTTGGGCTCTTCAGAAAATGGAACTCTCGACTTTTCGCTTTTCCCCTTGAAAGATTCACAGCTTAAAACACGAATCTCTCCTGCCAAAGGATCTCTATCCACCTTTCCCAGGAGCTTTACCCTGGACAAGACAGGAAGCATTTCATAGGCCTTCCGAAGTTCCCTTTCTCTCGCAATTTTCAGGGAGAAATCCTTGCCGGAAAATAGAAATTCCTTCAACTCATCAAGGCTCAAATAGTACACATCAAAGCCTATGGTTTTCTCTCCGATTTTATCTACAATCCGCCGCATAAGACCAAAACATCTTGTGCGATGAAGACGGGAAATCTCCCTGTTGTTACAGGAGGATTCGGCAAGGCGATAGAGGAAGGACTTTCGCCGTTTCTGCTCGGAGGGCTTCTCCATACGGCTCGCCTCTTCGCAATCTTTCTCCGAGCAATCTGTCTCTTCCGTCTCTAAAGCATCCAAAATCCACCGATCCAGTAGTTCTTCATTGCTTCTGTAGGTTCTGGTTTCCAGCTTCAGCTCTCCCTCTATCCGGTCTCCATAGGCAGAAATATAGCTTTTCTTTTCCCTGCGGTATTCTTCGCTGTCTAAGCCATGCTTTCTTGCTACCGCCTTTAAGGCGGAAAGCGCTCGTACCGGCTTCATGGTTTCTAAGGAAAATGCCGTTTTCTTCCCATACAAATGTGTGCTGATAAAGGACACTATATCATTCATCAAAGTAATATCCCACTCCCGTAAGAGGTCTTCCTTCATTTCCAAAAAAATCCGGTATAGTGCCGGAGCTTCTTCCTCCTCTTCCACTCTTTTGCTATAGGAGGCATAACGCTCTTGGAAAAACTTGTCCAGCTCCTTCATTTTCCTTTGGGAAACGAAAAAATAATAGCAAAATAAAAGGGCGATTCTGCACTTTAAAAAGAAGCCCGGTTTTTTCTTGGAAAAGGATATTTCTTCGTTGGATACCCCCAGCATCCCCTGCCATACCGGAATGATTTTCCCGGAAAAGGGAAGAAGGCGCAAAATATCGTACCAGGAGGAGATTTCATAATACATTCTTCCGGAAAATCCTCCCACCATGCGTTGAAAAAGCTCCTCGTAGGAAGAGACTTTCTTGCCCAAAAAACGTCTTCCCAGAGAAGTAAAAATCCCGCTATACATTTCTCCCGCAAAGCTCTCACTTAAAGGAAGGCAAATTCCCGGGAAGCTTTCGGAGATATTGCTGTTGTCTAAAATCCGAACAGGAAGATGCATGTCTAAGGTGGTGATTGCTCTGGCCTGTAATATGTAAATCTTGCCCTTTTCAATGGCAAATTCTATGTCCATGGGCTTTTGAAAAAGCTGTTCTATTTCTTCTCCAAGGCTAAACAAAGTTTTCAGCTCATCCTCATCCAAACCTATAACGGTACCTTGCCCCTCTTGGTACAGGCATTCCCCCGGAAAATAGTGGTAGGTCAGTACATTTTCCTGATCCTCCACCACCTTATCGCCCAGACCTTGTCCAAGAACCACCACCATTTCACTAAGAATTCCTTTTGGATTTTTTGTAAACAGAACACCGGACTTTTCCGGAAACAGCATTTCCTGAATGAGTACCGTTTCTACCAACAAGTCTGCTTTTTTCTGTTCTGCGTTCTCCTGACGTTCTGCGTTCTCCTGACGTTCTGTGTTCTCCTGACGTTCTGTGTTCTCATTCTTTTCTGCTTTACCCTGCTGTTTTAAATCGTATTCCGCCTTCCCTCTATTCGCCTTTTCTTTATAGTCCAAACTTCCGGCGTAGGAGGCAAAGACCTCCTGTACCGCTTCCTGTACCTTCTCCCTTTTCACATTTAAGCGAGTTAAAAACTGTCCGGCAAAGGAATGCTCTCCGCTGTCCTCCGAAGAAAAATTGGAGCGAACGGCAAAACAGTCTCTCTCGGAAAAAGATAGGTCCACTTCTTCATTTTCCGAGATCAGGATGAACCTCGGAACCGGAAATCCCTGCTCTTTTAAAATTTCTAAATGCCTTGCCTTCATGATCTCTCCCACTTATTTTTTCAGCTGTTTTGCTCTAAATATAATAATTTATCTTACCTTGAATTCTAAAGAAATGCCACACCCTATTTGCCCTGTCAGTTCCATCACTACAATTTTCCATGGTCTGTTTCATGCCCACTGTATTTCCATAGTCTGTTTCATAGCAACCATATTATCCTAGTAGGTTTTGAACCATACCGCTCCTATAGCTTCACCTCCCCATTCTGTATACATTTATTTTTCCTCTAAAAAGTATTTAAAAAATAGTTTATATTTGGTATTATTATCTAAATATAAATTCAGATTTACAAAGATTGATTGTAAATCAGCACAAGTTCTCATGACAGAAAGGAGGCTTTATGAGAAAATCATTCCTGAAATCAGCTCTTGCATTCGGCTGTGCACTGCTGACTGCCTTATCTCTCACCGCCATCACAGGTTTTGCCAAAAACTATGATGACGAAGTACAAAGCTGGCAGCTCCTGTCCCGGCATTGGGATGAAAGCGAACTAAAAGTACGCTTTGAAGAATTCATCAAGGATATCAAGGAGCATAAGGGTATCGAGGATTACATTGTTCCCGATATTTCAGAAGAGGAGAAGGAAGCTATTCGCAACTACTTCCGGACTTTTGAGGGGAAGAAGGATATCCGCTATACCTATACCAAGATGCCGGTACTTCATCGGGTAAACGGAACCGATGAGTACAATGATTTACGAGGAATCATGGAATTAAAGTTCCAGACTACCGACGCAAAGAACAAGGTAACGGAACATACTGTCCTTCTGAAAATGGCCAGACTGGGCGATGCACAGGGACTCAAATGGAAGATTGTAGGTATCCTTTGGAAGGATAAGGGCGTAGATGTATCCGACGTAAAGATCTACCAGTTGGATAAGCCAAAGCGAGGCGAAGAAGTTTGCATTATGACCACCGATGCGGGAGTAATTAAGATGCGTCTCTTCCCGGAGAAGGCTCCCATTGCCGTACAGAACTGGATTACCCTATCCAAGCAGGGCTTCTACAACGGTACACCATTTGCCAGAGTCATCAAAGATTTCGTGATTCAGGGCGGTGCTTTGGATGGTTCCGGAGACGAGGCAAAGTCCAGCTATAACGGTTTCTTCGTTGACGAAGTAAACATGGAGCTGCACAACTTTAACGGAGCGCTTTGCTTAGGAAATAACGGTCCCCATACCAACGGAAATCAGTTCTATATCGTGCAGTGCAGTAAGATTCGTAATGAAGCATCCCTTCCTCTTTTATCTCTTCCGGAGAATGTAAAAGCAAAGTACAAGGAAGTGGGCGGAATTCCCGAGCTTGACGGACGCTACACGGTATTGGGACAGGTTTATGAAGGAATGGACGTAGTAGAAAAGATTGCTTCTCAGGAAACCAATCAAGATGATGCGCCTGTATCCAACCCTATCCTGATTCAAAACATCACTTTCCAGAAATACCGTTAAGCAGAGCTAAACATATTCCTTATGCCAGCCCTGATACCGGCTAAATTCCATTAACATCAAAAAGGACTTTGGAAGAACCGGGGATACCCCCATAACCTTCTTTCAAAGTCCTTTTCCTTTTGTTTCCCATTATTTAAAAAGAAATTTCCTGATCTCTACTTTTTTTCATTCTATACTTATCGTCGTACATCTTTCCATCTGCCTGTCGAATCACATGACTCACAGTGAGATGTTCTCTCTTTTCCATGGGGAGCTTCTCCGCAACCTCTCGATAGCTGGCACTTCCCATGGAAATGCTTACAGGGAAGGGCGGATTCTGTTTCTCCTTCGTATTTCGCAAATACTCTTTAATCTTATTTTCCACCTCAAACACTGCACTTGCGGGGAACACGATGCAGACGAATTCATCACCACCGTTTCTTCCGGAAAAGCCTTCCACCTCTGCCATGGCATCCTGAATGGCCTCTGCCACCATTTGAATCAAACGATCTCCGGACTCATGGCCATAAAGGTCATTGGTCAGCTTTAAGTCGTTGATATCCATAAAGATAGCGGCATAGTCCTTCTTTTTACTGTGATCCAAAACCTCCAGCTGATCCTGCAAATACTGCCGGTTTCCAAGACCGGTCAGCCGATCCGTATAGGCCAGGTATTTTAAATGCTTTTCTTCGATACCGGCCTGGGCAATCAGAATAACCTTAAATACGTAGGAAGTAATAAAAACAATAATCAAAAGCAGAATTAAAATCTTTGAAAAGCCAGTGGTAACAAAGCTTTGCAAAAATCCCGGCCACTTCTCCGTAATACTGCCGGCCAAAATGATTCTAACCTGCTCCAGAATACCGAATATAGCCACAAAAACCAAGCCGTAACCCAAAATATAATCTGAATTATTCTTTATCTTTTTTCCGGGGAAAAGCAGGCTTGCCATAGAGGAAAATACCATTACAATCTGTGCCGTTTGTACCAGACGGAGATGCCCGGTATACTGAAATCCCGTAGGGAAAATATAAAGAATCAGGCAAAGCAGGAAGAATGCCAAGAAAATGGTGCCGACTACTCTAAGATACTCTCTGACCACCTTCCTTGAGGTTTCATAGCTGGCGTACAAAGGAGCCGTGGGAAGTAACAAATACATCCCCACATACTCACAAACCGCACTTAAATCCTCTCTTGGGAAAAGCAAATAGGCCAGACCGGTATTTCCCAAGTGCCAAAGAGTAATGGCGAAAACCAGCGAGAATAGCCACATACCCTCACTGGCATACACATGAGTCTTAAAGAAGAAAGCAAAAATGATGATTCCGATAAAGGATCCAATCAAGGTCATCACGAAAATAGGATAAGTCGTTTCCTGACTAATCATCGGATAATAAAACTCAGTTCCTCTGGACATCAAAATCGGAATATCAAAATTATCCTCCAGAATATCCAGCTGCGGATCGATTTCCACCCGAATCTCATCCCCATAAGCCTCCAAAGGAACCGGTATACTGATTTTCAGGTGTCCAATCATGTGCCTTTTTAGATTTTCTCCGTATGACACCAATAACTGGTCCTTGTAGTAGGCCTTCACCACACTGTTATAAAAAAAGAAATTTATCGTCTGATACTCCGCCTTCCATTCCGATTCCAAGGGCAGATGCATGGTGATATGATCTTTTCGGGAAGAAAAATTAAACAGATAGCTCTGAAAATTATCTACACTTCCATCCTCGTGCTGTACTTCTACGCTCATGTTCTTCAGCATTTTATAATCACTTTTCGGCACTCGTCCTACATCACTCAGAATATAGCGCATCACAAGAAGCCCCACCAAAATGGAGAGGAACAAAAGAATGACGGTTTGATGTTTTTTGATGAAGGAATTATTTCTCATCTCCGCTCCGAATATCCAACATAGAATGCTCTGTTTTTCACAAAAATATCCTTCGTGTTTATGCCCTTAGATGCATATCTTCTTTCTGTCTCATAAGCACGAAAGCTTCGGTCTAAACTAACAAAAGTCCACCGTAACCTATACTTAATCGTCAAATATAAGAGAAGGCATAAACCTCTGCCTCATACGAGTAACTCTTCTCTTGCCGTTTTCTAAAGATGAAAATAGTATAGCACAATCTTTTCTATTTTGATTTATAAAAAAAGGAAAATCTGTCGAATGAACCGAAAAGACTAATGAGCTCGTACCGATGGAGAGCGAGATTACCTGATGAATCTCCATTCAAGCCAAAAATATTTTATCTATAAAAACCCTAACCGTGGAAAATGCCACCAATTTTTGTGTGACTTTTATCATATATCTATTCAAGGAAGGACCGGTATGTAAAATGAAGAAAACAGGACGACAAAAGAAGACGGAAAAAAGCAGAAGTCTAGGCTCTCGATTATCGATTTTTCTAAGCAATATAGGTCTGAAATTGGGGCTATGACTACCCCGCATTCAGACCTATATTGCCGAAAATCTATTTATTTTGATTTTTTACAGCCCTTAACCTTCAATCATAATCGGCTGCTTCTCCGGAAGTTTCTTCTCTCCTTCCTTAGGGAAAGAAAGCTTCAGAACGCCCTGTTCAAACTTTGCTTTTACATCTTCATGTTTAATGCTGTCCCCAACATAAAAGCTTCTTTGCATAGAGCCGGAGTAACGCTCCTGACGAATGAGTTTACCCTTCTCATCCTTCTCTTCTTCATTTAAGCCCTTCACGGCACTGACCTGAAGATAGCCGTCATGCAACTCTACCTTGATATCCTCTTTCTTAAAGCCCGGAAGATCGATATCCATATCGTACTGCCCGTCCTTTTCATGAACATCCGTCTTCATCAATCTTCCGCTGCGGTCTCCGTAAAGCTTATTCTCTACTCTGCCCAGACCTCCGAAACTCGGAAAATCAAACCAATCATCAAATAAATTCTCTCCAAAAATGCTAGGTGCTAACATATCTTTTTTCCTCCTTATACTCTTTATTTCAATTCTGACTTCTCGTCATTGTTTTTAGCAAGGGGAAGAATCTTCATCATCGTGAGAACCTTTAAAGTCCTTGCGGTCTTCTCTGTTCCTCTGCTTGATTATGATTATACTCAAATTGTTAGCACTGTCAAGCGTTGAGTGCTAATTTTTTGAGATTTTTTTGCAAAACTTGATTTTACGGGGTTTGCAACACTTTTTCTTCCTTATAATCATCACTTTTTCTTGATTTGACACCAATTTTTTATTTTTGGTATCAGCTAATTGCTACGCTATCCAGCCTAGTGATTTCACTCTCAATTCTGGACATCTCACTTACATGGTTGTATACGTCCATCGTCACGTCTATGTGGGCGTGTCCCATAATATATTGGAGAACTTTTACGTCTATTCTCTTTTCTGCCATTCTGGTACAAGCCGTATGTCGCATAATGTGAGCGGATACTGTTATAGAAAAGACAAAATGCGCTTGCTCGCAGAACGCAAACAAACGCATAGGAAACAAAAAAGCTAATATATTGAATTGTCAGTTCGTATTCATAGTCGGAATTACCCGGAGAGGGAGCTACGCTTTTTTTAATTGATGTAACTCATGGGCACTATGAATAACCAAAACGGACACGGTAAATCAACCTCCAATCGGCTACCATGTCCCTGCAAGTCGTCATAGGTTTGTGCAAGCGCAAAGAAACGGCGACTCTGAAAATCAAAGCCGCCGCTTCATACGTGCGTGAAAATATGTCTGCTCTACGACGGCTTTTTTCTTTTGCCGTCGTCCGGCAGATAAGTTATTTAATTAAAGAAAGTGGAAATGTTAAATTAGGTTTATACGCTCCAACAACTCTAAAATATTTTCCCCCAATGCCTTTTTTGCTACTGATTGGCTAGGGCTTACAAACTCAATAAGTTGCTTATACAAATATGGCTCACCATAAGGAGCGTCAGAACTATACAGACATCTTTCCGGCAACTCAACTAATGCCATTTTTGTAGCAATAGAAGCAAACGCTGCTGAAAGGTCTAAATAAGCGTTTTTATGTTCCTTTGCAAATTTGATTACTTCTATCCAATTAGAGCCACCTAAATGCCCGAAAATAACAGGCACCTCTGGGTACTTTTCGCATAAGGACATTAACTGCTTAATACCGCTTAATGTAACAGGATTAAAAGTATGCACCCAAACAGGGTATAACCTTGTATTCATTATTGCTTGAAATACTGTTCCTAACTGAATAATCTGTTGTTCATTACCGGGAGTAAATTCACCTATCCCACACAAAGAATTAGCGGTAATCTGTGTGTCTATCCAATTCTGTGTTTCCTCTAAACTTAATGCCAACGGAACAGAACCGAACCCCCAAAAGCGATTAGGATTTTCTTTTATTGCTGTGGTGATTTCTACAATATTTTTTTTCAATCGCTTAATATTATCTTCTTTGCTATTTACTCCTGCAAGAATTTTGTATAATGTGTTCATTTCTGTTTCAAGCTCATTCAGATTGTTTGCTTTTTCGGGGTGCGGAGCAGAACAAAAAAGAATTGCCCTATCTACTCCCGCAGCGTCCATTTTGTCTAACTGCATTTTTGCTGGAAACATTATGTGTTCGTGACTATCAATAATCATATTTACGCCTCCTTGACACGTTTTATATAATGAGGATAGCACTAATATAGAGTAAAATTAAGTACGCACTTTTTTGAAATAAAGTATCTTTCTTGATACTGTGAAAGGAATGGGAAAATATGGCAAAATCACAAGCGGTTGATGAACAATGTCCTGTTGAAGTCGGATTGAATATACTAAGCGGAAAATGGAAGTTAAAAATACTGTGGCATTTATCAAACGGAACAATCCGATTTAATGAATTACAAAGGGTTTTAGGTAATATCACTACAAAGACTTTGACACAGCAACTTCGGGAATTAGAGGAACAAGGAATTATCACTCGAAAGGTGTTCCCGGAAGTACCGCCTAAAGTTGAATATTCATTAAGCGAATTGGGGGCTACCCTTAAACCAATCTTAGCGCAACTATGTGATTGGGGAAAAGCATATCATTCATATAATTCACATACAGAGATTGTTTAATCCTCTGAAATAATAACGGAAATGCTAGTAGTTGATTACATTACTACCAGCATTTTTCTTTTAACTGGATAAATAAAATGAATTATTTAAGTCAGTAGTGGGAATTGTGTAGACGTATCTTGAAAAAGTTAGGAACTATACAATATAGCAGGGTGAATAATTATGGCAAAAAGACCTGTACCACTTTATGACTTCGCAGCTTTCGGGCAAGCGATAAAAGCAGCGCGGACAGCGAGAAAGGAAAGTCACAAAGATGTAAGCGACGCAATGAATATTTCTCCGCGTTACCTTACCAATATTGAAAATAAAGGGCAACAACCAAGTCTGCAAATCTTTTATGAGCTTGTGACACGCTATAACATATCGTGAGTGCTAATTCAGTTGTGAAACTTTTGTGTCTTCCGTAAAGCTGATTCTTTGTGCCGAAACATCCACCTTCGCCATAATGCCAAAGGGAATAATCGCTCTGGGAGTGTCATGTCCCACATTCAGATTGAATACAATCGGAAGAGTGGGATTACCAATCACTTCCGGAAGAATTTCCTGATACTCCTTGGCATAACGCTCATCCATAGGCTTTCCCACCAGCGCACCGCTGAGGACTTCGAAAATACCGCTTTGCTTTAAAGCTTTAAGCATTTTCCGATACTTCTCCGGATTGGGTTGATTCTCACTACTTTCCAGCAAAAGAATCTTCCCTTTCCAGTCTGCCAAATCCGGAAATAGTGCATACTTTTTGCATAAGCTGACAGAGTCCTCGTGCCTCGTTGTGTCAAAGATATCATAGAGGGTATCTATACAGCCCCCTAAGATTTCTCCTTGAAAAACAGGACTGCCCTGTAAGAGTAAAAAGCCTTCATTCTCATGGCTAACTCGTTTTGTTCCTATTGCTTTCGGTCCAAAATCTGTCCGCTCCTCATACCAAATCGGACTCGGTTCAAGAGAACGAATGCTTCCGCTTTGTATCAGTTCCAAAAAGTATTTTTCGCTGTAGGGCAACATTTCCTCTTCCAATTCGCAAATATCCGGAATAAAAGCCTGTCCATAAAAGCTCTTAATCCCCAATTTATGAAGCATCAAGTGATTCATCGTGGTATCGGAAAAGCCAAGGAAAATCTTTTGCTTTACGGCCTTTTCCAATTGTCCCTCTTCAAAAAGATAGGGAAGTAGGCGATAAGTATCCGCTCCCCCTATGGCACATAAAATCATATCTATCGAATCGTCGGAAAAAGCCTGTAAGAGATCCTCTGCCCTCTTTTCCGGATGCTCTTTCAGATAGTCTAAGCCTTTCAAGGCATTTTCCATGAATTTCACTTCCAACCCAAAACGACGTAGCCGTTCCAGGCCTATTTTTACTTCATGCTGCACAAAGTCTTCTCCCAGAACACCGCTGGAGAGACTGACAATGGCTACTGTTTTCACCTTTTGCATCATGCTTATCCTTCCTTTAAGACAATAACTTTTTTAACTCTCCAACTCCGGGAACCCGTCCGCTTACGATAAGTTTCCCATCAATCATGAGGGATGGCGCACTGAGTACTCCAAGCTTTACAATCTCGATTAACTCCTCTACCTTCTCGATTTTGGCATCCTTTCCCAGCTCCTTTACCGCCTCTTCTACATTTTGATAGAGCGTATCACATTCCTTACAGCCTGCACCGATTACCTTGATTTCCATATTCCTTCCCTCGCTGAATTCCTTTTCTGCTTTTTTGCTTTCAAGCTTCTATGCTTTGACAAGAACTTCTTTGCGTTAATTCTTTAATTTCATAGGAGAGTCCATATATTTTTTCCAAGCTCCATCAATGCTCCGAATCACCTTCGGTCCAACCTTCGACAAAAATACCAGCTCGGAAATCTCCCTCTCAGGGCAGGGCTTATAGTCGATTAATTCCTCCACCACATCCACCTGCATCCAGCTCCGATCTAAAAGGAAGAAACCCTTGATTCGGTAGCATTCCGGTAGAATCGCTTGCAGAAATTGTTGAAATCTCCTCTTTTCTACATTTTCCGAACAAAGTAAAGAAATCGTCTTCGGCTTGTTGTCCACCGTATTTAAGCTTTCCTCTGAAAATGCCCAATTCCCCTGTAGAAAGGCTTCTTTCATAAAGCTTAAGTCCGCCTGCCCATGAGCACAGGATAAAACTTGGCAATGCGGATTCACTCCCCGAACCAAGGAAAAGACTTTTTTGTATTGCTCTTCTGAAATCAAATCTATTTTATTGATGATGGCAACATCACAATGCTTTAACTGCCTGTCCACCGTTTCCGTATCCATCACCTGCTTCGGGAAATGCACGCCGTCAATCAGGCAGATTACCCCCTGAAAATCATACACGTCCCCCGCCAACAGCTTCACGCTCTCTAAAATATCCATGATATTGGACGGATCCGCGAGCCCTGAGCTTTCTACAAAAAGAGATTCCGCATCGCTTTTCGCAAGCTCCGCCAAGGCTTCCACAAAGGACAACTGAAGGCAGGAGCAAAAAATGGAACCTCGATTGATTTCTTTGATTGGAATCCCCTGTCTTTGCAGAATGCTTCCGTCAATCCCGATTTTTCCAAATTCATTTTGAATCACCGCAAGCTTTTTATCGGAAAATGCCTCCAAAACATGCTGTAGGAAGCTGGTTTTTCCCGCCCCCAAAAAGCCTGTTAAAACAAATAACTTCTTCTTTTCCATTATTCCTCCTAAGAAAAAAGCGTCAAAGTATTGCCTTCTTCTATTGCATATATCCCTTCTAAATCATAGCGGAAGTACCGCCTGCAACGCATTAAAAAGATAGCCTATCAGGATAATTCCAACCACACATATCCCTACGAAAATTCCCAAAAGCTTCGGTTTAATCACCTTCCGAAGCATGATCATAGAAGGAAGCGACAGCGTTGTCACTCCCATCATAAAAGAAAGTACCGTCCCGAGCTCCGCGCCTTTCAAAAGAAGTGATTCCGCTATAGGAATGGTTCCGAAAATGTCCGCATACATGGGAATCCCCACCAAGGTCGCCAGAATCACGCCAAAGGGATTCCTTGCTCCCAGTAAAGAAAGAACCCAAGCCTTAGGAATCCAGTTATGAATGAAAGATCCGATTCCCACCCCTAAAAGAATATAGGGAAAAACCTTTCGAAAAGTCGTTTTCACTTGCTCTTTGGCATAAGAAAGTCGTTCTTTAAAGGATAATGTGGGAATGTCCTGCTCTACAGCCGATACCCCTCGAAGAATGTCCTCCACTTCATTTTCCATGCCTAAATGCTCAATCACAGCTCCGCCTAAAACTGCCAGGCACAGTCCTAAAAGGACATAGACAAAAGCAATCCTTATCCCAAATATACCGCTTAGCAATACTAAACTTCCCAAGTCCACCATGGGAGAGGAAATCAGGAAGGAAAAAGACACCCCTAAGGGAAGTCCTGCTGCCGTAAATCCCATAAAAATCGGAATGGAAGAACAGGAGCAAAAGGGAGTAACCGTCCCCAAAAGAGCAGCTACCAGATTGGCAGAAAGCCCCCGAAAATGCCCCAGTATCTTCTTCGTTCTTTCCGGCGGAAAAAAACTCTGCACATAGGAAATTGCAAAAATTAGCACACAAAGGTAAATCGTAATCTTTACACAGTCATATAAAAAGAAATGCAAACTGCCCCCGATACGACTGTCCACATTCAGCCCCAGCTCCTCTAAAGCTAAACGCAGTAAACGGCTTAACCATGTCATCCTAAGAACTTCATCCTGAATAAATTCCATTCGTTGCACCTATCTCTCCATGAAGTTGATCTTTCATTTCTACCATTCTTTCCTTTAAGGCTATCTTTCCATTATACCTTTCTATCCCTTCTACCTTCCGTTTATTCTACCTTTCTTCCAAGAATCCCTCCAGATACTCAAAATCCTCTTGCAATTGCTTTTCCGGATACAGCTTTCTTGCTTCCTGAATTCGTTCCGCCATGCCCTCCTTTTTTTCATAGCAGCATAGATCCAGAAACATATCCAGAATGGTAAAGTTCTTTTTATAGAACGCATTCTCTTTGTATTTTCCAAAAAGCACTTCACTATCCTTATAGAGAGCCTCCGCTTCATTGTAATCCCTTAAATAAAAATAGTTCAGGCAAAGATTCATCCTCCTTACCATCTCTACAGAAGGCATTTTCTTTACCCTGGGCTCCAATTCCTTTAGGATTTCCACCGCAGCACGATATTCTTTTTTTCCTGTTAATGCCGCAGTACGATTCAGCTCGGCAATAGCTCTAAGATGCTTGGATTTTACCTTGTCCCGAATCGCTGTTATCTTTTCCAGGTATTCATCATACTTTGCCTCGCCGAGTAAAGAGGTAAGGGCGTTGATTTTCTTTCCGTAGAAGAAATTATAAGACAGATTTATAATAACGCTGATGAGTAGCACTGCTATCGACAAGAAAATGTAAATTCGCATGGTTTCTTCTTCACTAAGCTGAAGCCTTAACTTGATAAATAGAAGAATAAGACCGAATAGGATGCCCAAAATGAGACTGATTATTATGCTTTTACTAATTTTTTTCATATCTTTTCCAATCTATTCACTAAAGCCATTTCTGTCTATTCTATAGATGTGCAGTCATGCAATTATTTGATCTGCGTCCTTCTATTCTTAATACTATACTAAACAGCGACTAATCTAAAGTCTCATTTTAGATTAGTCGCCGTATAAAGTCTTGTTTTGTTTAAGATATTTTCAGATTATTTTTCGGATGTCTAAAAATCACTCTATTTTCGTACGCAATCCTTCTGCCGGAGTTCTTCTCTATAGTATCTTCACCATTTCTTCAAGAGGTCTATACTTCTCGTGCATCGGTGCCGGCTTTGCGTCATCCGCCGCATAGCCTAGAGGCATCAGGCATACCAGCTTTACAGACTTTGGCAAATGAAATACTTCTGCCGTCTCGGTATTTGGGAACCCATCCACCCATACAGAGCCTAGTCCCAGCTCTGCCGCCTCAAGCATTATATGAGAAGTCACAATAGAGGCGTCCTGCTGACCGGAAACGATTCCCTCTTCCATTTCATTCCGATATTGCTCGGACTCCTCATAGCCAATCATCAGAATTGTTGGCGCATTGTACGCACATCTGGTAAGGGAACGAAGCTTTTCAATTCCTTCTGTACTTTGCACAACATAAATTCTGGCAGACTGCTTGTTTCTGGCACTGGGTGCGATATGCGCCGCCTCTAAAATCTTATCCAGCTTATCTTTTTCTATCTGCCTCTCGCTATAATTGCGAACAGAGTAACGACTCTTTGCCAGTGTTATAAAATCCATGATTTTTTCCCTCTTTTCTTCCTACTATACTTTGTTCTGTTCTATGAGTTCATCTCTGTTGGATATCATTTTTTCTTACCAACTTGATTATGTTATCCTAAACAGTTAGTATATTTTCAGCAAGAACGCACTTTTCAGTGAGATACTCACTTTTTAGTAATATACTTACTTTTTAGAAACCATGATAAAGTCTTGATTTTATTGACTTTTTCTGCGAATTTCCGGAAGAATTTGGAGCAAAAAAATGACAAAAAAAATTTCAAATTCAGAAAAATTGTTTCATTGTCCCGTAGAGGCAACGCTCTCTCAGATTGGCGGAAAGTACAAAATGATTATCCTTTGCCATCTCATCCACGATGGAACCTTGCGATATAATGAGCTACAAAAATATATTCCTCAAGCCACCGCCAAAATGTTGACACAGCAACTTAAGGAATTAGAACATGACGGAATAATCCATAGGAAAGTCTACCCTGTGGTTCCGCCCAAAACCGAATATTCCCTTACGGAAAGAGGAAAAACCCTTACAGACATTATCCATTCCATGCGCGACTGGGGACGCAAGTATATGGCCGGAAGCTTTGAAGAATAAGGCGGAATTACTGCCTGTAAGTAGCTTATTTGTGGACTGTAAATAAATTTTATGCCTTCTCCATTTCCATAAAAAGCGCAGTTAAAGCCCTATAATCCAGATACTGCACTCCTTCCTTTCCCTCCTGAATCATGCCTGCCAGCCTACTCTTATAATAACAGTCCATCGCCTCTTCTAAAGATAAATGCAACTCTTTTGCAATATTCTGGATCAATCTTTCTTCCAGACTTTCTTGATAAAACTGCTCTAAAGCTTCCTCTGTCATGATGTTAACTCCTCTGCTGAAACAAATTCTAAAAGTTCATCAATTGATCTTTGAGAAATAAAAGCAATCTGGTCATAATTGGGATAAACACGAATTTCCTTTATCGCTCTTTCTTTATCCCATATCCCTTGATGATACATATCAACCACTCGAAAAACTTTATCATTTGCAACTTTTCCAATAATAATGTCAAATTGCAAATAATCCTTTTTCCCCTCACGACAATTACACACAAAATCAATCCAAGAGTCCAAATCCTCTCCGAAATCTTTCACATTAAAATCTGTTTTATCCAAACTAAGCTCATAGCTATTAATAATCGGTCTTCCTGTCATTAAATCCGCTCTTCGTTTTGCCCACTTCTCTGCCTGTTCTTTTACCGTGGTCACATAAAATCCGGAACCAAAATCCAAATTCCGAAGGCTATGTTTTACATCAGGATTTTCTACATGCTGATTTGAACCATGATATACTATCATACTATCACCTCTTTTTGGGCAAGATATTCTTCAATATCTTTCACAACAAAATCAGTACTCTGTGTATGTAAAATATCATAATTCGGAACCAGGTAATGATTAAGACAGCCACTCTGTTTTAAAACAAGATATACCTGTGCAGGCGTCTTCCTCCAACGGTTTGCGCAGGCATGAATCATATAAATAACAAAAGAAAAGATTTCCGAACGCAAAATTCCCTCCTTCAATCAATTTACAAAATAAGATAATAAAACATAGAAACTATCGTAATAATACTACCTAGTATACATTCTTTAGTGATGTTTTGAACACTTCGTTTTTTTCACTTCAATGTTCTTAATACTTCCACAACTTCTTTTTAGAGCTTTTCCTTTAGGGAACTTTTCTATACTAATCAGTAATAGGAAGTTCCCTAAAGTTCAATGCATTTTCCTATCTCTTTCATTCCCGGCTACTCAACATTTCTGCAATCTTCTCAAAGGTATTTCCGTTTCGAATCGTAATTTGCTTGTAGAAATCCTGCTTCATGAGTTTTTTATGGTAGGTAGTTTTTAGATATTCCGCCTCATCCATTTTCCCCCAAAACACTGCCTGTTTCCCGACATATACTTTCTCATTGTAAAATGTAGAGTTCTCTATAAAGTGGAGAATTCCGGATTTATCCATACCACAGGAATAAAACAAAACATCTCTTCTTGCCAGCTCCTCTTCCCACCAATCCGGTAATTCCGCTTGTTCTTCCAGATACTCTTCTTTGGTAAGTAAAGCAAAGGGAATTGAAAAGTCATAGTTTCTATCTAAGACTTTTCTTATTTTGGAAATGCAAGTTTCACGACTTTCAGCACTGCTAAAAAACAGATTGCCGCTGTTGATATAGGAATCAAGATTTTCAAAACCTGCATTATCCAATAAGGCTTTTAAATCCGTCATAGAAACTTTATTTTTCCCACCCACATTGACGCCTCGAAGGAAAAGGATATATCGCAAGGAATTACCTCCTTAAATTTAGTGTTTTTTCTTCCACAACGAACCCAGCAAGATACCGATTGCGGAGATTATCACTCCGGCTACAATCATTCCGAAATCCGGGGCATTCAGCTTGTTGAAAGCAATATTGTTTGCCATTTTAAATGTACCATATTCAGCAAGCATATACATTAGGCCAAAGAAAAGGGTAGATCCCCATTTTCCTTTTCCCCAAAAGTCATTTTTCCCAATCAGCACGGACTCAACAAATGTTGTTACCGGTAGAATAATCCAAAGGAACATCAAGCTGTAGCCCATCGCATCACTTCCACTTGTAAAAAACCAAAACACAATCATGGCAAGTGCCCAAATCAACAGATAAGAAAGTATGATAATGATTTTGTTTCTAATATTATGCTCCATGCTACTGCACCTCCCTGGCATTTTTATTGTAGGGAAAATGCCCCCTGTCGTCCAGCAAATGGCTTTTACATCACTTATAGTGTGTGTCAAAATCCTTTTACATTGTCCCTTTATTGCTTTAATTTACCGCTAATCTCTTTAAATACTTCTTTTTTGATCTTCCAAATCCCTGAATAGGGTTGTTCAGCATAGGTCTTATTTCTATTTTCATATAGATAAACGACCTCCCAGTTCCTTTCCGTATTGTTATAATAAAAGCTAACAGCCAGAAATTTTTTAATGTTTGCAGGCTGTTCATTATAACTTTTTCCTCCTGTATCTTTAGTATTTTCTTTGATGTCATTCACTATTTTAGCTATTTCATCCTGTTCCGTAATTTTTACAGTATTTCCGGAAGGATTTTCCGTTATTTCAATTTCCGTTATGTCCTTTGCTTCCGGCAGGCTGATTTCCTTCTTCGCTCCGCAAGCTGTTAATACAAAAATAAAAATAACAGCTAAAGCGATTCCCATATACTTTTTCATGTTTTTCCTCCTTACCCCCCAACTTGAATGGCTAGCTTTCATTAAACTATATTTTCCCTTATTTGTCACTTGAAGCAAGAATAATTAAATAAATTGTACCAAATTTCCACGAAAATCTCTTCGACGCGATTCGTTTTGTGCTATACTTTAGGCATATTATATATCTCGTGAAAAGAACTATAACCTCAAGGCTTTCTCTCCAATCTTTAAAACATAAAAAAGCAATTCAATAAATTTCTAAAACATAATTCCACTCAAGCACTTTATTTCCCATGTATTCTATACACTTATTTATCTTCTATAGCTTTTCAATGGCTATAGTTGCATATTCCCAATATTCTGTATCGATTAAAACATTATCAAAATACTACTCCTCATTTTTGATTCAATTTTTTATTTTTCATTAAAGCAATTCAATAATCATTGACACCCTATTTAATAGGGTGTATTATATCAGGAGACAATACTATGACAAGGACATTTATTCAAACCAATGAGTTTTCCCAAAATTGGGATATCTTATGGGAGGTAAATAATGAGTAGAAAACCCGTATTCGACAGCATTTTGTCCGGGCTGAATGAAGCACTGGAAGACGCAAAAAAAGAGACTCCTTCGTTAAAAAGACATCGGATCACCGTAATTCCGCTTAAAGTATACGAAGCGAATGATATAAAAAAAATCAGAGCCTCAACCGGTTTATCTCAAAAATACTTTGCAAGTTATATGGGTGTTTCCATTAAAACTGTAGAGGCATGGGAAGCCGGCATCAACCAGCCTTCTGGTTCATCCAGCCGGCTTCTTCACATGATGGAACTGGATAATAATCTCATAGAAAAATACCCTTTTGTTTCCAAAGCTTAATTTACTTGATTCTCTTTTGAATATCTTCAACCGACGGCAACTGCTCTTCCAGGGCATCTGGAAGACTTCGGGTGACTTTATATTCACTCACACCAATCGGCTTTGAAATGTCCTTTAGGGAATATTCTGCAACCAAATTATTCTTGCTTTTGCAGAGCAGTAAGCCGATGGACGGATTGTCTTCCTCTTTCTTTAGGATTCCATCTACTGCAGATAGGTAAAAGTTCAGCTGACCGGCATATTCCGGTTTGAAATCTCCTGCTTTCAACTCGATAACTACATAACACCGCAGGTTCAGATTATAAAACAATAAGTCAATATAAAAATCATCGCCCCCGACATTAAGATGATACTGATTGCCTAAAAATGCAAATCCTGTTCCAAGTTCCAGCAGAAGCTTAGTAACGTCGCGAACAAGCGCCTGCTCAATATCTCTTTCCAACATCTCCTCACGGAATGGGATAAAGTCGAACACATACGGGTCTTTCATGGTCTGCGCTGCCAACTCACTTTGCGGTGATGGCAAGCGGCTCTCAAAATTAGAAACCTTATCAACCAGCACCTGCCGCTGATATAGTCCGCTTTCGATTTGATGCACCAGCACATTGCGGGACCAGCCATTCTTTGCCGCTTCTTTCGTATACCATATATGTTCATCTGCACTCTTCAGTTTATCCATCAAGGCAATATGATGATACCAAGTTATTTGTGCAAGTGCCTCTTGCACAAATTCTCTATCTGAAAAACGAGCAGCAAATTTTGCCATATACTTTAGATTGCGAACAGAGTAACCTTTGCTTTCCGGGAACGCCATGCGAATATCGGACGCAAGGTTATCAATGAATTTGTTTCCCCAAGTTTTGTGCTCATTAATGACACAACCGATGTCATAATATAGGAGCAACATATCTGCGTTTACATGAACAGCTGCCCGATACTGCGCACTCGTAATTTCACTCTTTATCTTCTCAACAATGGAGATATACTCCGACGAATTCATTAACACTCGCTTCACCTCGCTTTCAATGTAATCTGTATTTTTTACAATAATACGTTGATTTCCCGTATCCTTGCCCTTGGTATAGTCTCCTATCAAATTGCTGAACTTTTGCTCATCCAACGGTAGAAACATTGTCAGCTTTCATTAAGCTGCTATTTGCCTTCTTTGTCGCATGAACTAACAAAATAGCAGCAACTATACATATTACTTTGGATGCATTCCCTATAATTACATTATCATGGAAAGTAATTTGAGATAATGTATTCATTAGTGCATGTGTCATTACACATATCCATAAACTATTTGAATAGGCAAATAATGCCGATAGTATGAAACAGTTTGTGAATAGTCCCAACGAGAAATTAAGAACATCAACCATTGCAATGCTACCATCAATAAAAAAGAACAAAAAATGCCATACTTCCCAGCACACAAAGGTCATCATCGTCGCAACGATATAGGAAAGCTTTTTCTCTAAACAGGGCTGAAAAGAATATCTCCATCCTATTTCTTCTATTCCACCAAATAGAATGGCCTTAAAGAATAGAGTTATCGGAATCCATACATTTTCAATTTTGAATCCCTTACTTATTGCCACAGAACAAAAGTCTATAATTAAAAATACGATTACCATTGCATAGATTTTAAATGGCTGCTTTATCTTGAAAAAATCCTTTATTATACGCAAAGGCTTTTTCCCATTGTATTTAATTTGATAAAATACGCCCCAAAAGGCAGACGACACACCTCCAATGATAATAAAAACCATTCCCAAAAAAGAATGGTAGCCTAATCCATATCCTTTTTCTTTGAGAATTCCAACCAGTACTGCAACTGCTGTTATATGAAGCAATGTTGGAAATAAAAATGCTTTCATTATCGACTTATTATTCATTATACCTTTCTTCCATAACGCACTTCTACAGGCACTGTAATCTGACCGTTTGCTGAAATTTTTGCCAAGTTCATATTTATCACCTTTTCTATTACAGTTTAATGAATCGACAAGAAATGTAATGCCTCTTCTCTGATTTCCTTATCGCAGGATGCATTTTCAGAAATTCCCTTCAGAATATCTAAATAGACTTCCGCTTGATCTGTTCCATTGATAATACGATTTAGCATCCATACCGTATGTAAAGTAGGCATTCTTTTTAAGGACAGAAGAAGTTCTTCTTCATATCCTTTTTTATAAAATCTCTCCACAAAATGGACGATTGGTCCCGGACTTCCAAAGTCTGTCAAAGGATGCCTTTCCATCAGCCGAAGCAAGGGCTGTACGGAGTCTAATTGATTATAGTTTTCTTCAATTTCTTCCATGCAGTCCATCATCACGGTTTCAAGATCGTCATTATCTTGAATGCAGGCTTCCATTTTTTGAATGATGCTGTTTAGCGTTTCCATGTCTATTTCCACCTCAGATTTTTCTCAGACTTCTCATTTCACTTCTCTTCTCACATCTCTTCAATCACTGCTATTCTATGCAAGATTACTTTCGCCAACTCCCTTGCTTTTTCAAAGTCTTCCTTGCTAAGAACCATCAGTGCATAGCTGTCACTTCCTATATCCATAGCAGACAAAACATACTCTGTCCACTGGGCATTCAGAATATTTCCCCACCTTGGAATATCCTCTTCATCATTCAGTATTTTCTCATCCGGCACAAGATTTAGTCCGGCACTTAATTTACGCACAGCAGGAATAAAGCTATCCTTCCTTGCTTTCCAATCCAGTTCTATAAGCTTTCCTTTCCGCTCTAATGCGAAAAAAAGCTCTTCCCAGGCATGATCCATATCTTCCATACTTTCATGCTTGTGTTTTTTCAGGAAACGCTGCGCTGTTTTGGAGTCTGCCATCAGGAGCTTTGTTAATTCTTCAAATGCGGATTTTACGATTGCATCATCATTTCCTATCACTTCCGTATAAGTCTTTTCATCAGGAAGAACTTCCTTTTTCACAAATGCCCTCATAATCTTTACGGCATCGCTGTAGCTTAAGTCGGAAATTAGATATTTTTTATCCTCTATTTTCAAATATAAATTGACCAGCTCTTTGCTTTTCCCGACTACCGCTTTCATCGATGTACAGCCCTTTACGGCATGGGACGGGGTCAGCTCTGTATAAAAAATATATCCGTCATGCATCGCTTTTAGTGTATTGTCAATTCCGCTGATATGAAATCCGTTTCCCTCGTAAAGGGGGTCTTTCATGTGCCATTCTTCGTAATTCTCAAAAAGTACTTTCTGTATCCAATTATAGATGCTCATGATTGTTTTCCATCTCCTTTTTCGTCATTCCGCTAAGTTCTTTCACCCACATCCCTACCGTATCGGAAAGTATGGAATCACAAGTATATTCCTCCATACCGTCCATATATTTGCAGGAAAATGAAGGCTCTCTTATCGCTGCTTTATAAAACTGCATTGCCACATCCGCCAACTGCTCCGGATGAAACGGAAGTGACAGTTCTTCCGCCAACGTCCCCCGAATCTTATCCCAGTCCTTATTTTCTTTATGATACTCTTCTCGGATTTTGGCTAGATAGCCTTCGCAAAAGGCTCTCAGCAAGCCTTCCCTTTGATAAATCTTCTTACAGTTAAAGTCAAATAGATTTCCTGCGTGAATTAAAAAGGTCAGAAGCTCTGCAAGACTTTCCGCAATTCTTCCCACCTCTCCTTCACTACCGATAAAGCCAATACTTTCATCCTCTAAAAATACAAATTCTCCGCCACTTGCATCATGTGCAAATGCCTTAGCTTGCATAGAATAGTTTTCATTATTCTCCATAAACTGGATTTCCTGAAGCTGCTTGTAAAAGCAAATATCACACTCTCGCATAAGCATAGTATGGAGTTCCGTATTATTCTGAATCTGCTCCCATAAGTCCATTTCGTTTTCTCTCCCCCTCTACAAACTGGGATTTTGCAGAGATAATTTATCTATACTTTTTCATTATGTATTTTAAATCTGGCTTATTTATGGTTTCTACTATTTTAAATCCTAACTTTTCATATAATGCTTTCGCACTTTTATTATAACCAAATACAGTTAAAGAAATGCTTTTAATAACAGCATTTTTAAAACAATAATTTATAAACTCCTTTAATGATTCTTTACCATATCCCATTCCTGTCTTACTTGGGTTTATTATAAATCTTCCTATGTGTATATTATCTTCATAGATTCTAACCTGTTGAATAACTCCAATAAACTCCTTATCAGCAAAAATTGAATATAAATTTTCTAAACTTTTTAGTTTACTATAATTTAATGGATATTCTATCGTTGGTCCCATCCATTGTTCCTGAAAATCTATTCCTTTTTCATTGGACCATGCAGCTAACTCGTGTCCATTAAACTCATTAATTCCATTTTCAAAAATTATATTCACTAATATTCACCTCAACAAATTCAAATTTGTCTACACCGCTTTTATCCTATCATTTATCAATTCGATAAACGCTATCACTGTTGCTCCTATCATAGGAAGTCCATAAGGACTAAACAGGAAACCGATAACCAATCCGGATATACCTATTCCGATTTCTCCTTAAACGAAAGAAACTACTGCTCCAAATATGCAGAATACCATAACGATATACAGTAACGCTGTTACTATACCAAGCAAGAATGTCAGAAAAGCTGTCAAAATTGATAAAATAAGACCAAGAACAGGCATGCAATATTGATTTGATGTTAGCGGTGAACCTGAGCGGAGTAAATCTGCCGACTCCTATAATTCACTCTCCAGCTTTCCGATATTAATCATTTCTTTTTACTCCTATCTATCCTGTTTTCAGGCAGCTCTTTCGTTACGTCGCTAATCAACTTTCCAAAATCAATTGCATTTTGAGAGGTAATAACTGCTTTTCCGGTATGCTCCTCAATTTCTTTTCTAGCATTTCCGGCAATTTTACCACCATCTCTTGCAGCTTGCCTATTCTCTTCTAATCCATAGGGATTTGTCGCATTAGTAATATCCTTCGTAGCCGCTTCTGCAAGCATATTTAATATTAACTCGGTACTACTCATATTATCCCTAAGATTTTGCTTCTTTAATCCTTTGAAGTCCTTGTACTCTCTTGTTGTCATACCACTCCACGCTTTAGATATTTCATTGGTCAGTATGGCATATTCTTTGCCCTCTTCTACTCCATGGTCTTGCCAAGCATCAGTCAGTTCTTTTCTTACTTGAATGGCTTGTAATCTCTGATTAATCCATTCTCTGGAATATCCCTTCTGCACATAAGTTTCCAAAGCTCTATCTATCGTCAACTCCGGATCAATAATCTCATCTATTCTTTCTTTTCCAACCTCTGCCAACCACATCTTAAAGGGTTCCGCCTTGGGAGATGGTACGGATTGAATAATGCGAAAAATCCCCTGCACATTAGCTACATCCGTTTTATAACTTTTTCCATCTTTAGGGGATTTTAATTTCAGTGCGTGACAAAATGTCACGACCTCACTTCCCTCCTTTTTCAATCTTTGCTTTAGCTTTCTCCAATAAGCTCCAAAATCTTTGCTGTCCGTTAAAACACCAATAATATCAGCTATACTAAAATACCATTCTTCTTTCTCGTTGTCCCAAAGTGAACGAATCTGATTTCCCTCAAAGATTTTAACTTCATTATCCATCTTAAAACCTCTCATTTACTATGAACTATTGAATTCCCTTATTGAAATCCTTTATATGCTTAAAAATCCAAAGAACCTCACACATACAAATAATTAATTATCATTTTAACATTGTCATGAGCTTAGAAATACCTCTTTCCGTAAAGTCTCAAGGTAAATATTGAAATTACCACGCCTACCCTTATTCAAGTTTCATATTACTTGCCCTGAAAGTTCTCCTATGTCATATGATATGAGCTGACTTCGATTCTTTCCTCCAAAGGAAACTCGGGGAATTGGAGACAGTTACATTCCATAATGACCGCTATTCCATGCTCATTTTCTTTTTCTACTCCCGTCTCCGTAAAACCACATTTTCTCCAAAAGTTCCTGCTTTGCATATTTCCTTTCATATAGGCCAGCCTTACTTTTTTATAACCTTCACTTTTCCATGTAGTTAAAGCCTCTGCAATGATAGCGCTCCCTTTCCCTTTTCCGGACTCTTTACTGTCCATCATGAACAAGCCAATGAAAATCGTATCTTCTTTTGGAAAGGAGAGAATAAAGTCCATAATGGCAATTAAGCGGTCATTCTCAAAAAAGCCGATATAAAACTTGTCCTCAAAGCTTTTCCCCTCCGGTAATGCTTTTAAATCATTCAGCACCGTTTCCCTACATGGCTTTGGTGGACAATACACAAAGTATAGAGGATTGCCATTCTCCAGATTCAAAATTCTAGAGATATCCTCTTCCTCCATTTTTTTTATTCTATACTTTGTAGATAGTTGGCTAATGTTCAGCATACTTTTTCTATCTCCCTAATCCTCTTGAAATGTAATATCTTTAACATTTTACTCTCCCATACAGACCGGAAGTTATTTATGGTACTCCTCTATTTTATCCTCATATTTTTTTAAAAGTTCCCTTGAATAAACTTTTTCATTTTTTGAGTCTCTAACTTCTTTCCAAATGGTAGCTGCAGCTTTTAACTTATCAGAATAATGATTGCTACATTTATCTAAACAAAAATCTTTTAGGAACTGATTCCATTGACAAGCTGAATGATCATACTTAGCGTAATCTGATTCACCATAATATATTTTAAGCATATCTTGAATTGTAAAGTTTAAGTCATTTTCTGCTTTTACTTTTCTCCATGCAGTTGCCATATCAGCATTAAATTTAAATGGATTAATACCTGTTACAGCTGAAAAATACTCGCGAAATTTTTGATTGAAGGAAAAACCACATTCAAGTAACGGTGAATTTAAGGTTATCGCTTCGGCTTGTTTTTTGTTTACTTTCATTACAGACTTTTCTATTCTATTTTTCTTGAAATATTGTTCTATAATATGATTCAGCTCCTGTTTTGTACTTCTGTATTCTAATCCAAGAGACTTACAAATTTGCGAAAGCTCTTCTCGATACCAATAGTATCTGTTAAATTCCTCAAATGATTTTATATCTTTAAAATCCGGTCTAATATCTTTCATCAACCCTCCTCTACAAATACTAATTTATCTATATCTTCAGTAAATTCATAACCAAAGTAGTCATTATGTCTTTTTCCTCCGGCTTAGACTCTGCAATCATGAGTGTAATTGCTACTAAAGCTCCATCGCTAATTACCTTTTCTCCATTCCGGAATAATGCGTCATTTCTCCCTAGAAATTCCAAAAATATGGATGCTGCAACCCGCTTACATCCATCAACAAAGGGATGATCCTTTATCAAGAAATATAAAAGGTTTGCTGCTTTTTCTTCTAGTGATGGATATACCTCACCTCCAAAGACATCCTGATAAACAGCAGCAAGTATCCCTTCAAGTTTACCTGCTTCTTTTTCAACTCCAAAGACATCCGAACTAAAGCTATCTTCTAGTTGGTTAATGATTGTTCTACAATCACCGTAAGTCATACGATACAAAGACTTTCTTCCACTAGGCTTACTCAATGACTGGTGATCATACTGATCCAACAGAAGCAGGGCATCTGTATATAGATTTACTGCTCTAAGTATCTCTGACTCTTCAACTTCCAGTGCATTTGCGATTATCTTGGATTGAATCTCAACCGTTTTGTTTAACGCAAGAAGTCGTTTCTCATTGATTGCATACCCATTCAAGATATATTGTTTTAAAACTTTGTTCGCCCATTGTCTAAATTCAGTTCCACGCTGGGATTTGACTCTATAACCAACAGATATGATGACATCCAAACTATAAAATGGAACTTTCTGTT
Organism: Oribacterium sinus; assembly: GCF_014202695.1. Lineage (GTDB taxonomy): Bacteria > Bacillota > Clostridia > Lachnospirales > Lachnospiraceae > Oribacterium > Oribacterium sinus. The sequence goes on from NZ_JACHHH010000008.1 coordinate 59,507, forward strand.
TAACTCCATCAACGCGCATTTTTTGCGTGTTGTTTTCTTTGTCTAATTCATTTTCCTTAAAAACATTATTAACATGTTTACGAACCGTTTTTTCATCTCTATCAAAAAGCAATGCCATTTGATTAGAACTCAGCCATACTGTCTCATTTTCAAGAGAAACTGACAACTTAACTTCTTGATCATGTGTTTCAAATAAAATTATCTCATTATTTTTCTCATTCACTGTATTATCCCATCCTCACAAGTTTTAATTTGATTATTTCTTTGGTTTTGGTGCAGGTAAATCATCATACAGAGCATCGAACAATCCAATGAGAAACTCTTTATTATCAACATCATCTACCAATAGCATTTCCTTAGCTCCATCATAGGGTAGCTCATACTTTGCATTTGGCATAAGTGCTATTGCAGACTTCACAGGCTTTACTAAAAACCTATCATCATAAATTCCACCAATGATTTTTCCATTGTAATAGATAATAAATTCTCCCATCATGGCTTTATAACTAACATTATCCAATTCCGATACTTGTTCTAAAATAAAGTCTAAATATTCTTTACTTGAAGCCATTTTTTATAATCCCTCCTAATTCCTAAACTTTCTATAGTTTTCATTAAGACCTATGCAGCTTTAGAGTTTAGTGATCAATCGATAAACCTGTTTGATTTCTTTACTATCTAAGGACCAAGTCTCTACTTCTTTACGAATGAAATCCGGAAATTTCTTACTGATATCTCGTAAAGCATTGCCCACGGATTTTCTGACGTATTCACTAGGATCCTCTTTTAAAGCGGCTAAACGCTGAATGGCTTCTTCCGGGTGGTCTTTAAAATAGGCTCTGCTTGTCCAGATTCTTAGCCCTTCCGTAACGGCTCTTCGGGCGTTCGGCTCAGGACTTTGTAGCCATTCCGAAATCGTGGGAAGGGCTTTTCCCATTCCGATTTTTTTACAATACATATCAAAGGACTTCGCTAAAATCTCCTGCACTCTCCAGTTCTCATCCTTCGTAACTTCTTCCTTCATAAAATGAAGGATTTCTTCGTCCTCAGATAATTGGCCGAATAGAAATACCCCATACATTCTCACTTGATAAACAGGAGATTGATAAGCTGCAAATGCCAAAGTCTTGCAATAAGCAAAATCATGGGATTGGAAATCCTGTAATGCTCTACTTTCTTCCGCCTTGAAACCATTTTCTACCGAAGATAATTCCTGTTCTAATGCGGCAATATATTCTTTCAAATCTACTCACCTCCTTAAGAGATTTGCTCTGCCCTTTTCTATTTTGTACTGACGAATCTCACTCAAAAAGCTCCGTCAATTCTGTTTATCTTCTCTAAAGATACCATGCTTTCCCAAAATATTGATTCGCAAATCTCCATGTTTCCTCATTCATCATTGACCTTTTTGTTCGGTATCCGTATACATAATTAATTTCTTTCGGTGTTTTCCTGAAAAGTAGCCACCCGAAGAAAATCATAGTTAACGGAATAAGTAAAACCATAATTAGCATGAATATCCAGAATCCCATTTGAAATTCCTCCATTACTTTTACTTCTAAAGCATTGATTCAGCCTCAGTTATATTTATAACATTTTCCATGTACTCATAAAATTTCTTGTGTAATTCTCTCATTTCATCCGGTGCGTTTATCGAATGTTGATACATGAACTTTTCGCCGAAAATGCTTCTATATACAAACGACATAATAAAAGTCAATATCGGTAGCGGCACAAACAAAAAGATATTCATTTTCCATGGAGATAACTTGCCACAGGTTTTCCTCACAAATTGGAGGTTTCGTTTTAGAGCTTTTGCTGTATTATGCATAATCTTGTGTTCATAGCCGGCTTTTAAGGGGTTATCCGCTTCATAATATGCATCTGCAATAGGAACTACCATTGCAAGATGACAAAGCTGCCAAATCTGCATATCTTTCACTATCTGATATGGAATAGAAGATTGCTTAAAAATCAAAGAAAGGCGTCTTACTCTATCCGTTCTCATTCCGGAAATCTCTGCAAAGGTAGTCGGTTGAATGATTTTCGGAGTAAGCGTGGCATCCAATACATCGTCCTTAATGCTTCCTCCTGCGCCTGGAAATGCCGGAAGGATTTTGCCTTCTCCACAAATATTCTTCCATGCATTGTAGTCATCAATAGAATTTGTCATTGTAACAATGCATTTGCTATTATTGGTTTTCAGTTCATCAAGTGCCTGATATAACTGATTCTCTCTGACTGTCAAGAATATAAAATCATATTCGTCATCATCCTTGAGTTCAGACAAAACAGAAACATTTGCTTTTTTAACTTTTTCTCTTTTCAAATAAAGCAGACCCTTCTTCTTAAGCGTTTCCAGCCTGGCTCCTCTTGCATAAACAGTAGTATCAAAACCCGCTTCGGCAAAAAGCGAGGCATACAGCGAGCCTATCACTCCCGTACCAAATATGAGTAATCTCACTAACAGACTCCTTTCTGCCATATGCAAAATATCCCTTATTTTTAAAACAGCTTATCCCAATCCTGCACGGATTCTATTACCGGAATCCAACTGTCTATTTCGAATCTTTCCTCTATCCATGGTTCCGCATAGCCGTCCAGAATAAGCACCCCATTGCATTTTATATGGGCTTTTGCCTCTACTATATCTAAGACTTCTATCCTGTATTCAATTAGCGGTTCATTTTCATAAATATAAAAGGAATCTTCACGCTCGTCGCTTTCCTCAACTGTCTTTACTGAAAATGTAGTCCCCACCAATTCCTTTACTGTGCTCTTATCCGTATCTATCGGATTAATACATATGGAAGGAGAAATCTCATTTCCCTCGAAATCCCCGGGCTTAAACCCAATGTCTACAGACCATGAGGCGCTTTCCTCCCGGTCTGCTTTAAAAAACATGAGGGAGGTTCTTCTATCTTCCCAATCGTCTTGAAATATAAAATCTTTTATTTTTAACATTTTGCTCTCCCCTACAAAGCGGAATTTATTAATTACTTATTTTTTTAATAAGCTTCCCAAAAAATTTCCTATTGTTGCAATTATGCCGTATATTAATACATAAACAGCTGCACTTTCATTGTAAAATATAAATATTGTTGGAATAAAGAGGGCCATTATTAACAATAAAAATATCAAGTTAAAAGAATGTCTAATCCCATAAATCAGAGAAGTTAAAAAACAAATACATGGAGTTAAAATAAGTAAAAAGAATATACCGGTTCCTGTATCATTAATGAAAGCAGGCAACACATAAAAAGCTAAAGTTATCACTATTAAGTAAACAGACATTTCTCTTGTTTTTTTCATTTCCTTTACCTCTGTAAATTCACATACTTTATTTCTACAAAACTGAATTATCCATTAATCGATAATATCATAAAATGAATAGGGATTACTCCCGGAACAAAGTGTTCATCACCAATTTCGATATGGGAGTGTGAATCTGCAATCTTTATGTTAAAATCTTCAACATAATATGAATTATCATTCGTAAAATTATCAAAAACAGTATACTGTGCTCCAATATAATTAAGTGTCCCACTCTCATACGGTTCAAGACTCATATCCGCAAAAGAGGTTTCGATATTGACACCATATTTATCCAACCATAAGGCCATTTCAGAAAATTCTTTTCGTGACTTAATATGGTACAGCTTACAATCGTATTATTTTATTCGCTATATCTTCTACAAACCTCTTATCGTGTTCCACAAATAGGAGTGTAGGATTTGCTTCTTTTATAATTTCCTCAATCTGTATTCTTGATATTACATCTATATAATTTAACAGTTCGTCCCAAACAAATATATGAGCCGGCTTTGATAAACTTACAGCAATTAAAACTTTCTTTTTTTGTCCATCGCTATAGTTCTTCATATCTGTTTCAAATAATTCTCTTGCAAAATCTAATTTTCTAAGAATTGTTTTACACAATGTTTCATCTACACCTTGGCTTTTTATATACTCATTTAGGCTACCTGTTAAATTGGATGTATCTTGAGGAATATACGATATTTTTAAATCACTTGCTAAGTTTACATCACCTATGTACTCGTGATTTAGACCTAATAAAATTTTAATCAAGCTTGATTTTCCGCTACCATTACCCCCGCATATAGCCACTATATCACCTTGCTTTATATCAAAACTTACATCGCTTAATATCTGTCTTTCTCCATAACATGATGATAAATTTCTAACCAATATTAGAGGATTTTTGTGATGATGTAATGGATGCAATAATAGACTTTCCTTTGTTTCAATATCTTTTAGTAAATTTTGTTTTTCTTCTATTGCCTTATTTTGTCTTTGCTCCAAATTCTTGGATTTTTTCATCATCTTAGCTGACTGATGACCTATATGCCCTTTGTCCGGTTTTACGCCTGATACTTTCACGCCATTTTTAGTATTTTCAACTTTATCAGACCAAATTTGACTTTGTCTTGCAGCTTCTTTTAATCGTTTAATATCTTTTCTTAATTTCTCATTTTGACTAATTTCAAATTGATCTTTCCTCAATTTATTTTCATACCATGATGTAAAATTTCCTGATTGGACATCAATAGAATTCCTGTTAAGAGAAATAACATGATTGATACAGCCATCTAAAAAATCTCTATCATGTGATATAAGCAAAAAACCTTTTTTACTTTTCAGATATTCACTGACGATTTTTCTTCCGTCCATATCTAAGTGGTTTGTTGGTTCATCAATAAGTAAAAAACCATCTTCGCTTGTAAACAAAATAGCTAAAAGGATTTTTGTTTGTTCTCCTTTAGAAAGCGTTTCAAACTCTCTGTAAACAAGCTTCTCATCTACATTTAGCAAATTAAGTTCTCTAAATAATTTCCATTCTTCCTCATCTGAGATGAGTTCTTTATATAACTCAATCCCTAATTTTGAAGTATCACTTAAATCAGGTGGAAATTTAGTAAAGTCAACACTTTTGCTGATTTTACCTTGATAAACTTCTTGGTTTAGAAGTAGCTTAAATAGTGTTGATTTTCCAATTCCGTTTCTTCCTATTAGCCCTGTTTTCCAGTTCGTATCAAATGAAAAGGATACATTTTCAAATACAGGTTTTACATAGCCATAATATGAGAAAGTGAGGTTTTCAAGTTTAATAGCCGACATAAAAACACCTCCTCAAATTCAAATTTACCCATACTAGCAAACTGGAATTTATCTATGAGATTTCATATTATCTATGGCAAACTTTCCACTTGCTGCAGCTATAGGAAGCCCTCCACCAGTTTGAATCCATTGACTTGCAAGGTATAAATTGTTTATACCTTTGATAATGCTCTTAACATACTTACTTTTATAACCTTTCTGTGGATTAAAGCTCATATATCCCCCTTTGTGGGCATTACACCAAGTTGTGAATGTAACTGGAGAATACGTTCCAAGCACGATGAGTTTACCTTCAAGCTGAGGGAACTTTTTTTCAACCCTTAATCTCAATTCTTCTGCAATTCGCTGTTTTTCTTGATTATATTTCTCTTTATTATCTTTTAGCCCAAACCAGTAAGCATGATTTTCAGCATTTTGTAAAACATTACACTGAATAACTCTCTTTCCCATAGGAAATAGTGTTTCATCATAATCATAAACACGCATTCCACAAAAATTGTGTGTTTCTCCTGCAACATCATATTCGTCACAAGGAAAAATAATGCTTCCTTCAGGTAATTTCAAATCCGCTTCAGTAACTATTCCAAATGCAACCTGATAACCTGTATTAGAAACATAACCCTCCGGATTCTCATACATGTACCTAAGATTTTTATCCAAATATCCTTCATCAATTAAGTCATAGAAAAGAGAATGTGGGTCTGCACACCAAATATAGTTATCTGAGTTGATAACCTTTCCATTATTACCAATAATACTAACAACCTTCTTATCTGCAATATTTATTTTTTCAATATTAACGCCTAAATGTAGTTTGCCACCCAAGGATTCAAATTTTGCAAGCATTCTACTAACCAAGCCAACAGAACCTCCCTGTGGAATAGCTGCTGTATTACTTGTATAAAAAGCATACGATGCAACAAAGGAGAGGGCAATGAAGTTGCTATTAAAGTAATTTTTAAAAATCGCTCTAATGTAATGATTTGTAAAACGATTTGTAAAGTCTTCCATAGACTGTTTTCCATATTCCTTTATAGCCTTATTAGCATCTTTCATGCTCATTCCTAGTTTAATAAATTGTATTAGGTTCATATGAGCAATTGAAATATCACATGGCGGCTTTATACACTCTAAGCTTTTAGCACAGTCAAAAAACAAATTTAATTCTTTGGTATCTTCTGGAGCAAGTTCTAAAAACTCTTTTCTTGCTTTCTCTAAATTTCTCCACAAATGTAGTGTTACCCCGTCCATTTCCATACAATAAAAATATGGCTCACGATAAATCTCCAAACTATCAGAAAGAACTCCTAGATTTTCCCACATTTTATATAATTGTTCATCCTTATTACATCCAACGAGAAAATGAATGCAATTATCTATATGATATCCTTGCCTGTTCCACCCTGCACACTCACCACCGGGCATTTTGTTTTTTTCGTATATTTCTACTGAATATCCAGCCTGCAATGCATATATTCCAGCACTCAAGCCAGAAACACCTGCTCCAATAATTACTACTTTTTTACCCATATTCTCTTACTTTCTATATAAGGTCTTAGAACAATTTTAGAGCATCAGACAGTACACAATGCTCATACATTACTCTAAGGAACTAAACAAATTCTAATTTGTTTGCACTATGCTAGCAAATCATAATCAGTACATTTCCTTTGGCTTTCAATATATTTCCTTTGGCTTTCAATATATTTCCTTTGGCTTTCAATATATTTCCTTTAGCTTTCAATATATTCGATTGCAATTTATAGCTTTATAGTTTTAATGGTTTGTAAATCCTTGGTAACTACAGCTGTATCAAATCTGATTTCAAATAAAATCAACAATTCTCCTGCATATTCTATCGTGTCTTTGTAGCCCGGAATTTTAGCAATAAATTGCTCGGCAAGATCAAAAATCGTCTTGGAACTTTTTTGCACTATCCCCTTAGCTTTGACATGCTCATTTCCTCCGTAAGGAATGGTGGTAAATGCCACGTTTGGATTTTCGTTTATTTCTTTCACTTTGTCGTTTCCTTTGAAAGACGAAAAGTAAAGTATATTTTCAGCTGGCTCAAAATAAAAATTTACTATTCTTACATTGGGAACATTATTTTACAGATGTTGCCAAGGCTATTTCCGTTTGTTCAGCCATAATTCTTAAAAATTCCGCTTTTATATCCATTTAAGGAGACCTCCTTTTTCGATACCTTACTTATTCTATTCTTTTTGATATTTTGCTAGTCCTTACGAATAAAATATAGAACAACTCTTACATTTACTTTCTTGTGTTATAAAACTCTTTATACTTCGGATCATCGTATTCAAAATATCTGTAGCCAACTCCTTTTTGTTTTACAAGATTCTTCCATAGTTGAAAAGCTTCCTCCTTGTTTCCGGTTTCAAATTCATATTTTGCTTGCATATGTTCTATTTCAGACTCAAACAAATGTAGAGTATTATTGTTCTCTACCATTCTGTCTAACCATTGTTTTGCAATGGGGAGATTATTATATTTTAGAGCACGTAAAAAGAATGTTTTAGCATAGTTATAAGCTTGATTCCATTTTGCTCCCGAATCAGGAAATGCTTCCCATCCTTGTTCTGCAATGGAGAATCCCGCTTCTATTTTGTTATCATCGAGTTGATTGATAGCCTCCTTGCCATAAGCAATAACTGCTTCATATCTTTCACTATCTAACAGCATATTGATATCACCTCCAAATAATCAAACTATGTCTTCTCTTCCAGAATAAGACTTAAGCTCTTTTAAATTTCTATCACTTAAATATCGATAAGTCGCGCGCATTCCCATTTTGCATGACCTCCATCATTAACTTAGAATTTCATGTTCAATTCTATAAATCATATCCCCTGAATTCCAAATATACAGTATGGCCGATACAGGTTCTTTTCCTTTCTCCCAAAGCCAGCCTGTATATGTTGTACTATAGCCGAAGTATCCTTCTGTTAAGATTTCAAATTCTGCATGGGCATATTCTTTCATATATTCTTTTAATCCGATGGCTTTTCCGGAAAATTCCCCCTCATATACAGTCCTATCCAATATCAAAATATTACATTCCTCTAAATCACTGTCAAAAAATAGAACTTATCCGGAATATAATTTTTCTTCATCTTTCGTATATTGAAATATTGTATCCAACTCTATTGTTAGAACATCGTTTTTAAAGCTAAACTTCTTTATCCTGCTATCATGCAAACCAAAAAGAATATTACTTTTCCTATCCTGCGTAAAATCCATCTCTGTCCCCCATACTTATAGCCCTAATTTTCCTAACCACTCCTCAATATCTTCTATATCGGTATTCGTGGAAAGCATCAGTGTATCCTCATTATTTTCATCGCATAAGATCAATTCCTGTCCCCGGATACTTCCTTTCTATTTCCCTACTAAATTTTTCTAAACGAGATATCGCACGCTTTGCGCACGATACTCGTTATGAATCAAAATCATGATTTTCCGCTTTGTTTACATGAATAAAACTTGTTACAGACATCTCTACTTTCCCTCAAGGTCAGTGGTTTCATATAGGAGATAAACTCTTTCAATAAATTTTCCTTTGTATTCCAAATATTTGTCTATATCCTTAGGATACAGCCGGGCAGCTTCCCTTTTCACTTCGGCATACTCCTCTGCCAAATGAGGCTGGGTACGCAAATAATCTCGAAAAGCAATATGTCTCTTCAGTTCTTTAGAGTCCATAGGGCAGACATACAAATGATGCACCATAAGTTCCGGTTTCTCTTCATAGGAAAATGCTTCCCTTCCCTCTATTCCAAGATTCCCTTCATGCCGGTATCCCTTCTTTTCCAGCAGGCTTTTCATTTCAGGAAAGACCGACATATCCGGAATCACAATATCCATATCAATAATTGGCTTTGCCGCTAAATTTTCCACCGAGGTACTGCCAACGTGTTCAATGCTAAGGCTTTTAGCCACGATTTCATTACCAAGGGAAACAACGATTTTTTGAAACTCTGTCTTCCATTGTGGAGTATAGTCTTCTATGACAATATGTTCTGTTCTCATATTTTCTCCATAGGTTCTTTAGAACACTACAAAATAAGACTTCATTCTAAAATTCATAGTCATAAAAATCTCAGAACTGACTCTTATAAACTTTCCAACAAAGTGCTAATTGCATTACAACATTCTTCAAACTCAATGCCTTTAGCATAATCAAAGTCTTTTTGATAATTCTCCCACCGGCTTTTCATAGAAGTACCTCAAGATACGGTCTAAGCTTCTCCTCTACATGAAGGGCTCCAGCATAATTTGAAAAAAGAGGAATGTTCTTGTCTTTTCGCAAAACATATCGTTTAAAGGCCTCTACTACTACTTGTACATCCACGTGATTTCTTGTTTTCAAAATATCACATAGCGTACGTTCCGCAGAATAAGCCTTCACGGGGTTTCCCGCCGGACTAGTAAGTTCTGTAGACCCCAGGCTATAAAATGGCTCCTTTGCCCCCTTAGCTAATATACCATCCTTTTTAGGATTAGATAAATTATAAGTAGCAGGAAAAAACATTTGAAACTTAAGAGGAGTTCTATCCGCCAAATCACAGAGAAAAAGAGCTGTTTCCAAGGCATAAATTTCCCTTTTATAGCGAGTTTGCAAATTAACAAATTCATCGTCCCACGCTTCCGGTAATATATAGACTCCTCTTCCGGAACGTTCTAAATCTCCTTTTTTTACAAGATGCTGAAGACTCCCTCTGAAAAATCCCGCATGAACCACCATGGCCGTTGTAAGAACAGCATTATTCTGTTTTGCAAGTTCCAGAATTTTCTGAGAATCAGTCATACAATCACCACCTTTTTTTACTTTCTTGCTCTTCTTATGTAATCATGAATAGTTTACCAAATCTAGGTTTATCCCATCACACATTTTTTCCATAATGACTGCTACGCCCTGCTCATTTTCTTTTTCTACACCCGTCTCTGTAAAACCACATTTTCTCCAAAAGTCCCTGCTTTGCATATTTCCTTTCATATAGGCCAGTCTTACTTTTTCATAGCCTTCTCTTTTCCATGCCGTTAAAGCCTCTATAATAATAGCGCTCCCTTTCCCTTTTCCGGACTCTTTTCTGTCCATCATAAACAAGCCAATGAAAATCGTATCTTCTTTTGGAAAGGAGAGAATAAAGTCCATAATGGCAATTAAGCTGTCATTTTCAAAAAAGCCGATATAGAATTTATCCTCAAGGCTTTTCCCCTCCGGTAAGGCTTTTAAATCATTCAGCACCGTTTCCCTACATGGCTTTGGTGGGCAATACGCAAAGTATTGGGGATTGCCATTCTCCAGATTCAAAATCCTGGAGATATCCTCTTCCTCCATTTTTTTAATTCTATACTTTGTAGACAGTTGGCTGATGTTTGGCATACTTCTTCTATCTCCCCAATCCTCTTGAAATGGAATCTCTTTTATCTTTACAAACCTGTTTTTTAAGCTTTATTTATCGGAATCCACAGCTCCATTTTATAATCATTGCTGTGCATATCACCTTCATAATAATATTCAAAGTCAGGTTTTCCTGAATGAATATAGCCATGCTCAGGGAAGAATACTTCCATTGCATATTTCCACCCGTTATGAATGCACTCCGGAACACTTCCTACTAATTCTACAACTGCATACTCTGCTTCTTCCACTTCCAAAACATCTAAGCCCATACTTTTGGCTTTATCTACATCATTAACGATATAACCAGCCATATAATTTATTGTGCTTGGATTTTCCACATCATGGCAAACGCCCATACTTTGACCGCTTCCCAAACTTGCAAGTTCATCATGGCTATATTTTTCATACAGTTTATCCCAGACATTCGGACATAATGATGAATTGATGCTTTGTTCATTTACCCCTGCAACTGTAAATGCTTGTTTCTTTTGAATTGTAATATTCATGCTTCTTCCTCCTCTTACACTTAGTGCTAACTGCACTCGTGATACTAATTTGAATGGTTTTCCATTTCTTACCTCAGAAGGAGTAAATCCATGAAAATTTTTAAAAGCTGTTCCAAATGAATCTGATGACTCATATCCAAATTTGAAAGCAACATCAATAATTTTTTCGTCCGTATTTCTTAATATAACGGCTGCTTCCGTCAATCTTCTGCTTCTTAAATATTCTGAGAGCGTTGTTTCAGTCAGAATAGAAAACAAGCGACTGAACATTGAATACGAATATCCGGATAGCTGAGTTACTTTCTTTTCGTCAATCTCATCATCAAGAACTGTTTCAAGATAATCAATCGTATTGTTAAATGACTTGATAATATTCATTTCAATCCCTCCTTTCTTTCGGTTTATTTTAGTATAGAGGAAGACTTCTTTTCCTACCCTACAATATCCGTACAAGTTTTATAGATTTCATCTCATAATACCTTGCTAAATTCAACAAATTAGCATTTATCAATTTGTAAATCTTAATAAATATCCATTGGGATCTTGTATTAAGAACTCAATTTGTGTTTCTTCTGCACCATTAACTTTATATTGATTTCTTATTAGTTCTCTATATATTTCAAAATTTAGAGTTTTCACTGATTTATAAATTCCTTCAACATCTTCGACTACTATTGAAAAATTTATACCTCTTCCCAAGGGATAACTTAATTCGCCTGTGTTCCACCCATCATCATGAATTTGTTCAAACATAAACTGACTACCTTGAAAAGACATGAAAACAAACCTTTCATCATTGCGTTCGTATTCTATTTTGAATCCTAATCTGCTATAGAATTTTTTTGTTTTATTAATATCAAAAACCGATAATTCCGGAATCATCTTATTAAAATCCATCTTCACTTCCCCACAACTTCAAATTTGACTTGCCTATTTTCTTAAAATCTCATGTGGAGCTTCTATTTCATTTGCCAAGGTATGCTCTGTTAATTCTGACATCAATTTCAATTTTTTATTAATCAATGGTCGCATACAATTAGGAACATGTTCCTGATGCGCTCTGTGGATTGCTACACATTCCTTACAGTTTCCGTGATAACGACAGGCTTTCAGGCAAGGACAGTGATCTTTGTCTTTATACTCCTTACGAAATTCCGCTGCAAATTCTTCTTGCAGTCTCAGCCCCTCGATACGGTTTCCCTTATGAAATTCTACCATTGCATCCAGTTCTTTCTGGTTCCCTTCAATTTTCATGTTATTATAGCGCCTCCATTTCAACTATTCCTCATTTTCTGATAAATTCTAATTTAGTCACCAATTCTATAAACCATATCCCCTGAATTCCAAATATACAGGATAGCCGATACAGGTTCTTTTCCTTTCTCCCAAAGCCAGCCTGTATATGTTGTACTATAGCCGAAGTATCCTTCTGTTAGGATTTCAAATTCTGCATGGGCATATTCTTTCATATATTCTTTTAATCCGATGGCTTTTCCGGAAAATTCCCCCTCATATACAGTCCTATCAAATATCAAAATATTACATTCCTCTAAATCACTGTCAAAAAACAAAACTTCTCCGGAATATAATTTTTCTTCACCTTTCGTATATTGAAATATTGTATCCAACTCTATTGTTAGAACATCATTTTTAAAGCTAAACTTCTTTATCCTGCTAATATCAGTATGCCGGAGCAGAATGTCCTCTTCTCAAAAATCAGATTCGGAAATTCTGTTCTTAGTTCATCCGCAACGCAATAGATTTCATCATTATCCCATTCATCCGCATATTCTTTTTTGCATTGATCCAATGCCTTACGATTCGAAAAAGCGACATCTCCAATTAGAATCTTTCCGCCATCTTTGAGACGTGCAAGCAAATCTTTTAGCAAAACAACCTTTTGTGCATCCGCTAAGTGATGAATAGAATACGTCGCAATAATAAAATCAAAGGACTCTTGCTTCAGTTCATCCGCTAAACCCTTTGAAAAATCTCCCTGATAGAGATGTGCACCCGGCATCTTTTCATACGCGAGCTCTATCATTCTTGAGGAAAAATCCTGTCCGTAAATAGTGCATCCGTTTTTATATAGCTTTGTGGTTAAAGTGCCTGTTCCGAATCCAAGGTCCAAAACTACTGCATCCGGCTTTTCCATTATGATTTTGTAAATATCCCCCAGAATCTTTTTGTACCCGGCAAAGGGATAACGATTCTCTTCTTCCGAGAGCCCGACTGATTTGTCATAATCATCCGCCCATAAATCAAAACCTTTACTATTTAACATTTTTCCTCCTACTCCTACTTTTCTATTTATACTCCTGCTTTTACCGTCTGAAATAAGCTTAGTTTATGATTACACAAGGTAAAATCTTCTCTATGCATAAGCTACCTCTCCCGGTTTTTCTCCGTATACCCTATCTTAGATCCAACACCATACTGTCAAAGTCGATATACTCTTTTCCAATCTTAAAATACGCCGGTAAAGTTCCCACTTTTTTAAAGCCGAATTTTTCATACAAATGAATGGCGCGGCTGTTGTCCCCTCGCACTTCCAGATTAATGAGCTCCACGGCATTTTCCCCGGCATAGTCTATAAGCTTTTGCATAAGTTCGCTTCCAATACCGCTATTCCACTCCGCCTTTACCACGGTGAGCCCCAGCTCAGCCCTATGACTCATTCTTCTTGGAAAAGCCCTTAATTCTCCGCTTCCTACAAGCTTTCCGTTCTTCCAAGCGAAATAACATACCGATTTCGGATCCCTGGAAAAGTTCCGAATTTCCTCCTGCTCTTCCTCTACGGAAATTGGAAATCCTTCCTTTCCAAAGGATAAATTGTCTGTTTCCGAACCGACCTGTTTTGAGTAGGCTATTCTTGCTTCAGCATCCTCCGGCAGAGCTTCTTTAATGACAACGTCTTTGATTACATCTTTAGTAACATCTTTGATAATGTCCTTCATAATATCTTTCCTGCAAAATCACTATTATGCTTTATTTAATACTTTACCCAATACTTTGCTCAGCACTTACGCATTTCTTTGTTCAACACTTTACTCAACACTTATGCAATACTCCATTCCTTATTTCTTAAAGGAGCAAGTCCGTATAAAGTCCTTCACCTCTGCCCCGGCTTCCAGATAGCGAAGTAAAATCTCCGCACAGGCATGACTGTCGCTGTCCGCCCGGTGGTGTTGAAGGGAAATCCCAAAATCCTCGCAGACCATATTTAACTTGTGGCTCCTGTCGGGAAAGAGGCTTCTACCCATTTTCACCGTGCAAAGATAGCGGGCATAGGGCTTCCAGTCAATGCCATAGTCCAAAAGACAGTTTTTCAGCACATTCATATCAAAAGAGGCATTGTGGGCCACCAGCATTCCGTCGGAAAAAAGCGGTTCAATCTGCTGCCATAATTCCGGAAAGGTAGGGGCATCTTTGACACTGTCTTTACTGATTCCGGTAAGCTTTACATTGAAATAGTCAAAGTTGGTTTCCGGATTCACAAGGGAATAAAATTCCTTGCTGATTTTTCCCTCTTCCACTACGGTAATGCCAATAGCACTTATACGGTTGTTCTTCCGATTCGGTGTCTCCACATCAAAAACAATAAAGCGTGCCACGATATCCTCCTAGCCTTTCAAGGGCTTTTGACCTTTATCCATTCTACTAAAAAACCGTTGTATCCCAATTTTACTTGAGAAACAACGGTTTTCGCAAATGCTTTTTTCTTTTCGATATTCTATAAAAATCTTAAACACTGAAAGTCTTTAGGAATAAAATACCTTCTGCTTTTATAACATTTTCCCTTTAAAACATTTCCCCTTAAAAATCCACCTCTGTATCATAGTAGCAACACTTTAAGAGCTTCTCCATTTCCTCTACGCTAGGTTGACGAGGATTAGAGCCTGTGCAAGCATCCGCAATCGCATTTACAGCAATGTCATGGAGTCTCTCTAAGAAAATGTTCTCCGGAACAAATCCCTGCTCAGTCGGGTAAGAATCTGCGCCGTAGTTCTTGATGCAATGAGGAATATTCAGCTTATCGTTTAAACCTCTAACATAGGTAATCAATGCCTTTACCTTCTCCTCATCATTGCTTCCGGAAAGGCCAATAACGTCCGCAATCTTTGCATAACGTTTCTTTGCGATTTCATCCTTCGCATTGAAAGCGATAACCTTTGGAAGGTACATGGCATTTGCCGCACCGTGAATGATGTGTGCCCCTAAGTCTCCGAATACTGCACCGGTCTTATGAGCCATGGAGTGAACGATACCGAGAAGCGCGTTGGAAAAGGCCATTCCCGCCAGACACTGTGCATTATGCATTTCACTTCTGGCCTTATTATCCTCATTATAGGAATCCACCAGATTGTCCCGAATCATTTCAATCGCATGCAAAGCCAAAGGATCAGTGTAATCACAATTTGCGGTGGAAACATAGGCCTCAATGGCATGGGTTAAAGCATCCATTCCGGTATGAGCCACCAGCTTCTTCGGCATGGTCTGTGCCAGAGCAGGATCTACGATAGCCACATCCGGCGTAATTTCAAAGTCTGCAATCGGATACTTAATACCCTTCTTGTAGTCTGTAATAATGGAAAATGCGGTTACCTCGGTAGCAGTTCCGGAAGTAGAAGAAATCGCGCAGAATTTTGCCTTGTTTCGAAGTGTCGGAATGCCGAAGACCTTACACATATCTTCAAAGCTGCACTCCGGATGCTCATACTTAATCCACATCGCCTTCGCCGCATCGATGGGAGAACCTCCGCCGATTGCCACAATCCAATCCGGTCCGAAGTCCTGCATCTCTTTCGCGCCTTTCATTACGGTATCTACGGAAGGATCGGACTCAATCCCTTCAAAAAGCTTTACTTCCATTCCGGTTTCCTGTAAGTACTGTACTACCCTATTCAAAAAACCGAAACGCTTCATAGATCCGCCACCCACGCAGACAAAAGCCTTCTTTCCCTTAAAAGTTTTCAGCGCCTCCAACGCATTCTCTCCATGATAAATGTCTCTTGGTAATGTAAATCTCATCTCCTGCCTCCTTTTAGAGCTGTCAACTTTACTTACTCCCACATGCTACACCTCATTTTATGGAATGTCAATAATTTAACAATGTAGAAATTGCATATTTTTTTGAACATTCTACGGAATAAAATAAGAGTAATAGTACAAATCCAAATCTACATCCGGCTATTTCTAGTCTGTAATGAAAGGTAGCAGAACGAGATATCGCACACTACGCGTGCGATACTCGTTAAGAATAAAAAAACAGAAAAGCAAAGCTTCTGTCAAAAGCTGCTTTTCTGTTTTTTATTTCTGATTTACAGTTTATACAGTTTCGTATATTTCTCCTCAATGTAATCCAAGAAATAGTTCACATTAAACTCTTCCCCTGTCACCATTTTCATAAGCTCCGGTGCCTCATAGCGGAAACCGTAGGTATGGATATGCTCCTTTAGCCAGTTCATGATTTCATCAAAATGGTTTTCTTCCAAAAGCCTCTCTACATCCAGGTCCTTCCGCATTACCTGCATGAATTGCGCCGCAAAGGCTGTTCCTAAAGCATAGGTAGGGAAGTAGCCGAAGCTTCCGTCCGACCAGTGCACATCCTGTAAGATGCCCACTTTATCATTTGGTACGTCCACGCCCAAATACTCCTTGTACTTTGCATTCCAGGTCTTATCCAGTCCCTCTGTTGAAATGCTTCCGTTAAATAAGCCCTTCTCGATTTCATAACGAATCAGGACATGCAATGGGTAGGTCAATTCATCTGCTTCCGTGCGAATAAAGGAAGGTTTAGACACATTGATGGCCTGATAAAATTCCTCTAAGGAAACCTCTCCCAGTTGCTTTGGAAAATGCTTTTGCAGCTTGGGATAATGATATTTCCAAAAGGCCATGGTTCTTCCCAGATAATTTTCGCAAAGGCGAGACTGGGACTCATGCATACCGGAAGACACCCCCTCGGATAAAATCATGCCGTCATACTTTGGATTAATATTGTGCTCATAATAGGCATGCCCTACCTCATGTACCGTGGACAAAATAGCAGAAATCACATTGTTCTCGAGATATTTCGTAGTGGTACGGCAGTCATTTTCACAGGTCCAGGAAGTAAAGGGATGCTCGGACTCATTTTGATAGCCCCAGGAGGAGTCAAAATGCAAGTACTCCAAAAGCCCTTCCATAAACTTCTTCTGCTCTTCCACCGGGAAGCTTTGGGCCAAGAAATCCTCTCGAAGCTGCTTTGCCTTGGTCACCTTCTGAATAAGAGGCACCAATCTTTCCTTTAAAGCCTCAAAAAAGGCATCATACTTTTCCTCGTCCATCCCCGGTTCAAAATCATCCAGCATCTGATTGTAAATGGACAGATTGCTGTTCCGATAGCCATAAAGCTTCTTCTTTCCTTCAATCACCTTCTCTAAATAGGGAGCAAAAAGAGAATAGTCCGCCTTGGATTTTGCCAAAAGCCAGGCATCAAAGGATTCACTACAAAGCTTTTCAAAGGCTACAAACTCCTCCTTGGGAATGCAAAGGGTATCCAAGGCCTGCTTGTAATAAAGCTGAATGGCCCGCTTATTTTCAGCATCCACCTTGGGATCATCCTTTAAATCCTTGAGTAATTCTACAATTTCCGGATCTGTCTCCAAACTGAAAAGCTCCCCTGTCAAAAAGGCGGAACGCTCATCTCTATAGCCTGCTCCGGCTGTAGGCGCTACAGTCTGCTTATCAATATCAATGATATTTAGAGCCATATGGTAGGCAGAACATTTAAACAGCCAGTCCTGATACTTCTTTAATTTTTCTTCCGTAGTCATATATTTTTTTCCTTTCTATCTGCTCTGCCTGATATGACATATACCAGTGCAGAGAGCACCATATATTCAGCATTTTCATAACACATTTAATAATAACACATACAAATGTAGAAAAGTCATACTATTATGATACTAGATGTTTAACGTTTGTGATTTTTCATTTTTTTCAAAATCGCCAACGTTAAACTTGATATTTTATGATAATTTTGTTAGTATAGGCTAAACAAAATTAAAAAAGGAAGGACAATATGAATTGGTATCCTCGTGAAAACTACCTTAAAAAGATTCGTGATTTTTACCATGAAACCGATATCATTAAAGTAATTACCGGTGTCCGAAGATGTGGTAAATCCTGTATCATGGAGACAATTGCCAGCGAATTAAAAGAATCCGGAATTCCAACTGACCGACTCTATTTCTTTGACCTAGACAGTAAAGCCTATCACAAAATTCTAAAGGCGGAACAGCTAGAAGCGTTATTGGAATCAATCCCTCCGGTCTCCGGAACAAAATACCTTTTTATTGATGAAATCCAAAATGTTAAGGGCTTTGAAATAATTCTTAATAGTTTACGTAGGACAAATGAATGGTCAATCTTTATCACAGGATCAAACTCGTATCTCCTAAGTGGAGAGTTAATGACAAAGCTTACCGGAAGATATATTGAATTTGAAATGTTTCCTCTTTCTTTCGAGGAGTATGAAGGCATCAAAGAATTCTATGGTAAAGCGATTGCTTCCGACCGACAAGAAGAATTACAAAATTACATCCTTGAAGGCGGATTTCCCAGAACTATACAAATGGATAGTATTTCTGCAAAAAGGCGATATGTTCAAAGCGTTATCGATGAAATCTTTGAAAAAGACATTAGAAGAAGGCTGAAAATCCGTAACAAGAATACATTCGAAACAGTCCAAAAATATATTATCAATAATTTTGGTGCAACAACCAGCCTAAAAAGTTTGAAAAAAGCCATTGAGCAGAGTGGAACAGCTATCAGTGAGGCCACAATTGCAAGATACATTAAAGCCTTGTTGGACGCGAAAATTCTTTGCGAATGCCCAAGGTTTGATATGAAATCCAAAAAGTCCTTAAGCGGAGAAAAAAAATACTATCTGGCAGACACTGCTTTTTATTTTGCACAGAATACCGATAATAGAATTAACTTCGGTCCTGTTCTCGAAAATATCACCTATATATACGCAAGATCTCACGACTACTCTGTTAGCGTTGGACGAGTTGGAAAACTGGAATGCGATTTCATCTTAAGAAATGATGAAATGCGATATTCCTACATTCAGGTTGCGTATACCATTGCATTATCAAAGGAAACGGAAGACCGTGAGTACAGACCGCTTGAAGCAATTAAAGACAATTATCCAAAATATGTAGTTACTGCTGACTCTATTCTGCAACAACGTAATGGTATTGAACATATTAACCTCGTTGACTTTATGAGAAATGGAAAGGCTTTTTAATTCTATATTATGAAGCATATTCCCAAACGAGAAAACGCATGCTTTGCTAGTGATACTTACTATGCATAGCACAAAAACCGGAGAAAATCCCCGGCTTTTGTACTTGCATCATTCATTCGCCCTTATTATTACAAAAAAGTTCTATGTAGCATCTTCATGCAGTACTTCAATGTAATATTTCCATACAGCACTATAGTCTTGCTACTCCACTTTTCTTTGCGGCTTCCGCTACGGCTTTAGCTACTGCGTCCTTGACTCTTTCATCAAAGGCCGCCGGCAGAATATACTCCGCATTAAGTTCCTGATCGCTCACCAGTTCCGCTATAGCATAGGCTGCGGCAACCTTCATTTCATCATTGATGTCCTTTGCCCGCACATCCAGAGCGCCTCTAAAGATACCCGGAAAGCATAGTACATTATTAATCTGGTTTGGAAAATCCGACCGCCCTGTAGATACTACCGCAGCTCCTGCCTCCTTCGCATCCTCCGGGAATATTTCCGGAATAGGATTGGCACAGGCAAAGATAATGGGCTTCTCCGCCATGCTCTTCACCATATCCTTATTCAGGGTTCCCGGTGCGGAAACACCGATAAAGACATCCGCATTTTTGATAACATCAGAAAGACTTCCCTTTTCCATGGAGAGATTGGTAACCTCTGCCATTTCCATCTTAATGGGATTTAAGTTCTCTCTTCCCTTATAAATAGCACCTTCCCTATCCGTCATAATCACATGTTTTGCTCCCATGCTTAAGAGCAGTTTGATAATGGCAATGCCTGCCGCTCCTGCTCCGGAGGTCACAATCTTCACTTCTTCGATTTTTTTCCCGGTAAGCTTTAAGGCATTAATCAGACCTGCCAAAGTGACCACCGCAGTACCATGCTGGTCATCATGGAAAATCGGAATATCACAAATTTCCTTGAGTCTCTTTTCAATTTCAAAACATCGGGGTGCGGAAATGTCTTCCAGATTCACTCCCCCAAAGCTTCCGGCAAGGAGGCTCACCGTCTTCACGATTTCTTCCACATCCTTCGTTCTTACGCAGAGCGGAATGGCATCCACATCTCCAAAGGCCTTAAACAGCACACATTTTCCTTCCATAACCGGCATGCCCGCCTCCGGTCCTATGTCTCCCAAACCTAAAACTGCAGTTCCGTCCGTTACCACCGCCACCGTATTCCAGCGTCTGGTCAGCTCATAGCTTTTTTCCACATCCTTCTGTATCGCAAGGCAGGGTTCTGCAACTCCCGGGGTATAAGCAAGGCTTAAAGCCTCTTTGCTATCTACCTTGGCTCTCGGTGTAATTTCCAGCTTTCCCTTTAATTCATAATGCAGTTTCAATGATTCCTTCGCATAGTCCATTTTTTCTTCCTCCGTACTTTATTTCAATTCTATTCTATTTCATTTCTGACTTTTATTATTTCCAACTTTTATTATTTCTGACTTTTATTATTTCTAACTTCTCTTATTCTACCTTTGGATACTTCTTCCCGGTATCCATCGTTCCTTATAATGTGCCTTTCTTAACTCATTGTTTCTTATATCATTTCTTCTTATATTATTTTTTCCGGTTGAAACACTTCGTCAAACTTCTCTTCTGTCAAGAAACCAAGCTGTAGGCAGGCCTCTTTTAAAGAGATGTTTTCCTGAAAGGCTTTCTTCGCTGTCTTCGCCGCATTTTCATAGCCGATATAGGGATTTAAGCAGGTTACAAGCATCAGAGAACGATGAAGATTTTCCTGCATTTTCTCCTTGTTCGCCATGATGCCAACAACACAGTTCTGATTAAAGGACAGCATGGCATCGGAAAGCAGGCGTACAGACTGCAAAAAATTGTAGATACACACCGGCATATATACATTTAGCTCAAAATTTCCCTGAGAAGCCGCCATGCCCACTGCTACATCATTGGCCATGACCTGAACGGACACCATGGTAAGCGCCTCGCACTGGGTGGGATTGACCTTTCCCGGCATAATGGAG
Source organism: Oribacterium sinus (assembly GCF_014202695.1). Classification (GTDB taxonomy): domain Bacteria; phylum Bacillota; class Clostridia; order Lachnospirales; family Lachnospiraceae; genus Oribacterium; species Oribacterium sinus. Next base: position 80,857 of record NZ_JACHHH010000008.1, read on the forward strand.
CTTCCCGGCTCATTTTCCGGAAGGAAAATTTCTCCAAGACCGCATCTTGGGCCACTGCCAAGCCAACGGATGTCATTGGCTATTTTCATTAAATTCGCTGCCAAGGCTTTCAAAGCGCCATGGGCAAAAACCAGTTCATCCTTACTGCTAAGGGAATGGAATTTGTTGTCTGCAGTTTTAAAATCCTTATGTGTTAGTTCCGAAACTGCTTTAGCCACTTCCACATCAAAACCCTTCGGGGCATTCAGTCCCGTTCCCACTGCAGTTCCCCCAAGAGCCAGCTCACGAAGTCCGGGAAGGCTTAATTTAAGCATCTCCATCGATTTTTCCAGCATATTTTTCCAACCGCTGATTTCCTGAGAAAAGCTAATCGGAGTGGCGTCCTGTAAGTGGGTCCGGCCTGTTTTTACAATGCCTTCATTTTCCTGCATAAGTCTTTCAAAGGATTGAATGAGGGTGTCAAGACTGGGAAAAAGTCTCTCCTCGATTTCCAAGGCTGCTGCGATATGCATGGCTGTTGGGAAGGTATCGTTGGAGCTTTGGGACATATTGGCATGGTCGTTTGGATGAAGTAGCTTTTCTCCCGCCACTTCATTTCCCCGATTGGCAATGACTTCGTTCACATTCATGTTGGACTGGGTTCCGCTTCCGGTCTGCCATACCACAAGAGGAAAATGTTCGTTAAGTTTTCCTCCCAAAATCTCATCGCAGACATCAGAAATCAAAGTCTTTCGTCTTTCATCCAGTTTTCCAAGTCGGTTATTGGCCATTGCTGCCGCCTTCTTTAAAATGGCAAAGGCACGGATAATCTCAGTAGGCATTTTCTCCGTTCCTATTTTAAAATTCTCAAAGCTTCTCTGAGTTTGTGCCCCCCAGTATTTCTCCACCGGAACCTGCACTTCCCCCATGGAATCGTGTTCTGTTCTATAGTCCATTTCTTTTCCTCCATACAGCCTTTACAACAGGAAAATTACTTCGGATAGATTTTATCAAAAAAATGGCTGAGGGAACAGGCTGGATTCTATTGGATTCTTTAATTTCCACCGGAGCATTCTTTGGATGTCATTTTATAAAATTCTTCAGATGTCTTTTTGTAAAATATACTTGACATATCAAAAACAAGGTGTATATTGGTTATGTAAAGTATTTACGACATTTTGTAATACATATTGCTTTCACCCAAGAGTGAAGGCAAAGAAATGAAAGGAGTTTTCGATGAATTATTTTAACTTAGGAATCGCTGTAGGTTTTTTTGCCAGTTCCCTCTTAGTTCTATTTCGAAACAGATTGAGTAAGAAACAACAGGATTGCTATGATGAGAGGCAGGTAATCGTCCGCGGGAAGGGCTATCAATATGCTTTTTTCACCACCATGGGACTCCTCATGCTGTACGCTGCTTTTGCCGAGCCGATTGAGAAATATTTGGAAGCCGGAATTATTCCCCTTGCCATTCTTCTTTTCTCGGGACTGATCCTCATGGGATACTGCCTTTTCCATGATGCCTTCTGGGGGCTTAGCAATAAACATAATAAAAGGATTGCCGTTATTGTATGGGCTCTGTTCAGTGTACTGAACGTCTTTAACACCGTAGAGAATATCTCTCCCGATAAAATATGGATTGCCGGAAGGCTCAGCAGCCGCTTTATGCTTCCTCTCCTTCTCAGTATCTTTTTTGCCATTGCCCTGATTCTCATGCTACTGAAGAATCGAATGAAGAATGATGAAGAGTGAGGTGGAAAATGAAGAATCTCCGTTTAAAATCCGCTAGAGCGGGAAAAGATCTGTCCCAGCAGGAGCTGGCCGATCTGGTAGGCGTTAGTAGGCAAACCATCAATGCTATAGAAAAAGGGGACTATAACCCTACCATCCGCCTCTGCCTCGCCATTTGTCATGTATTAGGAAAAACATTGGATGAGCTGTTCTGGGAAGAAGCGCCTAATTAACTTCATAAAAGGCGCTCACTTTCCGTCGTTATCTTCGTTCTCTCCACAAAGCTCTTTTAATTCCTCAAAGCTATAGTCCCGATAGACCTTTCCTCGTCCCAGCAAAGAATCTGCCGTTTCCGGCAGGGCTTTCAGCAACGTTTCCAGCAGGATTTCTTTCGGCAAAGGAATCAATTCTCCATCCGCATCTTCCGCCTGATGTGCCATAAAAATAAACTCTCCTCTTTCCCAGTCCATGGCAAAGCTATTCATCACTTCTGTAGCAGGCACTTGCAAGAGACTTTCTTCCTGCGAGATGATATTTTCATAGAGAAATTCATACAGGGCTTCCTTAGCGATTTTGATTACTCTAACGGTGTTTTCCTTCATCCTTTTCCTCCCTAATCTTTATCCGAACTTTATCCAAAGATAGCTTCCCTAATTCTTTTCTATCCGAGATACCGATAACAAATACTAGCCTGCTCGTAATAAGTTCCCAACGAAGCCAAATACTGTACAAAAAGATAATTTATTGTATCACGACTTATTCGAAATATAACTATTCCCTTGTCCTTTCTCCTTTTTATGATAAAATAACAATATTATTATGATAAAAAAACAAAAAGGAGAACCCCTATGATTAATATCCGTCCGGTTTCCGACTTAAGAAATAAATTTCCAGAAATTGAAGATGTTGTTGTTAATTCCAACGCCCCTGTATTTCTTACAAAAAATGGTTATGGAACAATGGTTTTAATGAGTCTTGAACAATATTCCGCCTTAACCGATGATACAGAAAAAAAGCTGGATGAAGCAGATTCCCTTGCCGCAAGCTCTACAACTCGGCTCTCTAAATCTGAAGTTTTTGGTTCTGTAAGGAGAAGGATTAATGAACAAGCCAAAATATAACTTAAGCTTTCTTCCAATCTTCCAAGAAGATTTATACGAAGTAACAGACTATATCAACTCTCAAAAATCCCGGTGCAGCTCACCGCTTGCTTGATGATATTGAGTTCGCAATCAGCAAGCGACTGGAAATGCCTCTTTCATTTCCAAAGTATCCATCTTCTAAATTAAGAAAGCAAGTTTACTACAGAATCAATGTAAGAAACTTTTCCATTTTCTATGTAGTAATAGGTAATACAATGGAAGTGAGAAGATTATTATATGCAAAGAAAAATATTGATGACTTGCTAAGATAAATTTTGTCTTAGCATTTTTTATATTCAATCACAATATTATCTTCGTTTTCCCTTCATTAAGCTTATCCAAAGATCACTTCCCTAATTCTTTTTAAACTTTCTTCATTCTCCAAATATTCATGCATAAAGGGATACATAAAGAAGCTCATGGGGCGAACCTGCGTAGGACTGGCTACATCCCAAAGCTTGCTTTTCGCCCAGCTTTCTACCACTTCCAATACCTTGTCTTTTTGTCCGAGATATCGATAGCAAATACAGGCCTGCTCGTAATACAGTTCCCCAAGATTTAAGTCCTTGATTCTTTCATAATAGTCCACTGTATCCTCCGGACTGCCCTTCATAAAAAGTAAATTCAAAAGCTTCATCTTATCAAAGTCTTTTTCGGAATTCAGCTTTCCTTCTGCTATCAATTCCGAAGCTGTTTTCGGTGCTTTTGGCGGCTGATAATCCTTGCTCCTTGATTCCGGTAAAATATCCTGCTGCATATAGTCCAGGAGAATCTTGCAATAATTGTATCGTTGGCAAGAGCCCTTAAGGCATTTCTCTTCCTCTGCTTCCATTAAGCGACTTTGTTCTTCCTGAAGAGCTTTACTTACTTCTGCTTCCCGTCCGATTTTCTTTGCCGCAAAGCACATGGCCATCATATATTCGTTGGCTACATTGGAATAATACCACTCATCCCAAAAGGGCATTAAAAGGAGAGTATGGCTTACCGCTTCTTCATACTTTCGGTCAAAAAACTCCACCCCAGCCCTTACCGCAAGATTTTGGTGAGGAAATTTCTCTTCAAAGGCATCTAGTTTAGCCAAACTTTCAGCGGAACCATTTTTAATTTCTTCGCAAATGTCTCTGTACTTCTTAGGTAGTTTTATTGCTTCCATAAGCTTCCCTTTCTTGGACAATGCCCCCGTTATCAATACTGCTTCCCTGTAACATCAAAATCCGGATTCCCCTCAGTCTATGGTCAGTAAAATATCATCCACGAACTCCGAAAGTCCTGCTGCGGCATAAATCACCTCATCCGGATCATGGATATAGCAAAGAATCTGCCCCTCTTTTCCCTCCTTATCCAGGTCAAAATCCAGCATTAAAAAGCAACTGTCACAATACTCCGCAAAAGGAATCCATTGCTTATGAAAAAGATAGGGTTTAATCCTGCTATCCCGCGTTTTCTCTATTTCTTCTTCGGTGAAAAAGTCCGGAAACTCTGTCAGAAGAGCATCTCTGTTCTGAAAATATTGCTTCGTCCTCTCAATCTGCTTCATACTCATCAGGTTAAATGACATTTCCACACCATGGATTACAGAAGGTAAAATACTAAAATATTGGCTTCCGTTTTTATAGCTGTAAAGCTCCTTAAAGTCTTTCGGTAGCTTGATGGAAAACTTCTTCTCAAAAGCTTCTATCTCTTTCTGCGAAGCCCCGGGAATCTCTTGATACTCCTCCCAATATCCCTCTTCTATCGGATCATCCATGTCCAGTTCCTCAAAATTCTCTACTACGTACTGCTCTATCCGCCTTATCTTCTGAATAAGATCCATTTCTACTCCTGCTTTCTTTATCATGAATATTCGATTTTATCCTAAATATTCAACGCAAAAATACTTCCGCATTTCTTTAAGCGATAGTAATTATACTATATCTATCCTAAAGAAGCAGGAAGTAATATGTATTGTAATTCACAATACATTACATTACAATTATGTAGAAAGGTGGTGATATGATGAAAGATGCAACAGTAAGTGCTCGTGTAGAATGTAATGTTAAAAATGAAGCAGAAGATATTTTGCAAAAACTGGGTGTTCCTGTCTCTGTTGTAATAAATTCCCTTTATCGACAGATAATATACAATCAGGGTATTCCCTTCTCCCTTACTATTCCCAAGGAACCGAAAACTCTTGACCAACTGTCTGAAGCTGATTTAAATGCAAAGCTCTCCCACAGCTATGAACAATCACTCCGTAAGGAGGGGCGCCCGTTTGATAAGGTTTTTGATGAAGTAGAAGGGAGTTTAAGATAAATGGACTCCTTTGAAATCATCATGACTCCCGACGCTACTAAAGATCTTTTAGAACTTAAAGATTATATTTCGGATAATTTACTCGCTCCGGACACTGCCCTGTTTTATATTGAATCCATTCGTAAGAAAATAAATACCTTATCGCAAATGCCGGATCGAGTAAAACCCGTGGAAATAGAACCATGGAAATCTATCGGTATACGAAAAATCATGGCAAAAAACTTCTATATCTACTATCGAATTAATCAAAAAGATAAACAAGTCTACATTTTAAACATTCTATATAATCGCAGAGATCAACTAAGGCAACTTGCTACTAAGTTCAAATAAAAATGAATGAACAAGCCAAAATATAACTTAAGCTTTCTCCCGATTTTTCCTACCACAAACCAAATGGTCACTATATTAAAGAACAATGACTTTCTGTTTTGCAATTGAATAGTATAAACAAAATTATCATAAATAAATTTATAATGTGGAAAGCCAACCTGTGAATTATAGGCAAAAAGGCGAGCTAAGTAAATCAGAATCAATATAAGGAAATTGCTTTTATATGTCTTTCCACTGCAATTCTCCACCGTCAGGGCCCAGATTTATAGGAACTCCCTCTTCCGCAATAAAAAATTCCATAATTTCTCCTCCGGTTCACGACGTAATCGAATCAAAATTCTAGAAAAAGATAATTTATTATATCACGTATAGAACTCTCCTATGTTATACTTAAAAATCTCTAGAATAATTTATTTTTTACCATTACAATAAAAGTAATGGTAAAAAGAGAAGAATTCTTTATTTAAAGCATTTATGATACGAGTGGAAAGAAAGGAGATCAAAAATGGGTTTAAGTCAAGAAGAACTAAAGAAAATAAATGAGCTTCAGAATACGGCTCAGTTACAACATGGTTGGAAAGCCATACGAAATATCATCACTTGGAGGGAAAGAGTAAAAAAATATTTAATTCTAATTATGCTTCTGCCCTTTCTCAGCTTGATTATCACTTATGGTTTAATGACCCTGGTAGATGAGGGTATCCTTCCCCGCAGCGATTTTATGCATGAGTTTTTGCGTCTACTCTCCTGTTTGGTTCTCTTTTCTTTGGCACTCTATTTCTTCACTGCCTTTTTTTATAGCTTTTTTGTTGACCGCTTGGATAGAAAGAAAAAGCGAAAGCTCCGCAGTCTTTACGAGCGAGAAATTCTTACACCGATCCTACAAGCTCTGTATCCTACAGCGGAAGTCGATACGGAGTATCATATTGCCCTGAATACGATAAAAGAAGTCGTCCCTTCTGCAAAATGCTATATCCAATCCGGAATACTGGAACTCCATGATGAAAGAGATCTTGAAATAGTCGATTTATATGCATTCAGCGTCGAAAAAGGAGATAACGGTTACGATGATATTACCGACTTTCTCGGACAGGTTTATTCCATAAAGAACCCGCTCTCTTCAAAGGGAAAGTTATGGATTGTTCCGACAGAGCATTTCCTTAACTTTGAGACGGAAGACGGCTATCTTGGCACCACGCAGGACGGCAATAAAATCGACGTTGAAGATATACAGCATAACGAACACTACAACATTTACTGCACAGACGAACTATCTGCAAGGAAGTTCTTAAGCCCCACTGTTATCGAATGGTTTAACAGCATGACTTCCCGCCGCAAGCTTTCCTTTTACATAAACGAATCTCGCATATATTTTGCAAATTACAACAATAAGTACTTCTTCGACGCTCCGGACGACCAGAAAAAATACATGGCATGGCGAATAGAAAACGTGGCAAGGAAGATCAGCTATGCCATGGATTTTGCAAACGAAGTGACAGAGATGCTACATAAGCACGAAGGTTTTTCATAGGACTCCGCTTTTCTTTGCATAGGACTCCGCTTTTCTTTGCATAGAATTTCTTTCTTTGCATAGAAATTCTTTCTTTGCATAGAATTACTTTCTTTGCATAAGATCTCTTATTTTGCCTTACTTAATTTCACCTTGGGAACAAGGAAGTACAAAGGAATGATATTCAGTACAAATGTTGTGATAAAGAGCAGCATATCCTTCAGCTGAATTCCATTTCCGGACAAGATTGCATTCATCATATTCGTGTAATAATAGCCCGGGAAAATCCTTTGTACTTTGGCAACAAGGGAAATAAATCCGCTTTCCGCTCCGAAGCTTGCGAAGGGTATAATGGTCAAAGCTGCCAGAATAATGACCGGAAATCCCACTGTATCAATGAGTTTGGCATCCAATCTCACACCAAGTACAAAGCCGATAACGCTGAAGTAAATCCCCATGATGGTCAATAAGAAAAACTGAATGCCCAGCTTTCCGTTAATCGGGAATTTGGCAAATACCGTCGCAGCGCCTAAAACAACAACAAAGATCAAGGCATTTAACACGATTTGCACTAAGGTCTGGTCCAAAAGATAGTTTTTTATCCCGTAGTTGGAAAATCGGGATTCAAAGGAATAAAAACCGATGTCAGAGGAGATTCTTTTACTAAAGGTTGCCAGACTGTTTCCGATGATACCGATAAACACGGCAATCCCCAGCATAATATTCGGTAGCATATCCGCCTGAATATTGTATAAGAACATATACCAGGCCAGTGGAAGAAGAATCGTAAATAAGACAAATCTTCTGTTTCGTAACACCTGCTTTAATTGAATCATGCTAATCATTTTTAGGCCTCCTTTTCAACCTTTTCTCTATAAAACTCTTCAATCATTTTTCCCTGCCGGTGAATCTCTTCTACGGATTCAGCTGCTGCAATTCGTCCATTCTTTAAGATCATTACCTTCGTAAAGAAGTGATCAATCTGGTTAAAATCATGGGTAACAATCACCGAAGTATATTTTTCCTTCTCTAGAAGCTTCCAAAACCGGTCTACGGATTCTAAGTCCATTCCGGTGGTTGGCTCATCCAGAAAAATCAGCTTCGGAGAATTTAAAATGCTGAGCAGTAAGGAAAGCCTCCTCTTTTGTCCTCCGGAAAGACCGCCCACATATTGCTTTTTAAAATCCTGCAAGGAAACTTTTTCCAAGGCTTTATCCACATCTATTGCAATTCGATTCATCGCACTTTTTAGCTGTACTAAATCCGAAACCGTCAAATCATCAATCAAAATATCGCCCTGGGGCATCATGCCGATTTCCGTCTGATAATCCAGTGCCGTCTTCACAGTACCGGAATTTGCCTCCAGCTGACCGGCAATGATTTTCATCAGCGTACTCTTTCCCGCTCCATTATTCCCCAGCAAAGCGACCTTCTCACCTTCCTCTATGGAGAAGGAAACGCCTTTTAATACCTCTTTATTTTTAAAGGATTTCTTGATTTCATCTACACTAAACATCTCAGTGAACCTCCATTTCTTTTTTCTTTACGAGGCTCATTATAGAACGTGTTTCGGAAGAGAAAATAATCTTGTCGTGAATGGTACTTATTTTGTCGCGAACGGTAATTTTCCGGAAAAAAACAGACTGAAAGAGGATCGTATCGCAGCAAAAAAGTTTTTTGAAAGGAGTATCCCCTAAAAGAACGCACAAAAATAGACCTTAGGAAAAATCCCAAGGTCTATTTGCAAAACTGAATGGTTTGAGAAAAAAGATGATTGGCGCTGCGGGTACTGATTAGGGATTTTGGGTATTTTTCCAAAATCGTACGCACGTTATAAAGACCAAGTCCTCTGCCTTCCCCCTTAGAGGAATACCCCTTTTCGAAAATAGGAGAGAGCTCCAGTTTTTCCGCCTCTGTGCTGTTTTCCACCACCAAAATGAGCATTCTCTCCTCACGAATCAAGGCGATGGCGATTTTCGGATCTTCAGCAGTAAGACATCCCTCTATGGCATTGTCACAAAGAATAGAAAGAATCTTGATGAAATCCAGCAGCTCGATTTGAAAATCATAAATCTCTTCTTCTATCTCCACAGAAGTCTCTATCCCCTTACTCTGGGCCTCCAGGAGCTTCGCGGATAAGATACTTTTTACCGCATCATTTTCAATCCGGCTTAATTTTGCAAGGTCAAATTTACTGCTATAAAAGGGCTTTCCGCTGTCCTTAAGAACCGTATTGTAAATGTTTTGAATGCTGTCAAAGTCTTTCCGCTCAATTCCCAGCTTCAAGCTGGTTAAGATATTCATATAGTCATGCCGAAAACTGCGAATCTCTCCGTATAACTCCTCCACATGATGACTGTATTCGGAAAGTGCCTTTAGCTCACTATCCTTTTGCTCCAGCACTTCCGCTTCCAGTCTTTCCTTGGAAACGGCATTGATATATAAAAGCATCACGAAAAAGATAATGATATAGAGATTATTCAGCTGTCCCCGAAGACTGTCCGCCCAAGAAAAGCTTTCACGCAGCATCAAAAAGGCTGTAATCAAAACGATGTAAACCATCATAGAGAGATTAATCGGCAGTAAAAAGCGGCGAAAAAAACCACGCGCAAAGCCTGCCTTTAGCTCCTGAAAGTTGATTTTCAGGGATTTTATAATAACAAGATAGAGGGGGAAAACCAGAAGTTCAATCAGAAGATCATATCCGCCGATACTCGCCTCATTGTAAACGGAAATGCCAAAGAACGGAAAGACATAGAAGGCCAGCAGCCTTCCCAGCAGACTTTCTAAAACAATAGGATACAGTCCGTAAAAAAGCTTCAGTCCTCCGTCTTTCTCCCGATTTCGATAAAAGCTGTACAGCACGAAGCTCACAAAATACCCGAAGAAAGCAAGAGGCGGAAAAAAGAAGAACAACAGCTCAAAAAGAACCGGAACAAGGAGAAAAGACCAGAGAGGCATATTTTCATCACTAATCTGACGATAGAACAACATCACATTGACGATTTTCACATATTCAATTGTCAGATTGATCATAGATTCCATACATTCTCCTCTCTGAAAATATTTTACTGCTTCATCGACTTCATCCGTTCCAGAAGTCCTCTATACTTCATACGGGAAATCAGACAGCTCTCCTGATTCTCGAATATCGCCATTTTCTCCTCTTTATCAATCTTCACAATGTTCTCCGGATTGACCACAAAGGAGCGGTGGCATTGGTACAGTCTGGAATCCGCCTTTTCCAGGTCGGAAAGCCCTGCATAGAACTCAATTCTTTCCTCCTTGGTATGTAAAATCACCTTATGGACGGTAGGTGAAGACTCAAAATACAAAATTTTATGAAAAGGAACCTGCACTCTGGCCATGGCCGTTTCAAAACTGAAAGAATCCTCCGATACAGTAGCACCAAGTTTTTCCAACGTGTACTCAATAGCCGACTCCACACGCTCGGAAAAATGTTCCTCATCCAAAGCTTTGTCAATAAAGTCCAGTGCCGAAACCTTATAGCGAAAGGTAATCGGCATAAATTCCGAATGAGTTGTCACAAATACGATAGTGTCATTGGGATCCCTGCTTCGAATTTCTTTCGCAATATCCAGCCCCTTCTTTTCCTCTCCTCTAATCTCAATATCCAAAAAGAAAAGCTGATGAGAACCTCTTTCCGTAATAGCAGTAAGAAGCTGCCCGGCATTTCCAAAGATTTCCGTTGCCTTACAAGATAAGCTCTTCCTACTAATCAGCTCCTTAATCACCTTTTCAATGCGGGATTGTTGTATTCTTTCATCCTCTAAAATAAAGATCTTCAGCAAGTCTCTCACTCCTCTTAAAAACTTTCGTAGTCAAAAAATCCGCTATTTCCCTCAAGCTGTCTCTAAACTCTACAAAATTAATCGGTTTATTTTACCATGCTTTACCTAAAATAGAGTAAGTTTTTCATTGCGTGCTTAGTATTTTTTTATTTTGAGCTTTGTGGTTTTTCACTGTTCGATTCGCTCTTTTTTCGTTGAGAGATTCCTATTTTTTCATTTTATGCTTCGCAGTTTATTTCTTTCGTCCACATCATAAAAATGTTATACTGTTTTCGTTAACAGACGCTAAATGCCTAGGCTTCTCTTCGCTTACTGCACTGCTTAAGAAAAACACTCTATAGGAAAGGAGAAAGAAAAAGTGGATTCTTTTCGATTTGCATTATCTTTCGCTCTTATTGTATGCCTTTCTTTTCTCCTTACCTTTTATATTTATTTTCGGCTTTTATACGGCGTAAAGAAAAACCGGGAAGTCCCTCGGTGGATTTATAAATTCGGGCAGGCTTTTCAGGGTAGAGTTCATGTTGAATATGAAAATGCAACGACTTCCACAGCTCTTCGGGATGCCAATATTTTCCTTTTTTTCTGGCTTCTTTCCAATGTTCTAAGCTTTGCTTTTTTGTATTACAAAAGCGGAAACTACTATGCAGCTGTCTATCAATGTTGTAAGCTACAGTTCCTTACCGTGCTTTTAGCCATGATGCTTCATTCCCTCTTTCAGTTTTTTAGAATGACTTTTCATTCTTCCAGGGAAGCCCGTCGTTGGTATTCCACAACCAATGCACTTTCTTGGGTAGCCTTCTTCTCCGGCTCCCTTTTGGCTTCCTTTGTCTCTACCATGGGGTTTCCGGAAAGCCCTCTAACCGCACAAATTGACGGAACGAAACTGATTGTCGGCAGCACAAAGGCCTCTTCGCTTATCGATGCAGGATTTTCTTTTGCAGGGAAAAGCGCTAAAAGTAAAGTCACCAACAAAAGAAATGACCCCTTTTATTACGGTGAATATCTGGAAATTACAAAGGACGGAAAATCCTACGGTTTTATGAGTGTGACCCCTACTTGGAAGGATAAGGATGCATTAAAGAATTGTACTATTACCTATTATGAAATCCCCGGAGATTGCGCCCAATTAGCAGAAGTCCAATTTAACCGGGTGAACTTAACTGCACTCTCCCTTTCCGACTTTCAAACCAAAAAAATCACGGATATTTTCTCTTTAAAACCCGCTAACTATAAAGAAATTCAGAATGAGAGCTATTATGTTTTGACTATGCAAACAAAAGACTATGCATTATGGAAAAACTATAGTCTTTATGCATATTTTGATACAAATGGCGTTGTATTCCACTACGGAATCCGCGCTCAACAATCAATTTGGGAATGATTCTATCAGTAAAGGATAATGAAAATGAACTTTTTTAACTTTGAATTCTTTTTTGGACTTATGGTTGGTCTCTCTTTTCTCCTTACCTTTTATATTTATTTTCGGCTTTTATACGGCGTAATAAGAAAGCGGGAAGTCCCTCAGTGGATTTATAAATTTGGGCAAGCTTTTCAGGGAAGAGTGCATATTGAATATGAAAATGCAACGAATTCCGCCGCTCTTCGAGATGCCAACTTATTTCTCTTTCTTTGGCTTTTGGTCAATGTTTTGACCTTTGTTTTTCTATACCATAAGAACGGAGACGCTCATGCCGCTCTCTATCAATGCATGAAAATGCCATTTGCTACGATCATCGTGGCTTTAATAGTCCACCCAATCTTGCTCCTTCTTAGAATGCAGTTCAGTTCTTCCGAAGACGCTTATCATATCTACTCCACTACTAATGCAGTTCGCGGAGCGGCATTTTTTTCCGTCTTCCTTCTGGCTCTTTACGTCAATTTGTAGAACTTCCGTACAAGCCCGCGAAACACTGCGAAGTCTGAAATGAGCAATTGTATCTGCTAAGCAGGCAAACCGTCGACTATTCGTTATGGAAAAGCCATCCCTCGGCATAACTTTTCATGCAGATTATTCTCTTACCAACTACGGAATTCGCACTCAAGGGAAATGCATTAATATCCTGCTTCAGCCAATAGGAAGGGAAGCATAATTCCTCCAAGAATCATCCAAACGGCAATATTAATACCAAAAACAGACAGGAAAAACATAGCAAAAGAACTTCCCTTTCGAATCTGTACGGTAAAGTTGCTGAAATCCACAGGCTGTTTGAAGAGAAGATTTTCGATAGATGCCTCCAGCCTGTCTCTCACGCTACTTTCTCCATCTAAAGACAGGGTATAATTTCCCTCTTCCACGTAAAAAGAGTAGAGTTCCACCCTTGCTTCCCTAAACCCGCTTACGCTGGTCCGCATCAAATTGGGAGCAAGATTAACTCTGTTCCCTGTCTCCTCCTCTACCAGCTGGAAACCGATTTTCCCAAGAGGAGATTTCGTGAATTTCTTCCCGCTAAGCCAAATCCCGTATTTTCCCTGAGGAAGGTGAACTCTTCCCTCTTCCTCTAAACAGGGCATTTCGAAGAATAGCTCTGCCTTCGCAAAGCGGATAATGTTTCTAATGCTGAAAATCAATAGTGCAATTCCCATGGGGATCAATAAAAAACATAAATTTCTCATCTTGTCTCTCTTTCTAAAATGCTATCTTTACTTTCATTCTTTAAGAATACATAATATCTTTGCTTGAGAACGGCATAATGTCTTTGTTTAAGAACGCATAAATAATATAAACGTCAATCCCAAGATAGCACAAATCGCAGTGATTATAGATAAAATTTTCCCCCTCTTCCAATATCGCACCGTAATATACAGACCATCCAATATATCAAAGCCGGGAATGCACTGGAAAATAAAGTGCAAGATACATTGTCCCAAAGTCCAGCCCTTTTCTTTTCTGCTCAGTAAAATCAGGAAAATAGCATAGCTAAGTCCTGCTAATCCCGCCATAAACGATATTCCGAGGAAAAGTGGTGCCACAACTAAGCTCATAGCGAAGAAAAAAGGAGCAATGAATAGAGTCGCCGGTAGCACCAGCAGCACAAAGGAAAGCCCTATTCCGCCAAGTAAGACCACAAGAAATATGGCCAGTAAAATCAGTACGGCAGGCAGAGAACTGTATTTAAAGAAAAGGAAAGCCTTTATGCACTGTTCACTATCCCCTCTTTTAAAAATTTTAAAAGCCTCCACAATCTGACTGATGAAAAAGCCGGTAAACACAAGGGCAAATAGGATATTCAATAAGACATAAATCTGTAAACTGAATACGGGGCTTGCCGGAAATAGGAGTATAAAAGCAATCCAAGTGTATAATATAAAAATATGAAAGATTCTGAGAATCCATGAAAAATGCTTCATAATCTCTACCTCCACCGTTGGTATTTCTTGATGATTTTTACTGCAGGTCCGGTAATTTTAGACCTATACTTTCCTGCTCTGATAATCTCTGACTTTGCCTTTTATTATTTTAACATTGCCCAACTGCTATACTATTTACTTTATTTCTCAAAAAACATCCTAGTATTTTCCAGCAGAGAAAGCAATAAAAACAAGCTGATGTGCAGGAAAATTCAGCATGGACAAAATGGCTGAAAGTGTTAAGCTATTATTAGTTAAACGAAACTAATGCAATATTTCTTGTTCTATCATTATGTTATCTCATCATGTTTTATTCCTAGAGTTACGTAGCTCATACGGTTTGTACTAAATAGCAGAACCTGAACTACATTGATGAAAAAGTTTAGCGAGGTGAGTGTAATGAAATACAAAGGAATCTATTTTAACTTATTCAGTTTATTCTTGAAAAAACCGATGATAAAAAAGTTCGGAAAGGATAAGACGAAGGAGAGCTTACAAAAAGGACGTATCTTATACCGAGAAATGCTGGAGAGCACGGAAGATGTCGGTGAGAAAAATCCTATGGCCCACAATATTTATTCCGCCTATGTTTTTCTGGCAGTATGCAGAGCAGGTAACTTTTCGGTAGAAGATTTTAGAGAAGTGATTGCTGCATTTATGGACAATCGCATCATCAGAAAAGCCATGAGCTCCATAGATTTCAATAAAGAGACGGACATGAAGAAATTTGCTGAAAGGATGCATAAGGCGGAAGAATGGGCAGAGGCGCATCCGGAATATCAGGATAAAACCTGGGATTTTCATTTTGATGAAAAGCGACATAAGGACGGCTTTTATTATCACTTCACAAGATGCCCTTTGGAAAAATTCGCAAGAGAAAATGGCTATCTTGATTTATTGCCTTTGTGCTGTGACATTGACCACATCACGGTTGAACGAAACAAGGGAGTATTGCATAGAGAGCAAACGCTGGCAACAGGAGGCACAATCTGTGATTACTGGTTCGTGGGGAATCAAACAAAGAATCCACGCTAAGAAGGGAGCTAAGATTATATGGGCTATTATTTATTCTTCTTGCTCTATGGCTTGATTATTTGCCTTGCCTACAGCTTCTCTTTTTATCTTTATCTTCTTTTGGAGTTTGCCGTTAAGCAGAAAAAAGAAGTACCGGATTGGTTTTATCGTATCGGGCAGAGCATGCAGGACCGTTTTCACCGGGTTAAATTAGAAGATAGGACGAACTATGACGGACTAAAGCGGAGCCGATTTTTTCTTCGGGGAATGCTTCTTTTAAGCTTTTTCTCCTATCTTTTCTTCCATGTCAAAAGCCGTGATACTTTCATTTCAGTTTTAAACTGCGGAAAAGCACAGTTTGTCATCTGCCTTGTGATGAACGAACTGACACATTATTGGAATTTAGGCTCCTCTCCAAAGGAAAAGAGAAAGTATTATTCCCCAAGTTTTGCCGTAAGCGGATGCTTCATCATCAGCTCAGTTCTGCTTCTTCTTTTCGTGGTAAGCATGGAGCAAATAAAATTTCATATTTTCTTTCCATAGTTGTTTCCGTCTGTGCTCAATTTCATAAAGCTTTTAAATCTGTATCGCCTTTCAGTATTCCTGCAAGAGAATCCGTTAAATAAGATACCGCCTTTTCTCGCGGAATAAAACGCCCCACCTCTTTACCGTTTTTTGTGACGATAATCTCCTTGCCCTCCTGAACCATGGCAAGATACCTTCCAAAATTGTTCTGCATCTCCGTTGCTGTTGCAATTGCTATATTTTCTATCATAGTATCACCTCTCGTTTATATTAGCTAATATCAATGCATACTATAATGTATACGTTGCTCTTCATAAATCTGAGAAATCACCGTATGTACGTATTTTGCCATCTGTACAGTGTTATTCAGTTCAAGTGCTTTTGGATTGACAATTTCCCCAATACGAATACTCACATTAGCCGGGCGAAAGCTATGAAAACGCTCATAACACTCCTCTGAATTATAGAATGAAACTGGAACAATACGCGCATTTGCCTTAAAAGCCATTTTAAAACTACCGGGTTTAAATTCCTCCACACTGTCTTCTTTCGTTCTTCTCCCCTCCGGAAAAATAACGACTGAATACCCGTTTTCTATTCTTTGAATGCCTTGATTAATAACTTCTATTGACTTTTTGATATCATCTCGTTCTAAAAACAAGCATCCTATATCCCGAAACCATTTACCAATAAATGGAAATTTTTTAATCTCACTTTTTCCAATGAAAATCAATGGTTTCTCCATTATTGCAATCATTATTAAGCTATCAAAATTACTTCTATGATTTCCAATATAAACCACGGGTTCATCATATATGGTACAGCCTTGAATATCTATTTTTACACCTAATAATTTGAGCATTTTTCTTGCTATTTTTTTCAAGCTATAAAAATTTGCATCATGTTCAGTTTTCTTGTCCTTGTATTTCAAATGATGAATCAATCTTACCGGATAAGAATATAACATAGCTCCAACAAAATACAAAAATGCAATAATCAATCTCATAGCAATCTCCATTCCAGCACATTCAGCAGGCGGCACAAATAGTAATAAAAGTCTCCATAACTAACTAGCGAAAGTCTAAATTTCAGTATCGCATAAGTAAAAACTATCTTTAAAATAAAATAAGCAAACGCTAATCTACTTAATATTGAAAGGCTATTTTGAAAGGCCTAATATGAAAAGGCTATATATTGAAATACATGCGTAAAAGCCCCAGTATCAAAAGATGCACCGGATAGAATACATAATTCAGCCACTTACTCTGTTTTCCTCTTTCCCCATTATACGTTAGGCATAATCCAAATCCAAGAAAAGAATAAATCTCCTTTATGATAGACAGAAATCCAAGCCCTGCGCCCCAAAGGGGTTTTTGATAGAAAATAAAAAAAAGATAAGCCACTATTACTGCATGGAAATCATAGTCCAGGCTCAAAAACATCGCCAAAATACTGAAAATCCCCACAAGAAGCAAAGAAAATCCGTACCATAAAATTCTGTTCGGAATTTTCCTTTTGAAACTGTCGATGATCCAAATACAACTAAGACATAATGCCAAAGTAAACATCATGTTATTCCAATTTGGATTAAAGAAGACTTTTGAGGTAAATAAATCAAAGGGCACTTCGGAAAGAACGCCAAAAAGGAAAAGATTCAGAAGGTACTTTCTCCGATTTCTCGTCTTAAAAAAACCTTCCACAAGAAAGAAGATAAAGAGAGGAAAGGCAATTCTCCCCAGAATCGAAAGAAGATTCGATACCTGAAGCAAAAAGCCTTTCCCTTCTAAAATTGGTACTAGCAAAGCATTATTTACATGATCAAGAAGCATGGAGAAGAAGGCGATAGCCTTTAGCTGGGCTCCATTAAGGCATTGTACTTTTTTGCTATTCAGCCGCTTTCCATGCTCCATGATTTCTTCCACCTTTATATTACTTTTTATCCTAGTATACTTTTGTATTTTGAGAATGACAGCCTATTTTTATTTTAAGACTGTTTTCTCCAGCTTTCTAAAACAAGCTCTTCATAATCTTCTTCGGTATACACATCATCACGGTTCTTTCCGGATCCACCACCTGACAGAAACGCAGGTCTCCTACGGCACTGAGAAGCATACCGGCTTCGTTCAAGGAGAGTCCCAGATTTTCCTGTACTCTTTCATTCATGATCCGTACCGCATGAAAAACTGCCTTCTCTATTTCTTCGTGGGAGTAGATTACACCGCAAATCTCTTCATTTTCCACCATAGGGGTTTCAATGCTGATTCCCTTAATCACAGACAGTCTGACCTTCACCTCTGCGGAAATTTCCACACCGCTGACCATCACTTCTCCATCTCCCATAGCAGCGTGCACATCTCCCAAAGAGAAGATAGCGCCCTCATGGAATACGGGAAAATAAAGGCTTACCCCAACTTTAATGCGCTTATTGTCCATGTTTCCGCCGTGGCAGCCCGGTGTACCGCAGTTGATGGAGCCGTTTTCCGGCGCAACACCGATAACCCCAATCATGGGCGTAACATCAAACACAAGCTTGTCATTAAAATGAACCTTGCCGTCTTTCACCTGAATCCGTTTTACGGATTCTTCTTTCACCAAAGAGCCAAGGACGCCGTTCTCCGGAAGGGCACACATTACGCCCTGCTTATCCAGAGCAATTTCCAGGATTTCCACCTTGAGGACATCTCCTGCCTTTGCATTCTGCACATAGACAGGGCCGGTGGCGGGATTGATACGGTCCCAGTTCAAAGCTCCGATACAGCTTCCCTCTTCACTAAGCTGGTTATCAAAGCAGTCGTGGGTACGGAAAACGACGGTTTCTCCGTCCATCACCTCCGCAACGCATTCATTTTTACTGTCAAAAGCAAATACTCTATTGTTTTCAATGATTTTCATAGTTTTTCCTTCATCCGATTTCCCTTAGAGCTGATTCGACCTTTTGATTCCATACAAGTTTGAGAAAACGGATGATTCTCCTTTCTGTCTCTAGGTTTCAGTTTATATTTTCACTTCTTGAGATTTTAAAAAAGTCGAAGCTACTGAAGCAATAGCGAATTGTTGTAAGGAGGCATTTGCCATTCCGGGTTAAAATTCAATAGCTTTCGCCTCAATGATACCATCCTATACAAGCACCCCCTAATAGTCAAATGCTTGTTAGATTTTTCAGCATTCGATAAAGTCTCACTCTATTTTTGATGGCTAAAAAGGGACTAGAAGCAAAATAATGAAACTGGCAGGATTTTCTATGAAGGTGTATACTTCCAATCGGAACACCATTGTCATCAAAATCGACTCAGAAAGAAGGCAGGAAAATGAAGAAAATTCTTATTGTAGTAGATATGCAAAAGGACTTTATTGACGGTTCTCTGGGAACAAAGGAGGCGGAAGCCATTGTACAAAAGGTAAAAGAAAAAATTCTCTCCTATCCCAAAGAAGATGTCTACGCAACCCTAGACACCCATAGAGAGGATTACCTCTCCACTCAGGAGGGAAAAAATCTTCCTGTTTCTCACTGCATTAAGGGGACGGAGGGCTGGCAGTTGGACAGCGCTCTTCAGGGCTTAATCTTAGAGAATCATTTCTTTGAAAAGCCCGGCTTTGGAAGTTTGGAGTTGGCAAATGCTATGAAAGCCCTTTGTCAGGAATCCAAAAGTAGAGGGCAGGATTTCTCCATCGAGCTTATAGGCTTATGTACCGATATCTGCGTGGTTTCCAATGCTCTTCTTATAAAGGCATTTTTACCGGAAGTCCCTCTCTCTGTGGATAGCCGGTGTTGCGCCGGGGTTACTAAAGAAAAGCATGAAGCCGCTTTGGAGACTCTACGCTCCTGTCAGGTGGAGGTGCTATAGAAAAATAACGGGCTATCAAAATCAAAATTATATAAATTTTCGGCAATATAGGTCTAAATAAGGGGTAGTCTGAGCCCGTCGGTACTTGCGAAAAACAAGAGAATCGCGGTTTTTCGCTTAGTATCCGATACGTGGCGAAGCTAGCGAGAGCGTGCCCCAAATTTAGACCTATATTGCTTAGAAAACTTATTTTGTTTGTATGGAATTTTAATTATATTGGCTTATTCTAAGGAAATATCTGCTTAGTAAATAACTACTGTAGTTTTTTATGTAGCTTTTGATATTGATTTTCCCCAAAAAACAAGCCCAACAAACTTTTCTACGAGTTTGTTAGGCTTGTTTTATTTTCACTAATTTTTGAAAAAAAAGAGACCCCAGTAAATTGCACCGGGGGCTTAGAGAAGTTTGTTTGTTTAAAAATCTAAGCCATTTCAGCTTACTGAAAAACAGAAGAAATGTCAAGAGGAAAAAGGTATGAAAAAGATATTAAGTGTAGTAAATAACAAAGGTGGCGTAGCCAAAACCACTAGCATTTTGATTTTTTCAGAATTGCTAGCTTATTTGGGTAAAAAAGTACTGGTGGTTGACCTTGATGGACAAAGTAATTTGTCTTTGGCTTTGCATCAGTATGTTGAAGACTCGTCCGCAAATATTGCCGGAAGAATTGCTCCAAGTAAAAAGAATATTGCTGAAATATTTAAAGAAAGACCAAAGAAGAAAGAGCAACTTTTAGATTTCATTTATCCTACGCCAATAAAAAATATCTCTATTATACCCTCAAGTAAAAGGTTCAATTCAATAGAGTCAAATATGGATCCATGTTTTAAAAGTCCTTTCATTCTAAATAAAGCTCTTACGGCTATTAAAGAAGATTTTGATTTTATCTTGATTGATAACGCACCTGCATTAGATTTTTTCACTTTGAATTCTATTGTGGCTAGCGACTACATTGTTACTCCTATTAGAGAAGATGGATTTTCTAAAAAAGGACTATTTGAAATAATGGATACGATAAACAATTTAACAGAGGAATATGATCTTTCATTAACTTTCCTTGGGGCTTTTCTTACACAAGTAAATCCCTCAACGATTGCAGTAAAAGAACGAATTAAAGAATATAAGGAATCTATTCCGGATTATTTCTTTAATACTTATATCAGAAAAGACACAAAGATTGCTCAGATTGAAAGTGAATTTAAACCAATTCTAGAGCATAGCTTAGACAGCAACGCTCTTTTGGATTATTCGCATTTATTACTGGAATTAGGCATTTTAGATGATTTATCAAAACAGCGTTTAGAAATGAGTTTATAAAGAAAGGATTAGCAAATGAAGGAAAAATTCAAAAAGCTTGATATTCAATCTACTGGGGAATTTGGATTACAGGATGTTAAAGCAGATTCTCTCCTACTCTCGTCTGAGACTTCCGATACGACAGAAAAGCAAATTGAAGATTTGGGAAGTACTTCCCAAAAACAATCTTTAAACCCTTCTGGAACTCGTTTTCTAACTTTTAATAAGGAATCTATGGGGGAAGCGTTTGATGCCTTCAATGGTAAAAATCCTTTTAACTTTAAACGAATTCCCAGGGAGAAAATTATCTTCAACGAAAATAATGATTTTTCAATGGAGAATATTGAGGAATTGGCAAATAGTCTTCTAAAAAATGGATTGGAGCATAATTTAACCGGGCATTACGATGATGATAGAGACCTTTATATTCTTGAAAGTGGAGAAAGAAGAATCCGTGCATTAGACTTGCTAAATTCTAAATTTGGTTCTGTAACACGGATTAACGAATTGCCGGAAAGTGAACAAGAGAATTTTGTTTTATTTAGAAGCAATATTTTACCTCTTCTAACAGAAGGCATTCCTTTTAAAGTTAATTCTTTTTCTAAAGAACATAACGATGAGAATGGAAATAGACTTGATGAAATTCGTTCGGAATTAAGGAAATACGCTACAAATTTAGATGTCCGTCAATTTACACCAAAAGAAAGATCTGAATATATTTCTAAAGTGAAAAAATTGCTGGAGGAGGAAGCTTCCCTTTTAGGGAAAAATAAAGTTACAAAAGATGAAATTGCTGATGCCATTGGAATTAGTAGAAGGCAACTACATAAGTATGAGCTACTGGATTCCTTAATTCCAAGATTTAAAGAATTATTTGAAAATAAGAAATTACGGATTGAAGCAGTATCAACATTATCCGGATTAACAGAAGAAGAACAACAGGCTATTTGTAATCGTATAGATAGCGAAGACGATGCACAAGCTATTTCTTTTGTAATTCAGGATTATGTTGAAGCAAAGGAATGCAAGAAACAAGTAGCTGAAGAATTGGCAAATTTAAGTGAAAACCCTGTGTTATTTAAAGAAAAGCAAAAAGAAAAAATGCAACAGGATCTAGCAGAGAAAGATATCTATTATTTTAAAAATGTTGTTACCTTTAGAAAAAAACTTGATGAATTACTCGGCGTAATTGAAAGCTTAACAGCAATTAGAACAAGCTCTCTTGATATCCAGGACGTTCTTCCATATTCCGATATTCTGGATTTAAAGGATAGTTTATTTAGCAATATTAATCAGTTTGAACAATGGATTAATTCGTATGAGGATAATTAGCTATGGAACAAGAAATCTCTACTATAAAAGCCGAATTTATTACTAAATTAGAGATAGAAGGAATTAATTTCCAGGGCTATGGAATTATTCCTAAAGCTGTAATGCTAGATCCGGATCTCACCCTGGAAGCAAAAGCAATTTATGCTTATTTCTGTAGCTACGCTGGAGCTGGAAATTCTTCTTTTCCGGGCAGAGATAAAATTCTGGACGATTTAAATGTTTCAACTGGTGCTTATTATCGCCATTTGAAATTGCTAAGAGATCTAGAATATTTAAAAATCATACAAAATCGAAAAGGAGCATATTTCAAAAATACTTATATCCTTCCTCAACGTCTTGAAAGATATGAAATCATAAGACCGATTGCTAATACAAGTCTTTATGTAGAAAAGAATTTTGTTCAACATGAAAAATATAGCATGAAAGCCTTTGGCTATGGAATGATTCCCAAGGCAGTTATGAAAGACCCACGTCTTACCTTAAAGGCTAAAGGAATTTATGCATATTTTTGTAGTTATGCCGGAGCTGGAGATTTTATTAGTAAATATAGAGATCAAATGCTCCGTCACTTAGGAATCGGAAAAGATAGTTATTATAAGCACTTAGACCTACTAAAAGAATACAGGTATATTCAGAGTGAACTGTATAAAAAAGAAGGAAATTATTATGCTAAAACTTGTTTTATCCTTTGTGAATTTCCAAAAAGTAACGTAAATAAGCCATTTTCCCCGTGTATCAATTTTCCGGACACTGCTAATAATTTAGACAATGAACAAGATGTTTTTCCAAACTCTTCGTGTGCTAAATTCCAGAGTCCTGAAAATGAAGATACTGGTATTGAGGATACTGAAATCTCAGACAATAAAAGTAACTCTTTCAAAAATAACTCTTTCAAAAATAACTGCTCAGTCAGTCTAAACACGGAAAAAATGGGAAGTACTTCCCATTTCGAAAACAATTGGACGGACGGACGGAACAACTTGCAAAAGGATAAATTACAAAATATTGATTGGAAAAATGAAGTCATAAAAAACAATGGAATACCCTACTACTTTGCTACTCAGCCGGATTTACTTCAAATAGTAATTAAAAATTTTCTTAATTACGAACAAAGAATAGAACTGCTGAAAGATCCTATTGAAAAAGAATGTTTATCATTAATTACTGATATGATTGTAAACCTTTGTTTAGCTGATGAGTTTCGCCCGGTAAAGGTTAGACGCATTAATTACGCTAAATTCATTGATGCGTTAAATAGAACATATGATAAAACGTTCCAAAGCCTTCAACTTGAAGATGTAGCTGAAAATGTATTAAAGCGTATCTGCAAAAAAATAGAAAACGACGAAATCAAGAGTCCAACGCTATACATTGCATCGTCTTTATATGATGAATTACTTTCTGATAATTTTAGGCTCCATGCAAATCTTCGTAAAGATTTTGGAATATAAGGAGGAACTATGAGAATTAGAAAAATACAAGTTGCTGAGGCAATAGCAAATTACGGAAATAATGCATTCCAAAATAGATATTCTTGTAAAGGAAGAATTATTGAGTGTATGGATACAGTTACCTTTGTGTTCGACCGATGGATACTTTGTGAGTATTTTATTATGCCTAAAATAGAACTCAAGGAATTGGGATACTATAAAAAAGGAGATTTTGACGCAAAGCGTTTTACAAAACTTGATAATCCATATTTTATGAAAGTATGCGAAGAAATTATGAAGGAATATAACCGTAAGTATGGGAAAATCAAATATGCTTGCTTTGGTGAATTTATAGATTCATGGAAGTTAGACCATTATCAATTAAAATTTTTAGATGGACATTTTAAATACTTTGCTATGACAAAAGAAGAAGCTCTTACTAATCTTGATAATTACATAGATTATCATACTAAAAAGATTCCAGACAAAGAAAAAGATCCTGAATTATACGAATTTGCTTTTAACTATATTTCGTCATTCAAGAAGCTTCGTACCAAGTTAAAAAAAATGACGGAGCATGATATTGGAACGTTGAAATTTCACTGCAACGGATTTGCTACATATATTGCTGAGATTAGGGATGAAAATATTGAACCAAACGATGTATCTGATTATCTTCTCTCGAATAATAAAGATGATGATAATTTTGTTCTTGAATGGTAGAAATGGGAAGTACTTCCCATTTTTAAAAGGAGACCTATGGGCAACACAAGAAAAAACAAAGAAGATGTTGATGTTCATTTTAGGATGTCTAAAGAAAATTTAGCAATGTTAGATGCTTGTGCAGAAGCAGAAGGAATCAGTAGAGCTCAGTTTGTTCGTGACAATATTCTAAAACTAATACATGGAACGATATCACAATATGCCTTTGCAGAATTAGATGGCAGAATTCGTCAGACGGTTAAAGAATTATTAGATGCAAATTTTCAAAGCGAAATAGATTTAAAGAAAAAAATATTATCTGAGTTGGAAAGAGCAAATCTTATGTCTTTGAAAAATTATATTCTTCAGAATCCCGGATTGGATCCAACAGAATATAAAGCTTATTTTTACCAGTCTAAAGGCGAAAGCCAGAAAATCAGCAAAGGACAATTACAAGTAGAAAGTCTGATTGAAAGAACAAGAATGGAGAACGATTTAAAAGCTTTAGACGATTGGAAGAAGGCTATTACAGAGGGAGAAGATGAATAATATTGTTGTATCTAAAATAAGGAGTGAATCTCCAAACAAAAGGAATACGGCAGTAAAAACTTATAACTACTTGTATTATATCGCAACCAGAGAAGGAGTTGATTTATCTCAACAATCTGAAAATGAAACATATTTACAATACATTCACGAACGCCCAAGAAGCCATGGGTTGTTTGGGAATATTGAAACCGATGATATTGATTCTGTTTTAAGCAATATTAAGGAACGTTCAAAGAAGCAAGTTGTATTCAGAGGAATATTATCTCTTGATGAAAGGGATGCCAGAGATCTTGGGTTTCTTGATAAAGAAAATTGGAGAAAGTATCTTTCTCAAGCCCTTCCCTTAATAGGCGAAAAATTTGGAATACAGTCTGGAAATTTACAATGGGTAGCAGCTTTTCATAGAGAAAAAAATCACCCTCATATCCATTTTATGATATGGGATCAGAATATAAATAATGTGCAAAATAGCTTTATATCTCAACCACAGCAACATTATTGCAGAGAATTATTCTCTAAGCTGTTTACGGAAGAAGAAAGAAAAAGCCTGGCTAACAAAAAATACTTATCTCGTGAAGAGCTGATTAATGACAGTAAAACCGAATTACAAATGTTAGTTGATGATATTACTTTTGAAGAAGATCGTCCCTTTATTAGTAAAATTGATAAGGAGTATAGGCAGAAGTTTAGTAGTGTTTTTTCAGAATTATTAGACTCTCTTCCAAGGGATAAATTGAATAAATTCCAATATTTATCACCTAGTAATAAAGAAAAAGTTCTTGCTGTTGTACAGGTTCTTTTGACGAATAAAGTCCTAAAAAGGGAATATGATGATTTTCTAAATTACCATTATAGGATTGCAAAGGACTATAGCCCAAGTAAAAAAGAAATCAAAGTTGCAGTTCTAAAAGCAAAAGAGGATATAGAAAAACGACTTTGCAACCTTGTACTTAGAGAAATTAGAGACATGGAAAGTATTACCCAAGAAGAATCTCCGGAGCCGGAAGACACTAGCCCGGTGGAACCTCAGGAGTCGAAAGGCACTAGCCCGGTGGAACCCCAGGAGTCGAAAGGCACTAGCCCGGTGGAACCCCAGGAGTCGAAAGGCACTAGCCCGGTGGAACCCCAGGAGCCGGAAGGCACTAGCCCGGTGGAACCCCAGGAGCCGGAAGGCACTAGCCCAGTGGATCTCCAGGAGCCGAAAGGCACTAGCCCTGTGGAACCCCAGGAGCCGAAAGGCACTAGCCCGGTGGAACTCCAGGAGCCGAAAGGCACTAGCCCTGTGGAACCCCAGGAGCCGAAAGGCACTAGCCCTGTGGAACCCCAGGAGCCTGGATACCATGCAAAACAAGAGGAGTCATATCATATGTATAGATTAGTCAATACATTTTTAGATGCTTTACTTTATGCCAATAATACTAGATCTCCCTCTTCTGTTTATTCTTCAGGAAAAGACAAAGGCAATGTAAAAGCTCTTAGGGAGTGGAAAAGAGAACAAGGATTTTCTATGGAAAATAGCAATTATTAGAAATTGTAGCCATATGAAAAATGGCTTGTATCAATGGTTTTATCTGCATTTTATATATTTTGTAGCCGTACAAAATGGAAAAAACAACATTTGTAGCCACAAAAAATAATGCTCTAAAACCGCATAGGTACTGGCTTTGCCAGTACCAGTTTAGGCGATGCGTAGCCGTCCTATTCCTGCCTCAAGAAAATTGGTCGTTTTTTGCCAATTTTATTGTGGACTATCATTAGTTTTTTTTCGGCTCAAATGGGCTGGAAGATATATGTAAAATCCAAAGAAATTGGTGCAATGAAAGGAGAACAAAATGAACAAAGTAATTTTATCCGGAAGACTTGTAGCAGATCCTGAAACTAAATATTTCAGCAAAGACAATGGTGAGGAATCTGCTGTTAGCCGATACACATTGGCTGTCCAAAGGATCGGAAAAAATGAGGAGCATGATTCAGCCGATTTTGTTCGCTGTGTATGTTTTGGAGCAAGAGCATCTTTTTGCGAGAAATATTTAAATAAGGGAATGAAGATGCTTGTGTCCGGATATCTGCATACCGGGAGTTTTAAAGATAAAGATGGAAAAACTGTATATACCACAGACGTTTATGTAGACGAGCAAGAATTTGCAGAAACAAAAAAGAAAGAAAACGAATCCAACTATGTTCCTGGAGAAGATCTTCCGTCCAATTAACGAGGTAATGATTTATGCAAACTAAAGGAAAACTTCCAGCATTTTTGATATCCATTTTTCTTTCTGTGTTTTTGGCTATTTACCTTTCTTACTTAACGGATCAGGTTATTCGTCTTTTTCTCCGGATTACGCATACAGATATTTTAAATTTACATTTCTCTGTAAATCCGCTGGACATCCCGCAATACGCAAAGAAATTTTACTCTGGAATGCTGGTATTTGGAATTTTGTATGAAACCATTATTCTTATTTGGCTTACTTACCAGTTTTTCTTCTATAAAGCCAAGTTATCTAATGTTTCAGAATATAAGGTTACAGAGTATATCTCAATTCCAAGACCGGTGGGAAATGGACAACATGGTAAAGCATGGTTTGCAGACGAACAAGAGATTCGAGCTATAAGTAGCGATTTGAATGTTAAGACGCAAAATGAAAAAATTCAGTCTGGAATTGTTTTAGATTATAAAAACGCCATTGTCCGGTACATGAAAAATTTTGCTCATTCAATAACGATAGCTCTAACTGGAGCTGGTAAAACAAGAAGAGTTTTGCTTCCTTCAATTTGTTTACAGATTCTTGCCGGGGATAGCTATTTCGTTACAGATGTTAAAGGGGAAATATTTTACTTAACTAGTAAATATGCAGAGTCTCAAGACTACAAAATTGTAGTGATTGATTTCATTAATCCGGAAAAGTCGATGCAGTATAATTTTTTACAACCAATTATAGATGCCCTTAAAGAAGGAAAGAAAAAGTGGGAAAAGCAAGTAAAAGAACTAGTTCAAGAAATTGAGGAAATAAAAAAGCAAGAAAATCCTTCTCCTGAAGACGTTAGTGCCCTGGTTGCTAAACGTAAAGATTTGGAAAATGACTATTCTTGGACGGATCAAGCCCAGGAGTATACCTGGGACTTGGTTTCAACGATGGTTGGAGAAGCAAAGGGGGAACCACTTTGGTACAATGGAGAAACGTCAACGCTTGCCTCGTCAATTCTTGCAGTATGTATGGAAGCTCCTGAACAATGCCAAAATTTATATAACGTATATTGTTTCCTGGCATACATGAGTAAGTATTATCAAGAACTAGGGAAAAATCTATTAAGTACATATCTGGAAAGACTTCCAGACACTCATCCAGCAAAACTGATTTACATGCAAGCTGAAGTTGCAGAAGTGAGGACAAGATCTTCTTTCAATACTTCCGGGCTAGGAACCTTAAGGCTATTTTCATCCAATAAAATCGGGAAAATGAGCATGAAAACAGAATTCAACTTAGAAGATATTGGAAAACAGAAGACAGCGATATATTTTATTGTCCCGGATGAGAAAACAACCTATCATCCATTGGCTTCTCTTTTCATGGTTCAGCTTTATATAAAGCTTGTTGAAGAAGCCAGAAAGTGTGGTGGTAGCATGAAGCAAAAAGTTGTATTCGACTGTGATGAGATTGGAAATTGTCCCAGAATTCCTATTTTGCCGGCAATGCTTTCTGTAGGACGTGGACGAGGTATATCTATAAATCTTGTTGTACAAGATTATCAACAACTACAGGCAAAATATAAAGATGATTTTGAAACGATTAAGAGCCAGTGTAAGTTAAAAATTTTTCTTCAATCTGACGGAAAGGAAACATTAAAGGATATATCAGAAAGACTTGGGGACTATACTACTGAAAATCCTAATGAGTCATCATCACGTTCAACGGAAATTGGAAGTAAAGCAACTATATCCGGTGGTTCTGGACTTACCGGAAGGAGATTGCTATTACCTAGTGAATTAGCTCTATTTGAAAAACCGGATGCCCTAGTAATGGTAACCGGACATCGTCCATTTGTTTCATATCTTCCGGATATTTCGGAGACTGATTTCAATAACTTACTTGGCTTGGGTGATGAGGAATTCACTAAAAAATTTATCCTGGACTATGAAAATAGCAGAAAAGAAAGAGATGATAAGCCATTAAAACAATGGGGGATTTGGATTAAAGAAAAAGAGCAAATGGAAGATAAGATTAAAAGTCTTATTGAACAAAACAATTAGAAAAGGGGAATTATATGAAAACATTAATGGGTAGCTTTTATAACAATTTTGGATTCTTTCATGCTGTATTACTTGATTCATCGGCTTCTTTCGAATCAAGCCTAAAATCATCTAAACTTTATACGGGGACTGTAGATATTTTAAAAGGATCTATGAACGTAATGCTCGTTCTCGTTATCTTGATTACTGTAATTGTGGCTCTGGTTCATGGAATTGGCTGGCTTACCGCAGATTCGCATGATAAACCTGCGAAGCGGAAAGCTGTTTTTACAACAATAATTGTTGGAATTGTTGTTGCTTGTATTCCCACAATTATCTTAATCATTGCCAAGATATATGGAGCGAAGGGAACAGAGAATGTTCCAACCAATGCTTTTTATCCTTTGATTATGTTTTTGAGGTAATGCTTATGGACTTTCTATTAAAAGCTCTTACAAAATTTACGGCTAACGTAACAATACAGTTCATCAATATTATAACCAGTTCACAATTATCCCAGTTTAAAAATGCCGTGTTTAACTTCGCACAAAATAAACTGGTTGTAGCTTCGCATAATACTATGCTTGCTGTATCTATAAGCCTGATTATTTTCTTTTCGGTAAAACAGATTTTTGATGTGTATATATTAGAAATGTCCGGGGATCCGGAAGCAAGTCCATTGAACGTTCTTGAAAGAGCAACTTATGCTACAGCAATTACTTCTTGTTCTACATGGCTTTTCTATAGCTTTTTGAATTTTACAGCATTGCTGGCCACACAACTTGTAGAAAAAGATCAGGAAGTAGATTTAAGCGAAGTAACCAGGACTTTAGAAAGCTCTTTGACAGCAATGACGTCCGGAAGCTTTTTAAGTAATCTCTTTTTCTTCAGCCTTGTTATTGGAATGTTAATCTTCTCTGTTATTGCAGTCATTAGGGCTGTAGAGCTTGCAATGATGTACATAGTATTGCCAATATTCTGTATTGAATTATGCTTCACAAACCGGGAAAGATTGAAAGGACTCATTACAAATATTGTTGTGACAGGAGTCTACTATTCTATCCAGCTTCTATTATTTAAGGTCTATCTTATTACGTTGGGGCTTACTATGGCTGGTTTAACTAATAATCCAGATTCACCGCTTGGACTAAGTGCATTTACCACATTGGGACTTTTAATCGCCGTTTTAAAATCTCCCAAATGGTTGGAAAAATTTGCTTATAATTCCGGTGTTGGCGATAGTGTTAAAAGAGGAGCTTCTGCAACGATCCAAGGACTTGGAAGAGTTGTATTAGGAGGTGGAAAATGATTGCTTTATCCGAGGAATCTACTGCAAACGTAGTATATGATTATTTAGAAGGCGGTCTTCATGCAACTACCTTAAATGGATTTATTTCAGATTTCACGCAGTTATTTCTCTTACTTTTGGTTTTAGGAATTTCTCTTCGTTTGATTCAGGGAGGAATAAAAGCGATTAATGAGGACAGCGGTTTAATGAAATTTTTCAAAACAAGTAAAATAAAAGTCCTTGCTGTAATTATAGGTATATGCATAGAAAGCATTATCCTTTTAGTCAAGGGGGTGTATAAGTGATGGATTCTAAAAAGCCATTATATATCCCGGTGAAAACACTTGATTCAGATGACCTGATAGAAGGAATAGGAATTTTGGAGATATCCATTTGCGGAGTGGCTCTTTTGATTATTTTAATTATTTCAGTTATCCTTGCAAGAATATTTACCAATAACTTAGTGGGAATAGGTTTTGCTGTCTTTTCAACAATTGCTACTGTAAGCACAATTAGAAGAGATAACTGTAATGAGAACTTAATTCAAAAGATCATGTTCATATTACGATTTCTAAAAAAGCAAAAAATTTATCTTTTCGATAGAAATGGAGAGGAAATTCTATGAATAAATTAGTGGAGTACCTTCTACAAAATCCATTGTATATCTTACCTTTTATCTTACTTCCGCTTGGTATTTTATATCTAACAATCAATGCAATCAAAAAGCCATTAAAAAAAGCTAATAATCCGGAAGTTGCTAAAGAGGTTGAAGAACTTTCAAAAGAAAGGCAAACGGCAAATTCTTTGGTCGAAGTTGCGGATATTGAAAATTGCTTTCTTTATCGGAAGGACGACTATATTCTAGGGTATCTGAGAATAGGAAGTATCAATCTGGAACTTTTAAGTGCAGAAGAGCTCCAGATTCTTACACAAAAGTTATCTATGTCTTTTGAAGGTGATAGAGATAATTTCGATTACTTTACCTTGCCCTCCCAAGTAAATCTGGATCCAAATAAAGATTTCATTAAAGAAATTAGACAGGGGACAGATGATATAGGAAAGAGAAAAGGGCTTACTCTGATGATGCAAGAGATGACCAGGCTTTCTACTTCCGGGGAAAATTTTGAGCACCAGCATATAGTAAAGATTTGGAAAAAAATAGGTTCAAATATTAAAGATACTGAAAAAGACTTACGGAATCGCTTATCTGATTTCCGGGAAAGGTATCAAGCTGTCGGAATTCCTTGTGAGATTCTAAAGGATAAAGAAATTATCAAGCTTTGCAATCTTTTCGGAAACCCGTTGCAAGCACCATATACAGGAGAAGTGTCCAAGTTTGAAAGCTATCCCTTCATAAAGGAGAACTAGGATGTTTGGAATAAAAGAGAAGAAAAAATCTAAGACAATTAAAAACTATGCAAAAGAAGTGAACCAAAACATATTGAATATGATAACACCTTCAGGTGTTGACTTTGATCGGTCGCACTTAAATGTTTCTGAGAATATTGGAACTGTGCTTTGTATCAGTCGTTATCCGGCTGAAGCAGGATTCGGCTGGCTTACAACTGTCTGTAACCTTGAATCTACACAAACAAAAATAGAATTTAGATATACCGCACCGGACAGACTCGCAAAACAGCTGAATAAAAGACTTAGTGAGTTAAAAGAAGCTTTTGATCTTTCCAAGGTAGAGTCTGAAAAGCAGTCTTTAAAAAATGCAATAGAGAATTTAAAAGAATTAGTAAACCGTATTGTAGTAAAAGGGGAGCCAGTTGGCTATGTAAACATTCTGCTATATATAACGGCTGATAATAGAGAAGAGCTGTTCAGTAGATTAAAAAGAGTTCAGAGTGCTTTATCTATCGTGGAATGTAGAACCAGAACTTTACTGTTTAAACAAGATTTAGCCTTTGCTACACTAGCCCCCTATGGTCTTCCAAACTATGAAAAGATCAGTAATGTTGGAGAACGTCCGATGCCTATTAGTACGTTTTTTGGAGGCTTCCCAAATGCTTCATCGGGGCTTAATGATGTTAGTGGTTATTATCTAGGTAAAACAAAAGAACAGCGATTAGTTATTCTCGATCAATGGGTAAGAAGTAAAGATAGAACCAATTCTAATTGGATCTTTACTGGAATTCCTGGAGTCGGAAAGTCTACGGCTGTAAAAGATATATTAGCGAAAGAATATTTTTACGGCACGAAAGTAATTATATTTGATCCGGAGAAGGAATATGTAGATTTATGTCATAGCGAATATATCAATGGAGATGTTATAGACTGTGTATCCGGAGCAAGTGGTAGAATCAATCCCTTACAAGTAAGAGTGACCGGGAAGATCACAAAGGACGATTTAGAATCCGAAGAGAGTATTGAAGAATACTACGGAGAGCATATAGGATCTGATCTAGCACTATATCTCCAGCAATTGCGTTTGTTCTTTGCTTTATATTTTGGAAAAAAAGAATACTCTTCAGATATTGCTACGATTCTTGAAATAACGCTTATTAAGCTATATGAGAACTTTGGAATAACCTGGTATACAGATATCTCTAAGCTAAAGAATGAAGATTTTCCTATCATGGAAGACCTATATGAACTTTCCGTATCTTTAGCAGAGGAAGAGACTAATCCTGTTTATAAAGATCTCCGGACAGCTCTTTCCTTAAAGTTATATAGTGCTGGAAAAGGAGCAGATCAATTTATCTGGAATGGATATACTACTCTTAATCCGAAGAGTAATTTTATAGACTTAAATGTATCTAATCTATTAGATAGTGATGAAAATGTTAAGAAAGCACAATTCTATAATCTAATGATGTGGAGTTGGCATGAAATGTCTGCAAATAGACAAGAAAAATGCTTGTTTGCAGTAGATGAAGGCTATCTATTTGTTGACGATGAATATCCTGATATGATGAAGTTTCTGAGAAATATATCAAAACGTGCAAGGAAATACGAGGGGGGATTACTTTTTATAACTCATTCTGTAGTAGATATATTGGATCCGGCTGTCAAAAGGTACGGCCAAGCTATCATTGATAACGCTTGTTATAAGCTCCTAATGGGTACAGATGGAAAGAATCTACGAGAAACACAGGAGCTTTTCAATCTCTCTGATAAAGAGCTTTCAGTACTTTCCAGCAAAGAAAGAGGAAGAGGAGTATTTATGTGTGGATCTATGCGTATGAATCTTTCCATTGATCTTTCTGATGATATGCTGGAAATGCTCGGAAAAGGTGGAGGAAGATAATGAATGCTATCCTTCAAAAAATTCTCCGTTATCTTATCCTGACAGATAGTGGACATAAAATATTAAAGGGTATTCTAATCCTTATTATTGGCTTTATATTACTACCAACAATTGCCTTTTCTCCTGTTGCCGGATTTGTTAATGGAGTTAAAAATTTTTTTGAAGGTGAAGGAGATTTAGATGACGATGCAGATGTTTCTTCATTTTTAGGAGATGACTTTTCTATTATTGAAATGAAATATTATAAATCTGTAGAATCTGCCAGAGCTAAGCATATAGACCTAATAAGTGAAGAGCAAAAAAGCCTGGCAGAGACCGTCAGAGAAGAACACAAATATACCGTTACTGTAAAGGATGCCAATGGCAATGAACACGAAGAAACTAGGTACCCTACAGTAGATACTCCTCTTCCCAATCCTCCAATGGTTAGTGTACTGGCTTACTTTTGTACAACAGAGGAAATACAAATTGCCGATGGTAAGAAAAAAATTAATGAAAGCAAAGTAATGGATTTTTACCAAAAAATTGCAAAACGTCCCTTTAGAGTCATTGAACGTAGCAAGGATCATTATATTGTAATGGTTGAATACATGACGGAACAAGATATTATAGGATTGCTTCAATCTGAAGGTACCTTTAAGGATGAAGGAGATGTTGATCTCTTTGAGACCTCAATAGAAAGAATTAAAGAATTTATTGATGAAGCTGGTGGGTTTAAGTATGACGGCGAAGCTGTTGGGCAAATTAGTAATGCTGAAATTGCTAAGCAGATCTGGGATTATTTCAAATCTTTAGGATGGTCTGACTATGCTACTGCCGGCATCATTGGAAATTTTGAAGCAGAATGTAGCTTACAGCCTAATTTACAGGAAAAAGGTGGAACCGGAATAGGACTGGGGCAATGGTCTCACGAAAGAAGAACAGCCTTCTTAAATTGGTTATCTGAGAACGGAAGGGATATATCCGATATAACGGCTCAATTAGATTATTTGATAGTTGAGAATTGCTGGCATGGCGGAACTCTTACTCTTTATAAAAGCGGTGGACTCAAACATACCAGTAAAGTAAAGTCCTTATCTGAGTTTTCTACATACCAGTACTCTTCCGTCCAGGAAGCCACAGAAGATTTCCTTTGGCATTGGGAAGGACCAAATTATCAGAAAGCACAAGTAGGAAGAAGAATTGGAGCTGCTAACCAGGTCTATAATCTATTCTCTGCTGGAGCAGTAGCAAAAATCCCGGAAGTAGCAAAAAAAGGAAAGGATCCAAAGTTATATTTCGCATATGGCATAATTCCTACAAATTCTTTTACGGCAGAAAAACATATGCAAAGCATTAGCTTCAGAAATTCTAAAGGTGTAATGAAAACTGTAAGAGTAAATGCATCGGTAGCTCAGGATGTTCTAACTGCATTACAGGAGATATCTGAAGCTGGATATGAGATAAAACAAATTGGAGGATACTCATTTAGGCAAAAAGTAGGATCCAATGGATTATCTTCCCACTCATATGGACTAGCTATTGATATAAATTGGGATTACGGTAATCCCTTTATCAAAAAGGGAAAAATACAGGCTGGCACCAGGTATTTATCTCATGAATTATCTATGACAGAAGGGAGCATTCCTGTCCGAATAATGGAAGCTCATGGCTGGATCTGGGGTGGACATTGGACAAATTCCAAAGATTATATGCATTTTTCTATTACAGGAGATTAATTGCTTGTGAATCTATAGATAATTTGCTGTAAAAAAGTATGTAACATGGTAGAATTTAACAAAGAAATATTCATGGA
This sequence comes from Oribacterium sinus, assembly GCF_014202695.1. Taxonomy (GTDB): domain Bacteria; phylum Bacillota; class Clostridia; order Lachnospirales; family Lachnospiraceae; genus Oribacterium; species Oribacterium sinus. The sequence goes on from NZ_JACHHH010000008.1 coordinate 116,255, forward strand.
TTTGGTAATAGAAAGGAGCTTTTTGTGAAGGTGTGTAGACTATTTAAAACTTTTATAACACTATTTATTTTTCTGTGTATCCCTTTTTCTTTGGCATATGGTAAGGAAGCTAAAAATTTCTATATAGATCCTATATTTGAGGGAGAACCATTATTTACTGGGATGGAGGTTTATGTAGAAAAAGACGGGAAATTTTTTGCACTGTATCAGACTATGGATTATTCGGATTATAGGTATTCTACGCACCTGGAGAAAGGGACATACACGTTCCAGTGCCGAGTTATGTATAACACAAAAGCTCGATATAAAGTTGAACCTAAAAGTATTACCTTAGTAATTGATGATAACAATTATTTAAAAGAAAACAAATTACAATTTACTGTAATTAATAGAGAATGGGATCCGGAAGGACTAGAGGAAACAGAACCTATTCCTCCAGATCCGGATATTGAAACCTTACCGGATCCTTCAGAGATATCAGACGAGCAATTAGAATCCTATTTTGCTTTAAGTGATGAGGATAAGAATAAACTCTTAGAAAGTCAGAGACAAGAGATGTGGATAGAGGAAAGCATCTGGGAAAAGAAAAATAGCTTTATTACAAAATACAATATTGAACCAGGAACTAATTTATTGGGAGAAACCGGAGATGGGGATATGCATTGGAATCCGGATGATATTGGTGAAGATGGACTACCTAAATCTTTAACTAGTGATGCAAATGTAACCGAAAATGATGCTGAACAAGTCGAAGACGAATCTAAATCAACAGATTCATTAGAGTATATGGAAAGCTCTGAAAACGCTTCTGTACCACAATCGGAAACCAGTAAAAATGTAGAAGTGAACGATACGAAATCCTCAAAAAACATTGCATTTGTTTTGGGTGTTGCTCTAATTGTTTTCTTGGGCATTGGATACTTTGTGATAAAAGGAAGGAAAAACAATCATGGAGAAGAGTCCTAGTTCAATCAAATTTCTGAAAATCTGTATTTATATTGTAATTACTGTCTTTGTTCTATTTTTATCTTTTACACGTCCGGTAAAAGAATATTCCATTCAAGATTTTATGACTATATTGGAAGGGGGAAATAATGGATAGATCTGTCTTGTACATTTCCAGTAAAGCTTTAAAAATGACTTTGGATTACAGCATAAAAGATTCTAATCTCCTAACGATAGATAGTAACAACCAGGTCTCAAACCATTTCGAATTAGAAGATTTTATGAAGAAAAAAGCGTTTTATTTTTCTGAAAGAGATATTGATATTTTTGCCATTGACCTTTCTGCATTGATTGATAAAGATGATAAAGTCCTAGATTTGATACGTTCATTTTTAACACTAAATGAAAATATCCGCATTGTAATTATTGCACCGGATGCAAGTCCTGGAGATGCCATTCTGGCAAATCTATTTGCTCTTGGAATTCGTAATTTTGCCAGCGGTAAAGATTTTGTTGTACTTAAACAGAACCTGGATAAATGCTTCTCTGAAGAAGGTATGTCGTACAAAGATGCAGTTGAATATCAGAAACTGAAGGATACTTCAGTAGTTGAACATACAGAAATGAAGGAAATTAACTATGTTACAATTGGGGTAACTGGAGTTGATAGAAAAGCCGGATCTACTCATAACTCAATTGTTATTGCAAATCAGCTTAGAACTCTTGGATATTCTGTAGCTTGTTTCGAACTTTCTCCACACCAGGATTTTGAACGAATTAGAAAAGGAGAAGAAATCAAAGGTGGTGGGGATAAATTCTTTACCAGTAGAAACATAGATTTTTATCCTAATGCTTCAGAAAGCCTGATTGAAGAGGTTAAAAAGGATAAGCACTACCATTTTCTTGTACTAGACTTCTCCGGAAATACAGAAGAAATTCAATATTTCAATAAGTGTCATATTAAAATTGTGCTCGCTAATATTCAATCCTGGGAGATAGATAAGTTGGTGCAGTTCTATAACAGGTATGATGAGGAAGCTAGAAAAGAGATTTCTTTCTATATAAATTTTTTACAAGCTGATAAAAAATCTCTTGAGAAAACATTTAAGACACAATTTCATTTTGTTGGGTATGCTCCGGATCCCTTCAATACACCGGAATTTCCGGATTTAAAGGATTTGCTATATCCCTTTACTACCGGTGTTAGAAAGAAAAAGAAATTTGAATTTCCATTCTTTAAAGGGAAGAAAATAGCTGTATTATAACAATTTATTATGAAAAAATATGTGTTTCAATATTTAGAGAATACTTTGTTGTTTTTTTCTAAATATTGAAACATGAAAGACATACTGATGATTATGTTCCTCTATTTAGTCGATTTTTTGGCTTTCATTTATCAATGAATGCTTTACAAAATATAGAAGAAAAACAATTTTTTATTGACTGCGTACGCTGTCAATGCTATAATATACTTAGTTAAGAAAACGGATTGCCCCAAGGGCGGAAAGGCAGTAACTATGAAGATTACTAAAGAGATGGTAGCAAAGCACATTATGAATCAGACCGAAATATCAGAGCCTTTTGATGAAACAAAAAAATGTGCTATGGCTTTCTGCTATAGTGAAGGCAGTAACATAGTATTTAAGGATGTTTGGGAAGAAGAGCTAAAGGAGTGGGGGGCACTTGACAAAGATGGGGGTTATGACACCAATTTTGAAAGCCTTGAAAATGAAAACTTTATGAGAATTTGCCAAGAGTTAGCAGACAAGTACAACTCAGAATATGAAGACTAAATAAGATAGGATTCTAATGAGAAGCCAGAAGGGTGAAAAGCATGGATGAAACAAAAAACTTCACTATAACTTTATGCGATAGTGAAGGCAGAACTATAGAAGTTAAGGACATTAAGGAAGTGGAAATTAAGAATTGGAGAGTACCTGATGAGGAGATTGCCAAAGAGTACGAGGATTTCTTAAGTCTTGTTCATAAATATAACCTTCAGAATGATGAGAACGAATAAGCGGGGGATTTCCCCCTCTTATCCATTTGTTTATGAAAAGAAAATGAAATAGAGGAAGATGTATAATGGGATGGAAAGAAAATAAAGCTATAAGAGATTTAGAATATTCCAAAAAAAACAGAAAACGGATTCCGTTTGATGTACAAATATCGGAATATGAGCATTTAAAGCAAGTTGTGAAAGATACTCCTGTCATTACCTATGTAAAGCAAGCTTTGAATGCATATAGCGGAGAAGAAATCTTTAAAATAAAGAAGTAAGCGAAACAATCAGAGGAATATTTCATACATTATTGAATTCGTAAATACAAATTATGTTTCCTGGAGAGGTAATGGCAATGTCTTTAAAATGAAGCGTTTTTTTGCGTTAAACTTATAGACCGAAAATGGATTTAACAATTAGAAGTATTATGTTTCCTGTTTCGGTAGAAGGAACATAACGCAAAAAATAAGTGTGTCAATGGTTTCCCGTAAGGGTTGAGGAAAATAGAAAGTATTTTCCTCAACCATTGACACACGAAAAGCACTCTTGTAATGATTAACACATGATGACTATCTAAATGTGTGCATAAAGAAAGTGTAGAATTGAGAATACATAGAAAAGAGAGGTGAAATAGAGATGAAAAGTTTACCTTATGTACCTCCTTACCATGGGGATATACATTATATAAATAGTTTTGTTTTTAAAGGCCAAAGAGTTGATAATGGAGAATACATTATCGGAAGAATAGGGTTACCCCATATCGTTAAAAGGAATATTAGTTTACCTAACAAGGAAGTTGAAACTGAAATGTGGGTTTACGAAAATAAGAATAAGAGAAAGCCGTGGAAAATGTATTATGTAAAAACAGAAACTATTGAGATGTTATAAATCAAAACTTTTGGATTTTAAAAAAAGAATAATAATTAGAGGGATAGAGAAGTTTGTTTTTTTAAAGGAGAATACAATATGATTAAAGATCTAGTTAAAGATGATGAGAAAGTTATAAGAGTATTAAAAGGATGTTGGAACGAAGCCTCCAGACAAGATATGTATGATGATCTACTAGCCGGAATGTATCCTCCTCTTTCAGACTGGTGGTGGAATACTTATGAAAAAGCCCCCTGTTATATTCAAGGAAATGAAGTATATTGCTTTAGCTATGCAATAGTAGGAGAAATGTTTTTACTAGGTACATTAGAAGAATTAGAAGAAGAAATAAAAACCAGAGAAGAGGAAAAATTAACTTATTGGGGATTAGAGAGGATTCATTTTTTAAATCAACACCGTTATGGAGAAGCCTTTAAATTGTTGAAGGAAGGAGATCTATGGACAAGCTGTAAAAGAGTAGAAAGAGAAGCTTTAAAAAGAGAATCTGAGCTTTTGGCAATAAGGGAACAACATTTTGCTCATTTAAAGGATTCTGATTATGAAGCTTATTCTAACGAACTGGAAATGGCAAAACACGAAGTAAATAGACAAATTCATGAAGAACTAATTTATGTTTAAGTGAATCTAGGGGCGTTCGTCGTCCCTTTTTTCAAATAAGGAGAAATTATGGTAAAGCCAAGAACTTACTTAGGACAAGATAATGTTTTAGCAACAGAAATAAGATTAACTAAGGCAATGGATATTATTCTTAGTGATGATGCACATTGGCTTCATTTTTTGAGACACTCTGGATTTTATTGTAATCGCCCATTTCACAACCAAGTATTAATTTATGCTCAAAATCCTAATTCGTATGGTGCGGCTTCTTTTGAAGAGTGGAATAAAAGAAATTATCGAGTAAAAAGTGGTACACACGGCTTTCCTGTTTTAGTTTCTTTAGACGATGATCGCCCAAGTATTATGACGCTACATCCAAGAGAACATATAGAAGCGTTAGAAAACGGATTAACCCTTCCTCCTCCGTGGAAATTTCCTAAAGAACTCTTATTTGATATTGTTGAGGATGTAACCGGGCATCAGCTTAATGATAAAAACGAAGCACAAAAAAAGCTTTGGCAATGGATAGGGAACTATATTGAAGAGGAAGATATTCAAAATTTCATAGATAATTTGGAACATAAAGGATTATCCCTTGAAAAAGATTCCTCAGTTAGTGTTCCGGAGGAAAATGATTATTTAGAAGATATTGCTTATTTAAAGGATTTCATTCATGTTAACATTGCTTATCAATATTTTTACAGATGCGATCTTGACATTAAATTATGTTATGAATTAAGTCATGATCTGTTAAAAGATAATCCCTTTACTAGGGCTAGCTTATTTTCTTCAAATGAAGAAGCTGTTGCTTATTTCGGAGAACTTTTTTCAGGATATACTAAAAGTGCTATAACAAAAACATTTAATTCGATTGAAGCTATTCATGCTAAGAAAAAAGAGTTCGTTCATCGTATTGAAGATTTTCCAGAACTGATAGAGTCCACTGAAGAGGAATCTTCTTTTTTTGATAATAGGGAAGCGAAAGAAATTACTGAATTACAAGAAGAAAAAAATGACAGTAAACAGCTTACTACCAATTCTTTAAATGCTTTTGATTCCCACAAATCGAGTAAGAACTATAAAATTACATCGTATGCTATTGATGGTGGAGCAAAGGAAAAGTTTAAAAGAAATATTCTTGCTATAAAGACGTTAAAAGAAATTGAATCATTAAATAGGATTGCCACACAGGAAGAGAAAGATGCTCTCTCACGATATGTTGGCTGGGGTGGCTTATCAGATGCTTTTGACAGTAAAAATGACTTATGGACAAAAGAATATCATGAATTAAAAACTCTCCTCACTACTGATGAATATATTTTTGCAAGAGATTCCACACTTAATTCTCATTATACTAGTCCGATTATTATTAACAAAATCTGGGATAAAATACAAGAATCCGGTTTTAAGAAAGGAAATATTTTAGAGCCTTCAATGGGAATAGGTAATTTCTTTGGTACTATTCCGGATAATATAGCAAATTCATCTCTTTACGGAATAGAACTTGATTCGATATCTGGGCGAATTGCAAAACAATTATATCCACAGTCTCATATTCAAATAAAAGGATTTGAAGAAAGCAACTTTTCTGATTCTTTCTTTGATCTTGTTATAGGGAATGTTCCATTTGGAAATTATGAAGTCTATGACAAGGCATACGATAAATATCATTTTAAGATTCATGATTATTTCATTGCTAAGAGTCTGGACAAGCTTCGCCCAGGGGGAATTCTTGCTGTAATTTCTTCAAGCGGAACTTTAGACAAAAAAGATGAGACTGCTAGAAAATATTTTGCAAGTAAGGCAAACCTTATATCTGCTATTCGTCTCCCGGATACAGCCTTTTATAAAAATGCCGGAACAAAAACTACTACAGATATTTTGTTTTTTCAAAGAGTAGAACTACAAGAAAATCTAGCTCCTTCTTGGATCCATGTTAAACAAAATATCCAGGAGGATGATCCATTAAGTCCTGGAGATAGAATTCACTATGATGACAATGGGTATCATGTCGATTATACTGTTAAAAATGTTTATAAAGATGGAGAACATATTTGTTATGAATCTGTAGCAGATGGGGAAGAGTACACAAGAGTACTTTATGCATATAGGATTCATTCTAATTCCGCATATACATTTACCAGACAAGAGCCCATTTTTACTTGCAATCAGTATTTTTTAGAACACCCAGAAAATATTGTAGGTGAATTAAAGGTAGAAATTGGTGCATATGGTGAAGAACTAAGGTGTAAAGAAAGAGAGGGAGAATCTTTAGAAGAGTCTCTCTCCAAAGCTCTGTCTAATTTTAAGCTTAACTATGAGAACATAGTCAAGAATAACCACCTTGAAAAAGATTTTATTCCAGCTGATCTATCTGCTAAGAATTTCACTCATGCATTGATAGATAATAAAGTTTATTACAGAACAGATTCTGTTATGGCTGAAAAGAACTTTGGAAGTAATCAAGACCGAGTTCGCCTATTATTATCTGTTCGAGACAAAGCGTATCACCTATTGGATTTAGAAATTGAAAATGCAAGCCCTGACCTGATATCAAAAGAAATGGAACAGTTAAACTTTCTTTATGATGATTTTGTTTCTAAATATGGCAGAATTCAAGATAAGAAGAATCAGCTATTAAAAGAAGATTCTACTTTGCATTTTCTAAATGCACTAGAAAAATTTGATAGTGAAGGCAATTTTATTGATAAGGCTGATATTTTCAAGAAAGAAATCGCCACTTCGGAAAGAAAAATCTCTACTGTGGAATCTCCTGAAGAAGCCTTAGTAATTTCTATTGCAGAAAGAGGAAAAGTAGATCTAAATTTCATGAGCAATATTCTGAATGGCGTAGGTAAGGAGGAACTCGTAAGTTCTCTTTATGGAAGGATATTTTTCAATCCTGATAATCAAGAAAATAGTTATGAATCAGATGCAGAATATCTGTCCGGAGATGTGGTATCAAAACTTCAACGTGCCAAGGAATTATTGAAAAATTTTCCAATTCTGGAAAAAAATATTGAAGCTCTTGAATCCGTCCGTCCCAAAAGAATTTCTGCTTCGGATATTGAAATTAAACTTGGTGCCACTTGGATATCGCCAGGATATATTGAGAAATTCATCAAAGAAACATATTCTACATACTCAAATGTAGTAGTTGATTTTGATAAAAGAAAGGCTGAATGGAGCATTCCTAATAAGAGTCAATATTTTATTACTGATGCCATTCGATTAAAATTTGGTACAAACAGGGCGAATCCTTTAGCTATCTTAGAGCACGCTTTGAATTTGAAAGAGATTATTATCAAAGATAGTTATACAAATGAAGAAGGAAAAAGAATCGATGTAACCAATAAAGAGGAAACTATTCTATGTAGTATAAGAGCTGAAGCGATTAGAGAAGAATTTCGACAATGGATTTTTAAAGATCCTCAGAGAAGAAAAGAGCTAGAAGATATTTATAATGAGACTTTTAATCGATATGTTGCTAGAGAATACGATGGCTCTCTTTTGAATTTTCCGGGATCCAATAAAAATATAGTTTTGAAACCGCATCAAAAAAATGCTGTTGCAAGAGCATTATATGGTGGTAATGAACTACTCGCTCATTCTGTAGGAGCTGGAAAAACCTTTACTATGATAGCTACAGCAATGGAATCTAAAAGGTTGGGACTTTCTCATAAGTCTTTATTTGTTGTGCCAAATCATTTGGTAGGACAATGGAAAAATGATTTTTTATTGCTTTATCCGAATGCAAATGTTCTTTCTCCAGAAAAAAATGATTTTAAACCTGATAAACGTAAAGCATTTATATCAAAAATTTCCACAGGTGCATATGATGCTATTATTGTTGGGCATAGTCAGTTTAAAAAAATTAAAGTTTCAGAAAATAGGCGAAAGAGTTTTATTCAACATGAAATTGATGAAATTAACATTGAAATGCAAGGTCTTAATAAATATAGTTCTTCTGATAAAAGTACAATTAAGGAACTTGTTAAATCTAAAAAGAGATTAGAAAAGAAACTTGAAGAAATTACTAGCGATGTTAATGATAAAAAGGAAGATTTTATTGAATTTGAGCAGCTGGGATGTGATCGTATTTTTGTTGATGAAGCTCATTTATACAAGAATCTATTTTTATATTCAAAACTAAACAATATTGCTGGTCTCTCTAAGTCTGAATCAGATCAATCTTTGGACTTATACTTAAAATGCAGAATATTAGATGAATTAACAAATAAAAAAGGAATTGTTTTTGCTACAGGCACCCCTGTAAGTAACTCTTTAGTAGAAATGTATACTATGATGCGGTATCTTCAATATGACGACCTACAACGGTTAGGGCTGTTAAATTTTGATGCATGGCTTTCGAATTTTGGCCAGATTGAACCTTCTTTAGAACTAAAACCAGATGGTAATGGCTTTAAAGTAAAAAAAAGGCTTTCTAAATTTTATAATTTACCGGAATTAATGACTGTATTTCGTCAAGTGGCAGATATACAAACTGCAGATATGTTAAATCTTCCTGGAATACCTAAAGTTAAATCCTATACTATTTTAAATGAGTGTACTGATCTACAACGGAAAATGATTGAAAGCATTTCTAAAAGAGCTGATGCTTGTCACTCTCCAGGATTTGATCTTAGCAAGGATAATATGCTCTTAATTACTTCAGATGGAAGAAAGCTTGCACTTGATCAACGGTTGATAAACCCTAATATGCCTGATGAAGAAAATTCTAAAGTAAATTCCTTAGTAAAAAATGTTGAAGAAATTTGGGAAAGAACTAAAAAACAGAAGCTTACACAATTGATTTTTTGTGATTTAGCTACTCCGGATAATAAAAAAATTTTTGATATTTATAATGATGTAAGAAACAAATTAATTAATCTTGGTATACCGAAAGAACAAGTGGCTTTTATTCATGAAGCTAAGAACGATGAAAAAAAGGAAGCTCTCTTTAGAAGGGTTCGTTCTGGAGAGGTTCGTATTCTTATGGGGTCTACATCAACAATGGGAGCTGGAACTAATGTTCAAGATAAGCTCATTGCTTTGCATCATTTGGACGTTCCTTGGAGGCCGTCAGATTTTGAACAACAAGAAGGACGTATTGTAAGGCAAGGCAATCAGAATAAAGAAGTAGAAATATATAGATATGTAACGCAAGGTACTTTTGATTCTTATAATTGGCAAATATTAGAGAATAAACAAAAATTTATTGGTCAAATCATGACCTCAAAGATGCCCATGCGTGAATTTAGGGATGAAGACTCTAGAGCGTTAGACTATGCTACCACTAAAGCGTTAACATCCGGCAACCCTGAAATTAAAGAAAAAATGGAATTAGATGTTTCTATCGCAAAGCTTAGAGTCGAGAAAGCCAGTTTTGAATCTAATTTACATAAAATGGAAGATGAATATTTCCAGATTATACCTAAAAATATAGAAAGAGTCTTACAAATCACAAAGGAAATTATTGATGACATTGAGAAAGTCAAAAACACAGACAAAAGTGTTGTTTTTACCGATTTAAAAGGTACAGCTTTTGCAGATAAAAAAGAAGCTTCTGAATATATATCTAAAGAGGCAATTTTACAGGCAAACCAAGAGAAGGCTGTACAAATTGGAGTGGTTAGTAGTTTTCCACTTTTAGTAGAACAAACTAAGAATGCCTTGACTCACTTAGATGAATATTTTTTATTTTTACAAGGAGCTGTTCGATATAATATAACGTTTGATCCTGGAAAGGGATTCAATTATAGCTATATTACTCGTGCTTTAAATAGTATTGAAACAAAGAAGATATATTTTGAGAATAAGTTAGATGTTCTATACAAGCAAAAAACAGAAATTGAAAAAGAACTTGGGAAAAACTTTCCAAAGGACGAATTATTAAAACAGCAAGTTATAAGAGTGAAAGAAATTGAGGAACGTCTTAATTTAGGTAAACCAGATAATAATGTTATTTCTGTGAATTTATCTGAAGAGGAAGATTATTCTTTGACTTTAAGTGATGATAAATCATGGCAACAATTTATTAGTGAGAGCAATTTTGAAGTTGAATCTACAGTTCCGATACCACAAAAAATATGGAACAATAAGAATCTATTTGCAGACGAAAAAACAGAGTCTGAAGAGGAAATCTCTAACTCATTCTTATATCTAAAAATTGATGGAGCAGAAGAAAAGGGAGATATAAAGGAAATTGGAGTAAAACTCATGCTGGAATTTCTTTCTAATCCTGAGAATGAATTAGTTGCTTATTTTAAGAGTAAGGATAATACTCTAGAGATTCCTTTTTTACAAATAAAAGATAAGGAAATATATGCAAACATTGATGAGGTAGCTAAAGAGTTTGACTTAAATAGAAATCCAAATATGAGAAATGAAATAGTGGGATTTTTAGGTAGAACACAAAATATCAAGATTGTTGATTCTGATAAAATATTTACCGAATTTAAAGAAAGATCCTTGAATAAAACAGAATTATACGAGTCAATGGAATTTATACCTCAAAGGAAAGCAGATATTTTTATCGACATAGAGAGGTAGATTATGCGAAAAGTTAGAAAAGATTCTCATGGAAGAGTCCTTAGAACCGGAGAGTTTGAACGATATGATGGAATCTATGTTTTTCAAAAAACTGTTTGCGGAAATAAGAAAACAATCTATGCTTCTTCCTTGGAAGGGCTAAGGCAAAAAGTATCTGAAGCTGTAGAATATCGCTTTGATGAGTTAGGAAAAAATTTGAAATCTATAACTCTTGATAAGGCTTTCGAACGCTTTATGTTAAGTAGAATAATTAGAAATACTACAGCATACGTACAAAGAAATTTATATGAACATTATATAAAAAAACGTCTCGGTAAAAAGAAAGTGCATGAGATTACTCATTCTGATATACGGCAACTACTAATTTATCACTTTACTGAAAAGCATTTATCGTTGAATACCATTAAATCTATTCAGGGAATGCTCCATGCTATTTTTGCCCTTATGGTTAGCGATCAGGTTATTACTATTAATCCAGCTCAGCAAGCAATGAAAGCTTTAGCTCATGCAAGTAGTAGTGGTCTAAGAGAGGATTCAAACGGGCAAAAAGTTTTAACGACTGATGAAGAAAAAGCATTTCTTATGTACGCAAAAGAAACTGATTCTTTCTTCTATCCGCTATGGCTTTTTATGTTAAGCACTGGTGCCAGAGTGGGAGAAGCTTCTGCAATTTGCTGGGAAGATATTGACTTTGAAAAGAAAATAGTTTCTATAAATAAAACCTTAGTCTGTACTTACAAAGGAAAAGAGCGAATTTTTTCATTTAATCCTACAAAAACAAAAAATGGTGTCCGGAAATTACCAATTCTTTCAACCTTATATGATGTTTTAGAAAAAATGAAGAATGATAAAGCCATGAGAAAATCCTTCCCTCATGAGGACAACCTTTTGATTAATGACCAGGAACTGATATTTTATTGTGTAGTCAACAATAGAATAAGAGCAGTTTCCAATTTTGATGTGAATCATGCTTTAAAAAAGCTTATCACGAATTATAACTCGGATAAGCTTTTTAAAGAAATGCATCCAGGTGTTCCAGCTTCGCTTCCATTATTTTCATCTCATGCTTTACGTCATACCTTCTGTTCCAGGCTTTGTGAAAATGAGGTTAATCTAAAAGTCATCCAAGAAATTATGGGACACGGTAATATTCATATGACTATGGATGTATATGCTCAATCAAATGAAAAAAAGAATAGCTTATCTCTTTTACAATATGAGAAAAAAATACTAGGGGAATAAGTAAAAAAATGTTTATTTTCTCTTGTATTTTATCATTTTTTATCTTAGAATAGCTACAGGAGAGAAGTTTGTTTGACCATATAACAGTAATCTATGAAATTTATCATATAATTATTTTGATTTTGATAGCCCGTTATGTTTTCTGGTATGAAATTCAGCGTCCGCTTTATTTCTCCAATGCCTGATCCACATCGGCAATAATATCCTGCACATCTTCAATGCCTACAGACATTCTGATAAGATCAGGAGATACGCCTGCTGCCAGCAGCTCTTCATCATTCATCTGTCTGTGGGTAGTGGATGCCGGGTGCAGCACACAGGTTCTGGCATCCGCAACGTGGGTAACGATAGCAGCCAGCTTCAGAGAATCCATAAACTTTACAGCCGCCTCTCTTCCCCCTACTACACCGAAGGAAATAACTCCGCAGGAACCCTTTGGCAGATACTTTTTAGCCAATTCATGCTGGCTGTCCTTTTCCAAGCCGGAGAAGGAAACCCAGGATACCTTCGGGTGCTTTTCCAAATGCTTTGCTAAAGCCAAGGCATTTTCATAATGTCTTTCCATTCTTAAGTGCAAGGTTTCCAGACCTACGCCAAGGTAGAAGGAGTTTTGCGGAGAAGGAATGGAACCTAAGTCACGCATCAGGTTGGTGGTCATTTTCACAATATAAGCCGCCTTCCCAAAGCTCTCCGTATAGACTGTTCCGTGGTAGGTTTCGTCCGGAGTGGTCAGTCCCGGGAATTTCTCACTATACTTGGTCCAGTCGAAGTTTCCGGAATCCACAACTGCACCTCCAACGGAGTTGGCAAAGCCGTTCATATATTTTGTGGTGGAGTGTGTCACGATATCTGCTCCCCACTCAAAAGGTCTACAGAAAATGGGAGTGGGGAAGGTGTTATCCACGATTAATGGCACGCCATGCTGATGGGCAGCTTTGGCAAATTTTTCGATATCTAAAATTTTCAAAGCCGGATTCGCTAAGACTTCTCCAAAAACCAGCTTTGTGTTGGGACGGAACTTGGAATCCAGTTCTTCAGCAGAAATGTCCGGATCCACGAAGGTGGTTTCAATGCCCATATTTTTCATGGTCTTTGCAATTAAGTTGTAGGTTCCTCCGTAGATTGCGGAAGAAGCAATCACGTGATCTCCTGCACCGGCAATATTGAAGATGGCATAGAAGTTTGCCGCCTGACCGGAAGATGTCAGGATAGCCGCCACACCACCCTCCAGCTGGCAGATTTTGTTTGCCACAGCATCATTGGTGGGGTTAGCCAGTCTGGTATAGAAATATCCGGACTCCTTTAAGTCGAAGAGGTCTCCCATTTGCTGAGAAGTCTCATATTTAAAGGTTGTGGATTGCACGATAGGAACCACTCTGGGCTCTCCCTTTTTCGGCTCATAGCCTCCCTGTACGCAGATGGTATCGATATTGTAATTTGCCATGATTAGCACTCCTTTCATTTGTTTCAACTACTATATAGTTCTAAAACTTGGCTTGTCCAGAAAGAGAATATGCAAAGCTGTTTCGCACTATCCACGTCCATACTTCATATTATCTTTCCCATATTTAACCTTGTGTCTCTATTGTCAAGGAATCCAGAACATCGGCTGTAATACTGTCCACTGTCTTTACATTGATTTCCGTGCTATTTGGAATTGTTTCATAAAACTTATTTTTCACACTGTCATAACTAACCAGGGTATTTGATTCCGATACAATCAGCTCGGCGCCTCCCTGGGGTTGTATATTATTTAAAATGGGAACAGCCATCAGAGAGCTGTTAATGGAATAGATAAGCCATACATTTCCGTTTGCAGATTCATAATAGGCCTGATACATCGGATATATATCCGAAGTCTTTTCCGTCACTTCATTTTCCGGTTCCAAATCCCCTTCCAGAGAATACACCGCAGTAAGAATACAATCCGAAAATCCTCTTTCCGACAATAACTTTCTGACTTCCTTTCCGCTTTGCAAATTTTTAGAATCTTTTGAATCGATTTCTTTTAGAACTTTTGCGTGATTCTCAAAATATTCATCGGCGTCCACTGCTGCCACTGTATAGGACTCATCATCCAAAACCTCTCCATGCAGTTCCACATCCATTCTTTTTTCACTACTCTTCTGAAAATCTTCCGGACTAACAATGCCAAAATGATCCAGTACCATAAGCACCGCTACAGCCACAACAAGTAGTACAAGTAAGAGTAGAATCAATCGTCCTATCCACTTAAGTATTTTGCCTAGTAGTGAGGGAGTCATTTCCGTATCTTGCTCAGCCATTTTTGTTCTCCTTTTTTTCTTAAAAAATGTATATAATTGTATTAATTATACACTAAAAAACCAAAAAACAAAGGCTAAATTTTTCAGAAACTGCTAAATTTACTAAACATCTTTGACTTACGGAATAAAGTACTAGGAAAATTTGTCAGTCTTTGCGCCCGATTACTCCTCTCTCATAATAAAAAATATACTGCTGAATAATCCCTGCATTTTCCCCATACAAGGAAAATGGAGATATCCCGCCACATTCCTTCTCAATGGCCCGAAAAATCCAGACATCCACTGGAACGCAGGCGGTTCTTCCGTAGGCAAAGAGGGCAATGCAGTTTGCCACCTTTATGCCTACGCCCATGACGGCCTGCAGCTTTTCCAGCAATACATCATCCGGAAGTTTTGCGATGGCTTTCAGATTTAGCTCTCCACTATTGACCTTTTGTATTGCGTCCAAAATATACTTCACCCTATAGCCAAGACCGCAGGCTGCCAGTTCTTCCGCTGTAGCTTCCTTCATTTCCTCCGGAGAGGGAAATGCCTTTAGCCTCTCTTGTTCAGTAACAATATCATGGCCGTATTTCTCCGACAGGGCTTCCACGGATTTGATAATGGCGGGAATGCTTTTCCGTTGTGAGATGATAAAAGTAAGAAGCATTTCCCAGGGGTCTTGTCGTAGGAGCCGTACTCCGCGACCGTGAGCAATGGCCTGGTCCACGAATTCATGCTTTCCGCTTTCCAAAACTGCGATTTCGCTATAGCATCTTTCCAAATCAAAAAAGGGAAACCAGGTTGTTTCCCAGCTTTCCCGGTCACAGGACACCGTATATACTCCGGCTTCTCTATCTTCGGGCCGAAGGTAAATAACAGATTCTCCGGAAATAAAGCGATAGCTTCCGTCTTCCAGACATTTTCCCCGGAAGCACTGTCCGCTATCAATAATTTTCTCTAAGTCAAAATCATCTTTGATGGTCACTTGCATAAATCACACTCCTATAAAGCTTTGTGAAATATCATAGCACAAAAGACCTGCTAAAACTGTTTAGCCTTATATAAATTCTTTCATCACTGGCATCAAAAAGTCGCTCCTTTATGTTATACTTAAAAAGTTTCAATAAGAATCCAAATATAAGAAAGGAAGAACGATGCATCAAATTGATTTAACAGAAGAAGAACGGCAAAAGCTTAGAGAACTTTGGACGTCTCCAAAATTCAAAAAAGCTCGAAAAGCAATGAAGAGAAGCTTCTACCTCGAGGAAAGCCCTGTCTTACCTTTTCTTATCTTGTTCTCCGCTCTTCCGTTTTTAAGTATTTTGGTTTCGCCTATCCTGATATATCTCGGGAATCACTTTACCGTATTTCAGGGCATATCTCTGCTTTTTAATAAGTATCTTTGGGTGATAGTTTGTTCTTCTCTCCTGGCTATCGTTGGTCTATACATCATAGCCGCAATTCTTAGTATTATTTTTAAAATAATAAAAATACCGGATACTAGGGAAGTCTATTTGAATCGAATACTCCCTCCAATGATGAGAATCATTCTTCCCAAGGCAGAATTTGACGGGAACAATAATCTTCCTCTAAATGCATTTAAAAAAGCGGTGCCGATTTTTTCTTATTACTACCCGGCCGGTTTACTGGATTTGCAGGAGCAACCCGAGCTAAAAATCACCGACTTATATGCTTACTCTCCCCAAAAGGGAAAAGACAGGAAAGGTTTATACGAATTCTACGGGCAAATTTATACTTTACAATATCATTCTCATTTTGAAGGACAGCTAAGAATTGTTCCCACGGAGAAAGTGTGGGGGAAAGAAACAAATGGAGGGCATTTTCCTGCCTGTGACGGAGAAAAGAAAATCGATGTAGAAGATATTACCCACAATGAACATTACAATATCTTCTGCACCGATGAACAGGCTGCGCGAAAATTTCTGACACCGACTATGATTTCCTGGTTTGACAGACAAATTTCTTCCGGGTTAGGCTTTTCCTTAAACGACGACCGAATTTACTTGATAGTGAAAAGCGACTTGGCCTTATTCACTCCCCCAAAGAATAAGAAGGCATGGAAAAAATGGAATATGGAGAAAACCGCCCGACAGATAAAGTCCATGGTGGCTTCAGCTAGAGAACTTGCGGAAATGTTCTAACCAAAAAAGATATACTATATGCTTTACGAGCGATATCGTTAATAAAAAAAGCGGAAAATGCTGTTCTATCTCAGCAATTTCCGCTTTTTTACTTCCTGCTTTCTATGCACAAATTCTTTCATAGCGTTCGGAAGATAGTGTTTCCAGCATAAAGGAATAAGGATCCAGAATCCCCTCGGACAGCATGGAAAAAATCTGTGGAGAAGTCCCTGAAACCAAGGCCACTCCCTGCTCATTTTTCGTGACAGGCTGTTGCAGGTTTCTACTTTCAGCGTTCCAAAATACAATTTGTGGTAGCCTGTAGCCATACTTTGCAAACTTCTTTTTTGTGCACTCAAAATTCGTCATTTCCGCATGGTTCGCACAATAATCGAATTCCATGTCCGAAATAATATAGAGTTTTTCAGGAATTTCCTCCTGCCTCGCCTTGTTTTGAATAGCTGTTTTCAGAATTAAGTCAAAAGTTCTCTGTAAATCCGTATTGGCACACTCATTAAAGCTTACGCAGTACGTAAGTTTATCTACAATATCTCTGCCTTGCACCTCCACCAGTCTCGGATTTTCGGAAAAGGTAATAAAATGATTATGAAAACAGCCCTTGTTGTGCTCCGCAAAATAAATCCCTAAAGACTGTGCCACTGCTGCCGGCATATAACCGGAGCCCCAGCCACAATACATAGAACCGGAACCGTCCACTACCGCAAGAGCATTTTCCGCCCCTGTATAGTCAGGAAGAGACTTCCAGGTGACGTCCATAGAACGGCGTTCCTCTTCCGTGATTTCCTCTTTCTCCATATCTCTACGGAAAATGGATGCTACGACATCATAGGGCGTCAAGGTTTCTGTATTCATTACAGATGGATTACTTTCCGCCTTATCCAAAAAGGCAGAATATCTCTCTCTGTCATTTCTAAGAAAAGCCAGTCTATACTTATACAAAGCTTTAGAGGGCTGCTTCTCATAGGAAAAGGAGTAGTCCTTCTCCCGAAGATAATTCTCCATCAACTTTATTTCCGCCCGCAGTGAAACAAGGACTTTACGATACTCTGCATCGCTAAAGCCTAAAGCTTTCGCAAGTTTCTTTGCACTTTTAACGCTATCTTTATTGCTGGTATTCACGGAAGGAAGCCATTTGGCGAGTAAAGAAACGCTCTCTCCGATTTTCAGGGCAGCAAGATCCTTATCCAACTGCTCTTTTATGAAGCTAAGCATATCCTTTTCGCAAGGTCCGTCCAGAAGGGAAAGAAGGTCATCAAATCTTCCGTACTCCGGAACATTTGTAATATTCTTTCGAACGGACTCCGCCTCATGAAGAGAAAGCCACTTCCATATAGACCGAAACACTCTTCTCTCTCCAAGGCCACCTCGAATGTCTCTTGCGAAGAAAAGAATCTTCATTGCCATATTGTTATCTTCCGTATAGGCCTTGATAAATCGGGAAATGATTTCATTGTCCTCAGCATTTCGCAAAGCACCAATGGTGGCAAAAAGATCCAGACAGTAAGAGTTTGTGCTCCTGTTGGTAAGAGCGCCATTCTCCGTATATGTCAGATTCTCTTCTTTTCTTAAGTCCTCTAAAAACATTGCTCCTACCTCCTTTTAAAAAGAAACAGCCACAAGATACTTTGTAAGGTAAGGGGTATTCGCCCCTTCCAGCAGGGGGAGTTGCACCCCCGAAAGCGCTCGGACCTTAGTAACCCCTGGAGTACAATTCTCCAACAATCCTACGCCCCCGGAAGCTCCGGGACCTTAGCCTCGCGCCGGCTATCTCAGCCAAATATCGCCATGACATTTTTTTGCTGTAGGTATCTTTCCGACTATTTTACTTTGCTTATGGAATAATCCTAAGCTATACAAGACACACCGGACTAACCGCCCGCATTTGATCTAATTCCAAATATGATTGTTTGCTGTATGTGTCTTTCGTGCCTTTATGATATACCGATTTTTAGGAGATAAAAAGCTGAGGAATATAAATAATTTTCAACTCCAAATTTATTGTATAGGCACCGTATTTTCGTTATTATTATGATGTTTAACAAGTCCATTATGGGGGATTTAATTCGGAGATTTTTCTTTTAAGAAGGTGGGAATTATGACAGAGAAGTACAAAATATATATTCCGGAAGAGATGCGATTACGCCTTTTGAATGATGCGGAGCTCTTTGATTTTTATAAGAAGGACGGCTCGGTGAATCTGAATGGATTTTTAAAGGAGCTTTTGCTCCAATATTTTGATGAATATCGTAAAACAAAAGAAAGGCTCCTCGATACTATTTTATCCGACCTCAGTGCATTTTCCTCTATTTCCCGTGAAGACGCCGATGCCATCGCGGATAAAATCATGAACAGCTATATGCGAAATACGGAATTCAAGAGCGAGCGAAACGCTGCCATCACTTTGACGGTCAGCGGACGCTCTTTGGACATTATGCATTCTATTGAAAATAATATGCTCTCTCGGGTTTCTCTCTCCCAGTATCTTAATGACTTTTTCAGCTCCTACCTATCTATTTCCAGAAAAGACCGTGAGAGAATTCTCTTTCAGGATATCTTTGAGGAGTTAAACACTGCCATTCGAAAAAATAGTATTATCCGTTTTACTTCCACTTCCGCTCCAAAAGTTATTTTTACGGTTCAACCTTATTGTATTGCCGCATCCAAAGAGGAGCAGTGTAATTATCTTCTTTGCTTAGACAGCGAAACCGGCATACCCAGATCCTTCCGTATCTCAAGAATTCGTGCCTTATATAGCTCTTCCGATAAATTCATTCCGAATGAAAGCCGAAAACTGGAGCTCCAGGAAATTGCCAGAAGAAGTCCTCAATCCACATCCAAAGGAATTGAAGCCGAAGTCCGCTTAACGGAAAAGGGCATGCAAAAGTTTCATTTCATTACTAAAAACAGGCCGGATGTATTAAAAAAAGAAGGAAATACTCTTTATTTTAACTGGCCAAAAACACAGTTGGAAGAATATTTCCATCGCTTCGGAAAAGAGGCAGTGATTCTTGAGCCGGAAGAATGTCGGGAATCCATGCGGCTCTTTTACAAAAAAGCATGGGAGGCGTATAGGAAGAAAGAGAAGATTATCCTTGAAAAGCAGCAATAAAAACGATAGAATGGTTATACCCATAGGGGTATATGATTCTTATCACTGTAATGCCGGAAAGAAGGGTTCTCTATGAAGAAATGTATGGATGCAGATAATTTACACCGGAGACTTGCCAAAATCATGGGACAGATTAAAGCCATTGATCGGATGGTGGATGATGATGTTCCCTGTGAAGATGTGCTGTCTCAAATCAGCGCAGCTAAGTCCGCACTAAATAAAGCCGGACAAGTCATTTTGGAAGGGCACATCCACCACTGCATTAAAGACGCGGTGGAGCAGGGTGATGAGGCCGAAATTGAAAATTTCACAAAAGCCATCGAACGTTTTGCCAATATGCAGTAAGGATTTTCAAGATTTCTGTTTGAGTCTATATGCGGAGCTACTATAAAGCGCTGCTATAGGCTCTTTTTTATTCTGAGCAAGTGACGCGGACGAAGCCTGAGACAGCTTATTCTTAACGAGTATTGCACGCGTAGTGTGCAATATCTCGTTGGCTGCTTTTCACATCAAATCATTTTCTTATATGCTTTAATTTTTTTCTTGACAACTTATACCCCTATAGGTATATTATGTAGCTATACCCCTATGGGTATTAATCAAGATATTAGAAATTTTTTATTTTCATTTTCCCGATAATAAAGCAAAAAAAGGAGAAGCATGCATGAAAAAAATGATGTTCAAATTGGAAGAATTGTTGGAAGTTGGTGGAATGAAAAAAGATATTGTATTCCTTGTGATTGGCGGTGTTTCTCTTTTATTCAGTCTCATGAACAGTCGTTTTCCCTTTCTCCCCCTCCCCTTCGACATTGCCTGGCTCTCCATTCTCTTCTGCGGAATCCCTATCATCCTGGAGGCGGTGATCGGACTGACTACCCGCTTTGATATTAAAGCGGATGTTCTGGTTTCTCTTGCGCTCATTGCCTCTATTTTCATCCACGAAGATTTCGCGGCAGGAGAGGTGGCATTCATCATGCAGCTCGGTGCGCTCTTGGAGGACTTGACTGTGGCCAGAGCAAGAGCAGGCATAGAAAAGCTGGTACAGCTCACTCCCCAAACTGCCCGTGTCATTTCCCATAACGAAGAACAAATCATCCCGGCAGAGCAGGTTCAGCTTAAGGACATTCTGCGGGTGCTTCCCGGAGAAACCATTCCTGTAGACGGTATCCTTCTTTCCGGGCAAACTTCCGTAAATCAGGCGGTAATGACCGGTGAATCTCTACCGGTAGACAAGACGGTGGGAGATACGGTTTCCAGCGGAACCGTGAACCAATACGGTGCCTTTGAAATGAAGGCAACCAAGGTCGGTAAAGACAGTTCCATTCAACGTATGATTCAGTTGGTCCAATCTGCGGACGCTGATAAGGCAAAGATCGTGGGACTGGCTGACCGGTGGGCTACCTGGATTGTAGTGATCGCGCTCTCCGCAGCAACCCTCACCTGGCTTTTTACAGGGCAAATCATTCGTGCCGTCACCATACTGGTTGTTTTCTGTCCCTGCGCCCTTGTCCTTGCGACCCCCACTGCTATTATGGCTGCCATCGGAAATGCCACAAAACACGGTTTTCTTGTTCGGGAAGGAGATGCCTTAGAGCGTCTTGCCGGAGTGCGGAAAATCACCTTTGATAAGACGGGAACATTAACTTACGGAACCCCCGTTGTCACCGCAGTGAAATCCCTTTCCTCCTACTCCGAAGCGGAGCTCTACGCTTATGCCGCATCCGTTGAAAAAATGTCCGAGCATCCCCTGGGGAAAGCGATTGTCCATTGCTATGGAAAAGAAACTCTTCCCGTCCAGGATTTCCACATGGAGCCGGGAGAAGGCGTTTCCGCTGTAATTGACGGAAAAACCATCCATGCAGGAAATGCGAAACTCTTCAACAGAATCCACCTGAATGCAGAGGTCGCTAAAGAAGCAGAAAGCTATCTTTCTGACGGAAGCACCGTCATTTACATGGGAATCGACGGAGAGTTGGCAGGATTTATCGTTCTTTCCGACACACTGCGTACAGAATCCTATGATACCATTCAGAAAATAAGAGATTTGCATATCACCCCCGTACTCCTTACCGGGGATCATGAAAATGCCGCTTTAAACATTGCAAAGAAGGTAGGTATTACCGAGGTAAAGGCCAACTGTCTTCCTGAAGATAAATTAACTGCGATAGAAGAGGCGCAAAAAAGAGGAGAAAGTGTCTCTATGATTGGAGACGGCATTAACGATGCACCTGCTCTGAAAAAAGCAAATGTCGGTATCGCTATGGGAGGAATCGGCAGTGATATTGCCGTGGACGCCGCAGACATTGCTTTGGTAGATGATGAAATTAAAGAGCTCCCCCACCTTCTTGCTCTATCAAAGAGAATGATGAAAACTATAAAAATCAATTTAAGCTTCTCCATGGCGCTGAATTTCCTTGCCATTGTGCTGGCCATTACCGGCATACTAGGACCGGTTGTGGGCGCTCTCGTGCACAATGCAGGAAGTGTACTGGTTATTATTAATTCTGCACTGCTTTTAAAATGGAAGGCACAGGAATAGTCTCTATTTTACAAAGTCCGATTTCTTTCAATCCTCTGTCATACAGAGCAGTGAGGCATAGCTCTCCACAAATATTGTGTAAGCTATGCTTCGTCATCCCCCTTGGCATGACAATATCCAAATATTCTTTTGTTCTTAGGGAAAAGAGCTTTTGCTTCCCCTTCCAATCGTCATTGTTAAAAAGCGGTGTGAGAATAAGATAATCCGAATGGGTGAAAGTTCCGTTCACCCCGGACTTTTTTCCTCCCGCTTTTAATTGCTCCGACTCCAAGAGTTTTTCCTTTACTTTGCCCTCAGAGGAGATTTTTGCCAAAGCATAATAATCCATTCCCCATTTGTTCACCGAGCCTGTACTTTCTCCCGAAGTATAGGCATAAAGTTCATTATTTACAATTTTTAAACTGTCGATTTTCGGAGCATCTTTCGTCCTATCATCATGGTGCATAAAGGCATTTTTCTCTATTTCCGAAAAGCCTTTCCACTTGGCTTCTTTTTTTACAGGGTCAAAGTCTAATAAAGCAAAACATCGGGAAAGACCGTAATAAACTTCCTTTTCAAAGCAGACGGGAATCAGGCTGCCGTCTGAAACAGTCTGAAAATACCGCTCTCTTGCATTGTCCGGAAGCACTTTGCTAAAGAGCAAAAATCCACTCTTAATCGGGATGATTTCCGGCGAAGAAAAATCTCCGGTAAAATAGGCAATTTCTTTCTTCGCTTTGATTACCCCGAAGCTGTCCCGATAGGAAAAAAGTACCGGATCATTTTCCCTATCAAGAAAGTCCTCCCCAAGCTCTATTTCTTGTATGCCGGTTTCGGACAGGACAAGAACAGTGTAGACTCCGGGGGATTCTTCTCTTCTCGTTAAGAGGAGAATGCTCGTGCCCTGCTCCGGACACGCAGGAGAAAGAAAGCCTGTGCTGTACACATAGGTATATGCATTTTCCAACTTGTATTTTTGTATAAGGCTTAGTTTTAAAGCGGCCATGCTATTCCTCGCTCTTGTTCGTTATCTGCCTCTGTGTTTTTCTTTTTTCTTCGCTTGCTTCAGCATAAATTGCCGTTCTTCCTCGATGCGTTTTTGTTCTCTGTTTTTTTCTTTACGCTTTTGTTTGTTCTCTTCATGCTGTAAACTTAACGCCTGTTGCGACTTCGTCCCGATGCCAGCACGCTGCAATTGTTTTTTGACCTCTCTTTGTGCTCTTTTCGGATTCTGTTTTCTTTCCTTGACTTGCGTTTTGACTTCCGGACTGAATTTCAGCTCATAAAAATGCTTTAAGATAAAATCACGTACCTCCAAGTCCTTGGGCTCTGCACCGAAAGTCACCTTCGCAACGGATAGGCGATTTCCCTCTGTTTTCTCAAAAATGCCCACCCAAAAAGCGCCTTCAAAAAGCACTGTCATTTGACAAGTCATCTTGTCCATATTTGTCCCTCCTAAATTGCTTTATGGACAAAGAATGGACAACCCGGAGGGGAAGGTTACTTACCACAAGATTCTGTGACGGCCGGGCTACCTACCGGCTCTGGCATACTTCTCTGTATGCGTTGCGTTTTTATCTTTGCTGTGTACATAACATAATCGATGAAATTTCTTCCATCGCCTTCTATCATAACGATGGAAAAATATATTGACAATGCTTTCTTTTTCTTTTGTATCAACTGACAAAATTTTTACTCTATTCTCAATTAATAAGATATCTCCCGCTTCTCCCGTACTGTTTCCTATAACACAAACTCGAAAAATTCCGGCGGAATTCCACCTTTATTTTTCGAGTTAAATACCATTAAAAAAGTATCTTGAGCTTTTCACACGATACTTTTCATGAATTAAATCAGCAAACTATTGCCATCTAATAAAAATTCCTTAACTCCCATCATCAGATATCCGTTTTCGTCATAGCGAGGCTTCATACTTTTTTCTACGATAATGATTTTCTTAAAGGAATCCATGGTGCGCTCAAAGGATTTGCATTCCTGCTCATACTTTTCCTTATCGGGAATGGCATAGGCAGACTGAATATAATACTTCTTACTTCCTAAGGTAGCAATGAAATCGATTTCCCTCTGCACCCGAATCTCTTTCCCATTGGTATCCTTTTCCCTAGATTCCACGGTTCCCACATCTACCTGATAGCCCCTGTATCGCAATTCATTGTAAATGATGTTCTCCATTATATGAGTTTCTTCGATCTGCCGAAATGACAGTCGGGCATTTCGAAGACCCAAATCTTCAAAATAGATTTTATAAGGGGTTCCGATATACTTTCGCCCTTTCACATTATATCTTTTTACCCGCGAGAGCATAAATGCTTCTTCCCCATAGGTGATGTATTTATCCACTGTTGCATCACTGATATTCATCCCATGAACAGAATTCATCGTTGCAGCAATTTTTCTTGGATTGGTAAGGGTGGAAATACCTGAGGCAATGACGTCAATTACTTCTCCCAAGGCGCTTTCATCCTGTACCGAATATCTGGCCACGATATCCCGAAGATACACGTTCTTCATTTGGGATATTAAATAATTGGTCTTTTGCTCTTCCGTATTCATCAGCACAACCGCCGGAAGCCCTCCGTAAACGGAGTAATCATCATAAGCCTCGCTTTTATCTCCCTCTTTGAATGCATAGTATTCGGAAAAAGATAAAGGCAGCACATGCACTTCATCCCCTCTTCCCTCAAATTCAGTTAAAATGTCCTTTGACAGAAACTTGGAATTACTGCCTGTTACGTAAACATCAACATTTTGCTTCCGAAGGAATCCATTCAGCACTGATTCAAAGGCTCCCAGCTTCTGCACCTCATCCAGCAAAAGGTAATACATGCCTTCACCACGAATCTGTGGCATCAGCCAGGTAATAAATCGGGAGGGATCCACCTTACGCTCTTCTTTTTCATTATCCAGTACGATGGGATCTTCTCCAATCTTTAATAAATCCTCCGCTGTATCAAAGGCGAATCGGATAATGTGACTCTCTCCTACACCTTCTGAAAGTAAATGCTTATAGAATAAAGTATTCAGCAAATACGACTTCCCGCAGCGTCTGATTCCGGTAATCACTTTAATGAAGCCATTGTGTTTTCTGACAATAAGTCGATTAAGATACACCTCTCTATTGATTTCTCTATTGATTTCTCTATTGATTTCCATCTCGATCTCCATTTCATATTTTTGCCGTTAACGGCGCTTTTATGAAATAGTGTACTCATTATTCGGAAAATTCGCAAGAGATTCATTTTATATTTTTGCCGTTAACGGCATTTTTATGAAATACACAAGATTTTATTCTTCTCCCAATACCTTTTTCTGCCAGCTTCGTTTTCCGCATACAGGACACTTCATATATCTTGCCCGACCCTTGTGCATGGATAGAATGACCTTGCTGTAAGAGGGTACATAGCGATGATGACAGCACCCGCATTCATAGTACCCGGCTTTCTGTTCAATGCCAACTGCGATAAAGCTTACCAGTAAAATCATCATAAGGGCAAAGGCGGAGAGTACCATTCTCAGCCAGAAAGGCATTACCAGGAAGGATGCCAAAAGGATTAAGACCGAGCCGGAGAGTACAGCCGAGAATCCCAGCCAGTATTCCAACTTAAGGGCTCTCCTGTCCCTTTCCTCCACTTCTCGTTTCATTGCCAGAAGGTTATCTTCTAATTGTTTATTATAGAATTCTGCCATGATTCTTTCGCCCGACAGGAGTTCGTTTACGTTGATTTTCAGAAATCCGCAAAGCTCCAGCATAATCCCAGAATCCGGCATAGACTTTCCGGTTTCCCATTTGGATACCGCCCGATCACTGATACCAAGCTTCTCCGCAAGCTCCGCCTGTGTCATGCCCTCTTCCTTTCTGCAAGCTGCTATAAATTTTCCGATTTTGATTTGATCCATATCGGACACCTCCTTTCACGACACAAGCTTACCGGAAACCGTCGAAAATGACAGGAACCGGCGGTTGAGTTCTACCTATTCCACCGGCGGTTGAATCTAAATTCTTCTCTATATTCAGCTTCTTCTCTTATTAAGACTAATTCCACCGAAATGGCAAGTAAATCATTACCACCCGTCAAACGGGTGGTTTGCTCGGGGCTATAAGCCCCTGCTACTGGCCAGCGTCTAAAGGCGCTGGCTTTCATTTTGGGCTA
>NZ_JACHHH010000009.1 GCF_014202695.1 Oribacterium sinus
GGCTATGAAGCCTATAATGGAAAGTCTTACTGGTACTATTTCTTGGATTCCGGCTATATGGCTACAGGCTGGGTAGAGGTAAACGGCAGTAAATACTACCTCTTCCCAAACTCTGACGGATGGAAGGGTAGAATGCTCACCGGTTGGCAGTGGATTGACGGAAACTGCTACTACTTAGACTCACAAGGACAGAATGAGGGTGCTCTTTATAGAAACACCACAACTCCCGATGGCTATGCTGTGGATTCGGAAGGAAGATGGGTGGTGAATGGAGCAGTGCAAAAACAATAAAATTTCCACAAATGGATAGAAATATAGTATAATTTTATATCGTGAAATGGCAAGAAATAAGAAAGGACGATGGAGATGAGAAGAAAAAACATGCTGGCTTTAGGACTTAGCTTTGTACTGGGAGTGGGTGCAAGTAGTACTCTTGCTTATGCTCTTCCTTTAGAGCAGGAAGAAAGCCTTCAGACGAGTGCGTCAGAAGTGGGAAATACAGAAGAGACAGCTTCCAATGCAGAGACCGTTGCAGAGGAAGACACCAAGGAAGAAGCTTCTGTTCTAGAGGAAAGGGAAGCCTCTGATAAGGAAAAGGAAGAGGCAGAAGAGGAATCCTCCCTTTCTACAGAAGCCTTAGGCGGCACGGACAGAGCTGCAGAAGAGACGCTCACTCCATTAAGCAGAAGTAGAAGAGCCTTGGCAGATCCTCCTTACTATGCTAGTGAAGAGGAAGAAAAAAAAGACAGAAGAAATAAAGTATTATCTGTTTTAATGGAATTTGATAATGATATTGATGTAGCGGCAAAAGATCATATGATGGTTGTTAGAAACATTCCTTTAAAGGTTAGTGCCTATGCGGTAGGAATTGCCGGAGCAAGCTATGATTACAAACAATTTAGAATTCAACCGGAAAGAGTGATTGAGAAAAAAGAAGGGAATAATTGGGTAGTTTATTCTTTGAACTACTTCACCCCCGGAACATACCGTTATGTTTACATTTTAGAGATAGTACAAGGTTCTCCGTTATACCTTGAAGAAGGCGAAATCAATGGAGAGAAAAAGATTACAGCAGAAGCACATATACAAGGAAATTTTGTCAATGGTGTACACAACAATTCAAATTCTATAGCTAAGATTATACCGTTAGAAACAGATAGTTCTGTAGGGCGAAAATATCGCTTAGAAGGAAGGGAATTTGCCGTAGAGAAAGAAGAGACAATTAGTAAGGTGTATCTAAAATCCAACTTGGATATTTATAATATTCATGCAGGCGATTTGATGAAAAGGATTACTTTATCTTTAGATAAAATGGAGTTGACAGATGGAACGGTAGTGATGAATTCGGATACGAATATGCCGTTGCTTGTGAACACAATGAAAGATTATCCCGATAATTTACAACAATATAAAGTAAGATTATATAGCCATAAAAATGAAGAAGGATATATAGGAGCTGTATTTTATATAACAGAGAGTAAGCCTTATACAGTAGGTTTATATCACAGCTATTTTTTTATAAGACCTAATTACCAGATAGGGAAATATCGTTTTTTGGTGAATAATACAGACGATGATTATGGAAGCGGGACTCAGTTTTATATCAATAATGAATTATATAAAACCAATACAGTTGGAATACAAAGGGAGTTAACGACACAAGCATATCTTCAAAGTCCGAAATTTGAAGTGAAAAAAGTAGAAAATCCATCCAATAATAGTTCCGGAAATTCCGGTAATTCTTTTCATGGAAACTCTGGTAATTCAGGAGGCAGTTCTTCCGGTTCCGGTAGTTCAGGCGGAAGTTCAAGTGGCGGATCCGGAAGCTTTAAGGTCAGCAGTAGTTTGAGCGGACAGGTACTTGGTGTAGATCGTTCCTTATCCGGAGGACAGTGGGTACAGGATGAAAAGGGCTGGTGGTACAAAAGAGCGGACGGAAGCTATCCGAAGAACAGCTGGGGATATGAAGCCTACAACGGAAAGTCCTACTGGTACTACTTCCTGGATTCCGGTTATATGGCAACTGGCTGGGTGGATGTAAACGGTAGCAAATATTATCTTTTCCCAAACTCTGACGGTTGGAAGGGTAGAATGCTCACTGGTTGGCAGTGGATTGATGGCAACTGCTACTACTTAGATTTACAAGGACAGAATGAAGGTGCTCTATATAGAAACACCACAACTCCCGATGGCTATGCTGTGGATTCGGAAGGAAGATGGGTGGTGAATGGAGCAGTGCAACATAAGAAATAGGGTTGTAATTAATTCAAAGGCTTGTAAAGAAGCTATTTTAGGGAAAAGATAAAATAGTATTAGGCAGAAGAAAGATTGAAAGCAGGAAAGAGCACAAGCCTCTTTCCTGCTTTAAGAGAGGGAGTTTACGGATGAAAGGCTTAATCGTGGAAAAGCGAGCAAAACAACTGATTGCCTTGTGCCTTGTCATTTTGCAAGTTTGCTTTCAGTTTCCAATACAATGGAAAGTAGAGGGAGTGACACAGAAAAATAACGAGAAAGAGCTTCACTTTTTGTTTAAGGATGAAAATGGTCAAGCGTCAAAAGGAACAAATGTACTGGTAAAGCTTTCTATCTATAAGGAAGAGTTGAATGAAGAAGACATAGTACCCGGTAGTGATCCTGAGGTAATAGAAAAAAACAAGAGTTCTTCCTCTAACTTGAATATAAGTTCTCCATCTATTATGGAAAAAGAGAAGACAAGTTCTAGCAATTCAAAGAAGGAAGTGAGGACATATCCTGCGGAAGAGGATATAAGTAATAAATTCACTGATGATGCTGTGTCTCCCGGAGATCATAATCCTCAATACAATGCAAAATTAGAAACTGTACTTTATTTTACAGGAACAACCGGTTTAGAGGGAGAAATTGCTCAAACTATTCCGAGTCAGTATTTGAAGAAGGATTATATTATAGAGATAAGAGTACGAGCATATAACGATACCTATGAAAGCAAAGAAGAGAAGTATTTAATTCGTAATGGAATACCTGAAGTAGGTAATTTTGGAGATCTTATCGATATTTCAATAGACCAAAAGAAAAAGCAAACTTGGAAAGGAGAATTAAAATTTGAATATATTTCGAATCCGCTATTTGGAACTGAGAAAACATGCAATCTGGAGGTGAAAGCCACTTATAAAGCGACAGAAGATGAAGAAAGGCGGGGCGAAATTCCGGCTATAGAATACGAGTTACATACTCCAAATAACCAAAAAGTGGATATGGGAATACTAGGCACAGCAACCCTTTACAGTACGGGAAAATATATCGTTGTAGCGCGTGTTCCAAAGGATGAGAATCATGATGCTTTGGAGATAAGTAGGGAGATTCTTGCAAGTAAAAAGTTCTTACAAGGATTTCTTGAGAACGATGAGACAAAAGCTTATGTGCCTTTTGTGGCAAATCAACCTATCGTATTACCTAAGAATCCAAGTATCCAGGGGGATGTGAGGTTTGAATATGCAGATCCCAATTATCCCAACAATTATGCTATTACTATATCTTCAGATAAAAAAACACTTTTTATGAAGGCTGCAAAAACTGTAAGTATAAAGGTCACAGTTTCTCCGTGGGTTAGTGTGGTTGGTTCAGAAAAAGTGTATTATGATGGATTTTCTAGGGATATTTTGGTAAATATAGGCCGCGGCCCACAAACTGGCTTCCGATTTTCTCCGAGTAAATTTCAGAAGAGAATTGTACAGGAGGGGGACGATACGGTATATGAGTATGAAATTCCCTATGGATTAAAAAATATAAATGAAAGTGGAGATCATAAATTTTTGCTTGCTACTGAAGGACAATTGGGCAATGCAAAAGTAGTCTACAAACTAGAGGATGGTGAGGAGATTGCTGACTTGGATCCGAGGAGAGGAGTTCTGAACTTTAAGGATGGGAAAATCGGAACAGTAAAAGTTTCTGCCACGGCACAGGCGTCAGATGATGGGAATTATGAATCCCGGAAGATTGTAGCAAAGATAAATATATCTTATACAGATAATTCCGCAATGTTAGAAAAAAGGGGAATCAAAAGTGCTAAAGGATGGTACCAAAAGGTAATATATACTGCCGGTAGGTATAAGCTTTCTTTAAGTGATTCATGGAAATCTTCTAATAATTGGGTGGATAGGCTGGAATTTACTGAAGATAGCCCTTCAACAGAAGGAAAAGAAATTTTTTTAATGGATCCGAAAACCGGAGAAATTTCCAGTGGTCTGAAACCGGGGGTGAAGCTGAAGAAGTATAATATTGACGGCACTCCTCCTCAACTTTCCTCTATTGTAGATTCCAAGAACAAGGAAACAAAAATAAAAAGCATTAGAGAGTATGACTTTTATAAAGATCCACTGGAGATACAACTTAAAGCGGAGGATGCAAAATCTCAGGTTTCCTCCATTCATTACCGCCTTGAGGAGGAAGGAGATACTCCAGGGCAATGGATAGTAATGAAAGAAGGAACAAAGGGATTTGAAAAAATAAAAGATAGTAATAGGGTAATTGTAAAGTTTCCCTTGAATCCACAGTTTCGAGGAAGAATTCGATACTATGCAGTAGATAATGCAGACAATAAAAGTAGTGAACAAGTTACAGATAGAGTTTTGGTTTTGGATACAATAAAACCAAAGGGAAGCTTTGATTTTCAGTCTGAGGGTAAGAAAGTTAATGACCACTTTTATTTTCAAGATAAGGCATTTTTAACTCTGAATGTGGAAGAAAAGAACTTTTTTCCTGAGGATCAGGATTTTTCTTTGAAGGTTTATAGCAGAAGAAATGGAGAAGACAAAGAAAGTTCCTATAGAGTGCAGGGCAATAGGGAATCTCTAACCTTAAAGAAGAATTCTACTTTCATTAGTGATGAGAGAGAGAGCTTGTTAAAGGACAATTCTACTTCCTTCGTGCAAATAATACCTAATGGGGAACAGAATGATTTGACAATGGATTTCACCCAGGAAGGACATTATCGGTTGTCCTTTGCCTATAAGGATCCTTCCGGCAATCCTTTAGAATGGAAGAATACTTTAGGATTGGAGAAGAATGGAGAACTGGCTATCACCGTGGATCATACAGATCCCAAGATTTTCTTTGATCCTTCTTTGGAAAATGGGCATGTACGCTATTTTGCAAAGGATGTAAAACTCATCACGAAGATATTAGAAGAAAATTTTAGTACCAATGATACCCACCTTGACTATTATTTCCTTCCGGATACTGTGAAAAGTTCGCCTTCATCTCTGGCTACGCCGGTAAGTCCCAGCACTATGCCCGGGCGTATTCTTCATCCCCGTTCTCTGGCTTCGACAAGAGGCGTGCAACAGTTTAAAAATCATACGGTTACGTGGAAGAAGGAAAAGCTATCCGATTCCAATCTATATTCTTCTGAACTAAATTTCACAGAGGACGGACAGTATGAGGTTATGGTGGATACTACCGACCTTTCCGGAAGAAAGGCCAGTGCCTCCAATTTCGTGGTTGTGGATAAAACACCCCCTAAGATTAGGCTTACCCTATCCAATGACGGCCTGGCCAATGAAAAATACTTTAGAGAAGTCAGAAAGGGGAAAATCGAAATCGAGGATGCCCATTTGGATTTCTCTTCTCTTCAGGTAGATTTTTCCGTAAAGGACAAGGCGGGGAATCCGGTATCTACCGCAAGAAATTATGCGGCATATTTGAAGAGCCCGGAGAGCTGGACGCAAGAGGGAAATAAGTATACCTGCTTGGTAGAGTTTACCGAAGACGGCATGTATCATCTTGGCCTAAAGGTCAAGGATTTGGCAGGTAATGAAAATGCCCCCATAGAAGTAGGAGAGACCAAGGCGGCCTTTGATTTTGTGGTGGACAGAAAAGCCCCCACAGGTGCCTTGAAGATTGGTGATTGGGATCGTTCCAAGGACGGAACCCTTTGGACCAAGCTCCTGGATCGTATCAGTTTTGGTCGATTCAGCAATAAGAAGCAGGTTATTCGTTTACAGGCAGAGGATAACTTAAGCGGTGTCGGGCTGGTGGAAGTTCTTCGGACAAGGGAGAAGATGAGTCTTGCAGACCTGCAGGCAAGTTCTGCCTTTAAGAATGTTACCAGCGAAGTAAAGGATGGTTACTGGTCCAAGGAAATCTCTCCCAACGAGACCTTTATTACCTATGTCCATCTGAAGGATATGGCCGGAAATCAGTATTACCTAAGCTCTGACGGTGTGATTTTAGACCAGCAGAATCCGGAGATTCATATCACCTTGCCGAAAGAAGAGGAGAAAAACGGCCTCTACAAGAAGGATGTGGTGGTAGGCATTTCCGTAACTGAGCCCAGCCCCGGAAACAGCTATGCCGGCTTAAAGGATGTAACCTATACCGTTTATAGAGACGGTATAGAAACTCAGGCAGGCTCTCTCTATCATTTTTCCAAGGAAGAGCCTCAGTTAAACGACTTAAAGAAGTCCTATGAGGATGCTCATGCTCTTACGATTTTGGCTAAGGACAACAACAGCAATGATGTGGTTCTGAAGATTAAGGCGGTGGACAATGCAGGGAATCAGACGGTGAAGGAAGAGCACCTGAGCATTGACATTACCAAGCCGAGAGTCACCTTATCCTTCGACAACAATCGTGTGGAAAATGAGTTTTATTTTAAGGAAAATCGAACGGCTACCATTACGGTAGAGGAGAGAAACTTCTCAGAGGATGCCTTCAAGATTTTGATTACAGACCCGGCAGAGGGAAAGGGTGCCAAGCTTTTGGAGGTGGAAAGGGATTCCTTCCAAAAGGTTTCCGGAAGCGGAGACAGTACCAGATGGGAAAGCCGTATTTACTTTAATAAGGACGGAGACTATCAGCTTTCCATCACCGGAGAGGACTTGGCCGGAAATGCCATGGAAGAGCTAGTCTATGCAGAGGGTACTCAGGCAGCTTTGGATTTCACCGTGGATAAAACCGCACCTGTATTGAGTGTAAGCTATGACAACAATACTGCGAACCATGAGTTTTATTACAAGGAAGGAAGAAGGGCGGAGATTTCCATTGAGGAGAAAAATTTCCGTTCGGATCTGGTGGACTATTCCGTGTTGAAGGATGGCGGCAGAGAGGCACATGGCAGTGCCCTGTCTTCCTTTAGCGGTGGAGAAGGTCGGAGCGTTTCCGAGCTTCATCATCAGGCAAGCATTTCCTATGAAGAGGATGGGGATTACCAATTCAATATCCGCCTGAAGGATTTGGCGGGAAATGAGGCGCAGGCTTACCCGGAAGATCATTTTGTCATTGACAGAACGGCTCCAAGTCTGACGATTAGTGATATCTTGAACGAGTCTGCCAATAAGGGAGAAGTCAGCCCCAAGATTTCTTATGGGGATCGCTATCTGGATCAGGATGCCCTGTCCTTAAAGCTGATAGGAGAGGTGCATGGAGAGCATGAACTTTCTTCTCAGCAGGGCGGCAGCATTTCCATCGCCAGAACGGATGCCTTAAATCTTCCTATGCAGAAGTCTATGGAGGAAACCGAGTCTCCTAAGAAGAAGCAGGAGGAGAAAGAGGGCATTGTTTACCAAAGCTCTGCAGGGGGAGAAGAGGGAAATCTTTCCTTCCAAAACTTCCCGGAGGAGCCGGATACGGACGATGTGTACCGGCTTTCCGCAAAGATTGTGGATATGGCGGGAAATGAAACCACGGAAGAGCTTTGGTTCTCCGTAAACCGTTTCGGTTCCACTTATCTTTTGTCCGACAGGGCGAAGGCACTGCAGGGCACCTATCAGAAAGAGGGGGAAGAGATTCTGATTTCGGAAATCAACGCGGATGAGGTCTTGTCTTCTGCTTTGACCTTATACAGAAATGAGGAGAAGCATGCCCTTTCCGAGGGGGCGGAGTATCAGACTACTCGCTCCGGCGGAAACGGAAAATGGTATCGGGGAGATTATCTGATTAAGAAGGATAACTTCGACAAGGAAGGCCTGTATCATTTGCAGATTTCCTCTCAGGATAAGGCAGGAAACCTTGCCAGCACGGAACAGACCGAAAGGGGAGCGGAGCTTCGCTTCGGTATCGACAGAACACCCCCCAGAATCCTGCTTTCCAATGTGGACAATCAGGGGGTATACCGTGGTGATTCCCTGGATCTGGATTTATCCGTACAGGATAACCTGTGGCTGGAGCAGGTGGATGCCACCGTGGATGGAACGGAAGAACTAAGCTGGAAGGACAAGAGCTTGCAGGAAGCGGTTGCAAAGGATAGCTTCCCCTTGCAAATCTCCGGAGAAAAGGGAAAGCGCCACAATCTTTTGGTGGTAGCAAGAGATGCAGCCGGCAACGAAAGCCGAAAGGAAGTTTCCGACTTCGTGATTACCAACAATCCTTTGCTTCGTCTTATTTCTCAGAAAAACTTTGCCAGAAATGCCGCCATCGCTACAGTGGCAGGCTTAATGGGACTGTCCTGCGTGGTCAACGGCCCAAGCCTCTTACAGGAGCTGAAGCGGAGAAGATTAAAGGGAAAAAGAAGATAGACGGAAGAAAAGCCGAAGGGAAGTAGGAAGCCTGAGAAAAGGGAAAATAGCCTAAGGAAAGGAAGAAACCCGGAGGTAAGAAAGGACAGAGGAAAGGAGTGGAGATGGACTTTGTCACCATGGCAGTTTCTTCAGTGGGAAATGTCAAGGAAGTCAACCAGGACTATTATTTCTTCGAACAGGGAAGAACGGAGCGGGGAAATATAGTTTTTGCCATTCTTTGCGATGGCATGGGCGGTTTGCAACAGGGAGAGTTCGCCAGCAAAACCGTGGTGGAGGCCTTTAAGGCCTGGGGAAAGGAGCATTTAGCGGACTATGCCCTGGGAGAATTTGTCGATGCGGGAATACGGAGAGAATGGACAGAGCTGGTAAACCGCTGCAACCAATATCTTCATGCCTACGGCAGGGAACGGGGCATCTCTCTGGGCACTACCCTTACGGTCCTCTTGATGACGGAGGAGCGATATTATATTATGAATATCGGGGATTCCCGCGCCTATGCTTTGGAAGCGGGCATCCGACAGCTTACAAGGGATCATACCGTGGTGCAGCGGGAGGTGGATCTGGGAAAGCTTTCCGCCTACGATGCGGAAAAGGATTCCCGGCGCAATATTCTCCTGCAATGCATCGGGGCATCGGATCAGATTTATCCGGATTTCTTCTTCGGCGCACCGGAGCCAAAGGCTACCTATCTGCTTTGTTCGGACGGCTTTCGCCATGAGGTTTCCGGGGAGGAGCTCTATCAGGTTCTTCAGCGGAACAGAAGAGAGTCTTTGGAGGATTTGGAGGGCGCTTTAAAGATTTTACTGCGCTGGAATCTGGAACGACAGGAACGGGACAACCTTACGGCAATAGCCATCAGTACCATCTAGTCTTTGAGGAAGTTTAGTTAAACTATGCTGAAAATCGGTTCCGTTTTAGACGGAAAATATAAAATACTGAGTGAAATCGGTCATGGCGGAATGAGTACGGTTTATATGGCCATCAATGAGAAGGCCAACAAAACCTGGGCGGTAAAAGAGGTGCGAAAGTCCGGTGTAATGGACTTTGAAGCGGTGAAGCAAAGCTTGATTGTGGAAACGGATCTTTTGAAGCGCCTCCGCCATCCGAACCTTCCCACCATTGTAGACGTGATTGAGGAAGAGGATGTGTTCCTCATTGTTATGGACTATGTGGAGGGGAACTCTCTTAGGGTACTTCTGGAGGAGCAGGGAAGTCTTCCGGAGGACTATGTGATTGAATGGGCAAAACAGCTTTTGGATGTTTTGTCTTATTTGCATGCCCAGACTCCCCCGATTATTTACCGGGATATGAAACCTGCCAACATTATCCTGAAGCCGGATGGCAACCTTTCCCTCATCGACTTCGGAACCGCCAGAGAATTTAAGGCGGATAAAACCGAGGATACCGCCTGTCTTGGTACCGTAGGCTATGCGGCGCCGGAGCAGTTCGGGGGCTTGGGACAAACCGATGAAAGGACAGACATTTACGGCTTGGGAGCCACCCTGTATCATCTTTTAACCGGGCATAATCCTTCCCTTCCCCCCTACGAAATCAAGCCCATTCGAAGCATTAACCCCAATCTTTCTCAGGGTCTGGAAAACATTTTGCTCTGCGCCACGGAGAAGGATCCGGAGCAGCGTTATCAAAATGCGGAGGAGTTTCTTTACGCCATTTCCCACGTGGAAGAAAGTGATGAACGCTATTATAAGAAGCAGAGAAGAAAATTTCGTCTCTTTTTAAGCACCCTGCTTCTGTCCGGAATCTGTTTTGCTCTGGGCTTCAGCTTCCTCCTGTCTTCCCAGAGCCAGAAGGAGGAGCGCTATACCATGCTCCTGCAAAATGCGGAGGTGCAACAGGACGGGGCGGAGAAGGAGAAGAACTATCTGGAAGCCGCCAATATGCCGGATATGGAGGGCAGAGAGGAGGCTTATCTGGGCTTTATTCAATCTGCCAAGTCGGATCAGGTCTTTAGCCGGGAAGAGGCGGGAACCTTGGAGGAGCTGATACGGAAAAACAGGGCGGCTCTTTTAAAGCATCCCGAGGAGTATGGAGACATTTGCTTCCAGCTGGGAAAAGCCTTCTGGTATTACTATGAAGGGGAGGACAATGCAGGACGGATGGAGCGGGCGAAAAGTGCAGCGCCCTGGTTTGCCAATGCCTTGGAATATCTGGAGGATGGGGATTCCAAGAAGAGCATTGCCTTAGTGTACGAAAGAATCGGTAGTTTTTATCGAGATATTGCCACCAATATCGTGGAGGCCAGCGATCAGGGCATGTATAAAACCCTTTTTGAAGATTTCCAAACCCTCTTCCAGGAGGTTGCGGTAAAGGAAGAAGAGGGAGAAATGGTTCGTCTGGAGCTTCTGGAGTTTATGGCGGAAAGCATCGAGCAGTATGCCGGAAAGATGCGGGCGGATCAGGTGACTCGTTCCGCTATGGAGGATGCTTTACTTCGTATAGAGATGCTGCTTCCGAAAATCAGTGTGAACAGCGAGCTTACGGAGGAGAAGAAGAAAACGTTGGAGGAGACCTTGATGGATGCGAAGATTGCCGTTCAGAATGTCTTTTCACAGGAGGAAGATAAGGGATGAAATGGATAGCGGTGGATCAATATTCCGGCCTGTTTTTTATACTGGGCTTTGTCTTTCTTTTTTGCAGTATTCTTCTTTTCATTCTCTTTCGGATTCCCGGAGTCTTTCTGTATTTAAGCGGAAGCCGCCAGAAAAAGAACATTCAAATCCTGAGAAGGAAGAGAGAGGAACAAAAGAAAAAAGGCTTCTCCCTACAGGGAAAAATCGATATGGAATTTCTTCGGAAGCGTTCTGAAGAAAAGCAGGAAGAAAAGAGAAGAATGGCGGAGCAGGCTCCCTGGAAGCAGGAGGGAGAGGCTACCGCCAAGCTTTTGATGACGGAAGACAACTATAGAGGACAGGAAACCGCCCCGCTGTTTTCTTCGGAGGCACTATCGGACGCTTCTTTGGGAACCCCTTCGGGCGCTTCGTCGGGGATTTCCGCCGAGGCGGGAGAAACCGTAAAGATTCCGCTCCCTGCAGAGGGCGCTTCCGGGGCTGAGAAAAATAAAGCAAAGCCAAAGAGCGGTTATGTCACCTTGTATGAAATGGAGTCCGAGTCCTAAAAGGACTTAAACTCCTAAGACTTCTCAAGTTTATAAAGCTCATAAAGCTCATAAAGCTCATAAAGCTCATAAAGCTTCTAAAATCCCATTTTAAAGTCTAACGAAATTTCCTTCGTAAATTTCTTGTATTTGCGTTCATTTTTGATACAATGGACACGTTGCTTTTTTTTTGGAAAAAAGAAAAGGGCAAAATAATAAGAAGGGGGTTTTTATGAGTTGGAAAAAACGCTGATTGATTTAAAAGGAATTACCAAGACATTTGACGGAGAGCTGATCTTAGATGATCTGAATTTATCTATTCGGGAGAACAGCTTTGTTACCCTACTGGGACCCTCCGGATGTGGAAAGACCACCACATTACGGATTATCGGAGGCTTTACCCAGCCGGACAAGGGGCAGGTTTTATTTGACGGACAGGATATCACAGGATTGCCGGCCAACAAGCGGCAGCTGAATACGGTATTCCAGAAGTACGCCCTGTTTCCCCACATGAATATTGCAGAGAATATTGCCTTCGGTCTTCGGATTAAGAAGATGTCGGAAAGCTATATTCGAGAGAAGATTCAATACGCCTTAAAGCTGGTGAATCTGCAAGGGTATGAAAAACGTTCTGTGGATTCCCTATCGGGAGGACAGCAACAGAGAATCGCCATTGCCAGAGCCATAGTGAATGAACCCAGAGTACTTTTATTGGACGAACCCCTGGGGGCTTTAGACTTAAAGCTTAGGCAGGAGATGCAATATGAGCTTATCCGTTTGAAAAATGAATTGGGCATTACCTTTATATATGTCACCCATGATCAGGAAGAGGCCTTGACCATGTCGGATTATGTGGTGGTAATGAATCAGGGTTATATTCAACAAGCAGGAAGCCCGGAACAAATCTATAACGAACCGGAAAATGCATTTGTAGCTGACTTTATCGGAGACTCCAACATCGTCCCCGGCATCATGCTGGAGGATCGTTTGGTGCGTATTTTTGGTGCCAACTTCCCTTGTATAGATGAGGGATTTGGAAAAAATACCCCTGTGGATGTGGTGATTCGTCCGGAGGACGTGGAAATCCTGGAAGAGGGAGACGATCGTGCGATTCTGAAGGGAACCATGACCCACATCATTTTCAAGGGAGAAATATACGAGATGGAATGTACCACGGAGGATGGCTTCGAGTGGCTGGTACACTCTACGGAAATGCATGAGCCGGGAAAAAAGGTGGGAATTTATGTACGTCCCTCCAATATTCAAATTATGAATAAGCCCGAGTCTGAAGACGAGGAGGCATTGGGCATTGAAGAATAAAGGAACAAGGCTTCTGGCCGCCCCCTATCTGATCTGGATGGGTGGATTTATTGTGATACCCTTACTTTTGGTTTGGTACTATGCCTTTACAGACAAGACCGGTGCATTTACTTTAGATAATTTAACAAAGATTTTTTTATGGGAGAACTACAAGCCCCTGTATCTGGCGGTGCTTCTTTCCCTTTGCAGTACCCTTTTATGCTTTTTTTTGGCCTTTCCGCTAGCCATGGCGCTTCGGAACAAAAAGGTGGGAAAGGGTTCTTTTGTGGCCTTTATCTTTATCCTGCCCATGTGGATGAACTCTCTACTTAGAATTCTGGCATGGCAGACTCTTTTGGAGCGAAAGGGCGTTTTAAATGAGATTTTGTTGGCTCTGCATTTACCTACCCAGAGCCTAATCAACACCCCCTATGCCATTATTTTGGGTATGGTTTACGACTTCCTGCCCTTTATGATTTTGCCCATTTACAACACCTTAAGTAAAATCGATGACAATACCATCAATGCCGCCTATGACCTTGGGGCCAGCTTTTTCACCACCCTCTTTCGGGTGATTCTGCCCCTGTCCATTCCCGGCATTGTGTCCGGTGTGACCATGGTTTTCGTGCCGGCGCTGACCACCTTTGCCATTTCCAACATTCTCGGAGGAGGCAAGATTTTCCTCATCGGAAATGTCATCGAGCAGGAATTTACGGTGAATTCCAACTGGAATGTGGGTTCGGGACTGTCCATGATTCTGATGGTCTTCATCATCGCATCCATGGCCATACTGTCCCGCTATGACAACGGAGAGGGGGCGATTTTCTAATGGAAAAGAAATCTGTTCGTATTTTGGAAAATGCCTATCTGGGTTTGGTGGTGCTTTTTCTCTATGCACCCATCTTCATGCTTACCGCCCTGTCCTTTAATGCGGGAAAGAGCAGAGCCCATTTTACAGGGTTCAGCCTTCGCTGGTATGTGGAGATGTTTCAAAACGAGGATATTATGCAGGCTTTGCAAAACACCCTTGTGATTGCCTTTTTGTCCGCCTTTATTGCTACGATTCTCGGTACCATGGCGGCGGTAGCTCTTCGGAAAATGAAGGTGCTTCCCAGAAGTCTGATTATCGGTGTCAGCAATGTGCCTATGCTGAATGCGGACATCGTAACCGGTATCTCTTTGATGCTTTGCTTTATCGCCTTCAAAATCAGCCTGGGCTTTAAGACCATTTTGATTTCCCATATTACCTTTAATCTGCCCTACGTGCTTCTGTCCGTTTTGCCCAAGCTTCGGCAGAGCTCGGAGGTGAGCTATGAGGCGGCATTGGATCTTGGGGCAAAGCCCCTCTATGCTTTTTTCAAGGTGGTGCTTCCGGACATTATGCCGGGAGTTTTATCCGGCTTTTTGCTGGCATTTACCATGAGTCTGGACGACTTTATCATTACCCACTTTACCAGAGGTGCCGGCATCAACACCATTTCCACCCTGGTCTATGCGGAGGTCAGAAAGGGAATCAACCCCAGTATGTATGCCCTTTCCACTTTGATTTTCGTCACGGTCTTTATCATCCTTTTAATCGCTAATTTTGCCCCGAGCTTTATGGGAAGAAAGGAGGAAAAGGCATGAGAAATAATATTGAAAAGAATTTTGAAAAGAATCTTTGGAGCAACTCGGGAGAGCGTGCAGGAAAGCTTGTAAGTAAGGCCGCACAAAAAAAGCTAAGAAAACTTTTTCTGCCTCTGGCAGCAGGCTTAATGCTTCTTTTCAGCGCCCTGCTTTTGTCCTCCTGCGGACCGAAGGAGGCGGAGTCCACAGAGAGTCCGGAGGGAGAGAGCCAAGGGAAGACGGACAATGTGGTCAATGTCTATAACTGGGGAGAGTATATCGACCCGGAGGTGATTACGGAATTTCAGCAGGAAACCGGCATCAAAGTGGTTTACGATATGTTTGAAACCAACGAAGAAATGTACCCTGTCATCGAGGCGGGGGGAGTGCTGTATGATGCGGTTTGCCCTTCGGATTACATGATTGAGAAGATGATGCAGAACCATCTTTTGGCGGAAATCGACTTTAAGAACATTCCCAATATCAAGGAAATCGGAAAAGAATATATGGAAATGTGTGCGGAGTTCGATCCGGGAAATCGCTACACTGTACCCTATACCACGGGAACCGTAGGTATTCTTTATAACAAAAGAATGCTGGATGAGCTGGGCGTGCCCTACCCCACCAAATGGGCGGATCTTTGGAACCCGAAGCTGAAGGGAGAAATCCTGATGCAGGATTCCGTGCGGGATGCCTTTATGGTGGCACTGAAGAAGGAAGGTCACTCCATGAATACCGTGGATGACAAGGAGTTAGATGAGGCCATGAAGGATTTGATTGCCCAGAAGCCCTTGGTACAGGCTTATGTGGTGGATCAGGTCAGAGACAAGATGATCGGAGAAGAGGCGGCGGTAGGCGTCATTTACTCCGGAGAAATCCTCTATGTACAGGGAGAGCTGGAAGGCACGGACGTGGAAGTGGACTATGTGATTCCGGAGGAAGGCACCAACCTGTGGGTAGACGGTTGGGTAATTCCCAAGAACGCCAAGCATAAGGAAAATGCGGAAAAATGGATTAATTTCCTCTGCCGTCCGGATATTGCGGCGAAGAATTTCGAGTACATTACCTACACCACCCCAAACGTAGGTGCCTTGAAGCTTCTGCCCCCGGAGTACACGGAAAATAAAGCGGTATTTCCGGATATGTCGGAGGTTTTGAAAAAGGGAGAGGTCTTCAGCTATTTGGGAGAACAGGACGAAGCCAAGTACAACGACCGGTGGAAGAAGATCAAAGTTTCCTAACCCCTATTTGAAAAAGATCAAAGTATCCAAACCCTATTTGAAAAAAAGATCTGATAGAACCCCTCTTTATGGAGAAAGTCCATAGGGAGGGGATTTTTCTATTCTTAGAAATTTTAGAAAAGCTTTTTATTCCGAAAATTTTTTGCTAAAATAATTAACGTTAAAAATTTTTCGAGAGTGAAGAAATAAACGGACAGAGAGACTTTCGAAAGGAAAAAAAGCAAAAGGAAAAAGCCTGGATTCATCCGGGAAGACCATAGAAAAAGGGGGAAGAAAAATGCGCTCAAAATATGTAGCATATATCGGTTCTTATTCATACACCGGCTCTGCCAAGGGCATAACCATCTGTGATGTGGATATGGAAAAGGGAAGATTTGAAAAAAGAACAGAGGTGGAGGTAAACAACTCCTCCTATGTGGCGGTTTCTCCCGATAAAAGAACCCTTTATTCCATTGCGGATGAGGGAATTGTTTCCTTCCGCATTTTGGATAACGGAAACCTGAGTAAGTTAAATACCAGAAATATCCGCGGAATGCGCGGCTGCCACCTTGCCGTAGACAAGAAGGGGGAGTACCTGATGGTGTCCGGTTACCATGATGGAAAGTCCACCCTGCTGTCCTTAGAAGCGGACGGTTCTGTAGGCCCGATTGTGGACGGCGTTTATGACCAGGGTATCGGTTCCGTGGCGGAGCGTACCTTCCGCCCCCATGTTTCCTGTTCCCGTATGACGGATGACCAGAAGTTTATTTTGGTGGCGGATTTAGGAATTGATCAGGTAAAAATATTTCGCTTCGACAAGGCGGATCGGAAGATGCGACAGGTGGATACTTTGCGATGCGAACTGCAATCCGGTCCAAGACATTTCCGTTTCTGCCCGGACAGGAATTACCTCTATCTTTTGTATGAATTAAAAAATGTGGTGGATGTGTATCATTTTTCCGAGGGAGAGAAGGACTCGGAGGTGAAGCTGGAGAAGCTGCAAACCATTTCCACCCATAACGATAAGGAAAACAACCCCTTAATTGCCGCTTGCCAGATGCGTTTTTCTCCGGATCCGGATGCTTCTCATCTTTTCGTGTCCAATGCGGGAATTAATACCATCACCATCTATGACAGAGATAAAGCGACAGGGCTTTTAACCATGAAGGGAAGCCTTCCTATTGCCGGTGAATATCCTAAGGATTTCTGCATTTTCCCGGATGAAAAGCACCTTGCGGTAGCCAACAATGAAAGCGGTACCATTACCTTTTTCAACATTGATTATGAGCAGGGACTTTTAACCATGTGTGCAAGAGAGCTGGAAGTGGATGAACCAAACAGCATCTGTATGGTAGAGTGTCGGGGGTAAGGAATGGCGGGAAGTCAGTTTGGAAAAATATTTCATATCAGTACCTTTGGCGAATCCCACGGTAAGGCCCTGGGGGTGGTTGTAGACGGCTGCCCCGCAGGGCTTTCCCTGTCGGAAGAGGATATTCAGGAAATGCTGGAACGGCGCCGTCCGGGGAAGAATCTGAAGATGACTCAGAGGAAGGAAGGGGACAAGGTGGAAATTCTTTCCGGCATTTTTGACGGAAAAACCACAGGCACTCCTATTGCCATGGTCGTGTGGAACGAGGACCAGCGCTCCAAGGATTACGGGGGAATTGCCCATGCCTTTCGCCCGGGCCACGGGGATTACGGCTTTTTTGCCAAATACGGTTTTCGGGATTATCGGGGGGGAGGTCGTTCCTCCGGAAGGGAAACCATTGCCAGAGTGGCGGCGGGAGCCATTGCCAAGAAAATGCTTTTGGAGCTGGGGGTTTCCGTCCGGGCCAAGGTTATCGAGCTTGCCGGCATTTCCCTGACAGAAGACCGGCAGAAGGCGGAGCTTTTGGCGGAACAGAAGATTCTCTCCTTAAGAGAACAAGGGGATTCTGCCGGAGGAGTGGTGGAATGTCTGGTGGAAGGACTTCCTGCCGGCATCGGGGAGCCGGTTTTTGATAAGCTGGATGCCTCCCTGGCAAAGGCCGTGATGTCCATCGGTGCAGTAAAGTCGGTGGAAATCGGAGACGGCATCGAAGTGTCCAAGAGCCTTGGCTCCGAGAATAATGATGCATTTTTCCTTATGGAAGAGAAAGATTACGAATCAGAAGAGAAAGAGCGGGATGCGGCAGGGAAGGATAGTTGTCCTCATTCCTTGCTAGAAGGAACTACTTCCTTC
The DNA here is from genome assembly GCF_014202695.1 of Oribacterium sinus. GTDB lineage: Bacteria > Bacillota > Clostridia > Lachnospirales > Lachnospiraceae > Oribacterium > Oribacterium sinus. The sequence goes on from NZ_JACHHH010000009.1 coordinate 17,956, forward strand.
GAGGGAAAATTGAAAAAGGGCAGCAACCATAGCGGCGGTATTCTGGGGGGAATGAGTGACGGAAGCACCATTCGTATCAGAGCCGGCTTTAAGCCCACACCTTCCATTTCCAAGCCCCAGCAAACGGTAAATGAGGCGGGAGAAGAAATTACCATCGCCATCAAGGGACGTCACGATCCTACGGTGGTAGAGCGGGCCAATGTGGTGGTGGAAGCCATGACGGCTTTAACTGTGCTGGATGCCATGCTGGAGAATCTCAGCGCCAGATTGGAATATGTGAAACGGGCTTATCGAAGATAAGAACAAACGAGATATCGCACACTACGCGTGCGATACTCGTTAAGAATAAAATTTTTTATAAAAATTATAAAAGTTTTTAAAAAAATTTTGCTTATACCGCTTCTCAATAGGAATTGACGAAGTAGCATTTTCGTCTTAAAATGAGGAAAAGAACAATTGGGAATTATTTCACAATGAATGAGAACGGCAGGAGTCTCTTTTGTGAAAGATTTTGCAAGGGGGAGAGAAAGATATGAATGCTCAACAAATGGTTACTGTAGGCTTGCTCGTGATACTGGGCATTTTAGCGCTTATTTTTTTAGTCGCATTTGTAAAGGATTTACTGGCGCATAAGGATAGCATGGAGAAGGAAAGCAATACCGCGGTGAGTAGTGCTATCGGTTTTGGAATTAACTTCTTCGACGTATTCGGTATCGGATCCTTCGCTCCGGGCGCTTCCCTTTACAAGGGCTTAAAGCAGGTGGATGACAAGCTGATTCCCGGCACCTTGAATGTAGCTTGTACTATTCCTGTCGTTATGGAGGCCTTCCTCTTTATTCAGGGAGTGGAAGTAGAGCCTATCACATTGGTTACCATGATACTTGCGGCTATGGTCGGTGCATGGATTGGTGCAGGAATTATTTCCAAGCTTTCCAAGCAGATGATTCAGCTGGTTATGGGTGTTGCCATGGTAGTAATCGGTTTCGTCATCATTTTACAGGTGGCGAATGTTATCCCCGTAGAAGGAACAGCCATCGGACTCAGCGGAATAAAGCTTATTGTTGCTATCGTAATTAACTTCATCTTAGGCGCAGTTATGACTGCCGGAGTTGGCTTATATGCACCTTGTCTTGCCCTGGTTTGCGTATTGGGCATGGACCCGAAGGTTGCCTTCCCCATCATGATGGGATCCTGCGCATACCTTATGCCGGTTGCTTCCGTTCGTTTCGTAAAGGAAGGCAGCTACAATAGAAAGGTAGCTTTGTGGGGAACCATTTTCGGCACTTTGGGTGTATTTGTAGCAACCAGAGTAGCATTAGGATTACCCTCTCACATTTTAAAGATTATCGTTATCTGCGTTATGTTCTACACTGCAGCAACCATGTTCTATTCCTTAAGCAAGGAAAAGAAGCAGGCGGCATAAAGAACACAGAAGATGACGCAGGATTGAACCATTACTTGTTAAGAATCGGAAAAGTCGTCTTATGGGGCGACTTTTCCTTTATAAAAATAAACTATGGAGGTAAGCATCATGAAATTCAGCAAGAGTATTCACGCAGTTGATTCCCACACAGCCGGTGAGGCTACCAGAATCGTAGTAGGTGGAGTCCCTAAAATCCCCGGAAAGACTATGCCTGAGAAGAAGCAGTGGCTTGAGGACAATATGGATTATCTTCGTACCGCTATTATGTTGGAACCGAGAGGACATAACGATATGTTCGGTTCCATTTTGACACAGCCTACAGTGGATGAGGCCGATTACGGTATTATCTTTATGGATGGCGGCGGATACCTGAACATGTGCGGACATGGAACCATCGGTGCTATGACCGTTGCAGTAGAGACCGGTATCGTTCCTGTAACAGAGCCGATTACCAAGATTGTACAGGAGGCTCCTGCAGGAATTATCCACGGTGAAGTTACCGTTGTGGACGGCAAGGCTAAGAAGGTAAGCTTCCAGAACGTTCCCGCTTTCTTATACAAGAGAGATCAGGAGGTAGAGCTTCCGGGTTACGGCAAGATTAAGTTTGATATTTCCTTCGGCGGATCCTTCTTCGCTATCGTGAAGGTGGACCAGATCGGTGTAGAGATTAAGCCGGAAAATGCAGATAAGCTGAACGCTTTGGGAATCCAGCTAAGAGACATCATCAACAAGGAGATTCCTGTACAGCATCCATTGCTTTCCCATATCCATACCGTAGACTTAGTAGAATGGTGGTCTACAACAGAGACCAAGGGCGCGACCTTAAAGAACTGCGTAGTATTCGGACAGGGACAGGTAGACCGTTCTCCTTGCGGAACAGGAACCAGTGCAAAGCTGGCTACCCTTTTTGCAAAGGGCGAGTTAAAGCAGGGAGATAAGTTCTTCTATGAGTCCATCCTGGGCACCATTTTCGAGGGAGAAATCGTAGGAACCACCAAGGTGGGAGATTACGATGCGGTTATTCCTCAGATTACCGGTTCCGCATGGATTACCGGCTTCAACCACTTTGTGATTGATGAAGAAGATCCTGTAAAGTATGGATTTATCTTAAAGTAATATTTTTGGCTTTTTCTTGCACTCGATTTTTAATAAATCGGGTGCAATCTTTTTCTTAATTTCATAAGCTTCTGTTGTTAACTCTTGTAAATAAAACTGGAAGGTAGTATACTTCCGTGAATATCAATCAAGCAAAGGAGGGATGTGTATGGAAAATACAATGTGTGTAGCAAAGGCTTTATATGACATGTACTATAAAAATAATGCAAAAGCAATGGATGAAATGAAGATGCATAAGCTAATGTATTTTGCGCAACGAGAATCCCTTATACGCCATAATAGGGCTTTATTTGATGGCGTATTCTATGGATGGAAATATGGTCCGGTTTTAAAAGAGGTAAGAACGGCATATAAACAAGATGCTTTTTCTCAAAAGTTTGATGAGGTTTCAGAGGAAACCAAAGATTTATTGCAGTTTATTTTGGAAAGATACGGATCGTTACCATCTTGGAAGTTAAGTAGTTTGTCTCATGGCGAGTTTTCGTGGAAAAAAGCAAGACAAGGTTTGGAGTCGGGAGAAGATGGTAACGTAAAGCTATTATTGGATGCTATGAAGGTAGATGCAACAAAAGAACTAATGAATAGAAGTACAACCATTGCTTAAGGAGGGATTAGCATTAACGCTAAAGAAATACGATCTTTTTATCAAAAGTTCACATACGAAGTTTTAACAAGTAATCCGAATAATAGAGGCTTGGTTAGTGAATTTACTTCTAAAAAAAATAATAATACACTTGAAAATTATATAAGAGATGCGGACAAGGCATGGGCGGATGATTTGGAAGGAGAAACAAGAGTATATCTTGTAAAAGATGAATCCGGAACAGTTGCCTTGTTTTTTTCCATAAAATGTGGATTACTCGTTGGTGATAACTTAGAGGAAAGGCTTTCTGAAGAGAAACAAGAATTTGTTGAGACTGTGATTGAAGCGAAAAAAGCTAAAGATGAAAAATCTCTAGATAATATGTATGAAGCTGGCTTAGGTATGTATGATTTAGAGGAATGTGATCGCTTGTTTAATATAGCAAGCCGGAGATTGGAGAGGAAACAGGAGTCTAAGGAAATTGGACAATCAGAGAGTACAATCAATGTTCAAAATTGCATATCAGCTATAGAGCTGAGACATTTATGTAAGAATGAAAAATATTATTTGCCGAAAGATGTTACAATCCCTTTAGGATTTGGTATTTTTTGGGAAGTTATTGTTCCAACTGTTATAGATATAACTAAAAAAATAGGGTGTAAATATCTTTATCTTTATGCAGCAGATAAAACGGAACAGAAGGATACTATAGAGGTTAAAAAATTAATAAGTCACTATAAGTCTAACTTTAAATTTTCGGAGTGTGATGAAGGAATAAAATTTATAAAGCCTGAATATGATAATTATTGCTATGGATTAGTGCAACTTATATCAGAGTTACAGAATAATAGGGAAGCAATATGGCATGAATTTTCAGACATTTAACTTTATAGAGTATACCTATATTCAAAATATTTTATAGGGAATAAAGATTGCAAATCCAAAATTCATCATGTAAAATCAAAGGATAGTTTTTTAACAATATCCAAAAAGGGGGAAACAGTTATGGCAGACAAGAAATTAGTAGAGCAAATTACTTCCCGTGAGGAAGACTTTGCGCAGTGGTATACGGACGTAGTAAAGAAAGCGGAGCTTACAGATTATTCTTCTGTAAAGGGCTTCATGGTTATTCGACCTGCAGGCTATGCTATCTGGGAGAATATTATGGCGGCTCTGGATTCCCGTTTTAAAGCTACAGGTGTACAAAACTGTTCTATGCCGCTGTTAATCCCCCAGTCCTTATTAGAAAAAGAGAGCGAGCATGTGGAAGGCTTTGCCCCGGAAGTAGCATGGGTTACCTCCGGCGGTTCCAAGAGACTGGAGGAAAGACTTTGTGTTCGTCCTACCTCCGAGGTACTTTTCTGTGACTATTATTCCAAGGTGGTAAAGTCCTATCGTGACCTTCCTCAGCTTCTGAACCAGTGGTGCTCCGTAGTTCGTTGGGAGAAGACCACCAGACCTTTCTTAAGAACCAGAGAGTTCTTATGGCAGGAGGGACATACCGTTCACGCTACAGCAGAGGAAGCGGAAGAGAGAACCCTTTTAATGCTGGACATCTATGCGGATGTTTTGGAAAATGAATTGGCGATTCCTGTAGTAAAGGGCCGTAAGACCGATAAGGAGAAGTTTGCCGGTGCAATTGCTACCTATACGGTAGAGGCTTTGATGCATGACGGACAGGCCTTACAGTGTGCTACCTCCCACAACTTCGGAGACGGTTTTGCCAAGGCATTCCAGGTGCAGTATTTAAGCAAGAACAATACCGTTGAGCCGGTACACCAGACCTCCTGGGGTATTACCACAAGAACCATCGGTGCTTTAATCATGGTTCACGGGGATGATTCCGGATTGGTTCTTCCTCCTCGTATTGCTCCTGTACAGGTAAATATCATTCCTATCCAGCAGAATAAGGAAGGGGTACTGGACAAGGCCTTTGATTTGATGAATACCTTGATGGATGCAGGACTTCGGGTGAAGGTGGATGATTCCGACAAGACTCCCGGATTTAAGTTTGCGGACAGTGAAGTAAGAGGAATTCCTCTTCGTCTGGAAATCGGACCGAAGGATATCGAAGCGGGACAGGTGGTACTGGTAAGAAGAGACACCAGAGAGAAGATTGTGGTATCCTTTGAGAATCTTGTGGAAGAAAGCAAGAAGCTTTTGGAGCAGATTCAGAAGGATATGTATAATAGAGCTTTAACTTTCCAGAAGGAAAGAACCACCGATGCCAAGAGTTTGGATGAATTGGTAGCTTCCCTGGATAAGAAGCCCGGATTTGTTCGTGCTATGTGGTGCGGTTGCAGAGAGTGCGAGGAGAAGCTTAAGGAGTATTCCGGTATTACCTCCCGTTGCATTCCTGCAAAACAGGAAAAGATTGCCGATACCTGCGTAGTATGCGGAAAGCCTGCTACAAAGATGGTTTACTGGGGAAGAGCTTACTAAGAAACAGCGCAGGGAATAGGTCTTACGGAAATTTCCTTGTGCACAAGCTTTACGAAAAGAAACATGTTAAAAAAGGAAAATGGATGAAAGATCCGAAAGCAATACAAATCACCGTTCCCAAAGGAGTAGAACACATTATTCGGCAGATTGAGCAGGCAGGGTACGAAGCCTATGCTGTCGGAGGATGTGTTCGGGACGCCCTTTTGGGACGAGAACCTGAAGATTGGGATATTACGACTTCTGCTAGGCCGGAGGTCGTAAAATCCCTTTTTTTGCGTACCATTGATACGGGAATCGAGCATGGCACCGTGACGGTTCTGCTTAGTGCGCAGGAAGCCGGAGAGGGAGACAGAGCCTTTGAGGTAACCACCTACCGGGTAGACGGCATTTACGAGGATGGGCGTCATCCCAAGGCGGTGTCCTTTACCGGAAGTCTGGAAGAGGATCTGGCCAGAAGGGATTTCACCATCAATGCCATGGCCTACCACATGGATCGGGGCATCATAGACTGCTATCATGGACAGGAAGACCTTGAAAATAAAAGGGTTCGCACCGTGGGAAGGGCAGAGGAACGCTTTACGGAGGACGCCCTTCGTATGATGCGAGGAATTCGTTTTTCCGCCCAGCTGGATTTTCAGATAGAAGCGGACTGTCTTCAGGCCATGCTGGCTCTTCGGGAAAATCTCGGGAAGGTTTCCAAGGAACGCATCGCAGTGGAGTTGGTGAAGCTTTTATGCAGCCGTCACCCGGAGCGGGTGAAGCTGCTTTTTTCTACCGGCCTTTCCGACTTTGTGACACGGCATTTTTCGGAAATCGAGAAGCGGGGTATTCCTTCTCTTTTAGGAGATGCCAAGGATAAGAAGTACCTGCGCTTGGGGCTTCTGCTAAGGCACCTGCCGGAGTACGCCAAGGAGATTTTGGAAGAGCTGAAGCTGGATCGGGAATGTATTGATCAGGCTTCCGCCTTTGTGGAGCTCTTTTCTTTGGAAGAGGCGGATTCTCCCTATGCCCTTCGGAAACGGCTTTTTCGGTACGGACTTGAACTGATTCAGGACTTTTATGATACCAAGGCGCTCCTTTTGGAAAATGTTTCCAATACCCCGGGAAAGGCTATGGCGGAGCAGGTGCAGCTTCGACTTTCATGGCTTCAAAAGATTCAGGAGGAGAGGGATTGTTATACCCTTTCCAATCTGGCAATTAAGGGAAAAGATTTACTGTCTATAGGAGTGCAAGCCGGGCCGGCTATGGGAGAACTTTTGCATCAGGCTTTGGATTATGTGATGCTGAATCCTTCGGAAAATGATAGAGAAGCTTTGCTTTCTTTTGTAAAAAGCCGAATTTGTTAATAATTAAACAAAAATAAAAGTATAAAACAGTATTTAAGAGGAAAATATAGTAAAAATAGACAAGTTTTCCTCTTAAATACTGTTATTATTTATAAATTCTAGCGCTATTATATCGACATTTTATAAATAATGTTTATAATGAATATTGTAGAGGAAAAATCTCACTGTTTTTCCGAAAAAATAGAAAGAATTTTCGGGATAGAAAGAGCTGAGCCTATGATTGGAATTATAAATCCCTCCTTGGACCCCTTTTATAATCAGGCCTTGGAAGAATATCTTTTTCAGAATAGAACGGAGCAGGATATTTTTCTTCTTTGGCGGAATACTCCGGCAGTTATCGTAGGCTGTTATCAAAACATCAGCCAGGAAGTAAGCTTATGCCGGTTAAAGGAAAGAGGGATTCCGGTTGTTCGCAGAAGCAGCGGCGGAGGTACGGTGTATCATGATTTAGGCAATGTGAATTACAGCCTAATGAAGAAAAGAAACAAGATTTTAGAGTATGACGATTTTCTCCTTCCGGTAATCGATGCTTTACGAAGGCTTGGGATTAAGGCGGAGAAGAACAGATGCTCCGATATTGCCATAGGGGGAAAGAAGATTTCCGGCAGTGCCCAAAAGGCCACCGGAGAACGGGTTTTACACCATGGGACTCTACTTTATACATCGGACTTAAGTCTTTTGGATGAGATTACCACCAAGAATAAAAGTGTTCACATTCAGTCGAAGGCTTCTCCCTCGGCAATCTGCAAGGTTTGTAATATCAGTGAATCCTGGGAAGGCTTAGGAAAGGAAGGATGTCCCTTTGCGGAGGTTCCTCCCATAGAAAGCTTTATGGAAGCCTTAATGGCATCCATGGGAGCTAAACCGGAAGCCTTAGCTCTTACAGAGGCGGAAAAGGCGGAGGTAGAGAGGATTTGCCGGGAAAAATACCATTCCTGGGAATGGACCTATGGAAAAACGCCTCATTTCTCTTTTGAAAAGGAAGGTATTTTCCAAGGAGAAAAGATACGGATCAGTTATCAGGTCCGGAAGGGAAGAATCGAAGATTTTACGATACAGTCCCCTTATTTTTCAGAAGAGGAAGTCAGAGCACTTTTCCAGGGACAGCCATTTTCTTTAGAGCTTTTTGAAGAAAAGTTTTCCGATTTGACGGAACGTCTTAAGCCACAGGACAGTAAGGAAGTCAGAGAAGCCTTAATAGGGCTTGCATTATAGAAGGAGTAGAAGATGAAGAAAGAAATTGTGATTCCGAAGTTAAGACCGGAGATGCAGGAGGCAGTGGTTTGCGCCTGGTTGAAGGAAGTGGGAGACCCGGTAAAGAAGGGGGAACCGATTTTTGAGATTGAAACGGACAAGGTGGTTACCCAAGTGGAATCCGGCTTCGAGGGCACCCTGGTAGAGCAGTGCTGCGAAGAAGGCGATACGGTAGGGGTATTGGAGAAGGTCGCTTTAATCGAAGAGACAGCTTAAGGCGAGGAGTTTAGAGACCGCCAAAAGTAATGATTATAGAGGCCTTCAAAAGTAATGATTATAGAAACTAGTGCTAAGGATGGATGAAAAAGACGTTCTGAAGGCAGTGATTGAAAAACAGCTTAAGGACAGGATAGGGAGTGAGATAGGGAGCGAGATATGGAGAAGACATTGGAGAAAGCGGAGGATTTACAGGCCGCCCCTCCTTCTTTAGGGAAGAAGCCGGACTGGCTGAAGGTTCGATACAATCAGGAGGCTACCGAAGAGGTGGCAGCTCTGATGAAGGATCTTCGCTTGAATACCGTTTGTAAGGAAGCCAACTGTCCCAATATGGGAGAGTGTTATCGGAAGCACACGGCAACCTTTATGATTTTGGGAAGCGTTTGCACCAGAAATTGTCGCTTTTGCAATGTGACCTGCGGAAGACCGGAGGCGGTGGACGAAGAAGAGCCTATGAATGTGGCCAAGGCGGCAAAGCAGCTGCATCTGAAGCATGTGGTTTTGACCTGCTCCACCAGAGATGATTTGGAGGACGGAGGAGCCTTACAGTTTGCCAAGACCATTCGGGCGATTCGGGAGCTTTGTCCCGGCACCACTATTGAAACCCTGATTTCCGATATGAAGGGAAGGACGGAGTCCTTAGACATTGTTCTGGAGGCCAAGCCGGAGGTTCTGAACCACAATGTGGAGACGGTAAAGGAATTGCAGAAGGCGGTTCGTCCCCAGGCGGCTTATGAAAGATCCTTAGGAGTGCTCCGTTACTGCAAGCAGCATTCTCCGGATATCCGGGTAAAGACAGGATTCATGGTAGGGCTTGGAGAGACGGAAGAGCAGATTGACAGGCTGATGGATGATGTGCTGGAAACCGGCTGTGATATCTTAACCATTGGACAATATCTGCAACCCACTAGGGAGCATTACCCCTTGGTCAGATATGCCACACCGGAGGACTTTGCCCGCTATAAGAAGAATGCTCTTTTAAAGGGCTTTCACCACGTAGCCTCCGCACCCTTAGCCAGAAGCTCCTACAGAGCTTGGGAAGCTTTGGAGGATGTACATGGTTTATATTGATTTAGAGTCCACAGACGTTTATGAGAACTTCGGCCTGGAATATTACTTAGCCGAAGAAAAGAAATTGGAAGATACGGTTTTCCTTTTCTGGAGAACCACCCCTACCCTGATGCTGGGAAAATACCAAAACCTTGCGGAGGAGGTAAATCTCCCTTACGCCAGAGAGCAGAAGATGAATCTGGTACGGCGGATGAGCGGGGGAGGCACCATTTACACGGATTTGGGAGGCTGGCAGTTTACCTTTATCGACCGCTATAAGGAAGAGGGGATAGAGTTTAAAAAATACCTAAGCCCGGTACTGGATGCCTTGGCGAAGCTTTCCGTGAAAGCGGAATTTAACGGAAGAAACGACCTTTGTATCGAAGGACGAAAGTTTTCCGGCAATGCCCAGTATCATCTTGGAGAAAGCATTGTCCACCACGGATCTCTGCTTTTTTCCACGGATATCGAGAAGATGGTGAATTCCACCAGGGTGGATGAGTACAAGATTATTTCCAAAAGTATCCAGTCGGTGCGGGAGAGAGTTTGTAACATCTCCGACCATTTGAAGGAGAAGATTTCCCCGGAGGACTTTAAGGAACTGATGGTTTCCGCCATTTTGGGAGAAGAGAATAAAGCCAATCGCCTGGAGCTTTCCAAGGAAGAAATTCTGAGAGTTAAGGAACTGGCCAAGACTCATTTTCAAAACTGGGACAGTCTGTACGGAAAGAATCCGAAGTTCAATATGGAAAAGATTGGACGCTTCCCGGGGGGGAAGATGCATTTTTCCTTAGAGATTCAAAAGGGCAAAATACAGGAAGCTTCTATTAGCGGAGATTTTTTCAGTACCCTGGATCCTGAGGAAATCAGTAAAGCTTTTGTAGGATTGGCTTTTGACCGGGATTCCCTTTTAAAGGGGCTTACGGAAAGAGGCTTGGAGGGAAAGCTTTATCGGATTTCCGTGTCTGAGATTGCGGATATGCTGGCCTAAAGGGCTTTGACGGACAAGCAGGCCGGTTGAACCGGAGAAAACACATATATTTTTATTTTTTTACACATTGAAAAAGAAAAAAATTTTTTTATAATGAGTTATAGAGTAATTACTTTTTGCCCGAATATTCTGATGTTAGGGGTCAGGGGATGGGGAAAAAGCATGATGATAAAATCACCATAAAACAAAGGAGGCAGTTTATGGAATTAAAGACACCGTTGTATGAAGCGCATGTGAAGGCAGGCGGAAAGATTGTTCCTTTCGCCGGATTTCTTCTCCCTGTTCAGTATGAGCAGAGTGGAGTCATCAAGGAACATATGGCTGTTCGAACCGAAGCCGGACTTTTCGACGTGTCCCACATGGGTGAGGTACTTTGCAAAGGAAAGGATGCATTGGCAAATCTTCAGAAGATTTTAACCAACAATTTTGAGAACATGGTGGACGGACAGGCAAGATACAGCCTGATGTGTAATGAAAACGGCGGTGTGGTAGACGATTTAATCGTTTACAAGAAAGGAGACAACGACTACTTTATCGTTGTAAATGCTGCCAACCGTGAGAAGGACTTTAACTGGATGGTACAGCATAAGTTCGGGGATGTGGAATTCACCAATGTATCCGATGATTATGCCCAGATTGCCCTTCAAGGCCCTAAGGCTATGGATATTATCAGAAAGCTGACCTCCGAAGAAAATATTCCTCAGAAATATTACCATGCCGTATTTAATGCTACGGTTGACGGTATTCCCTGTATTGTTTCCAAGACCGGTTATACCGGAGAAGACGGTGTAGAGCTGTATCTGGACAGCAACAAGGCGGAGGAAATGTGGGATAAGCTTTTGGCAGCAGGAAAAGAAGAGGGACTGATTCCCTGCGGACTTGGTGCCAGAGATACCCTTCGTATGGAAGCGGCTATGCCTCTCTACGGTCATGAGATGGACGATGAAATCACTCCCCTTGAGACCGGATTAAAGTTTGCGGTAAAGATGGATAAGCCTGATTTTATCGGAAAGGCTGCTATTGAAGCTAAAGGAGAGCCGAAGATTAAGAGAGTCGGCCTGAAGGTTACCGGCAGAGGCATTATCCGCGAGCATCAGGACGTTTTGGCGGGAGATCAGGTGATTGGTCACACCACCTCCGGAACCCACTGCCCATTCTTAAACTATCCGGTAGGAATGGCATTAATCGATCCCAAGTATGCAGAGGTCGGTACTCAGCTTCAGGTAGACGTTCGGGGACGTAAGGTGGATGTAGAAGTGGTAGCGCTTCCCTTCTACAAGAGAGAGAAATAAAAGCAAAACATTTTTCAAGAGAGAGATTGCAGGATTTAGGCGCAATACTCGAAGAAAGGCAAATTTTTAAAATCAGATTTTCTTCCGGGAAGATCTATTTTATAAAGAAAACGGTTTAATCAACACTACTTATTTTAAGGAGGAAAAAAAGATGGCAGTTCAGAAGGGATTACTTTATTCCAAGGATCACGAGTGGGTAAAGGAAGAAGGCGGAGAGTTCGTGGTAGGAATCACAGACTATGCCCAGTCCGAGTTAGGAGATTTGGTTTTTGTAAATCTTCCTGAAGAAGGGGACAGTGTAACTAAGGGAGAGGCTTTCTCTGACGTAGAGTCTGTAAAGGCTGTTTCCGATGTATTGTCTCCATTAACCGGTGTGGTTAGTGCAATCAATGAGGCTGTTTTGGATGCTCCCGAAAGCATCAACAGCTCTCCCTATGAGGCTTGGTTCGTAAAGGTAAAGGATGTTACAGAGAAGGAAGAGCTTCTTTCCGCAGAAGAGTATGAGGAGTTCTTAAAGACACTGTAAAGAGATAGCATGAAGATTCTTCCGACGAAGAGGATAGAATGGAGAAAAAGGAGTTCTATCCTCTAAAGAGAAGAAACTATCCGAAAGAAAGGTGGTGGACTTATGGGAAAATACATTCCCAATACCGACGCGGAGCAGAAGGCGATGCTGCAGGAAAGCGGTTTTTCTTCCTTTGATGATCTGTTTAGAGACATTCCACAGGAAGTAAAATTAAAAGGCGAGCTTTCTATTCCTGCCGGTTTATCCGAGTTGGAAGTACGTAGAGATATGTCTGCATTGGCAAACAAAAACGTAGTGTTCCCGGTTATCTTCAGAGGTGCCGGAGCATATCGTCATTTTATTCCCTCTATCGTAAAGAGCGTGATTGGTAAAGAGAATTTCTTGACGGCATATACCCCGTATCAGGCAGAGACCAGCCAAGGTATTTTACAATCTATTTTTGAATATCAGACCATGATCTGCGACTTGACCGGCATGGACGTATCCAATGCTTCCGTTTATGACGGGGCTGAGGCTGCGGCTGAGGCAGTAGCAATGTGCAGAGAGAGAAAGAGAAGCAAGGCTTTGATTTCCGCTCTGATGCATCCGGACACGATTTCAACCATCAAGACCTATTGTCATGGTAATGGTATGCAGGTAGAGATTATTCCGGAGAAGGACGGTGTGACAGACGTGGAGGCTTTGAAGGCTAAGGCAGATGCGGAATCTGCTGTAGTTTTCATCCAGCATCCGAATTTCTACGGCAATCTGGAAGATGCAGAGAAGATTGGAGAGATTGCTCATGAGGTAGGGGCAAAGTTTGCTATGAGCGTAAATCCCATTTCTCTTGGTGTTCTTAAGACTCCCAGGGAGTATGGAGCGGATGTTGCGGTCGGTGACGGACAGCCTTTAGGACTTCCCATTGCTTTCGGAGGACCTTACCTTGGATTCATGGCATCCACTGATGCGATGAAGAGAAATCTTCCCGGAAGAATCGTAGGAGCTACAGAGGATCATCAGGGAAGAACCGGTTATGTATTGACTCTGCAGGCCAGAGAGCAGCATATCCGTAGAGAAAAGGCTTCCAGTAATGTATGTTCCAACCAGGCACTTTGTGCTTTAGCTGTTGGCGTTTACCTTGCAGCAGTAGGTAAGGAAGGCTTAAAAGAAGCGGCAAGTCTTTCTACCTCCAAGGCTCATTATTTGGCCAAGGAATTAGAAAAGATCGGCTTTAAGCCACAGTATAAGGCGGATTTCTTCAATGAATTCGTAACAGAGTCCGACCTGTCCTCTAAGAAGGCATTGGATGCTTTAGAGAAGGAAGGTATCCTTGGCGGATATCCTCTGGATGATAAGAGAATTCTATGGTGCTGTACGGAAGTTAATGATAAGGCTTCCATGGACCGTGTAGTAGAAATCTTAAAGGAGGTGAAGTAATGCTTATTTTCGAGAAAAGCAAATCCGGCAGACATTGCAGTTTGTTCCCTCCCTGTGATGTGGAAGTGGTAGATGTTCCTGCAAAGGATCAAAGAAAGGCTGAATTACATTTGCCGGAGCTGTCAGAGACAGAAATCAGCAGACATTACACAGAGCTTGCTAAAAAGTGTAGAGGTGTAAACGACGGCTTCTATCCTTTAGGTTCCTGCACCATGAAGTACAATCCGAAGATTAATGATGATATGGCATCTTTACCCGGTTTTGCAGAGGTTCATCCCTTGCAGCCGGAGCATACCGTACAGGGTTGCCTTTCCGTAATCCAGGAGATTGAAACCCTTCTTTGTGAAGTAACCGGTATGGATCGTTTAACGGTTCAGCCTGCAGCAGGTGCTCACGGTGAGTTCACCGGAATCATGCTGATTAAGGCTTACCATGAGAGCAGAGGGGATTTTAAGAGAAATAAGATTATTATTCCTGACGCTGCTCACGGAACTAACCCTGCTACTGCAACCATGGCGGATTATAAGGTAGTAACCATTCCTTCCAATGAGCACGGCTGTGTAGATATGGAGAAATTCAAGGCAGTTTTAGGGGATGATGTTGCCGGCTTGATGCTGACCAACCCCAATACCGTAGGTATTTTCGATGAAAATATCTTAGAGATTACCAAGTTAATCCATGATTGCGGCGGATTAAACTATTATGACGGTGCTAACTTAAACGCTATCATGGGCGTTGTTCGTCCCGGAGACATGGGATTTGACGTTATTCACTTGAATCTTCATAAGACCTTCTCCACACCTCACGGCGGCGGAGGCCCCGGAAGTGGAGTTGTTGGATGTAAGAAGCTTCTTGCTGATTTCATGCCCGGATATCTGGTTGACGGAGATGCAGTGAAGAAGTTTGTGAAGGCTCCAAAGTCTATTGGAGACATGAAGGCCTTCTACGGAAACTTCCTGGTAGTGGTTAGGGCATTAACCTATATCAAGACCTTAGGAAAAGAAGGAATTCCACAGGCTAGTAAGAATGCGGTGCTGAATGCCAACTACATGATGAATAAGCTGAAGGATCTCTATACCATGGCTTATGATCAGATTTGTATGCATGAGTTCGTTATGAGCTTAGAGGATCTTAAGCAAAAGACAGGGGTTTCTGCAATGGACGTTGCCAAAGCTCTGTTGGATAACGGAATGCATCCGCCTACAATGTACTTCCCGCTTATCGTTCATGAAGCTTTGATGATTGAGCCTACAGAGACAGAGTCCAAGGAAACTTTGGATGATGCTGTAGCTGTTTTCAGAAAGCTTTATGAGGAAGCTCAGACCAATCCACAGGCGCTTCATGATGCTCCTGTAACTACTCCGGTAGGAAGATTGGATGAAGTAAAGGCAGCAAGAGAGCCGGTACTTCGTTATGAGTGGAAGTAAAATAAAGTAGATTTTCAGAGAGCTGTTATATAAAGATCAAGGAGAGGGGGAATAAAGCTTCCTTGGGGTAGCGAATGTCCCCTCTCTTCTTAGGAAAAGTCTTTATGTAACAGCTCTCCTTGCTAAAAAAGCGAAAACATTGAATAGTAGGGAGAATAAAAGATATGAATTATGATGTGATTATCATAGGAGCCGGTCCAGGCGGATATGTAGCGGCATTAAAGTCCGCAAAGCTGGGCTTTAAGACAGCTGTGGTAGAGAAGGACAGAGTGGGAGGAACCTGCTTAAACAGAGGCTGTATTCCTACAAAGGCCATGGTTCATGCCACTGAGCTTTACAGAGAAATGCAAAATGCAAAGGAGTACGGTATTTTTGCCGAGAATATTTCCTATGACTACGGCAAGATTTTGGAATATAAGCAGGACATTATCGATAAGCTGGTAGGCGGAGTGGAGCAGCTCTTTAAGTCCAACGGCATCGATTACCTGAAGGGGCTGGGAACTTTAGAGAAAGACGGTTCCGTTACCGTAAGCGGTGGAGAAGGAGCAGGAAATTATCAGGCGAAGCATGTGATTTTGGCTGTTGGATCCAAGCCTGCCTTAGTACCGATTCCGGGACTGGATAGTGAAGGAGTATTAACCAGTGATGAGCTCTTCCAATTACAGGAAGTACCCAAGAGCTTAAGCATCATTGGCGGAGGAGTAATCGGTGTGGAGTTTGCTTCCATTTTCGCCTCCTTAGGAACCAAGGTTACCATTCTGGAGGCTCTGCCCAGTATTCTGGCCAACATGGATAAGGATATTTCTCAGAATTTGAAGCTGATTTTAAAGAAGAGAGGCATCGATATCCATACCTCCGTTAAGGTAGAGAAGGTGGAAAAGGAAGCAGAGGGCGTTTCCTGCTTCTATACCGAGAAGGATGAGCCGGTAAAAGTAACATCTCAGTATGTGCTTTGTGCAGTGGGCCGTGTGCCCAATACCCAGGGACTCTTCGGAGAAGGGGTTGAACTGGAAATGGAGAGAGGCCGAGTAGTGGTAGACGAGCACTTTAAGACCTCCATGGACAATGTTTATGCCATCGGAGACCTGATTAAGGGCTTACAGCTTGCCCACCTTGCTTCCGCACAGGGCATATGCCTTTTGGAGGAGCTGGCAGGACACAAAAGAAGCATTGACTTAAATGTGGTACCGGGCTGCGTTTACACCTCACCGGAAATAGCCTCCGTTGGAATTACCGAGGCCATCGCCAAGGAGCAGGGCTTAGAAATCAATGTTGGCAAGTTCATGATGAGCGGAAACGGAAAATCCATGATTTCCAAGGAAGAGCGTGGATTTATCAAGATTCTGTCCGACAGCAAGAGTCATGCGGTTGTAGGTGTGCAGATGATGTGCGCAAGAGCAACGGATATGATTGGAGAGTTTGGCAATGCTGTGGCAAATGGATTCACCGTTGAACAGCTGCTGAAGGCTATGAGAGCTCACCCAACCTACAATGAAGGTGTGGGAGAGGCTTTGGAGGATGTATTCGGAGAGGCTGTACATTCCGTACCGAAGAAGAAATAGTTTAAATAGAGAACTGTGAATAGTCAGCTGACTTTAAGCGCTTTTCGCAGGATAGCTTTGGAATCGGGGGCACGCTCCCGCTAACCTCGCCTCACAGGGGTTCTAAGCTTTTATAAGACAAAAGCTAAGAACCCGTGGGCTCAGATTGCCCCGTATTCCAAAGCAATCCTGCTGAAAAGCTAGCCTAAGTATTGCTCTGTTCGCAGTTCTCTTTTTTAAACTGGAAAGAGCTCCCTAAAAGATGATTCAGAACAGGATGTGATCGTCTTCGCCTAGACACCGATTATGAATAAAAAGTGGCTGTAAAATCAAAATAATTTTCTAAGCAATATAGGTCTGAACTTGGGGCACGCTCTCGCTAGCTTCGCCACGTATCGGATACTAAGCGAAAAACTTCGTTTCACTTGTTTTTCGCAAGTACCGACGGGCTCAGACTACCCCGTATTCAGACCTATATTGCCGAAAATTTCTTTATTTTGATTTTTACAGCCACTTTTCTTTATTGCTTTTTATGCCGCAGATGGTAGAGCCTTATCACCTGTTCAACGGTGTCCTCTAAATTTCTACGAGCAGTTTCTTTTTCCATAGCTTCTTCCAAAGTGCTGATTCCTCTAAGTATGGGGAAGTAGGCATCTATTCCGGCTTGGTTGCAGGCTTTTGCTCCTTCTGTAACGGCTCCTGCAAAGGCTATCACCGGAATTCCCTGTTCTTTAGCCAGCTTTGCTACACCAATTGGGGCTTTTCCCATGGCGGATTGTTCGTCCAACCTTCCTTCTCCGGTGATCACAAGATCAGCTCCCTGCATTTTCTCGGAAAGCCCGGTTTCTTCCAAAATCAAGGAAACTCCGGATTTTAATTCTCCTTGAAGAAAACTGCGAAAGGCAAATCCCAACCCTCCGGCGGCTCCGGAGCCCGGAGTTTCCGGATTGGCGGCAGGGTTATATTCTTTTACAAGCTCGCTATAACGCTTTATCCAAAGATCCATTTGAGAGAGCAGTTCCTTGTTTCCGCCCTTTTGGAATCCATAGACAAGACTTGCTCCATTTTCCCCGTATAGAGGATTCTCCACATCACAGGCAATCTGGAAGGAACATTGTAATAAGCCCTCAGGTACAGAAGTAGCATCTATTCTAGCCAAGTCTTTCAGGCCTTCTCCGATAGGGCAGATTTCTTCTCCGTTCTCTTTGCTAAAACGAAAGCCTAAAGCGCTTAACATTCCTATTCCACCGTCATTTGTGGCAGAACCGCCGATTCCGATTAAAAAGCGTCTGCAACCCTTGTGGTAGGCATCTAAAATCATTTCTCCCACCCCGTAGCTGCTAGTCTTTAACGGACTTCTTTTCTCCGGAGCAACTAAGGTAATGCCGGAAGCTTGGGACATTTCCATGACAGCAAGCTTCCCATCTTTCGGAGAATATTGCGAGTCTGAGAGAATACCATAATGAGCTTCCACTTCCTGAAATAAGGGTCCCTTTACTCTGACTGTTTCCAAGCTTCCTCCTAAGGCTTCCACCAGCGTTTCCACTGTGCCTTCCCCTCCGTCTGCCAGAGGAGAAATCAAAACCTCCGCATCAGGAATTACCCGTAAAATACCGCTTTTTATGGCTTCGCCCGCTTCTTTGGAGGAGAGGCTGCCTTTGAAGGAATCTATAGCAATAAGGATTTTCATAATTTGTCTACGCTACCTGCCAAGCACCATCCGGGCCAAGAGTATAGCCCTGAACCTTAGTATTGAAAAGCATCTTTCCGTTATCCGCTCCGGCCTGAGGGTTCAGATAGTACCACTTGCCTTTAAGCTCCTGCCAACCGGTACGCATCTTGCCATTTTCCGCACCGACCTCTTCACTGAAGTAATACCAGAAGCCGCGAATCTCTTTCCAGCCAAGGCTCATCTTTCCCTGCTCACTGCCTTCATTTTCTTCAAAATAATACCAGGCATTGTTATAGAAAAGCCAACCGGTGAACATATAGCCTTCTTGATTAAAATAGTACCAACGATTATTCATCCATAACCACTGTGATTTCGGGTAGCTTCCATCCGGATTTAAAATCCACCAGCCCTTTGCGTCTCTTTGCCAGTTTACATTGGACGGCAGATTGCGGTCTGCCCCTAAAACCATCGGTGTCCCGCTGTTACCGCTTGAACTGCTTCCTCCTCCGGAACCGCCACTACCTCCGGAACTACCGCCTCTGCCGGAGCCGCCATTGCCACTTCCGGAATAAGACGGAATCGGTGCTTCTCCGGAATCATCCGGCTTGTAGTCCGTAAAAAGCGGGTTCACATATCGTGTACCAATTTTCACGGAAGAGTGATTTTCTATACGATTCTTTCCCTTATAGCTCATCTGATCTTTATAGAAAGCGCCTGTCCCGATAGCTGTAACGGAGGAGGGAATCGTGATGGTATTGCTTTCTTTTAAGTCACGGAAAGCACTTTCCCCGATACTTTCCAGTCCATCCGGCAAGGATAAATCTCCCTTGTAAGAAAGATTACGAAAAGCGGAATTCCCTATTTTCTTTAAATTCTTCGGGAAGACAAGATTGCCTCCTATCGATTTTTTATAAAAAACAGAATCCCCTATTTCTACGATAGAATCCGGCAACACTAAACCCTTCTTAATGTAAGTGATACCTTCCAAGGCATGGGGATCCAAGGCAGTAATATTCCCCTTTAATTCCAGATGCGCTTCCCTTCCGAGAGCATGCAAGAGCTTATTCCATGAGCGAAGTTCTCCGTTTGCAGTAAGACCCTGCATCCGCCCGTTACCTTCTATTGTAAGCGTATAGGGGTTCTTTTCTCCTGTTAATTGCCAGCTAAAATTCCCGTCGCTGCGAGGAAGGCGTGCCTCATCCGATACCGTAATCACTTTTTGCAACAATTGCGTCTCACTATATGGTTTGGTGCTTCCTCCCGGACTCATTAAAAATGTACAATAGTAGGTGTGTCCCGGTAGAAAGGAAGATAGTCCTGTATCCCTTAAATCAAACAGATAAGAAGTAAATGTCTTATTTGTTCCGGGAAGCCGCCATCCGTTTCCGCTTGAAAAAAAGATCAGTCTCAGGTCTCTATTCAGACTTCCACTGTCATCTGTAAAGTTCTTTACCGTAACCGCTTCGCTTGGATCTTCTGTCGTATACAGATAAAAGTTTGCATATTCATTCCCTTCCGTCTCCAACTCAAAGAAACATTTATTGATTTCCGGAAGTGTATAAAACTGTACATTTTTCATGGAAATGTTAGACTCTTTACCTTCCTGTTCTTCTTTCGCAACATTTTGCTGCACGGAAGTAAACGTGGGATTATACTGCCTGCTTCCTTTCTCACTCATAAATACCGGAGAATGATTGATAATCGTATTTTTCTTTTCATTTCCCTTAGACTTGTAAAATGCCTTCTCTCCAATCCTCCGCACGGAAGCCGGAATCGTGACATCTCCTAAGTTTTCTGAATGATAAAAGGCATGGTCCGGTATTTCCGTAAAGGTAGAAGGAAGACTCACCGTCTCCAGATGTTCCATGCTGCCAAAGGCTTCCACCTCCACATGCAGCTTTTCTATTCCTTCTTCTATAATGACTCTCCGAATCTTATCTTTATAAGGTTCCCATGGAGCCAGTTCAAATGCATCCGTTTCCCCTCTTCCACGTAGTGTCAGAGTCATATCATTTCCGGATCCGCTTAAACTATATTCAATCTCCTTCCCTGCTCTTCCACTAAGAGATGCTTTCTGTACGATAATTCTGTATTCTTTTTTTTGCTCCCCCAGATCATCTTTTATGGTTATCAGCAATCTGGCTATTCCTTCGTGCAATGCCTCAATGGCGACCTGCCCATCCCCGTCATGCTTTAGGCGAATAGCAGCAGGATCCGTCTCTTTCATCGCTTCACAACGCAAAACATCATAGTTAAGCAGTTTATAAAGACTGATTGTGTCTCCTAGCTCCACCGCTACCGTATCCGAAAAAGAATTTTCTTTTTTAACCAAAGAAACAGCAAATAAGGAGAAATGCTCTGCCGATACCTCTACTGCACTTCCCTTCTCCTCTATCTTTTCTGCCGCGAGCTTCTCTGCCTCTGCATCTACGCTGTCCAGATGAAACACGGAAATCTGCTTTTCCCCATCCTCCTGTAAAAAGGGAATATTGGAAAATTGAACCTTCACTTCCCCTTTCGTATTATCCGGCTGCACTTCTTCTCCATCCTTGTTGAGCACGGAGATATCGAAAATCACGCTCTGAACAAGATTTTTTTGATCCTCCTCAAGCTTCTCTTTTACAGCGGAATCCACTTTCTGTTCCTCAACTTTAGAGAGCTTTCTTACTCGTAAAGTCGCGTCCTTTGGAAATACCCCGGAATCAGCCTGCACCGTAACAAGCACACCGGAAAGTTCTTTTTCTGCATAAAATGCGTTCTCTTCTGTAGCTTCAGACTCTATTTCCGAAATTTCTTTTTCGATTTCATTTTTTTCTTCGACTACATTTTTTCCCATTACGGTTTCTTTAAGTGCATCTTCTTCAAGTGCATTTTCTTCCATCACGTTTTCAGAATAAGTTGTACTCTTTTCTTCCGGAAAACTTTGCTTTATTCCTTCAGACAGTACCGTCTCATTTGCAATAGTTGCTGCAGAAACATAGGTGGAAAAGCTGCAAGATAATGCCAGAAGTAATGCCAATGCTTTTTTTGCTCTTTTTCTCATTTTTCTCCTCATATATTGTTTTACAAGTTCACATTTGGCTTCTGTAGAAAAGAATACCACATGCATTAAATTATAGCAATCTTTCCGTTTTTTAAGAAAATATTTTAAAGTCATTAAAGTAATCTGTAATGCAAAACATAAAATCCACCTATATAAAAATTAGTCAATCTATTTTATTGCTTACAGCACTCTTGAAAAACTATAAAATAAATATATCGCAATATTCATTACATTTGCATTACAATAGAAAATACGAAATTTTTGATAAGAAAGGAATAGAGAAGCTATGGGACAGGCGGTAAATGTGAACTTTCGTTTGGATGCAGAAGATAAAAAGAATATGGAGCAGGTATGTACAGAATTGGGATTGAGTATGAGCGCTGCTTTTACCATATTTGCAAAGAAGGTGGGAAGGGAACATAGAATTCCTTTTGATGTTTCCGTGGATCCATTTTATAGTGAAAGTAATATAAAGGAGTTAAAAAGACGTATCGAGAGTGTGCGTTCAGGCAAGAGTACATTAGAGGAACATGATTTGATAGAGGTGGATTAATGGCTATCAATGCATAGGAAAACCGGAGCCACTGAAGGGAGACCTCAGTGGCTATTGGAGTGTTCATATTGATGAAAAAATAGAATTGTATTTCGCATCACGGAAAAGAATATAGAAATTATGCAGTGCGGTTCACATTATTATGACAAATAATTTATTTCACTACTTCCACCGAATCCGGCAGCAACTCCGCATTTACGATGGGGTTTCCGCTCATTTTCACCTTCTTTAGGTTCGGAAGATTCCGAAGAACGGAAATGTCGGAGATATAGTTATTCGAAAAATCCACTTCCTCCAGGCTGGTCAGGCCATCCAGACAATCCAGGCTTTGCAGTTTATTATTACTGATATCGAGACTCTTTAAGGCCTTGTAATGAGAAAGGAAAGGTTTAATATTGGCGGAAAAATCTTCCGACTCGTTATCTATATTCCTAAGAATAGCCTGTGTGAGGGTCAGGCTCTCCACCGTGTTGTCATCCGCCATGCGGCTTAGGGAAACGGGAAGGACAGGGTCACTACTTGCTGCTTGTTTTTTGTTCGGGGTGAAAAGAAGTTCTTTGACCCCGGTATTCGTAAACGTCTCTGTATAATCCTTATAACGGCTGAAGGGGGAATCCTGAAATTCCAGCCTTGAAAGAGAGGGAAGTGCCCGAAGGACAGACCCGAGGTCCGGCTCCACCTCATCGATAATGCCGTTTCCTATGATGGTAAGGTTCGTTAAAGCATTCATTCCCTGCAGGAAATCGGCGCTGTATTCACTACCATAGTTATCGATGGTGAGATTCTTTATGGAAGGCATGTGGGAAATGGAATCTCGGTCCATGGAATAACACTTCACATTTTCCAGCGCGCTTAACCCGTGTAAGTCGGGAACATCATACGTGTGATAGCTGATGGAAAGTGTCTGTAAAGAACTGAGGGTGCTTAGCGCATTGACATTTTCCAGAGAAGAGCAGTCAATGGAGAGGCTATTTAAGGAAAGATGCCCCGATAAACCGTCCAGATTCAAAATCGAAAGATCTTCCAAGTTCAAGGACTTTAATTTCGGCATGTTCTGCACGAAGTTTAAGTCCTTCACATCCTTTAAATTCCGTAAGGAAAGCTGTTCCAGCTGGGGCATACCGGAAAGCACCCCGAGATTTTCCACGGTAGAATCCTTCGTTCCCAGTAAGTCCAGATTGCTTAGGCTACTTAAAGAAGAAAGAGGGGAAAGATCTGTGGGCGTATCTCCATAAAGCCCCAGAGCAAGGGTCTTTAGATTGGGAAAATTCCGGAGGAAAAGTAGTCCTTTGCTATAGTCATCATCTACGTGAACCGTAAGCTCTTCCAGAGAAGAAAATGCCTTAAAGGGTGCGTCCGGGTCTTTCTCTTCTGTATTCTCGTCGGAGTAGGAATCATCGGTAGCATCATCGTCCAAAGTAATGTTGTAGAGTCCAAGAATCTGCTCGGGATTCGCGAAAAGCTTCGAGATAGTTTGAAAGTTCTCATTTTCTCCGGAATAATAGCGGAGATTGATCAGACTCTTTAGAGTATTCGCATCGGCGTTGGCGCTATAGTCGAAATGCACTTGATATCCCAAGGAGAGCTTGATTAGACCTGTAAAAATCTGCATATCCGCTTCATCGATGGTATCTGTTATAGGAAAATAAAGCGTCTCCGGATCCTTGGCCGTGCCGTCCTCATTCATAGACTTTGCATAGTCAAACCGCCACTTCTCCGTTTGGTCGGAACCGGCATTGCTGACCTTATGAATGGACAGGAAAGCGAGGGAGTTATAATCCTCTCTTGTAATATCCTTCAAGCTCTTTCCGAAGGCCGATTCTACGAAGCTTTTTACGGTTTCATCCTCCGGCACAGTACGAAACTTTGCCGTAGTCAGAGTTACGCTTTTATGAGGCGCACGAAATGTGTTGCTGACGAAAAGTATGAAGATGGCAGATAGTATTGTACCTATAAGGACAATCGTCTGTACTGCACTGAGTTCCTGCCTTGCTGGAGGAGCACTTCTTTGCTGTCCCATATTGACATTATCAATATGAATGTTCTGGGTGATATTCGGCTTGGTAGGCTCAATGTAGACCTTGGTTTTACAATATTCGCAGGTAACGAAGCCTTCCTTCATCCCCTCCGGAATTTCTAAGGTGCCGTGACAGTTGGGACATTCCATTTTTGTAAGAGTCATTGCTTTACACTCCTTCTTGTATTCTGACTTTTTCAGTATAGCACGGCAGTGGGGCTTTGGGCAGTATTTCCACCTTCTTTTTGAAGGCTTATTGAAGGGGATAAAGAAAAAAGTTACAATAAGAACATTATTTAATTTTAACAAATTTAAGGCATCGTTATAGGAGGCAGAAATTGCAGAGGATTCCTATTCCGGAAAAGCATTGCACAGCGAAGTTTAGGATATCTTTTCTCTTATAGTGATGATCCACGATTTGTTATTCAAAATTGGATGAGAAACCGAAACACATTGGAGTTCATAGGATTGTGGGAAGCTCTCAATAACGAAAATTTTAACCGTGTGCAATTCGACACGTTTAGAAATGAAGCGGGATTAAATAGATTCACTATGACTCCCCAAAAATGGATAGAATCTACTAATGCTATTGGAATTATAGCTAAGGCAGGAAGATATGGCGGCACATATGCACACTATGATATTGCGATGGAGTTTGCATCATGGTTATCACCGGAGTTTAAGCTGTATATTATTCAAGATTACAAGAGACTTAAATCAGATGAAAATTCCAGATTATCACTTGGTTGGAATTTAAATAGGGAAATTTCAAAGATTAATTACAAAATCCATACAGATGCTATCAAGGAATATCTATTAGCTGATTTAACAAATGAGCAACTATCCTATAAGTATGCAAGTGAAGCAGATATGCTAAATGTTGCATTATTTAACAAGAGATCCAAACAGTGGCGTGATGAAAATCCGGAACTTAAAGGCAATATGCGAGATTATGCAAGTCTGAATGAGTTACTGGTGCTTGCAAATATGGAAAGCTACAACGCTGTTTTAATCAGCAAAGGTATGGAACAAAAAGAAAGAATGATAGAACTTAGAAAACTAGCAAGAACACAGCTTGGATCACTAGAAAAACTAAATTCTATAGGGCTTAAAAGCTTAGAGGATAAGACCAAGAAATAAAGGGGAATAAACTATGAGATGGATATTCAAAATCATATTTTTTTCGTAAATGGTCAATAACCTGTCATTTTTTTCTCTCCACAAAAAATGAGATAATCGTGAAAAGTGTGAAAAGTTGAACGCACTTTTTCCACTTTACAAACTTTTCCCACTTTGCACACTATCTCAGGGAGGAAATCATTTGGCAAAAATCTTTGCAAGGACATAAACTGGAACAAGACATTCATAAGTCTATATGATAGAGTTGCCAACGATTACTTGACAGTAACGTAATTAAGGCCTTTTTTGAAGGCTTATTGAAGCGGATAAAGAAAAAAGCTACAATAAGGGCAATGTGAGTGGAATCGACAGCCTTCCGGACACTATGCTACAAGACTTTATGAATAATCGGAAAACACCGAGAATACGGTTTTAAGGGATTTACAGATGATCTTCATCAGAGAAAGTTGGAAAAGCTAAAAATCATTAAAAAGTCTTTCTTGGAAAAGATGTTTGTTTAGGAGGAATTGCGAATGGAGCGAATTATTTTATATCATGGTAGTCCCAACCGGCAGGTTTCCCCACAATATGGTTTAGGTGATGAAAAACATGACTATGGGAAAGGCTTCTATCTTACAGAAAGTCTTAGGCTTGCAAAAGAATGGGCGGTTTGCAGACCGGATGAGCGGAATGGTTGGGTTCATAAATTTAGTCTGGACATAACAGACCTAAGAATCTTAGACTTTCAAGAGTATAATATTCTTTCGTGGCTAGCGGAGCTGATGAAACATAGAGATGCAGCGGATTCGAAAAGATACAGGATTTTATCCAAAAAATTTATTGAAAAATATGGAATTAATTCTGAACATTATGATGTGATTAAAGGCTGGAGGGCAAATGCTTCGTATTTCTACATTGCAAGAGAGTTTGTCCGCGATAATATAGATGTTGAAATTCTGGAGGAACTCTTGTCTTTAGGTGGGCTAGGGATCCAATACTGCATAAAATCTGAACGAGCCTATGAAAAACTGGCTGAAGTAAAAGAGGCATTGACCTGTGTGGATTTTCGAGAATTCAATGAAAAATATAATGCGAGAGATATAAGTGCAAGAGAAAAAATGCGCAAACTGGTGGATTCCGATGCGAATAAGGTTGCGAATGTATTTAGTACGATATTAGAGGGGTAATGAAGATGCAGGCATATTCAGAAGCTTATTTGGGAGATGTTGTAGAGAATCAGGGAAAGCTTTTTGATTTTGTGGCACAGAATTTTCCGGATAAAGATACCGCTGATTTTATTCAGGTTTATATGAACAGCAAAACCAGAAAAAGCATAGACGAAGGGCAAGCTTACGTAAATACTATGGATAATTCTGAATTATGGAATTATTTCTGTAAAACAGATGGTTTTACGTTACAAAAAGGTGATTCTATGAAAGGTTTTGTGCCCGATTGGATAGGTGAATTCTATGCTTACTATCAATGGTATTACAATATTCCGAGCAGAGAAGTCATTAAAAACGTGCCGATTGATTATTTGATAAAAGCTTATGGTGGATTGCATGATCTGGATTTGGAGTTAGCGGTTAAGAAGGTTGGAACCAGATTGAAAACCACCAATATTGAGTAAGCATATTTCCACCACCTCATCCGCCACCTCCTGTAAGAAGGCGTAGTCGTGAGACACAATGAAGAAGATTCGATCCTCTCGAATGGCAGACTTTAAGAGGCCGGCGATACGAAGCATATTTTTCTGATCCATGCCGCTGGTAGGTTCATCAAAAAAGAAAAGCTTTGCCTCCTGATAGAGGGTTGCGGCAAGGGCAAGACGTTGCTTCTGACCGCCGGAAAGACTCATGGGATGGCGGTCTTTTAGCGCGGAAAGTCCCAGTGCGCTAAGGAGTTCTTCTTTTGTCGCATGATGTGGCTTTAACTTGTTTTGTTCGTTTCCTCGCTCGTCTATTATCCCCTCGCTTCTCTCTTTCAGACTTCGCCTTTGTCCTGCCCTTCCCAGCTCCATCTCTTCTTCCACGGAGTCTCCGAATAATTGCTGATTCACGTCCTGCATAACCATCGCGGAAAGAGCAAGACGCTGTCTTTTTGAGAGTTCTTTTCCGAAAAGAGAAAAATGGCTACCTTTTTCGTTCTCTAAGCCGCTGAGCTTTCGAAGAAAGGTGGACTTGCCAATTCCGTTTTCTCCCACAATACCGTAAATTTTCCCAAAGGAAAAAGAGGCAAAGCCCTCTTCTTTATAATATCTTAGCGCTCCTTCATTTTTCCATTCCGGAAGAGAAAGGCTTGGTTTCGTTCTTGCGCGAAGCCCCATGGATTTGATATTTTCCTCCGGAAGTGCCAGAAAATCCTCTCGGGAAAATAACTTGCAGAGTCTTCCCTTTTCTAAAAAGGCCACAAGGTCTTGGATTTTTTCTCGATACGGTTTTAATAGCTGAATTCCTCTGCAAGCCTGCTCTTTTCTACCAGATTCCGATAGACTTTGGAGTGCTCCAGCAGTTCTTCGTGGGTACCCACTGCATCCACCTCTCCGGAGGACAGCACCAGGATGCGGTCTGCTTTCTCGATGGACTTCATACGGTGGGAAATAAGGATGACAGTTCGGTTTTTTCCGCGGATTAAGCTGCTGAGGCTTTCCTGAATTTTTCTTTCGTTATCAATATCCAGATTCGCGGCAATTTCATCTAAGAGAAGTATAGGAGCATCCTTTAGGAAGGCTCTGGCGATAGAAAGCCGCTGTCTTTCTCCGCCGGAGAGCTCTGCGCCATTTTCTCCGATCCTTGTTTGGAAGCCATCGGGAAGCTTCTCGATAAAGTCCAGGCAGTTAGCAAGACGTGCCGCTTCCCGCACTTCCTCCTCCGTGGCATCCCCTCTTCCCAGACGGATATTTTCCAGAATGGTGGTATTAAAGAGGTTTACTTCCTGAAAGACTATGGAGATTTTTTGGAAAATGGAGTCGGTGGCTGTGTTTTGTAAATCTTTTCCACCGATGAAAATCTTTCCGGACTTTGCATCATAAAGTCTGGAGAGCAAGCGTAAAATGGTAGTTTTTCCGCAGCCGGAGGGGCCTACTAAAGCGAAAAGTTCTCCTTCCTTTACCGACATGGAGACGTCTTTTAGAATCGTCCTGTCTTCATTGTAGGAGAAGGACACATCCTGAAAGTCAATGGAGAAGTCGGAAAGGGCTGTACTGAGCCCTTCCTGCTTCTTTGCCGCCTTGATTTCGGAGATGCGCTGCACCGCCGGTGCGATATAGAAGATCTCCATCAGGCTTTCCTTGGAAATGTCGAAGATTTCCTTTAATTTCATGGAGGCAATGATAAAGCCTAAGAAGTAGAGGATGGAAATACTGCCGCTTTGATAGAGTGGGAAACCGACGAAAATCACCGTGGCCACACTTAAGAAAGCAAAAATGGAAGAGCATCCCATGACGATAAAGGAGCCCATTTCCGTCTTTAGGTGGAGCTTTTCTTGCAGGTCCATTTTTTGAAATAAGGCTTCTTTAACCTCCCTGTCAGGGAGAAAGCTACTGATTTCCTGATGCAGGTCGATATGTTCCTGGAAAGCTTCCGCATTTTCCCGCAAAAGATGATAGTACTTCTGATTATTTTGTAGCACGAGCTTTCTGGATAAGGGCACTAAAAGAAAGCTGAAAATCGTAGGGAGAAGGGTGGCAAGGGACAGCTTCCAGTTTGAGAAGCACATCAGAATCCCCATAATCGGGAAGAAGAAAAACATGGCTACGATTTTGGGAACAGAATGGCTTAAGGCGTGCTCAATCCTTTCCACGTCAGACATAATGCTTTCCGACAAATCGCTTAAGTCATGCCGGGAAAAATAGGCAATGGGCAGGTCTGCCAGGGTTTCCGCAATGTTCTTTCTCAGATTCGCCGATTCTTTGTAGGTCGCGTTATAGAGACAGACATATTCCTTGGAAAGCAGGAGGTAGAGGAAGAACAGGATTATGAAAGCCGGAACAATCAGCTCCCATGGCGTGAAGGCATTCCTACCCGCATTTTCCAGAAGGAGCTTCGCGATATACAGTAAAAGCATAACGGGGCCCATATTGATACAGTAAGTAAGAAAGCAGTAGAGGCTGGCTTTTTGCAGGTTTTTTGCGCCCTGCTCCGTAAGGGAGAACTGTTTTTTGAACCAATTCATCATTTGTTTATCCTCCAATCTTCCGTAGTTTGATACAGTTTCCAGAGCTTTTTATAGCGACTGTCTTTTTGCAGAAGCTCTTTACTGTTTCCCCGTTCCACGATCTTTCCCTCTTCCAAAACAAGGATTTCATGGAGTCCCTGAATACTGGAAAGGCGGTGGGCAATCATAATCACGGTTTTCCCCTGAATCAGATTCTTAAAAGCATTTTGCAGGGCATACTCCTGATCCGCATCGATGGAGGCGCTGGCTTCGTCCAGAATCACGATGGGAGCATCCTTTAAGATGGCTCTGGCAATGGCGATTCTCTGCTTTTCGCCACCGGAAAGGTAAACGCCTTTTGCACCGATTAAGGTATTTTCTTTCTCGGGAAAACGCTCCAGAATTTCCCTGCAACCGGCTAAGTCCAAAGCCCGATGGACGTCTTTTGCAGCAGCATCCGGCTTTCCTAACAGCACATTTTCATAAATCGTCTTATGGAAAAGCTTGCTGTCCTGGAAAACGAAGGAGATGGCCTTACACAGGGCATTCTTGCTGTAGTTTTCAATGGGGAGATCCCCGATTCGAATCTGTCCTTTATCCACTTTGTAGAAACCGGAAAAAAGCTTTGCAATGGTGGATTTTCCCGAACCGGAGTGCCCCACAAGGGCATAGCTTTTTCCCTCTTCCAAGCGGAAGGAAAGGCCTTCCAAAACCTTCTTGTCTCCATAGGAGAAATCTACATTTTGGAATTCCATACTGTAATTTGGGAACTTTTCTTCCCTGCCGTATTGTAGGCGGTCTTCCTGCATTTCCTTGTAGAGCTTTTCCATTTCCTCGATGGCAAAGTTTGCATTGAAAATGTACATGCCGGACCACATGATTTTCATGAAAGCCACCATGATGACGCCGTCCAGAAAGAAAATCATAATCAAATCGATGATGATTTTTTCGGGATGGGGTTCTTTTACAAGGAGAAAAGACAGGGGAATCGACAGAATCGGAATTAAGCCTAAAAAGATCCATTGGTAGAGAACATAGGGCGTTTTACAGCTTATACTGTATTCATAGGCGTACTTTGCATAGCTTTCAATGGCCTCTTTCATGGCTTTGAAGCTTTGCAGGCGGTTTCCGAAGAGCTTTACGACCTGAATGCCCCGAACGTATTCCACGGTTTCTGCACTGAGATGGTTTAAGGATTCCTGATACAAGCTCATAAATTGGCTGCCGCCCATCATTTTCTGTAGGAAGAAGCCGCTAATAAGAACAAGAAGCAGGAGAATTATGCCCACCCGAAGACTCACAAAGAAGCCAAGAGCCAAGCTGAGGAGAGGCACAAGAAAAGCCTGGGCACTGTCCGGAATCATATGGGCCACTGCCTGATGGGTTTTCTCTGCATTGCTATCAATGGTTTTTCGAATATAGCCGGAAGAATGCAGGTCATAAAAACGAAATGAAGCGGATGCCAAGCCCTCAATCCCTTTTTTTCGGAGATTCGTCTCCAGGCGGAAGGCAAAGATGTGGGATAAGACACCGGAGAAGAGATAGCAAAGTCCTGCCAGGGTAAGAGCAAGTACGATTTTCAGACTCAAGATGTAGCTCTGCCCTTCGTCTCGGAAAAGGATTAGGTTTTCCAGAAAGAAGTAGAGGAGCATATAGGCGTAGACCAGAATCACTCCGGAAAGGAGGGAAGTCAGGATAGAAAGGATTCCCGGTACAGTTTTTTCCGGAACGTAGCGAAATACTTTTTTGTAAACGTTCATGGGTGCCTCCTAAGTATTGTTAGTGTTCACTATATAAAATGACAAAATAATAGATATGTAGTCATTAGATATTATATAACGGTTAGTTCAAGCTAACAATATGGGGATGATTTTTGTATACTGCTTTTTTATAAACAGTTTTTATAGAAGAATGAGAGATTTTTATGGAAAGACATTTTATAGAAAGAAATTTTATAGAAAGAAATTTTATAGAAAGACATTTTTATGGAGAAAGTTTTTAGGACACTATCATTTTTATATCTTTGGGATATATCATTTGCTCCATCATTTCTATACGATATTCTTGCCTCTTCTCTGTCTTCCATGGTAAAGTAGAGCGGAAAAAAGGCAGGATGCAGAAAGGACGAAGAAGATGCAGGATTATCAAAAAGAGTATCAGCGCTGGATGGCAGCGGAGTTAGAGGACTTTGATTTAAAGAGAGAACTGCAATGCATGGCAGGGCAGGAGGAAGAAATCAAAGAGCATTTTGCAAGAGCTTTGGAGTTCGGTACCGCGGGAATCCGAGGAACCCTGGGTGCAGGAACCAACAGAATGAATCTTTTTGTGGTGCGTCAGGCTACAGAAGGATTGGCCAGATATATCTTAGAGGAGAAGCTGGAAAAGCTGGTAGCTATCAGCTACGACTCCCGTTTGAAAGGGTGGACCTTTGCCAAGGAAGCGGCGAAGGTTTTAGCGGCAAATGGCATTACCGTTCGGATGTATGATGCCCTGATGCCGGTGCCGGCCCTGTCCTTTGCCACCAGATACTATCATTGCAGTGCGGGTATTATGCTGACTGCCTCCCATAACCCGGCGGAGTACAATGGCTATAAGGCCTACGGCAGTGACGGATGCCAGATGACTGACGAAGCAGCAGGAAAGGTTTATAAAAAGATTCAGGAAACCGATGTACTTACCGGCTATAAGACCATGGAATTTGCCAAGGCTGTAGAAGAGGGGCTGATTCGTTTCGTCGGAGAGGATTGTAAGGAAGCATTTTATAAGTCTGTCCTTTCCCAGCAGGTGCATCCCGGACTTTGCAAGGATGCAGGTCTTACTTTGGTTTATTCACCCTTAAACGGAACCGGATTAGAGCCGGTAACCCGCATTTTCAAGGAAATGGGTATCGAGGACGTGAGTATTGTGCCGGAGCAGGAGTATCCTAATGGCTATTTCACCACCTGCCCCTATCCAAATCCGGAGATTTTTGCAGCATTGGAGAAGGGACTTGCTCTGGCAAAGGAGAAAAATGCAGACCTGATGCTGGCGACAGACCCGGATGCAGACCGCGTGGGCATCGCCATGCGTTGTCAGGACGGAAGCTATGAGCTGGTGTCCGGAAATGAGATGGGGGTTTTGCTTTTAGATTATATTGCGAAAGGCCGTAAGGACGAGGGCACCCTGCCGGAAAGACCGGTGGCGGTAAAGTCCATTGTCAGTACCCCCCTTGCGGATAAGGTGGCAGAGTATTATGGCATCGAGCTTCGCCATACCTTGACCGGATTTAAGTGGATTGGAGAGCAGATTAAGCTTTTGGAGGAAAAGGGAGAGGAAAATCGCTTCATTTTCGGCTTCGAAGAAAGCTATGGTTACCTGTCCGGTACCGCGGTGCGGGATAAGGACGCGGTGGTGGCCTCCATGCTGATTTGTGAGATGGCGGCATATTACCGGAAAAACGGCTCCTCCATTAAGGAGCGTTTGGAGCAGATTTATGCGCAACATGGATACTACTTGAACTCTGTGGACAGCTTCTCCTTCCCGGGACTTTCCGGCATGGATAAGATGCAGGGCATTATGGATTCCTTAAGAAAGGACAGCCCTAAAGATTTTGCCGGTAGCAAGGTAAAGGAATGTGTGGATTATCTGGATACAGAGAAGACAGGGCTTCCTAAGGCAAATGTTTTGATTTACCATTTGGAGGACGGCTCCAGTATTATTGTGCGCCCCTCCGGAACAGAGCCGAAGATTAAGGCTTACTACACCACCTTAGGAAAGAATAAGGAAGAGGCTCAGGCGGTAAAAGAGAAGTATGCAAAGGCGGTAGCACCGATTTTTGCTTAAAGGCTAGAGCGGTATTCGGAATAGCAGAGAGAGCGGAGTAGTAGCACTGTAAATAGCAGTAACAAAAGCACTTATGTTCGCAGTACAAGAAAGGACAGTATGGCAGGGGAGAGAGTTGAGGAATTGGACCGATACAAGGGCTTTTTAATCTTCCTTGTGGTGCTTGGACATTTTCTCCTGCCTGTAAAGGATAGTGGCATGGCATTATTTTTCCGGAGCTTTTACGGGATATACAGCTTTCATATGCCTGCCTTTATCTTCCTGTCCGGATATTTTTTTCAACAAAGCTTTGTAAAGAGGGGAAGAAAGGCTTCCTCTCTTTTTTCGAATCTACTGTATTATTTTATCTGCTATTTTTTCTTAAAAACCTTGCTCTATCCCTTTGATGTATTTTGCTACGGGGGGCAGGGAAGCTTCCCGGATTATCTCCATGAATCCTCTACCCCTTGGTATCTTTTGGGGCTTTTCTTTTGGCAGTTAGCCTGTCTGCCCCTTTGCTTTTTCAAGAGAAACAAGATCCATATCGGGAAGGGAGTAAATCCGGAGGACAGGACAGAAAAATACTATCTTCTCCTTCTGATTCTTCTTTCCTTGTTTGCAGGATATTTGGATCAAAATAGGAGATTTGTGGATTTCTTGGCCTTGGATCGGGTCTTTGGTTTCGCTCCCTTTTTCTATTTCGGGATGCTCCTTTCCCAATCCTCATTTTCCTGGAAGAAAAGAAGAGACGGCCTTGCTCTCTTTGGGGGAGTTTCCCTGCTTCTTTTCCTCCTGTTTTTCCCCGGTTTAAAAAACTATACCCGAATTTTCTATGGAGTATGGTACAGAAGGGTCAGCAAAGAGGAGATTATTCCCTTTTTTCAAAGCTTTCCCATCCTGCTTCGCATTTTCTATATTCCTTTTGCTTTGGGAATTTCCTATTTTTTCTATTGGATCCTCTCTTTTTTGGGAAAGTATCCTTTACACAAGAAAATCTTAGGAAGGAAGTGGAGCCTTACCGCTGCTGTGGGCCGGAAGCTTGGTTTTACCGGAGCTTGGGAAGACCAATTTAGACTTTCTGAAGTTTTGGAAAATTTGAAGAGGAAGCTTTCTCTTTGGGGAAAATATTCTTTGGTGATTTATCTTTTTCATCGCCCTTTCCGGGATTTATTTTTGAAAATGGGAGGCTACAGCTATTTCCTTCAGGGAGAAAGAGCTGTGTTTGTCCAGCTTCTTTTCTTTCTGTTTTTGCTGGGATTTTCCGTGGCAGTTTGTGTTCTTTTGGGAAGAAAATCCCTTTATCGCTTTTGCAAGAAAAGATGGTAAATCTAAGATGTAGGATTAAATTCCGGCTTTCTAAGAGATTTCTATGCTCAAAGCTTGGATTATATAGCTTATGCCATAAATACCGAAACCTACACTTTTGCATAGAGCGCTTAGGAGCTGTATTTCAGAACATATATTTTGGAAAACGCCAAAAAACTCGACAATAATGAAAAACTGCGATAAAATAGCTAAAAATGATTTTTAAAGCAAGGGAGTTTTTATGAGAGGATACACAATTTTACAGTGGCTGACCTTCTTTATGCTGTATTGCATCCTGGGTTGGTGCTTCGAGTCTTCTTACTGCTCTCTGAAATCCGGTCATTTACAGAATAGAGGATTTTGCCATGGACCCTGGATTCCCTTGTATGGTGTGGGATCCTGCCTTTTGGTCTTCTTCGCTCATGGACATGAGGGGCATCTCCTCTATCTTTTTTTGCTTGGATTTTTCGGCGGAACGGCATTGGAACTTATCACCGGTCTTCTGATGAATCATATCTTTCATATGCGCTGGTGGGATTATTCTCAGAATCCTTTGAACTTTCGTGGTTACATCTGCTTTTTTGCTTCTATAGGATGGGGATTGATGGCGATTTTTTTAATGCAGGTGGTGCATAAATTTGTCTCCTCCATTCCGGCAGATTGGAGCTATCTTACCTTTGTGATCATTGACACCATGCTCTATACCCTTTTTGTGGAAGATGTGGTATTCTCCGTCATCGCGGCTCTGGAGCTTCGGGAGCGTCTGGGAAGACTGGCGAGAAATTCCGAAGAGATTCAGAACCTGCGGCGTTCCATCGGAGAGCTTTACGACCGCATCGGTGAAGCCAAGCAGGAGTGGGAGCAGGGAGCGGAAGAGCTCAGAAACGTACAGCAAAAGGAAGGCAATGTGGCTGCCGTGAAATATGTGATGGAGTCCGGCGTTTCTCTGGCGAAAAATACGGTCAGCCAGGCGGCCAGCAATACCATCAGTACAGCAAGCCTTGCGGCGGATACCGCAAAGGGCGCTGTGGGACAGGCAGCCAGCAGTGTAAAGGAGTCCGCCGGGAATCTGAAAGAATCTGCCGGTGCTCTTCTTAAAGGTCTCTTAAAGGATAAGGAAAGAATGGAGGAGGAGCTTGCGGTTTTGGAAGACGGAGGAAATGCAGAAAGCGGAAAGATGCATTGGTGGACCAAAACCATGCTTAGAAACAACCCGGATGCAGTTTCTGAAGAAGAAAGCTTTAAGGCCTTAAAGGAAGCGGCATTGAAAAGGCAAAAGAAGGAAAGGCAGACTGGAACAAAGTCAAAGAAATAAATAGAAACAGTAAATAGAAGCAGTAAATAGAAACAGTAAATAGAAGCAGTAAATAGAAGCAATAAATAGAAACAGTAAATAGAAGCAATAAATTAAGAATTAGCGTTAAAATAAGCAAGTAAAAGCAAGCAAAAGCGAACAAGCTACAAAATAGTAAGCAATAAGGCAAAAGAAGTATTGCAAAGCAAATCAAGAAACGCAGTAAAGAAAAAGAGCATACTCTTTGGGAGGTATTATGGCACTGGCAAAGACAATGGAACCCCTTTTACAAGGAAATTCCGCGATTCGAAAGATGTTTGAACTGGGACAGGAAATGGCCGAGAAGTACGGCAAAGAAAATGTCTATGATTTCAGTCTGGGAAATCCTGTGGCTCCTGTGCCCTATGAGGTAAAAAATGCCATTATCAGCCTTTTGGAAAACCAGGATCCCCATGAGATTCACGGCTATATGAAAAATGCCGGCTATGATGAGGTGCGGGAACAGATTGCAAGGCATCTGACAAGACGTTTTGAACTGCCCTATGAGAAGGAGCAGATTCTCCTCTGTGCCGGAGCGGCAGGAGGCTTAAATATTTTGATGCGCTGTCTTTTGGACGAAGAGGATGAGGTGCTTTGCTTTGCCCCCTATTTTACGGAGTACAATGCCTATGTTTCCCACTACAAGGGAAAGCTTACCGTAGTTCCGGTGAAGGAAGATAATTTTTCTCTGGATATCGGCATGGCAGACCGTCTGATCCGCAGAAAAACCAAGGCGGTGATTTTAAATAACCCCAACAATCCCAGTGGTGTGGTGTATAAGGAAGAAGAGCTAAAGGCCTTGGCGGAGATGCTGAGAGAGGCGGAGGAAAGGGTGGGGCATCCCATTTATTTGATTTGCGATGAGCCCTATCGAGAGCTGGTTTATGACGATAGAACCGTTCCCTTTATGCCCGGCCTTTATCACAACAGCATTTATCTTTATTCCTTCTCCAAAACCCTTTCCATCCCGGGAGAGAGAATCGGCTATCTGGCTATCGGGGCAGATGTGGAGGACGGAGAAAAGCTGATGCGGGCTGCTACGATTGCCGGAAGAACCCTGGGCTTTGTCAATGCCCCTTCCCTTTTCCAAAAGGTTATTTCCGAATGTTTGGAAGTGAAGGTGGATGTGGGATTTTATGACAGAAATCGTCGGCTTCTTTATACGGAGCTTACGGAAATGGGATTTTCCTGTTTGCCGCCGGAGGGAGCCTTTTATCTTTTGATGAAGTCCCCCTTGGAGGACACAGAGGCATTCCAGAAGATGGCGGAGGAAGAGCATATCATTATGGTGCCCACTGACGGCTTCGGCTTACCCGGCTATTTCCGCCTGTCCTACTGCATTCCCTATGAAAGCATTGAAAGCTCCCTGCCTGCTTTTCGGACTTTGTGGGAGAAGGTGAAGCATCGTAAGGAGACGGATGCAGAGCAGAAAGATAGCGATGTAAAAAATCAAAAAATTTTATAAGCAGTATAGGCATGAAATCGAGCACGCTCCCGCTAAGCTCGCCGGTCTTTTGCAAGTATCTGGCGTAGACTACCCTCAATTCAGACCTATATTGCCGAAAATTTCTTTATATTTTGATTTTTTACAGCTATTTTTGCCGCTTAATATAAATGTAAGATGAAAAGAAAAAGTTAGTGGAATATAATCATCTCAAAGACATTTATTCAATATTTTACAATATGTGACAGCTTCCGAATAGAGAAAATGCTTTGGAAGTCATGAGCACATTGAAAGGAGGAGGTATGAAGCTTAGTGTTTGGGATTTTTTAAGCATCGGAGTGGCTGTAGCTTTCTTTATTGTTTTTTTGATTAGTAAAGAACAGGCTACAAAAGATTTCTGCATGACCATGATTATTGGCTTAGGAGCAGCTGGTCAGTTGGAAAGAAGGATGAAGGACGAAAAAACATCTTTAAAGGATAACAGAATCTATCAGTTTTCCTTTGCTCTACTTTTTCTATCTTATGGAGCCTGTATTTTAAACTACTTCGTTTTTCATACCAATCTTATCAATAGAGCATGTCTGATTCTTTATATCAGCATCTTGCTATTTAATCTGTTTTTCTTGAACAAAAAAAGGCAAAGCTTAGTTTCCTAGATAAGACGGAGCTGAAAGCGAACAGGCATTTCAAGGAAGGGCATTACTGATTTGAATAATAGTCCTGTAACTAAAATAAGCAGAAAAGAAAAGCGACTGTGATTTTTCACAGCCGCTTTCTTTTTTTGAAGGGGGGACTCCGAAACCATATTTTCAGGAGAAGGTCCCGGAGTTGAGTATGAAAAGCTTTTTTCTTTAGTTACATCTCTGTAACTGTGTATAGGATACAAGAAAACTGTGAGCAAAATATGTTTTCAGCCTTAAAGAATCCTAAAGAAAATAAAGAAAAAGAGAAGGAATGGAACAAAATTCTTACCGTGACAGGGGGAAAATCTTCATAGGATATTGACAACATACGAGTATTTCTTAAGATATTATATATACAAATTGTTGAGCTGCCGGATGGGTTGCTAAAGAGGACTTTCCGGGGCAGGACAAAGAATACGCAGTATAAGAAAACAAGCTTGAAATTGCAAGATTTTTTACCTGAAGGAGTTTTTGGGTTATGAGGAGTGTCTGCCAAGGAGATATTTTCCGCTATATAAACGAAGAATTACGGGTGACCCAAAAGGCCATGTGTTCTATTTTTAATAAGGTTCGTGAAGGAAATATGACCGAGACCCGAATCAGTGAAATCAAACAGGGTAAGCGGAAAGGGTATCGCGGATTAAAAACTGCGGCTTCTCTATGTTTTACAGAGTGCTTTAAACAGCAGGATGCAGCCTATACTCTTCGAAATTTGCGTCAGTTTTTGAAAAGGGAAGAGCTTAGCTTTCCCGGTTCTGAAAATGAAGATGAGGACTTGGAAAGCTATGCCCTTCGCTTTTTAGAGTATGGGCTGGACAACTGCCTGTGTCCACAGGAGCTTACGGAGGAAAATGCAATCAGAGAAGCATCTGCTGATGCTTCCGCGGATAGGACTGTAGAGCCTCCTATGAATATTCCGGTGGATTCTTCCGTGAATTCATCAATGGATATGCCTATAGATATGCTGCTGCATCAATCTCAGCAAATGGAGCTTCCGAAAGCAGAGCAGCCCGGCCCCCTTCTCCCTGAGCCTCGGGGAGCGGATTTTACGGCAGAGAACCCCTTGGGGAAGAAAATCTTGGAGAACAGAAATTGCTTTTTCTTTACCATAGGCGTGATTGCCTTGGTGTTCTTCGTATTGCATTTAGGGAAAATGAATACCTTGGACGTATTTTTGCAGTGCATCCAGCTTCCGCCCTTTGCCTTTTTTACTTTGAGTTTTATTCTGGCGGTTTCCCCCTTCTTTTTGGGACTATTGGATACGGCAATAGCGGTATTTTTTTATTGTCAAAGGAACCCCGCAGTGGAGGTTAAGCTGAAAGATATCCCATATATTGCAAAATACGGAGATAGCCGGAGAGTGACTCCCGGAATGGGGCGCTATGATTTGTCCCCCAAGCTCATCATTTACTCCTTGGGCTGTAACCTATTAGGAGCCTTTTCCTCTATGGCCTTTTACATTTTCCTAAGAAGTATTCCGGACTTTGCAAGCTATGTGGGAAAGGGACACTTTGTCCCTGTGGCCAACATTTCCCTGGCCTTTAATATGCTGGTAACCTTTGTGCACAGCTTTTTTCTCTTTACCAGGGAACCCATGCATACATTTTGTGCCAGTGAGGAGAACCCGGATACCAAGAAAATGGATCGTTTGCATGTGATTGCCAACAGCTTTCATATGATATTCAATATGACCTTTAATGCGATAGGAATCCTCCTGGTTTTGGTTTACGGCTATATGCATGGAGGAGAGGGGACATTACTTTTGTCTCCCGGATTTGCCGTAGCGCTCTTTTTCATCTACGGTTTCCTGTGGTTTTCCTCCTGTTCTCCTTTTGCAGTGGAGTTCAATGCGGAATGTGCCGGTTCCTTTATCATTATTTTCCCCATCGTTTTCGTGCTGAGCACCCTCTATGCCATTCTTTGCTTTAAAGCAGGACTGGGCACCTTCTTGGTACACGGGGTAAATGTTGTTGTGCTGGTGGTATGGTTGCTTTCTTTCCTGAAAGATCGGGTTAGAAGCATTTTCCCCCTTATGCGAATGCATAGAGCCTACTTTCTTCTTTACGCTTTACTGATTTTTTTCTTTTTCTTACTGGCGGCACATCTCTAAAAGATACTTTAAAAATAGTTTTGAAAATGCCTATGGCGCAGATTTTGGAAAATGAATTTTCCGGAATTTGCGCCTATTTTTGTGCCTTTTTTCCACTTACACCAAACTTACACCCCCTGTAAGTGTAAGAAAAGGGAAGTGTATTCCTGCGAATTTTTTGCTAGAACCAAAGCAACACTAGTGAGTAGATTCTCCGAGGCATACCGATAGGCTGGCCTTGTGACCAAAGTTCATCCGTCAGGATGTAGTTTATCTGCGGATATGCTGATGGCTTGAACACTACTACGTGAATAGGGAAAACGTTTGTTTTCAAATGCAGGATAAGGAGGTTATGCATGAGAAGAAGACAGAAACAAATCCTTGCCTTTTTTGTTTCTTTGGCGATGGTAGGAAGTGCTACGATTCCGGCGTATGCGGAGCAGGAAAATATAGCATCTGAAGCCACTATGAAGGAAACAACCGAGACAAAGTCGGAGGAAGCAATTTCGGAAGACTCAGTCGGCTCTTTGGAAAAGAAAGAGGGAGAAGCAGAAGGCAAAGAAGTACAAGTACCGGAAGAAAAAAAGCAAGCATCAGAAGGGAAAGTACAAGAAGAAGCAAAAGAAAAGGAAGAAACAGAAAACAAAGAAAATTCGAGAAAAGAAGCAAAGAACGAATCAAAGGAAAAAGAGGTAGCAGAAGGATCTGTAGAGAAAGAAGAAAATACCTATTCCATCGTAGATTTAAGCAAGCTGAAAAGTGGCTTCAAGGAGACAGAGGAGGAAGGCATTGAAGAAGCTCCCGTTGCAGAGACCGCGTCTTTGTTCGGATATTCCGGGTTTAGGTCGGTAGGGTATGTGCCAAGAACGACAAATCCAGGAACAGGGGGCAGATTTTATGGTTATGATAATCCATTTCCAGCGAAAGGAATAAATTGCACTTGGTATGCTTGGGGAAGGGCATATGAGTTATTAGGATATAGTCCTAATTTAAGCCGGGGTGATGCAAGAACTTGGTGGCAATATAATATCAATACCAATGCTTTTCCACGTGGCTATGAGCCAAGAGTAGGAGCAATTGCTTGTTGGAGTTATGGAACCTTGGGTCATGTAGCTGTGGTTGAGAAAATTGAAAATGGAATAGTCTATACCTCCAGCTCAAGTATTGGATATGATCCAGAACATCCAATTCCTTGGAAAAAAGGTGCGTATCCCTTCCGCTATGATGTAATGGAAAACATTAAAGGTTTCCAAGGCTATATTTATGTTTATAGCCCACCCGCTCCACCCAAGCCGGATCGTTTACCCCTCCCGGCCGGAGGCAGTGACGATGATATTGAAGATGGAGAGTATCTTATTACCTCTACACTTGCTGAAGGGCGATGTCTAGCCTATGGCGGTAATGGACAAAGTGGTCAAAATGTTTTCATTAGAGATTACCGCACTTGGGGAGAGGCTCCATATTACTGGCGTTTGGAAAGACAGCCGGATGATAGCTTTATTATTCGGTCTAAGGCAGGAACAGTTTTAGATGTGAACGGAGGTCCCGGAG
The DNA here is from genome assembly GCF_014202695.1 of Oribacterium sinus. Classification (GTDB taxonomy): domain Bacteria; phylum Bacillota; class Clostridia; order Lachnospirales; family Lachnospiraceae; genus Oribacterium; species Oribacterium sinus. The sequence continues at coordinate 59,344 of NZ_JACHHH010000009.1, forward strand.
CAGCGGGTAATGGACCGAATATTCAGGTATGGAATCAAATAGGAACGAATGCAAATCAGCGGTTTTATATCGTAAAACAAGGCGGTGCCTATGAGTTTATTCCTCAGTGTTCCGGACTCAGAATGGATGTGGATAATGCCGGTACAGCTGATGGCACAAATGTAAGACAATATGAACCAAATGGATCTTATGCTCAGCGTTTTAAACTCTTTAAATATTATAAACCTAAGGTTAATGAAAAGAGTGCTCCGGAAGTGAAGAGTAAGAGCTATATACTTCGATCCAAGCTGGCACCGAATAAGGCTGTTGCAGTAGCTACAGGTAATGCTACTCAACTGGGTAGCAATGTACACCTTTGGGAGTATAATAAAGACAATATCTATTCAGCAATTATCTGGAACTTGGAAAAGCAGGGTGATGGTAGTTTTTTGGTAAAGAATCAGTACAATAATCAGTACTTGGACGTGGTGGCAGATAGTCTTTATGATCAAGTAAACATTTTAACCTGGGAGAAGCATGGTAAGCCCAGTGAACAATGGTACGTGGTGGCAAATGGAGACGGAACCTATCGATTTGTGAATAAGGGCTCCGGAAAAGTGGTGGACATTACCGGCGGTTTGACGGCGAATGGCACCAATGTTCAGCAGTATCTTTGGCACGGACATGATGCGCAAAGATTCTACTTGGACAGATACCCTGCGGCAGTGTATTATAATGTTATATTTAAGGGAATGATCGGAGAAACCCTATCTACGCAAAATGTAGAAAAAGGAGAAAATGCAAGCTATCCTTCAGCACCTCTTGTGCAGGGCTATGAATTTACCGGCTGGGATAAGGATGCAAGAAATGTACAGGGAAATATAACTATTACGGCACAGTATAGAAAGAAGGCACAGACCGGTGGCAATAGTGGCAGTTCTTCAAGCGGCTCCTCCGGTAGCTCTTCCGGTGGAGGTAGCAGTTCTTCCGGTGGTGGCGGAGGCAGCAGTTCCGGCAGTAGTAAGCCTTCAGGCGGAGGAAGTGGATTTTCCGGTGGCGGAAGCAGTTTCTCAGGCAGTTCCTCCGGTAGCGGTTCTTCCGGCGGCGGTGGAGGTGGCGGAAGCTCCTCCGGTGGCTTCGGAAAGCCCAGCGTTAGCGGTGGAAATGTAGGACAGGTTCTGGGTGTTGAGCGTTCTTTAGCAGGCGGACAATGGATGCAGGACGGAACCGGCTGGTGGTATAAAAAAGCAGACGGAAGCTATCCTAAGAACAACTGGGGAAATGAAGATTACAATGGTAAGACCTATTGGTATTACTTCCTGGATTCCGGCTATATGGCAACAGGATGGATAGAGCTAAATGGCAGCAAATACTATCTCTTCCCAACTTCCGACGGTTGGAAAGGAAGAATGGTAACAGGATGGCAGTGGATTGACGGCTATTGTTACTACTTGGAAGAAGGAGGAGCAAACCAGGGAAGACTTTATCGTAATGAACAAAAAGACGGTTATCAATTAGATAGTGAAGGTCGATGGACTGTAAATGGAAAGCCGGTAAAGAGATAAGATTTACCGGGGAACTGATACCGGCGGTGGCTTTTTTGCTACCGCTGGTATTGTGGTAAAAAGATAGGGTAAAACTTAAAGCTTCAAAGAAGTCGATTTACTCGGAATTAGAGGGGGAAAATGATGAACTCTTCCAATTTTTCACAGGAGCAACAGGAAAACGGCGGGGCTTCCGGAAGTGCAGGTCAAGCTGAAAACACCGGAAAAGCAGGAAACACCGGTAATACCGAAAATACCGGAAACGGCCGTTACAAACTCATGCAATACTTGCCATTTCTTGTGTTACTCGTGGCAATATTGCTTCTCTTCCTGCTGTTTTTACACAGGAAGTCCGGGGAGATAGGAGAAGAAGAGGCATTTTCTTCGGATTATAGTAGAGCCTATGGGTCCTATCTTGCCCACTTGGAAGAAAAGGGAGAGGCCATTTCTTCGTATGTTTGGCAATATGGCGGGCAGGATGTGGAGGATGCAGGGGAAGACGCAGAGCAGAAAGAGGGAAAAACGGTCCTGCTTTGGGATATTTTCGGTGACGATACCCCGGAGCTACTTTACATAGAGGGAAACAGCGGTAAGGAAGACGGCAGGGTAAGTCAGGCAGATTTACAGGTGTACAGCTTTACAGGGGGAAGGCTTGAGCCCCTTTGCACCATGGACAGTCTGGATGTCTTCGCCGGTGGCGGTGTGAATTATACCCTATTCCAAATTCAAGGAGAAAAGACCCTCTATCTCTATCGGGAAGAGTATGACGGGCAAATGTTGGAGCGCCTTTATCGTTTGAATAACGGCAGCCTTCCTCTAAGCTTTGAAGAAATCGCCAGCCACTCCTATGAACCCTTTGGCGGAGAAGATGCAGGAGAAGAAGCCGGGGAAAATGTTGAAGATTCAGCCGGAGAAACGGCTGGAGAAGGTAGTTCCGGACAATATATGCTACACGGAAAAGAAGTCAAGGAACAGGATTATTTGACCCTTTGGGAAGGATTGAAGAAGAAACAATCCCGTATACTACTTAGCAACGGAAAAAACAGCAAGTTTAAGGATTCTCAGGACACTGTAGATGTAATGCAAAAAACTGAAGATAAAGCTTCGAATACTTTGGATGAGTCTCAGAAGCCTGAAAATCAGCCTGAGAAATCTACTGATACCTCAGAAAATAATGAAAAAGAACAGAAGAACAGCATAAATCAAGCTGTGACCGCTTCTGTAAAAAATATAGCCTTATCCTATAATGAGGCCCTGTTCTTCCTGCAAGGACAGATTTTAAAGGAAGGGGATGATTCCGATATTCTCCTGGAAAGTCTTCCGGATTCTCTATTGCTTAGCATTTTAGAAAATCTGGAGCAGGGAAGTCCCTCCACCGGAGAAGTAAAAAATATGGAAATCCTTTCCGTGAAAAAGGAGGCAATGGCTTATCGCATTCTACTCAACTTTATCAGCGAAAGCTTTCCGGAAGAGCAATATCGCTACTGCCTTGTAGCGGAAGATGCAGGAGAGCAGGGATTGACTTTCGCTGTCCAAAATATGGCGGAAGCAAGTGCGGAAGAAAAGAGCAAGATAGAAAGTCTGGCCCAGGCACTGCAAGAGGAAACAGCCGGACAGGCGGGGGAAGGAACTGAAGCAAATGGAGGTGGACAGGCCATAGAGAGCGCTCCACAGACAGAAGCTGTACCCGCAGAAACGGAAGCCCCGGCAACACAGGCAGCAACAGAAGCAGTGAATAACGCAAGTGCCAATAAAGGGACATGGAAAGAGAAGTTCTATGAGTTTGTAAAGAACGAACGTTACCGTAATGATGTGGATATATTTGATTGGGCTAGTGCGATTATTGCTTTATATGACATTACCAATGACGGAGTTCCGGAATTACTGGTTGGTAACCAAAATGGATCCAGCTATAGCTATACTTGCTTCTACAGAGCGACGGAAAATGGTGTACGAAAAATAGAAGGGAATATGAGTGTTTATTCCGGTACAGCTTATGCCGGATATAGTAAGAATAGAAACTATCCCGGTTTATTTGGAGGATTGTGGTTCCGTGGAAATGCTGACGATTATGAAACAGGACTGAATCGTATGTATTATTACTACTATGATGGCTCAAAAATTGATTCAACAGAAATAGCTACTTATACGTATACTGACGATGATGTAAGGCATGATGAACCGGTTACCACGGATGCCGCTTTGTATGCGGCTTATTTGGATAAAGGATATATTGATTATATTCCTGCCCCGGATGCGTTAAAGATGGGCTGGGATAATTTCGTGAAAAAATATCCCTATTAAAGTGCTTTTCATGGAAAGAAGGAGTGTCCTATGACGGAACAATTCAATGAAAATAAAAATATGGAAAACGCTTCTCCTGAAGAAGAGCAGATTTTCCCCGGAGCTTCATCTCCAAAAGTTGAACCGAGTAATACCGAAACTAAACCGGGACAGTATATACCAGGGCTGGTAATTTTTGCTTTAGCAGTGATAGCAGGAGGTGGATTTCTACTGCTTCGTCCGAAAAATAATGGGATAGATTTAAACGCTTACCTAAAAATTCAATCCGTAGGAGCTGATGGGCAGGGAGCTTTAGAGGCTGAAATTGATTGGGATGCTCTCTTGGAAAAAGAGAAGGAGAAAATTCATTATTCTAAAGAAGCGGAGGAAGGCTTTCTTCCCCTTCTTTATCCGGATGCCGTTGACTATGCCAAGAATATTATTATGCTACCGGACTTTAGCAAAACTACGGATTTGAAAAATGGAGATACGGTCCAATATCATTGGGATTTTTCTGAAGAAAGTGTAAAGAATTTAGCTATTCCCCTTTCTCTTAAAGGCGGAAGCTATAAAGTATCCGGTTTAACAAAAGAGGATGAAAAGAAAGATTCTGATGCTACAGATCCAAATAAAGAAAAAGGTTCAGAGCAAGCTTCTTTGGCAGAAAATGAGAAGGAAAGCGCTATGGAGCAGTCAACTGTTTCTATGGAAATGCAGGCTGATGCAAACACTCAGGCCGATGCCAATGCTCAGCCCGGTGCCAACGTACAGTCCGGTGCAGAGGGAGGCAATGCAGCTGTGCAAAATCCTGCTACAGGAGAATACCTTTATGCAGAAAGTGCAAGTCGTTTGCTAAGTACTGCGGATGTCTCGAACTTCCAGGCGCAGTATCCAAACAGTATATTTCCCGGAGAGAGAAGTATTACCCAAATGATTATCAATGAAATGTATGCCCGCCACGGCTACATTTTCAAAGATCAGGCTCTAACGGATTATTTTGCGCAGAAGAGCTGGTACACCCCAAGAACTGCCGATATGGAAGAAATCTATCCGGTAATGAATGCTGTGGAACAGGCAAATGTTACGCTTCTTAGAACATACTCTTAAATAGAGAAAATGGAGGGGAATGTGAAAAAAAGATTTTTAAGTATAGTGTGGCTCAGTATTTTATTAGCCACTTTATTTTCCGGAATCAGCTTTGCCGGCACTTGGGTGAAAACCGGAAGCATATGGCGCTATCGGGTGGGAAAGCATTTTTATAGAAACCAATGGGCAGAAATTGACGGAGAATGGTACTACTTTAAACCCACCGGCTCCATGGCAAAACAGGAGTGGGTGGAGCAACAGGGAAGCTGGTACTATCTTTTGCCTAATGGTACCATGGCAAAAAATCAATGGATTGAGGACTACTATCTCTTGGGAGATGGATCCATGGCGAAAAATCAAGAGATTGATGGAAAGTATCTTGGAGAAGATGGAAAGAGAGACCAGGCTCAAGAGCAAGCCATGGCAGAGGCGGCAAGGCAGGCCAAGATTCAGGAGGCGAAGAATAAGGGGTATGTGCCTATTCAAGGAAAGATTGGTATTTGGACATATTATGACTGGAGAAAAGCTGGTCATGATGTTAATTTGCTTGCTAATTATTCCATGGATTCACTAAGACATTATTTTGGAATAATTGATTTTACGAAACCGGAAAGGCTATGGATGAATCGAGCAGATGGTGATCCAAGTGAATATGTTTATCTGAAAGGTCTTGATTTTTATCCGGATTCTTCTATGCGATCTTATCTAATGCCATATAATGGCAAGACAGTGTATTTAGTATTTGAAAATAACTTTTGGAGACAATCTGATGCATCTGCTCCGGCAGAAGAAAATTATCTTGTTACAGGAGAGCCTTTATATGTCATTGAGTAAACTCTAATATGTAGCTTTTTGACAGAAATAGTAGATTAATTTTATATATAAAAATGACCCCGAATGAACAGAATCATTTTCTAAACATTCGGGGGGCTTACTTATATACAGTATATGAATTGTTTTATAAATCAAATTCCAAAAGCAAGTTCTGCAAATATTCCTGGTCCACAGAAGCTTTTTTGATATCTTCAATTCTACCTTCTTCCGCCAGCAATCCCATTAGCTTCATCGCTTTTTTATTAGCTAAACTTCCTTTTTCCATTCCTTTTTCCATTCCTTCTCTAAGGGCTTTTTGCCGGTATTGCTCTAAAAGAACATTCATTTCTTGATCTCCTTTCTGATTAGCGTTGAAGCTTTTTAATACTTCTACTCTTTTGGATAAAATCGGGGAGTGCATCTTGCTTGTTTCTAAAGCATGAAAGTCTTCAGCCAATTTCCCTAAAGGGCTATTATCTATGTAAGAAGTATTGAAATAGATAATGTGAGATTCATCTGAAAATGGCTTTCCGGATTCTCTTATTATTCTTTCTACATGATAAATCTGCTGTTGACCGTGAAGTACATCTTTTGCTGTAATAAATATAACATAAGACTGAGGTAATTGTGTAAAATCATTTCCTCTTTTTAGAGAGTGCGTGTCTAATAAAGCGGCATGATAGCGGGCTCTTTTGGGTTGGGCTCCGGAGGTATTATTTTGAATTTCGATATTATAAATATTATTTGTCTCATCTTCGCATAGACAATCTAAAATTAGGGAATGTCCATGGAGATTAGGAAGATTTTTTTGAAGAATCTGTTTTTTGAGCTTTAATTTTGCATTATCCAGGATTGTTTGAAGGATATATTCCGTACATTTGCTATCCTGCAAAACGACCTTCATAAACAGATCATCCATTAATGTGAGAGAGGAAATGATTTTTTGCTTTTCGGTAGAGTCATAATTGACTTTAAATGTGGACATAAGAATCTCCTTGTAAGAATGAGAATTTTCAGAATGAAGAAATTAGATTTTCTAATAGTATAATTCGAATATTCCAAATCTCCTATACTCCACATTCGGATAATATCCGTAAACGGAGTAGAATTTTCTATTTGTAAGAGCTCGCATGCATTTGCAAGAAAGAGGCTCATAAGACATAATCAGGAGCATAAAAAAGAAAGACCGATAATCCGGCGAACACCGGTTTATCGGTCTCTAAATACATCTTGGAAGTCCTTTTCCAATTACGTTTACTGGACTCTTTTTTAACTTGAAATTCCATAGTTTTATTGATGCTTCTCATAATTTATATTTAAGAAGTGTTTTTATCGATGGAATTAAGTCTTTCCATATCAAAGCGGATAAATAAATATAAACGTATATTCTTAGCTTTACTTAACTCATATATTTTGCTAGAGCATCCTCAATAGGTAAGCCACGAATATATCTTTGATAAAATGTGTTAAAACCCGCTACCATTTCAGGATCTGGATCTACTGTAACAATGTCTTGTTGTTTAAATACATCTTGATCAACCCAGTTATCTAAAGATTTGTTTGTATTATGTTCTTTTATGGCATATGTATATGCAGCAAGAACCGCTATACCCCAGGCACCTCCAAATGATGCTGTTGGTGTTACAGAAATAGGGGTATTCATAGCTGCAGCTAGAATATCTTGTGCTACATGGGGGGTTTTAAAAATTCCACCGTGAGCCATAATGCGGTTAAAAGTTAGTTTTTCATTTATTTGTAGTATTTCCATTCCAAATTTCAAACCGGCAAATGCTGTAAATAAATGTGAACGCATAAGGTTCCCTAGAGTGAAATTACTATTAAAAGAACGTGTTAGCAATGGCCTTCCATCATCAACTCCAATAATTGGTTCGCCTGAATAGAAGTTATATGCTAATAGGCCGCCACAATCTGCGTCTCCTTTTATAGCTTTATGAAACAGTAAAGAATAGAGTTCTGTAGATGAAATTGTGTGGCCTATTGCTTCAGCAAATTCTTCAAAAATATGAACCCATGCATTGAGGTCGGCAGTACAGTGATTACAATGTATGTTGGCGGCAAGATGACCTGCTGGCGTTGCATTTATATCGATTTGAGGATATACCGCTGAAAGTGACTTTTCTAAAATTAACATTGCAAAGTCAGAGGTTCCAGCCGAAATGTTTCCGGTTTTAGGGCTTAGTGAATTCGTAGCAACCATCCCAGTCGATGTATCGCCTTCCGGAGGGCAGAATAGAATATTAGACTTGAGATCTCCCGTAGGGTCTAATATTAGAGCACCATTTGCGGTGAGCTTCCCTGCTTCTGAGCCGGCAAGAAGAACTTTGGGTAAAATATCTTGGAGGCGCCAAGTTACAGAATGTTCACTAATAAGCGTATTAAATGCTTGAATCATGTCGGCATCATAAGTCTTATGAGAAAAATTAATTGGAAACATTCCTGAGGCATCACCAATTCCCAAAACTTTTTCTCCGGTCAAAATCCAGTGGATATATCCGGACAATGTTGTCATGAAAGTAATATCTGGAATATGATTTTCTTTTCGCAGAATTGACTGATAAAGATGCGCAATGCTCCAACGCTGAGGAATATTGTAATGAAACAATCCTGTTAAAAATACGGAGGCTTCCTTGGTCATGGTATTCCGCCATGTTCTATACGGTGTAAGAAGATTTCCGTCTTTCCCAAAAATGAGATAGCCATGCATCATGCCACTTATTCCAATTGCTTTGAATCCGCGAATAATAACACCATACTTATTTTTAACTTTTTCTTTTAAGTTGGCATATGCTTTTTGAAGTCCAAAAACAGATTCCTCTAATTTATATGTCCAAATATCATTTTCATAATTACTTGCCCATGAAAAAGTGCCCTCCTCAATGGGGTGGTTGTTAAGATCATTAAGAACAGCCTTTATTGTTGTTGATCCTAATTCAATACCAAGAAATATATCCTCATTCTCTATTTGTCTCTTAATATCCATTTGCTAAGCGACCTCACTTATCTATTCAAAAACCGTTTTCTCGAATTCGACCAGTTGATCAAATTCATGCTCTACAATTTTTGCAACATTGGGGGATAAACCAGACATATGTTCTTGTTCTAGCCAAGCATCAGCCATGATTCGGCCCATTTCCTCCCCGACGATAAATCCACCTAGACAGAGTACGTTTGTATTGTTTACTTGGCGAGCTCGTCTAGCTTGGTAAACGCTCTCGCAAAGTGCTGCATAGATTCCTTTATGCTTGTTGCAAATAATACTAACCCCCATTCCGGTTCCACAGATTGCAATTCCTCTATCGAATTTTTGTGATTGTACTCCTTGGGCAACTTTTTTTGCTACATCTTGAAAAAAAATAGGAGCATCATAATCAACATCTGTTATGTCATATCCCTCTTCAATTAGGTGATCTCGAATTGCATTTTTTAATGAAAAGCCACCAGGATCTCCTCCTATAATTATGTGTTTTACGTTAGGATTTTTCACATTCAACCTCCTTAGATATAATAAATTATTTCAAGCGTTCAGAAGCAATAGACTAAAAAATATGAAACCAGTTACATATATATTATTTAATTCATATCAAGATTTTAGTCAATAAAAAGTTACACACTATGCTTATAAAATAAAAAATATACATTATATGAAGGACATTATGAACAATACATGCCAAAGAATATAGGCAAATAGTACAAAATAATCAATGACAAAAGGTTTTTGTTGACAAAAAAGTAAAAAAGCAATAATCTCTAGTTGATGTAACCGATTTCATAAAAAAGGAAATGAGATGGCAATTAAAAAATTTACGATTAATGATATAGCACAGGAGGCAAAGGTTTCGAAAACAACGGTTTCTCGTGTAATGAATTGCCCTGAGAAGGTAAATGATATTACTAGAAAAAAAATTGAAAAAATAATGAAAAAACGGAAGTATGTACCATCTCAGAACGCTAGAAATCTATCCATGCAATTAAGTACCACTATCGGAGTTATAATTCCTGAAATTGATAATCCATTCTGGGGGGCTGTATTGCGTTGTATTGCGAAGAAACTGGATGAACGAAAGATGACATTTATCTGTTTTAGCGCATATGATGATGCAAAAAAAGATACGCTAGCTTTGGAAAGATTTAAAGAAATTGGAGTTGCTGGTTTGCTATACACGCCTGCGATAGACTATTCTTCTCAAAGCGAGATTATATCTCTTTTGCAACAGCTTGATGTACCTATAGTTGTAATGGATCGAGATGTAGAAGCACTTAAGATGTTTGACGGAGTTTTCTTTCGAGATCGTGAGGCGATATTCCAAGCCGCAGAAATCTTGATGGAGGCCGGGTGCAAAACCATTGGGATGATGAATGCCGATGTTTGTACTACATTGGGGCGTACAAGAAGACAGGGGTATGTCGATGCTTTAGATAAGCATAACATCAAATGTATTGATCAATATTATTATAATACAGTGGATTATTTTACAGAAAGTGCATATCGAGTGGCAATGGAGATGCTGGATTCAGGTGAGATGCCAGATGGAATGATAACTGGCAATAATAGTATTAGTCTTGGATTATTGAAGGCATTGAAAAAACATGGAATGCACTGGAATAGGGAAATTCGGTGTATCAGTCTTGATAAGATTGAACCCATGGATATTATTTTGGATAATTTTGATTATATTGATAGACCACCGGAAGAAATAGGTAATTCAGCCATTAATCTTCTTATTGAAAAGATTGCATTTCCGAAATCCGAAACTCGGCATGTTTATCTTACGCCCAAGATATGTATTCAAAATCTATGATTGTTCTTGTTAACTAGTTTTTGCTAAGAATAGCAAAAATTCATTTATAACTTTAAGGAGGAAACTATGAAAAGAATGAGGTTGATGGCTATGGTTATAGCTGGAGCAACTATCATCAGTGCACTGGTGGGATGTGGAAGCAGTTCATCAAATACGACTACTTCTACTACGGCCAAGACGGAGGCATCTGCCGAGGAAAAAACGAGTGGGAAAACGGAAGTAGCTTCAGGGGATCTCTTTGACGTGGCTAAGTATAAGTCCAACAAGGATAAGTCAGAGTGGACTATTGCTGTTGTTACTAAGGACAATACTTCAGCGTGGTTTAAACGCATGGAAGTTGGTGTTAATCGATTTGGCAAGGATACCTCTATTAATGTGATTCAAAAAGGACCTGCAACAGCAGATGCTGCCTCTCAGGTTGAGGTTGTGGATCAGATGATTGATCAAGGTGTAGATGCAATCTGCGTTGTGCCCATTGATCCAGGGGCACTTGAGGCATCACTACAAAGAGCAATGGAAGCAGGAATTGTGGTTGTTTCTCATGAAGCATCTAATCTTGAAAATACCTTATTTGATATAGAAGCGTTCACTGCAAAGGACTTTGGCGCTGCAATTATGGATGAGCTAGCCAAGGCAATGGATAAAGAAGGAAAATATGCCGAGATGGTTGCATATACAACTTCTACTACACATATGGAATATGCTAATGCTCAATATGAACGTCAAAAGGAAGCATATCCAGATATGGAACTCATAGACGGAAAAGTTCCAACTTGTGAGTCAGAGGAGTCTATGGATACTTCTTATCAGCGTGCAAAAGAAGTTCTTAAGGCTAATCCGGATCTTAAAGGATTCACTGGTGTTGCATCAACAGACTGCCCGGGAATTGCTAAAGCTGTTGAGGAACTTGGTTTGGACGTTCATGTAGTCGGCGTTGGTACACCGAAAGAATTTGCACCATATATGAAGTCGGGCACTATTGACACTTTACTTTTATGGGATCCTGATCTTTCAGGCTATGTTATGTGTAAGCTGGCAGCAGATATTCTTGCAGGTGAAAACATTGGTGATGGAGAAGGCTATAATGCTGGTGTTGATGGATATAAATCAATGACTCTAAATAAGGATACTAACCGTACATTGATTGGGCAGGCGGAACTGGTTGTTACTCCTGATACAGTAGATAATTACGAGTTCTAAGGAATGTATTTAGTGTTGCATATCCCATCCTAATGACAGTTATGTGGTGGGATATGCATTTTTTAAATAATATATTCCTGCTGAAGGAGGTATGATGGAAAACATATTATCCGTTAAGGGAATCAAAAAATCATTTGGTGGTGTTCATGCGTTAAAAGGCGTGGATTTGACGATTAAAAAGGGCGAAACTCATTGTCTTGCCGGAGAAAATGGGTGTGGGAAGTCTACGATTATTAAAGTGATTTCCGGTTTCTATAAGCCTGATGCGGGTACAATTGAGGTGAATGGCATTGTACACCCACATATGACACCGTCTGATGCTATTAAAGCCGGTATACAGGTTATTTACCAGGATTTTTCCCTATTCCCGAATTTGTCAGTTATGGAGAATCTGGCATTTAACCAGGTTCTTGCAAATAATGAAAAATTTGTAAATAAAAAAAAATTTAGAACTATCGCAGAAGAAGCAATTCAAAAGATTAACTTCGATGTAGACTTAGATGCTAGAGTAGAACAACTGCCTGTAGCAGACAAACAGCTGATAGCAATATCAAGAGCTTTGGTTCATGATGCAAAATTTATTATTATGGACGAACCGACTACTGCGTTAACAAGTAAGGAGGTCAATCGTCTTTTTGATATTATTGCGGAACTTAAAAGCAAAGGAATTACCATCCTTTTTGTATCACACAAGTTGGACGAGGTGTTTGAGATATCCGATAGCATTACAGTTCTTAGAAGTGGTGAGAATGTGATTAGCTGTCCGGCCAGTGAGATGACAGAAGATAAATTCACTTATTATATGACCGGCCGGCATTTTGAGAATGAATCGTCTACTTTGCCTAAAGAGATAAGTAAAGAGGTTATTCTTGAAGCACAGAATCTTTCTGCAAAGGGATTTGAAGACGTCAGCTTTCAACTTCACAAGGGGGAAATTCTCGGTGTTACGGGGCAGTTGGGCTCCGGACGTACAGAGCTTTCATTATCCTTGTTTGGGTTAAATCGCCCTGTTTCAGGAAAAATCATTATGGAGGGACAAGAGGTTAACCTCAATAGTGTACAGGAAGCTCAAAAACTGAAAATTGCATTGGTTCCCGAGGATAGGTTAACAGAAGGACTTTTTATCCCTCAATCTATTACAGATAACATCACAGTAACTCGTTTGAATTCTTTGTCTAACATGGGAGTTTTAAATAAGGGAAGATTAATGAATGAGGCTAGCACTTGGGTGGAAAAGTTGGAAATTGCAACACAAAATCCGACAAATGCTGCCGGAACACTTTCAGGTGGAAACCAGCAGAAAGTAGTGTTGGCAAAATGGCTTTCTGATAATCCTAAAATTTTAATTTTAAATGGACCTACAGTTGGAGTAGATATTGGTGCAAAATACGATATTCACAAGCTATTGAAGCAATTAGCAATGCAAGGGATGTCTATTATTGTTGTTTCTGATGACACTGCTGAAGTGGTGTCGCTTTGTGACAGAGCAATTGTGATGCAAGGGGGAAAGATGACAGGTGCACTGGAGAAAGAAGACCTGAATACAGTTAATTTGAATAAGGCTACAGTGTAATAGAGGAGGTTGCAACAATGAAGAAGTTCAAAAAAATCACTCAAGACACTGAATTTTGGGTGTTTATAATCATCGTTATACTCTCGCTTATTATACAGGTGCGCTCAGGTCAATTCTTTACCAATAATAATATAGTGGATATTATACGATCAATGATTTATCCGGCATTGGGTGCTATTTGTGCGCTGCTTGCCTTTGTTAGTACAGGACCTGATGTTTCATTTCCGATGATTGGCGCTTGTAGTAGTTTCTTGGCAATTGCCATTACAAAGAGCACCGGATTTAACGGACCTTGGATTTTTGTATATTTAATTGCCATCATTTTTGGCGCTATCATGGGTGCTGTTAATGGATTCATTATAGTTAAATATAAGTTTCCTTCATTAATTGTGACTCTTGGTACATCTTCAATTATTAGCGGTCTATTATTTGGAGCATTTGAAGCGGAACGTACGGAATTACCGGCTAACCTACAAGCGTTTGGAAGTGCAGCACTCTTCAGTGTCAAGAATGTAAAAACGGGACTTGGATCTTCCATGCCATATACATTTATAATTTTAATTGTAGTGTATTTAGTGGCATATATAGTTCTAAATTATACTATGATAGGAAGAGGAGTCTATGCAATCGGCGGAGATGAGATTTCTGCAGATAGAGCCGGCTTTAATGTAAATGCAATTCGTTTTGGCGTTTTTGTAATTAATGGATGTGTAGCGGCAATTGCGGGATTAAGCTATGCCACAATGACATTACATTATCTTCCTGCGGAATATTCAGGCGGTGAAATGGTGGTGATTGCAGCCATCGTGCTTGGTGGTGCTAAATTGACTGGCGGTGTTGGAACATTACGTGGATGCCTTTTGGGAACTTTGCTTTTATCTATGGTTACAAATAGTTTAATTCTTGTTGGAATTAGTATAAATTGGCAGAAAGTATTTATCGGTGGAATTATTATTGTTGGAACAGTGATACCGATGGTACAGAAGCATTTCGCATCTAAAAATTCCGGAATTCATCAGAACGGAGGAAATGCATAATGACCAAAGTAAGAAAGCTTCACATTGATGATAAAGTGGAAAAATTGATTTTCATTTTTGTTGTTCTATTTGCTGTCATGGCGTTAACAAAGGGAAACCAAATTCTTAAGCCAACAGTATTTCAAACAATTGCGCGCCAGGTATCAGAAATTGGGCTCATGGCCCTAGGATGTAGTATTTGTATGATTTCCGGTGGTATTGATCTTTCCGGCGCATATATAGCAAACTTGGCAGGAATCTCAGCGGCATTGGTTATGCAAAAAACAAGTGGAAATATATTTGCAGGAATGCTTTGCGGTATTCTTATCGGAGCTATTTGTGGTGCATTTAATGGGGTTTTAGTTGCCCATCTTCGGATTCCTGCAATGCTTGCGACTCTTGGGTCTTATCAAATATTTCAAGGGATTGCCATTGTGATTTCAGACGGGAAAACGGTACAGGGTAATAAGATATTAGCAAAGTTTGCAATGGGAAAGGTATTGGGAATCCCTATACCATTTATCATATTTGCAGTAGTAGCTTTAGGCGCTATTTTCCTGATGGGAAAAACTTCTTTTGGGCGGCGAGTGTATTTTGTAGGTACCAATGAAAAGTGTTCCATTTTCTCGGGAATTCGTACAAAACAAGTTCTATTATTTACATACACAATTTCGGGCGTACTTTGTGGAATTGCCGGGAATCTGTCGCTGGCGAGAATTAATTCTGCAAAAGCTGATTTTGGGTCCAGTTATATAATGCAATGCATTTTGATATCGGTACTGGGAGGTATTAATCCGAATGGTGGATTTGGTGCTGTGCCGGGAGTTATAATTGCAGCATTTATTTTACAGATGTTATCTTCTTATCTTAATACCTTCCCGGATATAAGTAACTATTACCGTGACCTGATTTGGGGGCTTGCATTAATTCTTGTATTGATTGCAAATTATTATTCTGATAAGCGAAAGATGAGAAAATAAGAAAGAATAATTTTTTGATAAATAGTATGAGAAAGCTTTTGCATAAATAAAGATTATTTTGTATATACGGAACTTATTGATTATTCAACAAATTTATACGTTTAAGACCGTTTGTTGAATCATAAAAAAGAATAGAGAGAAACAAGATGAAATATGGTATTTACTATGCATATTGGGAAAAAGAATGGACTGGTGATTACTTTAAATATATTGACAAGGTCAAGGAACTGGGATTTGATATTCTTGAAATTTCCTGTGGTGCATTTAAAAAAGATTACACAACAGATGAGCAATTACTTAGAATAGGGGAATATGCTAAGGAAAAAGGGATTATTTTAACAGCTGGATATGGTCCTCAGAAAGATGAAAATCTAGCCTCGCCAGATGAAGCTGTACAAAAAAATGCAATTGAATTTTTTAAAGAAACTCTTCGGAAACTCCATTTGATGAATATCCATATTTTAGGTGGAGGGTTGTATTCTTATTGGCCGGTTGATTTTAATAGCGATATTAATAAAGAGCGTGATTTTGAAACTTCTGTAAAAAATATGAGACTTATTGCAAAATATGCAGAGGAGTATGACATTACGCTTGGAATGGAAGTGCTTAATCGGTTTGAAGGCTATCTTATCAATACTTGTGATGAGTGTTTAAGATATATTGACGCTGTCGGAAATAATCGAGTAGGTGTGATGTTAGATACATTTCATATGAATATTGAGGAAGATAACATTGGAGATGCCATCAGAAAAGCCGGAGATAAGTTGGTGCACTTTCATATGGGAGAACGAAATCGTAAGGTTCCCGGTAAAGGCACTATGCCATGGGCAGAAATCGGCCAGGCACTTCGGGATATTCATTATCAACATGCTGCAGTTATGGAACCATTTGTCTTACAGGGGGGGAAGGTTGGACAAGATATAAAAATTTGGCGCAATCTTTTACCAGATACCTCAGAAGCAAAATTGGATGCAGATGCTAAACATTCATGTGAATTTGTGCGTCATGTTTTTGAATTATAATAAAAATAGCCTACTGTGGAATGCTACTACAGTAGGTTTTTTAAAATGAAAGAGGTACACTATGACGAAGTCTATAGAATTACTGAAAATCATAAAGGAACTGCAAGAAAATGCAGATATAGTAAATGGGCAAGAAATAGAAATGGCAGCAAATCTTATTGCTAAATCGACAATGATTTTTGTTGCAGGTTGTGGACGAACAGGATTTGTAATGCGTGCTTTTGCCAATCGTTTGATGCATCTAGGAAAACAAGTGCATTTTGTTGGAGATGCGACCACACCGGCTATTCGATCCGGAAATTTATTGATTGTTGGAAGTGGGTCAGGAGAAACAGGAAGTCTAGTAAATATAACAGAGAAAGCGAAGAAGATTGGGGCAGAGGTTTTACTTATTACTATACATGTAGATTCATCGATAGGAAAGATTGCGGATTATAGAATTATATTGCCGGGTTCTACACCTAAAAGCCAATTAAAGAATACGAATAAAAGCATGCAAGTAATGGGGAGTTCGTTTGAACAAATGGCTTGGCTGGTTTGTGATACGTTGGTTATGAATTTAATGCATTTACTGCAAATGAATGAGGAAAAAATGTTTTTAAATCATGCTAATCTTGAATGATAACTGCGTTTTAATTGTTGGCTGAAAGATATATAAAAAGAGCTGTAAAAAATCAAAATAAAAAGTAATTTTCGGCAATATAGGTCTGAATTCGGGGCAGTCTGAGCCCGTCGGTACTTGCGAAAAACAAGAGAAACGTAGTTTTTCGCTTAGTATCCGCTACGTGGCGAGGCTAGCGAGAGCGTGCCCCGTTTCAGACCTATATTGCTTAGAAAATTTTTTTGATTTTTCACAACCCCTTATTTTAGAGTCTAGCGGGAACAAGTTTATACCACCGGCTGGAACTTCTTTCTCTTTAGGTATTTACCCTGATTCTCCAAAAGCACCTTACCGCCCTTAGCCACCAGTTTTCCTCTCAGGAAGACTTCTTCGATGCAGCCTTGAATCTCCAGTCCTTCCAATGGGGCATAGTCGGAGCGGGAAACCTGATCCTCTTTGCGAATGGTTTTCTTCTTGTTGGGATCCAGTAAAACGATGTCCGCGTCAGACCCTTCCTGCAAGATTCCCTTCTCCGGATACATGCCGTAGAGCTTTGCGGGATTCTCGGAAAGAAGAGCAGCCATACGCTCCTTGGAAATTCGTCCCTTTACCACGCCTTCGGAGAAAATGACTTCCCCTCTGGTTTCCACACCGGGCATTCCGCCGGGGATTTTCCGGAAATCCTCTTTGCCCAGATTCTTCTGCTCTAAGGTGAAGGAGCAGTGGTCGGTACAAATGGTCTGAATTTCTCCATCTGCTAAAGCTTTCCATAGTGCTTCTTGATCGGATTTTTTCCGAAGAGGGGGAGCGATTACATAGCGGGCAGAGGTCTCAAAATCTGACTTATACAGGTCCTCAGTCATGGTAAGGTACTGGGGGCAGGTTTCTGCAAATACCACTTGGCCCCGTTTTCTGGCCTCTCGAATCTCATTTAATCCTTTTTCACAGGTCAAATGCACGTCAATAATGGGTGTGTCTACCACATCGGCAATATAGAGCATACGGTTAATAGCTTCAGCTTCCGCATCATCCGGACGGGAAAGGTAATGGGAAGACACAGATTTTTTTGTACTTTCTTCAGCAATATACTTCTTCTGTAAAGCGGCAATCATACCGGTATTTTCGCAGTGTACACCGGTGATGCCTCCAACTTCCTTCAATCTCTTTAAAATAAAGAACATTTCCTCGTCATCTACCTGAATATCATAGGTCATGTAAACTTTGAAGGTGCTAAGTCCCTCATCCATCATATCCTGACATTGCTTGCTGGCCTCTTCATTCCAGTCACTGATGGACATGTGGAAGCCGTAGTCGCAGGAAGCGCCTAAATCAGCCTTTTTCTGCCAATTTTTAAAGCCCTCCATCAGGGTTTCTCCCTTGTACTGGGTGCCGAAGTCCACAATACTGGTGGTTCCGCCGGAGATGGCGGCCTTGGTACCTGAGGGGAAATCATCGCAGGTTACGGTGCCTGCAACATGCAGTTCAAAGTGGGTATGGCAGTCGATAAAGCCCGGGAAAATGAGTTTTCCGCCGGCATCAATCCGTTCTACAGTATTTTCGGAAGCCAAAGCGGCATCCTTCTCGGCCTGGAAATTAGGACTGTCCTTTCGGAAAATTTTTTTGATTTTTTCCCCTTCCACAAGAATGTCTCCAAGGAAACTTTCTCTGGGGCTTACGAGGGTTCCGTTTTCAATCAGGATCATAGTTCCTCCTTATATAAAAGAACGCAAGTCAACGACTCTATAACGACTCAAAGAATCGAATGGTTTAATAAATTCCTCAAAAAATTATAGCACAATGCAGAAAAATGCATAGGGGCATTGCAAAAAGATAGAAACATAATTCTATAAAATATATTGAAGTATTATGTCCAAGCGAAACTATGAAAATCCTACTTACCTTGAAAAATTTTATTTCCTACTGGACAAAGTTAGCATTAACTAATATAATCCACTTTATAGTTAGTTTATATTAACTAACCGAAGGGGAGAGAGAATGGAGAAGGATAATTTTTTTTGCAAAAGAAAAGAGGGGATAGAGGATTATATTGCAGAGCATATCTGCCTGAATGCCCCGGTGATTACAGGACTAAAGCCTTCTGCCATTATCACGGTAACAAAGGCGGAGAAACAGATTTTGGAAGAACTGTTTTCAGGAACCGAGATTTGTGTGATTAGTCTTCATAGCGGGAAAAAGGAAAGCATTCTCCTATACCAAAGGGAAAAGCTGGAGGAGCTTCTGAGCAGAAAGACTGTACAGAGCTTTTTACAGAGCTTGGCTGTGGGCTATGAGAGTTTCTCTTTAGAGGAGGTTTTTCGACATTTCACAGTGCGTTTCGCCCAATACAAGGAGAAACAGGCGGATTTTCCACATGAGGTAGGTGTTTTTCTCGGTTATCCTCTTCGGGATGTGAAGATTTATATGAAGAATCCTTTAGCGAAGGCGAAGCTCACCGGCTATTGGAAGGTCTTTACCGAGGTGGAGAGTGCACTAGCTTGCTTTCAGGCTTACGACATGTGCATTCAAAGCTTTACCCTGATGCTGAAATCCGGCTTAAGCTGTAGAGATTTGGTGATGGCTTATCACATTAAGAAGCGCCAGGTGGCTTAAGAGAGAAAAAGCTACTGCATAAGAGCAGAAATCCATTAGAGGATGAACCTATAAGCAAAGAAATCTAAAAGGTAAAGAAGGGTAAAAGTTATAGTGTTGCGTTTGCAACAAATATATCCTAGTTAAGTGCTAGGATATAGACAAGAGGAAAAAGATATTTCCTCTAAAAGAAAAAAAGACTTTCTTAATCAATTCACTTTACAAACCAAAATATTGAATAATTCAATATTTTAGGCATAAAATCAAGGAGGACAAAAAGATGATTCATGTAGTATTTTTCAGCCAGACAGGAAACACAGAGGAGATGGCAAAGGCAGTTACTGAGGGAATCCAGGCAGCAGGCGGAGAGGCTAAGATGGTTAGCGTATCCGATATTTCCGCAGCAGACTTGGCAGGAGATGCGGTTTACGCATTAGGATGCCCTGCTATGGGAGATGAAGTACTGGATGAAGGCGAGATGGAGCCCTTCGTAGAGGATTTACTCGGTTCCGTTTCCGGCAAGAAGATCGGACTTTTCGGATCCTATGACTGGGGCGATGGACAGTGGATGCGTGATTGGGAAGCAAGAATGACCGGTGCAGGTGCCGTAATGGTAGCGCCTCCCGTTATCTGCAACAACACTCCCGATGAGGAAGGACTGGCAAACTGCAAGGCTCTTGGAGAAGCTTTGGCAAAGGCTTAATAGCGATTTAAACCCCTGAAGAAAAGCAAGAGGGTGTAAAAAATCAAAAAAGAAATTTTCTAATCAATATAGGTCTGCAACGGGGCACGCTCTCGATAGCTTCGCCACGTAGCGGATACTAAGCGATAAACAACGTTTCTTTTGTTTTTCGCAAGTACCGACGGGCTCAGACTACCCCGAATTCAGACCTATATTGCCGAAAATATATTTCTTTATATTGATTTTTTACCCCCTCTTTTTTGCTGTCTATTTTAATCGATAATGGAGGAAAACCCGAGAAATCCGCGTCTAAACAGCTGTATCTTAAGAAAAATACAAGAAAGAACTTCGAATGTAGTTTCGTAAACTACTTGACGGGGTTTGTCAGATGATTTAAGCTATTAAAGAAATATAATTAAAAATATTGATACATGAAGAAGAGTATTCCTTCTCCATCAGCAGAAAGGACGCGGAAAATGGATCAGTTAAAAAATAGAGGTTTAGAAATTCCTTTGATTCAGGGGGGAATGGGGGTAGGAGTTTCCCTTTCCGGCTTAGCGGGGGCAGTGGCAAAAACAGGAGCTATGGGCTGCATCAGTACAGCAGACTGCGGCTATCGAGAAGAGGACTTTCGCCGTTTTCCTGAGGAAGCCAATCTTCGCGCTTTGCGAAAGGAAATCCAAAGAGCGAAGCTGCTTAGCGAAGGAAAAGGAATGATCGCCATCAACGCTATGGTTGCTACAAGACAATGGGAGGATGCCATAAAAGTCGCTGTGGAAAAGGGAATTGATGCAGTGATTTCCGGGGCTGGACTGCCCTTAAGTCTACCGGAGATTGTACCGGAAGGAACGGCTTTGATTGCACCTATTGTTTCCAGCGGAAGAGCTGCCAAGGTTTTGCTTAAGACCTGGAGTCAAAAATACCAAAGAACTGCAGATTTTGTGGTGCTGGAAGGACCTTTGGCGGGGGGGCATTTGGGCTTTAAGGCGGCAGAGGTGGAAGAGGCTACAGCTAAGCCCTTGGAGGAATTGATTCCGGAGGTGCTTTCTGTATTGCAGGTTTTCGAAGAAGAGTACGGACGGAAAATTCCTCTCTTTGCGGCAGGAGGCATTTGGAGTAGAGAAGACATTGTGCGGATGCAGGAGGCGGGAGCTTACGGTGTACAGATGGCCACCCGCTTTATCGGTACCAAGGAATGTGATGCCAGCACTGCCTATAAAGAGTACCTCATTTCCAAGAAGGAAAATGACCTGGAAATCATCCATAGTCCGGTGGGCATGCCGGGAAGGGCGGTGAAGAGCCCCATGCTGGAGAAGCTCGGTCTTAGCGGACGGATTGCCCCCAAGCATTGCTCCCGTTGCATACACGGTTGTGACCCGGGAACGGTGAAGTATTGTATTACCCATGCCCTCATTTCCGCAGTGGAGGGAAATGTGGAGGAAGGTCTCTTTTTCTCCGGGGCAAATGTGGAAAAGCTTCGGGAAATTGTTTCTGTGAAGGAAGTCGTTGACGAGCTGTTCCCTCGAGAGGATGACGACCGGCTTCTTCATTTGTTCCAAAGGGAGGAAGTATACAGCTTTTAAACTCTTTCATTTAATTAAAAGGAAAAAACGAGCTTTTAGCGGAAAAGGATAGAAAAGGATAATTTTTCTGCCGGCCTTTGTCGAATAGAATACTAAGAAATCTATGCAAAGGAGGCAAAATGGAGATTAAAGCATTCCCCGGAGGAAGAGGAATTTCAAAGCTACATACCGGGAACAAGTCAGTTTCGAAGAACGAAAAAACCGAAGTCAAAGCCAAGGAAGGCTCTTCGGTACGGAAAGACAGTATTCAGCTCAGTGCGGAGTATGAAGCATTTTCTCAAAAAGCAAAGGGGCAGGAAGAAGACAACGACCTTGCTGACGTCCTTTCCGATCTTTTGAAGGATATGGAAAAGGATGTAAAGGATATCAATAAGCAGAAGGACTTTCAGCAGGAATGGGCATCCCGGCTGGAAGAGCTTGAGAATGCGAAAAAATCCGGAGAGGAGGCATCCAAGGCCTTTAAGGATGAGACTGATGCGTTCCGCATTGCTCTATTGTACGGCTCCGGAAAGGCCGTAAGTCCGAAAGATCTGGAATTTTTAAAGGAAAAAAATCCTAAAGCCTATGTCATGGCCATAGCCATGAGAAGCCTGCAAAAAACCGTTGAAGAGGACAAAAAGAAGAAATCCATTCGAGGAGAAGAAAAGGAAGAGCAGGGAGACAATGGTATGGATGCCATGAAAGATGCTATCCAAGAGTCCTTCGAGAAAAAGAAAGGCCTCGAAGCAGAAGGAATGGATATGGCAAAGATGAATATGGAAGAAATGAATACGGGAGAGATGGAAACAGAATAAAAAGCAGAAATTACTGAGCCTCGGCGAAGCAAAGGACTATGGAAATTGTAAAGTAGAAGCGAATTGCAATATAGGTCTGTAAGAGGGGCAATCTGAGCCCGCCGGTACTTGCAAAGCTACGAAGCGAAGGATTGTAGAAAACGAAAAGCACAAGCGAATGATGCAGTGTAGTCTATAAGAGGGCAATCTGAGCCCACCGAAACTTGCTAAAAGCCGGCGAAGTGAATGACTGTAAAAATCAATAATTGAAGCGAAAGATGCAGTATAGACATGAAAGAGGGCAATCTGAGCCCGTCGGTACTTACTGAAAGCCGGCGAAGTGAATGACTGTTAAAACCAATAATTGAAGCGACAGATGCAGTATAGGCATGAAAGAGGGCAATCTGAGCCCGTCAGTACTTACTGAAAGCAAGCTAAAGCGAAGCTTGAAGTTAGTACTGCTACGAAGGCGAAGTTAGCGAGAGCGTGCCCGATTTCATGCCTATACTGCATTGGAGCTTATTCTTAAATAGTTACAGTCCTTCGCTACGTGGCGAGGTTAGCGGGAGCGTGCCCGATTTCATGTCTATACTGCATCTGAGCGTATACCTTTAATTTTTCCAGTTCCTTCCCTCCGCAGAGGCGAGCTTAGCGAGAGCGTGCCCCGATTACAGACTCATCCTGCATCAGAGCGCATTAAGCGGAATGCTCCTTTGCTTCTTCCGAAAGCTTCTCCTTCAGCCAGCCCTCCATAACGACAGCCTGGTTAAAACGCTCTTCTTTAGTAGCATAGAGAAGGGTAACATTTTCATGAGCAAGATGCTCTCTAACCAAAGCAATAAATTGCTCCTTCTCAGGATTCTTCTCCAGCTCTTCCCAATACTTTTTCTCAAATAAGGGGAAATTCTCCTCTTTATGATTGAAAGTTTTGCGAAGAAAAGTAGAAGGGCTCATCTCCTTCGCCCAGTTATCCAAAGCGGCACGTTCCTTTGTGATGCCTCGTGGCCAAAGTCTATCCGTCAGGATACGAAATCCATCCTTATCTGTTTTTTCTTCATAAATTCGTTTACATTGAATAGAATACATTGTATAGCTCTCTTTCTACTGCGTGTTGAAGATTTTCTCTTTTGCAAGAGATTTTTCCGGTGCTTCCCAGAAGATAAGATTTTGGGCAAATGATGTTTTGACTGGAACTTGTTCAGCTTCCGAAAATAAAACGATTTCTTATATCGGATTAACCGCCCCATAGGGGCGGCTTTCCTTGATTCTTAATGAGTATCATTTGCAAAGCAAATGTTACTTTGTTTATTCTTAATACCTATCGCGAGTGGTGTATACGCTAGCTTCTATATTCTTAAAGGCTATCGCCGGCAAGGCATACGACATCTCGTTTATGCTGTTTCCGGGAAGAAAATCTTCATGTCATCTTCTACGGTTCCGATTCCGGCAATACCGAAGTTCTCTACAAGAACCTTTGCTACATTGGGAGAAAGGAAGGCGGGAAGAGTTGGTCCAAGGTGAATGTTCTTTACTCCTAAGTAGAGAAGGGCAAGAAGAACGATAACAGCCTTCTGCTCGTACCAAGCAATGTTGTAAGCCAATGGTAACTTGTTTACGTCGTCTAAGCCGAATACTTCCTTAAGCTTCAGAGCGATTAAGGCTAAGGAGTAGGAGTCGTTACACTGTCCGGCATCCAAAACTCTTGGAATTCCACCAATATCGCCAAGATCCAGCTTGTTGTACTTATACTTTGCACATCCTGCGGTTAAGATTACAGCATCCTTTGGAAGTGCCTTGGCAAACTCTGTGTAGTAATCTCTCTTCTTCTGTCTTCCGTCACAACCTGCCATAACCACGAACTTCTTGATAGCGCCGGACTTTACAGCCTCTACTACCTTATCCGCAAGGGCAAATACCTGCTCATGAGCAAATCCGCCTACGATGGTTCCGGTCTCGATTTCTGTTGGAGCGGGGCAGGACTTAGCCTGTTCAATGATGGCAGAGAAGTCCTTGATTTCGCCGTACTTTCCTCCGATGTGCTTGCATCCGGGATAACCTGCAGCACCGGTAGTCCAAAGTCTGTCCTTATAGCTGTCCTTTGGAGGAACGATACAGTTTGTGGTCATGAGGATTGGTCCGTTAAATGGCTCGAACTCTTCCTTCTGCTTCCACCAAGCATTTCCGTAGTTTCCTGCGAAGTGCTTATACTTCTTAAAGAATGGATAGTAGTGGGCAGGAAGCATCTCAGAGTGGGTGTAAACATCTACGCCGGTGCCTTCTGTCTGGTCAAGGAGCATTTCCAGATCCTTAAGGTCATGTCCGGAAACCAGAATTCCGGGATTGTTACGAACACCGATATTTACGGTAGTGATTTCAGGATTTCCGTAAGCGGAAGTATTTGCTCCGTCAAGAAGAGCCATACCCTCTACGCCGGCCTTACCGGTCTCCAAGGTAAGGGCTACCAAATCGTCTACGGAAAGGCTGTCGTCTAAAGTAGCGGCAAGAGCCTTCTGGATGAAAGCATCTACATTGGCATCATCCTTTAAAAGAGCGTTTGCATGCTTGGAATAAGCGGCAAGACCCTTTAATCCGTAAGTGATTAACTCTCTTAAAGAGCGGATATCTTCATTTTCAGTAGCTAAAACACCGATGCTCTGTGCAAAAACAGGATAATCCTTTTCTGCCACTTCTACAGTTGCTGCCTTAGGAAGCTTGGAGCTATCGGAAAGAGTAGCTCTTACAGCATCTCTCATAGCGAAGGTTTCCTTGATATTTTCCACGATAGCATCATTATCAAAGTTTGCATTGGTAATAGTGATGAAAAGGTTCATAGTTACTCTGTGGTTTAATTCCTGAGAAACTTCCTTTCCCTCAGCTCTTAACTGCTGAGCCACAGCGGATAATCCCTTGGTGGCATAAACCAAAAGATCCTGCATAGCAGCTACTTCCGGCTTCTTTCCGCAAACACCGGATACAGTACAGCCGGAACAGTTTGCGGTTTCCTGACACTGATAACAAAACATCTTATTTTCCATTTTTTTCCTCCTGAAGAAAAATTCTAGACTCATTACTTTGCTATCATACCTAGGAAATGAGAAAAAAGTGTTGCAGAGGCAACAAAACGCTGATAAACTCTGTATATATAAAATACAATATTTAAAAATTTAAGTATTTTTTATATAAGCTATAGGGGAAAATGCATAGAGGATGAATGGAAAATCGGAGTCCAATAGAGAAGAATCACGAATAAGGGAACATGAAATGGAATAGGGCTTTGTTTTATTTTCGCTAGTGCAAACTATCTGAAAGAGAGTATTATAGATAAAATTTAAGAAAATAAATGAAAAAACAGGAGAGAAGAAAAATGGGTCAGGAAATAAAGGAAAAAAAGAATAGTACTGAGGAGAGCTGTCAATATGGAGAAGGCTATCATGAGCATTCTTGCGCTTGCTCGGGAGGCACTGAGGAAAGCACTTGCGGATATGGGTTCGACTCCCATGGGCATTCTTGCGGCTGCTCCGAGGAAGATCATGGAGAGGGCTGTACCTGCCCGGATTGCGAGGAAAAAAGAACGCATCAAGGGATAGGAGATAAGGACTTTTCCGTGCTTAGTGGGAAGGAAAGAGAAGCATTGCAAAGGGGAGAAGTCTCCTTTACCTCCGTGCACAGCAGGGAACAGGAAAAGAAGAAACATTTAAAGGGGGATGAACTCCTTCGCTACAGAGATTTGGAAATTTTCAATGGGGTGGAGACGGAGAACCTGAATGCCCTTCTGTACTGCATGAAAAGCTATGTTCGCTCCTATAAGAAAGGGGAGATTGTTCATTTGGAGGAAAAGAATGAGCAACATGTAGGAGTAGTCTTACAAGGCAGTATCCATATGTTGAAGACAGATGTGTGGGGAAATGAAACCCTTCTTACCTATATGAATGAGGGAGAAATCTTTGGAGAGACCTTCGGCAATAATACCGCCGCGGGAGAGTATGTCAGCTTTGTAGCGGCCAGTAAGGCTGAGGTGCTGTTCATTTCCTTCCAAAAGGCTATTCATGTCTGTAAAAACCGTTGTGCCTTCCACTTCCGCCTGATTGAAAATCTGTTTGATTTGATTGGGAAGAAAAATATTCAGTTGATGGAAAAGATTGAGGTGACTTCTCGAAGTAGCCTTAGAGAGAAGATATTGGCCTACCTTTCCTTACAGGCGCAGAAACAAAAATCCAAGTATATTGAGTTGGGACTAAGCCGTACGGATATGGCACAGTTCTTATGTACCAACCGATCTGCCATGACCAGAGAGCTTTCCCAATTGAAGGATGAAGGAATTATCGATTTTGACCGGAATACCTTTATTTTGAAACAGTAGAAGCAAGACAATTTACTGAAGTGCTTTAGAAGCTAATATTTTTATAATCGGATCTATTCGAAAAATAGAGTTATAGAGCTATAGGACAAAGAAAAAAGGCAAAACAAAAGGAACTGTAGAAGGAGAAAAGTCTCTTTCACAGTTCCTTATTTCTGTATCGCCAAGAGCAGTTCACATGCTGTCGATATATAAAAATACCCTATACACTTACGCATTCAGTCTATCACAGATAGGGCAGAATAGGTAGTGAAATTTTTCTAAATACGGATAAGACAATTCTCATATTGGTAGGGGGAGTAATACTTTTAATACCAAAACAGATTACATAAGGAAAGGAGGATAAGAGAATGTTAAGGACTTCAAAGATTACAGCACTCTATGAGGGTTTATCAAGAGATGATGACCTTAATGGTGAGTCAAATTCAATAACCAAGCAAAAGCAATACTTGGAAGATTACGTCCGAAGAAATGGTTTTACGAATATCCGTCATTTTACTGACGAATATAACCTAAGATTGATACAATTTGATACAGAAACGGCGGCAAAACTGCATAAAATAACGGCTCTCGGTGCCAAAAGGCAGTCCGAAAGCCATCATTTTTTTTATGGGGTTTAATGCTCATCTGCCTGGGTGCAACTATGCATCCAAGCAGAGCAAATGCTTAAAAGGTATCTCTGCTTATCGCAGGTATTTATCAATCAGTGCTTTAATTGCAGCAGAGTCGATGCCACCATTGAGAGAATCTTCCGACACGATTAGATTCTCGCCTTCCACGATGTTGTGTTTTTCGTAGAGTGCTTTCTTCTCCTGCCAGTGCTTATTATACGATGCATCGCCCAGCATTCCACAATGTTCCCAATAGAAGCAGGTTCCGCTTTCTGCATCATCAATTGTGAAATCCGGAATGCGGATGCCGTCCTCACCAAGGTCGAGTTCTTTTTCGTACTCGTATTCAATGCCTGCCTCATATAGCATATTGGCAATGATAACCTCCGACTTGGAGCGGACAAGGTCGCCCTTCAGTGTTCTGTGGATAAGAGCCTGCTCATAGTACGCTTTCTTGTATTCCACAATATCCGGTGCTTCAAACAGGCAGGTAAAGCGCTTTGCAACCTCAGAACACGCAACAGAGGAGTAGTCCCTCAAACGGTATGCTCCATCATTGTAGAGAATAATCAGTTTGTCCTTTTGACGGGTAATTGCCGTGTAGAGCAGCTCCTTGGAAAGCAGTCCGCCCGGCTCGCCTAAGACAAGGATTGCCTTGACGAATTCGCTGCCCTGCGCTTTGTGTACAGTAAGAGCGTAGGCGAGTTCCAAATCGGAGGTGCCTTCATCAGATACAACGGAGTGCCAGTTATAATTCATCTCCGGCTGAGAAGAGAACACAATCTGATGTGTGTTGTACTTTACAGTTGAATTCTTCGACTTCTCCCAGATACGCTCGACAATACCAACTTCACCGTTTGCCACATAGCCGTCTATTTTTGTGCGGTTCTTTATATCGTAACCTTTGATTTTCTGGTTTCGGATATTGATAATCTTGTCGCCGTAAACAATGCCGTCTGTGCCGAGCATATGTCTTGTGCCACGAATGGAGCAATGCTGCAATTTTTGTGTTTGCTGTGAACGGTACTTTTCATGCAGATAACGGTTAATGGTAGCAGTGCCGATTGCCGCATCATTTCTATAGGCGGACAGAATCTGCCAGCTTTCGATTTTTTTGATGTATTCATCTGCACCCGCAAAATTCATCCATCCGCTGTTGATATGTCCGCCTATGGACAGGTTAAAGCCTTCAATATCATCAACGCTGTTCATCTCGGTTTCTTCATATACCGTCTCGAAAATACGCTGTTCCAATTCTTCTGGGGTACTCCACGACTTAAAGGATACGTGCTTGTCCAGAGAACCGCTTTGCAGCCGGATGAAAATACTATCATCCAGTTGCTCGGAATCACCCGTGTACCACTTGGATAGTTCTGTATCACCTCGCGGATTTCCGTCATCAGAAAGCTGACGCATGGTGACGGTAAGCTGACCAAACCCGGGTACGACCTTTGGGAACTGATTGATGCCCTGATTCAGCTTGCGAACCAAATCGACAAACGGTCTACCTGCACCAATCGGCGGCAGCTGATTTGGGTCTCCTACGAAGATTATACGCTGTGCTCTTTTACGAAGAGCCTGGAGTAATGCTCCAAACATTTCCTCGGTCAACATAGAGCTTTCATCAATGATAACGGTAAATGGCACATTCTTTGCCTCAACATCAGAGAGGCGGCATTCCATAGTGTATCCATTGAATCGGCTGCTTTCGCTTAAGAATTGTGCGACCGTTTTTGCTGTACTGTCCACGCCTTGCTGTTTCATGGCCTGGCTCATGCGTACACGCGCCTTACCTGTAGGCGCAAGCAGAAGAACTCCGCCGTCTCGAATCTGTGGTGACTTGCAGAGTAAGGCAAGGAGCGTTGTCTTGCCGGTTCCCGCACCACCGATTAAAACCGACAGCCTTGATTCGGCAAGTTCCTTTAGAATGGCTGCCTTTTCTGTTCTGGCGTGTTCCTCGAATGCGGTTTCTACCTGCCCTTTGAACGCTCCGTCTATAATAGCACGCCAGTCTTCCTTGATTTCATGACGTTTGCCATTCAGCCGCTTGTTTACCGAATCTCGGATGATTTCATCAAATTCAAAGATGCGTTTCAGCTGATATGCCTTATCACCATTCTTGCATTTTACCAATTCCACTTCATCAAGAAGAAAGTCGTGGATGCTGTTGATGATGTCTCCCGTAACCCGGCAGGCAGGATAAATTGGGAGAGCGTTTATTTCGCTGATCAGATTTGCCACCGGGTAAACCGTATGGCCCCACAAAGCCTGCAACTCCAGCTGGCTCACAAGATATGCCCGAATACGTCGCTTATCATTTTCAGAGTCCAGAGCGGTTGGGGCTGGTACAGGACTGACGGTATTGATTTCATCCGGTGGAAATACCGCCATATCTACCTTTTTAACCGGGATATAGCATTCAGCCGTGCATCTGCGAGTCTGCTCATATAGGATGTACGGATTTTGGATAATCTCCGCATCCGTACAGCGGATACCAAATTTGACTCTTTTTTCTGTGTTGAAAATGTTGTATGCCTGCTCTTGATTCAAAGACATACGAGCCATTAGCCAAAAGAGAGTGCGGCGTTCTTTTGGCAGTGCTTTATAGGTTTCCGGCTCAGTTCTACCAAGGCTTCTTAGAACAGCAGGCGTGAAATAGTCCTTCGGTGCAGCAAGCGCCGCATTCAGTACGGACTCATATTGCGCCGGTTTCTGGATATGCTTTTTCAGTTCCTTCGCCATGATTTCTCCACAGCGGAAACCTACAGCAGACAGCATGGAGCCAAGTCCAGGGAATGGACCACGGTCACGCCATACCTCTGATAGCCTTGCCTTTGTCCATGCAATGCACTGGCTCCAGTTGCCCGGAATGCACTCCTTAATAATCTCAAGTGCCTTTATGGTTTGCAGGAGGACGCTGATTACAGCATCGTAGGAAAGTCGCTCCGTTGCGTAGGAGAATTCCTCAAAGTAGTCATCCTCTGCAAAAACGGCAATGCTGCGCATATCAAATTCCGGGTGTTTCTCTGCGTATTCCATCATTTCGCGGTACGGTAGAAGAAAACCGTTGCTCCGGTCATCACGAATCGAGTGACCGAGCATTGTTTCCCACAGAATAGAGCGTAATTCTCCTGCGTCGGTATGATTGTGTTCCGGCGGTTCGGTGATTGATGTGATATAACCGATTCCCATGACCACACGCTTGGCATCATCGATAAACGGAACCTGCTTGGCATAAGGAATCACAAGGGATTCCTTTAGCTTCACATCCTCATAAAACACGCGGAAGATTTCACGCTGGTTGGTCGCATCCTGCACCCAGTTGGTTGAAAAGCCCAAATTAGGCTCCCGTTCCTCACGATAATCAATGCCATGTTTTTGAGCCAAATCAAAGATGGTACGCTCACAGTCGTTTTCGTTTTTCTTCAGCATGGTCCACGAGAACGGTCTTGCAGGGAGAGAGTACGGCGGATAAATCAGGTCGGTTTCGAGAAAATGACCGTGAGACCCGCTGTTCCCTTTTTTATATGGATGAATCGTAGTCTTTTTATATGTGTCAGCGGACATGAAACAGCCGCCCTCTGACAGGCATGGAATATCTGCTTCATGACCGAGTATGGGACAACCGCGAAGGGAGTCCTCAAGTTCATCATTACGGCTGTCTGCGATATTGCTCAATCGCAGACAGGCATTGTTATAACATGGCTTATTGCATACCAGACCGGAATACCCGTTGTCTTTCCAGGGCACTCTTACGGATAAATGTTGGGCCATAACTGCGGCCTCCTTTCTGTTATCTCATAACTTTTTCCATCAGACTCTTATAGCTGCCTACCACATCCTCTCTTTCACCACTAATAACTTTGCTGAGTACTTGAACCGTTGCAGCGTCATCCTTTTTTGACAGTAAGGCTGAAACCAGTACATTTGTATCCACCACAACATAGCAAATCATGCCTTCGCCTCCCTCCTGGCGAGTTCGATTTCTTTATTAATATCATCCGTACTCATATCAGAAACACCATTTGCTTTAGCCTCAGCCCGTAAAGCGGCAAATGCTTGCATTGCACCTTCTCTGCTAATGGTAGTTTCGGGAGAAGAGATTTCAAAGGGGATTTTACGTTGTCTTACCACTGCCCTTGCAAATACATTAATAGCGGTAGAGGAATTCATACCGAATTCTTGACATAAACCATCAAATTGTTTTTTTAAGGATTCATCCATACGAACGCTAAAAGTAGCTTGTGCCATATGCCTATACCTCCTTTTAGATAAGATTTTCTTTAGTATAGTTCGTTTAACAATAAAACACAATAAAAAAGAACACAAAAGGTTCTAATTACGATCTCTTGTGTTCTTCATGGTTCTGACTCTATATAGATGTCGGATACTTCTTCTCCAGCTTCTCCAAAATATCCAAGTAGTGCTTCTGCACACCTTTGGCAGTTTGCTCATCCTCAAAGGCCTGACTCTTCTCGTTAATTTCCTTGAAGTCTTCTTCGCTTAAGCCTCTTTCGGCAAAGGGATATACCACACTGTTTTCCTTCTCGATATGGAGTTGTAACAAGTGGGCATAAGCCATAGCATAAGATAGGATATCCAGCTTTAACTCCAAACGGGGATTCTTCTTATACTCGTTCAGAGCAGTTTCTAAAGACAGCACATCCGCTCTTCCTAAGTCATGCTCCACCAGCATACCATTGGTTACCAGCTTGTCCCCAACAGGTCCCAACTTCTTGACCATCACAGGGAAAAGAAATTTCTCTTCCTTACCGTGGTGATGCTTATCCGCATATTCCCGAACAAACTGGATAATTTCCCGGAAATCCTCATCGGGAACTTCCCCTCCCTGCATCAGCTGCAGACAAATGTTACGGATAACGCCTAAAGCTCTATTGATGTTGGCATGGTCTTCTTCCATAAGAATTACACTTTGATTCATAAACTTCCTCTTTTCGTATTTTCTGAAATTTTTGCAATAGCAATAGGAGAAGGGTTTCTTCAAAGTGCTGACCCCTCAATAAAAGATTCCTATAAAAATATAGTATCGCCGGTGCTATGGCATTACGCCAGCCTTTAATCTGAACCGGCAGTATTTCCCTTTATCTGTAAATGCTGTAATGGTTCTCATCAGAAGAATCCATATGGAGCTTGGTATCCTTTAACATACCTTCCATAATTTTTCTCCTCAACTGATAGTAAACCTTAGGATCTCCGGAAACGGCCTCCCAGAAGGGGGCATGAATATCCTCTTCCTGCTGCCAGGAGGTTCTATCCACATCCTGCTCTGTTAAGACATTTACTCTGTCACAGGGCATACCGTTTAAAAGAGAATCGTCAATCTTTCTGTAAGCGTCGCTGGCATCGGAGTCAGCCTCCAAAGCGTGCTTCTGCCCAAACTGAAAGGCGATATCCTCTAAGGAAGAAAGGCGGGAAC
Organism: Oribacterium sinus; assembly: GCF_014202695.1. Lineage (GTDB taxonomy): Bacteria > Bacillota > Clostridia > Lachnospirales > Lachnospiraceae > Oribacterium > Oribacterium sinus. The sequence goes on from NZ_JACHHH010000009.1 coordinate 92,293, forward strand.
TGTCCTCTGCCAGAACAGTTGTAACCAAAAGAGCATAGCGAGCTTCCGCATCCTGCACTCTTTCCTGCAACCATCCGTGAATGTTCATTACGTCAATCAATTCATTTAAAGGACGCAACTCCTTATTTACCGTCTTTTCTGCCAAGCTTCCATCGGCAAAAGCCTTCCATTGCTCTTTTTCGCCGTAAGCTACAATATCCTTAATCAGCTCTTCCTGTAGCTGAATCTTATTATATAACCAATAATGAATCGGCCCTAAAAATGCACTCATTACGCCTCTACCTCTCCTAACTTACTGTTCAATGCCAAAACAAGAGCATCCGGGTTTAATCCGTGAACCATGCAAGCATCCTCCAGGGACTCCATCTGGGAGCTGGGGCAACCAAGACAATGCATTCCTGCCTCCAGTAAAGTATCAATTAACATAGGATACTCATTTACAATCTGTCCTACCAACATATCACTAGTAATCTGTGCCATTATTTTATCCTCCTGTAAACTCTGACTTACAATTTTTGAATCTGAGCAAAGTATAGCAAAGAGAAAAAATAAAGTTTGTTGCGATTGCAACATTTGGAGAAAAAGTATAGGCATAGAGGATTTTTAGACTTTCTTGAATTTTTAGATTCTTTTCCTTGACAGGAAAGTTTGCCCTCACTACAATAAAGATTGTAAAAAATTGAATTGCCAAAAATCTTTCAAAAAGCCAAAGACGGAAGGGAATTCAAATAGAACGTTAGTATAGTATTAGGAAGGAGTTTTTTATGGGATTTTATGATTACAAGGTAGCGGACACCAAGGGCGGAGAGAAGGACTTAAAGGATTTCGAAGGAAAGGTTGTATTGGTAGTCAACACTGCAACAGGCTGCGGATTTACTCCTCAGTACAAAGAGCTGGAGGAGATGTACGAGGCATTCCACGACAAGGGACTGGAGATTCTGGATATTCCTTGCAATCAGTTTGCCGGACAGACTCCCGGAACGGATGAGGAAATTCATGAGTTCTGTACTTTAAACTACAATACCCAGTTCCCTCAGATGAAGAAGGTGGATGTAAATGGAGAAACCCAGATTCCTCTTTACCGTTTCTTAAAGGAGCAGCAGGGCTTTAAGGGCTTCGGAGAAGGAAAGATGGCGGATCTTCTTCGGGATATGCTTCCCAAGATTGATCCGGACTATGAGAAGAATCCGGAGATTAAGTGGAACTTTACCAAGTTCCTGGTGGACAGAAAGGGAAATGTACTTGCCCGCTTTGAGCCCACCGCAGATATGGCAGAGGTAAGAAAGGCTGTAGAAGCTGCACTATAATATCTCCTTTGTCAAATTGCTTGGAAGCTATTTCTCAGAACAGATAGTTTTGAATAAATAGAAACAGCATTAAACAAATAGTTTTGCATAAATAGCATAAAAGAAAAGCCCGGACAGTATTTCATTGTCCGGGCTTTTACGGTATAATGCCATTCGGGTGTCACGATGTATTTCAGTGACCACCGGTTCTTGCAAGATTAGAAAGGAGTCTATATGCCGATAGACAAAGAAGAACAAAGCATAAACCGTAAATTAATGGACTTTTTGGACCAAAGTCCCAATGCCTTTTTTGCTGTGGAAAATATGAAGCAGGCTTTGGAAAAGGGCGGTTTTAAAGCTCTCTATGAGGGAGAGGCCTGGAAACTGAAGGCAGGAGAAAAGTACTATGTGACAAGGAATGGATCTGCTTTAATTGCCTTTGTCCTTCCCAAGGGGGACTTCAAAGGCTTCCAGATGATGGCCAGCCACAGTGACTCTCCGGTTTTCAAAATCAAGGCCAATGCGGAAATCGGGATTGACAAGGAGTATCTGAAGCTGAATGTGGAGAAGTATGGCGGAATGATTTGCTCCCCCTGGCTGGACAGACCGCTGTCTTTGGCGGGAAGAGTCATTTGCAAGACAAAGGGCGGAGTAGAGACTAAGCTCTTAAATGTGGACAGAGACTTAATGATTATTCCGAACCTTGCTATTCACATGAATCGTGAAGTCAACGACGGCTATGCCTTCAATGCACAAAAGGATATGCTGCCTTTATTTTCCTCCTTCCAGGAGAAGGGAGCCTTTCTGGAATTTATCGGAAAGGAACTGGGAGTTAAGCCGGAGGATATCCTGGATACGGACCTCTTCCTTTACAACAGGGAAAAGGCCAGCATCTTAGGGGCAAAGGAAGAGTACCTTTGTAGCGGAAGACTGGATGATTTGCAGTGCGGATTTTCCTCCTTACAGGGAATCCTTGCAGCAAAGCCAAAGCATAGCGTGGCGGTTCATTGTGTCTATGACAATGAAGAGGTAGGCAGCGGTACCAAGCAGGGCGCAGCTTCCACCTTCCTAAAGGATGTGTTAATGCGAATTATTCGTGCCTTCGGAAAGACCGAAGACGAGTATTTGCAGGCTTTGCAGAACAGCTTCCTGCTTTCTGCAGACAATGCCCATGCGGTACATCCCAACCAGCCGGATAAGGCGGATCCCACAAACCGTCCTTATATCAATAAGGGAATTGTCATTAAGTACAGTGCCAACCAGAAGTACACCACGGATGGAATTTCCGGCGCCATTTTCAAGCAGTTCTGCGAAAAGGCAAAGGTTCCTTTCCAGATTTTCACCAACAGGTCCGATATGTTGGGAGGCTCTACCCTTGGAAACATTTCCAACAGTCAGGTAGCCCTGAATACGGTGGACATCGGTTTGGCCCAGCTGGCTATGCACTCCCCCTACGAAACTGCAGGGGTGAAGGACACCGGATACATGGTGGAAGTAGCTAAGCTGTTTTTCTCCTCCTCCGTTTTGGGACGGGGTGACGGAAATTACGAAATTCTCTTTTCGTAAAAAGATTTTTCTTTGGAACTGAAAATGGAGAACAGGACCGGAGGAAAAAATCGCTCAACCTGTGTTACGGAAGCTTCGTGACACGATTTCAGCAATTAGAATTGAAGAGGAAAAAGTATGGATCAGAAAAAAATTAGTTGGAAAATGCTGGCGTTTATGGCCTTTTCCACAGTATGGGGATTTGGAAACGTAACCAACGGCTTCGTATGGTTCAACGGAATTCAGGTTATTTTCAGCTGGATTTTCATGTTTGCCCTTTATTTTGTCCCCTATGCGTTAATGGTAGGAGAGCTGGGCTCTGCCTTCAAGCATGCGGGAGGCGGTGTAAGCTCCTGGATTAGAGAAACCTTAGGCACAAAGCTTGCTTACTATGCAGGTTGGACCTATTGGGCTTGTCACATCACCTATATTGCCAGTAAGCCAAGCGGCGGACTGAAGGCATTGTCCTGGGTAATCTTCCGTAGCGCAGAGCTTTATGATAAGCTCCCCACGCTCATGATTCAGTTGATTACCTTTGCTTTGCTCATTATCTTCTGCTATGTAGCCAGCAAGGGCTTAAACCCCTTGAAGAAGATGGCTACCTTGGCGGGCTCCAGTATGTTTATTATGTCCCTGCTCTACATTGTCATGATGTTTGCGGCCCCGGCTATCAATCCTAAGGGAGACTATGTTTCTTTGGATTTCAGCTTAAAGAACCTTATCCCAAATTTCCGTTTGGAGTATTTTACCTCTCTTTCCATCCTGGTATTTGCGGTAGGCGGATGTGAGAAGATTTCTCCTTATGTAAATAAGGTAGAGAACCCCAGTAAGGGCTTCCCCAAGGGAATGATTGCTCTGGCTATCATGGTTGTGGTATGTGCTATGCTGGGAACCATCGCTATGGGTATGATGTTTGACCCTGCATTAATCAATGAGAGCAAGGAAGCGTTTGACTCCTATGCGGCAAACGGATCCTACTGGGCATTCCAGAAGCTTGGCCAGTACTATCATGTAGGTGACACTTTACTGGTAATTTATGCGCTTTGTAACGTAATCGGACAGTTTGCGGTTTTGATTATCAGTATTGATGCTCCTCTTCGTATGCTTTTGGACAATGAAGAGACTCGTCCTTTCTTCCCCAAGAAGCTCTTAAAGCAGAACAAGGAAGGAAGCTATGTAAACGGTATTGTCATGGTAGCTGTACTTTCCGGCTCCATCATCCTGGCACAGTCCTTTGTTCCGGGAGCGGCAGCGGTATTGAAGCAGCTGACTAAGTTAAACTCCGTATGTATGCCTCTTCGTTACCTTTGGGTATTCGTGGCTTACATTGCTTTAAGAAAGGCCGGAGACAAGTTCCCAAGAGAGTATTACTTTGTAAAGAATAATACAGTGGCTCTGGGCTTCGGTGTATGGTGCTTTGCCCTTACCGCAATCTGCTGTTTGATGGGAATGCACTCCGATGATCCTTTCACCATGGCTTTAAATATCATCACCCCGGTGGTGCTTTCTGTTTTAGGAATTATCATGCCGATTTTGGCAAAGAACGAAAAGGCTTAAGCTATGTCTTGGACAGAGCGGAAAAATCGCCATTTCAGAAGCTTTCATTTTCGTAGAAAACAAAATTTCTTCCCTCTTCCCTCTGTACAGAGGGGGAGGGAAGATTTATTATCTTTAAGGAATAGGAAAGAAACGAAGCAGACCTTACTGCATAACGAAAGAGACAGCCACATGGACAGGCAGGATCCGGATAAGGGGAAATTCTTTCCTGCCGATATAGAGAGAAAAGAGGGATGGAAAATGAAGGAAGGAAGAGAAGCGTATCAAAACCGGGAACTATCTTGGCTTTTATTTAATGAGCGCGTTTTAGATGAGGCAGGAAATCCGCGAGTGCCCCTCCTGGATCGTCTGCCCTTTATTTCCATTTACCAGACCAATCTGGATGAGTTTTTTATGGTACGTGTGGGTACCTTGATGCAGCAAATGCGCTCTAAGAAAACTACCCGGGACAATAAAACGGATCTTACTAGTGAAGAACAGGTGGATTTGATTTTAGAAGAGGTTCAACGCCTGGAGCAAAAGCGGAAAGAAATTTATGAGCAGGTCATGGGAGAGCTGGAGCCGGTGGGCATCCACATCATTAACTTCCAAAGACTGTCCAAGGCGGAGCAAAGTCAGCTGGAAATTTACTTTGATCAGGCCATTCGTCCCTACCTTTCTCCCATGATTGTGGGAAAGACACAGCCCTTCCCCTTCTTACAGAACCGGGAGCTTTATGCGGTGGTACGTCTGGAAAGCAAGAACGGAAAAAAGAAGCTGGGAATTGTGCCCTGCTGGAACCCGGTTTTCAAACGACTCATCGAGATTCCCGGAAGAAAGGGATACCACATGCTGTCCGAGGAGTTGATTCTACACTTTGTGTCCAAGCTTTATCCCGGTTATCAGATTAAGGAAAAGTCCATCCTTCGGATTACCCGAAATGCGGATATTGATGCTACGGATGTCTACGATGAGGATCTGGATTATCGAGGCATGATGGAGCAGCTTTTAAAGAAGCGAAACCGTTTAAATCCGGTGCGACTGGAATTTACCAGAGAGCTGCATAAGTCCGTGAAGAAAAAGATAGCGGAGCATCTTGGCATTTCCCATAAGCACATCCTGCACTGCGGAACACCCTTGGATTTGTCCTTCCTCTTTACCTTACAGAACAGCTTTCGAGAGAAGACGGAGCTCTTCTACCCGAAGTACAGCCCCAGAAGCTCTGCCTACATTCAAAAAGGCGAGTCCGTCCTTTCTCAGGTAGAACGTCGGGATTTGATGCTGTCCTACCCCTACGAAAGCATGAAGGGATTTTTAGGCTTGTTGCAGGACGCAGCCAGAGATCCTTCCGTGGTTTCCATTAAAATTACCCTGTACCGGGTAGCCAGTCATAGCCAGATCGTGGATATCCTTTGTGAAGCCGCGGAAAATGGAAAGGAAGTCCTGGTTTTGGTGGAGCTTCGGGCAAGATTTGACGAAGCCAACAACATCGAAATGTCCCATCGCTTGGAGGATGCAGGCTGTCAGGTAATCTACGGTCTGCCCAATTATAAGGTACATTCCAAGCTTTGCTTAATCGCGAAACAGACGGAACAGGGAATCCACTACATTACCCAGATCGGAACCGGTAATTACAATGAAAAAACCGCTACTTTGTATACGGATCTTTGTCTAATGACCGCAAATCAAAGCATCGGAAAGGATGCGGCAGAGGTTTTCCGTACCCTTCTTTTGGGAGAAACTGTGGAATCTACGGAGGCTCTTTGGGTGGCTCCCCACGGTCTACAAAATCGTATCCTGGAAAAAATCCAGGGAGAAAAGAAAAAATGCGAAGAGGGCAGAGGCGGCTATATCGGTTTCAAGTTAAATGCCCTTACGGATAAGGATATTATTGATGCCTTGATTGACGCGTCCAAAAGCGGTGTAGTGATTCAGCTTCTGGTACGAGGCATTTGCTGTCTCATCCCCGGAATTCCGGGAAAGACGGAGAACATCTCCGTTCGAAGCATCGTTGGCCGGTATCTGGAGCACTCCCGGATTTATCGCTTTGGACAGGGAGAGGAAGAGGAGCTTTACATTGCCAGTGCGGACTGCATGACCAGAAACACCCTTCGAAGGGTGGAGGTGGCTGTGCCCATCTGGGATCCTGAGAATAAGAATCGGGTTCGGAAAATCTTTGACTTAGGCTTCCAAGATACGGAAAAAGGAAAATGGCTTCTTTCCGACGGTCTATATCATGATCCGGATCCTATGCCGGAGGAACGATTGGATTCTCAGGATTATTTCTATAGGGAAGCCTATCGAAGAGCGGAACAGGAGAAAAGCTAAGGAAAAAAGCCAAGAAAAAAGCCAAGGAATAAAGCCAAGGAATAAAGCCAAGGAATAAAGCCAAGGAATAAAGCCTAGGAACAAGCTTAAGAAATAAAACAAAGGAATAAACATGGTCTATATCTTTGCGGCCCACAAGGGAGAAGTAGAACATTTTATCAAGAAACTAAGTCTGGGGAAACGAAAAACTTCGTTTCCCTTTTTGCAGTATGAAGGAGAAGAAATCCTCCTGACCATCACCGGACAGGGACAGATTAATGCTTCTATATCTGTTGCGGCTACTTTGCAAGAGGAAAAAGCCAAAAAGGGAGATATCCTGCTTTCTTTAGGGAGTGCGGCAGTGATATTAGGAAAGAATCGGACAGCATCAGAAGAGCTGATGGGCCGTTGGTTTTGGATTCAAAAGCTGGAACAGCAAAGCACAGGCCGCTGCTTTTATCCGGATTTACTGTATAAGCTGGATTTTCCGGAAGCCGGGCTTTTAACGGGGGATAAGATTTTAGAACTTGGCTCTATGGGGGATAGAGATACCGTCTCCGAAAGACGCGGCGATTCCAAAGAACAAATTATCTCCGAAATACACGGAGATTCCAGAGAACAAAGCGTCTCCGAAAGACACAGCGATTCCGAAGGCGTTAGCGGATTGAATAACACCTTGCTTTACGATATGGAAAGTGCCGCGGTATTTCAGGCGGCGAATTTCTACCTGGCTCCGGAAGATTTCTTTTTTCTTCGCTGTGTGACGGATTTTGGGGTAAGCCCCGATGAAGAAAAAATGCCTTTCTCTCCCTTATCCCGGCAGGATAGAATGCAAGCTCTTTTGCAAAAGGAAGAGAATAAAGTTCTTCGTTTCATCGGATTTTTACAGGAAAAATCCAAAGAGAGAAGAAAGGAAGAAGAAGGGGAGCTTGCTTTTCGACAGCAGCTTCAAAGTCTTTCCGAAAGCTTGCATTGTTCCTTTGTGATGGAAAAACAGCTGGAAAGACTGCTTCGTTATGCCTTTCTGCAAGGGATTTCCGCGGAAGAAGTCCGGGAATATTTAGAGCAGAATTTTGGAAGACGGAATGCAGGGAACGATGCCCTTCAGGATGCCGAAAATGGGGCTAAAGAAGAGGTTCTCAAAGGTGTTGGGAATGATATAGATAAGCAAGGTAGGCTTACGTTAATTGATAAAAGAGCAGGGAAAAAAGCCCTTTCCTCTTTGAAGGAATGGATTTTATCCGAAAGAATTTTGCAGGTAAAATGTCATGGCTCGGGCAATCTGTTGCAAATTCATGACAACGATTCCGAAGTTATATCGCCAATCCCTTGTGAGCGTTCCGGAATCACATTGCCGGAAGGAAAATGCGAAAAAAGCTATCCCTATCAAGAGCATTTTCGGCATATTTATGTGGAGGAGGCCCTGCTGCAGAGCCCGGAAACCAAGGGGATTTTACAAAAATTTCCCAAGGCAAAAGTCATTCCGATTAAGCACTACAAGGATGTGTTTAATCGAAAGAAACAGGGACGGCTTGCCCAGTCCCATAGCCGAAAGTTGATCTTGGCAAAGAAAGAGGGACAAAGGCTGTATGATGGCGCGGTGGTATGCCAGGATTTTTCGGAAAGCCATTTTTGCTATACCTCCCTCCTGATGAATTGCCCCTTTCACTGTGCCTACTGTTATTTGCAGGGGATGTACCCCAGCAGCAATCTGGTGATGTTTTTGAATCTGGAGGATTATTTTGCCGATTGCAGGAAGTGGATAGCGGAGAAGGGAAGCCTGTATCTCTGCATTTCCTATGATACGGATTTGCTGGCGATGGAGGGAATTTATCCCTATGTGGAGGAATTTGCCCGCTTTTTAAATCAGGAAAATGCTCTTCGTATCGAGGTGCGAACCAAGGCAGGGGGAGAAGGGCTTTGGCGAAAAATGCAAAGATTGCCCTTATCTTTGGAGGGCCGAAAACGAATGATTTTCGCCTTTACCCTGTCCCCGGAGGAAATTATAGAAGAGGCGGAGGAGGGTACTGCCAGGCTTTCCTCCCGAATCATTGCCATTCAAAAGGCTTTGGAAGAAGGTTATCTGGTGCGGCTTTGCTTTGATCCTATGATTTATCATCCCCGTTGGAAGGAGCTCTATGGTGCTTTGCTCCAAGAAGTTTTTGAAAAAATCCCCATGGAGCAGATTCATGATTGCAGTTTGGGAAGCTTTCGGATTTCGGAAAGCTATTTAAAGGCTATGGGTAAGGCTTTGCCCCATTCTCCCCATACCCAATTTCCCTATGAAAATACCGGGGGTTACTACCATTATCCCAAGGAGCTGATGGAAGAAATGGAAGGCTTTTTGTATAGCCGTTTACTGGCAAGGATCCCAAAGGAAAAAATCTTCCGTTGGGATAACCGGGAAGCAGATGGTGTAAATGAAAAATAGAGGCAGGCAGGAACTAAGACCTGAAACAGAACTAAGGGCAAGCTTATAAAAAGACACGGGGCATGAGAAGAAAAGGGGTGTGAAATTGGAAAATTTGTGTAAGGAGCAACAGCAAGAGAAGCTGGCGTTGGTCACCGGAGCCTCAGGCGGCATTGGCTTTGCTATTGCGGAAAGCCTGCAAAAAGCAGGCTATACCGTCTATGGTATTGGCCGAGACTTTTCCGGTCTTGCCCCTTCTTTTCAAGCGATTTCTTTGGATTTACGGAAGAAAGAAGAAAGGGACAGATTTTTAAAAAGCCTTCGGGAAAAGGGAAAGCTTGCTATATTGGTGCATTCGGCGGGGGTAGCCTACTATGGCTTGCAGGAAAATGTGAAAGAAGCAGAAATTCGAGAGATGACAGAGTTGAATCTGGAAGTCCCCATGATATTGACGCAATATTTTTTGCGTGAGTTAAAGGAAAATCGGGGGCACATCATATTCATCTCCTCCGTAACCGCTTTGGAGCGAAATACCTATGGGGCGGTGTACGGGGCAGGAAAGGCAGGACTACTGTCCTTCGCCAGAAGTCTATTTTCCGAATATAGAAAAAGCGGTCTAAAGGTACATAGTGTTTTACCGGACATGACGGATACCAAGCTCTACCGAAATGCGGATTTTACCGTGGGAGACGAAGGAAGCTACCTTCTGCCGGAGGATGTGGCTTCGGCAGTGGAAATGCTACTCTCCCAAAGAGAGGGCGTGGTGTTGGAAGAAGTCCTAATCCGGCCACAACGCTTTCAGGTGAAAAAAAGAGAGGGAAAGAACAAGGTTTAGCTTAACTTTCTGGCAGATAGCTGTATAAAAGGGGCAATCTGAGCCCGTGGGTACTTGCGAAAAACAAAGGAACTGAAGTTTTTCGCTTAGTACCCCTACGAGGCGAGGTTAGCGAGAGCGCGCCCGATTTTGGACCTGTTCTATGGATAACGGTCTATATCTCTTCTTTTTACGATTAGAAACTTGTGTCCGGATTAGTCGTCTGCTTCCTCCGCCAGCTCTGTTCCTTCCTTTGCGGGAGGCATGAGAATGGAGAAAACCATAAAGCCGAAGAAGGCGGCTACCAGTCCGGGAATAATGGCCTGACTAAAGTGGATACCGAAGAGCATTCCCTTGGACACATGTTCCAGATAGACTACGGTAATGGTTCCAAGTACCAAAGATGCAATGGTTCCTGCCGTGGAGGCTTTCTTCCAGAAGTGTCCCAGTACATAGGGGAAGAAGGAACCGGCAGCTCGAAGGGTAAAGCAGAACATCAGGATGGAAACAATGCTCTGGGTGTTGAAAAGAGCAATAAACATGGAAGCGATACCTACCAAAACCATGGTAATCTTGGTCACATTCATAACTTCCTTGCTACTGGCATTTGGCTTAAGGAAGATTTTGAAAATGTCATTGGCAAAGATGGATCCGGCTCCCAAAAGGTCGGAGTCGGAGCTGGACATGGTGGCGGAGATAACACCGGAGAAGAGCAGGCCGCAAATGATAGCAGGCATGGTGCGAATCGCCAGAATCGGTAAGGCATACCGTGCGCCAACGGAAGCAAATTCATCGGCAGAGAATTTTCCCATGTTGATCAGTGCAAGTACAATCAATCCCAAAACAGTAGGGATAAAGGCATAAATAAAGTTTAACAGTGCGGCAAGCCAAGCTCCCTGCTTTGCCGCCTTTTCATCTCTTGCGGCATAGAAACGGGAAACCGCTTCCTGTCCTACAGAGAAGGTTCCTACGTACATAATGACGAGAGAAAGAATACCGAAGAAATCATAGCCGGCGAAAAGATTCAAGCTCTCCTTAGGAACATTTTGAATTACGGCTTCCACACCGCCGGCATGGGAGAGGGCGAAAGGTACAGCCGCCATCATACCGATAATAATCAGAAAGACCTGGACAAAGTCGGTAAGGGTTACGCTCCAAAGACCGCCCATAATGGAATAAACCGTTACAACCACCGCAACAATGATTACGGAAAGCTTATAGCTCAGTCCCAGCATAGTGGAAAGAATAACGGAGGATGCAATAAACTGTCCTGCGGTAAGCCCTATTAAAGGAAGCAGCATGATAATGGCAGTAACCAATCCGGAGGATTTTCCGTAACGTCTCCGGAAGTACTCCGGTACGGTTTTTACCGTGGCGGCTCGGAACTTGGGAGCCATGAAAGAGAGAATGACAAAGGCAATTCCCATGGTGATAATATACCAAGCGGCACTTAAGCCATAGCCGGACATTCCGTTTTGCACAACGCCTAGAGAGCTGCCCCCTCCGATTTCCGTTGCGGCAAGAGTTCCTGCCATCAGCAGCGGTCCCAACCTACGCCCTGCTACCATAAAGTCCGTGTTACTTGTGATTTTTGTGGAGGAATACCAGCCGATAAACAGCATGGCCAGAAGATAAATCACCACCACAAGACAAACAATCCAATTTGCACCCATAAAATCTCCTTTCTGTTTTTCCAACATGTAGATTGTTATGATTGTAACATAGTTCTATAAATTTGTATTTATTTTTTGAAAAAATAGAGGGTGGTTTTATGCACTTTCTCCTGTTTCTTATGGAAATTTTTTTCGATTAATCCTTCATCTTGAAAAAACCTCCTAAATAGCCTAAAATACAGAAATATGAATAGCAAGATATTTAGCAATATGCTCAGGTATAGAGGATAAGGCATTCATCAAAATGATAAGGGATTTAGCATCGAAGACAGAAAGACGCTAACGACAAGTAAAAAATTTGCTAAAGTATAACAAAAAGGGTAGAAGGGATATAGGAATGGCAGAGGGAAGAAGAGGAAGCATTGTAAAAACAATCGCCGGTGGAGGAATCGGTCTTCTTTCCCTTTATTTTTTTCTGCTGTTTTTTCGTGATTCGGGAAACCTGGAGCGTTTTTTAGAAGAGAAAACCCAAGTCGCTTTCCGGGAAATGCTTTGGCTTTTTGCCTATCTCTTCCTTTGTCTTATGGGCTTTTTTCTCAAAAGGAAAATGCAGAATGCCCCGGGGAAAGGGGTTTTTTTGAGAAGGGAAGCTTCCGGAGAAGCAATCAATAGAGCTTTTCTTAGCTATCTCTTTCTTCTCTTTATTTTACCAACGCTGGTCTTTGCCTATCTTCACCGTATGCTTTTGCCAATGCTTGTTTCCGGCTTATGGTTTTTTGTGCTTGCCCTTTTGTTTCGCTTTATTACCACGGGAAGACCTTTGCAAATATTTAAAGACTTTAAACGGTTTTTGGCCTTTTTAGAAAAGGACTTTCAGGAGGGGGCACTGTATCCCTTGGTCTTTGCCCTTCCCTTTTTTATCCTGCAAATGAACCGCAGCAATGTGGCATTGGATTATGACTCCCTTCGTTACGGACTTAGAAGCGCGTATGTCCTGTTTCCGGAGGGCTTTTTCTCTGCCCACGGGCAAATCAACAGCGTTTACAGCTATCCCAAGGGACTGGAGCTTTTAACCTATCCCTTAAATTATCTTCCGGGCTATGGCTTTCTTTTGTCCTTCAGCCTATGGACCTATCTGGCCTTGGCCTTGGTTTTTGGGCTACTGCTCTTTCATTTTCAGAAAAACAGAAAGAAGCTTTACCTTGGCATACTCTGTTTCTTTCTTTTATCGTCTGTGGGGAATATGTCCCTTACCATGAAAACGGATTTATTTACCCTTTTGCTTCAATTATCTGCTTTGTATTTCTTCCTAAAAAGAAAGAGATTGCAAAGCTGCTTCCTGCTCTTTTTCAGCTACAGCTTTAAACCTACGGCGGTGGTCTTCTCTACGCTACTGGGAATCGTTTTTCTCCTCACCATGCTTTTGGAGTTTTTAGGAAAGAGTAATACAAAAACAAATACGAAAGAAAATCTCAACATCAATGCGAATACCGGCATAAATAGCAATACAAATCATAATACAATTCAGGCGAAGGGAGAGAAATGGACTTCGGAGCTTCCCTTTGTCCTTTTTTCTCTAGTTTATACAGGACTGATTACCCTACGGACTTTCTTGATTACCGGGCTTCCCTTTTCCACCACCTTTACCGGCATTTTCAAGGCCATCGGCTTTCATGTAAACTGGCCCTTTAATCTGGATGCCCATGTGGATTACAGCGGGGAGCTTTCGTTTTCGGAATCTGCCTTCTCCTTTTTCCGTAGACTCTTTTCTTTTCTTTTTTATCCTGTGGGAGAGGATATGGAGCATGTGGCGATTGCCTGGAGCGGTGTGCTTTTTCCGCTGATTTTACTATTCGCTTTATGGCAGTGCTTTTCCATAGGAAGAAAATGCTTACCGGGAAAAAATAGCTTACCGGGAGGAAATAGCTTACTTGGAAGAAATAGTTCGTCGGGAAGAGAAGCCTTTCTTTGTAGGGGGAGCGATGACGCTTCTCCTTGGGATTACCTTCCCCTTAGCTTGTCCTTCCTTGTGATTATGGCATTTTCTTTATTAAGTTTTGTAATGCTTTGGCAGATTGACGGGAATTACTATATTTTATGGGAAAGTCTGGCCTTGCTGCTATGCTTTAGCGGTGGAAATCTTCAGGAGAATAATCTTCAAGAGGAAAATGCTCAGAAGAATCTTCAAGAGGAGCGTCCTCAGGAAGAGAATGCTCAGAAGAATCTTCAAGAGGAGCGTCTTCAGGAAGAGAATGCTCAAAAAGGTCTTATGAAGACAAATACAGCCGGTTCCAAGGGCTTTATCCTTCTTTTAAAAGCCTTTTTCTTCTTTCCTTTCTACCTTGCGGCATTTCTTAGCACCATCACCACCAGCTGGGCGGGGGCGGTGGGCTTTACTCCCATTGACTTAGCCAACAAGGGCTATTATGACCATGCTTTGGTGGAACTGGAAAATCAGGGCGAAAAAGGAAGTCTCCCGGCATTTTTGGAAATGACAAAAAATCCAAGGCACCATGTTTTGGCCTTTGCGGAGATGCCGGAATGCTATCGAATCCCCTGCAATGTGCAAAGCATTACGGACGTGGAGGGCTCCGGAGGAAGTCCGGGACTTTATGATTCCCCCCTCTATTTTGCCTGGTTCTTAAAATGGTCCAATACCGACTATGTGTATTTGGAGCAAAGCTTCCTGCATGATGAGAGAGAAGAGCGGGCCAGGGAGATGCTTCTGCAAATGGCGGAGGAAGGCATTTTCCAAAGTCCTATGCTGGTGGAGAAAAATAAAATTCTGCCGCTTGATGGCGTAAAGGCATTTTCAGAATCCAATGGCGAAGGGGCGGAACAGCTTTTACTTTTACAGATTCGGAAAGAGCGTTTAGAATATCCTTGGGAAGAAAGGCCCTATCCGGAATTAAGTCCGGAAGAGCAGATGGAAAAAGACAGGATCATACAGTTGCTGTCGGAGTATTTGCAATAGGGTTTCCGAAGGCATGAAAGCAGTAGTTGACAGTAGGATGAAAGTGGCAGCCTCGCTATATCTTTAGGGAATAAATCACTACGTTTGGAATATCGCGAAAACGTGACCGCGTTTCGCTATATCTATAGGGAATAAATAGCAGGTGGAGTGCATTACGAAATCCGCCAATAGAAAGGTAAGGAGTAAATGAAACAAGAAGGAAATAAAGCTTTTATAAAAGGAATACCGCTGGGAGGCTATTTGCTGGCCTTTCTCTTCCTATTGGGCTCTGCCTATTGGATTAACCGGCAGATTCACATCAAGGCCCTTTACATGGATGACCTGTATTTGTTTTCCTTTTTCCGGGAGCAAAACTTCTTTGAATTCAGCTTTCCAATTGGGCAGGCGGTACGTTTCCGCCCGGTGTATTGGGCGATTTCCTATATCGAAATGGCTTTAGTTGGGGCAGATCCCAACCGTTACTTGCATTTCAACATTTTCCTAAACAGCCTGCTGGCCTTTTTTCTCTTTTTCTTTTCTTTGAAAATGACGAAGAAGCGCATCCTTTCCTTGTCCTTAGGGGTTCTTTTTCTCTCTGCCCACTTTGCCTATTACCAGATTGGGCAGGCCATCGGCATTTTGGAAACCCTGGCTTTGGGCTTTGCCCTTTTCACTTTGTATTTTCTTTACCGACAAATCGACTGCCAGGAGAGGGTTTTTGGGAAAATGCTTTTCTTTTCTCATCTGTTTTTCTTCCTCTTGATTTTCACCCATGAGCGATATGTGGCTCTACTGCCGTTATTTTATATTCCCCTCATTTTCAGAGGAAAACAGGCGGAGGTAAATACTGCTGTCGGGGTGCAGAATATAGGGCTAAAAGAAGCGGAAGAATCGGAAAATGCGAAAGCTTTAGATGGTGCGAAAGCTGCAGATTATGCAAAAGCTTCGGAGTCCGCTTTGTCAGGGATTGCTGCCGTGGGAAAGCAGTATATTGTAGTGGAGCAGGGCGAAAGTGAAAGTACAAGTGTAAATACCGGCGCAAGTACAAGTGCATATATAAGTGCGAGTACAGGTGCATATACAAATGTAAGTGAAAGTGTAAATGCAAGTGCAAGTGCAAATGTAAGCGCAAGTGCAAGGAAACAGAATCATCCGGAGAGCAAAGCCCTGAAAAGACCGAAGATTCTTCCCTTCTTCCTGCCTTTTGTGCAAGCCTTTTTGTTCTTTATCATTCGAAGCTTGGCTATCGGTTCTTTCGTGCCGAAGGGAACGGGAGGAACGGAGGTACAGGACGGCTTTTCTCTGACGAAAGCTCTGTCCCATGCCTTTTCTCAGGTATTCTATATTTTTGGCATTCAGGCGGGGCCGGATTACCTAGCTGGAATTTCCTGGGAAGAAGTAGGCAGAAAGCATCGCTATGTCATTTACGCTTCCATTGCAGTTTTAGCCTTTAGCATTCTTTTGGCTTTGCTTTTTGCCATTCTCAAGGGAAAGCTGAAAAAAGAGTTTTTTGGAAAAAATATTTTGTTCTTATGCTTTATTGCCCTTTGCATCGGTTGTTCTTCCATCACGATTCGCGTGGAAATGCGGTGGGTTTATGTTAGCTTTGCGGCTTCTCTTTTGTATTTTGCCTATCTTTTGGGAAATACCGGTATGCCGATTCCCACATTTTTTGCCCTGCTCTTCGTTTGCCTGCGCTTCCCTGCGGAAATGAAATATCGTGAGTCTTTCCCCAGAATTTACTTTTGGGAGGATCAGGACCGGATGAACTCCTTGGCTGAGCAGACCATAGGGAAGTATGGTCGAGATTATGTTTTGGGAAAACAAGTTTATATTCTGGAAAATAACTTCAAGATGAGTAAGTTCTACGGAGATACCTTCTTTCAGGTCTTTGATCCGGAAATGTCCGGACAGGGTACGAAGATTCATTTCATCAAGGACTTTAGGGAACTTCCGTCGGAAGCGAATTCCTACAACAGCCTTGTTTTAAAGGAAGTTCCGGAGGAAAGAGCCTATAGGGACATTACCCAGGAGGTATTTCCCAACCTCTGATATTAAAAGATTCTCCGGATCGGAGAAAAGAGTAATCTGATTTTTGAAATGTAGAAGTGAAAATAGATTTGCTTCTATGCTTCGAAAGCAGAAAAATTAGAGCAGTTTGGCCAATAGCATAAATTTGTTCTAAAACTGTATTTATGAAAAATGGGGTTGCGCCAAAGGACTATATAAAAGCTAATACATAGCGGAGAAAGGGAGGGAAAGCATGGCAGAGCATGAGGGACAAAACAGAAATATACCGGTGGCCGGGTCAGAAGTTTCTACGGCACCGACTGCAGGCGTAAAAGCTTTCGGAGAGCAAGCTTTTGATGTGAAAAGTTCCGGCGAAGAAGCTTCCGGAGAGCGGGTTCCCTTAGGGCAAGGTTTTGGGGCATCGGCTTCGGGCAAGCATCTGTTTTCCAAGGGGAAAGAAGGGAAGCTCCCCATTGCTTCATTGCTCCTTTCTTTCCTTATGGCCCTTGTCATTCTCTTTTATGTTCTTCTAAGTACTACGGATGTTTTGTATTCCGACTATATCCGGCTGGTAAATTCTTACTTGGGAAAGCCCTTTCAGCTTGGAGATTTACTGCAAAAGGATATTTTAACCAGAATTCCCTTGACCTATTTTTTTAGGGAAATAAACCGTTATTCTTTTGGCTATACCCTGATTTTTGACCGGGTACTTGGGGTACTGGGACTATTCTTAGCCAGCAAACCCTTACTGCTTTTTATGAGAAAAAAGCAGCTGCCCTTTTTGCAGCAGCTTCTGTTTTTGATTCTTTTTTACAGCTTAAATAAGTGGGAAATGCTTTTAAATGGCTCAGGTTATATTCATTTTCTGGCCTTTTCAGCATTTTATGACTATTTCTATGCTTTGGATCAGGCCTTCAGCAAGAAAAGCTCCTTGCTTCTTCTATCGATTTATCCGCCATTTATTTTACTGGTGGCAGGCCCCTACTGCTTGGCGGTATTCCTTTCCTGCTTTGCTCTGTTCTTCTTCCTGGCTTTGGGGAAGAAGCTTTGGGATATCAAGGGGACGATTCTTCTCCTGATTTCCAACGGACTTTGCCTTTTTCTATATCTTCTCAGCAATCACTATGCGGTGTATGAATATGCCGGGGCGGAAAGCATTTCCCTAAAAGAGGTACTACAAAATCATCTGCTTTTTGTGGTGAAATTTATCTTTTACGGCTTTTCCTCCATGCTTATTTCCGGGGAAAATCTGGAGAAGCTTCTTAGAGACGGAGCGATACAGGGAAAAGGGATCGTTTTGATTGGCGCATTTGTGCTTTTCTTTTATATTTTTATGACCCTCTTGTATCTTTGGAGGTTTTTTGCATCTTCTAAAATTCCGGGAAACAGGAGTTTTGCTAGAAAAAGCAAGGAAGACTTTTCTTCAGAGCAGGGGCAAGAAGAGGCGAAAAATCGGATAGGAAAAAATGCTATGGCAGCAGAAAATAGTGGAGAGATTTTCTACTTTGGCTTGTTGCCCGGATTATTGCTTCTTCACGGCTTAGCCAGTCATGCCCTGGTTTTCCTTACCCGCTATATGTTTTTAAAGGAAAGCTATGCTTTTCAAAGCCGTTATGCCCTGCAATATCAAAGTGCTTTGCTGGGAGCATTTTTGCTCTTGTTCTTATGGAAGAATGAGAAGAGATTTAGTTCGGGACAGGAATTAAGAACAGAACAGAAATCTCAAACAAAACAGGCATCAAGAATAGAACAGAAAATAGGCGTAGACCGGAAAATGGAAATCGGAGAGCAGATAAGGATTGATCGGAGACAAAAAACAGCGCAGGGCAGATTTGCTTTTTGCCTCCTGATTAGCGGAATCTTCCTTTTGGGAACCCTTTGGACAGACAGCAGTGAATGGGGAAAATCCATGTATAGACGGGAACATTATGAGCGTATGTGGATGTATTCCCATGACCTTTCTGCTTATTCCGATAAGGAACTGGAAGATGTTTTTGAGTATCGTCATGGGGGAGAACGAATTCGGAAGGCCTTTGCCATCTGGGAGCAGGTGAAAAAGGACTGGAGAGATAGATCTTGAGCAAAGTAATAATTTGCTTCAACATCAAACAAATAGAAAATAGAGGACATTGGAAAATGGCTGTTAGAAATTTATATACCGTCAAGTATCGTAAACATGCTGGTGTCAATTCTGAAGCTTTATTCAAACTGCCGTGTATATGAAAGCAAAGTGCAGAGTTTAATACAATTCAGCGATTGCCTCTCTGCCTGAAAATCAAGATAAATGGAATTTGCAGACGGGGACTGCAAAATTGGAGGATAAGATGGAGTTACAGGAAAGTACTCAAATCCAACTCATAACGGATATCAAGGATAAGATTAAAGCCGCGCAATACAGGGCTTTGCTGAATGTGAATGAGCAGTTAATCAGGTTGTATTGAGATATCGGAAATGATTTGAACAAGAATACAGCATATGGAAACAAGTTTATTGATACATTGGCACAGGAGATTAAACTGGCTTTTCCAGAGGCAAAGGGCTATTCAGCGAGAAACCTCCGGTATATGAAGCGTTTTGCTAGAGAGATAACGGATCAGAACTTTTTGCAGACGGTGTCTGCAAAATTGCCGTGGTCTCATAATCTTGTGCTGATTGAAAAATTGAAAACTATGGAGTCCCGATACTGGTATGGAGTGAAGGCGATTGAGAATGGATGGTCAGTTGCAGTATTAGAACATCAGATTGCTACGGGATTGATTGACCGTGAGCAAGGAGGAAAACTTTAAAATTTTGAGAAACTTCTTCCGGAGGTACAAAGCGAACTAGCGATACAGACCATGAAAGACCCATACATTTTTGATTTCGTTGAGTTTGACGAAAAGATGAAGGAACGCCAGATAGAGGATGAGCTTGTAAAGAACATTACAAATTTTCTTCTGGAAATGGGCAAGGGCTTTGCTTATATGGGGCATCAGTATCCATTGACACTCGGCAAAGATGAGTTTGCACTTGATATCCTGTTCTACAATACAGTCCTACATTGCTATGTGGTTGTAGATCTCAAAACAAAGAAATTTATTCCAGAATATGCGGGGAAGATGAATTTCTACCTATCTCTTGTTGATGAGAAGCTGAAAACAGAGATTGATAATCCTTCAATAGGCCTTATACTGTGCCGGGACAAGAACAGGACTGTAGCTGAATTTGCATTAAAAGATATGGTAAAGCCTATAGGTGTGTCGGAATATCGCTTTACACAGGAACTGCCGGATGAGATTCGAGAAGCCTTTCCAGAGGCGGAAAAATGGGCGGAGCATATAGTAATTGAGACGGCAGATGTAACGGGAAGAAATGAAAACTGAACTCAAGCAGACCGGCAAAGCTCAGCGAGAAGCTGAAAAGTTCCCGACCATCGGAATCAAATCCGAAAATCGGGAGCTTGCTTTATGTGCAGAATTATACTCGGATTTCCGTACCGTCCTTAATGGTGAAGCGGATATTGTCCTGTATTAGCCCTGCGACGATGTTCAGCTCATCAACTCGTCATTGAGAGGGATAAGATCACAACAGAAAATGCTAACCTTGCGCACGGGCACGGAAACCTGCATCTGAAAACATTCAGGCCATTTGCAAAGAATCCGCCGATAGCAAAGGTTTTCCGAGAGATTGGACTTGCTGATGAGCTTGGAAGTGGTATGAGAAACAGCTATAAATACACGAAGATGTATTCCGGCGGAGAGCCTATATTTACAGAAGCTGATGTCTTTACAACTATTATTCCTCTATCTGAAGCTGCAACAGCTATGGTCGGGCCGTCTATAGATCTTGCTTCCAGGGAACAAGATAAGGAGCAAGTAAAGGAACAAGATAAGGAGCAAGTCACGATACAAGATCTTATTCAATTTTGCTCTGTTCCTCGCAGTCGGAAAGAAATGCAAGAATTTATGGGGCTGGTTGGTAGAAGAAACTTTTCGGAAAAATATATCAAGCCTTTACTTAGCGCAGGAAAAATAGAAATGACGGTACCCGATAAGCCAAACAGTAGGAACCAAAAATATCAAAAAGTGAATAGTGAAGGAATAATTTCCTAAGGATGGGCATATGGAAACAGTCCGGTTAGCAGTAACTTAGTTCCTACCCTGCATTGACAGAAAACTGCAGGATAGGTAAAATAAGAGAGTTCCATTGTTCCCTTAGTTAAATGGATATAACAAGCGCCTCCTAAGCACTAGTTGTGAGTTCGATTCTCGCAGGGAACATTCGTTATTGCAGCAATGATTAGAGAGATTCGTTGCTGCAATTTTTGTTTTTAAAACGGAATGTGTAGGCGTGTAATGGCGTACAAGCATGTAAAAAAGAATGCGAAGAGCTATGCTGCCAATATAAAAGTAGACATTCAAAAGTAGACATTGATGAAACAAAAGTAGATATTGATATTTCAGAGTCCATTGCTAATAAGTTAAAGGATACATCAACGAAAACAATAGATCATGTGCTTGCTTTATATAATACATTTGCTACTGTTTAATATTTTGGAAGAAGTGATGTTGTATCAATTATAAAGCTGAAAGATTCCGGTGCATCGAAGTTCTTATCAAAGCTATTGGAACTGGCGGTCATTGAGCCGACTTCTTGCATATACCATTAGCAGACAGTATAATAAGTACACCGAAGCGGTTTCAAGAAATGAAAAATCTTCAACTTTTGAAAGCGGGTGACGATATGAAAACAATTACAAGAGCAAAGTATCTAGACAGAATCATTGAACTGAATGGTACTCCTGACATCAAGATCATCACGGGCATTCGTCGATCCGGTAAGTCTAATCTGATGCAGGCGTATATTGAATATCTGAAAAGCCATTTTGAAAACATCAATATTATCTTCATTGACTTCATGGATTTGGCGTATGAGGAAATTAAGGAATACCATGCCTTACACGCCTATGTGGAAGAACATTATCAGGAAGGTAAAACGAACTATCTGTTTGTAGACGAGGTGCAGATGTGCCCCAAGTTTGAGTTGGCAATTAATAGCCTGTACTCTAAGGGAAAATACGACATCTATGTAACAGGCTCCAATGCTTTCCTGTTGAGTGCGGATCTGGCAACTCTGTTTACCGGACGCTATATTGAAATTCATGTGTTTCCTTTCAGCTTCCGGGAATATTGCCAATATTATGATGATGTTAGTGATAAAGATAAGCTCTTTGATGATTACGCTATCAGGGGCGGTTTAGCAGGTTCTTACGCTTACAGAACCGAAAAAGACAGAACAAACTATATCAAAGAGGTCTACGAAACGATTGTTACAAGGGATTTGGTGCAGAAATATGCGCTCCCGGACACTTTGGTTTTACAGCGTCTGAGCGAGTTCCTTATGGATAATATCAGCAACCTGACTTCCCCTAATAAGATTAGTCAGCTGCTGACAGCAAATGAGACTCCGACCAATCATGTAACCGTCGGCAAGTACATTAAGTATTTGTGCAGTGCTTTTGTATTTTATGATATTAAAAGATACGACATCCGAGGCAAGAAATACCTTGAAAGTTCTGAAAAGTTCTATTTGTGTGACAGCGGTATTCGATATGCAATACTGGGAAGCAGAAATATGGATTACGGCAGAGTATATGAAAACATCGTTTGCATCGAACTTCTTCGCCGTGGATACGATGTCTATGTCGGCAAGCTCTATCAAAAGGAGGTCGACTTTGTTGCTCAGAGAGGCAGCGAGAAGATTTATATTCAGGTCAGCGACAACATTTCCGGGCAGGAAACATTTGAGAGAGAATGCGCTCCTCTGCTTCAGATCCGAGATGCTTATCCGAAAATGATTATTGCCAGAACCAAACATCCAAAATATAGTTATGAAGGAATCGAAATTCATGATATAGCCGATTGGTTGCGACAAGAATAAACAAGGCGAAATATCTCCGTCATTCTCTTTTGAAATGATGGAGATATTTTTATTTTCTGAGCGAATTAACAATTCTAAAACAATTCCTTTACTAAAAGAATTGAATTTCGTTAAAAAAAGTGCATAATATTTTTAACGAGGTAATTTTATGGAAAGACCAAATATATTAGGAAAAACACGTGATACCATAACGAAATTTAAACCAGGCTCGGTATTTTCAGCGAGTGACTTTTCTGATATTTCAGATAGTGCAAAAATAGGAGTCACGTTATCGAGACTGGAGAAAGAAGGCTTAATAAAAAAAATATTACATGGCATTTATGTATATCCAGAATACAATTCTTTTCTTGGGGAATGTATCGAACCGGATCCTAACGATGTTGCACACGCTATAGCAAGAAAATTTGGTTGGACGATTGTTCCTTATGGCGACACTGCTCTTAACATATTGGGGTTGTCTACGCAAGTACTCTCTGTTTGGATTTATGTATGTGATGGTGCTTATAAAAAATATACCTATAAAAAGATAATGTTGGAATTCAAAAAGACAACGAATAAGGAAATTTCAAAATTATCTTATAAAACGGCACTAGTAATCCAAGCAATAAAGGCTATTGGCAAGGATGGAATTACTGAGAGTGTAATAAAGCAGATTAGAGAGAAATTTTCTACGGAAGAGAAAATATCAATGCTTGAAGAAGCAAAATTTGCCACGTCGTGGGTGTACGTAGTAATAAAACAAATATGTGAGGATATGCAATGAGACAGATTGCAAAATTGAATTATAAAGATAGAGAGGCTTTATTTACCTTATCTTAGTTTGACAAAGACAAACAGTGAAGTGGCTTAAACACTTGATAAAGTTTATCTATTTTTGACACAACTGAATAATTGCTGACTGATATGGGACGAACTCCCAAGCACTAGTTGTGAGTTCGATTCCCGCAGGGATCATTCGTTCTTGCAGCAATGATTAGAGAGATTCGTTGCTGCAATTTTTTTAAATATGGACTAGGGATGCTTACAATATTTTGAAAGAAGGCGTAACGTGCAGCACAAGAATATAAAAAAAGAATGCGAAGAGCTATGGGCAAAAAATAAATATTATGTGCTGAGCAAATCCCATAAGGCATATCTGGATATCCGAGAGTATTTGAAAGAAAAGGAAGTGGATATTGCATATCTACAGCGAAAAATACAAAGCATAAAGGATATAGAAGAGAGTAAAAAAGATTTTCATAATGCTATTCTTCATGTATGGGGATATTTTAAAAAAGAAGCAAGTGAAACGGAAAAACAAGGATTATTTGAGATATTAGAAGAATATATGAAAGGGGAAAATAGTCAGGAAGCTGTGATTCAATATCTTAACGCTTTACTAAGGAAATATCCCAATCAATATTTAGAGGAATCTACTTTCTTAGCAGGAGAAAATTATGAGACTATGGCATGAACAACTGATTCCCATATTGCCGAAAAATCAGCTTCTTGGACAACATAGAGAATGCTGTGCCCTTAGAGGAAATGGGTGGAATAAGAAGCATAAAACAGTAGATTATGCATTTTCCTATTCTCCGTATCACCTATTTATCTTTCATTCTTTAGTTATGGATGAAATGGAAAAAAGAGGGTATAAGGTTTCTGAAGGGTGGAGAGATAAGAATTATAGAGGAAAGACAGCAGAAAAATACAATAATCTTGAAGAAAAAATGATAGAAAGTCCTATCTACAAAGAGCATAATGGGGAATATTTGATGGAGTGTATAGAAAACCTGCGAAATAAGGGTATAAAAATAGAACTATAAATGTTTTAATGGTTTATATTACTAAAGCTTATTGCTCTCAAAAGGAGAGATAAGCTAATGATTCTTGAAGCATCTTTTTATTCAGACACAAACCACTGTTAAAGGAGGATTACTATGTTAGAAATTGGAACAAAGGCACCGGATTTTACATTGCCGGATCAGAACGGAAATATGCACTCTCTGTCAGAGTACAGAGGAAAGAAAGTTATTTTATATTTTTACCCAAAGGACAATACCGCTGGTTGCACGAAGCAGGCTTGCGGCTTTGCAGAACGATATCCCCAGTTTACGGAAAAAGGTGCCGTGGTTTTGGGCATTAGTAAGGATAGCGTAGCATCTCATAAGAAGTTTGAAGAGAAATACGGCCTGCCCTTTACTATTCTTTCCGATCCGGAGCTTGTGGCAATTCAAGCCTATGATGTTTGGCAGGAGAAAAAGAACTACGGTAAGACCTATATGGGTGTGGTTCGTACTACTTATTTGATTGATGAAAATGGAAAGATTGTAAAGGCATTTGACAAGGTAAAGGCGGCGGATAACCCGGAGCAGATGCTGGGAGAATTGGGATAATAGTTTTATGTTTAAGTCATTATAAAGATGCATCGCAGCCTCGACATCATCCTTTCACTACCATGGATGGTAAATAATTTAATGTAAGATACATTACTCTATATATGTTTAATCAACAATAAAAGTAGAAGTTGTAGACATGTTGAAAAGGGACTTAAACTATTTCAAGATTCGAGCTATCTACGAACTAGCTATGTTGTTACAGAATAATCTGTAATCCACATTTCTAGACGATAGAGATCACGGTGGACATTAGTGAGTTAATCTCCCCCATATTAGTGTGGATAAAGTTATGGAAGTAGTATTCTGGAATTATTTCAAGATCTTCCATAAACAAAAGAACAAGTTTAAGGTAGCCTTTGCTTTAGGTTACTTCTAGATAAACTTCATTACATATCAGTTAATTATTTTATTGAAACAGGATTAGCTTTTTTAATCATTGAGGTTATTTGATAAACAGTGAGGAGAAAAATTAATGAAAACGTATAAAGTAAAAAAATGGAGAGAATTCTTAAATGTAATAAGAGAAACGAGGCAACGATTTGGGGAAAACTGTTGGTTTAGAGGTCATTCAAATGTTGATTATATGTTATTACCAGGGGCATATAGAGTACTATATGTAGTAGAAGATCAATTTGGACGACCGTTAGATCCAGTAATTGTGAAAAACTATAATAATAGGGGAGATAAAGTATATCTTCCCCATTGGATGTATCTTACTCATTTCATAGATGAATTAAAAAAAGAACATATTAAATATCCTTCCAAAATAGTTGATCAATTGTGTATGGCTCAGCATTATGGTTTAAAAACCTCATTATTAGATTGGTCTACAGACTTGTCCATAGGCTTGTTTTTTGCTTGTGATAAGCGTATTAAGGGAACTGAAGCAGCAATCTATATTTTAAATCCACGACAATATAATGATGATATGAATGCTAAAGATAAAATTTTTAGTAGTAAAGAACTTGAAAAAGATATTGGCAGTTTCCTATTTCCAATTGCTTTTACAGGACCAAGAAAAGATAAGAGGATGTGTAGGCAATCTGGTAATTTTACAATGCATAATGCTATGATTTGGCCTTTGGACTACAATGATTATAATGATTCGATTATAAAAATCGAAATAGATGGATTATTAATGGATGAAATTGAAAAGACATTAACTGATTTTGGAATTACTCATGATTCTATATATGTACAAAGGGATATTAAGGATAATATATCCAAGATAGTAGAAGCAATAAATTGCAATGATTTGAACATGTTTATAAAAAAAAGGAAAAAGCTATTTGCTAAGACTCCTCTTCAAGAAAGAGGCATATGCCATAGCGTTTGAGTTATTTAGTAATAATGTTATTGTTGCAAAAAGAGGAACATCATTGTTGGAATTTATAAATATTTCTAGAAAACTGATATGTAACCACATTCTGTCAAGTGTAAATTATAGAAGATTGCATAAAATTATATTTAATGATTCTGAAGAGATATAGAAGAGAGCTCTGGAGTATCAGCTCCTGGCTTTGACTATTCCTGATATACGTGGATTGGTTACCCACCGTAACAACGGGATGATGATGTCAAGGCTACAAAGCACCGCTTTAGCGGCGCAATGTTGCACCCATAGCATTAGGCAATATAATCGTCATTATGTCCTAGATAAAGCAGGCAAGTTCTCTCGCTATTGCTGTTTTGACTACTTTGTGTTTCTTATATATACCAAGAACCATATTGTAATACCTGCGTCTTAGAAGCTCGTTTGCTTTATCTGCATAAGTTATGACTTCCGGTGTGTTTCTGGACTGTCGTGATTTCAATTCTTTCGATTTGAATCCAATCAGTATCCTCGCATAGCATTAAGATGCTTCTGTAAGCAGAATATGTAAAGCCATTTGAAAACATTACCAATTTATGTATACTCATATAAACAAAAACTAATTTAAGGTTTATATTAGTATACATTAAATGGGGTGCATTAGATGAAGAGAGCAGCATATAACATACTTCCGGGTACAGAAGAAATATTAAAAACCATGGGTGAGCAGATTAAGCTTGCCAGACTCAGACGAAGCCTATCTTCGGAGCTGACCGCAGAACGTGCCGGAATCAGCCGAGCATCTTTGTGGAAGGTTGAAAAAGGCGACCCATCCGTAGCAATGGGAATCTATGCGGCAGTTTTGCATGCTCTAAACAATCTTGATAAAGATCTTCTACTACTTGCAAAGGATGATGCGCTTGGTAGGCAAATTCAAGATTTGAATCTGATAACAAGAAAGCGTGCACCAAGGAGGAATAAATAGTGGTGTACAGCCCGGGTAGAATTTGGTTAACTATGGAAATGGATTGTCCCTTCGCTTTCTTTAAGAAATCTTCATGCCTACCAGTTGCAAGTTTCCACATGTTTTTTGCTATGTTTTTTGACTATGATTTCTGAAATTTCCGTATTATCGGCATTTGTCTTAATAAGAATCCAATCATCAAAATACTTGTAGATATAGGGATATCTCTCAAATAGTGTGTAGGTTGAGGCTAGTCCGTCTTCGCTGATTTCCCCCAGGATTGTTTCTGCATCATAGCCTTTATTTTTCAGAAAGTCTGCAAATGCAGAATCATATTTTTGATAATCTTGTAATATAAAGCTGTCCACCTTAGCCTCGACTTCGTCTCGAAAATCAAATTCATAATCATCTTCATCAAGCCTGTTTTTTATTAGTTCTAAGGGCATTTTGATTCTGAAAGGACCGGGGATAACATAGTACCACCTATGGTCTATATCATAAAAATAGCCATAATCGACAAAATCCAATTCACTGAATATTTCCCTTTCCGTATTGCCTTCGGAAAAGGGCTCTCCGGTAGGGGAATGGGTATCAAACCATCCATATCCGCCATTTTCACTACCTATCTGTCCAATTAAAGCGGTTTCTCCCAGTGAGAAAAGATATTCTACGTCCTTTGGGGATTTGTACCACCATAGCAGTCTGTTCCCGACATTTTTAAAATATCCTCCGTTTCCGCTCCATCCATATTGCACGTGTCCATTTTTAAGTCTTCTAGCAATAATACTGGTATCTCCCATTGCTTCTTCCTCCTTTCAAACGTATTGGTAAAATTACTGAATGTATCGCAAAATATTACATTACTGTACTGCTCTGTAGCGTGTGGTAAGACTACCCCCCAGTTTTATAATCTGCCCCCGATCCACCATGGTTTTTAGAATGCGGCCTGCAGTAGACTGGCTGACTTCCAATAGTTCTTGCACTTCCTTTCTGGTGATATCTTTTTGCCTGGAAAGGACTTGCAGGATTTGCTCTTCAGCGGAGGGCAGGGTAGAAGAGGATGCGACAGAATAAGGAGTTACAGAATAGATGACACTATCCTCTTTTACGATTTGTCCTGCATTGGTATTGGGAAGGACGATTTTAAAGGCATTGTTGCTACAGATGATGGAGGGCTGTTTCCATTTTCCAAAGTAGCTATCCATGATTTTTTTAATGCCGGTTCCATAGGCTTCTATTAATTGCAAACGATAGAAAATATTGGCAAGATGGGGATTTCGGCAAACGGAAATCCCTAACTTGATATCCGCAAGTTCCAATCCTGTGGGTAGACCGCCAAGAGTGACAAACTCCATATGATCCGGATAAATACTGATCAGGGTAGCGGCATGGAAGGCGTAGTCCCTATGTACCAAAGAATTGAGCAGTACCTCCCGGACAGCCACTTCCGGATAATCCCGATTGTCAATCCGTAGCAATTTATCAAAGCTTGCATGCACTTGGTTGTGAAGGTCGATATAGTCGTATACATCATGAAGCTGTTGCATAAGGGAACCGGAAAACTCTCTTCGGTCTTTAAAGATATTTTGTGTATTTCCCTCGAAAACGGCTACCTTAATAGAATAGGGGCATTGATCGGATAGTAGCAATCCAAGATTTGTGTAGAGCTTATCAACAGATTGTAAGTGAAGGCTTTGCATTTGTGCCTGTGCGAAAGGAATCTTACGAGTTTTAAATTCTTGCTTTAGCGCATCGAAACTTAAGGCTTGATTTATGGAACGCATCTCTTCAAAACTGTCACCGTCCGATTCTTTAATCATTTGTCGGATGGCTGTATCACTGGCGGGGACAGAAGAATACCCTTGTCTTACATAGACTCCTTCAGGACGAAGGCCTTTTTTGGATAAATAGTATGGGCGATTGATTCCCCTTTGGATATGAATGGCAATGATGGATTTTCCCTCGTATTCCAGCGCTTCATAATGAATAAACATGGTGATGTCCGGTTTAATACTGTCCCGTACCATGTTGGAAATTTGTAGAGTAGAGGCGTCTATGTCCTCTAATCCCAAGATTTCACCGTGATCAGAAACACCCACATAGACGGTGCCTCCATTACAGTTGGCAAAAGCAAGAATTTCTTTCTTGATATCCTCCTGCACGATTGATTTTAGCTCAACTTTTTCCGTTTCTTGAAAAGTCATTTTCTCACCTTCCGAATTTCTTTAGAGTTTCTAATATTCTTGTCCAGTTGCTCCATTTTTATTGACTTCCAAACATTTCAAGAATGCCAATTCTTTCTAACCATTCTAATCATTCTAATCATTCTTGTCAATGAAATGAGGAGAACTGCTTAAAGCGGTGTAGGACGGTATGTGAGTATTTCAAAGTAAGAAAAAAACAGTTGACAAAGGAAAAAAACAGCTATAAAGTAAATGTATCAGATACAAATACATTTAAAATAGGGTATAGAGGAGTAGGAAATGAACATCACAACGAATACAATTAAGAACAGAGCCAGCGTAAGAACTTATCAGAGGGAAGAGCTTTCCAAAGCGGAAAATGTAGAGTATATCGCAACATACCAATTGGAGGACTAAGATGGATACAAAATTTTCTTCAGCAATTCATTCCCTGATTATGATTTCCGAGTCGGAAACGCCGGTGAATTCCGAGCAGATCGCGAACAGTGTGGGAACCAATGCCAGTTATATTAGGAAGTTAACCACTAGGCTCAGTAAGGCAGGAATCATTGAAGGGCGTAAGGGAATAAGCGGATTTCGTCTGCTAAAGCCGGCAAGGGAGATTTCCTTACTGGAGATTTATAAAAGCATTATGGAAGTGGAGCAAGTCCATATCTTTGATATTCACCAAAATCCCAATGATGAATGTATTGTGGGGCGGAATATCAAGCCCACCTTGGAGGGGATGTTCAGCAGGATGGAAAAAGAGATGGAAGAAAAACTGGCAGGTATGAGTCTGGAAGATTGTATGAATGCCATGAGAAAAGAGTTAAAAGAGAATGAGTTAAAAGAGAAAGAGTAGGGGAAAGCAAATGAAAGCAGCGGTTTTAACAAATTATGATAAGAATGGAAGAAAACTGGAGATACAAGAGGTGGAAAAGCCAAGCCCAAGGGAAAAGGAAGTCTTGGTTAAGGTTTTTACCGCAGCAGTAAATCCCCTGGACAATATGATTATTCGGGGAGAGGTCAAGCTGATTGTGCCTTATAGCTTGCCTTTGATTATGGGAAATGAATTTGCGGGACAGGTGGAAGCCGTAGGTTCTGCCGTGAAACGCTTCAAGGCAGGGGACCGGGTATACGGTAGAATGCCCCTTTCCAAAATCGGTGCCTTTGCGGAGTATGCAGCGGTAGAGGAAGGGGCTTTGGCTCCTATTCCGGATTACCTTTCCTATGATGAGGCGGCAACGGTGCCTTTAACCGCCTTAACCGCTATGCAGGCCTTTGAAATCATGCAGCCTAAGGCCGGAGAATCCGTCTTTATATCCGGCGGAACAGGAAGTCTTGGTGCTATGGCCATTCCCATTGCGAAAAGTCTTGGTCTTACCGTCTATACCAACGGTAGTGCCGATAATGCGGAACGGGTTGAGAAGCTGGGTGTTGACCGCTTTATTGACTACAAAAAGGAAAACTATGCGGATGTCTTAAAGGATGTGGATTATGTATTGGATACTCTTGGAGATCGTGAGCTTCCCAATGAATTTAAAGTTTTAAAGAAGGGAGGAAGCCTTGTGTCCTTAAGAGGACTGCCCAATGGAAGATTTGCGAAAAGAGCAGGTCTGTCCTTCCTAAAACAGCTCCTTTTCGGATTTGCCGGAAGGAAGTATGACAAGATGGCGGAGGCAAAGGGACAGAGCTATGATTTCCTTTTTGTCCATGAGGATGGAGCACAACTGGAAAAGATTGGAAAGCTCTTTTCTCCGGAAAGACCCTTGGAAACCTCGGTGGATACGGCATTTTCCTTAGAAGAAGTCAATGAAGCCTTAGACAAAGTAAAGCAGGGAAAGTCCAAGGGAAAGACGATTCTGAAGATTTTGGAGGGATAAGTGGGATCCAAAGCTGATAAAAGTGAAGGGGTTTTTAGAATAAAATAAAAAGCAATGCTTTAGGCACAGAGAGGATTTTCTGTGCTTTTTTTGTGCCTATTTCTTGTGTGAATTCTTGACAGCTTATTTTGCTTGGGTATAATGCTAGGTAAAACCAAAAGTTTTGGAGGCGATTGTATGCAAAGTCGCCAAAAACATATCGAATTTGGAGGAAAAGTATGAAAAAAAGAAAACTCTTATCCCTTGCTTTGGCTTTAGTCTTGGGACTTTCTCTGCCGGGCTGTGCCAACAATACGCCTAAGGCGGAAAGTGAGAAGGGCAGTGCAGCTGCAGGAGAAACAGAAGCGGAGAAGGAAGGCGCGGAAAAGAAAGAAACTTCTGAGGGGCTTAAGGAGATGAAGCTCCCCACCTTCTTGGCTGGAGAAAATGTGGGAGCAAAGTTCTTTCTTCCTCAGGTAGAGCGCTTTAATAAGAAGTATGAAGGAAAGTATAAAATCACTGTGGAAGAGGTGGTACAGGATTCTTATGCGGAGAAGATTAAGCAGCTGGCTACCCAGAAGAAGCTTCCTGCTTTGGTGCATAGCCCCGGCTCCGGCGGCATTGATGCCCAGTGGTTTAAGCAGGTAATTTTGGATAATGACCTTGCTTACGATCTGACCGATTTTGCTAAGGAAACACCGGAACTTTCCGAACTTTGGCTTCCGGAGTCCAAGGAATACTGCACTTATAACGGGAAACTGGTGGTTTCCCCCATGCTGGTGATTCGTCCTATCGGAATGTTCTACAACGAAGATCTGTATAAGCCGGAGAAAGCTCTTGGAGAGCTTAGCTATGAGGAATTTGTTTCTTCTTTAGGAGACAAGAAAATTGCCTTTATGACTTCTGAAAATGCTTGGACTTCCGCTTTGATGCTCTCTGCCCTTGTGGGAAATGAAGAAGGTGGAGCAAAGCTTTTGCAGGATAGCGTAAAGGATAAGCTTTGGGATTATACGGAAGAGCCATTTGTAAAGGGCGTGGAGAAGCTACAGACTCTTTTACAGAAAAATGCTTCTGCCAATACTTTAGGGGCAGCTTATGCGGATGCCGCCAATGCTTTCATGAGCAATAAGGCGGCCGTAATTCCTAACGGTTCCTGGATGGTTTCCGAATTCAACGAGGAATCCAAGGACAAGTGGAGTAATGATTTTAAAGGCTCCTCCGTGCATGCCGGCATTTATCCCGGAAATATTGCATTAGCCAATCCTGCAGGATACGGAGATTTCTGGATTCCCGCTACTGCAAGCGATGACGAAAAGGAAGTGGCTAAGGCATTCCTTGCCTTCCGCGGCAGTCAGGAAGAGCTGGAAGCCTATCTTTTGGCAGAGGGCGGAACCGCACCAAGACTGAAGTACAGTGAGGATTTCCTGAATAAGCTCAAGGAAAACCCATTGTTATACGAGTACAACCAGAGTGTAAATGATGATACAAAGTATGTGCCTATCTTAGGGGATGTATTCCCGGCTTCTATCGGAGATCAGGAATTCGGAAAGCTTCTGCCAAAGCTGATTGATGGAAGCTTGAGCCCGGAGGAGTTCTGTAAGGAGCTTACAAAGAAGGCGGAAGAGGCAAAGCAGTAATACAAAACATTAAATAGGCAGAGTAAAGGGGAGTTAAACAGGATGAAAGCATCAAGCTTGGAAAGACGGAATTATAAGTGGATTGTCCTATTTTTGCTCCCCTCCTTTTTGGTTTTTCTCTTCTTTTATTTACAGCCGATTCTCAGCATTTTCCTGACTTCCTTTATGAAGTATGACGGCTTTAACAGCCCCCGATTTGTGGGATTGCAGAATTACATACAGCTTTTTGGGCAGGAATCCTTTCAGCTTTCCATGAAGAATCTTTTTTTGTGGTCTCTCATTGCCACAACTCTTCATGTGGGCTTCGGAACGATTCTTGCTTTTATTTTGTTCCAAAAACCTAGGGGCTGGAAATTCACCAGAGCGGTTTTCATGGTGCCCAATGTGATTTCCGCAGCAGCCTGGGCTCTGATTTATCGTTTCATTTTCAATGATGAAATGGGCTTTATGAACGGGCTGATTCGCCTCTTTAACAAGGACTTTCATCACCAATGGTTCTTTGAATCTCCCTATGCCTTTTGGGCGGTAACCTTAACATGGCTTTTTTATGCGGTGATTGTGACCCTTCTTGTAATGAATGACCTGTATTCCATTCCGGAGGAGGTTTTTTCCGCAGCAAAGGTGGACGGCGCCAATACTCTTCAGATTCTATGGCATATCGAGCTTCCCATGTGTCGTATTTCCATCGGAACCTCCATCATTGCCTCCATTACGGCCAGAATTGCCATGTATGAGCAAATCGCCCTAACCACTTCCGGAGGGCCGGGAAACGACACTATGAACCTCCCTCTCATTTTGATGAAGAACATTTTGGACTTAAAATATGGCCTGGCCAATGCCAGCGGTGTGATGATGTTCCTGGCAGGAATTTTGGTACTGCTTTTGGTGCATAAGGCCTTTCGTTTAAATGAAGGGATTTATGATTAAAAGAGAGCTTTGTGAATAAAAGCATAAAGCAAAGCGACAAAAGGAATTTATAGGCAAAAGAAATTTGTAGGTATAAGCAATAGAGGCGCTAGGTAGCCAAATGAGACTTATGACTGCGATAAGGGATTTGTATAGAAATGAGACTTACGGCAGTGAGAAGCATTTGCATCTAAACGAAGGGATTTATCGAAATGAAAGCAATTTTGCAAAATAGGGAACATGGCGTTGCAGGAAATAAGAAGGGATTCTTATCCTCCCTTCTCATTGGAATACTTTTGTGCTTTACCATTTTGATTTCTCTCTTCCCGATTGTGTGGGTGATTTTATCCTCTTTCAAAACCAATGCGGCGATTTTGTCGGATCCCTTTTCCTTACCTACAAGTTTTTCTCTGGAGCCCTATAGCTATATTTTTTCCAAATATGATTTTATAGGGTATTTTTTGAATTCCACCTTGGTTTCCCTTTCAGCAACACTACTGGCTTTATTGATTTATGCCATGGGTGCCTATGTCTTTGCCAAGTATAACTTTCCGGGAAAAAATCTTCTTTTTATCCTGTATTCCATCACCTTACTGGTACCGGCACAGTCCAAGGCCCAGCCGATATTTTCTCTATTGATCCATCTAAATCTCTATGATTCTTTGCCGGGACTTAGCCTTGTGTATATTTCCATGGGACTGGCCATGAGCATCTTTGTATTAAGGCCTGCCTTCCTTGCCATTCCCAAGTCTTTGGATGAGGCGGCGATTTTGGAGGGAGCGGATTTCTTCACCGTCTTTTGGAAAATCAACCTTCCCTTGGCAAAGGGCGGCTTAACCACAGCAGGAATCCTATTGTTCTTGGGAAACTGGAATGAGTATTTCTATGCGTCTTTGTTGATTAGTTCGGACAAGGCAAGAACTTTGCCATTGGCCTTACAGTTTTTCACAGAGTCCTTCTCCTATAATTACCCCAGACTTTTTGCGGCTTTGACCGTGGTGGTCTTACCGGGCATTCTGCTCTATGCGGTAATGGAGGAGCAGGTGCAGACGGCAATGGCAAGCTCAGGGATAAAAGGCTAGATAGTATAGAGCTTTATTGCGAAAAATATTATATTGAATTCTCTTAGTATCAAATACGGTTTTCAATGACGTTTTGCTCATGTTTTTTATGTAGCATTTTATGATGGAACTGGATTATCAGATGCTTTTTGACAAAAGGAGATATGCTAATATATCTAAGGTCAAAAAAGATACCATCGAAGTAAAGGGAGTTGCTATTCAAATTTATACTGAAGACTTTAAAAATGACTATGTAAGTCTTACAGATATTGCTAAATATAAGAATAGAGAAGAACCTAATGTGGTAGTTGCGAATTGGATGAGAAATTAAACAGGTTTTATAAAATCATACATAGGAATATAATAAGGACATAAGATATTGCAGGAAATAAATTGTAAATATAAAGGGTTAAGTCAATGGATGAAATAAAGCTATATGAAAATAAACAAATACGCTCCGTTTGGGATGAGGAAAAAGAAGAATGGTATTTTAGTGTGGTGGATGTCGTAGGAGTGCTTACAGAGCAAGAAAGTGCAAGAGGCTCAAGCACTTATTGGGCGGTGTTAAAAAAGAGACTGAAAGAAGAGGGAAATGAACTGCTTACAATTTGTAAGCAGTTGAAAATGAAAGCGGCAGACGGCAAGATGCGTTTAACGGATGTAGCGGATATGCAAGGCATTTTCCGTATTATCCAGTCAATTCCATCACCTAAAGCAGAACCGTTTAAGTTATGGCTCGCAGAGGTTGGAAAAGAGCGAATTGATGAAATTATTGATCCGGAACTTACAATAGACAGAGCCTTGGAGGCCTACTTAAAGAAGGGGTATAAAAGGGAGTGGATAAATCAAAGACTGCAAGCTATTCAAGTCAGAAAAGAACTTACAGATGCATGGGATGATGCAGGAATTCAAAAGGGAATAGAGTATGCAATCCTTACAGATGAGATTACTAAGGCTTGGTCGGGGATGACAACAAGAAGATATAAAAATCTTAAAGGACTTAAAAAAGAAAACTTAAGAGACAATATGACAACTCTTGAAATCGTTTTGAATATGCTTGCAGAGGCGACCACAACAGAGCTTACGAAAGCGACTAATCCCAAAGGCTTGGAAGAAAATAAGAAGGTGGCAAAAAAAGGTGGTGGTGTTGCAGGAAATGCAAGAAAGGAAATTGAGAAAGAAACGGGAAAACCTGTTATTACATCGAAAAATGCTATGGATTTATCAAGACTTATTGAAGATGTGGTGAAAGAGCCTATAAACAAGACAGAGGCTAACAAAGAAAAAAATAAATAAAAACATTCATTTGGAGATAGCAAAAAGTGGCTATCTCTTTTTAATATCATAAAAGTGTGGTTGTTTGGGAACAATCCGCTTAAATAGATACACTTATTTTAATGCTTAAAACATATTAGAATGTTATAGATACGGTGACAAACTTACCCTATTTTATAGAGCAAAGGATAAAAATCCTTGAATTCGCCCTAAAAATAAGCGATAATTTTCCTGTCAGGTTCAAAAATGGAAAAAACGACAAGAAACCCTATTTCACAGATTGGAGGATTTATGCAGCATCGTATATTAGGAGATAATGATTGTCCCATTTTAGAAATTTCCTTAAACCCGGGAGAAAGGGTGAAGATTGAGAGAGGCTCCATGGCCTATATGGCCGGTGTGGAGTTACAGGGAAAGATGAATTCCGGCGCTAACGGCGGAGGCTTGGGCGGCTTGTTAAGTGCTGTAGGCAGAAGCCTTGCCAGCGGAGAAAGTATGTTTATTACCGAGGCTATTGGTGTAGCCAATGGGGGTAGAATCGGTGTGGCACCTTCCATTCCCGGAAAGATTGTTCGTTTAGAGATTGGAGAGAGGCAGTATCGCCTGAATACCGGTGCCTTTTTGGCAGGAGATTCTACGGTGAACTATGCCATGAAAATGC
Source organism: Oribacterium sinus (assembly GCF_014202695.1). Lineage (GTDB taxonomy): Bacteria > Bacillota > Clostridia > Lachnospirales > Lachnospiraceae > Oribacterium > Oribacterium sinus. The sequence continues at coordinate 128,925 of NZ_JACHHH010000009.1, forward strand.
AGGACTTGGGAAAGGCGTTCTTCGGCGGTACCGGCGGCCTTTTCGTCATGGAAAGCCAGGGACAAGGAGATCTGTTTGTCAATGCCTTCGGCGATCTTTTGGAGCTGGAGGTACATCCGGACAGCCCCTTAACCATTGACAATGACCATGTGGTGGCATGGGATAGAGGTCTGGACTACCACATTTCCATAGCCTCCGGAACCTTCGGCTTTACCACAGGGGAAGGCTTGGTCAACCGGTTTATTGGCGAAGGAAAGGTGTATATTCAGACCAGAAACTTAAGCAGTCTGGCCTCTGCCCTGCCCATCGCCAGAAACAATAAGAACAACGGCAAGGGTGGCTTTGGCCTATAGAGCTTTCTATGTCCTATAAGCAGTTTCGCTTCCACCGTAAACAAAAATGCTTTAAAATGAAAAAGGAGTGTCATAAGCCGAGCTTGTGACGCTCCTTTGCATTAGTGAATTCCTAAACTTTATCTGAAAAGAATATAGTTTTGTGGAAGAGAAGGGGAAAGTAGGATATACTGCAAAACAGTTTTTGTGAAAGCGAGTTTTTATCCTATGAAGAAAAATGTAAGCGGGCGCGAGCTCCTTTTTATTGCCTCCCTTCTCTTCGGTATGTTATTCGGAGCAGGTAATTTGATTTTCCCGGTATCCCTGGGACAAAAGGCGGGAAATACCGTGGCCTTGGCTACTTTGGGCTTTTGTATTACCGGAGTGGGTCTTCCCCTTTTGGCGATTATAGCCATGGCCCGCACGGAATCTGCCAGTATGGCGGAATTGGCTTCTAAAGGTGGAAAAAACTTTTCCACCTTTTTTTCCTGTCTTCTTTATCTTTGTATCGGACCCCTGTTTGCCATTCCCAGAACCGCCTCAGTTTCCTTTCAAGTGGGGCTTTATCCCTTTATCGGAGAAGCCCATCAGAGACCGGGACTGCTGATTTTCACCCTACTCTTCTTTTTGGCGGCGCTGTATTTTTCCCTGCGACCGGGAAATATCCTGACCTATGTGGGGAAAATTCTGAATCCGCTATTTCTCTTCTTTTTGGGGATTCTTTTGCTTACGGCCTTTCTGCATCCTATGGGGAACATTCAAAGCCTCCCTCCCACAGAAGAATATGCGAAAAACAGCTTTGTCACCGGCCTTTTAGAGGGCTATAACACCCTGGATGTGGTGGGGGCTCTGGCCTTTGGAAACATTTTGATTGAGACCATTAAAAATCGGGGAGCAAAGGACGGAAAGGAGGTCTCTCGCTTAAGTATTATTTCCGGAAGCATTACTACGGTAATGATGGCAATCGTCTATTTTGCTTTGGCCTTTACCGGAGCGGGCAGCAGAAGTCTTTTTTCTTTGCAGGCTAATGGAGGAGACATCCTGCATTCCGTTTCCACCCATTACTTTCCACGATTTGGCGGCATTCTGTTGGGAATTATCATTTGCCTTTCCTGTTTAAAAACGGCAGTGGGGCTGATTACCTCCACCAGTCTGGCTTTTGCTGAAATGTTCCCTAAAGGGCTTCCCTATAAAAAGCTTGTACTTTTGTTTACCTTCTTCTCCTTTGCCATTTCCAATCTTGGTTTAAGCAGAATTATCCAATATACCGTTCCGGCGCTTTATTTTATTTATCCAATGAGTATAGTGTTGATATTGCTTTGTCTGATTGGAGAGCATTTTCAGTTTGAAAAAAAGATTTTCCAAACCGCCCTTTATGTTACCGCACCCTTTGCCCTTTTGGATGCCTACAAGGCGTTGCCGAAGGAGCTACTTGCAGGGATTCCTTTTCATGAGAAGATGATGAAGCTTCTTTCCCACATCCCTCTTTTTTCTATTGGAATGGGCTGGGTTTTACCGGCAGTTTTGGCCTTTCTCCTTTCTTTCCTTTTTTGGAAAATGCGGGAAAGGAAAAGGCAGCATATCGCCTAAAATTTTGGCAGAACAAACAGCAATATATCGTAGGAAACATTTGCAGAAGTAAAATACGTCCCGGCATATAGAATAAGGGAAAAAATAGCGGAAGAAATAGCAGAAGAAATAGCAGAAAAAATAGCGGAAGGAATCCTTAAAGATATCTTTCCGCTGTTATTTTCTAAGGACTCTGTGCTATACTCTAAAGAAAAAAAGAAAGGACGGAAGACATGAAGGTTGTTCTTCTTGCAGGAGGCTTAGGTACCAGAATTTCGGAGGAATCCCATTTAAAGCCGAAGCCCATGATTGAAATCGGAGAAATGCCCATTTTATGGCATATCATGAAATATTATTCTTCCTACGGCTTTAAGGAATTTATCATTTTGGCAGGCTATAAGCAGTACCTGATTAAGGAATACTTTGCCAACTATTTCCTGCACAATGCGGACATTACCTTTGACATGGGAAAGAATACCATGGAGGTTCACAACAGCGAGGCGGAGGACTGGAAGGTAACCGTGGTGGATACCGGCCTTCACACCATGACCGGCGGAAGACTGAAGAGGGTGGAAAAGTACTTAAAGCATGAGCCCTTTATGCTGACCTATGGAGACGGAGTTTCCGATGTGAATCTGGAGGCTCTTTTGGACTTCCATAAAAAGCATGGCAAGCCGGCAACCATCAGCATGGTAAACCTTGCTCAGCAAAAGGGAGTTTTGGATGTGGATGCCGAAGGGCAGATTCGTTCTTTCCGGGAGAAGGAAGAAAAGGACGGCGCGGTGATTAACGGCGGCTTTATGGTGCTGGAGCCGGAAATATTTGACTATCTTCAGGACGACAATACCATCTTGGAGCAAAGTCCCATGCAGAATCTTGCGGCGGAAGGCAAACTGATGGGCTATTACCATGACGGCTTCTGGCAGTGCATGGATACCCAGAGAGAGAAGAAGCTTTTGGAAGAGCTGTGGGCAAGCGGCAAGGCGCCCTGGAAGCGTTGGTAGCAAGGAAGTTTTTGCTAAGTTGATAAAAACGCCGGAAGTCATTTTGCAGTGGCTATTGCGTTTGATACCGTTACGAAAAATTCGCAGAGAAATCTTGGCTTTAAGGAAGTAGGGGGAAATGCATTTTCAAGAATTAAAAGCCTTTTATCAGGGGAAGAAAGTATTTTTAACAGGCCACACCGGTTTTAAAGGGTCGTGGCTTAGTTTGATTTTGCAAATGATGGGGGCGGAATGTACCGGCTATGCCCTAAAGGAAGAGCCGGGAGCCTTATTTTCCCTCTTAAACTTAGAAAAAGGGATGCACTCCGTCGAAGGGGATGTGAGGGACTATGACCATTTAAGAAAGGCAATGCAGGAGGCGGAGCCGGAATTGGTTTTCCACTTGGCGGCACAGCCCCTGGTGCGGGAATCCTACATTTTCCCCAGAGAAACCTACGAGACCAATGTGATGGGAACGGTGAATCTTTTGGAGGCGGTACGGCATTGTCCCTCTGTCCGCTCTGTGCTGAATGTTACTACGGACAAGGTTTACGAGAATCCGGATCAGGAAGGACACGCCTTTACAGAGGAAGAGAAGCTGGATGGGCATGACCCCTATTCCAACTCCAAGTCCTGCTCGGAGCTGGTCACCCATAGCTATCAGAAATCCTTCTTTTCCGAGGATTCCGCCTATGGAAAAGGAAAAAAATTTCTTCCACGCATTTCCACTGCAAGAGCCGGAAATGTGATTGGGGGAGGGGATTTTGCCAAGGATAGAATTATCCCGGACTGTGTGCGAAAGAGCATAAAGGGAGAGGCAATCGGCATTCGAAATCCCTACTCTGTTCGTCCCTATGAGCATGTTTTGGAGCCTTTGTTTGTCTATCTGGAAATTGTGGCAAGACAGGCAAAGGAAGAGGGAAAGCAATTTGCCGGCTATTACAATGTGGGGCCGGAGCTTTCCGATGCCATTACCACAGGAGCCTTGGCAGAGCTTTTCGTGGAGTTCTGGGGAGAGAATGCAAGCTGGGAGAATCAGGCGGAGCCCAATGCTCCCCATGAAGCGGGATTTTTACAGTTAAGCACGGAGAAGTTAAAGCAGGTCTTTGGCTGGCAGCCTCGTTATACCGTAAAGGAAGCGGTGGAGAAAACCGTAGATTGGTATAAGGCATGGCATAAAGGAGAGGACCTACGGAAGTTTTCCGAAGCACAGGTTTTGGCCTTTGCCTCGGAAGACCGGGAGTGAAGCTTTAGATTAAGTCGTTAGATTGGGGCATTAAACGGAATTTTTAGAGGAAGAACTAAGCTTGTAGCAAGAAGAGTAAAGCTACATTTTGGATAAGAGCCGTAGAAAGGGTAGGGTATGGATTTAGCGGAGAAGCAGAGACGGGGCTTTGCCATTTTGAAGGAGATTCACCGTATTTGTGAAAAACATAAGATCAGCTACCGCCTGGATTCCGGAACCCTGCTGGGGGCCATTCGCCATGAAGGCTTTATCCCCTGGGATGATGATGTGGACCTTTGCTTTTTACGGGAGGAATGGGAAAAGTTTGAAAGGGCAGCGAAGGAAGAGCTTTCGGAAAACTTTGCTTTACTCATGCCAAATACCTACAGAAACGGTCGTTCCTTTTATGACTTTGTGCCCCGTGTTGTGGATCTTTATAGCAAAAGACGGGAAGTCGAGGGGGAAGAGGATGCCTTTTACGAAGGAAAGCTGAATCATCTCTGGGTGGACTGCTTTATTTTGGATGATTGCCCGAGAAATGCCCTTTTGGATAAGCTGTATCGTTTTCGACAGCAGATGATTTTCGGTCTGGCCATGGGGCATCGGAGGAAGTTGGATTTTCAGAAGTATTCTCCCATGGCAAAGCTCTTTGTGGCGGTTCTTGCCACTTTGGGAAAATGCCTTTCCCTGCCCTTTCTGTTCTCCTTACAGGACAAATGGGCACAGGGGGCACGAAGAGAGAAGACAGAGAGAAGAGGAGAGGATTTCCTTTATTTTTCCAATTATCAGCCGGACTTCCAGTATTGTAAAGTGCAGTACAGCTGGGAGGAGCCGGTGCAGTATAAGCCCTTTGCCGGAAAAGAATTTCCTGTGCCGAAAGACTATGACAGTGTATTAAAAATGCTATATGGGGATTATATGACACCGCCGAAAAAAGAGGAGCAGGTACCTAGCCACGAGGAAATGATTTAAGTCGGTGATGGGTAGAAGATCTTGCTAAAGTCGTTGAACAGAGATGGCTAAAAAGTTAGGACGGATAAAAAGCTCAAGAAAAATCATTTCAATGAAGGATTGTTTTAGAGAGAAGGGATGAACTTGGAAAAGATTTGTAGTGTGATTGTTTCTGTATATAACGAGGAAGACAGCTTGGAGCAGTTTTACCAGCATTGCAGTCAGTCTTGCGAAAAATTACAGGAGCTGGGCTATGGCTATGAAATTGTCTTTGTCAATGACGGCTCTCAGGATAAAAGTGCCATTCTTTTAGAAGATTTTGCAGAGAGAGACAAGGAACACGTGCGGGTATTGTCTTTTTCCCGGAATTTTGGCCATGAGGCGGCTATGACCGCAGGTCTGGACCATGCCAAGGGAGATTTCCTGGTCTTTATGGATGCGGATTTACAGCATCCCCCCGAACTGATTTCGGAAATGCTGAAAAAGTCGGAGGAGGGCTATCAGGTGGTGTCCATGGTACGTACCAAGAATCCTTCCGCAGGCCTTGTGAAAAATGTTACCTCCGCCCTGTTTTACTGGATTTTAAACCACGTTTCTCCGGTGCATTTTGAGGAAAATGCTTCCGATTTCTTCGGCATTTCCAAAAAGGTGCAGGAGGTTTTAAAGAAGCATTACCGGGAAAAGGTCCGTTACCTTCGGGGGTTTGTCCAGTCCGTAGGCTTTCCCAAAACCAGCATTCGCTATGAGGCGGCGGCAAGACAGGCAGGGCAAAGTCATTACTCTCTAAGTAAGCTGTGGCGGTTTTCCAAAAACACCCTCTTTACCTTTTCCAATCTGCCCTTACAGCTTGGGATTTTTGCGGCCATTTGCAGTGGAGGACTGGGAACCCTGCTTTTGATTTACACCCTTTTAACCAGAAAGGGCGCCCCCTCCGGCTATGCCACCATCGTGGTGGTGCTTTGCTTTATGTTCGCGGTGCTCTTTTTCGTCATCGGAATTATCGGGGAATATATCGCTATTCTCTTTGAAGAACTGAAGGATAGACCTCTATACATTTTATCGGACAGTAAAAATATCGAAGAGGATTCTGAAGACTAGCGAAAGCGTGCCTCGATTTCAGACCTATACTGCTGAAAAACCGTTTTATTTGTAGAAAAACACCAAACTTCCGAATTCTAAAAAATTCTAAGAATGAAAGAAGAAAACTCTATTTTTTTTTAAAAAAAGAAAAGCTATAATCCTCCTTGTTAATAAACGTAATCGAAAGTTATTTCGAACAGGAGGAAAAAATGAAAAGAATTTTAAGCACTTTGACAGTATCCGCATTGGCCGTATCTATGTTAGCTGCATGTGGCAGCAGCAATGCCGGAAAGACCACTACCGCAGCTGCTGAGCAGAAGGAAAGTGCAAAAGAGACAGAGAAGGCGATGGAAGGAACCAAGGCTGCTGTAGAAGAAATGAGCGGAGACTTCAGCGACAAGAAGGTTGGCGTATGTATCTATCAGTTCTCTGATAACTTCATGACCCTCTTCCGTACAGAGCTGGAGAACTATCTTGTATCCAAGGGATTCAAGAAAGAGAACATCAAGATCATGGATGGTGCCAACGACCAGGCTACACAGACCAACCAGATCGAGAACTTCATCACCGACAAGGTAGACGTTTTGATTGTTAACCCTGTTAACTCTTCCTCTGCTGCTACCATCACCGATAAGGTACAGGCTGCCGGAATCCCATTGGTTTACATCAACAGAGAGCCGGATCAGGACGAAGAGAAGAGATGGGAAGAGAAGAACTGGGATGTAACCTATGTAGGTTGTGATGCTCGTCAGTCCGGAACCTTCCAGGGAGAGATTATCGCTTCCGTTGGAATGGACAAGCTGGATATGAACGGCAACGGAAAAGTTGACTACATCATGATCAAGGGTGATCCTGAGAACATCGATGCACAGTACAGAACAGAGTTCTCCGTTAAGGCATTACAGGATGCCGGAATGGAAGTAAATAAGTTAGACGAGCAGGTTGGTAACTGGGATCAGGCTCTTGCACAGTCTTTGGTTGCTAACGCATTGGCAAAGAACGGTAAGGATATCGAGGTTGTTTTCTGTAACAACGACTCCATGGCTCTTGGTGCTTTACAGGCTATTCAGGCAGCGGGAAGAACCGTTGGAAAGGATATCTACTTAGTAGGTGTTGACGCTCTTGAGGAGGCTTGCCAGAATGTATTGGCAGGAACACAGACCGGAACCGTATTTAATGACTTCCTTACACAGTCCCACGCAGCAGGAGATGCAGCAATCAACTACCTCGGCGGTAAGGGAAATGACCACTACATCGGTTGTGACTATGTAAAGGTTACTAAGGACAATGCACAGGACGTATTAAATCTCTTAAAGTAATAAGATTTGCAGGAAAACTTTTTCAAAGCATGGATTATCAGGAAAATGGAGATTTGCTAAAGAAATAGGAGCAGAAAACATTTTCCCAATACAGAACGAATTTGGGGAGTGCAGATGCATTGTGTATTTGCCTCCCCGATTGTTTTTCATTCCGAGAGTAGTGTGAAGAAATGGAGGAGGAAATGGCAGAGTATAAGTTAGAAATGAAAAATATCTCCAAATCATTTCCGGGTGTAAAGGCCCTAGACCAGGTGCAGCTGTCCGTTCGTCCCGGAACGGTGCATGCCTTAATGGGAGAAAATGGAGCCGGAAAATCCACCCTGATGAAGTGCCTGTTCGGCATTTACAAGATGGATCAGGGAGAGATTTATCTGGATGGAAATAAAGTGGAAATCAACAATCCTGATGATGCTATGCTGCACGGTGTAGCCATGGTACACCAGGAATTACAGCCGGTACTGGCTCGTTCCGTATCGGAAAATATGTATCTGGGACGTTTCCCGGTGAAAAAAATCGGACCGATTCAGATGATTGACCATAAGAAGATGAATCAGGATACGGAGAAGTGGTTGGCCGAGCTTGGTTTGTCTTACAATGTGAAGGCACCTCTGTCCTCTCTTTCTATCGGACAGATGCAAATGGTGGAGATTGCCAAGGCGGTTTCCCACGACGCCAAGGTCATTATCTTCGACGAGCCTACCTCTTCTCTTTCCGATAAGGAAGTAGAATTCCTCTTTAAGGTTATGGGGGACTTAAAGAAGAAGGGCGTAGCCATGATTTACATTTCCCATAAGATGGATGAAATCAAGCGGATTTCTGACGACATCACCATCATGCGTGACGGAACCTATGTAGGAACCTGGCCCGCAGAGGATATGACTACAGAGCAGATTATTGCCAAGATGGTGGGTAGAGAGTTAAGCAATATTTATCCGGAGCATCATCACAGCATTGGAGAAACCATTATGGAGGTGGAGGATTTGACCTCCATTCATGAAAAATCCTTCCGGGGAATTTCTTTCTCCATCAAAAAGGGCGAGATTCTGGGCTTCGGCGGACTGGTCGGCGCCCAAAGAACGGAGCTGATGGAAGGAATCTTCGGTATCCGTCATTTGGCTAAAGGAACCATCAAGGTTCACGGTAAAGAGGTGAAGATTAAAAGACCCAGAGATGCCATGGATGCAGGTATCGGTATGATTACCGAGGACCGCCGGGGAAACGGTATTTTCGGCTGTCTCTCCATCAAGGACAATGTGGGTGTTTCGATTTATAAGAAGTATTTAAAGGCAGGAATTATGCTGGACCATCCTTCCATTAATAAGGTGGTGGATGACAATATCAAGCGTCTATCCATCAAGACCCCCAGCATGAAAGAACATATCGGAAATCTTTCCGGAGGAAACCAGCAGAAGGTAATCATTTCCCGCTGGCTGGCAAAAGACCCGGATATTCTGATTATGGATGAGCCCACAAGAGGTATTGATATCGGGGCAAAGCATGAGATTTATGAAATCATGGAAGAGTTGGCAAAACAGGGCAAGGCAATCATTATGATTTCTTCAGAAATGCCGGAGCTTCTGGGTATGGCGGACCGTATCTGCGTAATGTGTAACGGAAAGCTTACCGGAGAGCTGAATCAGCAAGAAGAAATGACCCAGGAAAATGTAATGAACTTTGCTACAATGTTTTAGGGGGAGAGAAAATGGAAAAGACTCAAAAACAAAAATTAACGGATTTTCTGATTAATAACGGCGTTATTATCGTTATGTTCATCCTGGTTATCTACACAGGATTGACCACAAAGAACTTTTTGACAGCGGACAACGGAATGAACCTTTTGGCCAATATGTCCTACCGCTTAGTGATTGCCTTAGGAATTGCAGGCTGTGTTATTACCGCAGGTTGTGACCTTTCTGCAGGACGAATGATTGGATTCGGTGCCTGTTTAGCGGGAACCCTTATGCAGAAGGCAAACTATTCCGGACGCTTCTTCCAGTCCGAGCCCTGGGCTTCCATGGGAAATGGAATTTTACTTAAGATTAGTCCCATGAACCCCTTCGTGGTATTGTTCCTGGTAATGCTGATTTGTGCCCTCTTCGGTACCATCACCGGTTGGTTTATCGCTTACCTTTCCGTACCTCCCTTCATTGCTACCCTGGCAATGATGGAAATCATCTACGGTTTAGGCCTTCTCTATACCAACGCAACTCCTTTGGGAGGTTACATTGAGTCCTACACCATCTTCTCTACCGGAAAATTCTTAGGCTTAAGCTATTTGATTTGGATTGCCCTTTTGATGGCTGCAATCACCTGGTTTATCTTCAACATGACCAGACACGGAAAATATATGTATGCTATCGGTGGAAACCCACAGGCGGCAGAGGTTGCCGGTGTTCCTGTAAACCTTACCTTGGTATTGATTTATGCAAAGGCGGCAGCATTCTACGGCATGGCAGGCTATATGCTGGGGGCAAAGGCCGGAGGAGCATCCGTAAATACCGGACTTGGTTATGAGATGGAGGCTATCGCGGCCTGTGCCTTGGGCGGTGTATCCGTAACCGGTGGACGAGGAAAGGTGTCCAGTGCCTTTATCGGTGTGGCGGTTTTGGAGCTTTTAAAGACCGCATTACAATACCTTGGTGTAAGCCCCAATGCACAGTACATCGCCATCGGTATCGTAATCTTCATTGCCGCATCCTTGGATATTCGTAAGTATCTGACGAAGAAATAAAAGGTGAAATAAAAATAAGATGCCACAATGCCGATCTTATTTTTGTTTCTACTTGTTAAACTGTGAAAAGTAAAGAATAATAGGAAAGCGCTCAGACCGTTAAGGGTTTGGGTGCTTTTTGTTCTTATTGAGTATTGCAGGTGAAGGGGAGATAGCTTGTTTCATTCATACTTAAAATGGAATTGCAAATAATTGTGGAGATAATTCGGAGCAATTCATTAAAAGCACACCATAAAGATATAAGATTAATTATTAATATAGCAATGGCTACGGAATGGTGATAAAATAGCTCATAACAGTATATTACAGGCTTGCAGGAGGTGCAGATGAAAAGAAGCAGAATGGTATTCGCGGCATGTATGGGACTTGCGCTCTCTTTTATGGCAGGGAGAATGAGCGCTTATGCGGGAGAAGAAGGAACGGAACTTCGAGCCAGCTCTTCAAATATTTCTTCCTTGCAGGGGACACAATTTTTTTCTGCCGGAGCTAATAACTATGGATATTTTGGCGAGACTCCGCCTGCAGGAAAGATTGTCATTGATGAGATTCAACTTCGTGAACAAATAAATGATTTGATGCCTGATTTGATGCCTAATACACCGAGAGATGGGATGCGGGTACAAGAGCTTGATCTCAGAGGAAAGAACTTGAAGCTGAAGATTCATCAGAAGGGGGATGCCCCGAATCAGTTCATCAATGTAGACGATATCTACATTTCCTCTCCTATCTATTATAACAAGATGACCGGGGAAAGTGATTATGAGCGGTACACGGAAAGAACATTTACTCCCGGAGACTATTTTTACGGGATTGAACTGACTACAACAAACAAGAATTACTGGTTCGAGAATGATTTACGGAATAGTTTTTCTCTGGAAACCGTTTATGGGCAAGCAACAATTAGAGTCCATCATACCTATTCTTTCTATTTTGCGGGAGAAGAAGAGAGTGCAAACAAACTCGTTCTTTATTTTTCTGAAGGGTCTATGAGTAAAGTAGAAGAGGATTATCCGTTTAAAGAAATCAGGATGTTTCTTCCGGAGAAAGATTTACAGTATGGAAAATTAGGAGACGAGGTACCCTATACCACATGGAGTAAAATGGGAGATGGCCTGATTGATGGAAATGGAGAGGAAACAGAGACGGAAGTCTCCATTCCGCATAAGGGCGAAAATAAAGTAAGATGCGAATATGCGTTAGAGGATGTTTCGAGGGGCGGATACTATGGAAGCGGATCGAAGATCACAAGGCCGGGAACTTATCGCCGTGTGCTTCGCAACTTTACACTGAAGATGAATTCTATCAGCCATTATCGTCTCACCTTCGGCGGTATAGATGGAAGTCTTGTAACCAAGTTCTACATCAATGATAAAGAATGGAAGATAGATCCGAGAACAAGCTCTCTGGATTCAATCGATCCGGTGACGGGAAGCCTGAAAGTGACCTTGTATGACCCGGACTACATCACTTTAAGGGGCGCAGGGGGAAATACCGGTGGCTCCTCTTATAGCGGCGGTTCCGGTAGCTCCTCCAGCGGTAGCAGTGGTGGCAGTTCTTCGGGAGGCGGTTCATATAGCGGCGGTGGTTCTTCAGGTGGAGTGGCATTCAGCGGTGGCGGATCCGGCGGAAGTAGCGGAGGCTCCGGGGGTGGTTCTTCTGCAATCTTTAGCGGAAATCCTGCCGGACAGGTTTTGGGAGTGGACCGTTCCCTTTCCAATGGGGAATGGGTGAAAGATGAAAAAGGCTGGTGGTACAAGAGAAAAGACGGAAGCTATCCAAAGAATACTTGGGGTTATGAAGAATATAATGGAAAGTCCTACTGGTATTATTTTTTAGATAGCGGGTATATGGCGACAGGATGGGTAGACTTGAACGGCAGTAAGTACTATCTCTTCCCGGGCTCCGACGGTTGGATGGGAAGAATGCTCACCGGTTGGCAGTGGATTGACGGAAACTGCTACTACTTAGACCCGCAAGAACAGAACGAAGGAGCTCTATATAGAAACACCACTACCCCCGATGGGTTTACAGTAGACTCGGAAGGAAGATGGGTAGTGAATGGAGCGGTGCAAAAACAATAAAATTTCCATAAATTGATAGAAATATAGTATAATTTTATATCGTGAAATGGCAATAAATAAGAAAGGACGATGGAGATGAGAAGAAAAAACATGCTGGCTTTAGGACTGAGTGCAGTACTTTGCACAGGGCTCTTTGCCCCTGCAAGCTATGCGGATAGTATAGATACGAAGGATTCTTACGTACCGGAGTTAGAAACAAGCTCTGAAAAAAATAGCTTTGAAACAGCAAGTGCTGTAGAAGGATTAGACGATTTTCCGGAAGAGACTGCTGTGGAAGGGAAAACTGCGTCCATAGAGGAAGAAGTGTCGACTACTGGTACAGAAGACCCCGAGGAGCTTGCTGAGCGAAAGGGTGAGTCCACAGAGGACTCTACAGAAGGTATAAGGGAAACAGAATCTACGATAGTGACCTCCGGATATTCAGGGTTTAGAAGTGCTGCAGTGACAAAACCACTTGATAATAAGATTGTAACTTTGCTTGTTTCATTTGAAGATTGGGATTTTCCCGCAAGAGATCACATGAGAGTGCTTCGGGATAAAAAGGTAAATGTAACAGGTATTGCCTTAAGAGGAGGAGAAGTTGGAGTCATCAACAATCCTAGCCAGGATCTTTATAAAATTCTCCCGGAGAGGGAAGTTGAAAAGAAAGTAAATGATCAGTGGGTTCCTTACAATCTCAACTACTTTACCCCTGGAGAGTATCACTACGTATATACACTGGCTGAAGGAAAAAAGAGTCCATACTATCTTTTGCCAATAGCTGAACAGGATGGAGATGGTATATTTGCTTATACAAGTGTTTCTATGCATGAAAAGTATTTTCATCAGAAAGGGGAACATGCATACTATCAGGATAA
>NZ_JACHHH010000010.1 GCF_014202695.1 Oribacterium sinus
GATTTACTTAGATAATAGATTGTCTGATTTTTTGATTTTGATACAGATACTTTCATGACGCAGTCCCTCCATGCGCCCATTATACCATATATAGCCAAATATAGCTAGTACTATTTTCATAAAATTTGACAAAAAAATACAGGCTTTTCAAGGCCTGAGGAGATTTTGGAACTATTTAACTGTCAAACTACCGCCAGTATACCATTAGCTTTTTTGAAAATCAAGCATTATTTTTTAGAACTTTGCTGTATTTTTCGAAACGATACGTTATAATGAAGCTAACTAAAGAGAAAGGAGAGGCTTCATGCTGGAGTACTTGAATTTAAAGCTGGACGGACTGGGTGTAGGGGAAAGCTCATTGAACATTTGGATGAAGAATGGTCGGATTAAGTATGCCTATGATGCGCCTGTAGAGGATGAGGGTCCGGCTCTTGTCTTGAATGTGCCCAAAGAATCTTCGGAAAGCTTCTTAAACTCTTTAGATGAGTGTGCCATACCGAAGTGGAAGCGTAGCTATTTTCAGGAAAAAAAAGGAGGTATTCCTGCATTTTCCTTCCGTTGGTTTTTGCTGTATAAAGAAGAGAATCAAGAGGCGAAAGAGTATCAAGGGATTAATAGTGTTCCGGGAAGTTGGAACCGTTTTATTGCTTCTTTAAACAGACTGACGGCTGAGGTGAACAGCGCGAATTCTCATCAGATTATGCGTTTTTCCTTACGTGTGGAAGAGGAAAGGGAGAATGTAAGCTGGAATCCTTTGACACAGAAAGAAGAAAGAGAGGATGTCTTTTTTGAAGAAACCCTGCTTCTTTCCAGAGAAAGTCAAAGCCTTGTTTACCTGCAGAACATGAATAAGCTTCCTTCGGTAAAGCATGAGTACTTTATACCCAAAATCGTGGATTATCTTTTGGGCAATATAGAACGCTATTTTCAACATTATGATCAGAGTGAGGGAAGCATAGGGGAAGAGAGTCCGGCCCTTTTAGAGATTACAATTCAATATCGGGATGGTCGGTATTTTCAGGTAAAGAGGTCCTATGATCGCTATGGCCTTCCGGATGACTGGGAAGACTTATTGGAGGACTTTCATAAGACTCTGTCCTACTACGGTGTATTCGGTTCTCTTTTTGATCCAAGACTGTATCGACATGGTGTGAAAGAAGGAGAACATATTTTTCTAAGCTGTTTATCTGAACCGAATGGAAAGCCTAGTTATTTTAGGAGCTTAGAGGACAATATTTCCGTGGGAGATTTTGTGTTGGTTCCCAGTCTGAAGCAGGAAAATGCGGAAACTGTGGTGATGATTTCTGAAGTTCTATATTGTAAAGAGGGAGCACTGCCTTGTCCTTTGGAGGAAGCCAAGCTTATTCTCCGAAAACTGGATGAAGGAGAATTCTTCGGCTTTTTATCCCAGGATAATCATAACGATGACTTTATGTGAAAAAGGAGAATAAGTTGTGATTTTTTTAGTGGATTTTGAAAATACCCATGCCAGCGGCTTTGAAGGGTATCATTATCTGACAGAGCAGGATACCTTGGTAGTGTACTACAGTGATGAAAATTCTGCTTTACAGAAGGGCGTAGTAGAGGATTTAAAGGAAAAGGCTGTCCATGTAAGAATGGTGAAGCTTTTAAAACAGCACAGCAATGCATTGGATATGTACATTGCTTCCACAACGGGAATGTTTTTGGATACAGGAGAAAAGATTTGCATTGTTTCCAAGGACAAGGGCTATGCAGCGGTTCGAGACTTTTGGCATAGCTTAAGAGGTGCGGAAATTCTTTTGGGAGAGACCATTGAAGAGTGTTTTCTCCATTCTGTGGCCAATGACGATGAAAGAATCAGAAGAGCCAAGGAGAGAAACCAAAAGGTACAGCTTATTGATGCCTTTGAAACCACCAACAATGTTCCTACCAGACCGACATTAAGCTACAGAAACAATTACAGAAGAAGAAAAAATCAATTCCTGGACGTGAACAGTCATTTGGAGCCGGTAGAGCTCTTACCGAATCCTTTGGCAAAGGAAGATGTAAGCTATGCTTCTTTGGTGGAGGAGGAAAATGACGGAGAGCATTTTTCCGTGGATTATTCTGCAAGTATCAAGGAAGAAAAGCTTTATCCGGATGAGGATCATGCTGAAAGCTTCGAGAAAGAGCTATCTTCCGATAGAGCTACAGAAGAAACTGTTGTTACTAAAGAAAAAGAAGATTTGGATTCTCGAGAGGAAGCTAAAACCGCAGATAATACCAAGCCGGAAGAAGCGAAGCATGAGGATTCTTCCAAGAGTTCGATAGAAACCGTGAATCGTATTTATCCTAAGACGGAAAAGAAAGCAAATGCTGGAAGACCTTCTAATCAAATCCAGTATATTTATGATCCGGTTTTAAAAAGAATGAAGCGTGTGGATGTAGAGGAAGTAGCTGAAGATAGCATTTCCGAAACCCCGGAGGAAGAGTCTAAGAAAACGGAAGAGAAAAAGTCTTCCGATGCAGGAAAAGATGAGGCTGTACAGGAGGATGCCAGCGCTGTAACAGAAAATCGTCCTGTGGAGCAGAGGGAACGGCAAAGACATCATAATCGTAGAAGAAGACGTTCTAACGGAAAGAAGGAAAACGGAACACAGGCTTCCTTACAAGCCTCTAATCAGGAAGTAAGCCAGGACAATACTAAAGCGGTGTCGCAGGATAGTGCTAAAGTAGCAGCAAAGGACAATGCTAAAACAGTAGTAAAGGACAGTTCTAAAGAACATGGTAAGGATGTTTCTAAGGAACGTGGAAAGAATGCTTCCAAGGAGGAGTCCAAGTCTGTAAAGGAAAAGAAGACGGAGAAGCAAGGAAAAGCGGAATCAGAAGAGAAAAATGGAAAGACTGATAAAGCAGTAAAGGAAAAGAAAGCTAAGGCTAAGGACGCGGAGAAGACTGCAGAAAGCAAAAACGATTCCAAAGCTACAAAGGCAAAGCCGGTAAGAAAGTCTACGAAGTCTAAGGCAGGAGAGGAAAAGTCGGAAAGCAAGTCGACTCGGACCAAGACCACAGAAAAAAACGCTAAGGCAAAGACCGAAGAGAAGACAAGTACAGCGAAGGAAGAAAAAACAGCAAAATCAAAGACCGGTACTAAGACTTCCAATGAAAAGACCTCTGAAAAATCTGTAAAAGTGAAGGCTGATACAAAGAAAACAGAAACCGCAAGTGTGGAGAAGCCCGTTCGGAGAGGCAGAAAGAAAAAGGAAGAAACAAAGGCTGCCGACAATAAGTCGGAATAGTAGAAAAGCTAAAAAAGCTAATCATTTATTCGCCGGAATAAATTTGGCATAAACTTTTCGCTTCCGTAAGAAAAATACTTGCACAGTAGAGGAAATTGTGATAGAATTTCCTCTGTTGCGCGGGAGTGCTGGAATGGCAGACAGGCAAGACTAAGGATCTTGTGTCCGATAGGACGTGTGGGTTCAAGTCCCATCTCCCGCAGGAGTTGAAAAACCTAGGAATTAAGCCTACAATGGCTTGAAACCTAGGTTTTTTATTGCTTATTTGGTATCTGTTTTTACAGAAAAAGCAGGGATTTTCCTCATTTTACAGTGAATGTATCCCATGAATATCCCACGAAACTGCCTATGAAACTGCTTACGGAACTGTTCATGAAATTATGGGTATAGTCCGACAATTCGGAAAAGAGATTGAGATTATACTTTGAGTAAGCTATACTTAATTCAGTATTCAAGGAAGAGTGCCGTTGGTTCGGTGACTAAAATCTTCTTTGGGCTTCCTCTGCGTAGGCTTTACTAGTATAACAGGCCCAAGGAAGTGTAGCATATTTCATAGAATCTAGGATGGATGGGATGAAAATAGCAATAATTACAGGGGCGAGTTCGGGAATAGGAAAAGAGATTTGTTTTGCATTGCAGGATCGTATTCCGGCAATACAGGAATTTTGGCTTTTTTCCAGAAGGAAAGAAAGTCTGCAAGAGGTAGAAGAACAACTATTCAGACCGGTTCGTCTTTTTTCATGGGATTTAACAAAAGAAGAGTGTTTTCAAAAGTATGAGGACTTGCTGAGAAAAGAAAATCCGGAAATTCTTTTTCTGGTCAATGCGGCTGGCTTCGGAAAGCTGGGGAGAGTGACGGAAATACCCGTTGAGGAACAGCTGAAGATGCTGGATTTAAATGTAAAGGCTTTAACGGCATTTACTTTGAAATCATTGGAGTATATGGGCTCCAGTTCCCGGATTATTCAAATGGCTTCCGCCGCAGCTTTTTTACCCCAGGCTGAATTTTCCGTTTATGCGGCTACAAAGTCTTATGTATACTCATTTTCCTTATCCTTAAGAGAAGAGTTACGAAATACAGGCGTTGGACTGACCGTGGTTTGTCCGGGACCGGTGGATACTCCCTTCTTTACGGTAGCGGGAGGTGGAGGAAGAATGCAAAAAATCAAGCAACTTTTTATGGCAAAGCCTAAGAAGGTGGCAAAGCTGGCGGTGATGGATGCGGTATTAAATCGTCCTATTTCCATTTATGGCTTGCCGATGAAGGGATTTTATCTTCTATGTCAGATTTGTCCGGATATGCTTTTGATTCCTGTAGTTCGTAAATTTTATAGGTAGACTATGCGAGAAATTCTGATATCACAAAACGAAAAGGAACAAAAGCTCTTAAAGCTTTTACAAAAATATTTTAAAGGACAGGCAGATTCCTTTCTTTACAAGATGCTTCGAAAGAAAAATATCCTTTTAAACGGGAAAAAAGCCGATGGTAAAGAGATTTTACAGCTGGGAGATACCGTTCAGCTTTATTTCAGTGAAGAGAGCTTGGGCAAGCTGATTCAGGAGCGGGAGAGTGGGGAAAAGGAGCTTTGGACTCAGAAGTGGCAGAGCTTTATTCTTTATGAAGACAAACACTGTATTTTATTTAATAAGCCGGTAGGACTTCTTTCTGAAAATGATGGAAGTTCTTCTTTTTCTGTAAATTCCCTGCTTTTATCCTATATGCGAACAAAGGGAGAGCTCAGTAAGGAACAAGAGAAAAGCTTCCGTCCGGGGATTGCCAATCGCTTGGATAGAAATACATCGGGAATCATCATTTTTGGAAAAAGCTTGGGGGGATTGCAGGCATTTGCCAAGCTTCTACAAAGCCATGATTTAGAGAAAAAATATTATGCCCTGGTGTATGGAGATTTTCAAAAAACAGGGCTGCAGGAGCATTTTCTGGAAAAAGATAAGGGGAAGAATAAGGCCTTAGAAAGTGAAAGAGGGAAAAGAGTCAAGAGTGCGTTTGAGAAGCTGGCTTGCGTGGAAAGCAGTGTGGGATCCCTTTCCCTTCTTTCGGTACAGATTTTTACCGGAAAAACCCATCAAATTCGCACCCAGCTATCCCTTCTTTCCCATCCTATTGTGGGAGATGATAAGTATGGAGATACAAGGAAAAATGCGAGATTAAGAAAAACTCTGCCCTTATCTTATCAGCTTCTTCACGCCTATTCTCTACGGTTTCCGAAATTACTGGAGAGCAGTGTGTTGTTTTCTCTTTCGGAAAAATGCTTTTTTGCTCCACTTCCAAAAGAATATTTTGAGATTTTAAAAAGCTTTCATTTGGATGCTTATCATATTGACAAGACTAAGGGGAAGGACTAAGATTATTTCTAGAGATAGTCTTAGTCTTTATTTATATATCTATATATCTATCGTTCTATTGCCTTTAGCTTCTATTGTTTTACATTCTATTGTTTTACATTCTATTGTTTTACATTCTATTATATTTTAATTCTGTTGCTTTCCTTTTCGATTGCTTTTTTTCAGCTCTTCTTTTCATTGTATTTTTTCAGGATTTCATTTTTTACTTTTCTATTCTTATCATTCTATTTTTGTCATTTTTTTCTTGTCATTCTTTTGCTCTTGGTGTCTTTCAATTTCTTTTTTAAAAAATGTATATGAGGTATTCGAATGTTATCTAAAGTCTATTCTGCTGCAATTCATGGGTTAAATGCTTATGTGGTTTCCGTTCAGGTGGATGAAAGCAATGGGCTTCCCCGCTCCATGACTCTGGGAAATGTTTCTGCTTCCGTGAAGGAGGCGATAGAACGAGTGAGTATTGCCTTAAAAAATTTAGGCTTAGAGCTTCCGCCGAAGAAAATCACCATTAATTTACAACCTGCGGATCTGCGAAAAAACGGCAGTTCCTTCGATCTTCCCATTTTTATGGGAACCTTACTGGCTCTCTATCCAAGCTGCGATTTTCCCTATGAAAACTATGGATTTTTGGGGGAACTAGGTTTAGATGGAGAGATTCGACCTGTATCCGGTGTGCTTCCCATGGTTCTGGCCTTGGAAGAGGCTGGAATGGAGGGGGTATTCGTTTCGAAAGACAATGAGCGGGAGGCTAGGAACAGTGAAAAATTAAAGGTAATTTCCTGCTCTCATATCACAGAGCTTTTGGATATTTGTAAAATTCCTTACGGAAAAAAGGAGAAGAGAAAAAATATAGGAGCAGGACCTTCTGTAGGAAGCAATGATGAAAGCTATGCAAACGGTAATGAAGAAGATCAAAATTTAGATTTCCAAGATGTTTTGGGACAAAGCTATGGAGTTAGAGCGGCATTGATTGCAGCGGCAGGACATCATGCCCTTCTTTTTTCCGGTCCTGCCGGGTCGGGAAAGACGATGATTGCCAAGAGAATTCCCGGAATTTTACCAAAGATGAGTAAACAAGAGAAACTTGAGCTAACAAAGATTTATTCTATTGCATCTTGCCTTCCTTCTGAAAAGGGCTTAATAGAGAAACGCCCCTTTCGTGCCCCCCACTCTGCTGTCAGTCAAAATACCTTGCTTGGCGGGATGTCTTCCGGAAGATTGATTCCGGGAGAATTGGCATTGGCAGGGAAGGGGGTGCTATTCCTGGATGAATTACCTTTATTTAAAAAAGAAAGCATTGAAGCGTTAAGAGGTCCTATGGAGGAAAAAAGAGTTACCTTACATCGCCTGCAACAATTCTTCTCCTATCCGGTGGATTGTCTTTTTGTGGCGGCGATGAACCCCTGTCCCTGCGGATATTTTCCGGATCGAAATCGATGTCATTGTACGCCGGGACAGATTCGAGCTTATCAACGGGGAATTTCCAAACCGATTCTGGAAAGAATGGATTTATGCGTATCCTTGCCGTCGATTACTTTGCAGGATGCATTGACCAAGGAAAAAGGAATTTCTTCGGCGGTTTTAAGAAAACAGGTGGAAAAGGCAAGGAAAATGCAGGAAAGACGCTTCTTTCAAGAAGAGAAGATACGTTGGAATGGAGATATGAATGTTAGGGCAGTAAACGAATACTGTGAACTGGGAAAAGAGGAAGCGGAATACATGGAGAATATTTTTAAGCTCAAAAATCTCTCCATGAGAACCTATCATAAAATATTAAAGCTTGCCAGAACCATTGCGGATTTGGAAGAAGAGGAGAAGATTAATATGAATCATCTGGCGGAAGCAGTTTCTTACCGAGGCCTGGAGGAGGTATTGTTTTCTTTTGAGGGATAAGTATGGAAAAGAAAAATATAGAGCTGTCAATTAGAGAATTATTGCCTTTTCAAGAGGATTTTCCGAAACGATTAAGTGAAATTCCGGATAGTCCGGAATGCCTTTATTTAAAGGGCTTTCTTCCTAAAGAAGGAGAGCATACTGTGGGCATTATTGGAGCTAGAGATGGAACGGAATATGGAAAGGATATTGCAAGGTCTATCGCGAAAACTTTGGCCAAAAAAGGGATAGGCATTGTGAGCGGAATGGCTTACGGCATTGATTCCGCGGCGCATGAAGGGGCATTGGAAGGAAAGGGCAAAACCTATGCGGTTTTAGGCTGCGGAGTAAATATCTGTTATCCAAGCTGCAATTTTAGACTGTATGAAAATATTGAGAAGAATGGAGGAATTCTCAGTGAGTATCCTTTACATTCCCCTCCTTTGCCCCATCATTTTGTGGAAAGAAACCGCCTGATTTCAGGACTCTCCGATGTGATCCTGGTGGTGGAAGCGAAGGAAAAATCCGGTACTTTTATTACGGTGGATAGAGCGTTGGAACAGGGAAAGCAGGTATTTGCCGTTCCCGGAAGAATCGTAGATCGTTTATCTCAGGGCTGTAACAGATTAATTCGGGAGGGTGCATCGGTGTGTACCTCTGCCGAAGACATATTATCCTACTTTTCTTTAGAAGCGGAAAAGGAGGAAAGCAAAGAAGATGAGATTAAAAATTTTCCAAAGGAAAAACGAAGGATTTATCTTGCTTTGGGCTATGAAAGTAAGCATTTTCAAAGCCTTCAAGAGGAATTAAAGCTTCCGAATTACATGCTGCATCGTTATCTTATTGAGCTGGAAGTGGAAGGTTATTGTGAATGTGTACAAGCTGCATATTATAGAAGAAAAAATCGGAACAGTTACTTTAACTAGAAACTTAATTTCCTATAAAAATTATACTGATTTATGTTTCTATTTTGTTCACTGCTTCATCGAAATACCTGGAAGTGCCAAAAGTAAATCTCTGATTATTTCTTGCACTTTTCTTATAAAAGTATCAAAATCTTCCGATAAAGCTCTGAAATAGCTAAATTTCATGGAATCCGACTTGCTTTTTTTTTAGGATTCGTTTATAGTGTCCACGAATTTTTAGGAAAGCAGCTTTGTATTATTTTTTAATAATAAATTTTATCTTTAATAGCCTTTAAACATGAAGTAAGAGTGCTTTGACTTACTCAAAGAGAAAGACAAGGGCGCTTATTCATGCTATAGATAAAGGAAGTGTTCTTTCGCTTTACAGCAAGTTATACCGGAACAGGAAAGGATAAGGAATGGCAAATAATCTCATTATTGTAGAGTCACCCGCCAAGGTAAAAACCATCAGTAAGTTTTTAGGAAAGTCCTATACCATTGATGCAACTATGGGACATTTAATTGATATGCCCAAAAGTTCCCTTGGAGTAGATGTGGAAAATGACTATGAGCCAAAGTACATTACCATTCGCGGAAAAGGGGAACTGCTGAGCAAGTTGAAAAAGGAAGCCAAAAAGGCGGATAAAATTTATCTGGCAACCGACCCGGATCGTGAGGGGGAGGCAATCAGCTGGCATTTGCAAAGAGAGTTGAATAAGGATGAGAAAAATGCAGCGAAAATCTCCCGTATAAGCTTTAACGAAATCACCAAGAATGCAGTGCAGAATGCCATCAAGAATCCCAGAGAAATCGATATGGATTTGGTCAATGCGCAGCAGGCCAGAAGAGTCATGGATCGCTTGGTGGGATATACCATCAGTCCATTGCTTTGGCAAAAGATTCGTAAAGGCTTATCTGCGGGAAGAGTGCAGTCCGTAGCACTGAAGATGATTTGCGACAGAGAGGCGGAGATTAATGCTTTTGAGCCGGAAGAGTATTGGAGCCTTAGTGCCAGCCTTGCTGTAGGCAAGAAGGAAGTAGAGGCGGTATTTTACGGAAAAGATAAGAAGCTTTCTTTGTCAAAGGAAGAGGATGTTCTTTCTGTTATTTCCGAAATTGGAAAAGAAAAGCTAAAGCTCATTGAGAAAAAGAAGGGGGAAAGAAGAAAGAAGGCTCCCCTTCCCTTTACCACCTCTACTTTACAGCAGGAAGCGGCAAAGCTTCTTTCCTTCCCCACCCAAAAAACTATGCGAATAGCTCAGTCTTTGTATGAGGGCGTGAATGTCAAGGGCAGAGGAGTTGTAGGTTTAATTACCTACCTTCGTACGGACTCCACCAGAATTTCTGAAGAAGCCCATGCTGCGGTATTGGAAAAAATCGGACAAGAATATGGCCCTGAATATTGTCAGAAGAATCAGGCTGAAGATAAAAAAGAAGGTAAAATTCAGGATGCCCACGAGGCTATCCGCCCCAGCTACCTGGAGATTACCCCCTTCGAGGCTAAAGAAAGCCTTGGAAAGGATGAGTACCGTTTATATCAGTTGATTTATAAGCGCTTTGTGGCGTCCAGAATGGAAGCGGCAGTTTATGAAACGGAAACGGTAAAATTTCAGGCAAAGGACTATATTTTCACCTTAAACGGCAGCCGTCTGCGTTTTGACGGATTCCTTGCCGTATATATGTCTGAGGAAGATAAGGCGGAGAAAAATGTCACTCTCCCTGAGATGAATGAGGGAGACTCCTTTAAGGTGGAAAAATGGAATAAGGAACAGCATTTTACCCAGGCACCGCCTCATTATACCGAGGCTTCCCTGGTAAAGGCCTTGGAGGAGGGCGGCATCGGAAGACCTTCTACCTATGCACCTACCATTGGAACCCTTCTTTTACGGCGCTACATTACCAAAGAGAAGAAGAACATCTTCGTTACCGAATTGGGAAATGCGGTAAATGAAATGATGTCCAAGAACTTCCCTACTATCGTAGACAAGGGCTTTACAGCGAATCTTGAGTCCTTATTGGACTCTGTCAGTGTAGGGCAGACTTCTTGGAAAACCATTGTGGAAAATTTCTATCCGGATCTTTCCGAGGCTGTAGAAAAAGCCAAAGAAGAGGTGGAGAAGGTTAAAATAAACGAAGAAGAAACGGATGTAATCTGTGACAAGTGCGGCAGAAAGATGGTTATTAAGTATGGCCCTCACGGGAAATTTCTGGCTTGTCCCGGCTTTCCGGACTGTAAAAATACCAAGCCTTATGTGGAATACGCCGGTTTTCTCTGTCCGACCTGCGGTGCGGAGTGCGTAAAGAAGAGAAGTAAAAAGGGACGAATCTTCTATTCCTGTTCTCGTTATCCGGAGTGCGACTATATGACCTGGCAGAAGCCAAAGGACGCAGTAACCGGAGAGAAAAAAGAAGGGGAGATTATGGCGTAAGCTAGGAATATTAAGTTTGTTACAAAGGGAATATTGTTCTTGCGATAATGAGTTTTATCTCATATAATAAATGAACGAGGTAGTAACAATGAGATTCACTGTAGAGTTTTATGAGAAAGAAAATGGTGAAATTCCTGTAATAAACTTTATAGACTCCTTAGAACCTAAATTGGGATCAAAAGTATTATCTTTAATTGAAATACTAGAAGAGAAGGGTAATCAGTTGAGACTGCCTTATAGTGAATGTCTTGAGGATGGGATTTTTGAATTACGATGTAAGTTTGGTTCAGATATTACACGTACTCTGTATTTCTTTTATGAAGGTGCGAATATTATTTTGACGAATGGTTTCGTCAAGAAAACTCAAAAAACTCCTGCGCAGGAAATAAAACTTGCGAAACTAAGGAGAGCTGACTACTTGTCACGAAAGGGAAAGTTGAAATGAAGCTTCAAGAGTATAAACAGAATAAGATGCGAGATTCTGAATTTGCGAAAGCCTATGAAGAAGTACAGCCGGAAATGAATATCATTAGAGCTATTATTGATGCTCGAATAGCGAAGAATATGACACAAAAAGATTTATCTAATAAAACCGGCATTAATCAATCGGAGATTAGTAAGTTGGAGAATGGAACAAGAAATCCTTCTATAAAGCTGTTACAAAGATTGGCTGAAGGAATGGATATGGTGTTGGATGTATCTTTTAAAGAAAAAACTTTATCTAAGCCTTAAATCTTTTGAAATCTTTTGATTGAAATTCTTTTTCTTGACGAAAAAAAACGATGGTGATATACTACTTTCGTTTGCAGAAGTGGCGGAATGGCAGACGCGCACGGTTCAGGTCCGTGTGAGGTAACACTCATGTGGGTTCAACTCCCATCTTCTGCAGGAAAGAAGAGACTTGGAATAAGGGGATACCTTGTTCTAAGTCTTTTTTGATTCAAAGTCTACTTGTGAAAGATAGGAATCAAAGATTTGTGTTAAAAAGTAATACTTTGTTTTAAGGAGTTTGGAATATGTTGAAGATTTCCAATTTTGAGCTTATGGCAATATTATATATGATTGCACTATTGCTAATACTTATGATATCTGCAATGATTACCTTTAAGAATTGGGCGAAAAGAGAACAGAAATATGATGTTTTCATGATTAAGAATAATGAATTGACGGTTCTGTCGGGAATACCGGTAAGATATTGCCTTAATGATATCGAAAGAGTTGAATTTTCAAAGATAGTAAGTCGAGGAAGTTATGGGGGAAGAATGAGAATATGGAAAAAGGGAGCTTTGTTTGGGCGTATTTTTTTGTTCGATGCCAGTGCCTATCGTAAAAAATTTGCTTTCAGCAGTACATACGAAGAGATAGAGCTTGTTACGGACGATTTGATGAAAAAACTGAGAGAACATGGCATTACGTGCGTAAAGAAATAGTCTGTTAAGCGTGGTCGGTTTCGTGGTCGGCTTGTAGGGAAATAGTACTGCTCGAAAGCGAAATGGTGCTTCATGCTCAATGCCTTGTAGACAAGCAAAAAGCCTAGTGTTTTAAGCTGTTTTGGCTTATACACTAGGCTTTATCTTTAACGCAGAGGGTGGGGTTCGAACCCACGTGCCCTTGCGGACAAACGGTTTTCAAGACCGCCTCGTTATGACCACTTCGATACCTCTGCAATAGAACTTCTGCATTATATAACTATTGTGAATTTATGTCAATCCTTAAAAATTTATCATAAAGGCTAGCTGAAAATTTATCATAAAACCGGAAATTCTTGGTTTTTCGTAGAGATTTTCCCCTAAATTAGCTTGCCCAACAATCCCGTCTTTAGGATTTAGCACTATATTTCTTTAGGGATAACTTTATACGCACCTGCCTTTAACCAGTATAAACACTGGTTTTTTATTTTTAAATATTTGACAAAAATATTTTTTAACTCTTTACTTTATAGTGTTATCATAGTCCTGGAAATGATTTCTATATCTTATTTTTTGAAAAAAACCAAAAATAAAAAAAGTACATACCTACAGATTTATGAAAGCTATTATGATCCCGAACGTAAATGTGGTGCACATCGTTCTTTCAAACCAGTCGGATATATCCACGAACTCATTGATAAAGGTATTGATGACCCTATATCCTTCTATTCTGATGAAATAAAAAAATTAAACAGTGAGTACAAAAAAACAAGAGAAAGAATAAGGTCAGACAGATTTCTAAAGAGTTCAGACTTTATAAAGAAACTAGCTATAAATACAACACTTCCACTGACATTATATTTTCTTAATAATGAAGATATAAATAAAATGCTAAGCCATAGGTTCTAATCTGTGGCTTAGCACTATTTTTTAATCTCAACTCCAAAAGACAGGTAATATACATGTCAAATAGAAAAAACAAGAGTAGAATGTAATGGTTTGAGATCAATATTTAGTGATATTATTATTTTAATATAATCAGAGTGGAGGAATTGTATGGATACGGTAATTAGACTGACTAATGTGAATAAGAGCTTTGGAGAGCATCATGTTCTCCATGATGTGAGCTTTGAGGCAGGCAGGGGAGAGCTTATCGGCTACATAGGGCCAAACGGAAGTGGCAAGTCCACAACTGTTAAGCTGATGCTTGGAATCCTTGGTGGATACACAGGTACAATTGAGGTCTTTGGCAAGAATATAGAAGAAGATCTGGTAAGCTACAAGAGGAAGATAGGTTATGTTCCAGAGATTCTATCTCTCTATGAGAGCCTTACAGGGGAAGAATATATCTCTTTCTTATCCTCTGTCTATGAACTAAGCAACTGGAGAGGTAGGATGGAGGAGCTTGCGGAGATATTTCAGATAAATGATGCGCTCACCACTCGTATCTCTGGTTATTCAAAGGGTATGAAGCAAAAAATAGCCATCATAGGAAGCCTTATACATAACCCTGACATCCTCTTCCTTGATGAACCGCTTAACGGTATGGATACTAATAGCGTGGCTGTGTTTAAGGAGGTGCTTAAGACACTTACCAAGCAGGGGAAGACTATATTTTATTCTTCTCATATTATGGAAGTGGTGGAGCAAATGAGTAGCAGGGTTATCCTTCTTAAGGACGGTACTGTGATTGCAGACTCAACAGTTGAAGAGCTGAAAAAGAGTAACAAAGGAAGCAGTATGGAGGATATTTTCAATGACCTTACAGGCTTTACAAAGGGACACGACCTTGCAGTCAAGTTTGTAGATACACTGACTGGAGGTGAGACTATTGAAGATGAAAAATAGCGAACCCTTTGTGCTTAAGGTAGTTGATAAATGCGTAAAACCATTTTTAAGTAAGGACCTAAACTATAGCCAGGTTAGGGAGATGCTTAGGCTAAAGCTAATTATGGATAGCAGAAGGGTTTCACAAGCTTTGCAAAATAACGGGAAGAAGATAGGAAAAGAGCCGAAAAAATCTATGATTTTAACCTGCCTGGTTTATATGGGCTTAGGAATTTTTATCGCTTCTATGCAGGTTATGCCAAATATGTTTGGAGCTAATACAATCAGCTTTGCCATGCTTATATTCATGTTATTTTCCGTCTATATCAGTGAGTATTCAGCTGTACTCCTAGACACTACAGAAAAGTCATTTTACGGAGCACTGCCGATTGGAAAAAACGAGATAAGTACTGCAAAAAACATACATATAGCCTATTATATAGGAACTATAGCAGCTGCTATGATGCTGCCATCTATAGTTGTCGGCTTTATTTCTAAGGGAATCCTATACGGCTTTGCGTTCACTCTGGTATCGATTGTGATTGTTGTCGTTTGCCTCCACCTTGCAGGAGTTATTTACTACCTCCTTCTCAAGATATTTTCCGGAGAGAAGCTAAAGGACATATTAAGCGGCTTTCAGATATTTATGACAATAGCGATAATACTCTCGTATCAGATTGTGCCAAGAGTCGTAAGCATAGCAGGCTTCTCAAAGGGGGAACTTACATTTTCGCCGGTTTACTTTTTTCTGCCATCAGCTTGGTTCTCAGCTATACTGGAGAGCCTATTTGGTGCGGGTGGAGCATGGTATATATATGTACTGGCAGGAATCACAGTGCCTGCCGTCATCTTGCTTGAAGTAATATACAGGAAAAAGGCTATGCCGGAGTTTGAAGGAGAACTTGACAAGCTTACGGAAACAGCCAAGGAAAATAAAACACTTTCAGCATTTTCATATCTTATGTGTAAGCTCCTCTCAAAGGATGAGCAGGAAAATGCCTTTATGAAGCTTGTGCTGATACAGGTGTCAAGAAACAGGGATATGAAGCTTAAGCTCTATCCACAGCTTGCCAATGTATTTATTCTGCCTATAATAATGGTTCTGCCACAGATTACAGGTGAAAAAGGACTTACAGGCTTTATAGAAAATCTCAGAGAAGGAAGATGGGGGCTGGCTCTGCTTTATTTTACAGGGCTTACTTCCGCAGCCATCTATGGGATAATAACTCAGACTGAGAATAAAGAGAGCATAATGTTCTATCAGATTCTTCCAATTGAGAATCTAAGTAAATGTATAAGGGCAGGAGTTAAGGTAGTATTGTTTCGCTATCTGACGCCTATCTTTGTGGCTCTGTCAGCTCTGCTTTTTGCGGTTTATGGAATTGCTATCCTACCCGACATAGTCATTGCCTACTTGTCGTTTATATTTGTAACAAGTCTTATGATAAGAGTAGGTACTTGGGAGCTTCCATTTTCTTCGGAATTCAATCCTGCAAATGTAGGACGGGGATTACTGTTGTTATTTATGAGTTTATTCATACTTGCCTTATTTGGATGGACGCATATATTTTGGCTTAAAACCCTAGAGTTACAGCTAATAGGTATAGTGGTGATGATACTGGCTAACCTTGTATTATGGAAGTTCTTTATGAATAAGAAATACATTATAGCCAGAGGATAAGAAATATTTTTCTTAAAGGTTAAGAAAAATGAAGAGCTAAGTGACTTATGACGTATAAAAGCTTGTAGGAAGAGTATTTAGCTATAAATACAAAACTTCCATTGACATTGTATTTTCTTAATAATGAAGATATAAATAAAATGCTAAGCCATAGGTTCTAATCTGTGGCTTAGCACTATTTTTTAATCTCAACTCCAAAAGACAGGTTATATAACTATTGTGAATTTATGTCAATCCTTAAAAATATATCATGAAAGTTAAATGAAAATTTATTAGAAAACCGAAAATCCTCAGTTTTTTGTAGATATTCCCCCCCCTAAATTAGCTTGCCCAACAATCCATAGCTGAGTAGGGACATAATCCCTGCCGCTAGGCATACTCCGATACTGATGGCTAAGAAGGCTTTTTTTCTATTCATCTTTAAAAGACTGGCTACCATAGCCCCTGTCCAAGCTCCGGTTCCGGGAAGGGGAATTCCCACAAAAAGAACCAGACCCCAGAAGTCCACCTTATCAATGGCATCCTTATGCTTATCTACCTTTTTTCTAAACCAGGATGCCAAAGGTCTTGTGAAAGAGGACTTCTCCATAAGCTCCACAATCTTGGCAAAGAAAAAAAGGACAAAGGGGATGGGAAGGATATTTCCGATTAAACAATATAACAAGCCCTGTATATAATTTACCTTTAGTAAGGAGGCGGCAATCAAACCGCCACGCAGTTCAATAACGGGCATCATGGATAAAAAGAAGACCATCATTTCCCGAGAAAGAAATTTTTCAAAATGTGCTGTAAAAAATGTAATAAAACTTTCCATAATTCCCTTTTCTCTAAACTTGAATGCCATTTTGACTTATGTTAGAATTTCATGCAAAGGCATTTTCCCATTGAAACTGTTTGGGATTCTATAAAAGAAGTATAGGGGAGTCAATGCTTTTCACAAAAACTGCACATTTGCAAAGTAAAGTGCAAACTGTTCTTTTTTAAAAATTGAGCAGTTTTAAAAATAAAGGAGTGCAATGATTAATTTCGAGGATGAGATAAAAAGGTTTAAACCCAGCTTGGATGTGGATCAGTTAGAGGATGCCATTCTCAAGGTGGACCTTACCGATATGAATGATTTGATGACACAGCTTATGGAAGAGGCTTTAAAGAAGGGGAACGATCCGTCATGAAATATGATATTACCCTGGAACGGATAGCCAACTGTTATTATAACCTGGGACTGGAAAGAGCCAGACTTCGGGACTTAAGCGGTGCCGCAGAGCTGTTGAAGAAGGCCTTGCATTTTGATAAGTACCAAAGGGAAGCAAGAAATCTGTTGGGGCTTATTTTTTTTGAGATGGGAGAAGTGGCGGATGCCTTGGTGCAATGGGTCATCAGCATGAATCTTTTGCCGGAGGATAATCCTGCGGATTATTTTTTGGAGCAGATTCAAAGAAAGCCGGCGATTTTGCGCATTTGCTCTGATAATGTAAAGCGCTACAATCAAGCCTTGGACTATGCCCAGCATAATAACGAAGACTTAGCGGTTTTTCAGTTGAATCAGGTTATCGGAGACAGCCCGAACTATGTGAAGGCCCACATTTTACTTTCTCTTCTCTATATGAGACGAAGCGAGTGGGTAAAGGCTGGAAAAAGTCTTTATCTGGTGCTGAAGATTGATAGAAACAATCCCAAGGCTCTCGTCCTTATGGACTATGTGAAGAAGAAGACCGGTAGAGCGGAGGTGGAGCAGAGTCGCCTTAGGAATGTTTTTTCCCATAGGAAAATGATGGATGACGATGTGATGATGCCTCAGGAGGTTAAGCAGATTTCTCCCTGGGCGGTTTCTGCCCTGCTCCTTTTGGGTGTGGTGATTGCCCTTTTTGTATTCTATCTTTTGATGCTTCCGGCAGGAATCAGAAGAGCCAATAGCAAAAACAATCAGGAAATGATATCCTATACGGAAAAGCTGGATGCGGCGAATCAGAAGATGGGAGATTTGTCTGCGGCCAATGCCGGTTTACAAAAAGAGTATGATGAAATGAAGGAGAAGCTGGATCGCTATGAGAATCAAAATGCTTCTTTTATGGCGCAATATCAGAGCCTTGTAGGGATTAACAATGCTCTTTCCACAGGGGATTTGACACAGGCGGCTCAGTTGTATACTGCCTTGGATCAAAGCGCCATTACGGATGAAAGTCTGGTCTCCATGCTATCTTCCATTAAGTCCCAGATGGAGGGAAGTGTGTACCTGCGTTTGCAGGAATTGGGTAGCACTGCATGGAATGCAGGTCGTCTGGAGGAAGCTTTACAGGATTATACCTGGAGTGTAAAGATTCGAAGAGAAGCGGAGAACTTATTCCTGCTGGCAAGAATACAGCAAACCATGGGCAATACTACGGAGGCGAATCAGAACTTTGACTCGGTGGTAGGGGAATTCCCAAGTTCGCCTTATGCGGAAAGGGCCAGACAGGCAAGGGGATATTGATGTTGGATCAGAGGAAAATCATAGCCATGGTGCAGGTCGCCATGCTGGAAAAGGAAATAGGGCAGGAGGCCCTGGATACGGCCAAGTACTATAGGGAAGATTATATTTCCAATCGGGTACTGCGGGGAATCCTTCAATATACAGGAATTTTCTTCCTGCTTCTGTTTGCCTATTTTTTTATGGAAATAGAAAACATTCTCCAAAAGCTGGATTTTCAATATATGATGGATTTGGGAAAACGAATTTCCCTTCTCTATTTCCTGGGCATGGTTTGTACCATTGTGCTTATTTCCATTGTGTCCTATTATTCCTATGAAAGAGCCTATGAAGACAGTTTACTTTATCGTGAACGCTTGGAGGATCTGCTTCTTTTGTCTACAGCAAAGAGAACGGAAAAGCTTAGAAAAAAGGAGGAGAAAGACACTATCGTTCAAAAAGCCAGAGAAGAGGCTCAGGAAGTGGTACTGCAAATGAAGAAAGAGGGAGCTAAACTGGATTTAGCGCCGCTTTATACAAGATCGGAAAGATTAGCTAAGCTTAGAAGGCTGAAGGACGGAGGAAAAGCTGTTCAGAAAAATGCTGCTCCCAAACAAAAGGGAGAAGAAGAGTGGCTGGATGATGAGGCGGATTGGTTGGACGAGTAAGATAGGGAGAGAGTAGGAGTATGAACGGTTTTCGACTTTTTAAAGAAAAATGTCAAAAAATATATGGACAGCAGGATTATTGGATGGTTCCTATCTTTCGTTCCTGCCTGGCCTTTCTTATCTTTTTTTCCTTAACCCGCCATTTTTCCATGGTGGGAAAACTGGCGCATCCGATTTTTCTTTTGTTTTTTAGTTTGATATCCTTTTTTCTTCCCTTTTCGACTTTGCCTATACTTCTGGGCGTAATATTGATGTCCTATTTTTATCAGCAATCCCTTTTGCTCTTAATTGTTTCCGGGGGCATCTTTTTGTTCTTGTTTTTATTGCAAAGCAGTATCAGAGGAAAATATGCCATCCTCATTGCCTTGATGCCTTTTTGCTTTCTTTTGAAAATCCATTATTTTTTGCCGATTTTTGTAGGGCTCACTATGGGTTTTACGGCCTTTCTGCCTCTGGCTTTGGGATGCTTTTTATATTTTTTCCTGAGCTTTATTCAGCAGAATGAAAAGCTTTTTACGGCCTCTGCCGATCTTACGGAACAGTTGGAATCCTTGACGAAAACCCTGCTTCCCTTTTTTAAAGATAAGGAAATGATCCTTGTATTGGTTCTTTTTTCTGCTGTGGTAGTGACGGTTTATCTGCTGAGAAACGGAAGTTTTCAGTATTCCTGGCACATTGCCGTAACGGTGGGGCTGGTAATGGAGGCGTTGCTTTGGATATTGTATCCTTTACTTTCCTTGAAGATGAATTTCCTGATTAGTATTATTGCCTATTTCATTTCTGCCTTGCTGTCTGTATTCACCCTGTTTTTCTTCCATGATGTGGATTACCGGGGAACAAAGTTTTTGCAGATGGAAGATGATGACTACTACTATTTTGTAAAGGCTGTACCGAAGAATAAAGGAGAACATTTTCCTTCTTCGGATTAAGAAATTTTCTCCATAGAGAAAAGAGAATTTTTGTGTGAACTTGATCATTTGTTGCTACGAGGAGAAAGGAGTATCGGAATTGGATTTCTTTACAAAGATTAAGGGGTGGGTAAGTTTACTTCCTGCGTTTAGTCTGTCAGGACTTGTAGAAATAGCAATTTTGGCAGGGATTATTTATGTCGTCCTTCTTTGGATTCAGAACACGAGAGCCTGGCAGTTACTGAAAGGAATTCTGGTGCTTCTTTTGTTTACGGCATTTGCCGTTTTCTTTCGTTTGAATACGATTGTTTGGTTAATTGAAAGAATTTCCACAGCGGCTATTATTGCAGCCGTTATCATTTTTCAACCGGAACTACGAAAGGCTTTGGAGCAATTAGGCTCTAAGAATCTTTTCGGGCAGTTCCAAAGGGAAGATAGCAAAGGCAGCGTCAGAGTCAATGAAGAATTAATTTCCGCATGTCAGGAAATGTCAAGATACAAGACCGGTGCATTGATTGTTATTGAGCAAAACCAAAGTCTTAAAGAGGTGGAGGATACCGGAATTTATGTGGATGGTATTGTGACGGCGGCCTTACTCATTAATATTTTTGAAAAAAATACCCCCTTGCATGACGGAGCGGTTGTGATTTCCGGAGACAGAGTGGTTTCCGCTACCTGTTATCTCCCCCTGTCCGATACCGGAATTTCCAAGGCCTATGGCACCAGACATAGGGCGGCGTTGGGAATTTCGGAAAGTACGGATGCCATCACTCTGGTAGTATCCGAGGAGACGGGACGAATCTCCGTAGCCTGTCAGGGAAAGCTTTTACATGTCAAAGAGGCAGGAGAATTAATACGTTATCTTCCGAAGCAAGAGCAGGAAGAGCAGAAGAAAACTTTATTTTCCCGCATTCTTCCCAGAAAAAAGGAGGAGAGATAAATGAAGTTTTTTAAAGAGAATCTTATATTAAAGCTGGTGAGTGTGGTTCTGGCTTTGCTGCTTTGGCTGATTGTTTTCAATGTGTCCAATCCGGAGCAAAAGGAAAGTAGAACCGTGGAATTACAAATTTTGAATCAGGATACCTTTTCCGCAGAGAATAAAACCTGGGAGGTGGATCGGAGTACGGTTACCGTTAGTTATACCGTGCGAAGCAATCTGGCTTCCTCTGTAAAGGCTTCCGATTTTAAGGCCTATATCGATTTAAGCGATTATTCTATTACAGGTTCCGTACCGGTCTATGTGGAGCTTGTCAATCAGGAAAATGCTTCCAGTATTTCGGATATCGTGGCCAGACCTTCCGTTGTTCATGTCAGCATAGAAGATTTACAAAAGAAAAAATTTGATTTACAGGTGCATCAACAGGGCAATGTGGCTGAGGGCTATACCGTTTCGTCCATTACTGTTGATCCTACCACCATTTATGTAAACGGTCCGGAGTCATCCGTGGGAAGAATTTCTTCTCTTGGGCTGGTGGTTAATGTGGATGGCATGAATCAAAATACCGATGGTACCGGAAAGATTGTTTTTTACGATGCTAACGGAAAGATTATTCAAAATCTGCCGAATGTCAGCCTGTCTCAGGAGCAGGTGGATTATACGGTGGTGATTCACAAGAAGAAGGATCTTATTCTATCCGCAACAACAGAAGGAAATGTTCAAAACGGTTATACGGTGGAGGAGCTTCAGATTTCTCCAAAAAGCATCAGTGTTTCCGGCAGTGAATCTGTTTTGGATGGGATCAATCAGCTGACTCTTCCTGCCCTGGATGTATCCAATGCCAAGGAGGATGTGAGTGTAAGCTTGCGGCTTAAGGATTATTTGCCCAGCGGTTTGTCTCTTGCAGAGCCCAACAGTACAGTCTATATTCATGCCACTATCAAAAAGCTTCCGGAAAGCACAAAGGAAGAAGTGGAGCAGAATACCAAGGCAAGTACTACGGAAGAGAGTACGGAGGGCACAACAGAAAGCAGCAAATCCTCGGAAAGCACGAAGACCACAGAGGAGGAAAACTCGGCGGAAACAAAGGGAAGCGGTAATGGAGATAGTAAAGGAAGCGGAGCGGATAGTGGAGAATCTACAGAAAACAAAGGGCCCAGCGCTGAACGGAAAGCAAAATCACAGTAGAAATAGTCTGTTTTTTGACCTTTGCTTATATACGGTATTGTATGGCATGGCATATCTTTTGAAGGAAAAGGGATATGCCGTGCTTTCCTTTTTCTGCTTTCTGATTTTGTCTCTTTATCTTTTTCTTCGAGAAAGAGAGAGAGAGGGAAGTAGTGTAACATTGTCCGGTCTTCTTGCTTTGGGATTACTTTTTGGAGAGGGGGTGGCTACTTTACAGCTTAGCAAGCTTTCTTCTCCCTGGACCATTCATACCTGGCTGAGCTTTTATTTGGCTTACCTTTTATTCTATTTGGGCTATCACGGTAGAACGTATTTATCTGAATTCGCGGCTTCTCGTTTTCTGAAAAATACAAAAATCTTCTCGGAAGAAGCAAAGAAGATGGATTTATCCGGGAAAGAATATCGGTGGAACTGTACAGAAGGACAATTTTTAAAGCTTTGTATTTTAGGACTTCTTTTGCTTTCTTATTTTTCTTTTGTGATAGAGGCATTGGCTCTTGGCTATATTCCTTTATTTACGGAGCATACCCCCCACGCATATTCTTATTTTCATTTAAAGGGACTCCATTATTTCACCACTCTTTTTGTGCTGGTTCCTATGCTTCTTCCTTTTTTATATCAAAAAGAGGGCAGCCTAAAGCTGTTTTCAGGCATCAGTTTATTTTTAGCTCTTCTTTTACCAATCCTTTTGGTTTCCCGTTTTCAGCTTCTGTTTTCCCTGTTTTTATTTGTGTTTTCTGCCTTGTATCAGGGCTTAAGGATTCGGAAAAGATATCTGCTTTTATTATTTCTTTTTTTGCTGTCTGCCTATGTTTTTCTTACGATAGAGAGAGCCCATTCCGTTTCCTATCTTATGGGAATCTTTGAAATGAAAAATGATAAGCTTCCCATCTTTTTGGTACAGCCCTATATGTACATTGCCAATAATTATGAGAATTTCAATTTGCTGACAAAAAACATAGAGGAACATTCCCATGGTTTTCGTATGGCCTATCCATTTTTAACCCTTTCCGGGGCGAAATTCTTTTTTGATTTTCCCTTGGCCTATCCGGTCTATTTAACCAAGGAGGAGCTGTCTACCTTGGGGATTCTGTACGATGCCTACTATGATTTCGGACTTTTGGGCGTTATGCTTTTCTCTTTAATTTTGGGGCTGCTTTCTTCCTGGATTAAAGAGCTTTCAGGGAAAGAGAAAAATCCTTTTGGAGGCGCATTATATATCCAATTTGCTTTTTATTTTCTATTTTCCTTTTTTACAACCTGGTTTTCCAATGCCTCCAGCATTTTTTACTTTGCTGTGACGCTCGTACTTGCAGTTCTATGGAAGGGCTTTGTTCATGAAAAAAATTCTGCTGTATCTATATAAAATGCTTTTTCCTTTGGGAGTATGTGTTTTCTTTCTGTATTTTCTCCCCAAGCTATTGTTCTTTTTTCTCCCCTTTACCCTGGGGGCGATAATTGCCTTTTGCTTAAATCCCCTGATTTCTTTTTTGCAAAAGAGCTTCCCGTTTTTAAAGAAAAAGCAAATATCCCTGGTGCTGACCTTAACTATTTTCGCTTTGTTTTTTTATCTTTGTTTTTGTCTTATGCAGTTGGGACTTCCCATGCTTAAGCAGCGCATTTCTCGTTTGCCTTTGGAGATTCAGGATTTAAAGCGTCAACTGGAGAAAATGATAGAGGAAAATTTGCCCTACTTTCCTCCATTCATCCAAAATCTACTGTCGGATCTTCCCGGTACTTTGGACGGTATAGGAAGAACCATGATGAATAAATGGACTTCTCCGGCCCTGCAATTTTCTCTGCAAGTGGTTAGCGGCTTGCCTGAGTTGTTTCTTTACCTGATTATTACTATACTGTCTGCTCTTTGTTTTTCTCAGGAAGGGGCAAAGCTGTTATCGATTCTGCATCGAAATATTCCGGAGCAGTTCAGAAAATATATGCAGCTTCTTAAGGAGGACGGAAAAAAGATTTTAAAGGGCTATGTTTGGGCGCAAATCCAAATCATGTTTTGTGTGTTTATTCTCTTAAGCGTCGGTTTTTCCTTATTGAGAGTGGAGCTTGCGATTCCTTTGGCTTTTTTAACCGCTTTTTTGGATGCCCTCCCTGTTTTTGGCGTGGGTTTTATTATGTGGCCCTGGATGGCTCTGATTTTATTAAAAGGAAAATTTTTATTCTTTTTAGCTCTCTTATTGATTTACATTCTAAGCCAGATGATTCGACAGATTTTGCAACCGAAGATTATTGGGGATGCAGTGGGCTTGCCCCCTTTACTGGCTCTGATTTTCCTGTTTTTAGGATATAAGCTTTACGGGATTTCCGGAATGGTTTTAGCCCTGCCTGTTGGCATGCTGCTGGTACGTTTTTATCATTATGGAGCGTTTTCCGGATTTTTCTCTGCCGGAAAGACCCTTGGCAAAATGCTTTTAGACTATGCAGGTGTAAAAAAGGATGAGGAAGTGTAAATGAAGGAGAGCTGTCAGAAAAATCATATTTCATTGCCTGAGGAGTTTAGCGAAAGAATGAAAATCAGGCTGGGGCAGGAGTGGGAGGCTTTTTTAGAAGCCTGTTCTCTGCCTCCGAAGCGAGGGCTTCGGCTGAATTTACAGAAGGCGGAGGCTAATCCGGATTTTCCTTTAGAGAAATGGAAGGAAAATTGGAAGCTGGAAGAGTTAAAATCGGAAAGCTTAAAACTAGAAAATTCAAAGAACGAATACGGTCTCGCCTTGGCTAGAGAATACCTTTGTGATGAAGAGTATTTGCAAAGTATAGGGGTGCAAATCGGTCACGATGCCTACCATGAGGCGGGGCTTTATTATATTCAGGACCCTTCCGCCATGTCTGTGGTTCCTTATATGGAAATTCGCCCCTTTGACAGATGTCTGGATCTTTGTGCCAGTCCGGGAGGAAAGAGCTTGCAGATGGCAGACCGGCTTAAGACAGAGGAAGGCGGAATTCTTCTCTCAAACGAATTCATTATGGAAAGAGCTAAAAATCTTTCCAAAAATGTGGAACGTATGGGCTATAGCCATGTGGCGGTGAGCTCCTGCTCCGCTGAAGAGCTGGAAGCGCAATTTCCGGCATTCTTTTCCAGAATTTT
The DNA here is from genome assembly GCF_014202695.1 of Oribacterium sinus. GTDB lineage: Bacteria > Bacillota > Clostridia > Lachnospirales > Lachnospiraceae > Oribacterium > Oribacterium sinus. The sequence goes on from NZ_JACHHH010000010.1 coordinate 24,989, forward strand.
GGTAGATGCACCTTGTTCCGGAGAAGGAATGTTTCGGAAAAATCCGGAGGCCATAGCGGATTGGTCTTTAGAGAAGGTTTCGCAATGTGCAGGTCTACAAAGAGATATTCTTGGTCATGCCCTGGGAATGCTTAGGGAAGGTGGGCTTTTGGCCTATTCCACCTGTACATTTTCCGAGGAGGAAAATGAAGAAATGCGGGAATGGATTTTAGAAAAGCATCCGGAGCTCAGATTTTTAGGAGAGAGGCATCTTTATTTTCATAACAGTGTGGGAGAGGGACAGTATTTTTCTCTTTTTCGGAAAGAGGGAAAGGATCTTGAGAGAGAGGATATGGATATTTCTAAGCTTTCCATGCTTTGGGAGAAGAAGGCTAAAAAATATTTTTATTATCCCTCTTCTTTAAAATGCTTTTTATCCCTGCCTTTGCTTCGAATCGGTATTGCGGTTTTGGAGGAAGGTAAGAAGAGCTGGGAATGGAGTCATAGCCTAAGCCACGCTATAGACCTTCCTAAATGGGGGGATGCTCTTACAAAGCTTCCTGAAAAATCGCCGGAGACCAAATTGCTTTACAGACTTTCCTTGTACGGAGAAGACAGAAGGGTAGAGGCCTATCTCAATGGACAAGAAATAGCGGTGGAGAAAGAAGAGCTAGAGAATTTTCTTATGGCCGACAGAAAAGGAAACGTAAACAATAAAAAAAGCGATAAAGAAAGCGATAAAGAAGGCGATAAAAAAAGTGATAAAGGATTGGTTCTTTGTACTTGTGACGGACTTCCTTTGGGCTTTGGATATTACCGAAACGGACGACTAAGAAACCTCTATCCTAAGGGAATACGCTTTAAAAAATAGAAGCATATATTAAATGTTTGTTATTTCTTTGGCTTGAATTAGATTTTGCTATCGTTTACAATAAGCCATGTTAAAAGGGTAATTTGCCCTCAAAATAGAAATGGAGGAAGATTATGGATCAGCGTAATTCTTTGGCAAGGAAGCGTATAGAGGCCTTGCTGGATGAATCCAGTTTTGTGGAAATCGGTGCTCATGTTTGCAGCAGAAGTACAGATTTTAATTCCGGTGAGAAACAGGAAGCATCGGATGGAGTCATTTGTGGGTATGGCAGTATTTCCGGGAAGCCGGTATATATTTATGCACAAGATAGAGAAGTACTCTCCGGAAGTATTGGAGAGATGCATGGAAAGAAGATTGCAAATCTCTATGATACAGCAATGAAAATGGGATGCCCGGTGGTGGAATTACTGGATTCCAGCGGACTTCGTATTCCGGAAGCTACAGATGCTATTTTTGCCCTTTCTACCATTTACGAGAAGAAGGCAAAGGCAAAGGGCTTGATTCCCCAATATACCGTGATTTTCGGACAGGTAGGAGGAGGACTTGCCATTCTTCCTTCTCTTTCCGATTTTTCCTTTATGGAAAAGGAAGAGGCAAGACTCTTCCTTACTGCTCCTGACGGCGTAGAGGGAAATAAGGATGAGGCTTTTGCTAAGGCTGAAGCCCAGGCTAAGCAGGGAAATCTTGATTTTTACGGTACGGAAGAAGAGATTTTTGATGAAGTTCGTAAGGCGTTTGCCTTTTTACCTGCCAATAATGAAGATGCAGCTTATCAGGAGGATATGGAAGATAGCCTAAACCGTAGTGTGGAGGGCTTCTTCGCATTGGCACCGAGAGAGGCGCTGGAAACTCTTTCAGATGAAGGAAGAATCTTTGAAGTAAAGTCTCATTTTGGAGAGGGGGCAGTTACTGCTTTTATTTCTCTAAACGGACAGACTGTGGGGGCGGTGGCAACCAATGGGGAGCCTCTGCATTGGAAGGCAGTGGAAAAGATGGATCAATTCCTTCGTTTCTGCAACAGCTATTCTATTCCTATTTTGACAGTGTGTGATGTGCCGGGCTTTGAAAACTGCTCTTGCAATGAAAAGCATATGGCAAAGGCTATGGCAAGTCTTCTTTCCATCTATGGAAATGCTTCCGTGCCTATGGTGAGCCTCGTGAAGAAAGCTATCGGTTCCGCAGGAGCGGCAATTGGCAGTAAGGGACTGGGCGTGGACTTGGTTTATGCTTATCCCGAGTCTGAAATTTCCATTATGGATGCCAAGTATGCAGCGGATATTTTGTATCCTGAAAAATCCGCCTCCGAGAGAGAAGAGGAAAGCAAGAAATTTTTAGCGGAGAAATCCTCTGCCTTAGCGGCGGCAAAGAGAGGATATGTGGATGATTTGATTTTACCGGAGGAAAGTCGTCAAAGAATTATTTCCGCCTTTGAAATGTTATACGGAAAGGCTAACTTTGATTTTCATAAAAAATTCGGAAGCAACTAGGAGGGGAAAATGAAGAAGATAAATAAAATATTCCTCCTATGTGCTTTGCTCCTGTCCTTCTTTTTACTTTCCTGCGGAAATCAGACTGTGGAAGCGGAAGCCTTGGATCCTTCCACATTGGCTGAACTGGAACAAACGATAGAGCAGTATTTTACCTCTATGGTAACCCAGGATGAGAGCAGTCTTAACCAGGGGATTGAGGAGGCCTACAAGGCTAAGGAAGAGGTTCTCTATAATGCCCTAAATAATTTTAAGAATGACAAAGAGGAGCTGGGAGAATTTCAGGAGGTCAAGGAGAACATTGTTACAAAAGAAGATGGAGAATACAAGTTCCATCTTGTGGCACAGTTCGAAAAAAGAAAATTAGACTTTGATGCATCCTTAAAAGAGGATTACAGCGGCTTTACCTCCATGAGTTTTGTTCCGGAGTACAGTATGGAAGAGAAGATGGCTTCCGCAGGACAAAACTTATTGGTGGGAATGGGAATGGTTTTTGCCGTACTCATTTTCATTGCCTGGATTATCAGCCTCTTTAAGTACATTCACATTTGGGAAGAAAAGCACCGGGAGAAAAAGGCTAAGAGAAAGATGCCGGCTCCTACAGCTAAGGCGGTAGAAAAGCAAGTTCCCAAGCGCGTGGTTCCTGTTATAGAAAAAGAAGAGGGTATCCCCGAGGATGTATTAAGCATTGTAATGATGGCGGCTATTGAGGCCTATGAAGCGGAGCAGGTCGTGGAAAATCCTTTTAAGGATGCCAAGGAATTAAACAACGGTCTGGTGGTTCGTTCGATTAGAAGACGGAGATAAGGAGAGATTATGAAGCAGTATACAATTACAGTAAACGGTGTAGCTTATGATGTAACAGTAGAGGAGAAAAACGGCGGTGTTGTTTCCGCGCCAAAGGCAGTGGAGAAATCTGCTCCCGTAGCTTCTGCTCCTGTAGCCTCCGCACCTGCAGCATCTGCTGCCAAGGAAGGCAATGTGGCAGTATCCGCGCCTATGCCCGGAAAGATTCTGGCGGTAAAGGCGAAGGAAGGGGATAGCGTAAAGGCGGGAGATGTACTTCTTGTTTTGGAAGCCATGAAGATGGAAAACGATATTGTAGCTCCCCAGGATGGTGTTGTAGCAAGCATTAACGTAAAGGTGGGAGACAGCGTGGAATCCGGTGCGAAATTGGCCAGCTTAAACGCATAAGTTAGGATAGGAGGATATTTTCATGAATATAGTAGAGACCTTATCCAATCTACTACAGCAAACGGCCTTCTTTCATCTAACTCCGGGAAATTACCTGATGATTCTTGTTGCCCTGGTTTTCCTGTATCTGGGAATTGCCAAGGGCTTTGAGCCCCTATTGATGGTACCTATTGCTTTCGGAATGCTTTTGGTAAATATCTATCCGGATATTATGTTAAGTCCGGAAAAGTCCATCAACGGAACCGGGGGGCTTTTATGGTATTTCTTCCGCTTAGATGAGTGGACCATTTTACCGTCTTTGATTTTCCTGGGAGTGGGAGCCCAGACGGACTTCTCCCCGTTGATTGCTAACCCCATCAGCTTCTTACTGGGAGCGGCGGCACAGTTTGGTATTTACGCAGCCTACTTTATTGCTATTTTTCTTGGCTTTAACGGAGCGGCTGCTGCGGCAATTTCCATCATCGGAGGAGCGGACGGTCCAACCTCCATCTTCCTTTGCAACAAGCTGGGACAGACGGCGCTGCTTGGACCTATTGCGGTTGCGGCATACAGCTATATGTCTTTGGTGCCAATCATCCAGCCGCCTATTATGCGGGCTTTAACCACGAAGGAAGAGCGGATGTGTAAGATGGAGCAGTTAAGACCGGTTTCCAAGCTGGAAAAAATTCTGTTCCCCATTGTGGTAACCATTGTGGTTTGTTTGATTTTACCGACAACAGCTCCCCTTGTGGGAATGCTGATGCTGGGAAATCTTTTTAAAGAGTCCGGTGTGGTAAAGCAGTTAACGGATACTGCGGCAAATGCCATGATGTATATTGTGGTTATTTTACTGGGAACCTCTGTAGGAGCAACCACCTCTGCAGAAGCCTTTTTAAATGTAAATACCTTAAAGATTGTGTTCTTGGGACTGGTAGCCTTTGCCTTCGGAACAGCGGCAGGTGTACTTCTCGGAAAAGTGATGTACTATGCTTCCGGAAAGAAGATTAATCCGTTAATCGGTTCCGCCGGCGTTTCCGCAGTGCCTATGGCGGCAAGAGTATCCCAAAAGGTGGGAGCGGAATCAGACCCGACCAACTTCCTTTTAATGCATGCCATGGGACCAAATGTGGCAGGTGTTATCGGAACGGCGGTTGCAGCAGGAATCTTTATGGCTGTGTTTGGAGTGAAATAGAAAGGGGAAAATATGGCAAAAGTTAAGATTACGGAGACCGTGCTGAGAGACGCACATCAGTCCTTGATTGCCACAAGAATGCCCAGTGAATTAATGGAGCCGATTTTGGACAAGATGGATCAGGTAGGATACCATGCGGTGGAATGTTGGGGAGGAGCAACCTTTGATGCCTGCCTTCGTTTCCTAAAGGAAGATCCCTGGGAAAGACTTCGGATGTTGAAAAGACATTTTAAGAATACGAAGCTGCAAATGTTATTTCGCGGACAGAACATCTTAGGCTACAATCACTATGCCGATGATGTGGTGGAGTACTTTGTAGAAAAATCCATTGCCAACGGTATTGATGTCATTCGAATTTTCGACTGTTTAAATGATATTCGAAATCTGGAAACTGCCGTTAAGGCCACCAGAAAAGAGGGAGGACATGCTCAGATTGCCCTTTGCTATACTCTGGGAGATGCTTATACCCTGGAATACTGGGAGAACCTGGCAAGAGATGTGGAAAATCTCGGTGCGGATTCCCTTTGCATTAAGGATATGGCGGGATTACTTCTTCCGAAGGAGGCTACAGAGCTTGTTGGGGCTTTAAAGAGAGGAACTTCACTTCCTATCGAAATGCATACCCACTACACCTCCGGTATGGCTTCCATGACCTATTTAAAGGCTATCGAAGCGGGAGCGGATATTATTGATACCGCATCCACTCCCCTGGCTATGGGAACCTCCCAGCCCTCCACGGAGGTTATGGTGGCGGCTTTGCAGGGCACCGAATATGATACAGGCCTTGATCTGGACAAGCTCATCGAGATTTCCAACTATTTCCAGCCCTACCGTGAGGAATGTATCAAATCCGGCCTTCTTTCCACAAAGGTTTTGGGTGTAGACATTAAGGCCTTAAAGTATCAGGTTCCGGGAGGAATGTTATCCAATCTGATTTCCCAGCTTCATCAGGCAGGAAAGGACGAGAAGCTTCAGGAGGTTTTGGAAGAGGTTCCAAGAGTGCGTAAGGACTTTGGAGAGCCGCCACTGGTTACCCCTTCTTCTCAGATTGTAGGAACCCAGGCAGTAATGAATGTGATTACCGGAGAGCGGTATAAGATGGTTCCCAAGGAGTCTTATAAGCTGGTTGCAGGAGAGTTCGGTAGAACTGTAAAGCCTATGGATGAAGAAATGCTGAAGAAGGTCTTAAAGGGAGAGAAGCAGATGACAGATCGCCCTGCAGACCACATTCCGCCACAGCTTGAGCAGTTTAAAGAAGAGTGTAAGGAATGGATGCAGCAGCCGGAGGACGTACTGTCTTATGCATTATTCCCTCAGGTAGCCAAGGACTTCTTCCAGTACAGAGATGCCCAGAAATCCGGCATTGCGTTAAAGAACGCAGACAAAGAAAATAAAGCCTACCCGGTGTAAAACGAGGTAGAAAAAACAATACAGAAGGAAGCAAAAAAGACTGTAAAAAATTAAGCTCTTAAAGAAATTTCAGCAATATAGGTCTGAAACGGGGCACGCTCTCGCTAGCCTCGCCTCACATCGGATACTAAGCGAAAAACTGCGTTCCACTTGTTTTTCGCAAGTACTGGTGGGCTCAGACTACCCCGCATTCAGACCTATATTGTCGAAAATTTCTTCCGAATTTTGATTTTTGCAGCCCTTTTTTGCTTCCTTCTACATTATTTTAGAGTCTATAAGCAGAGGAGAATCAGACTTATCCCTTCTAGGATAGCTTTTGATAAGGGACAATCTGAGCCCGTCGGCACTTAGCTTTTGTTTTGTAAAAGCTTAGAGCCGTTACCTGGCGAGGTTAGCGAGAGCGTGTCCTGTTCCAAAAGCTATCCTAGAAGGGATGCATTCTCTCTGCTGCTAGCCCCGTTCATTACGTTTCTTTGTCATTTGTCTGAATAATTCCAAGAAGCATTGACGGAAGGAAATAAAAAAATTAAAATGATGCAAGAAAATCTTCATTGAAAATTATTTTTTAATCTTTATAATTTCCGATAGAATTGCAGATGTATAAAGACAGGGATTTTTTCCCTGATGAATCACAAAGAGATGCTTCTTCAAGAACATCCTTCTTTGGCGTAAAGGGCAGGGAGAAAAATGAGAAGAACAAGTTGGAGACGTTTTATAAGTTTAGGATTAATCTTGAGCAGCGTTTTTGCTACGCAAGCTTTTGCTACAGAAAAGGATGCCGTAATTAAGGGCAGTATGGTCAATGTAAGGGCTGAAGCCAACAAGAACAGTAAAAAGGTGACGAACCTTTATTCCAATACAGCCGTTAAAGTAGGGGATCCGGTGCAAAACTCTTCCGGAGAAAGCTGGTATCCGGTTAATTTCCAAGGGGGAAGCGGATATATTCGTTCCGATTTTGTAAAATTTCCGGTTCAATACCAAAGGGATGAGGCCTTTGAGAACGCTTTAAATCAACAGGGCTTTCCGGAAGCTTATAAGGACGGCCTAAGAGCTCTCCATGCAGAGTTTCCCAACTGGCAGTTTAAGGCTTTACATACCAATTTGGATTGGCAGAGAGTTTTAGACGGAGAGATGGAAGGAACCGGCAGTCTTGTGGACAAGAATGCTATTTCATCCTGGAAGTCCACCGATCAGGGAAAATATGACTGGAATACAGGAACATGGGTAGGATTTGACGGTCCTACCTGGGTTGGTGCCTCCAGACAATTAACAGCATACTATATGGATCCCAGAAACTTTTTGGATGAGTCCTACATTTTCCAATTCTTACTCCACAGCTATAATCCGGAGGAACAGACGAGAGACGGTTTGGCAGCCATGCTAATGGGCAGCTTTATGGATAGCGGAAGTCAAGGCAGTGGAAATGGGGGAAACAGCGGAAGCGGAGATGCTTCCTCTACCCAGAATTCAACGGAAACAGTAGTCATTTCCAATGATGGACCGGGAGCAAACATATCAAATGCGGAGGGAACGGTTATTCCTTCCGGAACCACAGCGGCATCTGCAGACAATTCCAATACAAGTAACGGAACAAATGCAGGCGGTGTGGATTACGTGAGTATTATTATGAAGGCTGCGGAGCAGTCTAAGCAGAATCCCTATGTTCTTGCTTCCATGATTTTACAGGAGCAGGGAAAAGGAACCAGCGGTTCTATTTCCGGAAGTAGCGGACATTATAATTATTTTAATATCGGAGCTTACCAGGACGGAAAGATGGGAGCCATCGAGAGAGGGATCTGGTATGCCAAGCAAAGTGGCAGCTATATGCGTCCCTGGAATACCAGAGAAAAGTCCATTGTGGGCGGAGCGCAGTTCTTTGCGGAAAATTATATGAATGCGGGACAGAATACTTTGTATCTGAAGAAATGGAATGTACAGGGTTCCAACCTGTTTAAGCATCAGTACATGACCAATGTACAGGGCGCTGCAGAGGAAGGGGCCAAGTTATCCTCCGCTTACAGCAAGGATATGAAAAATAAAGCGCTGGTTTTCTCCATCCCTGTATATAAGGATATGCCGGGACAGAAAGAGCCGATTCCTACCGGTGATGAGAAGCCCACAAGAAAAGACAGTGGAAGCAGTTCCGGAAATACCTCGGGAAGCGGAAACGGCGCAGCAAACAATGCCGGAAATACAAGCGCCAATGGAAACAGCAGTAGCACAGCAGGGAAGACTGAAAGCGGTGTAGAAGTAGTGGAGATCGGGAAGAGTCCTCTTGGTTAAAAAGTCTTGAAAGAATTCTCTTCTTTCAGTAAAATATAACGGAATATGTCGAGTAAAACTTCGGGTACTGTCAGAGGATGGAAAGACTCGAATCAGAGGAATTTGAGGAAATAATAATGAAATCATTACAATATATACTATATACTTGCCTGCTCAGCCTTCTGTTTTCCATGGCTGTGTTTGCGGCAGACGGACAACTGAGCTTTTCCGATCCGACGGGTAAGGTAGGAGAAGAAATCACGGTAAATATGAAGATTAAAAGTGATACTCCCTTAGCCAGAGTGGATATCACCCTTCGCTATGACAGTAATGCTTTACAGTTTGTCAGCGGAACGAACACTGATGGAGGCGCAGGAACACTGCGTGTACATGGTACCGGCGATAATTCCGTAGCCAATACTTTGGCCTTTGCTTTGAAATTCAAGGCAGCTTCCGCAGGACAGTCCAGTATTACGGTAGAAAAACAGGAAATATACAGCGGGGATGAAAGTCTTTTGAACCTTACCCATGTGGGAAAGGGCGCCGTAAATATTACTGCGGAAGAAACAAGCAGTGAAAGTGCGGCGGAAACCTCGGCCTCTGCAGAAGAAAGTGAAGAGGCGGAGACCAAGAACGAGGGGGTTAAGCTTACCGCAAAGGATAAGAGCATTACCATTATGAATCCCGGTTCCGATGTAAAGATTCCGGATGGCTTTTGGGAAAGCACCATTGATGTAGACGGCCATCAGGTAAAGGGATGGGTATGGAAGGCTGATACAGAGCATCAGTACATCATTGTTTATGGAATGAATGATGCGGGAGATTTACATTTTTATCGTTATGACTTAAAGGAAAAAACCATTCAGCGGTATTTTCAGGATCCTTTAGAGGCTGAGCAGAAGAAAAATGCGGAAAGCTATCCGACTTTATTGACTCAATATGATGCTTTGGTAGGAAAATATAATGTTCAGACCATATTAAGCATAGTTTTTGCCTTAGTGGCTTTGCTTCTTGCCGCCCTATCCATCTTCCTGTGGCAGTCACGTAGCAGATTGAAGAAAGTTATTGCCTTCCAGAAAGAAACCTTGGAGCGAGAGCGAAAGGAAAGCCGACCCAATGTAGAGCGTTTCTCTTTAAAGGAAGAATTTCCCATGAAGGAAAAGGATTTCCCCGAGGAAGAGGAAGAAGAGGGAAGAACCAAGCTGATTGGACGTAGACCCAATGTGCATCATGAGGGTGAAAACGGATCCGATATTGAAGATGCGGATTTAGGAGCCACCAGAGCGATTTCTTTATCTGCGGAAGATAAGAAGCGATTGGCGGATAAAGAGAAGCATAAAAAAGAGGATTCTTTGGAGCATACCAAAGAAGTAGAGCTGGAAATCGAAGAACTGTAAGAGACTGTTTATCATGCAGTATAGCCATAAAAGTAGGATTTATCCTGGAGCTATACTGCATGAATTTTTTTATCCATGAAAATTTTTCTCATGGGACTCCTTCACAGATTATTCAAAAAGCTTTGCTATCATGATAAAATATTTAGATTCAATCAGAAAATTTTAACTGGACAACACTGCTTTTAGGGACTATAAAAGCAGAAACGGTATTGTATAGAAAAGGATAGGGTGGAGAAGATGAATCAGTTTACGATACAGGCGCAAAGGTCTTTACAACTTGCCATAGAGGTGGCTGAAGAGTGTCATCATCAATATATTGGAACAGAGCATATCCTCTTAGGTCTTGTACGGGAAGGTACAGCCGTTGCAGGGAAGGTTTTAAAGGCAAATGGTGTAACGGAAGAAAAGATTGCGGATATGATTGCCAAGTTTATGGTTAGCGGAGAAAGCGGTGTTTCCCTTGCAGATCCCAGCGGTTATACCCCATCTGCCAAGAGAGTTCTGGAGCAGGCAATGCAGGAAGCCAGAGAGGGACAGTCCCGTCTTGTGGGAACCGAACATTTATTAATGGCGATATTAAAGGATGGAAACTGTGTAGCATCCCGTATTATTTCCACCTTGGGTGTTTCCATGCAAAAGATTTATACCCAGCTGAATTCCGCCATTGGAAGAGACAATCTGGTGGAAGAGAGAAATAATAGAGAGAAGGAAGTACGATCCGTGCAAACCCCAACTTTGGATCAGTACTCCAGAGATCTTACCGCGTTGGCAAAGGAAGGAAAGCTGGATCCGGTGGTTGGTCGCGGACAGGAAATTATGCGTATGATTCAGATTCTGTCCAGAAGAACCAAGAATAATCCTTGTCTTGTGGGAGAACCGGGGGTAGGAAAGACGGCTGTGGTGGAAGGTCTGGCCAATAAAATTGCGGCAAAGGATGTTCCGGACAGTATTTTGAAAAAGCGTTTATTAACCTTGGATTTATCTGCCATGGTGGCAGGCTCCAAATACCGTGGAGAGTTTGAGGAAAGAATTAAAAAGGTGATTCAAGAGGCAAGAACAGACGGGGAAGTGCTTCTATTTATTGATGAGATTCATACCATTATCGGAGCGGGAGGCGCTGAGGGAGCCTTGGATGCTGCCAATATTTTAAAGCCTGCCTTAGCCAGAGGAGAGCTGCAGATTATCGGTGCAACCACCTTGGAGGAGTATAGAAAGCATATCGAAAAAGATGCGGCACTGGAAAGACGTTTTCAGCCGATTACGATTGAAGAACCAACAGAAGAAGAAAGCATCAAGATTCTGGAAGGGATTAAAGAGCGCTACGAAGAGCATCATCAGGTAGTGATTGAAGAAGAGGCTATTTTAGCAGCGGTGAAGCTTAGTGCCCGCTATATTAATGATCGGTATTTGCCGGATAAGGCTATTGATTTAATTGATGAGGCTGCTTCCAAAATCCGCATTTTAAATAGTGGAGAGCCTGCAGCAATCAAGAAATTAAGAGCTCAGATTGCCGAGTTTGAAGAAGAAAAGGAAGATTGCATTCGCAGGGAGGATTTTGAAGGCGCTTCTCAGATTAAGAAAAAACAGGAGCAGAGAAGAAAACGACTGAGTAAGGAGCTGGAGCTTTGGAAGACTGAAAGAGAAGAGAACCGTCTTCACGTACGGGAGTCAGATATTGCTCAGGTAGTTTCCGATTGGACCAAGATTCCTACCAAGAAGTTGGAAGAAACGGAGACGGAAAGGCTGAAGAATCTGGAGAATCTTCTTCATGAAAGAGTGATTGGTCAGAATGAGGCGGTGAAGGCTGTTGCGCAAGCTATTAAGAGAGGACGCGTAGGCTTAAAGGATCCTAAGCGCCCCATTGGTTCCTTTATGTTCCTGGGACCCACCGGAGTGGGAAAGACAGAGCTGTCCAAGGCTATTGCGGAGGTGATTTTCGGCTCTGAACAGAATCTGATTCGTGTAGATATGTCGGAGTACATGGAAAAATACAGTGTTTCCAAGATGATCGGTTCCCCTCCCGGATATGTGGGTTATGATGAGGGGGGACAGCTTTCCGAGAAGGTAAGAAGAAATCCTTACTCTGTTATTCTATTTGATGAGATTGAGAAGGCCCATCCGGATGTGCTGAACATTCTTTTACAGGTGTTGGATGACGGACATATCACCGACTCTCAGGGACGAAAGGTTTCCTTTAAGAACACCATCATTATCATGACCTCCAATGCAGGGGCGGAACAGATTATCAGCCCGAAAAAGTTAGGCTTTGAAACCACTCCCGGACAGCTAGATAAAGACTATCAATATATGAAGAATAAGGTCTTGGAAGAGCTGAAAAACCTCTTTAGACCGGAGTTTTTGAATCGTATTGATGAAATCATTGTCTTTAGACCCATCAGTAAGGAAGATATGTCCAAGATTTTGGATATTCTTCTGTCCCAGCTGTATAAGCGTGCAAAGGGCGAACTGGATCTTGGTTTACGCTTAGATAAGGGGGCAAAGGACTTCCTGGTGGAAAAGGGCTATGATCCTAAGTTTGGTGCAAGACCTTTAAAGAGAACCATCCAAACCCAGGTGGAGGACTTACTGTCTGAAGCCATTTTAGAGGGAGAGATTCCCCAGGGCTCTTTGGTTACCGTGAAAATGGATAGATCCGGAGAGAAATTAAAGACCAGCATTAGAAAAAGGAAGGAAGAATGCCAAAAAGTTTAAATCTTTTTTTCTGTAAGGAATGTGGGTATGAGACCATCAAGTGGTTGGGACAGTGTCCTTCCTGTAAGGCCTGGAACTCTATGGTGGAGGCTCCAAAGGAAAGTAAAAAAAGACTGGGGGGAGCAGGCTCTATGCTTCCCCTGAAAAAAGCAGAGGCGAAAAAGCTGGAGGAAATTCCATTAGATAAGGAAGATCGTATTTCTACCGGCTATGGAGAGCTGGATAGAGTATTGGGAGGTGGCCTGGTGGCCGGCTCCCTCGTTTTATTAGGGGGAGATCCGGGAATCGGAAAATCCACCATTTTCCTCTCCGTAAGCCTGCATTTGGCTTCCAAGGGAGGGAAGAGAGTTCTCTATGTCTCCGGCGAGGAATCGTTAAAGCAGATTAAGCTTAGGGCCAATCGCATGGGAGAAGTGGAAGGGGAGCTTTATTTTCTGTCCGAAAGTAACTTGAATCAACTCTTGGAGGTGGTGGAGGAAAGAGAGATTGATTTTCTGGTGATTGACTCCATCCAAACCATGTTCTTGGAGGAGGTAACTGCCTCTCCCGGTTCCGTCAGTCAGGTGCGGGAATGTACCTCCTTCTTGCTTCGTCTTGCTAAGGATCGAGGAATTACCATAGCGGTGATTGGTCATGTGACCAAGGATGGAAATGTTGCCGGGCCGAAGATTTTAGAGCATATGGTGGATGTGGTGTTGTATTTTGAGGGAGAACAGAACAGCCAGCTACGTATTCTGCACGGACAAAAAAATCGTTTTGGTTCCACCAATGAAATTGCCGTTTTCACGATGGAAGAGAAGGGGCTTTGTGAGGTGGAAAATCCCTCTGCTTTACTTTTGGCAGGCCGTGCTCTGGACTGCTCAGGCTCCATAGTTTCCTGCGGTCTGGAAGGAACAAGACCGATTCTTATGGAAATTCAGGCACTTTTGGTGGCCACCAACTTCGGCCTCCCCAGAAGAACCGCAAACGGTATGGATTATAATCGTTTGCATATGCTCCTTGCGGTAATGGAAAGGCGCTTAGGCATTGAGTGCTCTAAGTTCGATGCCTATATCAATATTGCCGGAGGCTTAAAGATTTCGGAGCCTTCTATTGATTTGGCAGTGCTTTTGGCTCTTGTTTCCAGCTATAGAAACCTTTCTATTCCGGAAGATACCATGGTTTTTGGAGAGGTGGGATTGTCCGGTGAAATTCGCGGCGTGAGCCATAGTGAAGCCAGAATCGAAGAAGCCATTCGACTGGGCTTTAAAAGGATTCTCTTACCTGCCTATCATGCACCGGCAAAGGGAAAAAAGAAAGATATTGAACTGATTCCGGTAAAAAATATAAGAGAGGCATTGACAATCTTCAAAAAATAGCATAGAATCATACCGTTGATTTTTTAAAGCAAAGGGGATTAGTTCAATGGTAGAGCAACGGTCTCCAAAACCGCCGATGGGGGTTCGAATCCCTCATCCCCTGCTACCAAGAAACCCTAGGAATTAAGCCTAAAGTGGCTTGAAACCTAGGGTTTTTGCTTGTTCCTAGAACCTTGCAAACAGATACACAAATCCCGAACCGAACATATCCGCCATGGAGTGCACCAGAACCACCGGAAGAAGATTTTTGATTCTATAGGTATAGAAGTAGTAATACATAAGTCCAAATACCACACCGATAATAATGGCGGAAGTCATGCCCTGATAGGTATGGAAGGATATACGAATCATTGTGGAGTAAAGCAGGGTTTGCCATTTGTACTTTTGGTCTACGGTGCCCAGTAAGCCTAAAAAGAAGAATTCTTCGTAGAAGGCATTTAATAAAGCATAGATAATGGCAATGGGGCTTAAGGCGGCTATTTTCCGAAATAACTCAAAGAAATCCACGGAAAGGAGAACTTCTTTGGTGAAGTAGTTATAGCCGTTATCAAAGAGAAGGTAAAGAACGTCTGCACTTAGTCCCATAATGGCAAGTAAAACAAAGTACCAGGGAATCACAGAGAGCTTAAATCGAAAGGGGATTTGCTTAAAATCAAAGTTACGAACAATCAGATAGAGAAAAACCAAAAGCAGCATAAAGAACTGGAATTGCAGGTTACTGGAATAAGCTACCCCTTCAGTGGCTGTATCCACAGTTTCCGCTACCGTTTCCGTAATGCTTTCCGTATTTTGGCTAAGAAGGATGGGGGAGAGGGGGAAAGCGTAAAACATAGCGGATTTTACAGCATTTAAGCTGTCTAGAAATAGCTGGTTGGAGCGAATAATAAATTCTCCGAATAAAATCAAGCTAATGATGATGACATCATAGAAACGAAGATTCTTGGTTTTTTCTTTGGGGAAAATGAATTGACGAATAGACATGCTGCTCCTTTCTTTCCGCTAAGCAATTTAAAGGATAGAAAACTTACAGTTCCATCAGTGCATTGCTATTTTAGCCGTATCTTTGCTATTATAGCAAGGAAAAATCTCTTAAAAAGGAGAGGAAAGAGGAAAATTCTATGGCAGGAAGTATTGTAAATATAGAAAAAGGCAGCAAAAGCTTTCAAAATAAAGTTTTGTTTTCCGATGCCCAGTTCTCGATTCAAGAAGGAGAGAAGGTGGCATTAATCGGAAGAAACGGAGGAGGAAAGTCTACTTTGCTTCGGATTATTGCCGGAGAAGAGGAGCTGGATAGCGGAAGCATTGTACGAAGAAGGAGCTTGAAAATCAGCTATCTTACCCAGGAAAGTCATTTTCCGGAGGAGAAGAGTATTTTGGAGGCTCTGGTAGAGAACTTTGCCCTTCGTATGGGAGAGCAGGAAAGAGAGGCCTTTGGAAAGAAGGTTATGCAGGAGATTGGCTTGGAGGATTTCTATTCTCCCTGCAAGATTTTATCCGGAGGACAGAAGAAACAGCTGGCTCTTTTGGCGGCCCTAAACACAGAGCCGGATTTGCTGCTTTTGGACGAGCCTACAAACCACTTGGACGAGGAAATGGCGGAGTGGCTGGAGGAAAAATTAAAGCGCTTTAAGGGAGCGATTTTGCTGGTGAGTCATGACCGCTATTTTTTGGATACGGTTTGTGATGTGATTGTGGAGCTGGAAAGAGAAGGCTTTACTCGCTACGAATGCTCCTACTCCTCTTATTTGGAAAGAAAGGCGGAGCGATTCAATATCGAAAAGGCTCAGGAAAGAGCCAGACAAAGTCTGCTTCGGAAAGAATTGGCTTGGGTGCGAAGAGGCGCAAAGGCCAGAACCACCAAACAAAAGGGACGACTGCAACGCTATGAAAAGCTTTACCAAATGCATGGTCCAACGGAGGAGGAAGAGCTGAGCCTTGCCTCCATTTTCGTGCGTCTGGGGAAGAGTACCATAAACTGTGAAAACCTGACAAAACGCTATGGGGATAAATTATTATTCTCTGATTTCAGCTATAATTTTTTACGGAATGACCGTATCGGCATTATCGGGAAGAACGGGGCAGGAAAGTCTACCCTGATGAAGGCTATTTTGGGAGAGATTCCGGTGGATGAGGGAAAGGTGGAAATCGGACAAACCGTGCGGATTGCCTATTTTCGTCAGGAAAATGAAGATTTGCCGGAAAAGGAAAGGGTAATCGACAGCATTAAGGAGATTGCGGAATATCTGCCTACAAAGGAAGGTTTGATTTCCGCCTCCCAAATGGCGGAGCGTTTCCTTTTTTCTCCGGAAATGCAGTACGCCCCCATTGAGAAGCTTTCCGGCGGAGAAAAGAGAAGACTGTATCTACTTCGTATTTTGATGTCCGCCCCCAATGTGCTGTTCCTGGATGAGCCCAGCAATGACCTGGATTTAAGCAGCCTGATTGTTCTGGAGGATTTTTTGGACAGCTTTCCGGGCATTGTTTTTGTGATTAGCCATGATCGATATTTTCTGGATCGTACGGTGAATCGTCTCTTCATTTTTCAGGAAAATGGACAGATTCGCCAGTTTGAGGGAGGCTATACCGACTATCAGGTACAGCTTTTGAAGGAAAAGGAAGAGGCGGAAAATGTAGAAAAGGGTAGTAAAGCAGAGTCCAAAGAGGATAGAGGAGAAGAAAAGTCCGAGGGGGATAAGAAGAAATCCTGGCAGGGAGCAAGGCTTTTAAAGATGACTTATCAGGAGAAGAAGGACTTTGAGCATATCGAAGAGGAGATTGCCAAATTGGAGGAGGAGCTTGCTTTTATTGAAAAGGAAAGTGAATTAAACGGCAGGGACTATGTATATCTTGCGAAACTACAGGAGCAGAAGGAAGAAGCCGAGGGAAAGCTTTTGGAAAAGTATGAGCGCTTCGAGTATTTGACGGAGCTTCAGAAACGAATTGATGCCGGGGAAAAGGTTTAAAGTTCATACAAAAGATTAAGGAAAAGCTCAAGGAAAAGACCAAGGAAAAGACCAAGAGAAAGATTAAGTCAAAGCTCAAGGAAAAGATCAAGAAAAAGATCAAGTAAAGATTAAGCGTAAGATTAAGCAAACATTTTTAGAACAAATGTTTGCTTTTTTATTTACAAAACAAATGTTTGGTTTTAGAATAAGAGAAGAAAGGAAGAAGAATGGAGATAGAGCCATGGATGTGTATGGGGAAGTGCAAAAGGAAAGAAAATGTCACTATATGGCCATTGATTTAAAGTCTTTTTATGCTTCCTGCGAGTGCAGAGAAAGAGGCTTGGATCCTATGGATGCTTATTTGGTGGTGGCGGATGGAGAAAGGACGGAAAAAACCATCTGCCTTGCAGTAAGTCCTGCCCTAAAGGCTTACGGTGTTCCGGGAAGAGCCAGACTTTTTGAGGTGGTAGAAAAGGTACGAAAGATCAATTATCAAAGGTCGAAGCTTTACGGAGGACAGCCTCTTGTGGGAAAGTCCTGCTTTGATTCAGATTGTAAAGCCTATCCTTTTTTGGCAGTAAACTATATTACGGCTCCTCCCAGGATGGCTTTATACATGGCTTACAGCAGGCGTGTTTATGAGGTGTATTTGGAATTTGTTTCCAAGGAGGATATTCACGTCTATTCCGTGGATGAGGTTTTTATGGATCTTAAGCCCTATGAAAGAATTTATCAAAAAAGCAGTAGAGCCTTGGCGGAGGAGATTTGCAGAAGAGTTTATGAGGAGGTAGGGATGATTGCCACCGTCGGTTTAGGGGAGAATCTCTATCTGGCCAAGGTAGCTATGGATATCGAAGCAAAACACATGCAAGCCTCTAAGGAAGGGATTCGTTTGGCTATGTTGACGGAGCAATCTTATCGGGAAAGTCTTTGGCAGCATAAGCCCCTCCATGATTTTTGGCGGATTGGCCGAGGAATTGAGAATCGTTTGGCTCACTATGGAATCTATACTATGGGAGATATTGCCATGGCGGCTCTTTCCGGCAGTAAAGAAAAGAAAAATCAGGCACTCCTGTATAAGCTTTTTGGAATACAGGCAGAGCTTTTGATTGACCATGCCTTTGGCTATGAAACTTGCAAGATAGAGGATATTAAGGCCTTTCACAGTAAAAGCAATAGCCTGCATAGCGGGCAAGTGTTGCCGTCTCCCTACGGCTTTTCCGAGGGAAGGATGGTGGCAGAGGAGATGGCGGAGGATTTGGCGCTGGATTTACTGAAGAAAGGGAAGGATTCCGCCTTTGTACAGCTCTATCTCTCCTTTGATGAAGAGAATGGGGGAGAAAGCTATGAGGGGAATCTTGTTCGGAATCACTATGGAAAAAGAGTACCGAAATCGGTCCATGGTCTCTATCATTTTCCGAAAAGAAGCAATCAGGGCAGAGCCTTTCGAGAGGCGGTTTTGGATATCTATGACAGGATTATGGACAGAAGATTAAGAATTAGAAAGCTCAGTATTTCCGCAGAGGATGTAAGGGACTGTGAAGCCTTACCGGAGGGGCAGCTGGATTTGTTTCAGCATTTTTTGACCTCGGCTGAGAAAGAGCAGGAGCTTACAGAAAAGAGGCAGTTTCTGGAAAAGGAGGAGAAGGCTAGAGGAGCAGCTTTAGCGGTAATGGAGAAATTCGGAAAGAATGCCTTACTGAAGGGCTACCAGTATCTGGAGGGAGCCAGAGGGAGGGAGCGGAACCGACAGATTGGAGGCCATAGTAGCGGCGTTTCGGACATGGCTTCTATCAGGAGAAAGGAGGAAGCAACTATAGCGAAGAATATAGTGGAAGAAGAGGATTATGAAAGATAGAAAAAAAGAAAAGATAGGAGAAATCTCCTATCAATCCATTTTATACACCACCTATCCCATCCCCCTTCTTCGGAAGAGGATGTCCAAGGAAAGTCGAGCGGCACAATTTGCTCCCTTTGCTGCCCTAAAGGGTTATGAGGAGATGCTGGAGGAGGAAAATCCTAGTCCTTTTTCTGTACCAGTAAAGACTGGATAAATTGTTCTGCTGTTCGTCCTGTGGCGGCTCCTCTTCGGATAGACCAGGCATTGGCCATGGTCAGAATCTTCTCCTCAGAAATGGAAAGCTTGTATTTATTGGCCAGAGAAAGTACGATTTTCTGATAAAGGGTATAGGCCGGCTTTTGGAAGAGGATGGAAAGACCAAAACGATCTGCCAGGGAAAGTTTTTCCTCTGTGGTATCGGAATGGTGCAGGTCTTCCTGATATTCGATATCATTTTTATCGGAAAGATTTTCTTTTACCAGATGTCTTCGGTTGGAGGTAGCGTAAAGCAGGATATTGTCTGCTCTTCCCTCTAAACCGCCCTCCATTACGGCCTTCAGCAGTTTATATTCCACTTCAAAATTCTCAAAGGAAAGGTCATCAAAATAAAGAATAAAGGAATAGGGTCTTTCTCTAAGAGTCTGTAAGAGGAAGGGAATTCCTTCCAGATCCTTTTTGAAAAGAGAAACAAAGCGGAGTCCTTTGGACTGATATTCTTCCAAAAGCGCCTTCATACAGCTGGATTTTCCGGTTCCCGCATCTCCGTAGAGCAGGACATGGTTTGCCTTCTTTCCCGCTAAAAAGGCCTCTGTATTTTCTTTCAAGGCGGAAATTTCCTTTTCATAGCCCAAAAGAGTGGAGAATCCGGGATACTTCTGCAAAGGAAGACCTTTCAAATAGTATTCGGAAGAGCTTGTACCAAAAATATTTTCTTTTTCCAAGCTAAAGGCGGAATGACAGCGGAAAAGTCCTACGCCATGTTCCTTATACTCCATTTCTAAAATAGAGGAGAATTCTAAAGCATCCTTAGCTGCTTCCAGCTTATTGTTAAAGGAAAGCAGCTGTGCTTCGTAGGAATAGGAGGGAAAATGCTCTGTTTTGGCAGCTTTTCCTTTAAATACAGAGTCGATAGCCTTTTGTTCCTTTGGAAAGAAGAAAGACAGATTTAAATGGTAGAGAGAATAGAGAATTTCCATTTCTCTTTGGATAAATTCAGGATAAGAGAAATGCTCCCAGCCCTTTTTTTCGGCAGATAAGCTTAGAGAATTTTCGTCCTGCAAAAGAAAATCGGCAAGAAAAATATGCCAAAGGTTTGTTTCCTTTGGCATAGTGGAATAATTTTGAAAGAGACGGGAGAGGGAAGCATAAGGAGCATCTGCCTTTAAATCCTGCACGAAATCTGTTTCTAAAAGATTTCGGTAAAACAATAATTCTTCCATTCTTTCTAGATTCATCCCTTGTACTCCTATTCTTTATTTACTATAAAAGCTTGCTGCTGGATATTTTCTATTCCCTAATAGATGATAGTTTATCTAGTTTGACTTGCTTTTTCCGGAACTACTCTTGCTGTTATCGTGAGAGGAATTCTTTTCCGAAGTATTCTTGGAAGAGCTCTTTTCGGAGCTGTTCTTTTCGGAGCTGTTCTTTTCGGAATTATCACCGGTATGATTTTTGGAAGAGCCGGTTTTTTCAGAGCTGCTTTCCTCCTCCTTATTTCCTGACTTACCGTTATGTGTGTTGCTCTTACTGTCTTTGTTTTTGCTGTTTTCGTTCTTGCTGTTTTCGTTCTTGCTATCTTCGTCCTTAGCAGTTTCTTCATCCGCCTTGGTTTTCGGATAAGGAGATTCTTCTAAAGTGAAGTTACCGGTCACCTGATTTCCCGATTTGTCAGAAACATACACGGTAAGTCCATTACTTTTCATGGAAAATGTCACCTTGCCGGTAGCTTCATCAATGTTGGTGGGTTTAAGATTGTCTCCATCCTTATCGATTCCGTAAATTGTGGCATAATCCACTCCGGACTGATCATCGCTTACAGTAAACTCAACATATCCGGAGCCGAGAACAACATTATCCTCATCGATGACGGGAGGATTTTCATCAAAACTATTGATTTGGGTATTGCTGACTTGCATCATTCCGTTGATGGATTTTGCGGAAATTCGAAGATTTCCATTTCCGGTAAGAGAAATGATGTAATTTTGATTTTCCTTTGTGAAATTTTGCTCTTTTCCTTCTAATTTTGCGGTGAACTCTTTAATAGGAAGAATGGAATCCACATGAACCAAAAGAGTTCTTACAGCAGGATCATCCGTTTCCGTGGCTTCATTCACCTTTAACTTAGGAGTCGCTAAAACAAAAAACAAAATAATGGAATTAATCACCAGATAAGGCAGGACATAATGAAGAAGTATGGAAAGAAAGCCGGACTTCTTTTTCTGTGACCCTTTGGAACTTCTATAATCTTTTTGGTTGGACATGTTTTTCTCCTCAGCTTTTCTAGATACTACGGCAAAAAAGTATACCAAATCTTCCTTTTGCTTACAAGATAACTTCTATGCAATTAGGACTTCCTATCGAAATTGTTAAGAAATATCAGTGCATTCGCTGAAATTAAAAATAACCGGCAACAAGATTTAACAAAAGACATTCCTAAAGACATTCCCTCTGAACCCTAGGCAAAAGAGAAAGAGAATGTTAGAATGAAAAGACTAATCTTGGAGGGGTGTTATGAAATTTGATACGAAAAGAGATATAAAAAGGCTACTTGGCGTTTTGGCGGGAGCCACCTTGTTGGCTTTAAACTTGAAAACCTTCGTTTCAGCCGGAGGACTTTTTCCGGGAGGTGCCACGGGACTCACAGTCCTGTTACAAAGAGTAGCGTTACGCTATTTTAACTTAGCGCTTCCGTATTCTGTACTGAATATCATTATCAATATTATTCCTGTTTACATCGGCTTTCGGTATGTGGGAAAAAAATTCACAATCTTATCTTTGATTATGATTTTATTCACAGGCTTTGTTACGGATAGTGTGAATTTACAGCCCATTACCTCGGATATGCTTTTAATATCTATCTTTGGAGGAATCTTAAATGCCTGTGCCATTACGCTTTGCCTCAGGATGGATGCCACTTCCGGGGGAACGGATTTTATTGCGATTTATCTGTCTCAGAAAAAGGGAGTGGACACCTGGAATTTGATTTTCTATTTTAACGCCGCCCTTTTGGCTGTTGCCGGATATCTTTTCGGTTGGGAGAAGGCGTTATACTCCATCATATTCCAATATGTGTCTACACAAACCATTTCCGCGCTTTACAGAAATTATCAAAAGCTTACGCTTTTTGTGATTACGGATTATCCCAATGAAATAGCAGCGGGAATCCATGAGGTCTGTCATCACGGCGCCTCTATTATGCACGCCATGGGAGCATTTGAAAGAAAAGACCATTATATGGTGTATTCTGTGATTTCTTCAGCGGATATCAAGAAGGTGAAAATGAAGATTAACGAGATTGATCCGAAGTCCTTTGTGAACACCATTCGTTCTCAGGATATTACCGGGCATTTCTATATGAGACCGAAGGATTAAAAGAGTAGGGGATGATATTTCTGTTTGAAGCAAAAGGACTTAAAGGGCAGAAAGTAACAGTAGAGAAAAGGGAGAAGAAGTACTTATGAAAAAGAAGTATCAGAATATATTTTTGGATCTGGACGGAACCATTATGGATTCCGGCTCCGGAATTATGAAGTCGGTGCAATATGCCTTGGATCATTTTTCCTTGCCCAATGAACCGGAGGAAAAGCTGAGAAGATTTGTGGGACCTTCCTTGCAGGATTCTTTTATGCGATTCTACGGTTTTTCCGAAGAAAAGGCTAAAGAAGCCATTTCTTATTATCGGGAATATTATCCTGAGAAGGGAATGTATGACGCCTTTTTATATCCCGGGATGGAGGAATGCATGAAGAAGATGCATGAAGGAAGGAAGAAGCTGGTGCTTTTAACCTCTAAGCCTCTGTTTTTTGCCACTCAGATTATAGCCCACTTTGGTTTATCCCCTTATTTTTTTCTGGAAATCGGCACGGAGCTTAAAGAGCAACATTCCGACAAGAGTTTCTTGATGGAGCAAGCTATAGAAAAGGGCTGTTTTCAAAGAGAAGATTGTCTTATGGTAGGAGATACCGTTTACGATATTCAAGGGGCGAAGGATGCAGGAATCGACTCTGTGGCAGCGCTCTACGGCTATGGAGAACGAAAAGAAATCGAAACGGCAAATTATTTCATTGAAAAGCCTTTGGATTTATTGAAGATTGTTTTTTAATAGAGTAAATTTACTCGGTGTACCCGCTGCTGAATGAAGAGGGAAAATTATGGCAGGATAGCGGTAAAATTATATTTACAGTTCAAGAAGAAAGGATGTATATGAAAAGAAATCTTTGGAAATGGCTGTTACTTTGTCTTCTTTGCCTTGGTCTTTTTGCCTGTACAAAGGGCGGAGAGAGCTCTACGGAAGCAAAGAAGGGATCTACTCCTGCTGTAGAAGAAAAGAGCTCTTCGGTAGAAAGTTCTGAAAATGCGGAAGAATCTAAGGCAGAGAATAAGACTGAGACAGGAGAAGGCCCGACGATTTTAAGCCTTAAGGGACCCACTACCATAGGCCTTGTGCATTTGATGGAGAAAAGTGAAGAGGAAAAACTTCCTTACCAATTTCAAATGGAAGCAAGCCCGGATGCTTTACTTCCGGATTTTGTAGCGGGAAAGGGACAGATTGCTACAGTTCCGGCCAATATGGCGGCAGTTTTATACCAAAAGCTGGATAAGGATGTGGAAGTTCTGAATATCAATACGCTGGGAATCCTGTATGTGATTACCGGAAATGAGGAAGTGAACAGCATTGCGGATTTAGCCGGAAAGGATATTTATATGCCGGGACAGGGAGCCACACCGGAGTATGTGCTTCGTGCCCTGCTTTCCAAGAACAATGTGGAGGGAAATCTCAACTTTGTAACGGAACCTGCTGAGGCAGTAGCGCATTTACAGGTGAATCCCAACGACGTGGCAATTCTTCCTGAGCCCTTTGCTACTGCAACCCTTTTACAAAACAGTAATTTACAAAGAAAAATCTCTATTACAGAGGAGTGGAAGAAGTCCTTTGACGGGGTAGAGTTGCCCACAGCGGTAACCATTGTCAGAAAATCCTATGCCAAGGAACACCCTGAAATTGTGAAGGCTTTTTTGGAGGAGGAAAAAGAAAGCATTGCCGCTGTGGAAAAGGATGTTCAGAAGACGGCAGAACTTGTGGTGAAACAGGGAATCCTGGAGAAGGAAGCTTTGGCTGCCAAGGCTATCCCAAACTGTAATATTCATTTCATTGACGGAGAAGAGATGAAGAAAGCTTTGGAGCAGTACTATCAAGTTCTTTTTGCATCTAATCCGAAGTCGGTGGGAGGAGTCTTACCGGAAGAGGGATTTTATGCAGAGCCTTAATAGAGGGGAAGTGACAGTTCTTTTTGAAAGCCATAGCTTGGATATAGAAAAGAACGAAATGCATTCCTGTTATTAGGAAGGAAAGAATGTGAAACAATGGCGTAAAGCGGGAATTATAATATTTTGGTTGCTTCTATGGGAATTGTTTGCCGGATTGGTGAACAATTCCTTTCTTTTGGTTGGACCTATAGAAAGTGTTAAAGCCTTAAGTCGACTATTACAGCAGCAAGAATTCTACGGAATACTGTGGAAAAGCTCTCGGGGAATTCTCTCGGCCTATCTTCTGAGTTTTCTCCTGGCTTTAATCCTTTCTTATCTTTCCTATAGAAATTCTTTGTTGGAGGATTTTTTGAAGCCGGGAGTTTTTGTGTTAAGAAGTTTACCGGTGGCCAGTTTTATCATTATCCTTTTGTTCTTTTTGGGAAGAGACAAGCTTTCTTTCACTATAAGCGGTTTTATGTCCTTTCCGATTTTCTACATTAACCTTCTGGAGGGCTTTCATAAAACAGACCATAAATTACTGGAAATGGCGGAAGTCTTTCATTTTTCCCTATATCGAAGACTTCGGTATATCCATCTTCCGGCAGTATATCCCTTATTGCTTGGGGCAGCGAAATTAGCCATGGGACTTTCCTGGAAGAGCGGAATTGCGGCGGAGCTGATTGGTCAAGTGGGGAAAAGTATAGGCTATCAGTTGATGGAGGCCAAGGTGAGCCTGGAAATGGCGGATGTCTTTGCCTGGAGTATCGTGATTATTGCCTTGTCTCAGTGCTGGGAAATCCTGGTAATACTGCTGATTAAGGGCTTGTGCAGGAAGGGATGTGCGTAATGGAGATTCGAATTGAAAATGGAGAGAAGCGCTTTGGAGAAAAAGTCCTTTTTTCCAATTTTTCCTGCCAAATGGATTTTCACAAACATTCTCTTTATAGAATTTCCGGTGAATCCGGAAAAGGGAAGACCAGCTTACTTCGGATTTTGGCTTCTCTGGAAAAACTGGATCGGGGCGAGCTACAGTTTCTATTCGGGGAGGCAGCCAGAGGAGAGGGGAGCTTTAAGGTTTCCATGCTATTTCAGGAAAATCGACTGCTGGAAAAATGTAGCGCATTGGAAAATCTTCAGATTGCTTTGCCGATGCTGTCTAAAAAAGAAATTCTAACAGAAATGACTGTTTTTTTCGAAGAAGAAGATTTCAGAAAAAAAGTAGAGAAATATTCCGGGGGAATGAAGAGGCGATTAAGCTTTCTAAGGGCAATGCTTTTTCCCTTTGACTTCCTGCTTCTGGACGAACCCTTTACAGGCTTGGATAAGGCAAATAGAAAGATAATGGAGGAGTATCTGCTTTCCCATCAAAGAAAACGTCCGGTAATCTTTGCCAGCCATGAAAATCCACTGCTATGGAAAGATTACGGAACTATCGCGTTATAAATTGAAGGGCCTTGTATGATAAAAAACTTAAAATCGCAGTTTTAAATACTTAAAAAGAAAAACTGTAAAGAAAATTTTATGAAATGGCAGAAAACTTGTAACACATGAAGAAAGACTTTTGTCTATACTTTTGATAGCAAATAGACAAAAGGAGGTTTCTATGAAAGCTAAATCATTTTTAAAAGGAATGGCAGTGTTTATGAGTATTATGGCGGTCTCCGCATTTTCCGCCTTTGCCGCAGGAAACAAGGCAGAAATCGGATCGGTGAATTTACAGATTGACAGTTCGGACATCGAAATCGGGTCGGCTGCAAAGAAGATTTCCGTAAGTAGCGGTGATGACGGCTTCACCATTCAAAATGATGAAGGAACCGCTTTGAATATGCAGGGAAATGTTTGGAAAAGTAACACGACTCCCCAGTTCAAGGTGATTTTAAAGGCGGATTCCGAGCATAAGTTCAACACCAACAATTTAAAGACTGCGAATTTTTATAAATTTAGCGGAGCTGAGGTAGGATTTGTAAAGGCTACAGGTACTGCAAATTCCATCACCCTCACCATCAAAACCAAGAAGCTGAAGGCAAATCCCGGTGACTTGACAGTAGGAGATGTAAGCTGGAGAGATGAAAACGGTGTGGCAGAATGGTCCGGGGTGGATAATGCGGAAAAATATCTGGTAAAGCTCTATAGAGGAAGTCAGTTTATCACCAGCGGAGAAACTACCGGAACCAGCTATGATTTTCGCTCTGCGATTACCCAGAACGGAAACTACAGCTACAAGATTAGAGCCTATGCTTACGGAAGCTATGGAGACTGGGTAAGCTCCGAAGAACTGGAGATGAGAGCAAGCTCTTCTCAAGGCGGTACGGAGAATGGACGTTGGATTTTAGATGCAAATGGTTGGTGGTTCTTAAATCCGGACCGTTCTTATCCTGCCAATACTTGGAAGATGATTAACGGAAAGTGGTATTATTTCAATAAGTCCGGCTATATGAAGACCGGTTGGGTACAGACCAACGGAATTTGGTATTATCTTGGTGCAGACGGTGCGATGCTCAGCAATACCAGAACACCGGACGGCTATTATGTAAATCAAAGTGGAGCATGGGTAGCGTAAACCCCACAGAATCATAAAAAATGCAAAAGTTATAGCAGATATAATGAAAAGTTTCTTGACAGAGAAATAAGCCTATGGGATAATTCCTTCATATTTTTCAAGGAGGAAAGGGTTATGCAGAACATTTGGCTGGCAATTATTATGATTCTTGCAGTCATTATTGTCTTACACGATAATGTTTGTTTGCGTAACGCCACTTTTGAAAGATAAAGACATGATTTGAGCCTTTAGCCTTACAGCGTTACGCTGTAAGGCTTTTTCAATGAAACGGGAGAGAAAATGAAATTATCAGGGGCAAGGCTATTAATTGAAGAGTTGATTCATCAGGGGGTGGATACCGTATTCGGCTATCCCGGAGGCGCAGTTTTACAGATTTATGATGAGCTGTATAAGTGTAAGGATCGGATTCATCATGTTCTTACCGCCCATGAGCAGGGGGCAGCCCATGCTGCAGACGGCTATGCCAGAGCCAGTGGTAAGGTTGGCGTGGTTATTGCGACTTCCGGTCCGGGAGCTACGAATCTGGTAACGGGCATTGCCAATGCTTATCTGGATTCCGTTCCTATGGTGGCCATTACCGGCAATGTAGCCACGGAAGCACTGGGAAGAGACAGCTTCCAGGAGGTGGATATCGTATCCATTACCCAGCCTGTGGTGAAGCATAACTTCATGGTAAAGGATGTTACGGAGCTGGAGCAGACGATTAAAGAGGCTTTTCAAATTGCCAATTCCGGAAGAAAAGGTCCGGTACTTATTGATATCCCTAAGGACGTACAGATTAGTGAATGTGAATATGGAGTAGCCGTTCTTCCGAAGATGCCGGATAAGCCGAAGCTTCCCTATGATCAGGAAGGGGTTATTGCCTTACTGAGTCAGGCGAAGAAACCATTAATTTATGCCGGTGGAGGTATTACGGCGGCTAAGGCGGAGAAAGAGCTGATTGCCTTGGCGGAGAAGCTGAATATTCCGGTTACCGTCAGTATTATGGGAAGGACAGCATTTCCCGACTCTCATCCCTTGAGTCTTGGTTTGGTGGGAATGCACGGAAGCTATGTGGCGGCAAAAACCCAGTCGGAATGTGATGTTTTGCTTGCTTTAGGAGTTCGTTTTTCCGATCGTGCCACCGGAAATATTGCCCGGTATACCCAAAATTGTAAAGTCATTCATGTAGACATCGATAAGGCGGAAATCGGGAAGAACATAAGTCCGGATTATTCCGTACAAGGAGATGTGAAGAAGTGGATTAAAGAAATTCTTCCAAAGTTGAAGGAGCAAAAGCATCCTAAGTGGTGGGAAGAAATCCATGGCTTCGAAAAAACCAAGAGTAAAGTGGAGGGAGATTTCCATCCCAAGCATATCTTGGAGACTTTACGGAAGTATACGGAAGACGATACAGTGGTAGCTACCGATGTGGGACAGCATCAGATGTGGACAGCACAGTACTATCGTTTTGAAAAAGGCAGAACCTTCCTAAGCTCCGGCGGATTGGGAACCATGGGGTATGGCTTAGGGGCAGCCATCGGAGCTTGTTTTGGAAGAAAGAAGGCTCATACCGTTTTAATTACTTCCGAGGGTTCCTTCGGCATGAACTGTAACGAGCTTTGTACAGCGGTTCATGAAAATCTACCGATTACCATTATTCTGATGAACAATCGAGTTTTGGGTATGGTGAGACAGTGGCAGACAGCCTTTTTCGGAAAGCGTTATTCCGAAACGGTTTTGGATAGAAGCACGGACTTTGTAAAGCTGATGGAAGCTTACGGCGGAAAAGGCTTTAATGCAAAAAATTGCAAGGAGCTGGAAGACGCTTTAAAGGAAAGAGAGCATTATAACGGACCAATATTGATTAATTGCTCCATTAATCCGGATGAAAAGGTGCTTCCGATGATTCCTCCCGGAAAATCCGTGGATGATATTATTTTATAAGGAGGGGAGGAAAGATGAAGAAGTTTACCATTGACCTTTTTGTGAATAACCGCTTCGGCGTTTTGAATCGGATTACAGGACTTTACTGTAAAAGAGCTTACAATATTGAATCTATCCAAGCCGGCCCTACAGAAATTCCCGGGTGTACCAAGATTGAAATCGTTTCCACCGGGGATGACTATATGCGTACTCAGGTAATTTCTCAGTTGGAGAAATTATATGACGTACGGAAGGTAGAGCTTCTTTCGGAGATGGATGGTGAATAAAGTCGTGAAATGCCGGAATTCGGCTTCACAATAGAGAGGCGGAACAGTGCTTTAAGGAAAGTCCCTGCATTTGTTCCAAGGGATCCCCTTATGGGGAAAAGTATAGAAGGAGAGAAAACAATGGCTATTATGTACTATGAGAAGGATTGTGACTTACAGTTATTAAACGGTAAGAAGGTTGCCGTGATCGGTTATGGCTCTCAGGGTCATGCTCATGCCCTGAATTTACGGGACAGCGGTGTGGATGTAGTCATCGGTCTTTATGAAGGTTCCAAGTCTGCTGATAAGGCAAGAGAAGACGGCTTTACCGTATACAACACAGATGAGGCTGTAAAGAAGTCCGATATTATCATGATTTTGGTAAATGACGAGAAGCAGGCTAAGCTATACAAGGATCAGATTCAGGCAAACTTAAGTGAAGGTAAGACTCTTGCTTTTGCTCACGGATTCAACATTCATTATCATGCCATTGTTCCTCCAAAGAATGTAAATATTATCATGGTTGCACCCAAGGGACCGGGACATACCGTTCGTTCTCAGTATGTAGACGGAAAGGGTGTTCCCTGCCTTGTAGCTTGTGAGCAGGATTATTCCGGAAACTCTATGGATGTGGCTAAGGCTTATGCAGCTGCTATCGGCGGTGCAAGAGGCGGAATCTTAGAGACAACCTTTAAGGAAGAGACAGAGACAGACCTTTTCGGAGAGCAGGCTGTACTTTGCGGTGGTGTTTGCGCTTTAATGGAGGCAGGCTTCAATACTCTTGTTGAGGCAGGTTATAAGCCGGAAAATGCATATTTCGAGTGTGTAC
Organism: Oribacterium sinus; assembly: GCF_014202695.1. Classification (GTDB taxonomy): domain Bacteria; phylum Bacillota; class Clostridia; order Lachnospirales; family Lachnospiraceae; genus Oribacterium; species Oribacterium sinus. The sequence goes on from NZ_JACHHH010000010.1 coordinate 54,644, forward strand.
ATGAGATGAAGCTGATTGTAGACCTGATTTTTAATGCAGGATTTGAGGGAATGCGTTACTCCATTTCCGATACAGCAGAGTACGGCGATTACACCGCAGGACCAAAGATTATCGGTGAGGAAGCAAAGAAGGCAATGAAGCAGATTCTTTCCGATATTCAGGATGGAACCTTTGCGAAGGATTGGATTTTGGAGAACCAGGCAGGAAGACCTCACTTCTTAGCAATGAGAGAGGAACATGCAGAAACCTTGGCTTCCAAGACAGGTCAGGATTTACGTCAGAAGATGGGATGGAAGCAGGTTCAGGATTTGGATCAAGCGAGATAATTGCCCTAGGCCAGCGGCACATTTTGTGCCGCTTTTTTTAAAAGAAAAAGGAAGTAGAAAGATGGAATTAACATTGGATCGGGTATATCAGGCAGCCCATGTTTTAAAGCCCGTAATACATAAGACGGATTTGGTACATGCAACAAGAATTCAAACAGATTGTGATTTATACTTAAAGACGGAAAATTTACAAAATACCGGTTCTTTTAAGATTCGAGGGGCTTACTTTAAGATATCCACCCTATCCGAGGAAGAGAGAAAAAAGGGAGTGGTAGCCTGCTCCGCAGGAAATCATGCCCAAGGAGTGGCTTTGGCTGCTCAGGCCAGCGGCACCAAGTCCACCATCTTTTTACCGGCCATTGCCCCTATTTCCAAAGTGGAGGCTACCAGAAGCTACGGGGCCAGTGTGAAAATGATAGACGGTGTTTATGACGATGCCTATGAAGCGGCGGTGAAATTCCAGGAGGAGCATGGATCTGTCTTTATTCATCCCTTTAATGATGTGGATGTTATGGCAGGACAGGGGACTATCGGAATGGAAATCTTGGATCAGCTGGAGGATGCGGATGCGGTAGTCGTTCCTGTAGGCGGAGGCGGACTCATTTCCGGTATTTCCTTTGTAATTAAGAAATTAAATCCAAAATGTAAGGTGTACGGCGTACAGGCACAGGGCGCGGCTTCCATGGTGCAGGCGGTGAAGGATCATCATCTGGAGAGTCTGGAAGAAGTACATACCTTTGCGGATGGTATTGCGGTAAAATCTCCGGGCAGCTTAAGTTATGCCATGGTAGAAAAATATGTGGATGAGCTGGTGACGGTTACAGACGATGAAACTGCCGCAGCGATTTTAACTCTTATGGAAAGACAAAAAATTGTTTCCGAGGGTGCGGGAGCGGTTTCCGTAGCGGCAGTCCTTTTCAATAAGATTCCGGTAAAAGGCAAAAAGGTCGTTGCGGTTATTTCCGGCGGAAATATCGATGTGAATATCCTGGCCCGTGTAATTAACCGTGGTCTATTAAAAACCGGAAGAAAAGCAAGTCTTACCATTCCTCTTTTGGACAAGCCCGGACAGCTGGAAGAAGTTTCCAAGATTATTGCCGAGCAGGGAGCCAATGTGACCAAGGTGGATCACAATAACAATGTGGAGGATTCCGACATTAACGGATGTCATCTGACCTTACAGATTGATACCAGAGACTTTGCCCATATTGAGCAAATTAAGCAAGCCTTTATTCAAAGAGGATTTACTATTCTTTAGAGCGTTGAAAGAGTTTATCCAAGGATTGGAAAAATAGAGTAGGAGGAGAGATGACAGGAGCTGCTGCCATTGTAAAATGTTTGGAGTTGGAAAAGGTGGACTTTGTTTTCGGCTATCCCGGGGTAGCGATATGTCCCTTTTATGATAGTTTGGAAGACAGCGAAATCCGTTCCATTTTGGTGCGTACGGAACAGAATGCAGCCCACGAAGCCAACGGGTATGCCAGAATCAGCGGAAAGCCGGGGGTCTGTGCGGTAACCTCAGGACCGGGTGCTACCAACATTATCACAGGAATCGCCACTGCCTTTGCAGACAGTATTCCTTTGGTTGTAATCACAGGACAGGTGGAGAGTGCTTTACTGGGATCCGATGTATTCCAGGAGGCGGATATTTGCGGTGCCTGTGAATCCTTTGTAAAATACAGCTATACCGTACGAAATGTAGAGGAAATTCCTAAGATTTTCAAGGAAGCCTTTCATATTGCCATGACCGGAAGAAAGGGACCGGTTCTGATTGATATCCCTATTGATGTACAAAATGCTTCTCTTCGGAAATTCCAGTATCCGGAGGAGGTTAAGATGAGAACCTACAAGCCTACGGTACAGGGAAATCCGGTGCAGATTAAAAAGATGTTCCAGAGATTGGCAGCTACAAAGCGTCCTATTCTTTGCGTGGGCGGTGGCGTACATCTGGCAGATGCTAAGGAGAGGGTTCGGGCATTTTCCAAGAAATTCAATATTCCTGTGGTTTGTACCATGATGGGACTTGGTGTAATGGAGGAAAATGATCCCCTTTTCTTCGGTATGGTGGGGAATAACGGAAAGCCCTACGGAAATAAGGCTATGAATCATGCAGACCTTATCATTATGATGGGCGCCAGAGTAGCAGATCGTTCCATTAGTCAGCCGGACTTGATTACAGATAATAAGACCTTGATTCACATCGACGTGGATCCCGCGGAAATCGGAAAGAATGCAGGACCGGAGATTCCATTGGTGGGAGATATTGCCAGCGTGTTGGATGCCTGCCTGGAGGAAGAGGGAGAATTTCATTATTCCTCCTGGATTTCCGAATTGGAGAATATTAAGGGAGAAATTCAAAAAGTTCTTCAAAAGAAGAAAGAAGAGGGAATGACTAAAAATCATTTGGTTCATCCCGAATATTTCCTGGAAGAGCTGAACAAGCAGTTGAATCAGGACGCGGTTTATGTGGCCGATGTAGGACAGAATCAGCTGTGGTCCTGTGCCAATTATCAAATGAAAGACGGGCGCTTCCTTACTTCAGGCGGTATGGGTACGATGGGATATTCTACGCCGGCAGCTATCGGTGCTTACCTTGCCGATCCGAAGAAGCAGGTGGTGGCAGTTATGGGAGACGGTTCCTTCCAGATGAGTATGATGGAATTGGCTACCATGAAACAATATAATATCCCCATTAAGCTAATTGTCTTCCATAATGGAGTATTGGGCTTGGTGCACCAATATCAGCACAAAACCTATCATGACCGTTTCACCATGGTGGATCTTACAGGAAATCCCGACCTTTCCATTTTGGCTAAGGCCTACGGACTTTCCTATGATGCCATTTCAAAAAATGAGGAAGTTTCTTCTAAAATCACTGCGTTCCTTAGCAAGAAGGAAGGCGGAATTTTAGAAGTGTATATTGACAGTCATGAGGTAGTGTGATGAAAAAAATATATTCTATTTTAGTGGAAAACCAGTCCGGTGTTTTGGCAAAGGTTGCAGGATTGTTCTGGAGAAGATGCTTTAATATCGATTCCTTGACGGTAGGAGAAACTGAGGATCATTCCGTTTCCAACATGGTGATTGTCTCCAGCGGCGAGAAAAAGACACTGGAACAGGTGGAAAAGCAGCTGAATAAAAAGCTGGATATTATTAAGGTTCGTACCTTTACGGAAACACAGGGCATTACCAGAGAATTACTTTTGGTAAAGCTTCGTTATAATCGGGAAAACCGAAAAGACATTATGGAAAACTGTCAGATTCTGGGGGCTAAGATTCTGGAGCTTAGTAAGAACCAGATGGTGATTGAAATGTGTGATACTCCGGAAAGAATCCAGATGTTTCTCGACACTTTAAAGACGGTGAGTATTTTGGAATGTGCCAGAACCGGAACCTTAGCCATGTTAAAGCTGTCGGAAGGAAATGCCTAAGAGGAGAAGAGGCAGAAATTCCGGATTATAAGAAAAAAATAATAATTTTTCCATAGAACAGGGAGAAAAATAGGAAGAAAATAAAAAAGAAGCCATAGAGTATTTCTTGTATTTTCACAAAAGATTTGCGATAATATCAAAGATGTTCAATTGTTTTCCACAGAAAAGGAGATGTACAATGAAAAACGTATCAACAACAAATGCACCGGCAGCTATCGGACCTTATTCTCAGGGCTATGTTGTAGGAAATTTAGTATTTGCTTCCGGACAGATTCCTGTAGATCCTGCTACAGGAGAGGTTGCAGGACCGGACATCGCAGCACAGGCTGAGCAGAGCTGCAAGAATGTTAAGGCTGTAATCGAGGCAGGCGGAAGTGATATTTCCAAGGTTTTCAAGACCACTTGTTTCCTTGCTGATATGGCTGATTTTGCTACCTTTAACAGCATTTATGAGAAGTACTTTACTTCCAAGCCGGCACGTTCCTGCGTGGCAGTAAAGACCTTACCAAAGAATGTTCTTTGCGAAATCGAGGCTATTGCGGAGATCTAATATGAAATTTTATTCCTATGAATATTTATTAAGTAGGATAGAAGTGACCAACTGGCTGCAAATCACCTTTGCAGCCATTTCGGCACTTCTATTGTTGTTTGCACTGCTTATGTCTTTCAGAGACAAAAAGACCAGCAAGTATAGAGAGCTATCATTAATTGCTCTTTTATTAGTGGTCATCGCTATCGGAGTCCATATTAATAACTATCAAAGTCATAAGAGGATTGATGATCAATATAGTACTGCCTTAAGAGTAGTTGAGCAGGTTTCAGAACTTTTAGGGGTAGATAAGGACGAGCTCTATATCAATACACAGGCAGCCCGGGACGGGGCAATTGTTAAAACAAAAGATGACCGGTATTATCGTATCATTTCAGTAGACAGCGATGTTCTTCTGGAGAAAATGGAATTGTATAATCCACAGATAGAAATTGTTGATGTGGAACAAAAGTAAGAAAAAGAGAAGCTGTAATGTAGTAGTATGGGAAAATTAGCTTTAGCGTTTAGAAAAAATAAAAGTAATTCCTTTAAGAATATTGTATCGGAGAAGTATCAGTAACTTTAAAATGAAATTGGAAATTGTGGAGAAAATGTAAATGATTGTATCTTACATTAGTATAGCTATAAAACTGGCTTTGGGACTTCTGTCTCTTGTCATGGTTATCAACTTTACCGGAAAGGGAAATTTAGCGCCTTCCTCTGCCAGTGATCAGGTACAGAATTATGTATTGGGTGGTATTATTGGCGGTATGATTTATAACGAAAATATCGGGATTTTACAATTTATGATTATCCTGATGATTTGGTTTTGTCTTGTTCTTAGTATAAGATGGTTAAAAACCAATAATACTTTTTTAAAAAAGGCAATTGACGGAGAACCTGCGCTGCTGATTTCCAGAGGAAAGTTGGATACGGAGGCTTGCAGAAAAGCAGGACTGACCGCCCATGATATTATGTTTAAACTGCGTAGCAATAATATTTATAGCATTAAGAAGGTTAAGCAGGCTGTTTTAGAGCAAAACGGGCAACTGATTTTGGTTATGTCAGGAGAGGAAAACCCAAGGTATCCTCTGGTTACGGACGGTACCGTTCAGATGCAAGCCTTAGATAGTATAGACAAAACAGAAGAATGGCTTTTGGAGAAGCTAAAGGAGCAAGGAGTAGAATCTGTTTCCGAAGTATTCTTGGCTGAATATGAAAATGGAAACCTGAACATTGTCCTGTATTAAAGCGAAAAAAGGAGGAGTGCATGAAGTGTAAAGTTTGCGGTACGGAAGTAAAAGAAAATCAACGGTTTTGTCCTACCTGTGGCTTGTTGCTGGATCTTTCTTTCTCCCCCTTTCAAAACATTGAAGTTCAGCCGGAGCCGGAAAAGGATGAGGATCCTGAATTTTTAAAACAACAAATGCTGGCACAGGAAGAGGCGGAGAGCGAGGAAGAGTCTTTAGAAAATCTTCCTTTGAAGAAAAATGTTGATGAATTCCTGGAGGAACAAAAAGAGGCCGGAGAGCTGGAATATGCGCCGGAGGAAGAAGCTTCACAGGAAGAACTTGATACGAAAGCTATACAAGCAGAGGCTGTAAAGGAGTCTGTAGATTCGGAAGAGAAAGAAGAATCAGATGCCGATACACTTTCAAGAGGACCGGAAGAAATCAATACTGATGCTCTTTCAGAAGAACCGGAAGAAATCAATACAGATACTCTTTCCGAGTACCAGGAAGAAATTAACACCGATGCTTTTTCCGGAGAACCGGAAGAAATCAATACAGATACTCTTTCCGAGTACCGGGAAGAAATCAACACCGATGCTTTTTCCGAGGAAAAGGAAGAAATTAATACCGATGCCCTTTCCGAGGAACAGGAAGAAGCCAGCTTTATTGAAGCTTTTTTCCGAGAGAAGGAGAATGCATCGGGACATCCCGAGAAAGAAGCTGTTGATGCGGAGGAAGCTCTGTCTAAGGATACTAAAGAACAGGAACCGGAACAGAATGAGTCTAAAATAGAAGACATTGCGGAGGAGAATCCGGTAGAGGCGGGAATAAGGTCAGAAGATTCTGAAGAGGAAGATTCTGAAGAGGAAGAGCCTGAAAAGGAAGAGTCTAAAGAGGAAGAGCCTGAAAAGGAAGAGTCTAAAGAGGAAGAGCCTAAAAAGGAAGAGTCTAAAGTGGAAGGCCTTCACGAGGACGAGATTCAACAGGAAGACTCTCAACAGGTGGAAGAGCAAGAGCCGGAGGAGAGAGATTCTTTAAAAGAGAATCTTCAGCCTGAGGATTCTGCCGTGGCTTCAGAGGAATTTCCTTTAGAGGATGAGCCCATTACAGTTATTGAAAGAGGACTTTTCCGGGAAGAAGTACAGGAAGAGGAAGAAGAGCCGGAGGAGAAAATCCTTTCCTTACAAGAAAAGCGTAAGGAAATGGAGGAAAAGCTTGCTTTTGAGGGGGAAATTCCGGATGATCCTGATGATTTCCAGGATAAGGCAGCCATCCCTCCCACCTCTGTAGGAGAATGGAAAAAGGGCTGGCAGAAATGGAAAAAGGCAGCTCCGTTAGCAATTATTCCTGTTTTGGGAATTGCTTATCTTTGTTATCAAAACTTGCCCGCTACCCAATATGACAACTTACTGAAGAAGGGAACAAAGCTTATTCAGACTGAAAAGGGAGAAGAGGCTATAGCTCTTTTAGAGGGAATGCCACAAAACCTTACGAAGAACAGCAAATATTATCTTCTTTTGTCAGAGGCCTATGGTAAGGCAGGAAGACATCAGGAGGCGGTAAAGGCCTTAGAAGAAGCGAAAAAACTGTATCCGGAGGATACAGAGGTTCAGACAGCATTGTTTCTTTTGGATCCCAAGGTGGAATCGGATTTACAGGGAGACAGTTTTACCGACCCTGTGGAAATCAGCTTAAAAAGCAGTGGAAAGAAAATCATTTACAGCATAAGCGGAGGAAAAGAGGATATTCAGAAAGAAGAATATCGTGCTCCGATAAAGCTGAGTCGAAACGGTGATTATACTTTGACAGCCTATGCACAAGCCAGTGACGGTAGTATGGGAGAAAGCTACAGTAAGAGCTTTAGCATTAGTCTGGATCCGGAGAAGTATCATCTGTCCCAGTTTGTGGATGAAGAGGGAGGACGTTCCTATATCGATGAAAATGGAGATAGAGTCACCGGATGGAAGGAAATTGCCGGAAAGTACTACTATTTTGATGAAAATGGTATTATGCAAAGCGGTTTCCAAGATATCGGAGGAGAGCGCTACTATCTCAATGCCGATGGAACCATGCAGACCGGTCGTCTGGACTTGGAAGGAAAGACCTACTTCTTCGATCAGGATGGGCATATGATTAAGGATGCCTGGGTTGATAATCTTTACTATGTAGGGGAAGATGGCGTAATGCTTCGGAATCAGGAAAATAAGGAAGGGGTACATTTTGATGAGGATGGAAGGCGTGCCTTCCTAGCCGCTGATTTGTATGCCGCTCATCCGGACAGTATCGTCGTAGTGGAAAGTAAACAGAGAAAAGAAAAGTCTTCTTACTATCTTTTCCCGGCAAAGATTTACTATCAGAAGAAAAACGGCAGAGCCAGCGGTAAAGTGGCTTATGAGACGGAAATCAAGGTTTCTAAGATGGCCATAATGAGTTACTTGGATGAGAATCTGCCCAGCATTACCGCAAAGGACGCCGTATCCTTCCTGCCGACTTTGTCCATGCAAAATATTAAGCAGAATAAAGACGGTGTTGTTACAAGCTTTGCTTTTGTTTTGGGAGAGAGGCGCAGTTAAATGAATAGAAGTGTGGTGTTGGCGATTGCCATCAATGCCAAGTGGCTCCTTCCCTTCCTGCTTTTATCTTTCTTGTTTATCGTAATTCTTACAGCGGTTATCTATAAAATCATGTGGTTCCGCTTGGAAAAGATAATTAAAGAGAAAGAGAAAGAAAAAGACGGTGTTGAAAAAATAGAAGAAGATTCTTTTAAGAAGGAAGAAAAAGCGGTTCTTAGCAAAATGAATGAAATTCTTCAGAAAGAAGAGTAGAGAAAAAAGGGCTGAAAAAATCAAAATATTTTGATTTTTTAGCCCTTTACTTATGCATCATTTTTATGGAGTCTCTCTGAAAGTAATATTTCCATCATCTGTCATCTCATCAATGATGGCCAAACTATAAACTTCATGCCCCATTTCTCTAAGTTCCTTACCACCGCACTGGAAGCCTTTTTCGATGGCAATACCGATGCCGGAAATTTCCGCATTGGCCTGCTTACAGATATCAATAAGACCTCTCATGGCCTTTCCTACAGCCAGGAAATCGTCAATCAGCAAAACCTTGTCCTCAGGTCCCAAGAATTTCTTGGAAAGGGTTACGGTGAAATCTTTATTGTAGGTAAAAGAATGTACAGTGGAGGTGTAAAGATCGCCGTCAAGATTTTTACTCTTTGCTTTTTTGGCAAAAACAACCGGAACATGAAAATACTGTGCTGCACAACAGGCAAGGGCGATTCCGGAAGCTTCAATGGTTAAAATACGAGTAATCCCTTTGTCCTTAAAACGCTCATAGAATTCTTTTCCCAGTTCTTCCAAAAGAGAAACGTCCAACTGATGGTTTAAAAAGCTATCCACCTTTAAAATATTTCCCGGTCTGACTTGTCCATCCGCCTTGATTCTTTCTTCCAGCAGCTTCATTTGATCCCTCCATTTTATCCTTGACTCAGCCTATGATTCTACTCCTCTCAAAGTTCCCTGATTTCCTTTATTTAGGAAAACAAAAATGAACTTGTTTCAGAATAGTATGTATAGTAAAACATATTGTAGAAAAAAGAAAGGGGTTGGAAAGAAGATAATAGAGAAAAGCAAAGAAATTACGCAAATTTCTCAAAAGCAATTCCCTTTCCCGGAATAGAAGCTCATTTTTGGAAAAATAAGAAAGGAAAGAAAATGGATCAATGGAGCATCCCCATAGGGTATCAAGAGGTATTAGAAGATTATGCACAGAAAAATGCAGTGACAAGAGAAACGGCGTTTTCCAATCTGATGGATTTTATTCAATTAAAGGATCAGTATTTCTCTCGGATTTTGGTTTATATTGAAAATGCGGAGCAATACTTGGATGGGGGCGAGGAGATTCCGGAGCAGGAGCTACAGTTGGCTTATATGGAAAGCTTCGGAGAAAATACAGTAGGAGCCATGGCAAAGTGCTATTTTCGAAGATCGGAAAGCAAAGATATTCTTTTGGCGGTGGGCTATGACAGTGAATTAAGTACCTGGGAAATTTTAAGCTTTTTCCAAAGAAAGATTCCTTCCATGGACTTAGAGGGAGATACGCTATGCCTCTACTATGTTAAGGATATGAACAGACTTCCCGAAGCAAAAAAAAGCTTCTCCCTCTTGGAAAATGAAGAAGGAGAAGAGTATTGTAAGGCAGGATATTTTCCCTCCATCTATGTAGATGAAGAGGAGGAATGGGAAGAGGAGTAAGATTCCTAAGAGTGCTTTTTCTTAGAACTTACTTTCTTGGCTAAATCGAATAGGATGTCCTAGTGGGAGCTATAATAGTTTCTAAAGAAATTTCGAATCTGTCCTACCTGATACAAGGAACCCAGACAAAGAAGGAGAGTTTTCTCTTCTTCTTTTTTTACTGCATTCAGATTCCATTCCAGACCTTCTTCCAAGCTTTCGGGACAACGAATTTCTCCATCAAAGTGAGCTTGCCATTGCTCCTTTAAGATTTCAGGATTTTGGCCTCTATGGCTTTCTACCTGGAAGAAACTAAAGCTTAGAGTATTGGTTTTTAAAAGCTCCAACATGGTCATATAATCCTTATCCGCCATAACGGAAAAGAAGATTCTCTTCTTGTAGTTCGGAAAAAGCATTTCTATAGAGCGAACCAAACTGTTTACCGCCTGGGGATTGTGGGCTCCATCAAGAATAATCAAAGGACGTTTTTTTAGAATTTCAAATCGTCCCGGCCATGTAACTGTCATAAGCCCCTGCTTTACGCAGTCCTCAGGAATGGAAATGCCTCTTTCCTTCAGACAGTCTATCGCATCACAGATGACCATGGCATTGTCCAATTGATAATCCCCCAGTAAGGACAATGCATATTCCTTTCTCTCACGATAGGAAAAGTATTGGTAGCCGTTATCAATATGGAAGGAATAGGAATGAAAATATTTGGGATTGGTAATATGTAGCTTTGCATTTTTTTCTTTGCAAATTCTTCGAATCTCTTCCATGACCTCAGGCTTCTGATGCATTAATACCACAGGAGTATCTTTTGCAATAATACCGCCCTTTTCCCGGGCGATTTCTTCCAGAGTATCTCCCAAAATAGCGGTGTGTTCCAAACCGATATGGGCTATAACGGACAATTCTTTATGGGGAATAACATTGGTGGCGTCCAGTCGTCCTCCAAGACCTACCTCCAGGACCACATAATCTACACCCTTTTCCAGAAAATAACAAAAGGCCAGGGCAGTCAGCATTTCAAAGGAATTGGGTTTCTCCTCTTCCAAGCTTTCGCTTAGCTCCCGCATTTTTAGACAAAGTCTTTTTAAATCCTCATCGGAAATCATTTCTCCGTCAATGGTGTAGCGTTCATTCATGATTTCTATATGAGGGGAAATATACATCCCGGTTTTATAACCGGAAAGGCTTAAAATCTGTTGCAGGCTTTTCGCGACGGAACCTTTTCCGTTGGAGCCGGCAATATGGATAAACCGAAGCTTATTTTCCGGATTTCCACATTTTTTTAATAAATTTCTGGTTGGTTGAAGACCCATTTTACAACCGTACCAATCGTTTACCCCGAGAGTCTCCATACATTCTTCCCAAGTCATTTTAAAATCATCCTCCTTATATAAAGAACAAATTCTTTCCATAGAAAAACAGAGTAGCGAAAGCAATGAACAGCACTGCATTCGTTACTCTGTATTATAAATGTTTTATTTTGCTATCGCATGAAAAATTTTGCGTTTTTCAAACAGCAAGACGATTGCATTAATGGCAAAGTATTGAAGAATACTGTTAATCAGCACTTGAAGAACACGGAACTGCATCAAAGGAAGAAGAGGGCTTCCGGTGCTGAGGGTCAGTAAGTAGCTGTTGATGACTAAGCTGCAAAGCAGCTGGCTGATTAAGATCGCAAGGAGAATACGATATTGGCTTCGATTTTTCTCCAAACAAAGGCTATATATCACTGCAGTTAATCCTACAGATAGAGTGTAGCCCGGCATATAAGGAAAGGGGGAAAATAAAAAGCACCCCAAGATATCGGAAACACAGGCAATTAAAACAGCCGGAACCATTCCCAGATACACAGAGGCAAAGACAATGGGGACAAAGCCGAAACCGATACGGAAATTCCATGCCTGTACCGACAGAAATCGGGTCAAAATAATCTGAATGGCAACCAGCATAGAAAAGGTGACAAGATTTTTGACATTAAACACGTTCTTATTCATAGACCGCTCCTTTCGTGCGCTGTAAAGAAGCTGTCTTGCTTCCTGGCAGCGGGATGCGAAAATAAAACTGGGAACCGATTCGGCTCTTCGTCTCGACACCAACTCCCTGTGTGTCGGGCACTAACCACTTTATTCTCTACTCTGCAAAAAGTTCTAAGGGCATAGTAATGCCTATTCCGCGTTTTGTAAAGGATAATCCCTCTAAAATCCTGCTTTTTCAAAAGGAATTTTAAGAAAATTATTGGAAGAAAATTCCATCTCAAAATTTATTTTATTTTTTCTGTTTTTTTTTTAGAAAGGAAGAAAAGATGCACGGTTTTTCTTGTCAAAAAAGAAATAGGGGACTACACTGTAGTAGTTTTTGTGGGAGGAGGGTTCGATGAAATTAATCCGACAGGTGACATGGATCATCTTTTTTACTTTCTTAGGAGAAATGTGTAATAAACTTTTGCCTTTGCCGGTTCCGGCAGGAGTTTATGGTTTGATTTTTATGCTGATTTTCCTAATGCAGGGAATCATTCCCTTGGATGCGGTAGAGCAGGTAGGAAATTTCATGCTGGAAACCATGAGCATTATGTTTTTGCCGGCTGCAGTAGGGATTATGACCGTAACAAAATTACTGATGCCGGTTTTAGTACCTTACCTTGTAATTATTGTCTTATCCACGATTATTGTTATGGCGGTTACCGGCTTGGTAAGCCAGAGAATTCTAAAAATAACGGAGAGCAGAGAAGATAAAATCAAGGAAATGCGTTCTATGGAGTCTGCATTGGAAAAGAAAGAGAAAATCCAGGAAGAAATTCGAGAGATACAGTTGGAAGATTTAAAACATGGCTTAAAGGGCTTGGAGGAGGATTAATGAAAGAAATTTTAATGAGTTCAGAACACTTCGGTTTTGGCTTAAGTATATTTATTTATCTCCTTGCCATCCAAATCAAGCTTCGTTTAAAGTGGGATTTTTTAAACCCTTTGCTTGTTTCAACCATTATTATTGTGGGAATCCTACTGGCTACGGAAATTCCCTATGCCAAGTATAAACAGGGTGCGGGGCTTTTGAGCTATTTTTTGACACCGGCTACGGTCTGTTTGGCTATTCCCCTCTATAAGCAATGGTCCTTGTTGAAAAATAATTTCAAAGCGGTTTTTTTAGGGATTTTTGCAGGGACTTTGAGCTCTATCGGCAGCATTTTACTGCTTGGTCTATTGTTTCATTTACCTAATGAACATATTTCTACCTTACTGCCAAAGTCCATTACCACAGCTATCGGTATGGGAATTTCGGAAGAAACCGGAGGATATGTAACCTTAACCGTAGCAGCTATTGTTTTAACGGGTATTCTGGGAAGTATTCTTGCGGACCTTGTCTTTCGTATTTTCCCCATTCATCACCCTATTGCCAAAGGTCTTGCTTTGGGAACCAGCGCCCATGCCATCGGTACGGCTAAAGCCTTGGAGCTTGGTGAAGTAGAAGGAGCGATGTCTTCTCTGGCTATCGTTGTTGCCGGAATTCTTACGGTAATTTTGGTTCCTATAGTCAATAATGTGGCCTTTGGATAGAGGCTAAAAAGGGTAAGTCGTCTGTGCCGGGATTGTAAGAAAAATGTCCAAGCTTTTTCCCGGAAGCTTTGCTAAAATGGAGCAGAGAATGAAATTTTAGGAGGAGCAATGAAGAAGAAAAGACTGATACTTTCCCTTGCCTTGAGTCTGTCCCTGTTGGCCTATTCAGGCTTTAGTTTTGCGGACGGTCCGGAGTTGGATGACCATACCACGGTGAACAGCGGTCCCGGAGTAGCGCTGGGAAAGAATGAAAATACCGTTTCCGTAGCAGATTCCTATTTGCAGGTATACTCAGGTGTGCTTTCCGGAGAGAATGTTCCTTTGCTGAGTGACTACGGCTTTTCCGGCCATGGGGTGTATGGCTACAATGAGATGTCCGCCGATTTATTTAAATTGAAGGATGCCTATCCGGCATTACAGTTATCCTCCCTGGGCAAAACCATTGACGGTAGGGAGTTGTATTGCGGTATTGTGGGAAATCCCAATGCCCCGAAGAAGATTTTGGTTCATGCCAGTATTCATGCCAGAGAGTATATTGTGACCAAGGTAGCCATGCGTCAGTTGGCAAGCCTTTTGGAAATGGAAAAGAACAATCAGCGCTATGGCGGTAAAGCCATGAAGGATATGTTGCAAAACTGTGCTGTTTACTTTGTTCCTATGGTGGATCCGGATGGCGTTTCCTTGGTGCAAAACGGTTTGGCCGGTATCGGTTCGGAGGAAGTAAGAAATACAGTGCAAAGCATTGTGGCTAAGGAAAATCCCGGCGATTTAAAGGGCTATTTCCGCTTGTGGAAAAGTAATGCAAGAGGGGTGAATCTCAATAAAAACTTCGATGCAAACTGGTCTATTACCGTAGACAAAAAGGGATACCCTGCAAAGGATGAGTATAAGGGTTCTGCAGTGGAATCTGAGATAGAGTCCAAGGCCTTGGCGGATTTACTTCGAAAAGAAAAATTCACCTCCACCATCAGCTACCATACTCAGGGAGAAGTCATTTATTGGTATTTTGGCCAGGGAGAGTATGTTCCGAAAGCCAGAAGATTGGCGGAAATCGTGCATAAGAATTCTTCTTATCCTGTCATTGATTACTATTCTCCTCAGTATGCCGGAGGCTTTAAGGATTTTGCAGAGCAAAAATACCAGATTCCTTCTGTGACCATTGAGTGCGGAAAGGGTGTCAGTCCTGTACCGGAAGAACAGATTGATAAGATATGGGATGGACAGAAGGGAATTCTTCCGGATCTTCTTTATGATTACATGGGCTAAGATGCAATAGAATATCGAAAAAACTATTTTGGGGGTACGGATTGGAACCGGAAAGCTTAAGCTTCCTTTTCCAAGCGGTACCCCTGTTTTAGCTTTTTCTTGTGAAACAGCTTTTCCTTATGCTATAATAGGCAAATTAAAATAATGATTAAATTTAGGAGGATAAAATGGGGACAGAAGAGATGCTTGGAAAAGAGAATGAGCTTGAGTCCAAGAATTTTATAGAGAATTTCATCGATGAAGATTTGCGGGAGGGAAAGGTTAAGGAAATCAAAACCCGTTTTCCACCGGAGCCCAACGGTTACCTCCATATCGGACACGCCAAGTCGATTTTATTAAATTACGGCATTGCCAAGGAATACAACGGTACCTTTAATCTTCGTTTTGACGATACCAATCCGGTAAAGGAAAAGATGGAGTTCGTGGAGAGCATCCGAAAAGACGTGGAGTGGCTCGGAGCGGATTTTGAGAACAGAATGTTTTTTGCCTCCGACTATTTTCCTATTATGTACGAAAAGGCAGTTTATCTGATTCAGAAGGGAAAGGCCTTCGTAGACGATTTAACGGCAGAGGAAATCAGAGAGTATCGTGGAGACTTTACCACTCCCGGTAAGGAGAGTCCCTGTCGCAATCGTTCCATTGAGGAAAACCTTCGCCTCTTTGAGGAAATGAAGGCGGGAAAATACCAGGACGGAGAGAAGACACTGAGGGCTAAGATTGATATGGCAAGTCCCAATATCAATATGCGTGACCCGGTTATTTATCGTGTCTCTCACATGAGCCACCACAATACCGGAGATGAGTGGTGTATTTATCCCATGTACGACTTTGCCCATCCTATTGAGGATGCGGTGGAGGGCATCAGCCATTCCCTTTGTACTTTAGAATTTGAGGATCACCGTCCTCTGTATGACTGGGTGGTACAGGAGTGCGATTTCCCCTATCCTCCAAGACAGATTGAATTTGCAAAGCTTTACTTAACCAATGTGGTTACCGGTAAGCGTTACATTAAGAAGCTGGTTGAGGACGGTGTGGTAGACGGTTGGGACGATCCTCGTCTGGTTACCATTGCCGCTTTGAGAAGAAGAGGCTATACCAAGGAAAGTCTGGCACAGTTTGTAAAGCTTTCCGGTATTTCCAAGGCCCAGTCCTCCTCTGATTATTCTCTTTTAGAGTATTGTATCCGTGAGGATTTAAAGCTGAAGAGACCGAGACTTATGGCGGTATTGGATCCCATTAAGCTGGTGATTGACAACTACGAAGGGGAAGGAGAAATGCTTTCCATTCCCAATAACTTAGAAAATGAAGCTTTAGGAGATAGGGAAGTTCATTTCTCCGGAGAGCTTTACATTGAGAGAGAGGATTTCATGCCGGATCCTCCCAAGAAATATAAGAGATTAACCATGGAAAATGAAATTCGTCTTATGGGTGCTTATTTTATTAGGGCGGTATCCTATGAGACGGATGAAGAGGGTAATGTGACTGTAGTGCATTGTACCTATGATCCTGCCACCAAGTCCGGCTCAGGCTTTACCGAGCGTAAAGCCAAGGGAACCATTCACTGGGTGGATGCCAAGACAGCATTTTCCGCAGAGGTTCGCTTATATGAGCAGTTGATTGATGAGGAGAAGGGCAAGTTAAATGAAGATGGAACTCTTAACTTTAACCCAAACTCTCTAACCGTGAAGCAGTGTTTCTTAGAGCCTGCATTGGCAAAGGCGGAGCCTTTAGAAAGCTTCCAGTTTGTTCGTAACGGATATTTTTGTGTGGATTGCAAGGATTCTACGGAGGAAAAGCCCGTATTTAACCGTATAGTTTCCTTAAAGTCCAGTTTCCAATTGAAGTAAGGAGGGATACTATGGCAAAGAAGTTTGGATCATTTGTATTTTTTGCAGCTTTAACAGGAGCTGTAGCCGGAGTGATTTCTTATTTGTACAAATACCAGAAGTTTTCCGAGGAAGTTGATAAGGACTTTACGGACGTGGTGGATTCCGCCCATGAGGTGAAGGCATCTGCCCAGAGATCCTATACCGTTCTCAAAAATTCCGTTACCAAGGAGGATTTAAAGGAAGCGGCTAAGGATTTGGGCTATGCGGCAAAGAATCTCGCCATCGATACAAAAAATTTAGCAGTGGATGCAGGAAAAGATGCCTATAGAGTGGTAAGAAATGCTTGGGATAAGAAGGAGAAATTATCCTTTGCCTCTGATGAGAAGGCGGTAGAGGATGAGGACGTAGATGTAGAATTTTACTACGAACCCGAGAACGGCCGAGAGGCTACTGGTCATGAGGGGCATCAGACTCATTATGGGGATGATGAGCATCAGGGGCTGCTTGTGAAGGAAGAAGTGTAAAATGGAAAAGATTACAAGTTTTACCATTGACCACATTCATTTACGTCCCGGAGTGTATGTTTCCAGAAAGGATTCTGTGGGGGTAGAGGTGGTGACGACCTTTGACCTTCGTTTTACCCATCCCAATGTTGAGCCTGCCATGGAAAATGCCGCAATGCATGCCATTGAACATCTGGCAGCCACTTACCTTCGGAATGAGGAGAGCTGGAAAGAAAAGGTACTGTACTTTGGCCCTATGGGCTGTAGAACCGGTTTCTACCTTCTCTTAAAGGGAGATTTGGAAAGTGTCGAGATTATTTCTCTCTTAAAAAATTGCTTTAGCTTTATTCGGGATTTCAGCGGTGAGATTCCCGGAGCAACGGAGAGAGATTGCGGGAACTTCCGGGATATGAATCTGCCTGTGGCTAAGTGGTGGAGCAGAAAGTATTTAGAGGAAGTTTTAGAGAATATTTCCTATGACAATACCCATTACCCGGAATAGGGAGTGGGAAAAAGTAAAGGAGTAGTATGGGAGCAAATGTAAATCATCATTATCAAGAGGTAAAGGAAAGCTATCTTTTTGCAGAAATCGCAAAGAGAATCAGAACCTGGCAGGAAAATAATCCGGAGATTAAGGACAAGTTGATTCGTATGGGTATTGGAGACGTGACTTTGCCACTTCCCAAGACTGTGGTGGATGCTTTGGCTTCCGCATCCATGGAGATGGGAAAAAGCGAGAGCTTTCACGGCTATGGCCCGGAGCAGGGATATGATTTTCTTAGAGAAAAAATCTTAGATTACTATAAGAATTTTTCCGTGGATTTGGAATTGGAGGAAATCTTCATTTCTGATGGTGCAAAGTCCGATTTAGGAAATATCCTGGATTTGTTTGCACCCGGTTCTGTAGCTTTGGTTCCGGACCCTGTGTATCCGGTGTATGTGGATACCAATATTATGCTAGGAAATAAGGTGATTTTTGCCCATTCCGGAGAAGAAAACGGGTTCCTGCCCATGCCGCCCAAGGGAGAAAAGGTAGACTTGATTTATCTTTGTTCTCCTAACAATCCTACCGGTGCGGTGTATGACCATGAGGGATTGAAGGCCTGGGTCAACTATGCAAAGGAAAATGACGCGGTAATTTTCTTTGATGCAGCGTATGAGTGCTTTGTAGAGGGAAATCTACCTCACTCTATATATGAGATTCCCGGGGCGAAGGAATGTGCCATTGAGTTTTGCTCCTTCTCCAAGAAGGCGGGTTTTACCGGAACAAGATGCGGCTATACCGTTGTTCCTAAGGCCTTGATTCGCGGCGGTCAGTCTCTCCAGAAGATGTGGTTAAGAAGACAGACTACAAAGTTTAATGGGGTTTCCTACATTGTGCAAAGAGGCGCCGAGGCTGTCTTTACAGAAGCCGGTGAGAAGGAGATTCAGGGAAACATCTCTTACTATAAGGAAAATGCCAAGATTATTATGGAAACCTTGGATGCTCTTTCCATTTATTATACCGGTGGAAAGAATTCTCCTTATATCTGGCTTAAGTGCCCTAAGGGGATGGGTTCTTGGGAATTCTTTGATTTCCTTTTGGAAAAGGGACAGGTTGTAGGAACTCCGGGAGCAGGTTTTGGGGATGCGGGAGAGGGCTTCTTCCGTTTGACAGCTTTTTCCACCAAGGAAAAGACTAAGGAAGCAATGGAAAGAATAAAGAAATTACTGGAAGTATAATTTTTACAGTAGCTGAACAAGTTAAAAGAGCTGTAATAGCCAAATCGTAAGTGGATTCTATGCAATATAGGTCTGAAATAGAGGTAATCTAAGCCCGTCGGTACTTGCGAAAAACAGAAAGACTTCTGTTTTTTGCTTAGTATCCGTTCCCGTTGGGCGAGCTTAGCGAGAGCGTGCCCCGTTTCAGACCTATTTGCATGGAAGACTTATTTTTTACAGCTCTTTTTTTGTTTTCTATAACAGGCTATAAAAAAATTCAATGTCCATAGTTCATTTTATTTTTATAATTTTATTGACAAGAAAAAGGGGAAACTGTATATTCTAAAAATCCAATAAACATATAAACATACAGAAATGGTATGTTTATATGTGGGGATTTTTTAGAGAAGAGATAAGCTGTCATTCACCTTATCTTACGTAAGAGCAGGAAAGGGGTACTATGGGTCAGGAGAAGAAGGAATTTCAAGAACGGGAAAATCACGGTCATGTGCATAGTCATGAGCATAGCCAAGAGCACACTCATGAGCATAGCCATGAACACAGCCATGAACACAGCCATGAGCATGTTCACAATCAGGAGCACAGTCATGAGCATAACCATGAGCATAACCATGAGCATGGACAGGGGAAGACTTTGGCTCATATCCATAGCCACAGAAACCTTATAGGCTTTGATGAGCATGGTATTCCTACCATTACCTTAAAGTCCGATCATGAGGAGGATGGAGATGATAAATCCTTTATCTGTGATTATATGAATGCGGTTTCCGCTTATCGAAAGACCTTCCCCTCCAAGCAGGATGTGTTGGAGCAAACTCCGGACCCGGCAGTACGGGAATTAATCTTACGGCAGGAGCAGCTTGGCTTTGATACTACCTTTGATCGTTTTGATCAACAGCAGCCCCAGTGTAGCTTCGGTATGGCCGGTATTTGTTGTAAAATTTGTAATATGGGTCCCTGTAAAGTTACTCCGAAAAGTCCAAAGGGAGTTTGCGGAGCGGATGCGGATTTGATTGTAGCCAGAAACCTTCTTCGGTCTGCTGCGGCAGGTGTGGCTCAGCACGGAATGCATGGCCGTGAGGTAATCTTATCCTTAAAGTGGGCAGCGGAGGGAAAGCTGGATCTTCCTATTTTAGGACAGCAAAAGATTCGGGATGTTGCAAAGGCCTTCGGCATAAAGACCAGTAGAAGAAACATTAAAAAAATAGCTTCTGAGCTTGCAGATGTTTTGCTGGAGGATATGAGCCGCACGGTTCCGAAGGAGTATGAGGTTATCAAGGCTATGGCGCCAAAGGAAAGACAGGAGTTGTGGGAGAAGCTGGATATCCTTCCCATCAGTGCCTATCATGAAGTCTTTGAAGCTTACCACAAAACCGGCGTGGGTACAGATGGAGATTGGAAGAGTGTCATGCAGCAATTTCTTCGTTGCGGTCTGGCCTTCACCTTTTCAGGGGTGGTGAGTACCGCCATTGCCACAGACGGGCTTTTCGGCGTAGGAGACCGGGTAACCTCTAAGGTAAACATCGGTGCCTTGAAGAAAGGTTATGTGAATATTGCAGTGCACGGTCATCTTCCTACCCTGGTCAGCGAAATTGTTAAAGTCGGACAGGAAGAGCGTTTCGTGGAGCTGGCTAAGAAGGCCGGAGCCAAGGGAATTCGCTTCTATGGAATCTGCTGTTCAGGACTTTCCGCAATGTATCGTTATAGCAACGTTATCCCCTTGTCCAATGCAGTTTCTGCGGAATTGGTACTGGGTACCGGCGCCTTGGATTTATGGATTGCGGATGTACAGGATGTGTTCCCGGCAATCATGGAGGTGGCAAATTGCTTTAAAACTACGGTAATTACCACCAGTGACTCTGCAAGACTTCCGGGAGCGGAACGTTATGAATATGATCACCATCATTCCAATATCGGAGAAACCAGAGCGCTGGCGGAGAAGATTGTGCTTCGAGGAATCAAAAGCTTCCAGGACAGACAGGGAATTCCGGTTTACATTCCTCCCTACGAAGTGGAGGCGGAAGTGGGCTTCTCCGTAGAATACGTGCATAAACGCTTCGGTTCCATGGAGCCTATGGCAAAGGCATTAAAGGAAGGCAAGATTCTGGGCATCGTGAATATGGTGGGATGTAACAATCCTAAGGTATTATACGAAAAATGTATTATTGACGTAGCAAATGCTTTACTCCGAAATAATATTTTAATTTTAACCAATGGATGTGCTTCCTTCCCTCTGATGAAAATGGGCTATTGTAATATTTCCGGTCAAAGACATTGCGGAGAAAATTTAAAAGAATTCTTGGGCGCGGATTTACCACCGGTATGGCATGTGGGTGAGTGTATTGATAACACCCGCTCCACCGGTATCTTTGCAGGAATTGCCGGTGTGGAAGGGAAGAAAATTCAGGAAATGCCCTATGCCTTTACTTCACCGGAGTGGAGTAATGAAAAGGGAATCGATGCAGCCTTAGGCTTCAGATTGATGGGAGTAAATTCCTATCACTGTGTAGAAGCGCAGATTCACGGTTCGAAAAATGTCATTGAATTCCTAAAGGAAGGTACCAGAGAGACTCTTGGCTCCGTGATGTATGTAGATACGGATCCGGATAAGCTGGGAGAAAAGATTGTTGCGGATATTAAAGAAAAGAGAAAGGCTTTAGGCTGGGTTGTTCCCAAGGAAATTGTACATAAAGAACTCACCGGCGAAGAGCTGTTAGCTCAAATTTCCGTAAAAGTAAAAAAGGCGGAATAAAGGCTTAAAGAGAGAAATAAGAAAGGAGATAAGCTATGGCTTGTGTTGCAGTACCTATTGTAGAGGGAATTTTGGTGAAAACGGCTGAATGGATTCTTGTGCAAAAGGAAAGAAGAGAAGAGGCAAGAATAAAGGCAAATAAGGGAGAAGTTGACGGGAAAATTTTGATGAATGGCGAAGAGGGCTATTCTTTCGAGCTGAAAAATGAGAACTTCCCGGAAGGAGAGAAGAATTCATCCCTAAAGCATTCCGGAAGGGGAGTGGGGCTAAGTCTTCGAAAGAAGCTGCATCTCTTATCGAACTTTTTGTTTTCCGGTTCCGTTCTTTTGGTTTTTGAACATTTTTGGCACGGTGAAATAGTGCCCTTCTTCCCCTTTTTAACAGGGGCAAGATCACCGGAGGATACCTATACCATGCTGAAGGAAATGAGCACGGTGGGCGTTTCTATGGCCCTTCTTATTACCGGAATCTGGGCAGTTTATTGCTTTGTACTGGAAAGAAAGCTGCAGAAGGAAGGAGAGAAGAATGCATCTTTTGCTTAGCGTTTTCGCAACAGAATGGAGCTTTTCCCGTTTTTTACGGGATAAAAACAAGGAATATGCCTATCATATTCCCTGTTTACTCTTTTTATCCGCCAGCCTGATGTGGTTTGTGGACAGTATCTTTGAATATCTGGAGAAGGGAACGGAAATATTTACTCCCAATCTTCAGGACTTGGTACAAGACGGTTTTTTGGGACTTTCCGTGATTGCTTTAGGAATCCTTATCTGGCAGGGAAAATTATTTTTGAATTATCTTCAAAAACAGAAGAGCTCCGTTCCGACCTCGTTTTGACATAAAACGGACTGTAATAAATCAAAATAGTTTTCTAGGCAATATAGGTCTGAAATCAGGGTACGCTCTCTCTAGCTTAAACCTGTGTATTGAAGGACTGTATTTATTAACTGATACGCTCTAATGCAGTATGGGTCTATAATGGGGCACGCTCCCGCTAACCTCGCCTTCGTAGCAGTACTAACTTCAAGCTTCGCTTTGCTCGCTTTCAGTAAGTACTGACGGGCTCAGATTACCCCTATTATAGACCCATACTGCATTATTCGCTTTACTTATTAACTTTTACAGTTCTTCACTTCGCCAGATTCCTGCACGTATAGGTTCAAACTACCCTGATTTTCAGACCTATATTGATGAAAATTTCTTTATTATTTTGATTTTACATTCTTTTTTTTCTGTTAATTAAAAAGTAGAGCAGGAAAAACCTGCTCTACTTTTTTGAGAATTCAAAATAATTTTTAAAGCTTATCGAATCCAAACACCGTTGGAATCTACTCTGTATCCGTCAGGAGTAAGCTTATTCATGTAAAGAGATCCTAAAGGCTGGTTCTCTGCCGGTGCCTGAGCGAAATAGTAGGTATCAAAGTTAATCTTCTGCCATCCGGTTACCATACGTCCGTTAGCCCCGATGTAGTACCACTGGTGCTGACTTACAATCCAACCATAGATTGGTGCACCATTCTCATTGCTTACGAATGACCAAGAACCATCTCTATTAGCTACCCAGTGTCCGTTGGATTCTGCTACTGTGGTGGTAGATCCGCCATAGCTGGAAACAGCGCCCTCTGCAGCAAGTGCAGGAATTACAGATGCAGTTGCCATGCAAGCAATTAAAGCTGCAACAAGAATATTCTTTTTCATAAATAAACCTCCAAAGCCATTTTTTTTATTCAAGCTACCTTATCATTATACCCTGTCTTGCCACATAAGCAATAAAAAATTCCTTTTATTTTTCTGATATTGTTAATATTTTCGTAATACATTGTTTCTTATATTTTTTCACAAAACTTTCACAGGCTTTTAGCACTCGGTGCTTGACTCTGCTAATAAATTCTCTTATAATAGCCCTGTTGTTAAAAAAAGATCTGTGAGGAATAGGAGGATTGCTATGAAGTTAGTACCATTATTTGATAAAGTTGTGTTGGAAAAAGAAAAGATGGAAGAAACCACTAAGAGCGGAATCGTTTTACCGGGACAGGATGATAAGGAAAAACCCGGACAGGCTGTGGTTATTGCAGTAGGTCCCGGCGGTGTTGTGGACGGTAAGGAGATTTCCATGCAGGTGAAGGTAGGACAGCACGTTCTGTTCTCCCGTTATGCAGGCTCCGAGGTAGAGCTGGATGGAAAGAAGTATACCGTTGTTAAGCAGAATGATATTTTAGCAATCGTAGAGTAAAAGAATCAGGGAATTCCAAGGAGGTATAATATGGCTAAAGAAATTAAATTTGGAGTAGAAGCAAGAAAGGCCTTAGGGGCTGGCGTAGATGCAGTGGCAAATACCGTAAAGGTTACCCTTGGGCCTAAGGGTAGAAATGTAGTTTTGGATAAGTCTTATGGTTCTCCTCTTATTACTAATGACGGTGTATCCATTGCCAAGGAAATTGAGTTAAAGGATCCCTATGAGAATATGGGTGCTCAGCTGGTAAGAGAAGTAGCTTCCAAGACCAATGACGTTGCAGGAGATGGAACCACCACTGCAACTGTTTTGGCACAGGCGATTGTGATGGAGGGTATGAAGAACCTGGAGGCAGGTGCTAATCCCATCGTGCTTCGTAAGGGAATCCGCAAGGCTGTGGATGCTGCGGTAGAGAGCATTAAGAAGCAGAGCTCCAAGGTAAAGGGCAAGGATCAGATTGCCAAGGTTGCCGGCATTTCCGCAGGAGATTCCACTGTAGGAGATATGATTGCCGATGCTATGGAGAAGGTTTCCAAGGACGGCGTTATCACTGTGGAAGAGTCCAAGACTATGCTTACCGAGCTTGATCTGGTGGAAGGAATGGAGTTTGATCGCGGATATATCAGTGCCTATATGAGCACCGATATGGAGAAGATGGAAGCAAATCTGGACGATCCCTATGTATTTATTACCGATAAGAAGATTTCCAACATTCAGGATATTCTTCCTCTCTTAGAGCAGGTAGTAAAGACCGGTGCCAAGC
The DNA here is from genome assembly GCF_014202695.1 of Oribacterium sinus. Classification (GTDB taxonomy): domain Bacteria; phylum Bacillota; class Clostridia; order Lachnospirales; family Lachnospiraceae; genus Oribacterium; species Oribacterium sinus. The sequence continues at coordinate 79,031 of NZ_JACHHH010000010.1, forward strand.
TTTTAATCATTGCTGAGGACATCGAGGGTGAGGCTTTAACCACTCTTATCGTGAATAAGTTGAGAGGAACCTTCAATGTAGTTGCGGTAAAGGCTCCGGGATATGGAGATCGCAGAAAGGAAATGCTGAAAGATATCGCCATCTTAACCGGTGGAGAAGTGATTTCCGAAGAGCTGGGCTTAGATTTAAAGGATGCCACTATCGACCAGTGTGGTAGAGCTAAGTCTGTTAAAGTAAGCAAGGAAAAGACCACCATTGTAGAGGGACTTGGTAAGAAGAAGGAGATTCAGGATCGTATTGCCCAGATTAAAGGACAGATTGAGACCACTACCTCTGACTTTGACAAGGAAAAGCTTCAGGAGCGTCTGGCTAAGCTTTCCGGCGGTGTTGCAGTAATCCGTGTAGGTGCTGCTACAGAAACCGAGATGAAGGAGGCTAAGCTTCGTATGGAAGATGCTTTAAATGCTACCAGAGCCGCTGTGGAAGAAGGTGTAATTGCAGGTGGCGGATCCGCATATATCCATGCACAGAAGGCAGTGGATAAGGTGGTAAATCAATTAGAGGGCGATGAAAAGACCGGAGCAAAGATTGTTTCCAAGGCCCTAGAGGCTCCTCTTTATACCATTGCTTACAATGCCGGACTGGAAGGTGCGGTTATTGTGAATAAGGTAAAGGAAGGAAAGGAAAACTTCGGTTTCGATGCTTACAATGAAGAGTATGTTAATATGATGGAGGTAGGTATTCTGGATCCTGCCAAGGTGGCAAGAACCGCTTTACAGAATGCGGCTTCCGTTGCTTCCTCCTTACTCACCACAGAGTCTGTTGTGGCAGACATTAAGGAGCCGACTCCTCCTATGCCACAGATGCCGGGAGGAATGGGAGGAATGATGTAAGGAAATCCTTCTAAAAACTAGGCAAAGAAGAGAATATCGATTACAATGGGAAAAGGAAATAAACTGAGCTTAGGCTTAGCTTTATTTCCTTTTTCGCGACAAGAAAAGGAGGGCAGGATGGAGAATTATGTGGAACATTTGGTAAAGGGAAAGATAGAGGCGAAGGATAAGGGTATACAGTTATTTGCAGTTTTCTTTCCTTTGGCATTTCTTGTGCTTTGCTACTTTTTAGCAATTCCCTTTATTGCTCTTTTTCCGGTTCTTTTTTTGTCTTACTATCTTCTGAATTCCGTGGATAGGGAATACGAGTATCTTTATCTTGGCGGAAGTTTTACTGTGGATCAGATTATTCATAGAGGAAAGAGAAAGCAGATGATAGAGATTAGCCCGGAGGAAATTTTGGAGATACAGCCCTTTCGTCCGGAGAGAGAGGAAGGATGGAAGAGGGAAGGCATTTCCGTTCTTCATGTAGAGGGCTTGGGAGGAAACAGATCTTACTGTATTCTTTTCCAGAAACAAGGGAAAAAACAAGTTCTTGTTTTTGACGGAAAGGACAGTTTATTAAAAGAAATGAAGTTGCAGGCAAGAGGAAAATTTCAGGAGGAAGTATGAGGGATTTTGTAAGAGTGGCTACAGCCTGTCCTAAGGGAAGGGTGGCGGATCCGGAGTATAATCTGGAGCAAATGCTGATTTTGGCTAGAAAAGCAGAGGAGGAAAAGGTTTCTTTGCTGGTGTACCCGGAGCTTTGTCTGACTTCCTACACCGCCATGGATATGATTTATCAGCGCAGTCTTTTGGAGGCCGGAGAAAAGGCATTAATTTCCTTTTGCGAACAAACGAAGGAGATGGATGTTCTTTTTGTAATTGGCTATGGCTTGTTACTGGAAGGAAAATTATTCAATACCGGAGTGGTGACTTACCATGGCGATATCTTAGGGATTGTACCGAAGCAGTTTATTCCCAACCATGCGGAGTTTTATGAGAGAAGATATTTTCAGGAAGGAAAGGAAGAGGTTCGCTTTATCCCTAACATTTTAAAGGGAGAGGGCTATAGAAAGGAAATCCCCTTTGGGGCTTCCCTTCATTTTGTTCGGGAAGAGGACCAAAGATTCCGTCTTGCAGTGGAAATCTGTGAAGATCTTTGGGTTCCTGTTCCTCCCTCCAGTAAGCATGCACTGGCAGGAGCTACCCTTCTCGCCAACTGTTCCGCTTCTGATGAATTGGTAGGAAAGCGGGGAAGCAGAAGACGGCTTTTAGAGCATTACAGCGGAAATCTTCATGCCTCTTATCTTTATTCCAGTGCAGGTCCCTCCGAGTCTACCCAGGATATGGTATTCTCTGCCCACTGTCTGATTTCCGAAAATGGAAGAATCTTAAAGGAAAATCAGCCCTTTGAGGAGGGGATTTTCTGGGCGGATGTGAATCTTGCTCTTTTGGAAGGAGAAAGGATGCGGCAAAGCACCTACTTCGTAAAAGAGGAGCCTTCCTATACACAGTATTTTTCCATGAAGGATAAGCAGTATACCCTTCATCGTTTTGTAAGTCCCTGTCCCTTCCTGCCAAAGTCGGTAGAAAAGGAAGGTGATAGAGCAAGAGAGATTCTTTCCATTCAGTCAAGAGGCTTAAAAAAGCGGATGGAGCATGTGGGCTGTAAGAAACTGATTTTAGGATTAAGCGGCGGTCTGGATTCCACTTTGGCTCTTTTTGTATGTTTGGAGACCTTTGCCCTTTTGGGATATGATAAGGAAAATATCCTTTGCATCACTATGCCCTCCTTCGGTACCAGTAAGAAAACCCATGACAGTGCAGAGAAACTTGCCAAAGCCTTGGGAATCTCTTTGTGGGAAATCTCCATTGAGAAGGCTGTGCTACAGCATTTCTCCGATATTGAACATGACGGGGAGAAGAAGGATATAGTCTATGAAAATGCCCAGGCAAGAGAAAGAACCCAGATTCTGATGGACTTAGCCAATAAGGAAGGCGCACTTTTAGTGGGAACCGGAGATTTATCCGAATTGGCCTTGGGCTTTGCCACATACAACGGAGACCATATGTCCATGTACGGGGTAAACGGAGATATTCCCAAGACGGCTATTCCCATGCTTCTTCGAGAATTTGCAAGAAAGTCCGGTAATCAGGAATTGGAAACTGTGGTGGAGGAAATTATAGCCACTCCGGTAAGTCCGGAGCTTTTGCCACCGGATGCCACCGGAGAGATTAGTCAGCGGACGGAGGATGTGGTAGGACCCTACCTTTTACAGGATTTCTTCCTCTATCAACATCTACGCTATGGATTTTCCGCAAGAAATATCTATGACTTGGCCTGCTTTGCTTTCTCTAAGGAAAATCTTGCGAATAAGGAAAATGAACGGACTATTCCGGAATTCAGTCCTGCAGAAATCCTGAAAAACTTAAAAACCTTCTATAAGCGTTTCTTTGGCAATCAATTCAAACGCTCTTGCTTACCGGATGGGCCAAAGGTTGGTCGGGTAGCCCTATCTCCAAGAGGTGATTTAAGAATGGCCAGTGATGCCTGCGCAGAGTCCTGGCTTTCTGAGCTTGCAGAGCTGGAAGCTTAAATGTCTGCAGCTTAAAGCTTAAAAGTCTGTAGCTTGAAGCTTAAAAGTCCATATAGACGTTTTCCGCTTGTTTTGTTATAATATTTTATCGAGTTTTGCCTATTTTTTAAATTAGAAAGCGAAAGAGCTTCATGCATAGAATAGAATCTCCTCATAATGAGGGATTAAAAGAAATCAGGGAACTGACGAAAAAAGCCAAGAAACGATGGGAGAAGGGTATGTTTGTGGCGGAAGGGGAAAGACTTCTGCTGGATTTGCCTGCGTCCTCTTTGCTTCAGCTTTATGTGCAGGAAGACTACAAAGGGGCATTACCCAGAGGAATAGAGAAAGAGGATTCTCGGATTTGTATTCTGAGTAAGAAGGCTATGGAAAGTATTTCCACCACGGAGCACGGACAGGGAATTCTGGGCTTGCTTCGTTTTCCGAAGAAGGAAAAACCTAAAGGAGATTTGTTTCTGATTTTGGAAAATATTCAGGATCCGGGGAATTTGGGAACCCTTTTTCGTACGGCGGAAGCTGCGGGGGTAAATCATATTTTCCTAAGCAGGAATACGGTGGATCCCTTTAGTCCGAAAGTGGTTCGATCCACCATGGGCTCCCTTTTTCGCTTGCCCTTCAGCATTGAGGAGGATTTGCTTTCTCTCTGTGAAAGCTTGAAAAGTGCAGGGGTTCAGGTCTTTGCATTGGACTTGGACGGGAAAAAAACACATTTTCAGGCTGCCTTCCAAGGACCTTCCGCCTTTTTATTCGGTAATGAGGGCAATGGTCTTACAAAGGAACTGAGCCAAAGTGCTACGGAAAAACTCCTTATTCCCATGGAAGGGAAGATAGAGTCCTTAAATGTTGCTACTTCAGCCAGCATAGTACTCTATGAGGCTGTTCGACAAAGAAGATATATAAAGGAGGAAGGATGACTTTAGCAGGACGTGATTTTATGAAATTACTGGATTATTCTAAAGAAGAAATTCAGGATATTCTGAATGTAGCCAAGAGACTAAAGAAAGAGAAGAAAGAGGCGGTAAGGCGCTATCCTCACGGAGAAGCCTGTGCCGGCAAGAACATTGTCCTGATTTTTGAAAAGGCATCCACCAGAACCAGATGTGCCTTTGAGGTGGCGGCAGCGGACCTTGGTGTGCATAGCACCATGTTGGATATGTCCACCAGTCAGATGGGAAAGAAGGAAAGTATTGAAGATACGGCAAGAGTACTTTCTACCATGTATGATGGCATTATGTATAGAGGCTATTCCCAGGAGGGGATGGAGGAGTTTGCCAGATATTCCTCCGTACCGGTGTGGAATGCTTTAAGCGACCGTTTTCATCCTACTCAGCTTTTGGCGGATTTGCTAACCATTGAGGAGCGTTTCGGAAAGCTTAAGGGACTTAAGCTTTGCTATATGGGAGATGCCCGCTTTAATATGGGAAATTCCTATATGGTGGCCTGTGCCAAGATGGGCATGCACTTTGTGGCCTGCACAAAGGAAGGTTATTTTCCGGAGGAGGATTTGATTTCCGAGTGTCAGCAGATTGCAGAGGAAAATGGAGGCAGCCTTCGTTTTACGGAATCCGTGGCAGAAGGGTGTAAGGATGCGGATATTATTTGTACCGATGTTTGGCTATCCATGGGAGAGCCGGAGAGCCTCTTCGCCCAGAGAATTGCGGATTTACAGCCTTATCAGGTCAATGACACTGCATTTTCTTATGCCAAGGAATCCGCTATTTTCCTTCATTGCCTTCCTGCCTTCCACAATGCCAGAACGGAAATCGGCGCTAAAATTTATAAGCAGTTCGGTATTTCCGAAATGGAGGTAAGCGACAGCGTTTTTGAATCCGAGCGCTCTCTGGTATTTGAAGAGGCGGAAAACAGAATGCACACGATTAAGGCGCTTCTCTACCTCAGCTTGGGAGGAGCATAATGGAAAGACGGCTAAGAGGGAGAAATCCAAACAGGAAATATGATTTTCTCTATATTGGCATAGGTCTTGTGATTAGTATTATGGCGATTTTCGCTTTAACAAAGCCGGAGGAGAATCAGGTTCTCTTTCCTTTCATTTTCTTTTTTGCGGCCATTCTTCGTGTGGTCTATGTGTTACAGGGAAGAGAAGAGGGAAAGAAGAGGCTTCTGTCTCTTTTTGTCGGTATTTTACTGTTGTTACTCAGCATCATCACAGGCATGAGCCTGTGGAGATAAGCCCTAAAAAGAAAGGATGTTCATTTGGAAAGAGAAGAATTAGAGAAAATACTTGCTTCTTTGCTGCAAAAGGCAAAAAGCAATAAAAACAGCATCGATTTAGGGGAAGTGCAGGAGGCAGTAAAGGAGTTTTCCCTAAATGAAGAGCAGATGGAGCAGGTTTTGCTTTTGCTGGAGAACAAGGGAATCGAGATTATTCCCATTCTGGATGAGGATGCGCTTAAAACCATAGAAAAGGACGGAGATAAGGCGGAGCCGGATGCTCTCCTTCCGTTAGAAGATGACGATGACTTCGTAAAGGAAGAAGAGGGAGAGGAGATTGACCTGGATGCGGTGGATCTTCTGGAAGGAATCGGAACGGAAGATCCGGTTAGAATGTACCTGAAGGAAATCGGTACCGTACCCCTTCTTACCGCCGAGGAAGAATATGCTCTTGCCATGAAGAAGCAGGAGGGAGATGAATATGCTAAACAGAGGTTGATTGAAGCTAACCTTCGTTTGGTTGTTTCTATTGCCAAAAGATATACCGGCCGTGGAATGAGCTTCCTGGACTTGGTGCAGGAAGGAAATCTCGGTTTGATTAAAGGCGTGGAAAAGTTTGACCCGGAGAAGGGCTTTAAGCTTTCTACCTATGCTACCTGGTGGATTCGTCAGTCCGTAACCAGAGCCTTAGCAGACCAGGCCAGAACTATTCGTGTTCCCGTGCATATGGTGGAAACCATCAACAAGATGTCCAAGATGCAGAGAAAGCTGACCTTAGAGCTTGGCTATGAGCCTTCCGTAAAGGAACTGGCGGAGCATTTGGATATGACAGAGGAGAAGGTACAGGAAATCATGCAGATTGCCAGAGAGCCGGCTTCTTTGGAAACCCCCATCGGTGAAGAGGATGATTCCAACTTGGGAGATTTTGTGGCGGATACCAATGTTCTCTCTCCGGAGGGAAATGTGGAATCCGTAATGCTTAGAGAGCATATTGATACGCTTCTTGGGGATTTAAAGGAAAGAGAAAGACAGGTTATCGTACTTCGTTTCGGATTAGAGGATGGACATCCAAGAACACTGGAAGAAGTAGGAAAAGAATTTAATGTTACCAGAGAGAGAATTCGACAGATTGAGGCAAAGGCTTTAAGAAAGCTGAGAAACCCTGTCCGTTCCAAGAGAATTCGAGACTTTTTACAGTAAGGAAGCTATGAAGAAAAATTATGAACAGCTGATGGAAAGCCATCTTCCGAAAAGCGGAGAAAAAAAGAGATTGCTACTCCATGTCTGCTGTGCTCCCTGCTCCACGGCAGTACTGGAGAGTTTGGAACAATATTTTTCCATCAGCATCTTCTTTTATAACCCGAACTTGGATTCGAAATCCGAGTTTTTGCATAGGGCGGAGGAATGTAAGAGGTTGGTGAAGGAAATGGGCTTTTCTATGGATGTGATTGTTTCCAACTATATCCATGAGGAGTTCCTGGAGATAGCCAAAGGTTTGGAAAAGGAGCCTGAAAGAGGGGCCAGGTGTGATGCCTGTTTCAATCTTCGATTAGAAGAAACCGCCCAATACGGGGCAGGCTGGAATAAAGAACATCCGGATCAGGCTTTTGATTATTTTTGTACCAGCTTAAGCATCTCTCCTTTAAAGGATGCTACAGTTTTAAATGAAATCGGAGAAGCCTTGGGAGAGAAGTACGGAATCGCCTACCTGCCTTCGGATTTTAAGAAAAAGAGTCGATACCTTCGTTCCATAGAATTATCCAAAGAACATAATCTGTATCGGCAGGACTATTGCGGATGTGAATTTTCCAAGGCGGAAAGCATCAGAAGAAATAAGGAAAGAGAAAAAGCGGAAAGCTGTTCGAAATAGGAGGGGGATATGCTTAGTCAAGAGGTAAAAATCATCAATGAATCAGGATTACATTTACGTCCGGCCGGGGTGCTTACCCAAACCTGTATCCGATATAAAAGTGAAATTATTTTGCATTATGGAGAGCGTAAGATTGTAGGAAAGTCCGTGCTAAACGTGATGGCTGCCGGAATAAAACGAGGCAGTACCGTAGTGGTAGAATGTAATGGTCCTGACGAAGAAGAGGCCCTAAAGGCAGTGGTGGAAGCCATTTCCAACGGCCTAGGAGAAGGCCCGGAGGGCTCAGAGCCGTTGTTCACATAAGACAAAAGGGGATGTAAAAATTCACATCCCCTTTTTTGTTGCTACAATAGAAGTATTGAAGCTTATTCCTCCAAAATCCCCTTCAAAACCTCTACCGCATGAGCCAGTGTCTTACTGGTATTAATGGCTTCTACAGCACCGGCATCCATATAGGCGGCATTGCCCGGTTCAATGGGAAGCTTTGCCAGAAGTTCCAGCCCTTCTTTTTCAGCCAGCTCTTCAATATGGCTTTCTCCAAAGACGGATATTTTCTCCTCGCAGTGGGGACACTGGAGGTAGGACATATTTTCAATGATTCCCAAGATAGGAATATTCATCTTTTCCGCCATCCGGACTGCCTTCTGCACAATCATGGAAACCAGGTCCTGGGGGGAGGTAACAATCACGATTCCCGCCACCGGCATGGACTGAAATACGGTTAAGGGGACGTCTCCGGTTCCGGGGGGCATATCCACGAAGAGATAATCTATATCCTTCCATTCTACCTCCTGCCAGAACTGCTTTACCGCATTGGCAATCATGGAGCCTCTCCAGATTACGGGATCGGTTTCATTTTCCAAAAGCAGATTGGTGGAAATGATTTCCACGCCTCCTGCACTTTTCTCCGGCACCATGGACTTTCCGTCGCTGCTTAATGCTACGCCGTCGTGAGCCAGTCCGAAAGCCTTAGGAATGGAAGGCCCGGTAATATCCGCATCTAAAATTCCTACATGATAGCCCGCCTTATTCATTGCGGAAGCAAGTAAGGAGCAAACGGTGGATTTTCCCACACCGCCCTTTCCGGATACGATGCCGATTACCTTCTTTACGGAGGAACCGGGGGCTAAGGGTAACTTCTGAATTCCCGCACTTTTACTTGGGCAGCCGGATGAGCAGCTGCTACAGTTGGAGTTGCAGGAAGATGGATTTTGTTCTGCCATAATCTTTCCTTTCTCTATACCTTTTCCTTCTTTAGGAAGGCCACAAAGCTCTCTAAGGAAGGAGAGTTGTTCTTGCTGTTATACAGAAAAGCAATTCTTCGCTTTTCTATAGGCTGGGGAAGTTTTATTTCCACCAGCTGCCCATTTTTTAGATCTTCCTCCACAAAATCTCGAATTACCCAGGCAATACCGATGCCGATTTTGGCTGAGTCAATCAAAAGATCCATGGTATTTAATTCCATAATCTGGGGGCAGTAGATTTGATTCTCCTTAAGATAATTCTCAATATGATGCCGGGAGAGATTTTGCTCCTCCAAAAGCATCACATTGGCATCCTGAAACAAGGAAAAGGCTTCTCCCCTAATGTTTTTCAGATTACGCAAATATTGAGGAGCTGCCACCAGAATATCCTCCACTTCCCGCTCCATCAGAATTTCTTGATTGATACCAAGCTTTTTCGGAAGAGCTGCTAAAGCCAGATCAATCTGATGATCCTCTAAAAGATGGAGGGTTTTTCCGCTATCCTGATTCTTTAAGCTGATACGAATATTGGGGTACTCCTTCATAAAAGCCTTCAGATAGGGAAGAAGAATAAAACGGCAAAGGGTGCTGCTGGCACCGATATCCAGATGACCGATATGAAAGTCCTTCATTTTCTGGAGGGTTTCTTCCGCCTCTTGAATATGAGCAAAGGCATCCTTAATATACTGAAATAAAACCTTTCCCTCATCGGTTAAACTGACGCCCCGGGAATTTCTTTTAAATAGCTTGATTTCCAAGCTATCCTCTAAGCGAACGATGGTTTTGGAAATCGCCGGCTGGGAAATATAGAGCTGTTCTGCGGCCTTGGAAATATTTCCGCTTTTAGCCACTTCATAAAATATCCGATAGGTGGATAGGTTCTGTTCCATGTTTATCCTTTCTTTTTGAGATAACTTAAGGGAATAATAAGTATCTAAAAAATGTATTTTGATTATAGCAGTAGCTTTGTTACACTGTAAAGAAGAATGCAATTCTGCTTTTATAAAATACATAGGAGCAGGCGGTTTAGCTAGGAAGTAAGGAGATTTCCATGGGAATGACGATGAGTCAGAAGATTTTGGCCAAGCATGCAGGCTTAGAGGAAGTACAGGCAGGACAATTAATTCTAGCCAAGGTGGATTTGGTACACGGAAATGATATCACCACTCCGGTGGCAATTCGTGAGCTGGATAAGATTCACGGAGAGGGAGTATTTGACAAGGAGAAGGTAGTCTTTGTTATGGATCACTTTGTGCCTAATAAGGATATTACCTCTGCTAAATGTACTCAGATTTGCAGAAACTTTGCTAAGGAGCATGGACTGAAGCACTACTATGATGTAGGAAACATGGGTATTGAGCATGCCCTGATTCCAGAGCAGGGCCTGATTACAGCGGGAGAGCTGTCCATCGGTGCGGACTCCCATACCTGTACCTATGGGGCTTTAGGGGCGTTTTCCACAGGCGTGGGATCTACAGATATGGCGGCGGCTATGGCTACAGGAGAGCTTTGGTTCAAGGTGCCCACCGCTATTAAGGTGGTATTAAAGGGCAAATTACAAAAACATGTCAGTGGTAAGGATCTGATTCTTCATTTGATCGGTATGATCGGTGTGGATGGAGCCCTTTATGAGTCCATTGAGTTTACCGGAGAGGGTGTGGCTTCTCTTTCTATGGACGATCGCTTTGCCATCTGCAATATGGCCATCGAGGCCGGTGGAAAGAACGGTATTTTCCCGGTGGATGAGAAGACTCTGGAATATATAAAGGCCCATTCTCAGAAGGAATATCATATCTATGAAGCGGATGAGGATGCGGAGTATGACAGAGTTATTGAGATTGACCTTTCTACCCTTAAGTCCACTGTGGCTTTTCCTCATTTGCCGGAAAACACTCATGAAATCGGCAGCTTTGAGAAGATCAGCATTGATCAGGCGGTAATCGGTTCCTGTACCAACGGCAGACTTTCCGATATCAAGGTGGCGGCTGAGATTGCCAGAGGAAGAAAGATTGCGGAAAATGTTCGTTGTATCGTGATTCCTGCTACCCAGAAGATTTATCTGGAGGCTATGGAGAAGGGCTATATTAAGGATTTGATTGAGGCGGGAGCGGTAGTAAGTACCCCAACTTGCGGTCCCTGCCTTGGAGGCTATATGGGAATTTTGGCGCCTAATGAGCGTTGCATTTCCACTACCAACAGAAACTTTGTGGGAAGAATGGGAGATGCCAGCTCGGAGATTTATCTGTCTTCTCCGGAGGTAGCTATGGCATCGGCTGTTTTGGGATATATTGCATCCCCAACGGATTTAGGACTATAGGAGGCTGTTATGGAAAAAGCTAAGGGTCATTGTGTGAAATATGGGGATAATGTGGATACGGATGTGATTATCCCGGCAAGATATCTGGCCATTCAGGATAAGGCGGAGCTGGCTACCCATGCCATGGAGGATATAGACCTTCATTTTCATGAAAAAATTAAAAAGGGAGATCTTTTGATTGCGGGAAAGAACTTTGGCTGCGGCTCTTCCAGAGAGCATGCTCCACAGGTTTTGAAGGATTCCGGCATCTCCTGTGTGATTGCGGAAAGCTTTGCCAGAATCTTCTTTAGAAATGCCTTGAATATCGGTTTGGCCATCGTGGAGGCTCCGGAGGCGGCCAAAGAGATTCAGGAAGGAGAGGAGCTGGAGGTGGATTTTACCGAAGGAAAGATTCATAACCTAAGCAGCGGAAAATCCTATACCATGGCGGTATTCCCTCCCTTCTTGCAGGAAATGATTGATAAGGGAGGCTTGATTGCCTCTGTTAATGAGAAGCTAGAAAAAATGCAGCAAAAAACTTAAGAAATATTCCTCCATTAGGGAGCTGTTCTCTAAAAGCTTCGGAATAAAGGGAATGTAGTTTTGCTTTTCCTTGTATTCCTTTTGAAAAAGATTGGGAAAGTTATCGGAAAAGACGGGGAGAAAGAGCCCTGTCTTTTTTTGATAGGCGGTAGCGGCCTTTGCCCTTTGCTTTTCTTCTTTAGGATAAAGCTCAGAAAGGCTTCTGTGCAGTGCCATGTCTTTGGCGGGAATATAGTCATAGTCTTTAAAGTTTTTGAAAAAATACTTTGCTTCCCCGGAAAATAAGGGGATTTCCAAAACAGCCTCCCGGCCGGAGACTTCCAGATGAAAGCTTTCCAGTGAATGGGAAATAGTTTTGGGAAAGAAAGTACTTTTCGCTGCTACAGCTTTAGTGGGGGAGTCTTTTGCTTCGGGAGAATAAGGACATTCTTCGCTTTCAGAATTTAGCGTCATTTGACCAAAACGAAAGCAGAGCCTTAGCTTATTTTTCTCCAATAGTAGTTCTGACTTTTCACGGCAATAGCTTCCCTTTCCTTGGAACAGCTCTTCATAGGCAAAAAAGGAAAAAAGGGAAGGGAGGTAAAGCAAATCTTCAAAGTTATGTTGCAACAGAAGAGACTTTGCTTCCTCTGTAGGATGCTCCAGATATTCTAAATAGACATAGATCAGTTCACCACCGGTATAGATATCCTCTCTTTGAATCCCCAAAAAGCGTTCACATTCTTTGAGCTTATAGGAGGGTAGCTGATAGAATTTTCTCCTGCTTTGAATCATTTTAAAAAGGTCCAGCTGGAGAAGCCCTGTAATAGGACTTTTTAGGCCGTACTGGCTGTAGCTTTTTTCTAAAAAGGGGGTATCAAAGGCTTTCCCGTTAAAGCTGATAAACTGTGTCTTAGCTTTGCAATACTCTTGAAATTCCTGTAAGACTTCAATTTCCTCTGAAAGACTGTTAGCAAAGAGCTGGACAATCTCCATTTCCGAAGCTTTAAAAAGGAGCAATCCGATGCTATAAATCTGGGCACTTTTCGGACTAAGTCCGGTGGTTTCGATATCAAAAAATAAAATCTCTTCTTTATCAGGAAGAAAAGAGGGGAAAAAGAAATCTTTAGGATAGGGAAGTGCTTTTCTAATTATATCCATAGGGAGACTCCGATAAACATAGTATTCTTATTTAACGAGATATCCCACGATTTGCGCAGGACACTCATTATGAATTATGAAGCATTTTTTTATTACTTAGTTTACTCCAAGGGAAGAAAAATAAAAACAGAAGGATAATAAAAAAAGAAAAAAAGACTATTTTTTCACATTTCATTCATATTTATGAGATTTAATAGTAAAGAATCGTAAAAGGCGAAGTAGGTTTATGAGAGAGCTACCGCATTTCATTTTAAAGGAGAAGAAATGGAAGAGAATCAACAGGGACAGGATGTTTCTCAGGAAATTAATAAACTGCTGGAAGCAAGCCCCAAAAAGAAGAAAAAGGGAAAGTTGAAATGGATTCTAATCGGAGTCCTTGTTTTAGTTTTGCTGTTTATAGCTAAAAACGTGCTTTTTCCGGCAAAACCCATGGGAACCATGGTCAGTGTACAGGCTTTAACGAAGGGAGATATACAGGAAAAAATCAGTCTCTCCGGGCCTGTGTCCGGTACGGATGCCCAACAGGTTACCTCCGGCTTACATGCCAAGGTAACGGAAATCCTGGTGAAAGAAGGAGATAAGGTAGAAAAGGGGCAGGTTTTAGCACGCTTAGACAAAACAGATGTGAATACTGCTTTGGAAGCTGCCAAAACCCAGCTGGATTTGGCAAAGGCCAATAAAACCGAGGCGGAAAAAAATCTTCGTTTGGAATATGAGAAAAATCAAACAATCTTAAAAAATGCGGAATTGGATTTCCAGAGAAAGTCCAGTCTTTACTCCACCGGAGATATTCCTCAGAGTGACTATGAGGCGGCGGAAAGCGCTTTAAAGGATGCTAAAGCTACTATGGCAAATTATAAGGTGGTGAAGGGTACGGTAAAGGTTCCGGACAGCTATGATTTACAGATTAAAACTGCGGAACAGGAGCTGGAGAAGGCGGAAAGTAAGGTTTCCGATGCGGATTTAGTTTCCCCCATTGCCGGAACCATCACCAGAGTGAACATCAAGGTGGGAGAATTTGCAGATACCCCGACAGAAAATAAATATGATTTTACCGTTGAGAATCTGGATCAGCTGGAGCTCAGCATTGCGGTTTCCGAATACAATATCGGAAAGGTACATCTTGGTCAAAAAGCTACCATTACGGCGGATATTTTAGGGGGAGAATCTTTGGAGGGGGTGGTTTCTTCCATTTCTCCCACAGGAGAAGAGAAGAACGCCAACACCAGTGAAAGAGTTATTCCGATTAAGGTACAGATTACCGGAGATAAGAAGGGATTGCTTTCCGGTATTACAGCAAAGGCGGATTTGCTTTTATCCGAAGCCAAGGATGTGTATGTAGTACCTATTTCTGCAGTGATGACCGGGGAAGACGGAAGCAATAAAATGGCCTTTGTTGTAAACGGAACCGTGCATTTTGTTCCGGTAACTACCGGAGTTACCAGTGATGTTTCCATGGAGGTAAAACCTGTGAAAGAGGATTCCGCATTTAAAGAGGGAAGCAATTATATTCTTTCTCCTGATGCCAGTCTTACAGAGGGAAGTCCGGTAACCGTAGATCCCACAGCCCAAGGCTCACAGTCCGTTAGCCCGGAGGAAGCCGGTGTCGTAGTACAGACAGGATAAAAAGATGGAAGATACTTTAATTGAATTACGAAATCTGGTGAAAATCTATGATACCGGTGCGGTAAAGGTATTGGGATTAAATCAGATTAATTTAAAAATCAAAAGGGGAGAGTTTGTAGCCATTATGGGACAGTCCGGCTCCGGAAAGTCTACTCTAATGAATATCTTAGGCTGTTTGGATAAACCAAGTCTTGGCAATTACTTTCTGGACGGAGAAGATGTGGCAGCCATGGATCCCAATACTTTGAATAAGGTAAGAAATCAAAAAATCGGCTTCGTGTTCCAGAGCTTTAATTTGATTAGCCGTATGAGTGCTTTGAAAAATGTGGAAATTCCCATGATTTACGCCCATATCCGTTCTCAAAAGCAAAGGTCGGAAAGAGCGGCCATGCTTTTGGAAAAGGTAGGCCTTTCCGGCAGAATCCATCATCAGCCCAATGAAATGTCCGGAGGACAAAGGCAGAGGGTGGCGATTGCCAGAGCCTTAGCCAATGAACCGCCTTTGATTTTGGCGGATGAGCCCACCGGAAACTTAGACACTGCCAGCTCCATTGAAATTATGGAAATGTTCTCTGCTCTTCATAAGGCAGGAGCTACCGTAGTGGTGGTTACCCATGAGGAAAACATTGCCGCCTATACGGATAGGATGCTTCGCTTTTCAGACGGAAAACTGATTTCCGATATCAAAAATGAGAATCCTACTCCGGTAAGAGATTTGGCAATCTTTGAAGGAATGTACAGAGGAGGGAACCATGCTTCTTGAAAATATGAAAATGGCATTAAGCTCTCTTCGAGCCAATAAGCTTCGTTCCATTCTTACCATGCTGGGCATTATTATCGGAATCGGTTCCGTAATCTCCATTGTTTCTATCGGAGATACCATGCGGAAAATGTTCTCAGACCTTTATAAAAATGTAGGTGTGACCCAGGCGGCCATCATGATTAATCCTTACATGGATCAGGAGGAAATTCGAGACAGCGATTTTTTCACCATGGACGAACTTTACAAGATGAAGGAGGTCTTTGGCAATCGCTTGGACTATGTGGATAATATGTCCAGCGGCTCTATCGATATAAAAAATGGATTAAACCGCTTGAAAACCAATATTGAGGGAGTGGATTCTCCCTATCAAAAGCTTCAGCCGGTACAGATTTTAAACGGAAGATATATTTCCGCTAATGATGTGGAGGAAAGAAGAGCAGTGATTTTGATTTCCGAAAGTACAGCCTTAAAGCTTTATGGAACCGTAAATGCCACAGGAAAACATTTTCGCTCGGATATTATGGGAGAAAATCGAGAGTTTAGCATTATCGGAGTGTACAGGAAAGATATCAGCCCCATTCAAAAGCTACTAATGGGTTCTAATGATAAAAATGGAGAAGGCATTGTTCCCTGGACTTTGTTTTCACCTGAGTCCAGTGAATTTTCCATGATTCGATACTACGGAAAAACAGGAATGTCCGAGCAGGAGATGAAACAGCTGAATACGGAAATCAAAGCTTATTTTTCTAAAATAAAAAATCGTCAGCCCTCCGACTGGTATATTTCCTCTATTCAGGATGAAATGAAACAGGTAGATGGGGTAATGGGGGGAATTTCCGCTGCTGTGGGCGGCATTGCTGCCATTTCTCTTCTGGTAGGCGGTATCGGTATTATGAATATTATGCTGGTGTCTGTAACGGAGAGAACCAGAGAAATCGGTATCAGAAAGGCCTTGGGCGCAAGCACCGGAGATATTTTGGTGCAGTTTTTAACGGAATCTGCTCTTTTGTCCGCCCTGGGAGGATTGATTGGAGTGTTACTGGCCATGGGACTGGTGTCCTTGGGAGCTACAGCCTTCGGTTTATCCGTAGTGATTCGCCCGGGAATTATCCTGGTTGCGGTACTTTTCTCCGCGATAGTGGGTATCTTCTTCGGCATCTATCCTGCCAATAAGGCGGCAAAGGAAGATCCTATTGTAGCACTAAGATATGAATAAGAAATTAAGAAGCCTAAGCCCTATAGGAATCATGGATATGCTTCTTCCGAGCAGGTCTTCATAACTTTTTATTAATAGCATCCCCTGATTTTATTCAGTGCATTCCTTGATTAATAACTGGACAATAAGACAAAAAAAGCTATACTAATGATGAGTGCTATTCCTATTTTCAGGAGAAATTTCGGATTATGGTAAAGGAGGTTATGATGACCCTTAGAGAAGCAATGGAAAAACGACATATGGTTCGTAAGTACAAAGATGAAGTTATTCCTCAGGATGTGGTGAAGGCTTTAGAGGAGCGGATTCAGGAATGCAATCAGAAGTATTCCCTGTATTTTTTCCTAAAAACGGAGGATGGAGCTGCATTTGCAGAATTAATTGATAAATTGATTACCAAAAATGCCAAGAATTACATCGTATTGGCAGGAGACGAAAAGGAAGGCGTGGAGGAACGTGTTGGTTATGCCAGTGCGGATATTATGCTCTATGCCCAGACTCTAGGCTTAAATACCTGGTGGGTAGGTGCCAGCTTCAATAAGGAGGCTGTTGCTAAATTAAGCCCTGAGCATCCTGTTTATGGTGTGATTTCCATTGGATATGGAGAGACCCAGGGTACTCCTCATGCTTCCAAGGAAGATTTTGAGGTATGCAGCTATGAGGGAACTGTACCGGATTGGTTTAAGGAGGGTGTGGAGTATGCTTTGATGGCACCTACCGCCTATAATCGTCAGTCCTTCTATTTAAAGGGCAAGGGAAATGAGGTGCAGTTCACCTATAAAGAGGGCGAGTTCCAGGGAATTGATTCCGGTTTGGTAAAGTATCATTTTGAAGCGGCAGCCGGAAAAGAGAATTTCCACTGGGTTTAAGTTTGTAAATAAGACGTTTAGATTTTCGGCAAGTTAGGCCTGAAATTGGGGTATCCAAGTGTGCCCCCGGTTTCAGGCCTTTCTTTTCTTCACAAAAAGCCAAGCAATTTCCTTCCCTCCATTGAGAAAATCAAGCATCTATGCTAGACTATTGCGGATTGGAGAGATTATGATTCGATTTATACATGGCATTTTACGGGAAGTAAAAGAGGATATGTTGGTAATAGAAGCAGGAGGACTGGGATATGGGGTTCGCATTCCTGCTTCTGTTTTTGATAAAGCACCTAAGACGGGAGAGGAAATTCTTCTTCATACCTACTTTTCGGTTCGAGAGGATAGTCAGGAGCTTTTCGGCTTTTGGGAGGAAAGGGATAGGGATTTTTTTATCAAACTACTTTCCGTTTCCGGCATTGGTCCCAAGACTGCCCTGGGGATTTTATCCTGTATGAGTAGGGAGGAGTTGATTCTTGCGATTATCAGTAATGACAGTAAGAAGATTCAGAAGGCTCCGGGACTTGGAAAGAAGTCTGCGGAAAGATTGATTGTGGAGCTCCGGGATAAGGTGCCTAAGGAAGAGATTACATTTTCCGGAGAAGAAGCTGTTGTGACGACTACTGCTTCCGTAGCGGTGGAGGAAGCTGTGGAAGCTTTGGTCTCCCTGGGATATTCTGCAATAGAAGCAAAAAGATGGATTACAAAGATTCCGAATTATGAGGAAAAATCCGCCGAAGATTTGCTACGGCTTAGCCTGAAACAGTTTGCGTTGTAAGGGATTTTTATGGAAAGAAAACTGATACAAACAGAGGAGAGTAAGGAGGATTTATCTTTTGATCCTAAGATTCGACCT
Organism: Oribacterium sinus; assembly: GCF_014202695.1. Lineage (GTDB taxonomy): Bacteria > Bacillota > Clostridia > Lachnospirales > Lachnospiraceae > Oribacterium > Oribacterium sinus. The sequence goes on from NZ_JACHHH010000010.1 coordinate 97,086, forward strand.
CAATTTTTGAAAGATTATATTGGACAGGAAAAGTTAAAGGAAACCCTGTCTATCTATATTGAAGCGGCTAAGAAAAGAAAGCAAAGTCTGGATCACTGCCTTTTTTACGGTCCTCCGGGATTAGGAAAGACTACGATTTCCAATATTATTGCCAATGAATTGGGGGTTCACTGTAAGATTACCTCCGGACCGGCTATAGAAAAACCGGGAGAAATTGCGGCGATTCTCAATAACCTTTCCGAAGGCGATGTACTCTTTGTGGATGAAATCCATAGACTGAATCGACAGGTGGAGGAAGTGCTTTACCCTGCTATGGAGGATTTTGCCATAGATGTACTGCTGGGGAAGGAAAGCAGCACCCGTTCCATTCGCCTGGACTTACCCCGTTTTACCTTAGTGGGAGCAACCACCAGAGCAGGACTCCTTTCCGCCCCTCTTCGGGATCGTTTCGGGATTATCGGGAAAATGGAGTTTTATAAAGAAGAGGAATTGGAGGAGATTGTCCTTCGAAGTGCCAAGGTACTTTCCATTTCTATTGATAAAGGCGGAGCAAAAAGCATTGCCCTTCGTTCCAGAGGTACTCCAAGGCTTGCCAATCGTTTGCTAAAGAGGGTACGAGATTTTGCGGAAATCAAGTATAATGGTGTTATTCACAAGGAGGTGGCAGAGGATGCCTTGGACTTACTGGATGTGGATACCTTAGGCTTGGATACCTATGACAGACAGTATCTTTGGAACTTGATTGAGAAATTTTCCGGAGGACCGGTGGGGGTGGAGACTTTAGCCACCAGTCTGGGAGAAGACCGGGGAACCTTAGAGGATATGATAGAACCCTATTTGATTTTACAAGGTCTGATAGACAGAACCCCCAGGGGAAGGATTGCAACAAAACACGCGTATCAACATTTAGGACTAAGTGAAGCATAGGAAAAGGTGGAGAACATGGCAGATAAAAAGACAATTCAAGTCATTATTGACGGAAAAATTTATGTCCTAAGTGGGGAGAATTCCGAGTCTTACCTTCATGATGTGGCAGATTATTTGAACCATAAAATTGAAAGCATTCGTAAGGAAATGTGGAATTATAATAAGCTGGAGGAATCGGTTCGATCCCTTCTGCTTCAGATTAATATTTGTGATGAGCTTTTTCAGGAAAGAAAGAAAGTGGAGGAGATGCAGGAGCTTTTGGATCAGGAAAAAAGTGAGAGCTACTCCTATAAGCACGACTTGGTAAAAACCAAGTTAAAGCTGGATGGGGTGTTACAGGAATTGGAAAGTACCCAGAAGAAGCTTCTGGCTTTGGAAAAGAAAGAAGCGAAAGAAAAGGGATAGGATGGAGTAAGTAAGGATGCCAATCCAAAACAAAGAAAATTTAAGAGAAAAAGAGCCTTATAAAGCAGAGCTTTTGGCCCCGGCAGCCTCCTTGGAAGTATGCAAGGTGGCTGTTTTTGCCGGAGCGGATGCGATTTATATGGGAGGACAAAAATATTCCGCAAGAGCCTTTGCCAAGTCTTCCTTATCGGAAGAGGATGAGCTTTTGGAGGCCATTCATTTTTGTCATCTTTACAATAAAAAAATATATATGACCTTAAACACTCTCTTTAAAGAGGGAGAAAGAAAAGAGCTTTTCAGCTATATGGATCCCTATTATGAAGCAGGTTTGGACGGGGTAATTATTCAGGATCTGGGAATTGGGAAAATGTTGGCCAAGGCCTATCCGGATCTTCCTCTACATGCCAGCACTCAGATGACGGTACATACCAAAGAAGCTGTGGGCTTAATGGAAAACTTGGGCATGGAAAGGGTTGTACTTTCCAGGGAATGCTCCTTGGAGGATATTTCCGATATTGCCAAGTCTTCCCCCATAGAGTTAGAGGTCTTTATTCATGGTTCCATGTGCTATAGCTACTCCGGAGCCTGTTTTATGTCTTCTCTTCTGGGGGGACGATCCGGAAACCGGGGAAGATGCGCCGGAACCTGTAGACTGTGCTATAGCAGTAAGGGGAAAAAGGGAAATTATCTGAGTATGAAGGATATGTTTACTCTGGATCTTCTTAAGGAGCTTCTGGAGGCGGGAGCCTATTCTTTAAAGATAGAGGGCAGAATGAAGTCCGCCCTCTATACAGGGACAGTGGTTTCCATTTACAGAAAATATCTGGACTTGGCCCTTAAGGGGAGTTCCTATAAGGTTTCGGAGGAAGATATAGCCCTCTTAAAAGAGGTTTATGACAGAGGAGGCTACAGCTCTTATTTAGAACAACATAACGGAGAGGACATGATTGCCTTCGGAGAAAAGCCTTTCCGAAAAGAAAAGGAAGAAGTGCTTTCCAAACTCAAGCAGGAAATGGAAGAGAGGGAAAGAAAGATTCCTTTGAAGGGAAGCTTGCATTTGTCCTATGACGAAGTTCCCTGTTTTAGCTTAGAGGGAGAAAATGGACTTTCCGTTTCCGTAGAAGGAAGCCAGCCTGTAGAAAAGGCCAAGGAAAAGGTGCTTTCTAAAGAACAGATTACAAAACAAATGAAGAAGATGGGGAATACGGAATTTTCCCTGGAAGAACTTTCGATTCTTGGGGAGGAAGATATTTTCTATCCCCTGTCTTTCCTGAATCAATTAAGGAGAGACGGTGTAGAGAAAATGAGGGAGGCTATTCTTGGGCAGTATAGACGGAATCAAAGACTTAGGGGAAATTAGGGTTTCCATAGAAAGAGGAGAACAGCTAAAAGCGGTGCTTCAATTCCCTTTTATCAAAGGAATTTATCTGGATGAGGGAGCCTTTTCCGAGGAAGAGCTCCTGAAATATCGCGGGGAGATACAGAACAGCGGAAAATGGGCAGGTCTTCGTTTTCGAAGAATCCAAAGAAGGGAAGACAGGGGAAGAAGTCCGAAGGATTGGATGGAAGAGGCGAAAAATGAAGAGGGCTTCAGTCATTTTCTTCTTCGTACCCTGGATCAGGTGGCAATGCTACAGGATTTTCCGGATAGGAAGTTTTCAACCTGCTTTGACTATACCCTCTATAGCTATAATCAGGCTGCTATGGAGGTATGGGAATCCTTGGGAGCAAAAGAAATGTGCTTCCCCATTGAGTTTCGTTTTCAGGAGGATATGGCCTTTTCTGAATGGGCAAAAAGCAGAGGAATCTCCACGGAGCTTCTTTGCTATGGGCACCTGCCTATGATGGTCAGTGCCAATTGTATAGAAAAAACCAGAAATGGCTGTACCAGAGGGAACAATGTGGTGTCTTTACAGGATCGACAGAATAAGAGTATGCCGGTTCGCCTCTATTGCAAATACTGCTATAATCAAATCTATAACAGTGATGTTTTATCCTTGCTGGGGCTGGAAAAGGAAGTGGAGAGGCTTGGGGCTTCTTCTTTTCGCTTTGATTTTACGGTGGAATCGGAAAAGGAAATCCTGGATCTTTTTCAGGGAAGGCCTTTAAAGCAGTTTACCAGGGGACATTTTCATAAAGGAATAGAGTAGGGGAGAAAAGATGGGTAGTCTTTTTAGTACATTTACGAAGATTGTATGTATGGTATTGATGCTGCTGTATTGTTACAGTCTGTTTCGAAACCTTTCCCTGGATTATGGGGATGGAAAAAGAAGACTGGCAAAATTTCTGTACCAGATTTTATTGTTCTTACATTTTCTTTGTCATGGGGTTCTTTTCTTTCATACAAAGGATTTCTTTTATCTAATCATGTATGGAGCGGAGTTAGCTTTTCTTGTGCTCTATCCCTTCCTATGGAAGAAAATCTATCCTACCTTCAGCGAGACGCTCTTGTATAACCAGTGTATTCTTTTGGCCTTAGGATGGATTATGCTGGAAAGATTAAATACGGATAAGGCCATGAAGCAGTTTGCTATTTCCGTGGCAGCCAGTCTTCTGGCCTTGCTTATTCCCTATATCATCGATAAAATCTGGGATTTTCAAAAGGGAAGAATTGCCTTTGCGGTACTGGGGATTTTCCTGCTTTCCTTGGTCCTTATTGTAGGACGGGTGAGCTTTGGTGCTAAGATGAGCTTGAATTTCTTTGGCTTTTCCTTCCAGGCTTCCGAATTCGTTAAAATCAGCTTTGTCTTTTCCGTTGCGGGATTTTTATCGGAGGAGCAAAATCAAAGGGGCTTATACAAGGCAGCAATAGTGGCTATGCTCCACGGCATTGTGTTGGTGCTGTGTAAGGACTTAGGCTCTGCTCTAATCCTATTTATGGCCTTTTTGTTTATGCTTTATGTGGCCAGCAGTCAATTTTTGTATCTTGCCTTAGGCTTTGGTCTATCTGCATTGGCAGGCTTTGTGTCCTACCATCTTTTTTCTCATGTGCGTACCAGAGTATTTGCCTTTTTGGATCCTTGGAAGGACATTGCAGGGAAGGGGTATCAGATTACCCAGTCTCTCTTTGCCATCGGTACGGGGGGATTTTTGGGACTTGGTCTTTTTCAGGGATTGCCCAACAAGATTCCCATCGTGGAAAATGATTTTATTTTCTCCGCCTTGTCCGAAGAGATGGGAGGAATTGTGGCGATTTGCGTGATTCTCGTCTGTCTTTCCTGTTTTATGCAAATGATGATGATGGGAATGGATATGGAAAGCCTCTTTTATAAACTCATCTGTATCGGACTGAGTGTGATTTATGTGATGCAGGTCTTTTTAACCATCGGTGGAGCCATAAAATTTATCCCCTCCACGGGAGTGACCCTGCCCTTTGTCAGCTATGGCGGTTCCAGTATGATTTCCAGTTGTATTCTTTTTGCTATCTTCCAAGCTCTCTTTGTTATCCAGGGAAAGGAAGATGCCATGGATGAAGAGGAAGAGGAAGACGAACAGCAAGCGCCGAAGAGGAAGGGGAGAAGGGGCATTTATGAATAAGCTTAGAAATTCCGGAAGAAGGGTAAATTATGAAAAAGTATAATAATTCCAGAAGAAAGCCAAGCAACAGGGAGATGAAAGGAATTACTTATTTCTTTGTTCTACTTTTCTTTTCCATGATTGTATATTTTTGCTATTTTATGCTGGTTTTGGCTCCGAATCAGATTTCCAGCCCCTATAATGCCAGAATAGATTATCTTTCTTCGAAGGTCATTCGAGGCAGCATCCTTTCTTCTGATGGAAAGGTACTGGCGAAAACGGAAACCGGAGAGGGAGGAGAGAAAAGAGTATATCCGCAGGGGATTGCCTTTTCCCATCCCATTGGCTACAGCAGCAAGGGAAAAACCGGAGTGGAGTCCATGGCGAACTTTTATCTTAGCCGTTCCAGTATTAACCCCTTACAAAAAATCATCAATCAGGCGGAGGAAATCAAGAATCCCGGAGATTCAGTAGTACTTAGCTTGAATTCTTCTTTACAATCCCTTGCCTATTCTTTGTTGAAGGATAAGAAGGGCAGTATTGTCTGTATGAATCCGAAGACCGGAAGAATTCTGGCGATGGTTTCCGCACCTTCCTTTACGGAAGAGGATATTCAGAACAACTGGGAAGCTCTAACTTCCTCCGACAACAAAGACGGAAATCTTCTGAACAGGGCTACCCAGGGACTTTATCCTCCCGGCTCAACCTTTAAGCTTTTGATGGCTTTAGAGTATATTCGGGAGCATCCTGCGGATTGGCAGAGCTTTAGCTATACCTGTAAGGGTGAATATGTGGATCCGGAAAATTCCTCCTATGTGGTGCATTGCTATAACGGGGAGGTTCACGGAAAGGTGGATTTGGAATCTGCCATTGCAGATTCCTGCAATTCCGCCTTTGCCAAGCTGGGAACAGAGATTGATCCGACTAGATTAAAGGCTTTGGCGGAAAGCTTTTACTATAATCAAAAAATAGATATCGGTTTGTCTGCCAATGCAGGACAATTCACCTTGGCGGAGAATGCGGACGTTTGGGATAAGATGCAAACCGCCATCGGACAGGGGGCCACCCTTTGCACTCCTCTTCAAAACCTTTGCATGGTTTCCGCCATTGCCAATGGTGGAAATCTGGTCTATCCAAGCCTTCTTGCTTCAGTACAGAATGCCAATGGCACAACGGTAAAGGAGTTCCCCTATGGGGAAAGTCATAGCCTTCTTTCCCAAGGGGAAAGTGATGCGTTAAAGCAGTTTATGCGAAAGGTAGTTACGGAGGGAACTGCCAGTGCTTTACAGACGGATGATTATAAGGTTTGCGGAAAAACCGGTTCCGCCCAGGTGAAGGTGGGGAATGATTTAAAGACCAATGCCTGGTTTGTAGGCTTTGCCCCCATGGAGGATCCGGAGATTGCTATATCCGTTATTGTGGAAGAAGGAGAAACCGGTGGGAAAACTGCGGCTCCTATCGCCAGAAAGGTGTTGGATCAATATTTTCATAAAGAAGGATAAAAAGGGTATAGTAAGAGGAGTAGTACAATGAGAAGAATACTGTCCTATATGGAAAAAGTGAAGGGGAAAAGCATTTTGGCCCCTCTGTTTAAGTGTCTGGAAAGCATGTTTGAGCTTTTTGTTCCTTTAGTCATTGCCGGAATGATTGATCAGGGAATCCGTAAAGAGAATCTTGCTGTGATATGGCATAGTCTTTTTCTGCTCCTGGCCTTAGCCTGTATAGGATGCCTTACCGCCGTGATTGCCCAGTATTTTGCGGCAGAGGTGGCTATGGTGGTGGGGAAGTCCTATCGAAGAGACTTGTTTCACAAAATTCTTTCCTTACCCTATAGAGATTACAATGAGCTTTCCGCATCTTCCTTAATTACCAGAATCGGTCCGGACATCTTCCAAATTGAGTCTACGGTAAATATGGTACTTAGGCTTTTGATGCGTTCTCCCTTTATCGTTGTGGGAGCCTGTATTATGGCTTTTCGAATGAGTGCCAGGCTGTCAGTTTTATTCTTATTTGTTTTGCTTCTTTTATCTATTGTGGTTTTTGGCATCATGGCTCTTACCATGCCCTTTTACAAAAGGATTCAAGTGAGTCTGGAAAACATCACAAGGAAATACAGAGAAAATATTATGGGAATCCGTGTGGTACGGGCTTTCTGTCAGGAAGAAAAGGAAGAAGAGGAGTTTTTAGAAAAAAATCAAGATTATACCAAGGTGCAGATTACAGTAGGGAAAATATCTGCATTACTAAATCCGATGAGCATGCTGCTGATTCAGTTTGGGCTTATGGGAATTCTGTATTTTTCCTCCAAGATGGTAAATGACGGCAGACTTTTTCAAGGAAATGTGGTGGCTCTGACCAACTATATGAGCCAAATTTTACTGGAGCTTCTTAAGCTTGCCAATCTGATTATTTTGATGGTTAAAGCTTATGCCAGTATTAGCCGAATTGAAGAGGTGATGGAGCGAAAGAACGAAGAAGATCAGTCTGTTAACGATAAGGAAGCAGTTACTCTTTCAACAAGAAATCAAGCCACAGAGAAAGTGCAAAAGCAGGAGCTTGATGCCAATGCTTCTTCTGACTCAAACAAGGCCGGTATCCTTCTAAAGAATCTTTCTTTTTCCTATGAAGTCGGAGAGGAAAGGGCTCTTTCCGATATCAGTTTTTCTTTAAAAGAAGGGGAAAGCTTAGGAATTATCGGTGGTACAGGATCCGGAAAATCCACCTTGATATCTCTAATTTGTGGATTTTACGCGGATTATGAGGGAGAAATTTTCCTTTGGGGGAAGAATTTAAGAGATTATTCGAAAAGAGAACTTAGAGAAAGTATTGCTTATGTCCCTCAGAAGGCGGTACTTTTTTCCGGAACCCTTAAAGAAAATCTTCTTTGGAGAAAGAAGGAGGCAAAGGATGAAGAGCTTTGGAAAGCTTTGGAAATCGCCCAGGGAAAAGATTTTGTAGAGGAAAAGGGAGAGGGCTTGGATTTGCCTGTCAGTATAGAGGGAAAAAATTTTTCAGGTGGACAAAGACAAAGACTTTCTATTGCAAGAGCTTTGGTTGGGGATTCCAAGCTTTTAATTTTGGATGATTCCGCCTCCGCATTGGATATGCTGACAGAAAGAAAGCTGCGAACAGCATTGGAAGGATATCAAGGGGAAAAAAGCCTTTTGGTAATCTCCCAAAGAGTATCCAGTATCAGGCATTTCCCAAAGATTCTGGTTTTAGACCAAGGTAAGTTAATCGGGCTGGGAAGTCATCAGGAGCTTATGGAGAATTGTTCTGTATATCAGGAAATTTGTGCTTCTCAGAAGCAAGGAAAGGAGGCGTAATATGACCAGGCAAAACGGAACTGCAGCTGAGTCTTTTTGGAAACTTTTCGCCTTCATCAAACCTTATAAATTCAGCTTGCTTCTTTCCATTATTTCAGCTTTTCTCTCCGTAGTATTTTCCCTCTTTCTTCCTATCCTTTTGGGAAAAGCCATAGATAAGATTGCCGGAAAATCTGCAGTGGATTTTGCCGGATTGGGACAGATTTTAAAACTTATGTTTATAGTGCTTATCCTGGCTGTGGTTTTCCAGTGGGTCATGAACCAAGTGAATACCTATTTAAGCTTTCATGTGATTGAAGATTTACGGAAGAAGGCTTTTTCTCATATTCAAGCCGTTCCTTTATCCTCCATCGATTCCAAGGAGCCCGGAGAGATTTTAAGCCGTTTAACTACAGACATAGAACAGATTTCACAGGGATTATTTGTTCTACTGAATCAGTTTTTGCAGGCGGTGTTCAGTATTTTGGAAACTGCATTTTTTCTCTTTCTTCTGGAATGGAGAATTGCTCTGATCCTTTTGGCGCTGACACCTCTTTCCTTTTTTATCGCAAAGTTTATATCCAAGCGCGCTTACCTGTATTTTCAGAATCAGTCGAAGAGCCGAGGAGAAATCGCTGCCTTCAGTACGGAGGCTATCGGAAATGCGAAGCTTCTGAAGGCCTTTATGCAGGATGCCCCAAAGGAGGCTTTGTATCAGGAGAAAAATGAAAGACTTTCCCGATATAGTATGCAAGCAAATTTCTACAGCTCTTTGGTTAACCCCTTTACCCGTTTTTTAAATGCTTTAGGCTATGCTTTGGTTGGGGGAGTTGGAGCACTGTTTTGCTTACAAGGGACCTTAAGTATTGGGCAGTTATCCTCTTTATTGGCTTATGCCACCCAGTATGCCAAGCCCTTTAATGACATTACTTCCGTGATTACGGAAATTCAAAATGCTTTAGCTGCCGCATCCAGGGTTTTTGACTTTTTGGAAGAAGAGGAGATGATGCCAAAGGCGGAGATCAGGGAACTGCCAAAGCCTGTGGAAGGATGCTTGGAGCTTTCCGGATTGTATTTCTCATACACGAAGGAGCAAAAGCTGATTCAAGATTTGAGCCTTTCCGTACAATCCGGACAAAATATTGCTATTGTTGGACCCACAGGATGCGGAAAAACAACCTTAATTAATCTTTTGATGCGATTTTATGAACCGAATCAGGGAAGCATTGCGATTGACGGAATGCCTTATGGCAGCCTTTCCGATCATAGCCTGCGTTCTGCATATGGCATGGTTCTACAAGATAGCTGGTTAAAGTCGGATACGGTTTTGGAAAATATTCGTTACGGTTCTCCGGAGAAGAGTAGAGAAGAGGTTATGGAAGCAGCTAAACGGGCAGGCTGCCATCATTTTATTTTACAGCTTGCAAAAGGCTACGATACAATCCTTCCGGAGGACGGAGGCAATCTATCCCAGGGACAGAAACAGCTCCTCTGTATTGCCAGAGTAATGTTAAGGGATCCGGCCATTTTAATTTTGGATGAAGCTACCAGCTCCATTGATACCAGAACGGAAGAGAAGGTACAAAGAGCTTTTCGGGAAATGCTAAAGGGCAGAACCGCTTTTATTGTGGCTCATCGTCTTTCTACGATTCAAAATGCGGATTGCATCCTGGTGATGAAGGATGGTAATGTCATCGAAAAGGGAAGTCATGAAGAGCTTTTACAGCAGAAAGGTTTTTATAAGAACCTATATGAAAGCCAATTTCAGGGAGCGGAGAATTGAATTTTGCCTACACTTGACAAGTTGTTAAATCATCCATAAAATTGCAAAGTTTAGAAAAATCAAACAGTAAACAGAAGCGTAAGGAATAGAATATGCGCTACATAGAGAAAGCACAGTGCAACACAGTGCATTGTAAATTCCATGTATAGTAAATTCTATGTATATTAAGAGAAGGAGGGAGATATAGTGCAAGAGGAAAAAGTCATGCAGGAAGATAAAATGCAGGTATTGAAAATCCTATCAAAATCCATTCGTGAATTTAAAAAAGACTCCATACTTTGTCCGTTATTGGTTACAGGAGAAGTCATTCTGGAATGTATGATTCCTTTTTTTACTGCTCAATTAGTGAACAGAATGAAGGAAAATGCCTCCATGCAGATGATTCTTCATTACGGATTAATCCTGGTGGTGATGGCCATACTTTCCCTCCTTTTCGGCCTTTGGGCGGGGAATTTTGCAGCTTCTGCCTCTACCGGCTTTGCCCGTAATATCCGAAAAGATATGTTCCAAAGAATTCAGGGCTTTTCTTTCGAGAATATTGACCGCTTTGAAAGCTCATCTTTGGTAACCAGATTAACCACAGATATCAGCAACGTACAGATGGCCTATATGATGCTGGTTCGTACTGCCTTCAGGGGACCTTTGATGGTGGTCTTTTCCTTTGTCGCAGCCTTCATGATGGGGGGCAGAATGGCCATTATTTTCTGTTTTGTGATTCCTATTTTGGCTATCGGTTTAATCATTATTACCAAAAAAGCTATGAAGATTTTCAACGAAATCTTTAAGCGATACGATGCTTTAAATGAGTCTGTGGAAGAGAATATCCAGGGAATGCGGGTGGTGAAAACCTATGTTCGAGAGGACTTCGAGAAAGAGAAGTTTAATGAAAAGGCAGAGTCTTTGGCAAAGGACTTTATTTCTGCAGAAAAACTGATTGCCATTGCCAACCCCTTGATGCAATTTTGTCTTTTTGTGGTGGTTATCTTTGTCTTAAGCTTCGGTTCCTATCTGGTTGTCAGCACCGGTGGTGTTGATTTGGATGTAGGACAGCTTTCCGCCCTGTTAACCTACAGCTATCAGATTCTTTCCAGCCTTATGTTGGTGGCCATGGTCTTTGTGATGGTGGTAATTTCCGCTGCCTCCTCTCGAAGAATCGCTGAGGTTTTAACGGAAGACAGTACCATGAAGAATCCTGAAAATGGTATTAAGGAAGTAAAGGACGGCTCCATTGATTTTAATCATGTATTCTTTAAATATTCCAAGGATGCGAAAAAGAATGTTTTAACAGATATCTCCCTTCATATTCCCTCCGGACAAACCGTAGGGATTTTGGGAGGAACAGGTTCTGCAAAATCTTCTCTTACCCAGTTGATTTCCCGTCTTTATGATGTAACGGAGGGAGAAGTCTTGGTTGGCGGTGAGGATGTTCGAAAATACGATATTCAAGCTTTAAGAGATCAGGTGGCTGTGGTATTACAAAAGAATATTCTCTTCTCGGGAACAGTGGCGGAAAACCTTCGCTGGGGAAATCCAAATACCACTCAGGCAGAACTGGAAGAGGCCTGCAGACTATCCCAGGCTGCAGAATTTATTGAAAGAATGAAGGACGGATATGAAAGCCATGTGGAGCAGGGAGGAAGTAATTTCTCCGGAGGGCAGAAGCAAAGACTTTGTATCGCCAGAGCCTTATTAAAGAAGCCAAAGGTTTTGATTTTGGATGATTCCACTTCTGCAGTGGATACCAAAACCGATGCTTTTATCCGAAAGGGCTTTAAGGAATTTATTCCGGATACCACGAAAATCATTATTGCCCAAAGAGTTTCCTCTGTAATGGATGCGGATCAGATTCTGATTATGGACAAGGGAGAAATCATTGCCAGAGGTACTCATGAGGAACTTATGGAGAATTCTCCGATTTACAGAGAAACCTATGAGTCCCAGAACAGAAAGGAGGTAGAGGATGGAGAATAAGGGAAGACCGAAGAATTTTATGAAGACCTTAGGCAGAATCATAAAGGACTTATTTTCCTTTTATCCAACACTTCTGCCTATTACTCTTTTGTTTATTGTAATTAATGCGGTGGTAACCTCTATCCCGGCTATTTTCCAGCAAAAGATTATCAGCCTGATTGAAACCGTTTATAAAGAAGGAAATTGGGATGCGGTATCCTCCGATATTTTAAGATTGGTTGGGATTTTGTTGGTATTTTACACAATCTCCTTGATTTGTGCCTATTGCTACAATATGAACATGGCGACCATTACCCAGGGATCCTTAAAACAGTATCGACAGAAACTCTTTAATCATATGCAGGATCTGCCCATTGCTTTTTTCGACCAAAATAAAACCGGGGACATCATGAGTCATTATACCAATGACATTGATGCTATGAGACAGTTCATCTCCATCTGTATTCCTCAGGCTATTTCTTCCTTGATTACGGTAATTACGGTAGTTTCCATTATGCTGTATTATTCCCTTTGGCTTAGCCTTATGGTGCTTTTAGGCTCCTTCTTTATGCTTCGAATCATTAAGGTAATTGGAGGAAAATCCAGTCATTACTTTGTTCGTCAACAGGAGGAGCTGGCTCGTTCCGAAGGCTTTATTCAGGAAATGATGAATGGACAGAAGGTGGTTAAGGTCTTTAACCATGAGGAGAAGAGTATACAGGATTTTGACCGCTATAATGACGAACTGTTCCGGGTTTCCAACGAAGCCAACCGTTACTCCAATGTGATTATGCCGATCTTAAACAATATCGGAAATATCCTTTATGTTTTGGTTGCCATTGTGGGAGGCGCACTTTTGGCTTTCCATGCACCGAACATTTCCATTTCCGGATTAAGCTTAAGTATTGCCATTGTCATCCCCTTCCTGAATATGACCAAGCAGTTTGCCGGTGTAATAGGACAGATTTCCTCTGAGGTCAATGCCGTGGTTATGGGTGTTGCCGGTGCAGGTCGTGTTTATCAAATGATTGATGAAGAGGTGGAAGAGGATGAAGGAAAAGTTTGCCTTGTAAATTGCTCCCATGAGGGAGACCGTTTAGTAGAAAGCAATAAGAGAACAGAGCTCTGGGCTTGGAAGAGTATTTTACCGGACGGAAGCATTTCCCTGAAAGAACTGAAAGGGGATATGGAACTAAAGGGAGTGGATTTCTCCTATGATGGAAAGCGAAAGATTCTAAAGAATATTGATGTCTTTGCAAGACCGGGAGAAAAGGTAGCCTTTGTAGGCGCTACCGGTGCAGGAAAAACCACCATTACCAACCTTTTGAACCGCTTTTATGATATTCAAAAAGGAGAGATTATCTACGACGGCATCAATATCCGGGATATTGCCATTTCGGATTTAAGAAGATCCATTGCGGTAATTTTGCAGGATACCGTACTCTTTATCGGAACTGTAATGGAGAATATTCGTTATGGAAAGCTGGATGCTTCTGACGAAGAGTGTATTGCAGCGGCAAAGCTTGCGGGAGCGGATGACTTTATTACAAGACTCCCTAAGGGCTATGATACGGAATTAAGTGCAAATGGAGGCAACCTTTCTCAGGGACAGAGACAGCTCTTGTCCATTGCCAGGGCGGCGGTAAATGATCCCCCTGTCCTTATTATGGATGAAGCTACCAGCTCTATTGATACCAGAACGGAGGCTATTGTTCAAAAGGGTATGGATGCTTTAATGGCAGGAAGAACCGTTTTTGTCATTGCCCATAGACTTTCCACAGTTCAAAACTCTGATGTCATCATGGTTTTGGAACAGGGAGAAATTATAGAGCGAGGCAGTCATAAGGATTTGATTGCAGCAAAAGGAAAGTACTATCAGCTCTATACCGGTGCCTTTGAGTTGGAGTAAGCTTAGTATTTCTGTAGCTTTAGAGCGAAATAAGCTTGAAGTTTTTGTATCGTAGAAGCGGAATAAGCGCTAAATTGAAAAAGTAAATTCCAGTGCAGAAGTAAATTCTACCCAGTTTAAAAAAATCCCAAAAATCAGGCAGTTTGAAATTTCATTTCTGCCT
>NZ_JACHHH010000011.1 GCF_014202695.1 Oribacterium sinus
CATTATCTTAAAAGACGTTGATCTATAACCTTCTTTCCGGCATTTAATCAATGCGCACTTTCCTAGCTGATAAAAATGTTAATTCGTGCTATAATATCCGCAGAATATTTATTTTGTGGGGAAGAAAATGGAGTATCAGGATCAGAAACAGCATATTGAATTAATTGCTATGGGCGCTTCCACAGGAGGAACCGAGGCGCTGCTTGCCGTATTAAAGGAATTGCCGGGAAATCTGCCGCCTATCGTCATCACCCAGCATATGCCTCCTGTTTTTACGGAAATGTATGCAGAGCGTTTGAATCGTCTTTGTTCCATGGAGGTGCGGGAAGCAAAGGATGGCGACGAGCTCTATTCGGGACTTTGTCTTATTGCTCCCGGAGGGTTGCAAATGCGAGTTCACAAGGATGTTTTAGGAGCCAGAGTTTCCTGCACCGAGGAAGAGAAGGTTTCAGGGCATTGTCCTTCCGTAGATGTACTCTTCCACTCCGTTGCTGAGCAATATGAGGCTTCCGCCATCGGCATTTTATTGACAGGCATGGGAAAGGATGGTGCAAAAGGGCTTTTGGCTATGCACGAGCAAGGTGCTTATACCCTGGGACAGGATGAAAAAAGCTCTGTGGTCTATGGAATGCCCATGGAAGCCTACAAGTTGGGGGCTGTAAGCCAGCAGGGAAATCTGGAACAGATTCCTCAATATCTACTCCAAAGGCTACGGTTCAGCTAATACCGATTAGTAGGCGTTTAAAAAGAGTTTTAGCAATAGCGTTACAAGATGGTTCTATTATCAGCCTTACAGAATTTCACGGTGAAATTTCTCTGTAGCATTCTACAGAGGCATCAACACACAATCTCCCTATTTGTTTGTTAAATATTAATATTTACAATCAAAAAGAACAGGCTTTCTCTTTATAGCCTGTTCTTTTTTTGCCGATACATAAGTATAGGATGTTCCTCCTGAACCGGGAGGCCATGATTTTTTTGGAAATTTTTAGGATGATTTGTATATATTTAGGGAGATAACATGGGGTTCATCGGAACAGGATTAAGTAAATTAGGGGCAGCCAGTGCCCAGCAGCTTGGAATCGCAGCGGCCGCATCTCTTTCCGTGATGGCAGTCAGCTTTTCCGCCATTGCCTACCAGGGGTATGTAACGGAAAAAAAGCAGGAGCAAGCACATAAGAAAAGCACTCTCACCGCTGAAAGTCGTTTTCAGGAGGTTTTTTATAACGGAAATTATGAGCAGGCGCCTGCCGTATTAGGGGAAAATGAAATTGCCGGCGCAGTAAGTGACGGAGACGATAGCGGAGACAGAGCCGTACCTGCTGAGGGAAGTGCCGACAATAATAACACCGGTGGCGGTCAGGGAGGTTCCGACTCCACTGCATTTTCCGCTAATACAGACGAAAGCAGTCCTGCAGAAGCAACTACAGCAAATGCAGAAAGCACAGGTGCTACAGAAGCTGAATCTACAACAGAAGAAAGTACGGAAACGATTACGGAAATTGTAGACGGACAGAACAAAAAAACGGTAAAAAATAACATTCAGGAAAGTATTGCCCCTGCCCAGGAAGCAAGCTCTGAAAATGTAGAAAATACTGCTGCGGCGGCAAATGCCGCAAAGCCTGTGGCAGATTTAAACACCCCGGAAACAGTGGAGGAATCTGCAGCGGACGTCAGCAATGTTGGCGGTCTTCCCGTAAAGTCCGATTCTTTTTCCCAGTTTTACGGAAGTTCTACCTTTAATGATTACAATGTTTTCTTAGATACTGCTATGGGACCAATGAGCTACTATAACCAGCATGATAGTCATTGGGCAAAATATCTTTATGGCGGACAGGACTCTATCAGTAAATATGGCTGCGGACCAACTACCGTGGCAATGATTGTGTCTTCCTTCGGAAATGTAAATGGAAGCATTACCCCGAAAGAAATGGCGGAATGGTCTTCTCATTATAAGTTCTATGCTCCTCAAAGTGGTTCTTATCATGACTATATCCCCTCTGCCCTCTCCGCCTTTGATTTAATGGTGGATTCGGTACAGGAAAGAACCCCGGCAAAGATTGCTGAGCTTTTAAACAGCGGACATATTCTGGTAGCATTGATGGGTAAGGGTGCATTAACCAATGGCGGACATTTCGTAATTATTACTAAGCAAAATCCAAACGGTACCGTATCTATCGCAGATCCCAACAGCTATAAGAAAACCCAGCAGGAATGGGATCCGGCACAGATAATGCGAGAATTAAAGAAGAACTACGACGGTGGCGGACCACTTTGGGCCGTAAGCAGTCCGAGAAATTACGGAAGATAATACAATAGGTCTGAAATCGGGACACACGCGGATGATCCCTGATTTCAGACCTATTTCTTTGAAAAAATAATTATCTCAGCTTATACCGCTTTATATCACTTTATCTCGCTTTATCTTTAAACATATTCAAAATCTTCCACTGCCTTAAACCAGCTCGTTCTTCCTGCATGGAAGATAAAGGCTAAAATGGCAATAACAAGATAGCCTATTGCATATTGCGTAGTGGGATAGAACCCAAGAGACGCCCTATGGATAAAGCCGAAGCAGGAAAGCACAAATCCAACGAGAGCTGTTATGCCCACCTTATCCAGTCTCTTGTCGATAACAAAGGTAACCATGGTTCCCAAGAGAATTCCGATAATGATGGCTCCTGACTTGCTTGCCGGAACGCCGTTCCACATCACACCGGCATCTTTAATCATTTGTGTAATCTCCGCATCATACTCGTTAAAGCCGGAGGCTTGAATCGCAGTTTGCAGCTTGGCAAGGCTTAGTGCTCCTGTAATCTGGCTATACATATAGTCGGCAACGGGAGGAACCATTGCCACTGCTATTGCTGCATAATGCTTTTTATCATTGTCCTTAAAGGCCTGAGCCACCATAACCACTGCACACCAAAGGAAGGTGATGGCACAAACTGCCGGGGGCACCACACTGTTTAAGAAAGTAAAGAGTCCAAAGACTCCTGCTGCCCCTAGAATCGCTCCGGAAATTACAGAATAACCTATGCCTGCCTCAGACTTCTTAAGTCCTGCATGTCCCAGCCAAACCGTATTGGGAATCACGCCTCCACAAAGGGCGGAAAGCATGGTGCAAATTCCGTCTGCAAACTGAGCTTCTCGAACATTGTAATTGTCTCCTGCCGCATTGGAAGCCTCCACATTATCCAGGGTCTCAATAAAGTTATAAATCTCCACCGGAATAATAATCGTTAAATAAGGCGCCACAATGGCAAATCCGTTAATCAGATGCTCAATACTGTTGATTGGATTGGGAATATAGAAGCCTATCCCGCTAAAATCCGGTTGAATTCTGCCAAGACAAAGGGCATAGATGATTCCTCCCACAATCGCTATTACAAGAGGCGGAATCTGCTTCGGGAACATATAGCCACCAAACAAGCCCAGTGCCGCCACAAAAAGTACCGGAAGGCCGATTAGGGGATCTCCCAGAATATCAAAAACGCCTTGGGTGGCCATCCAGATAAATCCGATGCCGGCAACTGTACCGAGAAGAGCCGCTCTTGGAATTCTCTTCTTTAACCAGGGACCGATAATGCCGCCACAAAATTCCACAAATCCGCCGATAAAACAAGCCGCCACTCCCGCAGACCAGGCCATCTCCGGATCTCCCAAAGCGTAGTGCAAAGGCATAATTACCCCATAGAGAAAAACAAACATAGCCGGAGTGGAAACTCCTGAGGGAAGGGCAGTCACATCCGCTCTCCCCTCCTTTTGAGATAATCTTCTTGCCATAAAGGCATAATAAAAGCATCCCAGCATAAGACCTATAGACATTCCCGGAATAACTGCACCGAAAACGATTTTATCCGGCCATTTCAACACGCCTGACAGTGTTGCAATAACAATAAGATAATTCACAATGTTGTTAGTGACAAGGTAAGTAATTCCGCCAATATCCCCTCTTCTAAACCATGGTACCAAAGCCTGATTTTTGTCCATTTCTTTCTCCCATTATCTAAGTTCATTCAGTTCCACAAGACAGATTCATTACAACAAAACATCATCTAATTCCACAAGCATCTATTCTATATTCAATTTTTATTTTCAATTTCTATATTCTATCTTTACATTAAATTTCATTGTTCCATTTTTCGGATTCCAATATTCTTGCCTATATTCTCTTAACATATACCGCTACACGGATAGGTATCTATTCTGCCTCAAGGGGAATAAAGGAAAATGTAGTAACATCAAAAAGTCCCATATCCGTAAGCTTAATCTCCGGAATTACTGCAAGAGACATAAAGGTCAAGGTCATCACCGGCTCCACCGTGTCATTCACCCCAAGCTCCTCATGGGCAAGCTTATGAATTGCTGAGAGCTTTTCGTCTACCCACTCTCCACTTTGGTCGCTCATCAGACCGGCAATAGGCATAGACATTCTTTCAATGACCTGACCGTCCTTGACAAGAATAATGCCGCCCTCCTGTTCCTCCAGAGCTTTGATGGCAAATGCCATATCTTCATCATTTGCTCCTACGGCAATGATATTGTGAGAGTCATGGGCAATACTTACGGCAATAGCCCCCTGTTTAATGCCATATCCGGCAAGAAGCCCGTTGGCAACATTTCCCAGGGCATGATGCCGTTCCGCAACACTTACCTTTACAATATCCACTTCCGGGTTTCTTACAAAGTTTCCGGCAGAATCAAGGTCTACAGTGGCTGTTGCCTTCTTCGTAACCACGCCACCGGGAAGAACCTGAATAAGGTTTACCTTATTGCTCTTCAGTTTCAACTTCAGCTTCTCCTTGGAGAAGTCGGCAATGTGCACACTACCTTTTACAGTATCTATAGAATGCTTCTTCAGTTCCGGCAGGTACTTACCATGCTCCGCGCAAAGCTCACCATTAATCCAAACCTTTTGCACACGGAAATCCTTAAGATTATCAAAAAGTACAATATCCGCCCTATAACCGGGAGCAATGGCTCCTCTATCTTTGATTCCGAAGCATTCACAGGCATTGATGGTGGCCATCCGGATGGCTTCCACAGCATCAATCCCGGCTTCCACGCACATCCGAAGGTGATTGTCCAGATGTCCCTCATGTAAAATCGTCTTAGGCTGTCTATCATCGGAACAGAGAATACAACGTCTCGCATTCTGTGCCGTAACACCTTTTACCAGCCTTTCCAAGTCCTTGCAGGCAGAACCGTCCCGCAGCATCACATACATACCGCAGGCAATCTTATTCTGCATATCCTCTACGGAAGCACATTCATGGTCAGCCACAATTCGCGTTGCTGCATAAGCATTCAGAGCCTTTCCCGAAACGCCGGGGGCATGACCATCCACAGGCTTCCCCCTTTCCTTGGAGAGCATCAGCTTATCCAAGTCTCCATCCGCAGCCGCTATCACGCCCGGAAAATCCATAAATTCTCCGATACCCAGAATGTCCTCGGAGTCAATGAATTCCCGCATTTTCTCCGCATCAATCACTGCACCGGAATGTTCAAACACCGTAGCCGGAACACAGGAAGGAAGCATATACCGGATATCCAGCTTTGTATTCTTGGCTGCATCAATCATGTATTGAAGACCGATGAGGCCGCATACATTCACAATCTCATGGGGATCTGCGATAATGGTGGTTCCCCCATGAGGAACCAGCAATCTTCCCAGCTCTTCCGGGGAAAGGTAGGAAGACTCTACATGGATATGGCTGTCGATAAAGCCAGGCGCAGCGTAGGCTCCTGCCCCATCCACCACTTCCTTAGCCTCATAGTCCCCTACTCCTGCAATCATGCCCTCCGTAATCGCTATGTTTCCTTCCGTGATTTCTCCGGAAAAAACATTGATAATTTTACAGTTTTTAATCAAAAGATCCGCCGGGATTCTTCCGGCAGCAACATCAATCAAGTTCTTTAAGCACTGTTTTGTCATACTTCCAACCTTTCCAAGCATATCTATCCGGCAATTACGCCCATTCCGGTGTCTCTATCTGACTATTTCAGCACCTCCAAAATAGGATCAAAGCATCTTAGGTTGACATAATCCACAGGTCCCGCATCCGTTATGGCATAATCAGGAATTGCCGTAATGGGTAGGAAGAACATATACATCATAGGATCCGGCAAGTCTGAGCCTAAGTCTCTTGCCGCTTGATCGATGCGCTTTTCACGAGCTGCCACTTCCTCCGGTTCAAGATCCGTCACAATTCCCCCTACAGGGAGAGGAAGAAATTCCTTGATTTCTCCATCACAAACCACCACCTGTCCGCCGCCCTGCTCAATTAAGTAGTTTGCCGCGATAGACATATCCTCGGCATTTGCCCCCATAACCACCAGATTATTGTCATCGGGAGCCGCAGAGGACGCCATAGCACCTTTCTTTAGCTTCCAGCCTGAAGCAAAGGCAAGGGCTTTGTTGCCATTTTTCCCAAAACGTTCCAGAACCGATACCATAAGCACATCCTGTACCGTATCCGGCTGAACGATGCCTTCCTTAACCTCCAGTACCACATCTCTTCTCTTTCGAACAAAGGGGCCCTTCACATCCATGGACAGAACCTTTACTTTGCCGGACTCTACCGGTGCCTTATATTCAAAGTCTTCTTTCCCGGTCAGCTTACACTTTAATTTACCCTTCAAAATCGGGCTTCTCTCCGGAGCCTTCAGCTCATAGATTAACTTATGGTTCTTTGCCACCATTTTTCCATTTGTCATGACTTCCTCGATATTAAAGTTCTCCAAGGAATCCACAAAAAGAATATCCGCAATTCTTCCCGGGCAAATGGAGCCTACCAGATGGTCGATTCGATAAGCCTCCGCACTATTGATGGTAGCCATCTGAATGGCTGTCATGGCATCCACCCCGGCCTTCATAGCCAGTCTTACCACATTGTCCAAATGCCCTTTACTTAAGATATCCGTAGCCGTTACATCATCCGTACAGAAGCTGACTCTTCTGGCAAAATAGGGATTTACCTCTGTAACCGCCTTGATATTTTCCGCAAGGAAATGGGTTACGGAGGATTCACGAATCAGCATATGCATGCCCTTACGCATCTTTTCCACCACTTCCTCATGGTCATAGCTTTCGTGGTCAAGCCGGACTCCTCCACAGAGATAGCCGTTTAAATCATTTCCTCGAGCCATAGGGGCACAACCAAAAACAGGAAGACGGTTGTTGTAGGCTGTTGCGATGGCGCCTAAGGTATCCTCATCCTCTTCCTGCACAAACTCACGAACGGTTTCCCACACCCCGTAACACTCATCCCACTTCTGTACTTCCTTATGGGTATCCTTTGTAAAATTATAAGTCACCGTAGATTCCGGAATGGTGTAAGGAGTCTTAAAGGGAGCTCCCCAGAAAACCTTAAGAGGGCTCTTCTTCATTTCCTCCAGCACTTCCCGCAGACCCTCCAAACCGGAAACCGAAATATACTCATCCAGACCGGAAACCATGCTGGTGGTTCCCCTTGGTACAACAGCCTTGGCATAGCTGGTAATGCTTAACTTACTGCACTCGCTATGGATATGACCGTCAATCATGCCGGGAACAAGAAAGCGTCCCTTAGCATCAATGATTTCCGTGTCCTTTCCAATGTAGGCACTCACATCACCCACCGCCGCAATCATCTCGTTATAGATGGCAATATCCGCCGGATAAATTTCCGCGGACATTACATTAACCAATTGGCCTCCCTTGATTACCTTATGGGCAGGCACCAGGCCTCTACCGGCTTTTACTCTTTCCTTTAATCGTTCCACTGTCATTTCCATGCTGAACCTTCCTTTCGTCCCTTCCAATGGCTGATATTTTATTTTCAATAATTGGCGATTATAGCACTATTGTACAAATATAAAAAGCAGAAAGTTTTTTATTCTATGCCATATAACCAGAATTATTTTTAGCTTGTATACAAATACTAAAGGATAAAGCTTTAGATATTCAAGGAATGCACAAAGCTATAATTTGTTACTACTGCATAAAAATTTCTCCTGTTTTTGCACAGAAAAATACAGAAAAATACTGAAAAACGACACTAAAAAAGAAGCGAAGTTTCCCCCGCTTCTTTTTTACATTTTGTTTTGTAAGCTATTCTTTCTTCCCTATCCTTCGAAGAAAGAACGCTTCACTATTCATTTTTTGATGGTATTTCCCTTAGGCCTTACGCCTGCTCTTCTAATTCTTCTCCGCTTAAGCTGCTGACAACTTCAGCAATTCTCTTAACTACAGAAGAAATCTTCTCATTTACTGCGGAGCTGGAGTCGGAAAGTCTTCCAACCTCATCTGCTACCACACCGAAGCCCTTGCCGTGTTCTCCGGCTCTTGCCGCCTCGATATTTGCATTTAAAGCAAGAATCTTCTGTCTGCTCTGAATGCTCTTTAAGTCGTTGGTGCTCTTTCTGATTTCCTTTACCAAACTCTGGGTTTCGGTAATTCCTGCAGAAAGACGGTTTGCAAATTCCTCAAAACGTCCAACGCTGCTTTCTGCCTTTACGAACTCTTCGAGAGTGAGGCAAAGAAGCTTTAATGCAGCCTCCTGTCTATCTCTGTCTCCGTCCTTATCCTCTTTCAGATAAAGGCTTGCCACTTTTTCTCCATCATACTGGAGTTCACACTGAATAGAAGAAGAGCCGAATTCTTGGGATCTGCGATCTAAAGCGTCTGCCTTCCCTGGCTCTCTCTCCTCACCGTCAGCATAGTATACGGTTTTTCCGTCTACTGACTGTACCATTGCTTCCAATCCTGTTCCTTTAGCCCAATTGCATAAAATGGATTGAAATTGCTCTTTTCCTGCAAAATCTTGAATATGAATTGCCATTTTTTTCCTTCCTCTTCTATTTGTAGATAGGTAAAATAACCATCGCTAGATTATTTATCGGCGAAGCCGGAAATTTATATAATGAATTTCTTTCGAATTTCCGCCCTCCTTTTCAAAAAAATTCAGCAAGTCCCGGAATACTTTCCGACTCTCCAAAAAGTCATTTCTTATCTCTTTCATCTCCATAGAAACTAATCAGCATTCGCTATTATTAAGTCCGTTTTATCACCCTATTGAAATGTCATAATACATCCATACAAACAAGATGTCTAAAGCATTCCGAGAACATCTTTTAAAGAAAAAAGAAACTCCCTTCGAAGTTTCCTCTTTCTTTACCCCTTCATTCCTTTTTCATTCATAATATCAGGAGGTTCCTTATGTATTACGAAAATTATAGCTATGTTGCAAAGGTCGGTACACAAATCATGCGTTTCGCCACCGAGGAAGAATATTTAGAATATATTGCCGAAGAACAGGACTAAAGCAACGAAGCCGCCGCAAAAGTCAATAAGTTGTAGCGCATCTTTATAATGAATACAGCAATCACTTACCCCAAAAGATCGTTAAAAGCTTCCGTCATTGTAGGATGTGTATAAATCTGAGACGCCAGCACATTTGCCGGAATCTTCTGATCCATGGCCAGCTTAATCAGATTAATCATTTCATAGCTTTCCGGACAATAAAGATGAGCACCTAAGATAAGATTGCTTCCTTCTTCAATAATCACCTTCAGAAGGCCTGCGGTCTGACGCAAAACCTGAGCCTTGGGAATAGCCGCTACCGGAAGCTTTGCTACTCGATACTGCTTTCCCTGTGCCTTTGCTTCTTCCTCCGTAATTCCCACTCTGGAAAATGCCGGCGTCAGGAATACGGAATAGGGGATAGCCCCTCTGTTTTCCGTGCTGCGAAGAGCAGTTCCCTCTCCCTTAGCTTCCTGCTCTAAAGCTGCCTTTACAATACGGAAGTCGTCTAAAGAAATATAAGTAAACTGCATTCCTCCGGTAACATCTCCCATGGCAAAGATATGAGGCACCTTGGTTCTTAAAGAAGAATCCACAGGGATGGCTCCTCTTTCTGTCAGGGAAAGACCTGCCTTTTCCAACGCCAGGTTCTCTACGTTTGGCTTTCTTCCTGTTGCCACAAGGATGGCATCTGCGGTAATAGTCTTCCCCTCTCCGCCCTGCTGGAAGAGAATCAGACTTTCCTCTTCCTTATCCTGAATTTCCTGCACACTTACGCCCTTACACAGGGTAATCCCCAGCTTCTCCATGTTCTCTTCAATAGCCTTAGCCATTTCCCGATCTTCTCTTGGGATAAAGTCCATAGTATCCTGAAGGATGGTCACAGTAGAACCGAAGTTTTGATAGTAGGAGGCAAACTCCAAACCGATATAGCCCCCGCCGATAATCACAAGGTTTTTAGGCAGAGTATCCAACTCCATCATGCTTTCACTGGTATATACTCTCTTAGAGCTTTCAACTCCGGCAATCTTTGGGATAATGGTCTTAGCTCCGGTGTTAACAAAGATACGCTCTCCCCGGATTTCCTCATCTCCTTTAGCACTTTCCACCAGAATACGGTGTTCATCCAGGAAAGAGGCTCTGCCGTCAATGACCTCCACACCGGCCCCCTGTACCTTTTCCAGATTCTTTCCTCTCAGGAAATGGGTCAGTCTTCTCTTCTCCTCAATAGCCTTCTGATAACGCTCCGCCTTCTCGGAGAATTCTCCCCCCAGTGCAGCAGACTCTCTGGCGCTATTCTCTAAAGACTTTGAAGGAATACAAGCCACGTTAATGCAGGTACCTCCATAACGAAGGGGATTTTCCTCGATTAAAACCGTCTTCTCCCCCTTTTTAGCCAGATAGCCTGCCAATGTTTTTCCGGCCTTACCAAATCCAATAATAATGTTTTGTACTTCCCTCATGTTTATCCTTTTCCTTTCTTTTCTCGTATCCATCCTTGATTTTCAGTTTAAATCATCAGACTTAAGCAATGCTAAAACTATAGCACAAAAACCAGGCTTTGTTTTTCAATTCTTTAGAAAAAAATTCTAAAAGGAATGTAAAAATCTAAAGGAAAAAAGAAATGTCTTGTCTTTTTAGTGCAGAAATCTAAAATTAGGGTATAATACAAAAGACACTTAGTTGTAACAAACTATTTTTATAGTATAGAGTCCATAGAATCAGCAATGAAAAGGAGAAAAAATTTCCATGTTTTACCAGTTAGTCCATGAAAATGATGCTTCCTTCCGAATTCGTTTAGGAGTAAGCCGGATTACTTCTCAGGAGGAAGAAATCTTAAGTCAAATATTAGCCAGTCACCCCCAGATTTGCGGAATTCAGATTTATCCTGCAACATCAGGCATTCGAATTTTTTTTAAAGGCTCTAAACAGGCAATTTTAGAAAGCCTTCGTAAGATTCCCTATAGCAATGTCCGTTTTCTGGCAGAACAGCTTCCCAAGCAGGATAGTATCTATGTTCATCTTCTCCCTTCCAGTCAGGAAATTGTTCAGGAATTTCGCGGGAATAAGAAGATGAATCCGAAGTTAAAGCAGAAGCTTGGCACTGAAGTCATTATTGAAGCTTTGGTGGATAAATTTCTGCCTGAACCGCTGAATCTGGCGTATCACGCCTTCCAGCTTATTCTTCTTTCCAAGGCTTAAACAGCTTACACTTTAGCTCATAGCTTAAAGCTTGCATTCACAATATCTTGTCTTTCATCAACAGTCGTGGTTAAAAATAAAAAATCCCCTCTTCCTATCCTAAGCGCCCGGCCCTAAAGGCTACAGGGAAGCTAAGGCTCCGGAAAGGGGATTTCTTTTAGCTCTTTCATATTGTAAAGACTATCGCAAAACCACTGCTCCTCTCCTTTTCCTTCCAGAAAAATGAGGGCATGCTTTGCTCTTGTTACTGCCACATATTCCAAACTGGTATACTTGGATCTGGCTTCCGCACAGCTGTTTCCGCCGGTTTCCATCAAAATCACAATATTCGAATTTAAGCCCTTGGAAGCATGGGCATCCAAAACCATATGATCCAAGGAAGCTTCCGAAAAGCCAAAGGGTTTCAAGGCTTCTTTGTAATCTGCTTCTTTCTCCTTGTCATTGGATAAAATCAGAAAATCTCTGTCTCGTAAATCCGGATAAGACTTTAACAGTTTCTCCATCAAATCCTGTAGAGCTCTTAGACTATCCTTTTCCGAAGGATAGTGGAAAACACCGTGGAGAGGAGAATTTTGCAAAAACTCGGGCCTTTGGCAAGCCTTCATATCATTATAGGCGGGCATTCTCTTCCGAAAATGTCGATTAATCCATTCCACCAACTCCGCATTGGAACGATAATTCTCATTGAGGTAGAGGACCTTCACATTCCGCTTTTTCTCCATGCGCCGCTTCATTTGGAAGAAAACCTGTCGTTCCGCTTCCTCCTCCTGATAGATGGTTTGTCTGGGATCTCCCACCATAAAAAGGCAATTATGCCGCATTTTCCCCTTCTTATCCGTGGACAGAAGGAGAAGAATGTCCAGCTGAGTCTGGTTCAAATCCTGTAATTCATCCGCGTAAATCTTGGTAAAATCCCGTCGTAAAATCTGCAGAAGCTTGGGATTCTCTTTCAATATTCTATAGCATTGTTCCTCCAAAGGCATAAAAGAATATTCTGATTCCGTAGACTTAAGTTCCGTAGATTTTTGCACTGCTTTCCTGATTTCCTGTAGGCAGGCATTTTTTTCCACCTCTCCGATGTACTGTTCCCTCTTCCAAGCTTTCTGAAAATGCTCCTTTACATGAATAACATAGAGGCAAAAGTCTCGGAAAGTGGTGATATGCATACTGTCAATGCCATATACCTTTCGCTTTAAACGATGACTCATTTCTTTGTTAATCGCAATTTCCCGATACAAATGCTTTTTTATCTTTTGTTTAAATTCCGCTACCGCTTCATCCGTAAAGGCCAGCAAAAGAAAATGGGAAAGCCTTTCACCGCCCATAATCTGATTTAATATTCTTTTTGAAAGAAGGGTGGTCTTCCCTGTCCCCGGGCCCGCCACAATGAAAAGGTTATCCTCAGCCTCCCGGATGTATTCCCTCTTCCTTTGCTCAGTCCAAAATTGCTTTCTTCTTTCCATCCATTTTCTTCTCCAAGAATCTTGGCCTTAAATTTTCCTCGCTATCATACCATAGAATTTTAAAAAAAGCTAAAAAAATAGGGCATCGTAAAGCGATGCCCATATTATTAATCCGCCTTGGAAGACAGGAACAATCCCATACTTTCCAACTTATTTAAAATCTCATCCAAAGACTTTCTTCCCATGTTTCTCACCTTCATCAGGTCATCCATAGTCTTGGCACAAAGGTCTTCCACTGTATTGATTCCCGCTCTCTTTAAGCAGTTGTAGGAACGAACACTGAGCTCCAGCTCATCAATGCTCTTATTCAACTCGTCCCTTCCTGCCTCCTGACTGGAAACAGCAGCACCCTGCTCCTTTGCAGAGGTATCCATGTGCATAAAGAGCTGCAAATGGGTCTGTAGGATACGAGCTGCCAAAGATACGGCCTCCTCCGGCATCATGGTCCGGTCGGTAGTCACATCCAGAATCAAACGCTCTGTATTCCCCTTCTCTTCCACGAAGACATTCACCTTCTTTACAGGAGAATAAATTGCATCTACCGCAATCACGCCGATAGCAAGATCGCTGTGATCTCTGGTGTTGGCTCCATCATAGCCCTTTCCCTTGCTGACCTTCATTTCCATATAAATCTTGGCATCCTTACCGGATAAATGTGCTAAGACAAGGTCGGGATTCATGATTTCCACTTCGGAACTCACCTTAATATCGGAAGCTTTGACTACGCCCTCTCCCATGTAATCCACATAGGCCATCACAGGCTCCTCTCCGCTACCGGTATAACGAAGTGCCAGATTCTTCAAATTCATAATGATTTCGGATACGTCTTCCTTTACCCCGGGAATAGAAGAAAATTCATGATAGACACTATCCAGCTTTACTTCACTGACAGCAGATCCGGGCATAGAAGAAAGCAGAATTCTTCTTAAGGAATTCCCGAGAACCGTAGCCTCTCCCTTTGCTAAAGAATCACAAACGAAACGAGCATATCCCTGCTCCTCTACAAACTCTTTCACTTCCAAGACTGGTTTCATTATGTTTTCCATTCCACACTCCTACTAATCGCTTCTTTACTGAACCTATCTATTATACCTATTTTTCTCAAAATTTCGAGTAGTTTTCTGTAATTCCTTAAAATAAATTTTATGCCGCCAGGTGTTTGTCCTTTTCCAGGCTGTCTCCGGACTTCCTCACCAAAATCTCCTCCATGGGCACTTCCAGGAGCACACTCAATGCAAACATATTGTCTAAGCTGGGCAAAGCCTTCCCCTGCTGCCACTTATACACGGCCTGTGGCTCTAAGAAGCCCATAAACAGGGCAACATCTTTTACCTTCAAGCCCTTTTCCTTCCGTAATCGCTCAATGTTTTTCCCGGTGGCAAAAACGTCTATTACGGGATATTCCACGTTAATCTTTGCTTCCATAACGAACTCCCTCCTGTAAAAATGAGAAAAACCCTGATAAAAAATCAGCGGAAGCTGAACAAGCCAGTCTTCCGCAGTTAAGAAAAAGCTGATGACGGGAATCGGACCCGTGACCTCCGCACTACCAATGCGACGCACTACCGACTGTGCTACATCAGCGCATCCTGAATAAATTCAGAACATTGCTAAAATACCATAAAGCAGTAGAACTGTCAATCAGTTTTTATATTTTTCTTCTCCTGTACTTTCAACTTTGCAAGATCCTTGTTGGGAACAAAGTCAATAATCAGATGAGAATCCATCGCCTCTGCAATGCGATTCAGCAAGGCCATACTTGGATTCTTATTTCCATTTTCCAACCTACTGATGTCTGCCTGGCTTATACCACTTTTCTTAGATAACTCTGCCTGAGTCAGCCCTGCCTCTTGTCTGGCCCTAATCAACGACATCGTTAAATCACGTTCAGGCTGTAAGGCTTCAAATTCTTTTTTAAACTCTTTATCTTTTAACAACTCCTTTGTTAAATTTTTTAATTCACTCATCCTCTTCCTCTTTTCTCAAAATATTTTTCTCTTCTTAATGGATACCTTGCCTCAAAACCAAGCATCTCCAATCGGTGTAAATCAGAGACTACTTTAGCTTTCATCTTTGGAGCCAAAGCGGAAATAAATTCAGCTACAGGCTTATTCCCATTGTCCTCAGAGAAAAAATTTACGCTAAACACATGAGCCTCCTATATGTTGTATATAACATAATTCTTTAGTATGCTACTGTCCATCTATTATTTTTATAAATCAAAATAGTGATTAGAAAAAAAGCAAAAGAATCTAACATTGCTCAAACTAATTAAGCTTTTGATTTATACTTTATTTTAAAAAGAAAGTAAGTGGAGTGTAAATAAAAAAGAAGAAAAAAGACTAAGCAAAAAATGTATTGCTCTGCTTTAGATATAGAACATACTTTATAGCTGTCATAATCATCCGGTTGCAATTTTTATTATTTTACACTATGCCAAAACGCTGAAATCCATTTCACCGAAATCTATTTCACCGAAATCTATTTCACCGAAATCCATTTCACCGAAATCCATTTCACTAAAATATTTTGAATTATAAAAGCGCATTCACCGTATTTCCATTAATGAATGCGCTTTTCTTTATCGGATTCCGTACCTCTCCAGGATATAATCCATATCCTTATCTCCTCTTCCGGAAAGGTTGATGAGGATAGAGCCCTTATTCATCTGCTTTGCCAGCTTCATACCGTAGGCCACCGCGTGGGAGCTTTCAATGGCAGGGATGATTCCCTCCATTCTGGAAAGGGTGAAGAAGGCATCAATGGTTTCGTCGTCATTGACCACATCGTACTTCACTCTGCCAAGGTCATGTAAGAAGGCATGCTCAGGGCCGGAAGAGGGGTAGTCCAAACCGCTGGCAACAGAATATACCGGTGCAGGTTCACCCTTTTCGTCCTTTAACATAATACTGTTAAAGCCGTGCATAACACCTTCTTCTCCATAGGTAAGGCTGGCTGCATGGTCCCCAAGAGCTGTTCCTCTGCCCAAAGGCTCCACACCGTAGATGGTCACAGGATCATTTAAGAAGCCGGAGAAAAGTCCCATAGCATTGGAACCGCCGCCCACGCAGGCTACGATGGCATCCGGCAGTTCTCCCGTCATTTCCAGGAACTGCTCTCTGGCTTCGATGCCCACAATACTCTGAAAATCTCTTACCATCATGGGGAAAGGGTGGGGGCCAACCACGGAGCCGATGCAGTAGATGGCATCCTTATACTCCTTCATATACGCGGCAAATGCAGCATCCACCGCCTCTTTCAGAGTCGCCAAGCCTTCCTTAACCTCCACCACTCTTGCTCCCAGAATCTTCATTCTGGCTACATTAGGTGCCTGCTTCTTGATGTCCACAGCCCCCATGTAAATGTCACATTCCATACCGAAGTAGGCTGCTGCGGTAGCTAAAGCTACACCGTGCTGTCCTGCACCGGTCTCCGCAATCACCTTTGTCTTCCCCATGTACTTCGCCAAAAGCACCTCGCCCATGCAGTGATTTAACTTATGGGCACCGGTATGATTTAAATCCTCACGCTTTACATAAAGCTGTACCCCGGTGTTAATCTTCTCGGAGAGTCTTTCCAAATGAGAAATGGGTGTAGGTCTACCCTGAAATTCCTTACGGATTCTTCTTAGCTCCGCAATAAACTTTCTGGACTTGGAAATGGTTTCATAGGCATGGTTAATTTCCTCCATAGCCTTCTTTAATTCCTCGGGGATATAGGCTCCACCATACTTTCCGAAATAGCCATTGGCATCCGGGTAGTTCTTAAAGTAAGTTTCAAAATCCACATTGTTCAGCTGCATCGTTCTTTCCTCCTCTTTCTTTCCTGCCTTTTAGCAGGGTGGTGAATGGTGAATTTCTTAGCCAAAGAGCTGATAGTATTTACGGAATCGTCGCACTCCCAAGCCGATACTCGGCTTTACGTGCTCATGTCAGGGGCGATTCATAAAAGTCTGCGATGTTCATGCAAGCAAGCTTGCAGAGCATCTTAGACTTTTCTGTCTCGGTAAATACAAAAAGTCCCCGGCAAAGAAAATAGTCTTTGCCAAGGACGAATAAGATTTAATTTATCCGCGGTGCCACCTTGTTTCACAGCTTCCGCTGTGCCGCTTAGCAGGATACAAACATATCCCCGGGAACTCACGCATCCCCACGCGTTGCAGAATACTCCGGAATATCCGTTTCCCTGCACCCTCAGTGGTCCATTTGACAAGTTGTTTCTTACCCGATTCTCAGCATCGCGGGTTCTCTGTAAAGGCATCATTGCCGTTATCTCCACCTCAACGGTTTTCGATATTTAGTTATGCAGAAAATTTACATGGAAAAGGACTGTATGTCAAGTTAGATATTATTACAAAATTTTTACTAATTATCGTGTGGGCCTATTGGAACATTTAATCCAATGCAGCTAAATCTTACCCCCTGTTGATATCTCGTTTACAGTTCTTCCAGAATAAACGGTAGCATATAAATGGGATAAAGCTTTAGCATCTCCTCATTCCCGAGATCCTTTTGAGACAAGAGGATTTCCTTCGAAATATATTTAGAATACTTTTTTTGAAACTCTATAATCGATTTATGACTGCCTAAACCGGAGGATTTTACCTCTATGGGAATGAGTTTCGTTTTTGTGCTAAGCAAAAAATCAATCTCATAATAAGAAGTCTTGTCTTTTTTCCAAGTATGATAATAAAGACCTTGGTCGGAAGCCGTAATCATCTGCGCTACAGCATTTTCATATAAATATCCTAAATCCGCAGGAAGAGAATCACTCAATAGCTTGTTATAAATATTCTCATCCGTTTCCCCGGAAGAATTGAAAATCATGGTAGTAAATAAGCCTGTATCTGCTAAATACAGCTTAAAGGTATCATTGTCTCTGGTTTGGGGTAATGCAATACTTGGATTAAGGACATTGTAGGAAGCCACTACAGTCTTTGAATCCAATAAATCATACAAGCGCTCTAAATCTTTATTTATCTTCTTTTTCCCGGTAGCCGCAGAGATAACATAGCTTCTTTTGCCTGTAGCCAACTGAGTAGGAACCGAATCATACATTCTTCCAATCAGTCCTGTGCCATCAATTTTGAAAAAATCATCTTTATACAGATTAATGATTTCTCGCTTTACTTCATCAATTTCCTGAAAATTCTTTCCCTCCACATAAGCTTCCACCGCCTGTGGCATTCCTCCCACAGCCATGTAAATCCGAAAATCCCGCATCAGCTTTCTGTTTAAGGAATTCCCCACCGCCTTACCACGCTGATATAATTCCCGCAAAACAGAATAAGTATCATTTCCGATTGCCCACATAAATTCTTCATAATCCATCGGATAAATGGGTATCTTCATTTCCTCGGAGGGAAGTACGATATCTTTGACATTTTTCTTGATGCTGATTAAGGATCCGGTCTCTATATAATCGTATCTTCCATCTGCAACAAGATATTTTATACCTTGGCGAACCTTAGGCATAAGCTGAATCTCATCAAAGATAATGACAGATTCTCTTTTATACAAAGTTACGCCGGTTGCAGTCTGTAATCGGAGGAAAAAGATATCCGGATCTGCTATGTCTTCAAACACCTCCAAAACCTCTTTCCTGACATTGGCAAAATCCACTTTAATGTAAGATTTGTATTCCTGTTTTGCAAATCCCTCGGCAATCGTTGACTTTCCAACTCGTCTTGCTCCTTCTAAAAGGACAGAGTACTTCGGTGCCTTTTTTTCTTTCCAATATTTTAGTTTGTCAAATGCTTTTCTTTTAAACATAGCTTATCTCCGCAAATCACGTTTTTTCTTATCTTTAATGGTTAAAACATAGTATACTACCGTTTTAAGAAGATTTAAAGCGCTAAAAACTACCGATTTATGAAGATTAAAAAACCAATAAACTACCGTTTTATCAACATTAAAACTACTGTTTAGGATTTCAAGTGAAAGACCTTCTTCTCTCCTCTTCCTTCTATCACAATCAAACCTTCCTCCTGCATCTCTCGACTTAATAAGTAGGCTCTTGTCTTTCGAATCTGCAGGAGTTCCTGTAGCTCCTTCTCACTCATGCTCTTATGTTCTTCAAGATACGAGAGCACGGTTTTTTTCTGTAAAGAGAGTGCTTTATAGCTGCTTTGCTGCTCCATAAGAAGGCCGGGGTTCATTTCCCTAGGAAATGGAAGATAGGAAATAGAATTCTTTGTTTTCTTATCCTTCTTGCTCTCTTTCGACTCACTATTTCTATTGGGTAAGATCACTTTAAAAGTGTTAGGAGTAATGATAAACTCCGGCTTCTGATTGCAGTCTGTATATGCTCGATAAATTTTTCCAATTCCCGTACCATAGGACTCTATCAACTTTAAACGAAGGCAGAGCTCTGCAAGCTTTTTATTTCTGGGTAGAGAAATTCCATTGCAAATATCTTCTTTACTCAGACCTGCCAGTAAGCCCCCAAGAGAAATGAATTCCATACAGGCATCATTTGCATTGATTATAATGCTTCCGCTAAAGCTATAATCTCTATGAATCACGGCATTTAACAAAGCTTCTCGCAAAGCTTCCTCCGGATAGTCTGTTAAGTCAATCCTTTCTAAGCCTGAAAATCTCCCCGCAGTTCGATTCACCAGCTGTAGATAGGTATAACCCTCCTCTAATTGCCGGAAAATAGATCCTGAAAATTCCTTTCTATCCTTGAATATACTTTTGTCCTCTCCGTCAAATACGGCAATCTTCAGGGTATGTTGGCATTGATCTGAAAGAAGCCATGCCAGATTGGTAAATTGCTTGTCCTCAGGATTCCTTAATCCAAGAGAAGTGAAATTTTCTTCTGAAAAAGGAATATTTCGCTTCTGAAAGCTTTCCTCCATTGCCGAAAAAGTCAAATTCTGGTTCATGGCTCGAAGTTCTTCAAAGTCATCTGCATCTTTAAAAATCAATCTATTTTCACTTTCATATTCCACGGAATCACCTCCTTTGCTCCCTATTATAATTGCTTTTTCACTATTATTCAATCACAAAAATGAATATTCATATTTATGATTTTAAAAAAGTGAAAACGAGATATCACACACTACGCGTGCGATATTCGTTAAGAATTAAAAAAATCCCCGGACAATACTCTTTCACAGAGTATCTGTCCGAGGACTTTTTATACTACTTATTATTACTTACAGAGCCTATGTTTCTTTAGGCCTCTTCTTTCTTCTTCATGCCGAAAGCAATAGCACCGGAGAAGAGGATAAATGCTGTGAAAACCATAGCAAGTGGTCTTGCTTCTTCCACAACTCCTGTTGGAGAAATGGGGTCTTTCACATTTCTAAACTGAAGAACTTGCTTTGAACCATCCGCATTTCTGCCCAATAGTTTTTTCTTGGTGAAGCGGAAGCCCTGGGCATCGGTTGCTTGTTCTAAAACATAACCGGTACTTACGGAAGGTAGATATCCTGAAGGATTCTCACCTGCCATATAGTAATAAGTCTTTGGCAATAAGAATTCTATAGCCTGATTATGCTTCAAGTTAAAACTGATTGTTGCAGTTCCAGGATCAAAGCTGATAGCACTCTTTGTTGCCGCAGGGAAATCTGCTTTAATGGAATCGAAATCACTTTGTGTAATAGGCTGATTCTCTGCCTTAAAAAGCTTTAATCGGAAGGGGAAAACTTGATTTTTATCTGCCATTTCTCCACTTACCTGCTTTTCAATTCGAAGAACCTGTCTATCCTCCCGTTCATAGGTATTCTGCACGTTGATTTGTTTTGTTTCATTCTTACCCATGCTCACGGTAGCAATTTCATAGTTTCCGGAAGTGACTTTGCTAACGTCTCCAGCAGTAATTGCCATTTTCTTAAAATGAAGCTGTGATCCCCCAATAACAGGATTCTGTCCGGAAGCACTAATTAATTCTTCCACCTGATACTTTCTGCCGGGAATGAGACCATTAATGCTTAAGACATACTGTTTCTTTCCACCCTGCATTGTTGCTTGTAAATTTCCTGCACCTGTAGGATTTTCCGGTGTTAAATTTTTACCGGTTCCGGACAATTTAGTTCCATTTAACTCTTCTGAAACAAGATATCCCAAAGCAGTACTGGTAGCGGACTTTGTCATCGAAAAGCGCTTTACTTCTCGATAATTGGTACTTCCGGGAATCTGCTCCTTCAAGATGAAAGAAGTATTCTTTAAAAGCTCCAACTCTTCGGAAGAACTGTTCGTTCCCACGAAGGACTTTACAATTCTAAGAGTGGCCGGTTCAATCTGAATAACAGGTTTTTGATATTTATTCTTGGGTGTATCGTTATTATCTTTTCCCTTAAATCTACGATATAGGAGATACGCACCTTCGTTGGAATAAAAACCGTCTTTTTGGGAAGATGTATGGAAAGTTTCCTCCGGTGTCATTTGATAAAGATACCACTGGTCTGTTCTTAGGTCTCCCAGCTTTACAGTTGAAGTACTATCCGGAGTCCTTGTACCGGAAATATTCGAACCATTGACATTATCCAGGTAACCAATATCATTTGTTCCGGCTTTAATCTGCCTTTCCGTCTCCTTGTCAAAGTAGTCCATAAAGTTCTTCTGGTACTTCTCATAGGCCTTAACAGTAGGCTTAACATTAACCGTTAATCGGATTTCATAGCCTGCCGGGAAACTAAAGTTCTCTGTACCAATCTTTAAGCTGAGTGTCTGATTTCCCGCATCATAAACCGGTCCTACTTCCAAAAAGTTATTATTATGCCAGTATCCAAAGCCCAAAAATCCCGAGAATCCTTTTTCACTTTTCGGATTTTCCACTTTTGAAATAGGCTTTCCTTGTGCATCTACTTTCCAAACCTCAGCGCGAAGTTTTTGATTCTTATCCGCCTGATTACTTGGATCAAAATTCACCTCCACATTCTCACTAAGCTGATCCCAGATATTCATTTCCGTAATTCGAATTGGAGCCACAAATCCGCGAATCCTATCCTTTTCTTTATTTACAGCCGATTCTATTCCGGAGTTAGCTGTACCTGCTGCTACCGCTATGGAAAAATTCTCCTGTTCAATATCGTCTGCAAGAGGTTTTTCTAAAGGGTGCCCCGAAATCATCCACCGTGCACTCTTTCCGGTCAAATCGTTTAAATGGCTGTAATTTATCTTCGGTCCAAAACCAAGTGTATAAAAAGCATCAACATTGTTTAGATTCGTAAGTTCTGCTCTGGCCTGGGTTAAGGCCGCTTCTTCATAGCCACGACCACTACCATAGGAATATCCCGCTTGATAATCTGCTGTAAACTCATAAATACCTTCCGGGAGAGCAGAAGTACCTCCTCCAATGTTGGCCTTGTCCACAACCTTTCCGGGAACATTTCCATAACCGATTAAGTGTCCGGCTGCATTATACTTCTCTGCCTTTTGTAAGAAATAAAATGGATGATTTCCATCTGCATTGTATTTCGGAAAATAAGAGAAGTTTGGATCATAGGCTGTTATGAAAATGACCACCCGTCTGGCATCTTGTCGAATGCTCTGGGTATGAGCTCCTGCCGTTGCTCCATTTTGGAAATTCACAGCCTCCTTAATTCCTGCTGCATAGTTTAGCCCATTACCGGTTTCACCTTCCAGAGTAATTCCATTTACTGTTTGCTGGAATAAAGATACATCCTTTGTAAATCCAAGTACTTTTTCTGCATCATTATAGGGAGTATCGGATAAAGATTTAACTCCTTTAAACTGTCCTCCAGGTACATTATAACTTATATCTCTGGTTCCTCCCATGGTAACCAGTGCAAATTGAGCATCATAGGCAGGGCTTTTAGATAAGTCCTCTACCAAATCATTGACAAATTTTTTACCATAATAGTGCCTTGTACCAACTTTACCAGTCGAATCAATTTTATCATACGCCGGTCTTGTCTTATCTTTCTTTACCTCTTCATTGTAAGGGAATCCCATATACATGGACTTATCATAAACAAAGATAAGATCCAGCTTATTCTTCTGCCCTCCTTCCACAACCGGTCTGGCCGTTAAGGTGAGGTCATAGGAGCCGTCCGCCTTTTTGGTAATATACTTCTCCTGTTGCATCTCAAGATTATGCTTAGGATAGGTATGGGTATAGGTTTTGGTATCCAGCTTATAGAAGAAATAGTAATAAGGATAACAAACCTTTCGATCCGGATAATTAGGAAGGCTCTGGCCGCTATCCCAGGTGGTCATATTCCAGTAATCATCCCAAGATCTACCTTCCGTTGCATTTCGATAAACATAATCGTCATACACAAACTTGGAAACCATGTGCTTGGTGGACATATAATACACTTCATCTCCCCAAGCCATAAGGTTATTTCTATTATAGTCTCGATTCGTGTTTGCATTCATCCAAGTAATATCATAATAGCCCGGATAAACCCGATCATGTCTGGTATAGCCCGGAAGATCCTGATATACGTAGCTTGTCTCTACTCCATATTGATTATAAGGATATCTGATACTTTGGTATAAAGGCTGTTCATGGGTAAACTGGGACATATCCACACTGATGCTTGGTCCAACTTGACGAAAATCCCCATCAACATAATAGAACTTCGCCGTAGTATTTCTCGCAGCATTTGGGCCTTGAGACCAGGTCAATGTATAGATAGAGAAGCTTTTTACATTGAACTCTCGCACAATATAAGCACTCTTATCTGTAATACTGTTCTTATCCTCTTCCTTAACCCCTTCTGTTCCTTGCTGATTATTCTCTTCTGTTTTTCCTCCTAAGCCTTCATTTTTTGCCAATTCTTCCACTTCCTTGGCATTTTCCTCTACTAAATTCTTTTTCTTCTTTTCCGTATCGGAAACGGTTTCTACATAGGCAATCTTATCGTTGCCTTCAGATTCTACCAAGTGATGAATAGCAATATTTTCCGGCTTAGCTTCTTCCGGTAAAATATCTTTGGAAATACTTAAGCGTACCGCTACCGGAAGAGAAGGTTCTACTTCTTCGCCCTCTGCATTCACAAAATGAATATCAATGGAACGAGAATCTTCATATAAACCTCTTGCCTTTAATGCATCTACCTGTGCTGCACTTAGCTCTTCCTCGCCCCCTTGCGCCTCTTCCGGTTTTACTCTCTTACTTACCTGAAGAGTTACGGCTTCATGAAAAGCTTCCTTATCGTAAAACACCTCTACAACACCAAAATCATCAAGTTCTTTATGTTGGCTCTTTCGTCCTAACTCATTCAAGCTATAGATTTGGTATTTTGCGGTATATAGTTCGGAAAGGAATGGAGTAATATCTGCCTTCATTTCCTGATAAAGGGCAAGAACGGGATCTTCTTGACTGTTTATTGCCTTTTCCTTCTTATTCTCCCCTTCTGCTTTCACCTCTGTAATTACCACAGTGCTTTGCTCTTGGCTCTCTTCGACTGAAGCAGAAGTCTCGGTACTTTGACTTTCTTCTGTTGCAGTGCTTGTCTCTGAACTTTGTCCCGCTTCAGAAGCAGTTGTAAGTTCGCTAGATTGACTTTCTTCAGAAGATGCCAGACTTTCATTACTTTGCGCTGTAGATGGAAGAGCTTCCGTATTCTGCTTTACTTCTTGTTCTTCTCCTTCTTTTTTCGCATTACTCTTTTTGATTTTATCCTCTAAGTTTTTTAAATCTTCCAGAATAGATTTTGCAAGCTTTGTTTTACTCTGAACCTTCACACTGGGATAGCTGTTACTATCTACAAAAAGCTGAAAACGTAAATCCTGCTCTCCATGATTTTCATAGAGGAAATGAATCAGCTCAGTTCCCTGTACCTTGTATTCCTTATTACTTGAATCAGAGTTGATAAAGTCCGGTTTGGCAGCTGCATTCTTCTCTTCCTCAGTCATTTCCTGACCGGTGGATTCAGAACTTGCTTCTTGTACAGCTTCAGTACTCTCCTTCGCGGGTTCAGCATTTTCCACTTGAGACTGAGCAGCCTTCTCCTCTTTCGCCTTGTCTGCTTCGCTCTTCTCCAAAGCAAGTCTTTCTTTCTCTCTCTCCGGAGCCAATGCTTCCTCATACCAATCGGGATTTCCCTGCTCCATTAATTTGCCAAAAGAGGAATCCTTAGCGAAAAATCCCAAGGCATCTTTTCCTTGCTTTTCGATTTCTCCGGTACGCTCGGTAGGATCAATTTCCACAATAGCTCTTACCTTAGCCCCGGTTTCCTGATAAACCGCCTCTGTTCCATTTACAAAATTATCCAGAGAGATTTCGTAAAGTTCCTTTCCTTCTGCAAGGCTATCTCTGTAAAGCTGCAAAAGCTCAGGGTCTTTACTATAGCTTAAGCTTTCTGTGATGGAAAATTTGACACCTTCATAAATAGCCGCTTCCGCAGCCTGGCGCAAATCCTCCCCTTTAAAATGGAGCTTAACATTGTCTCCTCTACTTTCAATTCTGTTTGGAGAACCTCCCTGTTCTTCCTGTGCATCTGCCGATAGCACGAGTCCATGAGAACCTGTTAAAACAAGGCAAAGTACCATAAGCATGGAAAGCTTGGCTTTCCAATTCTTTAGGCCCTTATTCCTTTCTTTTTTGCGAAGTACTCTCATTGTTATCCCTCTTTTTTCTCTATTCTCTCCGGCTTCACGGGATTTTCCGGAATTTCTTCCAAAAAAATGGGCCGTATTGCCGTCTGAGAAAGTACTAAATAAATACCCTTTTCTTTCTCACACTACAATATCGGCCTTTTTAGAAAAATTATAATAGAAAGTTTTTTCGCAAAATGCATTTTTATTTTAATTTTTTATTTTTGGAAAAGCATGTAAAGGAATCCTTTCTTTTCGATTAGTCATTCCTCCACAGTGCCCTATTCTTATTAAGTAGAAATTTTTTCAACGGAAGTATTTCGACAAAAAAGAGGGGATATATTAATTTTTAATATACCCCCCTCTTATAGACATTGCACATTGTTTATCTATAAAAGCAAGCAACTTACAAGCCATATTTTTCTCTTAGCTCTTTTAGTGCTTCGTTTCCGGATATAGTCCTTCCAGCAGCAATATCTTCTTCAGAACGTTCTAATTCCTCATAAATATCTTCATCTTCTATATCTTTTAGTAATTCAGCAAATGAGGAATAGCTTTTTTTATTTGGTGTATTCTTTAGCTGCTCTACCTCACGCAAAGCATCTATAGTAATCTCCAAGTTAGTTTTCTTCTTAAGGGAAGCTTCTTCCTTCGTCATCTCTCTACTCCTTTTCAAAGAATAAGACGGATACTCTTAAGTCCTATATTGAGTATTATTGTACAAAAAGGCTTTTATATTCATCACTATAGCTTCTATTTGCTTCTTTGCCAGTTTCTTTCTATGTCCAAGAGGCAAAATCTTGCTTCTTCTCCATTATTGTAGGTCTTATTTATAAACCAAACTCCAAGAGCAAAGCTTGTAGATAGTCCTGATCTATAGAAGATTTCTTAATATCATCAATTCTTCCATGTTCTGCTAACAATCCCATTAATTGTATTACCTTTTGTTTAGCTATAATTTCTTCTTCTCTACCTTTTTCTATTCCTTTTTCTATTCCTTTTTCTATTCCTTCTTTAAGGGCTTTTTTTCTATAATTCTCTAATAAAACATTCATTTCTTTGCCTCCTTTCTCATTTGGCTTTGCATTTTTTAGTAGTGCAACTCTCTTTGATAATATATCTGAATTCATTTGCTCAGTTTCTTTTGCATGAAAATCTTCTGCTAATTTCCCCAAGGGACTATTATCTACATAGGATGTATTAAAATAAATAATATGAGACTCATCCCAAAACGGCTTTCCGGATTCTTGTATTGTTCTTTCTATATGATAAATCTGAAGTTGCCCATGAAGCACATCATTTGCTGTAATAAATATAACATAGGATTTGGGTAATTGCGAAAAATGATTTCCTTTTTTTAGATAGTGCATATCCATTAAACCGGCATGATAACGCGCTCGTTTAGGCTCTGCTCCGGAAATGTTATTTTGAATTTCAATATTGTAAATATTATTATCCCTATCTTCGCAGAGGCAGTCTAAAACCAAAGAATGTCCATGAAGATTCGATAAATTCTTTTGAAGGCTTTGTCTTTTCAGCTTTAATGTAGAATCGTCCATAATAGTTTGCAGAATATATTCTGTACATTCCTTATCTTGCAAAACCACTTTCATAAATAAATCATCCATGAGCGTAAGAGAAGAAATGATTTTTTGCTTTTCCACAATATCATTTTCAACTTTAGA
This sequence comes from Oribacterium sinus, assembly GCF_014202695.1. Lineage (GTDB taxonomy): Bacteria > Bacillota > Clostridia > Lachnospirales > Lachnospiraceae > Oribacterium > Oribacterium sinus. The sequence continues at coordinate 27,152 of NZ_JACHHH010000011.1, forward strand.
TTTAGGCATGAGTTCCCTCCTTGTAATGAAAAGAAATAATAGATTAAGAGAATACTAATGAATAGAAACATGAACTTTATCCTAGTATACGACCTTCATTCAAAATCACCTATACTCCACATTCGGATAATATCCGTAAATGGAGTAGGTTTTTTGACATGGAACAGAAGCCAATAAATGGCGTAGCTATACCATTTATTGGCTTCTTACTCTTAATCTAATGTTATGAATGAAATTATAGAACAACAGAAAAAATCTTAAATCACCGCCTTATCCAAAAGGAAATCAATCAGATTGATATGTAAAACGCCATAGTCATCATACCAACGTTTTCCGATATCTCTTCGCACCAAAACTTTAGGAAAAGAGTCACCGGTAAGCGAAAACGGTCTAAGCTCTATTTCTGTCTTTTCTTCTGTAGGCATAGCATAGGCGGATTGAATATATGTTCTCTTTCCTCCGGAATTTACCACAAAATCAATCTCTCGAGCCGTCCGAACGGAATTCCCCTTTTCGTTCTTTTCTCTGGCATATACTACCCCCACATCCACGGAAAACTGCCTTACCATCAATTCGTTATAGAGAATGTTTTCCATGATATGGGTCATCTCTTGCTGCCGAAAACCGATTCTGGCATTTCGAAGCCCGATGTCCTCACAGTAATATTTATTGGGGGAGTCAAAGTAGGCTTTTCCCTTCACATCATAGCGTTTACTTTCCGAGAAGAGAAAGGCATCCTCCAAGTGTCCGATATACGCTCGAATGGTGTTCGAGGAGACGGAAATGCCTTGCTTGGATTGCAAGGTATTGGCCAGCTTTGCCGGATTCGTAAGAGAACCGATGGAAGAACAGAGCAAATCCAAAATCTGCTCCAGAATATCCTGTCTTTCGATTTTCTTTCGCTCCACGATATCCTTGATATACACCTCCGAAAAGAGGGATTTTAGGTAGTTCATCTTTGCAAGTTCATTTGGTCTGGATAAGATTAAGGGCATCCCTCCATAAAAGGCATAGTCGTCGAAAGCTTCATTTTTATCCCCTCCTACTGCGGAATAGTACTCCGAAAAGCTTAAGGGATGGACTCGGATTTCATCACTTCTCCCCCGAAACTCCGTAAGAATATCACTGGAAAGCATCTTGGAATTGCTTCCCGTCACATACACATCCAGATTCGGAATGGAGCGTAAATCATTCAAGGCATCATAGAAGCTAATCTTCTTCCCCTCCGGATTGTAGGGATTCGGTACTTCATCCGACATCTGGATTTCATCAATAAAAAGATAGTGTTCCTCTGTTGTTCCGGAAAGCTTCTCTCTAACAAAGGAACTTAAGCGAAGTGGATCTCTAAATTGAATATCTTTTGCCAAGTCCAGCTCAATACTGATGATCTGCTCTTCCTTCACATGCTGATTAAGCAAATAGTCTTTATATAGCTTCTTCAACAAATAGGACTTTCCACAACGTCTAATTCCGGTAATCACTTTGACCAAACCGTCAAAGCGATAGGATATAAGCTGTTTTAAATAGCTATCTCTTTGGATTTCCATAAGCTCTCTCCTTAATTGAATTTTATTGCCTCAAAAGGCTTTTATATTCAATATAATAACTTCTATTCGACTCTTATACAAGATACTTTCTGCCAAGCTGCTAGGAATATTCTACCGACTTCTCCGGAACATATCTTGCTTTCCTCCCTGTATAGAACTTCTTACTTTTTCTTCCTGAAAGCCATTGCCCCGCCCTCTCTTCCGTGTTACACTTACACAGGCTTATGCGAGTTTTTACTTGCAAAAATTCAAGAGAAAGGAAGGAAAATGCAAATGAAAAGCGGCGACGACACGGATCCTAGTACTTATGATATTTCCATGGGGCAGGGATTTGTGAATTTCTATCAATCCTTCCTTCTGATCGGATAAATCGTGAAAATATCATAAGTTCTTTTCCCTGTGTCCATAGTTTTTTTGGGAAGGAGCTTACATGAACGAAGAAGAGAGAGTTTTACAGGATTACCAGCAGGAAATTCTGGATATTTTGCGGGGGCCGGATGATCCCGCGGTAAAGAAAGAGCGTTTGGAAGACTACCATGCCAATGATATGGCCTCCTGTCTTCCTGAGCTGACAAAAGAAGAACGGGAAGTTTTCTATTCCTTATTGGATATGGAAAGCCTTGCGGAAATGATGGAATATGCAGAGGATGCAGGGCAATATCTGGAGGAAATGGATGCGCAAAAGGCTGCTGACATTCTGGTAAAGATGGAGCCGGATGATGCGGTTGACCTTTTAAAGGAGACCGAGCCGGATATCAAGAAGGCTTGGATTTCTCGCATGCCTCTGGAGAATCGAAAAGAATTGCAGTCCTTGGCATCCTATAGCGAGGACTTGATTGGTTCCCGTATGACCACTAATTTCGTTTCCCTGGAAAGCAATCTAAACATCCGGGAAGCTATGCGTTCCTTGATTGATCAGGCTGCAGAGCATGACAATATTTCCACTCTTTATGTGGTGGATGAAAATGAATCCTATTACGGTGCTGTGGATTTAAAGGATATCATTATCGCCAGAAAGGATACCAAGCTTGAGGACATTACCGAAACCGCCTACCCCTTTGTCTATGCGGATGAACGGATTGAGGATTGCTTGGAAAATATCAAGGCTTACTCCGAAAACTCTATTCCGGTACTGGGAGAGGACAAGGAAATTCTCGGTGTTATCACTGCTCAGGATATCTTAGAGGTTTCCGATGACGAGATGGCGGAAGACTACGCTAAGTTGGGAGGTCTTTCTGCAGAAGAGGATTTAAATGAGCCCATTCGAGATAGTGTAAAGAAACGTCTTCCCTGGCTGATTATGCTTTTGTTCCTGGGACTTTTGGTTTCCACCGTAGTGGGACTTTTTGAAACCGTGGTGGCTCAGCTCACCATCGTTATGGCCTTCCAATCCCTGATTTTGGATATGGCGGGAAATGTAGGAACCCAGTCTCTTGCGGTAACCATCCGTGTCTTAATGGATGAGCAACTAAAGGCCGGCGACAAGCTGAAGCTGATTGTAAAGGAAATGAGTATCGGCGGCATTAATGGTTTGGTTCTGGGATTTTTCTCCTTGGTGGGAATCGGGGCTTATATCTACTTCTTTAAACACATGCCCCTCCATGTCTCCATCGGAATTGCCTTCTGTATCGGCATTTCCCTATTACTGGCTATGGTCATCTCCTCCTTTGTGGGAACCATCGTCCCCATCTTCTTTAAGAAGATCGGCGTAGACCCGGCAGCAGCCTCCGGTCCATTGATTACCACCATCAATGACCTGGTGGGAGTGGTAAGCTACTATGGACTGACATGGCTATTAATTTTAGAGATTATGCAGATTAAGGTTGCATAATGAAAAATAAAAAGAAGAATAGAGATTAAAAGATATATATTCCTGCTTTTCCGCAGTATAGCTTTGTACACGGGGCACGCTCCCGCTAACTTCGCCTTCGTAAGGGTACTAAGCTTCAAGCTTCGTTTCACTCGCTTTCAGCAAGTACCCACGGGCTCAGATTACCCCGTATCACAAAGCTATACTGCGGAAAAGCTTATAAGAAAACTCTTCTTTAATCTCCATTCTTCTTTTTTATTTTTCCCCAAAACAGAAACAAGCAAGTCTTAATAAGTAAGAAAAGGCGGCTTATAAGACAAAACATATCGATGAAAACAGCTCTATCCCCTTATAAATCAAGGGCATAGAGCGGTTTAATGTTTTTACAGATGGAGACGGATAGAATGTAAAACAAAAAATAATCCGTGTGCGTATACGCAATATAGGTCTGTAATACGGGGTAATCTGAGCCCGTGGGTACTTGCTGAAAGCGAGTGAAACGAAGCTTGAAGCTTAGTACCCTTACGAAGGCGAAGTTAGCGGGAGCGTGCCCCGTGTTCAGACCTATACTGTGGATACGCAAAAAACTTTATGTGTTATCTCTATCCTTCTCTTTCTTTGACCTTTGATTCCAAAAGGGCATAGACCTCCCCTTCCGGAAAGTCTTTTCCTGTCCATAGCCGGAAGGACTCCGCCCCTTGATAAAAGAGCATGGGTAAGCCGTTCATATAAGATAATCCCTGTTCCTTTGCCTGCTGTAAAAGCTTCGTTTCCAAGGGATGGTAAATGCAGTCTGCTACAAATAGTCCCTTATGAAGCCAGCGACTTTCCTCTACCAGGGAACGGTTCTCTTTCATACCTACAGAGCTGGCATTCACCAGGATATCACTGTTCCCACAGGCTTCTTCCAAATCCCTTTCCAGACTTTTTAAGAAAATCCTTCTTCCGGACTCCTTTTCACAACGTTCTACAAAATCCTCATACTTTCCCTTGCTTTCTTCTCGCACCAGCACTTCTATTTCCGAAAGTTCCGTACCGATGCCATAGCTAAGGATGGCCTTTCCGGCACCGCCCAGCCCCAATAGGCTTAGCTTCTTTCCTTTTAAAGCAAGTCTCTTTGCTTCCAAGCCCCGAAAGAAGCCTTTACCATCAGTACTATGTCCCTCAATTTCTCCATTTTCCCGGAAAACCAAGGTATTTACCGAATGGGCAAGTCTTGCTTCCCTGGAAATGCTGTCACAAAGGGGAATCACCGCCTCCTTTAAGGGCATGGTGAGATTACAGCCCTGCAGCTTCATTTTCCGAAAAACGGGTAATGCGCCCGGTAAATCCTCCTTTTGTAAATCAAAGGCAAGATAGCGGGCATTGATTCCCAACAAGCGGAAGGCTTCGTTATGCATGGCAGGAGAAAGGCTATGCTCCACAGGACTGCCCAAAAGGCCGAAAAGTCCGGTTCTTCCGTCAATTTCCCAACATTTTTCTTCTCTACAAGCGCTCATTGGCCCTACTTTCTTTTCCTCCCTCTTCATTCTATCTTTTTTGTACTTCCTTTATCTTCTATCTTCTTTTATCTCGTTTTATATCTTGCTTTATCTTGCTTTATCTTCTTCGTTCGTCCTTTATCTTTTTAGCTCTTCTTTTATCTGCCTTGTTCTTCCTTTAGCTTTTTTGCTCTCTCTTCATAGCTTTTATTGTCAAAATGCAGTTTGCCCCAGAGAAAGAGATGCAATATCGTCATTCCGAAAATGCAGTAAAGTCCGAAAACCTTTGACAAAAGCACCGCCGCCAAAACACCGGAAGCGAAGGCAAGAATCATCAGGCCGTGTCTCTTCGCAAGGCGTGCGGATTCTTCATTTTTGAAAAATAAGGCTTGGGTAAGATGACTTCCCATTTGTCGGATATGGTTGGTGCAGAAGGTGGTGGCCATGGGAATGCCCTCCGCTTTTCGGAAAATATTGAACTGCATGGCACAGATAAAGCTTAAGCTTAATTGACATAACTGATCCGGCCAACTCGCCGGCATCAGCCCCACAAGGAAGCAAACCAGCGACTCAAAAAGGAGAATTTTCTCTTCAAAATCTCTCTTCTTTAGATTTTTATGGTTTTGCCCAATATACTCCGATAAAATCACACCTAGCATATAGGCGGTAAAGGGAGCCAAAGAATACAGGGCTCTCCCCCATTTTCCCTTTCCCAAAGACAACATCATGATGACAAGATTGGCTGTCTGGGCATTGGCAAATACCTGTCCTCGTAGGCTATAAGTATATCCACCATAAAAGCCCCCCGAAAATATCAGGAGGGCAAAAAACCAAAGCTTTTCATGAATTTTCCAGGTTGCCTTAACTTTATCCATTTTGCAACAGCCTCTGTCTTACAATTTCATAAGCCAAAACACCGCAGGCCACGGAAGCATTGAGGGAATCCAGCTCTCCCTTCATGGGAATGGAGGCCTGCATATCACAAGTTTCCTTTACCAGACGAGAAACCCCTTCCCCTTCATTTCCCAGTACCAATCCAATTGAACCGGTCAGGTTCAGCTTATACATGCTTTCCCCACGCATGTCTCCGCAAACAAACCACATGCCTTCCTTCTTCAGCTCTTCCATGGTCTGCACCAGATTGGTCACCTTACAAACCTTGGTATAATTCAGGGCTCCGGCGCTAGTTCTGGCTACAGTTGCGGTTAGGCCTACCGCTCTTCTTTTCGGAATAATCACCCCATGGGCTCCCGCAAGATTTGCGGTACGAATCATCGCCCCCAGATTATGGGGATCCTCGATTCCATCCAACAGAAAGAAAAAAGGCGCTTCTCCCTTATCCTTCGCCACCTGTAATAAATCCTCCAAGGGCGCATATTCATAGGCGGAAAGATAAGCAATAACGCCCTGGTGCGTTTCTCCTGAGGACATCTCATCCAAACGGGATTTCTTCACAAAATCAATCACCAAATCCTGCTTCTTCGCCTCTCGAAGAATACTTAAAATAGGGCCGTCCTTTAAACCGTCCTGAATAAACAGGCGGTCAATGGTCTTTCCGGCACGAAAGGCCTCCAGCACCGGGTTTCTGCCGATTAGGGTACATCCCTCTTCTCTCATCCTCTTCCTCTTTCCTACTTCTTCCTATTTCTATGCTCTGACACTTTATAAGCGCTTTTCTATATAGCTTTTCTATATGGCTTTCTATATGGCTTTCTTTATAGCTTTCTCTATAGCTTTCTTTATAGCTTTACTTATAGCTTTCTTTATAGCTTTACTTATAGCTTTCTTTATAGCTTTACTTATTCCTTAGCTTCATTCTCTGCCAGTAAATGCTCCAAGCCCTTCTCCACCAGGCTAATCAGTCTGGAAATCTTTCCGGCATAATAAAGATAGCCCAAAAATGCCTCAAATCCGGTGGCTCTCCGATAATCCATAATGCTGGAGTTTTTGGAGTGGCTTTGGGACTTATGGTTTCTGGCTCTTCGATAAACGGAAAGCTCCTCTTCCGTTAATAGCTTTTCTTCTATTAAATATCCCATCAAATCCGACTGGGCCTTAGCACAAACCAGCTTGGTCTTTCTGCTGTTTACCCGATTCAGGTTTTCCTGATATCTTCTGCAAAGGTAATCTCGCACCCGAAAATCATAGATAGAGTCCCCCACGTAGGCTAAAGCCAAAGGGGATAAGTTCGGAGCCTCATCGTTAATAACTTGTTGCTCGATGAATAATGTATTCTGCAAAAGTTCCGCTGTCATAGCACATTCGGTTTGTATCCCTGAAGAGCCTTGCTCCTTAACGCTTCGACTCTCCATTTCGCTCTCCTGAAAGCTTAGATTCTCTAAACTTTCTGCCATTAAATCTTCTGCCATTCCACACCGTTTCTTGTATCCTTCAACTGAATACCCATGGCCAAAAGCTCGTCACGAATCTGATCCGCTTTAGCAAAATCCTTGTTCTTTCTGGCATCCTGTCTTTGCTGAATCAAAGCTTCCACCTTGGCGCCAAGCTCCTCTTCTTTCTTCTCGGTACGAATACCAAGAACTCCCATCAAGGTTTCCAGCTTCTGTAGCAGAGCTTCGCCGTAGGCCTTGGAGGAATGTTCCTCCACAGTGGCATTGGCAAGACGTACCAGCTCAAAAATCTGGGTAATCGCATCCGCTGTATTTAAGTCGTCTTCCATCTTCTCGGAGAAAATTGCTTCATAGCTTTCGGCAGTTTTCACATTTTCCTCTTCTTCCTTGGAAAATGTCTTCTCCTCCAAACGGGGAATCAAATCCTGCAAACGCCAAATCGCCGTAAGAATTCTTCCCAAAGAAGTCTTAGCAGCTTCCATTAAGTCCTTTGAGAAATTCAGTGGACTACGATAATGGGCGGAAAGCATATAGAAACGAAGCACCATCGGATCAAACTGGGATGTAACATCTCTTACGGTAAAGAAATTTCCCAAGGACTTGGACATCTTCTTATTGTCAATGTTGATAAAAGCATTGTGCATCCAGTAGCGAGCAAATTGCTCACCGTGAGCCGCCTCGTACTGGGCAATCTCATTTTCATGGTGGGGGAAGACAAGGTCCTCTCCGCCGGCATGAATATCCAAAGCACCCCCGCAATATTTTGGTGCCATAACACAGCACTCGGTATGCCAGCCCGGACGTCCCTCGCTCCATGGGGAATTCCAGTAAGGCTCTCCCATCTTCTTGGGCTTCCAAAGCACGAAGTCCGTGGGGCTTTTCTTCTCCTCTTCTCCGGAGACTTTCAGTTCGCGAAGACCGGAACGGAGATCTTCCATATTCTTATGAGACAACTTTCCATAGGAAGGAAAGGCAGTGGTGTCATAGTACACCGTACCGTCCACCGGATAAGCAAAGCCCTTCTTTACCAGCACATCAATAAGATTCACCATTCCCTGAATTTCTTCCGTGGCCTTGGGATGGGCGGTAGCCTCCATAATATTCAGATCCGACATGTCCTTTTCCACTTCGGAGATGTAGCGCTCGGTGATGGAAGAGCAATCTGTGCCTTCGTCCATGGCAGTCTTAATAATCTTGTCGTCCACATCCGTATAGTTGGAGACATAGCAAACCTTATAGCCCTTATATTCCATAAAACGACGGAAGGTGTCGAATACAATCATAGGACGGGCATTTCCGATATGAATTAAATTATAAACCGTGGGGCCGCAGACATACATCCGAATCTTCCCCTCTTCAATGGGGACAAACTCTTCTTTTTGCTTCGACATGGTATTATAAATTTTCATTTTCTTGCTTCCTTTCTCCGAAGACAATCTTCTCATAAATGAGGACAAAATACGGTTTTAGTGTATAGTTTTTCCCACAGTTCGTCAAGAAATGCAGGGAAATAATTGACGTTTTAGTTCTCTTACAGACCATTCTCTGTTTCTTTCTCATAAAAGCTACGCTTGTCATTATCTTCTATAGATAAAAGTTCTAAATAATGTGACCAAGTTAATTTTCCAGACAGCGTCTGGAAAATTGGATATGCCAAAAGTAAAAAGAGATAGTCTTTTGAACCATCTCTTTTTGAAGAAAACTTTATTTATCCCAATTATCTCTTATACTCATTAAAGAAATCCTGGAACTGCTTATAAAAATCCTCTTCCTCCTTGGATCTTCTCTGCTTTCCCTTGGATTTTCCTTCTTGCTCCTTGGATGGTGCGGAGCTTTCCCCATTGTCCCCGGAATTTCCTTCCGGTGCATTTTCCTGAGGAGCCTCTCCTTGAGAATTACCGCCTTGCTGTTGCTCTCCGGAGGATGCTGAGCCGTTGGATGTTCCGTAATCTGTTGTATTGGCTTTTCCAAGGGTAACGTGTACCTGCACTTCATTGTACTTACCGCTGCCATCCTGACGCATTACGGTTAAAGTAACCTCTTCTCCGATACGATACTTGGAGAGAAGGGACTTCAAATCTGCGGTGGTGGCAATGCCCTGTCCGTCCAGCTTGGTAATAATATCTCTTTCCTGGAGCTCACTGTTCTGTGCCCCGGTATCCTCTAAAATCTTAAAGATATATACACCCTTAGGCATTGCAAAGCTTTCTGCGGTCTGGGCATCAATATTCTTCACCTGTACGCCCAGCACACCCTGCTCTTCCTTGGGAACATCCTCTCTGGTGGCCAGAGTGGAAAGGGATTTCAAAATGCTTTCCGCCTTGGAGGACGGGATGGAATAGCCCATACCCTCTACATCCGTATCGGAGTACTTGGCCACATTGATACCGATTAATTCTCCCTGCATATTCAGAAGGGCTCCGCCGGAATTACCGGGGTTGATAGCCGCATCCGTCTGTAATAATCCCTCTGCGGTTCCGTCTTCCGTCTCCACGTCTCTATCCTTTGCGGAAATGATTCCCTTGGTTACGGATTGACCATAGCCCAAAGCATTTCCGATGGCTACTACCTGATCTCCCACCTCCATAGCATCGGAGGAACCGATTTCAATCACTTTAATCTTGTCTCTGGTTTCCTGAGATAAGTCTGAAAGCTTCACGGAAACAAGAGCTAAATCCACCGTGGCATCGGTACCCTTCACCTGAGCCTTGGCGGTACTGTCGTCAATGAAGCTTACGGTTAAGGAATTGGAGTCCTGAATCACGTGATTATTGGTGGCAATCAAAAGTTCCGTTTCATTCTTTCCAACGATGACACCGGAACCGCTGGCAGGATACTCGGTTTCTCTCTGGATATCGCCGAAGATGGAAAAACCGTTTTCCTGATAACGCATCATATTGGTAATAGCTACAACGGAAGGCATAGCCTCCTTAGCCACCTGACTGACAGAGCCGGAATCCGCCTGCACCACCGTCTTTTCCTTCTCTACATCGGAAGCGCTGGTCTTTTTCTCCTGCTTTTCTTTCTGCTTTTCTTCCTTGGATTCCTGAGTACTGTCTTGATTCGAATTCGCCTCATTATCCTGAGAAAGCTCTCCTTCCGCCAGAATATGATAAATCCCATTGGATTGAGCAAGGTAATTGATGCCCACCATACAAGTTCCGGCAATCACTCCAAAAAGCAAAGCCGAAAAGATTATCCCAATAAAACGTTTCATCTCTTCTCCCCCTTAAAACATTTTCTCGTTAAAAATATTGCAGAAAAACACTGTCTCCCGCCTACTGAAGCATTATCTTATATAAAAAATATCTCTTTATTCTAAAGAGATATTGTGTTCAATTTGTGACAATGCATAAAACTTCCGAAGAACTTTCCTTTTCCGAGACTTCCCTTCATTTTACCATAGTGTTAACGGTTTTCCAAAAGGACAATGGCCTTCGCCGCAATCCCCTCGCCCCTTCCGGTAAAGCCCAAGCCTTCTTCCGTTGTGGCTTTCACGGAAATCTGTCCTCTTTCACAATGAAGCGCCCTGGCGATGCATTCTTCCATCTCCGGAATATAATTCTTGATTTTCGGTCTTTCCAGTAGGATACAAATGTCTGCATTTCCCAGAGTATAGCCCTTCTCCTGTACCAAAGCATAGGCCTTTTCCAAAAGCAGGACAGAAGAAATCCCCTTATAGCGTTCCTCCGTATCCGGAAAATGTCTTCCGATATCTCCAAGAGCAGCTGCCCCCAGGATGGCATCGGTTAAAGCGTGCAGCACCACATCCGCGTCGGAATGTCCCAAAAGTCCCTTTTCATAAGGAATCTTTACCCCGGCAAGAATCAAGTCTCTTCCTTCCACCAGCCTGTGTACGTCATAGCCCAGCCCAACTCTCATTTTCCCTTTCCTTTCCCTAAGACCTTTTCATTTCTGCTAAAGCTTTTTATCTCTGCTAAACCCTTTCCAGAAACCTCAAGAAACAGTCTTTTATGTCTATCTTCTTCCCATCTGCTTTAAATTTGCAGCCGCAATCTTCCGGGCATACAGGAAATGGAGAGATCCTTTTGTTTTCCCAAGGATTCTCCATCCACATGGAAGGCCACCTCCTGCTCCAAATGAATCTCCATCTTCTTAAACCGGTAGCAATGCACCCCAGGAAGACTTTTATGCTTTCCGAAAAGTGCCGCAAACATAATGTAAAGCAATCGAAGCTTTTTCTTGGTGCTAACCAAACATAAATCCAGAACACCGTCTTCTCCGGAAGCTCCACATCCCAAGGCATAGCCGGATTCATAGGGATGATTATGAATGGACAAAAAGAGGATATGCTGGAATTCCATCCTTTCTTCTCCATCTAGGAGAATACTTCCTTTGATTTTCTTTGCCCGTTTTAATTCTTTCACAAAAGCATAAAAATAAGAAAGGGCCTTGGAACGAATCCTCTGTTTTTCTTTGGGGCAAATGCTGCACCCCATACTGAGCAGCTCCTGCAGGACAGCTGCCTCAAAGCCCAGTCCCACACTGACCACAAAACGCCGATGTCCTCTTTCACCCTCTACAATGCCGTAATCTACCTTTCGCTCTTCCTTGGCAAAAAGGGAAGAAAGACTTTCCGGAATCTTATAGCCCTTTTGCAGGGCTCTGGCAAAATCGTTATCCCTATGCACCGGCAAAAAGGAAATCGGGAAAGAATTGTTGTCCAGCATAGCCCCGTCAATCACTTCATTTAAGGTACCGGTTCCGCCAATGACGCAAATCCTATCCTCTATAGAGACAGCTTTTGCTTCTCTGTTCCTTTCTCCGGAATAATCTCTATGAATCTCTTGTTGGGTTTCTTTAGGATTTTCTCCGGTGATTTCTCTATGATTTTCTTTATTGATCTCTCTGGTGATTTCTCTGGCAAAGAGTCTGGCATCTCCCTGTTTTTCCGTAAAGAAAACGGAAAAGCCTTCTTCTCCCAACAAAGACTTTCCCTCTTCCTTCATTTTCTCCCAAAGTCGTAACCCCATTCCCTGTCCCGCTCGGGGATTAACGATAAAAAATACCATGCCTCACCATCCATTACTGTTCATCTTCTGATGAACTGAGTATATCATGGGCTGTTTTTATCGTGTATAAAATTAATATAAAGACTCTCTGCTGCTTTTCTTAATTGCAGGTCTTTTGTTCTGTCCCGAAGATAAGTGAATTGATCCGCCTCCGGCATTTCCACCGTAAGATCCGGTGTAATTCCCTTCTTGTGAATGTTTCGTCCGGCCGGCGTAAAGTAGTAATGGGTGGTAAACTCCACCGCAGATCCGTCCGGGAAGCTTCGTACCGTCTGCACAATACCCTTTCCGTAAGACTGGGTTCCGAAAACCCAGGCTCTGTCATAATCCTGCATGGTTCCTGCAAAAAGCTCCGAAGCGGAGGCGGAGTTTTGATTCATTAAAATGATGATGGGCAGGTCAACTTCATGTCCGTCCTTGGCATACCAGTCCTTTCCCTTTCCCCACTTGTCCTCCGTATAAAGAAGAAGGGTCTTATCCTTTTCAAATTGACGATTGGGATTGGGCGTGACTTCCAAGACGGATGCGGAAGCTCTTTCTCCACCGTACTGTGTGTTACTCCCTTCTGTACCGGTAGCCTGCGCATTGCTTGTTTCAGGACTGTTCTCTTGCGTTTGTAAAGGCTGGCTATCCTTTCTCTTCGGCTTCTGCAAATGATCCGGCAGAAAGTAATCCAGCAGTTTGGTTGCCGCTTCCACGTCACCCCCCGGATTTCCTCGTAAATCGATAATCAAAGCCTTCTTCTTTCCGTCAATATCGGATTCATACTGGGAAATGAAGGAATCCACCGCCTCCATATAGAATCCCCTTAAGGAAAGGTAACCGATATCTCCAGGCTTTAGCTTGGCTAAGACATCCCGATTTACATCAGGCTGCTGTTCTTCACTCTTCTGTGGGGCTGATTCATTTTGCTTTTCAGCTCCGCTCTGAAGCTTCAACATCTCTGCCACATCTCCAACTTCAGAGCCGGGAATGACCACCTCTCCTCTGGTAATCCGCAGAGTGACTTCCTCACCGTTTCGATTTACCACCATTTCCAAAGAGCTTCCCGCCAAACCCTGAATCAGATTCTCCACAATATAGTTTAGGCTAAGGCTTTCCACGGAAATGCCGTCCACCTTCAGTACAACATCTCCCGCCAAAAGACCTGCCTTTTCCGCAGGAGATCCGGGATAAACATACTCTACCAAGGGGCCGCCTTCCTTTTCGGATACCGCCGCACCGATTCCTTTGTATATTCCCTTTTGACGATTTCTGGTCTCCTCTATCTCTTCCTTTGTATAGTAAGCAGCATAGGGATCCTCTTGCAGAAGGCTTGTCAAAAAGCCCTTGTAAATCATCTCCTCCGCATCTTTTCCATTTTCCTGATAAAGGTAGCTGTCCGTCAGCAAATCCTGAATCTTCCTAAGCTTCTCCGTAACTCTTGGAAGGTTAATGGACTCCAAGTTCTCCAGATTGGAGTCGGAAAGGGTGGAAGAACTGGCCGCTCCATTATGAATGGCCTGATTTTCTTGTCTTTTTGGAAATCCGAAGAAATAAAAATAGCACAAAAGCGCACCAAGAACAAAGGAAAGGGTAAAGCAAAGGAAGAAAAATACCACGCCCTTCCAAAGCCCTTTTTTATTCTGTTTTGGCCCAGCTTTCTGCGCTTCCTCCGTTTCCATCCCCGATGTCTCTATCCGTGCTTCCTCCGTCTCCAGCCTCGATGTCTCTGTCCGCACTTCTTCCGTCTCCGGCCCCGATGTCTCTGTCCGCACTTCTTCCGTCTCCGGCCCCGATGTCTCTATCCGCACTTCTTCCGGTCCCAACTCCAATGCTTCTTTCTCAGGTTCCTGCCTGGATTCCTCTTCCCTCAAATGCTTCTCCTCATTTGCGTCCATCTATTTCTCCTAACTGCCTTTTCACTCCATTTCAGAAACGAGATATCGCACACTACGCGTGCGATACTCGTTAAGAATAAACGCCAAAAGCTATTCAGCTCTTGGCGTTCTTGGGAAAATCTGCTTTAAAAATCAAGAGTTTCCATATACTTCATATATTTTACAACCATGAGGGCAATCTTGAAGGTTATGGCGTCATCAAAGACTCTTAAATCCAGTCCTGTGGAACGATCCAGCTTATCCAACCGATACACTAAGGTATTTCTATGGATATACAACTGTCTGGAAGTCTCGGACACATTCAGATTGTTCTCAAAGAACTTGTTAATGGTGGACAGAGTTTCCTCATCGAAATCATCCGGGGAAACGTCCGTAAAGATTTCCTTAATAAACATCTTACAAAGAGGAATCGGCAACTGATAAATCAAACGACCGATACCAAGGGCATTGTAAGCAATAATCTCCTTGTCCACAAAGAAAATCTTTCCTACCTCCAGAGCCATCTTAGCTTCCTTATAGGAACGGGAAACTTCCTTAATCTCGTTCACAATGGTACCGTAGGAAATCTTTGCTGAAAGCATAAGCTCGGAAGACAGCATATCCATCATGCTCTCCGCAACCTTCTGCACCTGCTTATAATCATCCTCCGGAGCAAGCTCCTTCACCACGATAATGTTCTTCTCATCTACCGCAGTCACAAAATCCTTGGGCTCGGAAGAGAAGAAGCTCTTTAAAGCCTCCTGTGCGGAACCGTCCAGGTTGTCCTTGGCCTCTACCATATACACTACACGACGAACGCCCACTTCGATATGAAGCTTCTTCGCCCGGTTATAAATATCTACCAGAAGCAAGTTGTCTAAAAGAAGGTTCTTAATAAAATTGTCCTTATCGAACTTCTCACGGTATGCCACTAAAAGAGTCTGAATCTGTAATACGGCAAGCTTTCCTACCATATATACATCATCCGTATCTCCATGGGCAATCAGAACATATTCCAGCTGGTGCTCATCGAAAATCTTAAAAAACTGGAAGCCTCCTGCTGCCTGAGAATCCGCCTGAGAGGCCGCAAAAGAGACGACCATCTCGGATACATCCCTATCCTCTTGGAAAGTTGTGGCTAATACTTTTCCGTCAATGTCTGCAATGGCAATATCCAGTCTGGCGATTCCCTTTAAGGAATCAATTGTACTTTGCAAAACCTGATTTGAAATCATCTCTACTCCATTCTTTCATGAACTACACCGGGGGGAAGAATGCAGCCTTTCCAATCACGTCTCAACCTTATCTCTTCTCCCAACCTTATCGTTTTTCCCCATTACTATAATCAGTTTATTCCCAATTTTCAAGCATTTTAAAAAAAGACAGGGAAAGAAAAGTTCTTTTCCTGTCTTTTTTACCAGTTTTTCAGAAAACTTTTATTGCTTTTCTACAAAGCCAAATTCTCTTAGTTGGTAATAGTCTGCTCTGTTTCCTTATCGAAAATATGAATCTTGTTCTCATCCAAAGCAAAGCGAACGGTATCTCCTGTTCTTGCCTTGGTCTTGGGATTCACTCTTGCGGTCCAGGAAGCATCTCCGATATCGAAGTAGAGTAAGGTCTCCGCTCCGAGCATCTCGTATACACGAATTTCTGCGGAAATCACGGACTGTCCATGCTGAGAAAGATACTCTTCCTCATCATGTAAGTCTTCAGGACGAATTCCTAATGTGACAGTCTTTCCGATATAGCCCTTATCCTTTAAAGCAGCTGCTTTCTTTTCATTTAAGGTGATGGTGTTTCCTGCAAAGCTTAACTTTACAGCGCCGCCCTCTTCTGTGCACTCCGCATCAATCATATTCATCTGGGGAGATCCGATAAATCCTGCTACGAACTTGTTGCAGGGGGTATCGTAAAGGTTCTCCGGAGTATCTACCTGCTGAATATAACCGTCCTTCAAAACTACGATTCTGGTTCCCAGTGTCATAGCCTCGGTCTGGTCATGGGTTACATAGATGATGGTAGTCTCTAAGGACTTGTGGAGCTTTGCAATCTCTACACGCATCTGTGCCCTTAACTTTGCATCCAGGTTGGAAAGAGGTTCATCCATCAGGAATACCTTCGGACGACGAACGATGGCACGTCCCATAGCCACACGCTGTCTCTGTCCTCCGGAAAGAGCCTTAGGCTTTCTGTCCAGCAAGTGCTCAAGATCCAAAATTCTTGCAGCTTCATGCACCTTCTTATCGATTTCATCCTTTGGTACTTTTCTAAGCTTCAGTCCGAAGGCCATGTTATCGTATACAGTCATATGAGGATATAATGCATAGTTCTGGAAAACCATGGCAATGTCTCTATCCTTCGGTTCTACATCATTCATTCTCTTTCCGTCGATGAAAAGGTCTCCGGAGCTGATGTCTTCCAGTCCTGCCACCATACGAAGGGTAGTAGACTTACCGCATCCTGAAGGTCCTACGAAAATGATAAATTCCTTATCTTCAATCTCTAAATTAAAATCTTTTACTGCCACAAATCCGTTGGGGTATTTCTTTACCACATTTTTGAGCTGCACACTTGCCATGCTGTTTCTCCTTCTATAAATATGATTTATGCTTTCTTTTCAGCAGAAAACCGGTATATGAATTCCAGGATTTTCGCATACTTATGCTAATAGTATTCTATCTACTTTCCCTCTTTCTGGCTATAGACTAAGTTTCCGAAAAAATGCTCCTAATTTTGTACAAGATAGAGTTCCTTTATTAAATAAATGTCAATCTGCCCAAAAAGAGAGGGGATTTTTAGCAGAATCCCCCCTCTTTGTTGCTAATCCTGATAAATTTTAAAAATTGCCGTTCTGGTGATTTTAATCTTTTTTTCCTTTAAAAGCTTGCCAATAGCCTTTTTAAAGGCGGCTTTTGACACGCCGAAGTCCTTTTTCACCTGCTCCGGATCCACGGTCTTATCCGTATAAGGGATATGTCCCTCAAATTTCTCCTCAATCAGCCGTTCAATCTGCTCTCCCAGCTTTTCATAACGGGAAGCATTTATTTCCTCTTGCGTCAAATGCTTGGCATCCTCTTTTTTCTTGGTATACATAGTACCTGCCAAACGCTCGGTCTTGTCCACATAAAGGTAAATCTCCACCTCCATATCCTTCTTTAAGGCATAACGCATCTCTCTGTGGGGCACCAAAATATCCTTCTCCAAGCCGATATCCACAAAGGCGCCGATGGTATTTACATCGCTGACCCGCAGTCTTCCGATTTCTCCTACTTCAAGATAAGGTTTTTTGGTGGTGGCAATTAACCTGTCCTTGGAATCCTTATACAAAAATACGGAGACCTCATCCCCTATGGTCTTCCCTTTGGGAACCTGGCGGATGGGAAGAAGCACGCTGTCTCCTCCTTCCTCTCCCACAAAAACACCAAAATCCTTTTCCCTAAGAATCTTAAGCGTCTGGATTTTTCCTAATTTCAACATGGCAACATAACTCCTTATTCTGATTATAAAAGGCTACAACCGTTCTATCCTCTTCTATTGCTACCCTTGGGAAAATACTGTCTCCTAAAGTATAGGCCTTCACATATTCCGCCCGAATGGAATAAAATTCTCTCTTAGAATCGGCTTTTTCTTCTCCTTCGGTGAAAAGAATTGCCGGCTTTCCTGTACATTGGAAAATAACTTCCTCCGCCAAAGCAATGTACTTGGCGTTGTTCATGTGGTGGTTGGTATCCAGAAAATCCTGCACAACGGGAATGAGCTCTCCCTCCTGATAGCTTTCCGGAAAAGCAATTTTTCTTTGCAGGGGAGGCAAATGTAACACATCCTCCCGTTCCTTAAAGGGCGCAATCAATTCCTCCGTAATCTTTCCGGGACGTCCCTTCTCCAAATCAAAGCTGAACCACTCGCTGTCTGCTTTCACATAGAACTCTCTTGCTTCATTTTGAATCCAGAAATTCCTATAGGCGAAAATCCCCCGGAAATTGTGGGGAGACGTTCCGATGGAAAGCTTCTCATAGAGCTTAGGCAGGGCATATAGCTCAATATTCCAAGCACTCAAGAGCCATGCTCTATGCTTTTTCTGTAAAACTTCAATGGACATTCCCACATCATGAGAATGAAAGGTGGAACAATCCTGCAAAAGATTCACCACGGAAAACAGGCTCATTTCTCCCTTCTCCGTTACCTCGGAATAACGAACTCTCTCTTGAATCTCATACATCCTTTGCCACCCTTTCTTGATTTTCCCCTTAAAAGCTACTCTATCTCATTGAATCCGGAATCCCGTTCCTCACTATTTTATTACACAGCTCCGAAAATACCTTTTCCTTCTGTTTTATAGCTCCCCTCCGGAATTCTTTCTGCTCTATTCTACTCTATTTTTTTTATTCTGCATACAGTTTCTATCTTTCCTACAAAAAAAGAAGAGGTTCCCCTCTTCTTTCAGTATTCTTAAACGGACTCTGCGTATCCTGCCAACTTGGATGTGCAATGAGGACAACGAGTTGCCGCAATAGGAATCATAGTCTTGCAGTACTCACACTCTTTCTCTGTAGGTGCTGCTTCCGGCTCAGCCTTCTTTAACTTGTTCATCTGCTTAACGAAGACAAATACCACAAAAGCCATAATCAGGAAATTGATTACCGCAGTGATGAAGGAACCGTATGCCAATACCGCACCCTGCTCAACGGCCTCAGTGTAAACCTTGGTGGTCTGTCCTGCTAAAGGAATGAACATGTTTTCAAAGTCAATCTTTCCTGTAATCAAGGAAATCAATGGCATAATCAGGTCAGATACCAGCTTGTTCACCAATGCGGTAAAAGCAGCACCGATAATCATACCGACTGCCAAATCAATCATGTTTCCCTTTAAAGCAAACTCTTTAAACTCTTTCAAAAAACCCTTCATTTGTCTCTCCTTAAAAATATAGAATCTCCTTTTTTAGAACTTTTCCTTTTTTGTCCTAAAATCCTTCGCTACTCTAGTATAGAAGAGAGCTTTTGGCAAGTTCTATTTTCCGAAAGTAACAATGTTTATTGTATTTTTATTTTTATTCACTTATTAAGTCATTGCTTTTTGCCGAGTCAATTTTCATTTTTCTTCTTTTTGAGAAGAACCACCGCCGATAGCTCCTAGCTTTGTTTCCTATTTAGTTCCAAAAAACACCAGGACCAGGAGAGGAACTTTAATAAAAGATACAAAAAGAAAAGATTCAAAATCAGTCTCAACGGATTTAAAGCAGTAGAGAAAAAAGGAGAAAAATTCAAGCTTCCCTGTTTTTGTATATAAAGATAGGTATAAGGAAAACCAATCCCAATTTGATTCCCCTTATCAGAAAAAGGCATAAAATAAGAGAGCAAGATTTCCAAGAAAAAAGCCAGACTCAAAGTGCTCTTAACACTTCTGTACAGCCATGGCTTTTGATTTTCTGTATTCATATTTTCCCCCTCCCAAACCTCTAAAACGAGATATCCCACGCTTTGCAAGGGATACTTGTTATGAATTATAAATAAGCTATTTTAACTATAGAATTGGAAGGAGATTTCGTCAAATGCTATTCCTCTTACATTTTTCTTTGCATTTTTAGTAATTTTATTCATTCCCAATCTTGCTGTTGTATAGGATTTAAATAATCTTTTTTCCGGCCTGATAAACGGCCTTCTGTTTTAAGTCCTTATCCACAATCAGATAATCCGCCTGCTTTCCTACCGTAATGCTGCCGTAGTCCTTCTCAATGCCCAAGGATCGGGCAGGGTTTAGGCTGGCTGCTGTAATAGCCTTTCTAAGAGGAATCTTCATTTCCTTTACCGCAGTACAAAGGCAGTCATAAACATTGGACACGGAGCCTGCCAATGCTCCATTGGATGTCAGGGTACAGTGCTTTCCCTTCTTCTCCACTTCCTGCCCCCCAAGGTCATAAAGCCCGTCCGGCATTCCGGTGGAACGAAGGCTGTCACTGATAAGAATGACTCTATCCTCCCCCAAAGCCTCGAAGGCCAAACGCACCATGGCAGGATGCACATGAATGCCGTCCGTAATCAACTCGGCAAATACTTCCTTTTCCTCGATGGTAGCTCCCACAACTCCCGGATTTCTGTGATCCAGACCGGTCATGGCATTGAAAAGGTGTACCGCATGACTGGCTCCTGCCTGGTAGGCCTTCAAGGCCGTGGGGAAATCCGCATTGGTATGGGCAAGGGAAATCTTCACCTTCCCCCTCATTTTCGGAATAAAACGCTGGAAATCAGGATTCTCCTCCGGCGCCAAGCCCATATACTTTACCAGTCCGCCGGAGCAATGTAAGAAGCGCTCCGCAAGCTTTTCATCCCACTTTAAAATGTAATTGGGATTCTGCGCCCCCTTCTTCACCGGGCTGATAAAGGGGCCTTCCATATTGATGCCCAGGAGTCTGGCCTCTCCGATTTTTAAGCCTTCCTCATGGTATTCCTTCGCTAAGGAAAGGACCTTTTCCAAATCTTCCACAGCCAATGTCAGGGTTGCCGGACAAATGACGGTAATGCCGTGCTCCGCCTCATACTTTGCCAAAGTCTGCAGGGCCTTTCTGGTACCGTCACAAAAATCCTCTCCCAAACAGCCATGAAAATGAATGTCAATCAGTCCCGGCAGGAGAAAGTCCTCCGGACAGGAAAATGCTTCCTCTTCGGAAAGCTCTTTTTCCTTGTGAATGGCGGAAAAGCACCCGTCCTTCACTTCTACGGAAGCTAAAGTAAATTTTTTTTCTTCTGTAAAGATACAATATTTTTCCATATTAAATCCTTCTCAAACAAGCACTATTTTTTCTAAAGTATGCGCTATTTTTTAAGAGTTTGATAGCTTTCCTATGGGAATAAACTTTAACTCTTTTAAGCTTTTGATGATTAAACTTATGATTTTTAGGCTTTGGGTTTTTAGACTTTGGGTTTTTTAGACTTTGGGTTTTTTAGACTTTGGGTTTTTTAGACTTTGGGTTTTTTAGACTTTGGGTTTTTTAGGCTTTGGGTTTTTTAGGCTTTACTCTTCTGCCTGTTATGAAAATGCACATAAGCCCCCAGCAGTCCTGCTCTGTTTCCAAGGCTGGCCGCCAGCAAGCGGGTGTTCTCCGCCACAATAGGCACCAAATGCTCCTGTAAGTGTCCCCAAATCTTAGGAAGCAGGATATCCTTCTGCTCCATAATGCCTCCCCCAAGCACAATACATTCCGGGTTAAAAGCATAACACAGATTACTTAGCCCAATGGACAGAGCATCACAAAGCCTATCCAACTCTTCCAGACAGATTTTATCTTCCTTTGCCACTTCTTCAAAAATCCGCTTTCCGTTCCAAAGCTCTTCCGGCTCTCCCTTTCTGCTGGCTACTCTCTTCACCAAGGCAGAGGTTGAGGCCATACGCTGGAACATTCCGCCGGGAATCTGCATATAGCCGATTTCCATGGCGGAATGGGAAGTGCCGTGATATACCTCTCCGTTTAAGATAAAGCTACCGCCTATACCGGTACCTATGGTAAGACAAAGCATAGAACTTGTCCCTTTTCCGCTACCAAAGGAATATTCTCCAAGTCCTGCGCACTTTACATCATTTTCCACCTCGCAGGGAATGGAAAATCTACGTTCTATCTCTTCCTTCCACTTGCATCCCTTGTACTCCGGAATCTGGGGGCCTGCATGAATAATCTCTCCCTTTATCTCATCCACCATTCCTGCGGTGGAGATACAGATACCGGATAGAAGTGGCTCTGTTTTGGCTTCTGTTGTTCGCTCAGCTTTTGCATCTCCCTTTGTATCTGCTTGTGCCCCCTCCGGCGGATTTCCCTTTAATTCCGCTAATACTCTACGGATTTCTCCCTTAACATTTTCCAGAATAAAGGAACCGCCTCTTTGGGCCTCGGTGTCCTTTTCATAAGTAGAAAGGATTTCTCCCTTTTCTCCCAAAAGGGCATATTTTGTTTTGGTGCCTCCGATGTCCAGGGCAAAATATCGCTTTTCCATACCGCTTCCTACTTTCCTTCTTCTGAAAAATAATCGGGAATCCACTT
Source organism: Oribacterium sinus (assembly GCF_014202695.1). GTDB lineage: Bacteria > Bacillota > Clostridia > Lachnospirales > Lachnospiraceae > Oribacterium > Oribacterium sinus. Next base: position 49,262 of record NZ_JACHHH010000011.1, read on the forward strand.
AGCCAGATGCTCCGCCAAAGCCTTATGGGCTTCAGGGCTCAAATGCATATAGTCGTAGGGGTAATTTTCTACTCCCGGAATATCCTGTGCCGAAAGGTAGGCACAGCCGGTACGCTTTGCCACCGCCTCATACAGAGGAACAATGGCCTTGGACTTTTCACAGCAGTCTTTTCCCATTTCATTCCCTACGATAGTATCCTTATATTCCGGATCAATGGGATAGGGAGCAATAATCAGAATTTTCGGCTTTTCTTCTGTAAAGGCTTCCTGTACGGATTGGGCTTTTCGGATTAAACGTTCCAGCCCTCTGGAAATATTTTCCGCAGTAGCGGAAAAACGCTCCTTTACATCATTGGTTCCCAGCATAATAATCAAAAGGGAAACCGGCTCATGGGTAAGAAGGATGGGGCGGATCATACTCACGCCGGAAAGACCCTCGTACAAGGGATCTTCAAAAACAGTGGTACGGCCTGATAAGCCTTCTTCCCGTACCAGATACTCCTCCCCCAATAATTCCTGTAAAACCATGGGCCAACGCACATGCTCGCTGAAACGCTTTCCGTTTTTGTTATTGTAACCATGGGTATTGGAATCTCCAAAACATACAATGGTCTTTGCCCCAGCCATATTTCCTCCTTTAATTGCTTTCCTTTCAAGCTGTTTATCTATAGCTGCTCCCGGGGGGAATGTCCCCTAAAAGCACTTTTAGCCTGCTCTGTAAAGTTTCCAAGAAACCCTACAAAGCAGGCAAATCTTTTATACGAAGCGCGCTACTGTCTCATCGATGACCTTGGCAGTCTTCTTTGCAATCTCCAAATCCGCCTCTGTTAAAGGACTTAACGGACTTCTTACAGAGCCCACATTTAAGCCCTTGCGAAGCTTCAGCACTTCCTTAATCATGGCATACATATTACCGTGACCACTACAAAGTAAAGTGATAATTTCATTTACCGCAAACTGAATTTTTCTCGCTTCTTCCATACGGTTTTCCTTGAGAAGAGCATTCATCTTTAAGAAAAGCTCCGGCATGGTCCCATAGGTTCCGCCGATTCCGCCGCAGGCTCCCATAGTTCTTCCTCCGATAAACTGCTCATCCGGACCGTTGAAAACCACGAAATCCTCTCCACCCCAGGCCTTGTAATTCTGAATGTCCTGAACGGGCATGGAGGAGTTCTTTACTCCGATCACTCTGGGATTCTTCTTCATTTCCAGGAACAATTCCTTGGTAAGGCTTACGCCGGCAAGCTGGGGAATATTGTAAATGATGAAGTCAGTATTAGCTGCTGCTGCACTGATGGTATTCCAGTACTCAGCAATGCTGTAGCTTGGCAGACGAAAGTAAATGGGAGGAATTGCCGCAATGGCATCTACCCCTAAGCTTTCTGCATGCTTCGCCAGTTCCACAGAATCCTTGGTGTTGTTGCAAGCCACATGGGCAATGATGCGAAGCTTTCCCTTGGCTTCCGCCATCACCGCTTCCAAAATCTGCTTTCTATCCTCTACGGAAAGGTAAATACACTCTCCGGAAGAGCCGTTGACATATAAGCCCTGCACACCGGCTTCAATAAAATAACGAACTAAGGCCTTGGTTCTTTCTACAGACACCTCTCCATTATCCTCATAGCAGGCATAAAAGGCCGGTAAAATTCCTTGAAATTTCTCTACATTCATCATTTTTTTCTCCTTTAAATACATTTTTATCCCTTAACGGCTCCCATGGCAATACCCTGGGTAAAATATCTTTGGAACATTAAAAATACGATTAAAATCGGGATTGCCGCCACCGCAGCTCCTGCCATGATAATACCGAAGTCTGTGGCATTTTCCGCCTGCAACTTAGCAATTCCCAAAGAAATGGTTAGGTTCTCTGTACTACTTAACATAATCAACTGCATGAAATAGTCATTCCAGCTGTTGATAAAGGTAAAGATTGCCAAGGCACCGATACCCGGCTTAATCATGGGAAGTACAATCTGACTAAAGATTCTTGCTTCAGAGGCTCCGTCAATACGGGAGGCTTCCAACATTTCCCCGGGCACGCCTTCAGAGAATTGTTTCATTAGGAACACGCCGAAGGGCCATCCCACGGTGGGGAAGATGACTGCCAAAAGGCTGTTGTAAAGCTTCAAAAAGGACATTTCCCGAATCAAAGGAATCAAAATAACTTGCTTGGGAAGAGCCATAGCACATACAATCAGGGTGAACAAAAGAGTTCTTCCTCTAAAACGCTTTTTCGCCAAGGCGTAGCCTGCCATGGAGGCGGTTACACAGGTTAAAATCATGGCGGATAAGGACATGAACACGGTGTTTAAAAGCCAACGTACCGCTCCCGGCACCTTCGGGCCTGTCATCAGCACAATATCCTTCCCTGTTCCGGAGAAGGCTCCGCTAAAGGGTATACTCAAGGTAAAGAGGGCGGTGGGCTGACGGGAAAAGAGCTTTTGGTAATTCAATAGTACCCACTCTTTTGGGAACCAGTCCGGGCTTGTGCCGTTGATGGACTGGGCGGTTTTAAAAGATCCTGTAATTATCCAGTATAAGGGAAAAAGAAAGAAAAAAGCCAGGAGAATTAGCAGGAACAGGCTAAGTAAGCTATAAAGATTTTTTGTCTTATGCATAAATTCCTCCTATTTTTCTTTTGCCAACTGGAACTGTAATGCAGAGAGTAAGGCAATGATAATCGCCAAAATCACACCCATAGCATTGCCGTAGCCGTAACGATAAAGCTTAAAGGCTGTGTAATAGATATAATACATTACCGTATCCGTACTGTGGTTCGGTCCACCGGAAGTCAAGAGCTGAATCAGGGCAAAGCACTGGAAGCTGTTGATGGTGGTAATGACCAAAATGTAAAGGGTGGTAGGCATAATCTGCGGCCATTTAATCTTCCAGAAAAGCTGAAGATCGGTGGCACCGTCTACGGAAGCCGCCTCTACCAGGGAGTCATCCACATTTCCAAGGGCAGAAACATAGAGAACAATGGGCTGTCCCACGGAGGTGGTAAATAAAATCAGAATAATACAGGGTAGGGCAAAACGGGCATCTCCCAGCCAGTTGATATTCTTCTCCAACACGCCGGTATGAGTTCCCACATAGTTGAATAAACCATAGTAATTATGGAACATCCATTTCCATACCACGGTAACTGCTACGGAGCCTGTTACTACAGGTAGATAGAAGATACAGCGGAAGGCGGAAAGTACCGGTCCCTTCATCTTATAAATGGCGGAAGCCACCCATAAGGAAAAAATCGCTACCGTTGGAACAGATACCAAAACGATGATTAAGGTATTTTTCAGTGCTTTTTGGAAAATGCTGTCTCCGAAAAGCTCTGTATAGTTTTTTAAACCGATAAACTGGTCTGCCACATTTTTTCCCATGGTGGCATCAAAGAAACTGGTATAGACGCACAAAATCATGGGAAAAATCACGAAGCCTAGGAAGAACACAAGGCTTGGCAATAAAAACAAATAGGCAGAGCGAGTTTCTCTTTGGGCTAATATTTTGCTTCGATTGCTTTGTACGTAGTCCATTTTCTCTCCTCTTCCTCTTGGATAGAATCCGTTAATCCTGTAATCCATTGCGAAAGGATTTTTTCTGCTTTCTCCAAGAGTTTCATTAAAAAAGCTCCGGAGGCTTCCCGTCAAAGGGTGAGCCTTCCGGAGCCTATTCTTCTTCACAAATGTTTCGAATGATTCTCAAATATATTCTAAAACATTTTTATAAGCTTGCATGCTGGATAGCGCTACAAATTTATGCCTTTTATGCCTTTGCCGCTGCGTTTGCATTGGTCTGGAAAGTAGTTAATTCTGTTTTAACGTCTCCTCCCTGACCGATTCTCTGAAGCATGTTCCACCACTCAGTTCTGGCAGTTGCCCAGCCCGGAGTTACCTGATAGTAGTCTCCGAAGGAAGGCATGAACTTCTCTGTGAAGAGCTTCATGGTCTCCGCATTCTCCGTTCCCTCATAAACGTCTGTTAAATCCTTGTGTACCGGGAAGAATCCTGTTGTCTGTACGGAAAGCTTAGCCTGCTCTGCATCGTTCGCCATGAAACGGATAAATGCCTTTGCAGCCTTCACCTTGTTCTCATCGCCGTTATCGAAGATTCCGAAGCCCCAGATTCCTCCGCAAAGCTCTGCCTTTCCGTCCTTTGCAGGGAAAAGCATAGGAATAATTTCATCGCCGTTGTTGGTCTTGCCTGCTTCGCCGTTGTCCTTGTTGTTCTGCTGAGCAGAGTTCCAGCAAAGAGACATTGCCAAGGTTCCGTTTCTGAAAAGGGTAATCTCATCTCCTCCAACCAAAGCCGGATCAAAGTTGATTCCCTCTGCCTTCATAAGCTCCTCCAATGCCTGTGCGTTCTCGGAAGAATCTACAGCATACTCTGTATGCTCCTTGTTTGTAAACTTTCCGCCGTACAGGTTGTTTACCAAAGCTCTGGTTCCCTGGTCTCCCCCCTGGCCGCCACAGTAAACTGCTGCAACATTTTCCTGTCCCTTATCATGCAGAGCCTTCACAGCCTTGAAGAAATTCTCTGTAGTCCAGGTGTGGTTATCTAAGTCCAGATACTGTAATGCATCTGCATTCTCGAAAGCAGTCTTGTTGATAGCCATGCAGTGTGCAATCATAGCCAAGGGATACTCATAATACTTTCCTTCGGAGGACTTACAAGCCTCCACTACGTTGGGATAGATATCCTTTGCCGCATCATCTTCAAAGAGATCCGCCAAATCTACCATCAAGCCCTTTGCACCCCAGTTTGCTACCAAACGCTCCGGTCCTTCCATAATCAGGTCCGGTGCCGCATTTCCTTCGATGGCGGTATTTACCTGGTCGTCACCGCTCTGGTAGTCCAAATACTCTACGGTAACATGGATATCCGGATACTTAGCGTTAAAATTCTGCAGTAAGCTGTCCACGGAAGCGCTGTCGCCCCATTTTCCGATAGGATAGGTGTAAAGCTTTAAATCAGCCTTTAACGCCTCATCCTCGGAAGCTCCCTCGACCTTCTCGGAAGCAGCCTCACTTGCCTTTCCGGATTCCGCCTTTTTCTCTGTCTCTGTCGTAGCCTTTGGTCCGCAAGCTGCCAAGCTACTTGCCAGAAGCAGCGACGCTGCTCCCCATGCTAAGATTCTTTTCTTCATTGTTTCTCCTCCCATTCTTTGAGTGCCTCCACAAAGGGTACCGCAATCAGCTGCGGCCTTGTGATAATTGATCCAACAACCACCGCATAGGCTCCAAGCTCCATAACCCGCTTTGCCTTTGCCGGAGTGTTGATGTTGCCTTCAGCAATGACCGGATGCTTTACGCTCTCAATCATTTTCCGAAGAATCAGGAAATCGTCTGCCTCAATCCGATCTCCCTTAGACTGCTCTGTATACCCCACCATAGTGGAGCCAATAAAGTCAAATCCCAGGCGATCCGCTTCTATGGCTTCTTCCACTGTGGAACAATCCGCCATAAATGCCTGATCCTTGTATTTGGCCTTTATTTCCCGGAAAAATTCTGCCAGACTCTTCCCGCCCGGCCTTTTAGAAATGGTGGCATCAATCGCAATAATATCCACCCCAACTTCCATAAGTTCATCCACCTCTTTCATGGTGGGAGTAATATATACCTTCGAATCCTCGTAATCTCTCTTGACGATACCGATAATGGGAAGCTCCACTTCCTTCTGAATCTCCGCAATGTCTTCTTTGGTGTTGGCCCGAATACCTCCTGCCCCTGCCATCTTTGCCGCTCTGGCCATTCTTCCCATGATGAAGGAGGAATGTAATGGCTCCTCCGGCAGTGCCTGACAAGATACAATGAGTTTACCCTTCAATCCCTTGATTCTCTCTGTCATGGAACACTCCTTTTTTCTGAAAAATTTTTTTATTCGTTCTTAAAGAAAAGTATTTTTCCTTCTTGTCCTTTCTTTAGTATAGTTTTAGATTTTTCAATTTCAACAAGAAAAAACTTGGCTTTCTCTATAAAATTCTTTCAATAAAGGCATTCATCTCTTCAAATCCTTTAACACTGCTTCCCTGAATCATCTCCTTCTGTCCTCCTCCCCGGAAGGACAATTTTTCTCCCATAAGCTTTCCAAAGGCTCTCATATCCTCTTCTCTGCTTCCTGCCACCACAGAAAAGCCTTCTTCCTTTTTCCCAAGGCAAATGAGGGAAAGGGGAAGAGAGCGTCGCAGCCTGTCACAGATTTTTTGCAGGTCCTTCACCCCAAGATCGGAAAGATAGAGGAAGATGTATTGATTCTTTCCGTAGTAGGAAAAGCATCTATCCTTTAGAGGGCTTCCCAGAAATAACATTTTGGCCGGCCTTTCCGCCACTTCCCGGGCTACCTCAGTTCTTTCCGGCCTTTCCGCCACTTCCCGGGCTACCTCAGTTCTTTCCGGCCTTTCCGGCTTTTCTCCGTCCTCTATTCCTTTCCGTTTCTCTTCCAGCTCCTTCAAAATCTTCTCTTCCAAAAGGCTGATCCCCGCCTCTAAAATTCCTCTTTTTTCTTCTTCCTTGGCAAAGATTCTTTCCTGCAAGCTCTGAAAGGCTTCCGGAATCTCTGTCCATGGTCTGCTAAGGCTTTGGGCGAAGCCGGATAAGAACTTTAGCTTTTTTTCCAAAGCAAGAAAAGCCAGCTCTCCCGCCAGCATGGTCAAACGACAACCCTTTCTATGCTTTTCATAGGAAAGAATGGTAAATACCCCAATCTCCCCAGTAAAGCTAAGATGGGTTCCGCAACAGGCACAGGAATCCACCTCGGGAATTTCGATAATACGGATATCCCCCTCTAAAGCTTTCTTTTGTCGAAATGAAATATTCCCGTCTTTTCTTTCTGAACTCGTATTTTCTTCTTCCCCTTCCAGATAAATTTCTCTTATGGGAAGATTTTTTCGGATAACGGCATTCACCCCCTGCTCCAGCTCCTCCAGTTCCTTCTCGCTGAATTCTCCGTCAAAATCCACGGTCATGTGGGGATTTTCCCCGAAACATTCCATATGAAAACCGCTGTTTTTATAGGGAAAACGTCCGGTCACAAGACCTGAAAAAATATGCTCTGCACTGTGGTTTTCCGACTGCCATCTTCGAAAATCCGCGTCAAACTTACAAAGGACTTTTTCTCCCTCAGGCAAATCCACTTCTAAATAATGCCACAGCTCCCCTTCCTTTTCCTCCACAAAGAGAAGCTCTGCCCCGGCAATGCTTCCTCTGTCACAGGGCTGGCCGCCTCCCTCCGGATAGAAGAAGGGCTCCGAAAGTCTATAGCAAAAAAGGGAAGAATAGCTTCCTCCCCATTTTTTTATAAACTCTTCTTTTTCCTCTTTGGAAAGCTCCCGCTTTTCCAAAATAAGAAGCTCTTTTTCCGCCTCTTTTCCTCTGATTCCTCTTTGATAATATAAGGCTTCTTTAATCATTTTTTCCTCGTTACTCATTCTAAGAATAGCTATTTATTCCTGCTGAAAGCAAAAAGTTTGATACTCTCCCTTTTGCTTCTTAAATCAACCCTAAATCCTTTAGCGTAAGATAGATACCGTCCTCCCAAATGGGCTTTGCCACAATATCCGCCTTTTCTTTGATATAAGGAATGGCGTTTCCTACAGCTACTCCAACATTTGCCCAAAGAAGCATTTCCTCATCATTAAAGCTGTCGCCGAAGGCAAGCGTCTTTTCTCTGGGTATCTTGTAAACCTCGGCGATTTTCTCTAAGCCCATAGCCTTGCTGTAGCCCTTTTCCAAAAGGTCGGCCCCGGTGTCTCTGCTAAAGGGAAAGACATTTAACTCCGGAAAATTCTTTCTAATAGCCTCTGCCCCCTCTACGCCACCGCAATAACAGAGAGCGGAAACCTCTTCTTGTAAAAGTTCCTCCACCGGAGCGAAATTCCTGTCGCTTTCCTGCACAAAATTCAGGTCGTACTGTACCACCTGTTCCTCTTCCGTGAAATAATCCCTATCCTCTATGGCGGTTCCAAGAGCAATATGATGTTCCTTTCCAAAGCGAATCAATCGTTCCAGCAAATCCTTGGACATCACGCTATGCATCAAAACTTCCTGCTTCTCCAAGGGATCCAAAAGCACCTTGGTACCGTTCATCTGCACCAAAGCATGGGGAGCGATTTCTTTCAAATAGTCGTAAGAATAGCGGTCATACATATTTCTGCCGGAAGCCAGCACCACAAGATAGCCATTTTCCTTTAGGCGTTCAATGGCTTCCAAGCTGGAGGGCGTGATAGCTCCCTTCTTATGGTCTAAGAGGGTATGGTCTAAGTCAAAGGCCACCATCCCCTTTTTCTTTTCTCTATTCTTCGGACAATTTACTTCTTCTCTCATCTTTCCCTATCTTCTCTATACTGTATTCCGAATGATATATGCTGCTTTATAACTTCTAACAAAAGCTGCCATAGCTTCAGCTATAGAAATAGCCAGAAAACCGCTTTAGATTCTCTTGCTTTCCTCGCAAAAGGCACGAATCTTCTCCGCCATTTCCTTGGTGAAATCTTCCTTTTGGAATCTATAGCTCCAGTTACAGCCTAGAACGGAGGGCTTATTCACTCTGGCTTCCTTCCCCTTGTGACAATAATCCTGATAGGGGATAATCGCGGTATTGGACTTGGAATTTAAAGTCAGTTTAATGAAAAAGTCCACATAATCCATAGCCAGGAGCTCTTCCACAGTTTTTCCCACATAGTCTGCCGCCATCTGTCGATCCGCATCTTCAATTTCCAAGAACCAGTCCTTTAAGACCTGATTATCATGGGTTCCCGTATAGCAAACCGTATTTTCCGTCCAAGTATTGGGCCGATAATCTCCACTTTCTCTGGAGTCAAAGGCAAATTCCAGAAGCTTCATCCCGGGGAAACCGCTGTCTTCTACCAGTTTTTTTACAGACTCTGTGACATAGCCCAAGTCTTCCGCAATCACCGCCTGCTCTCCCAAAGCTTTCCTTAAGGCATGGAACAGATCCATTCCCGGCCCCTTTTCCCAGTGGCCCCTTTTCGCATTTTCATCCCCGTAAGGAATAGAATAATACTCATCAAATCCCCGGAAATGGTCCACTCTTACCACATCATAAAGAGTAAAGCAGTGCTTCATTCTGGAAATCCACCAGGCATAGCCTGTTTCCTTATGCTTTTCCCAGTCATAGAGAGGATTTCCCCAAAGCTGTCCATTTTCCGCAAAGGCATCGGGAGGGCACCCTGCCACCGCCTTGGGTCTTCCCCCTTCCAGTTGGAACAGGGAGGGGTTGTCCAGCACATCAGAGGAATCCAGAGAAACATAGATGGGAATATCTCCAATCAGCTGAATCCCAAGGCTATTCACATAGGCCTTTAAGCTAAGCCACTGCTTTTGGAAAAAGTACTGGCAGGCTTCGTGAAACTCCTTAGGATAGGGAAGCTTTCCTTCCATAAAACGGGCATAGGAAGAAAGCCAGAAGGAATTCTTCTCACAAAAGTCCTGAAATGCCTTCTTTTCTTCCTGTCCTGCCGGAGTATTCAGCTTTTCGAAAAAGCGGTCCATAGCTTTCTTCAGTACAGGATAACGCTTTTCGTAAAGCATACCGTAGTCAATTTGACTTTCGGATGCCTCCAAAAGCTCTGCACAATCCCCTTCTGAAAGATAGCCCTCCTCCTGTAACTGCTCCAAGTCAATAAAATAGGGGTTTCCGGCGAAGGTAGAGAAGCTTTGGTAGGGGGAATCTCCATAGCCCGTGGGGCCTAAGGGAAGAATCTGCCAATAGCTCTGCCCCGCCTCTTTTAAAAAGTCTGCAAAGGCTCTGGCCTCCTTGGAAAAAGAACCGATACCGTATTTTCCCGGCAAGGAAAATATAGGCATCAAAAGCCCCGCTCTTCTTCTGTCTAAAATTTTCTTCTCCATCCTACTCTCCTATTCTCATTGAATGAAATATCTCGCTTTCGGTTTTTTCTGCGATTTGAAATTTTTTTCTTCGCCCAAAAAAGCTTTACGCTATTATCATCTCTTATTCAAAATCGTCATTTTTCGCAATTGTATCACAGTAAATGCAACGATACTGTCTTTTTTGTCCCTGAATTCGCTTAAAGATGTGCGGCAATTCCTGCTCTGTAGAGGTAATGCAACGGGGATTCTTGCAATGCAAAACATTCTTTAAGGTGTCCGGTAAAGACAGAGTAGCCTTGTTCACCCGTTTTCCATCCTGGATATAGTTTACCGTAATGCCCGGTCCGATATAGCCTAAGACATTTAGATCCAAGTCAATGTTTTCCGCAATCTTTACTATATCTTTCTGTCCCATCTTCTGAGAATGGCAGTTTTGAATCAAAGCCACCGGGCTCTTTACACTGTCCAGTCCCAGATATTTGTATACCAGCATACTTTTTCCGGCCTTAATATGATCCAGTACAATTCCGTTTTCGATTCCGTCAATCTTCATCTTTTATCCTTTCTCTATGCTAAATTCTCTTTCCATACAAAATGGCTTAATGATTTTCAATACCTTCTGATAAAACTCTTCGGCATGCTTTTCCAGAAACTTCTCACTTATAGTCTTGCTTCAAGTTATGCTTTAAGCTGTTGTTCAGGCTATCATTTTTGGATCCAAATTTTTTTACTGATCCAATCCTAATAGATACAGAATCAATGCCATACGCATCTGCTTTCCACAGAGAGTCTGGTAGAAATACTTGGCTCTTTCATCCTGATCAATCGCCACGGAAATCTCATTTACACGGGGAAGGGGGTGAAGAATCGCCATATCCTCCTTGGCATTTTCCAGCTTTTCCTTGGTCAGGATGTAAATGTCCTTCAAACGAAGATAATCTTCCTCGTTAAAGAAACGCTCCTTCTGCACTCTGGTCATGTAAAGAATATCCAGCTCAGGAATGGAGCCCTCTAAGTCAGTGGTTTGAATGAATTCCGCTCCTTCTTCCTTCAGCTTTTCAATTTCGTACTCCGGCAGCTGCAACTCCTCCGGAGAAATCAGAATATAGCGATTATTGGGGTAACGGAGCATGGCGTCAATCAGGGAATGTACGGTACGACCAAATTTCAAGTCTCCACAAAGACCGATGGTTAAACCGGAAAGCTCTCCTTTACATCTTCGAATGGTTAAAAGGTCAGCCAAGGTCTGGGTGGGGTGAAAATGTCCGCCGTCTCCCGCATTGATAAAGGGTACGGAGGTATGATTAGCCGCCACCACCGGCGCTCCCTCCTTGGGATGCCGCATGGTAATAATGTCCGCATAGTTGGATACGGTCTCAATGGTATCCGCCACACTTTCGCCTTTGGCTGCAGAGGAACTGCTGGCTCCGGCAAAGCCCAGAACGGATCCGCCTAATTCCAACATAGCCGCCTCAAAGGAAAGTCTGGTTCTTGTGGAAGGCTCGAAAAAGAGAGTCGCCAGCTTCTTATGCTTACATCTTTCCCAGTACTCTTCTTTGTTTTTCTCAATCTTATCCGCCAGATCCATCAAATGATCCAGCTCTTCAATGCTCAAATCCAAGATGTTAATGATACTACGATTTTCCTTTGCCATTTTCTTTCCTTTCCTATTTTTGCCTACAAACCATTGCGAAATCCACTTTTTCTATCTTCTCTGCCTCATCTTCTCTGCCTCATGTCTTCCTTGAGCCTAACTCCAACATCGAAGACTAGCTCTATGCCTGTCTCCAGGACTCATCGGAGGGGTTATCTCTGAAGCGAAGCAGCTTTTCCTGCTCTTCTTTCTCAATGTAGCCCTGCTCCACCGCCACAGGAAGAAGGGCGTCCAGGTCGCAAAGGGAGTGGTTTACTACCTTGGCTTCTGCCAGTCTGTCTTTTCCCTTCTGCATGCCATAGGTGAAAATGCTGACAATCCCCAGAACTTCCGCTCCATTTTCCTGTAAAACCTTTACGCAGTCCAGTACGGAGCCTCCGGTGGAAATCAAATCCTCTACCACCACAACCTTGTCTCCCTTACTAAGCTTTCCTTCCACCTGATTCTGTCTTCCGTGATCCTTTGCGGAGCCACGAACATAACCCATGGGAAGGCCAAGAATCTCTGCGGTAATAGCCGCATGGGCGATTCCTGCGGTAGATGTTCCGAAAAGTGCCTCCGCCTGGGGAAACTCTTCCTTTACAAGCTCAGCCAAGCCCTCTTCAATCTGTCTTCTCACCTTAGGGAAAGACAGGGTCAGACGATTGTCACAGTAAATCGGGGAATGAATCCCTGATGCCCAGGTAAAAGGATCCTTCGGCCGTAAAAATACCGCCTGAATGGATAAAAGTCCCTTTGCAATCTCTTCTTTTCTTCCCATAATATCTCCTTTTCTATCTTATACGCTTTTCTATAATTTATTACGATGGTATCACTAAACCGTCGGACGTTTCTCGATTAGCTCTCACGAAGCTTTGCACATTCCGGTGCTTAGGCATCACAAAACTGACGTACTGCCTCCCGATAAGCTTCCACCGGATTCTCCGCCTTGGTAATGGGCCGTCCCATGACAATATAGTCGGAGCCAACCTTCTTGGCCTCCTCCGGTGTCATGACACGCTTTTGGTCTCCCACCTCTCCTCCGGCAAAACGCACTCCGGGGGTAACCGTTAAGAAGTCTGCACCGATTCTTTCATGGATTTCCTTGGCTTCATGGGGGGAGCAAACCACGCCGTGAAGCCCTGCTGCCTTGGCATTTTCCCCGTAATGAAGTACCACTTCCTTCACGGTTTTCGGAATCAAAAGTTCCTCCTCCATCATCCTCTGGTCGGTGGAGGTAAGCTGGGTTACGGCAATCAGGATGGGTAAATGCTCTCCCCCGGAAAGCCCTTCCAATCCCGCCTTCATCATTTGGATGCCTCCGGAAGCATGCACGTTGGTCATATCCACGCCTAAAGCTTTCAGGGAAGCCATGCCTCCCTTTACAGTGTTGGGAATGTCATGAAGCTTTAAATCCAGGAAGATAGAATGTCCCCGCTTTTTTATCTGCCGCACAATCTCCGGTCCCTCGCTATAGAACAGTTCCATTCCTACCTTTACATAGGGCTTCCGCTCTTCCTCCTGAAAGAGGTCTAAAAAGTCCAGTGCCTCCTTTCCTGTCGGAAAGTCTAAAGCTACAATCACATCTTTTCCCATGATATATCCTTTCTGCTGGCATGTGCAAATTCCACTATATGTCTTATTTCCTGTCAAAATCTCGAATTCACCCTGACTGAGCGGGAATTCTATTCCAATTCCTTCTCTTTTCAGCCTTAATCAATAATCCCGATAATCTCCTGTAAAGAGGAAATCCCCAGTTCTTCGCAAAGAATGGGAAGATTCTCCAAAATATCCCGGCAAATGTAAGGGTGTACCAGATTCTCCGCCCCGATTTCCACCGCACTGGCTCCCGCCATCATCATTTCTATTACATCCTCGGCAGAGGCGATGCCTCCCATTCCGATAATGGGAATCTGCACAGCCTTTCGTACCTGATACACCATTCTAAGGGCAATAGGAAAGACCCCGGGGCCGGAGTAACCTCCCACCTTATTGGCTAAAACCGGTCTTCTTCTTTTTATATCAATCCGCATTCCCAAAAGAGTGTTGATTAGGGAAATGCCGTCGGCTCCTGCTGCTTCCGCCGCCTTTGCCATTTCCGTTATATCCGTTACATTGGGGCTTAGTTTCATATAGACAGGCTTCTTGGTTTTTTCCTTTACCCGCTTACAAACCTCCGCCACATTTTTGGCATCGGTTCCAAATGCCATACCGCCGTTATGCACATTGGGACAGGAGATATTTACCTCTAAAAGCCCTACATTTTCCACCTTGTCCATCTCCTCCGCAAGGATAGAAAACTCATCGAAGGAAAAGCCCGAAATGTTTGCTACCAAGGGCTTATGGAAAATCTTCTTTAAGGCAGGGAGTTCTTCTTCCACTACCACCTTGACCCCTGGATTTTGCAGGCCAACGGAGTTCAACATCCCCATGGGGCACTCTGCAATACGAGGCAGGGCATTTCCTTCTCTTGGCTCCACCGTAGTTCCCTTAAAGGAGATGGAGCCCAAAATATTTAAGTCATAGAGCGGCGCAAAGTCCTGTCCGAAGCCGTAACAGCCGGAGGCAGGAATCAAAGGGTTGTCCAAGTCCAATGAAGAGAGTTTTGTTCTTAAATCCACCATTTTTTCCACTCCTTACCATACAATCTCATCATAGGAAAATACCGGTCCGTCCTTGCAAATCCGCTTCATGCCGGTCTTCATTTTCCTGCTGCAACCCATACAAGCGCCAAAACCGCAACCCATTCTTTCCTCAAAGCTGAACTGCCCGTCCTTTACCCCTTGGTACACAGCCTTTAACATAGGCTCAGGACCACAGCAAAGAGCATAGTCATGCTGCCCCAAAATGCTTGTTACAAATCCCTTGGCACCGTAGGAGCCGTCTTCTGTGGTGATGTTAATAGGAACGGAAAGGGCACGAAACTCCTCCTCAAAAAAAACATCTTCCTTGGTTCTAAAGCCTAAAGCCACATAGGGATGCTTTTTCTCCTGCACCAGTTTTTTACAAAGATAGTAAAGGGGAGGCACGCCTACTCCGCCTCCGCAAAGCACCGGATGGTCCGGAACCTTGCGAAGATCATAGCCATTTCCTAAACCGGTTAGGAGGGAAAGATATTCCCCCTCTTCTTTATAAGAAAGAAGCTCTGTGCCCTGTCCCAGTACCTTGTAAATCAAAGTAAGCTGATCTCCCTCCACATCACAAACCGAAATGGGGCGGCGAAGATATTTTCCCGGAATCTCCACTTCCACAAACTGCCCGGGTCTCTGAATTGCCGAGCAATCCCCGTCCATTTTCATAAGATATACATCCTTAGCCAGGGGACGATTCTCTAAAATCTTAAACTCCCGTTCTTTCATCTTCCCTCTTCACTCCTTTACTCCCAAAACCTTGACTCAAGTTTTTCAATATTGAAAGGCTCCCGGTACTTTACCCCGGTCTTTCAAAACAAAGGTATACTTCCTGCATATCCTTCTTCTATACAAAAAACCGGATAAATCAAGAAGAATACTTTCAAAATAAGCACTTAATCCTCTAAGAAGCCTTTTTCTCTATCATAAATCTCTTTTCCCTCATAAAAGGTCTTCACTACCTCACCCTGAACCTCCATACCGGAAAAGAGAGTGCTCCTTCCCATGGAGTAAAACTTTGTGGGATCTACCCGATAGACTTTCTCACAGTCTAAAATGGCAAGATCCGCCTCTTCTCCCTCTGCAATATACTTAGGACCACAAATAGGGAAAAGCTCTCTTGGCTTGGTACACATGATTTCTAAAAGTCGGTATAAAGAAATTGCGCCGTAAGCCTTTTTCCCGCTATCTTTGAAAAGCTCTTCCGTACCGCACTTTGCCTTTCTAAGATCCACCCGCTCCGGATCCTGATCCAAAGGATTTCGAAGCACCATGTTATGTAGCATGGAGGCAAATGCTGTCTCCAAACCCACAATGCCGAAGGAAGAGCCGTCTAAGCCCTTGGACTTCTCCTCCGCACTATGGGGAGCATGGTCTGTAATCAGGCAGTCCAACACACCATCCTGAATGCCTTTAATCAATGCCGCCCTATCCTCCATACTGCGGATAGGAGGATTCATCTTCCAGGAGCCGTCCTCCTGTAAATCCTCATCGGTAAACATCAGATAATGGGGACCTGTCTCTCCGGATACGGGCAGTCCCTTTTCCTTAGCCTTCTGGATTAGCGCCACGGATTCCTTGGTGGAAACATGACAAACATGGTACTGGGCACCGCTTTCTTCTGCCAGATGAATATCTCTCTCCACCTGCTTCCACTCTGAAGCACTGTTGATGCCGATATAGCCGCGAGCCTCTGCAAACATGCCATCATGGATACAACCGCCGGATTTCAGTTCCCTTTCATCCTCACAATGGGCAATCACCGCTTTCCCCACCGCCTTCGCCTGCACCATGGCTTCCAGCATCAACCAGTCATCCTGCATGCCCTTTCCGTCATCGGTAAAACCGATGACATAGGGAGCCAACTCCGCAATATCGGATAACTCTCCTCTTCCGCTTTGATTTTTCGTTAAGCTTCCATAAGGATACACGGCAATGCAGGCATCCTCGTGAATTTTATCCATTTCCAAAGTCAAATTCTCTATATTTGAAGGAGGAGGATTTAAGTTCGGCATAGCGCAAACCGCCGTGTAGCCTCCATGGGCAGCCGCCTTGCATCCGCTCTTGATGGTCTCTTTATAAGAAAAACCGGGCTCCCGCAGATGTACATGTACATCCACGAAGCCCGGAACTATTAATTTTCCATCCACGTCATAAACAGTGGCACCTTCTTCGTCCATTTTAGAGAATTGAAGAAATAGTTTTCTCTCAGAAATCAAAAGATCAGCCTTTACGATTCCTTCCTTTTTGTAAACAAAGCCATTGCGAAGAACGATTTTATTCACCCTATCCTCCTTTTTCCTATCTCTACGTCCGACAGAGTATAGCAAAATTCCGAAGGTCTTGCAAGGGGAGATTCCGAGTTCCCGGTCTTCCCCTTAAAGGGCTAACAGCTTCTTATCTTCAACAAGTTAAGTAGACTTCTACTCGTCCCAGCCTTCCTTCGGCATAAGAAAAGCCAGCATGGTCTTCTCTTCTCCTTCTCCCAAAACAATGTCATCCAAATGGGTCTGTCTCGGGAAATCCATAGACTCCTCAGACTCCACCAACAGCCAGTTCACACCGGCATAGCGAGCATCCTCCAAGGCCTCTTCCTTTGTTTTTCCCTCGCCGTAGCAATCCTCCAAGTCAATTACGTCCACTCTGTAGCCATCTTCTTTCTTCCGAATTACTGCAGGATAATAATATGTCATTCTAACCTCTTTCTATACTGGTGGGGCGTCTCTCCCATAATGCTCTTGAAAATCTTGATAAAATTCCCCTGATTGTGGAAGCCGGTGGCTTTGGCCACATCCAAAACCTTATCCTCTCCCTTGGAAAGTAACTCCACCGCCTTTTCTACTCTGTAACGATTTATATATTCCAGTGGGGAAATCCCCACATTGTTTCCAAAAAAACGGGTAAAATACTGCTCATTTAACTGACAAAGATTTGCTAAATCCCGAATATAAATTTTCTCCGCATAATGCTCACGAATATATTCAATACTGTTTTTAATAAACAGTACCTGCTTTTCCTCTTCCACCAAACGCCTTTCCGAAATCATCCCCATACCTTCCATAATGGCAAAGAGCTGCAACAAGCCCCCCTTAACCATCATGTGGTCCGCCAGTCTCTCCAGACGATAGGAATTGCTGGAGGAAACAGAACTTTCTTTCTTCCCGTGCTGGTGAAACAACTTGTAAATTTCCGAAAAGCCCTGTACCATCTCCAAAAATCCCAAATGAGACAGGCTGATTTCTTTAGGAAAAAAGTGTTCTTCTTTTCTTAATTCCCTGAAAAATCCCTGCTCCAAAATATCCTCCTCCGAAAAGCAGAAGTCCTCTAAGCAAAAACACAGGGAATGCTCCACCGCCTTCTCTGAAGTAGCATACAAGCGATGGACACAGCCCTTGGGAATCAAAAACAAACATTCCTCTTCGATATTGATTTCTTTCAAATTGAGATAGAGCTGAAAGCTGCCTTCCTGAAAATAAATCAGCTCATAATAGTCATGCCAATCCGCCTCAACTTTAAGGCTTTCTTCTTTAGTGCTGACACTGGTATAGAGCCTTGGCAGCGGATACTCCCTGGGAATGGAGCTGTGTTTTTTTGTTCTTTGCATAGCACCTCTCCTCTTTTGGAATATCGCAGTTTGCAAGCCGGTAGAATAAAAAAATAAGCAGTTACATTCTACCATAGGGGAAAACTTTCCGCCATAGAAAAGCAGAGTTCTCCATAGGTAAAAAACGAATTCTATAAGCCAAACTCGGACAGCAAGCTTTCTAAATATAACTTGTCCCCTGCAGCTTTTTTGATGTCCTCCACCCTGCCCTTCTCGGCAAGAATTCCCATAAGAAGAGCCATCCTTTGTTTTCCACTCTCAACGCCCTTTTCCATGCCTTCTTCAATACCTTCCCGAAATGCTTTTTGTCTGTACTGCTCTAACACTAAATTCATTTTTTGCTCTCCTTTCTTATCCAAACGCCTTGATTTCAGCAAAGCTACTCTTTTCGATAAAATTTTAGATTGCATTTCCTCAGGGTTCTCTCGATGAAAGTCTTTGGCGAGATTTCCTAAGGCATTATCCTGTTTGCAATCTGTATTAAAATATAGGATATGGGAGCCATCCTGAAAACCAGCTCCTATTTCCTCTATCTTCCTTTCAATATGATAAAGCTGTTTCTTTGCTTTGAAAATATCCTTATCTGTAATGAATATAATATAGCTTTCGGGTAAATGCGTAAAGTCCTCCCCTTTTCCCAGATAATGAATATCCAATAGCGCGGCATGATATCTGGCTCTTTTAGGTCCGGCATCTTGGGACGAATTTTGAATTTCTATATTATACAAATTCCCCTGATCATCTTCACAAAAGCAATCCAGGAGCAAAGAATGACCGTACAAATTAGGAAGATCTTTTTGTACATACTGCTTTTTCACTTTTAAACTCTTTTTATTCATTAGAACTTGTAAAACATATTCCGTGCAAGACTTTTCCTCAAATACAAGTCTCATGAAAATATCATCCATTAAGGTGAAGGATTCTATGGTTTTGCGTTTTTCCAAGTCCTCCATATCTTTCTTGTCTGTATGATGAAAGTTTGAATTTTTAGCTGATTGAGTCATAAAGGGAAACTCCTTTCTGTGATAGATTTTCAGAAGTTGAAAAGAATAAAAAGTAAATGATTTTAGATAAATAAATCGTTTAATATAAGATTATCAGAATAAAAATAAGATGGATAAAATGATGAGAAAAGCTTCTTTCCCTATTATAAAACAAGTATGATAAAATACCTATTATCCACATTCGGATATTATCCATTAACGGATATGAGAGCTGCAATCCAAGCTCGATTTATTCAATAAATCCTTAACTTTTTATATATTCAAGGAGACCATTATGCCCATCGGAAAAATCAGTTTATGTGCTACCCCCATCGGCAATCTGGAGGACATCAGCTTTCGAGTGCTTCGCACCCTGAAAGAAGCGGACCTTATCGCCGCTGAGGATACCAGAAACTCCATCAAGCTTTTAAATCATTTTGAGATTAAAACTCCCATGACCGCCTACCATGAGTTTAATAAGGTGGAAAAGGCAAGGGAACTAATTGCACAATGCTTGGAGGGAAAACATATTGCCCTAATTACCGATGCGGGAACCCCCTGTATCTCCGACCCGGGAGAAGAACTGGTAAAACAGGCAGTTGAGCAAGGAATCCCTGTAGAAAGTCTTCCGGGAGCTGCTGCCTTCGTGCTGACCTTAAGCCTTTCCGCCCTCTCTACCAGACGCTTTTGCTTCGAAGCCTTTCTTCCCACAGAAAAGGCCAACAAAAAAGAGCGGCAACGACTACTCTCCCAATTAAAGGACGAGGAACGAACAATCCTTCTCTATGAGGCTCCCCATCATTTGCGAAAAACCTTGGAAGACCTTAGAGAAGCCTTCGGGGAAAATAGAAAAATTACCCTAGCAAGAGAGCTAACCAAAAAGTATGAAGAACTTCTTTATCTTGACTTAGACCGAGCAATAGAGAGATATCAGGAAGAAGAACCCAGAGGAGAATTTGCTCTTGCTATAGAAGGAAAGTCTTTAGAAAAGAAAAAGGAAGAGGCTAAGGCCCAATGGGAAGAGCTGTCCATGGAAGAACACTTGCAGGAATACCTGGATAAGGGACTGTCAGAAAAGGAAGCTATGAAAATGGTGGCGAAGGATAGGGGCATCGGAAAAAGAGAGGTGTACCAATATTTAAAGGCCGGTGACTAGAATTTCTAAAAATCATCTAAAAAACAGATAGCTCACTGGCAATTTATTCTTTTTCCCTGTAGACTGGGCTGTGCAACATAATGAGACTAGAAAGGAAAGAAAAATGATTAGTGCAAGAAACCATTTTCATGGAATTGTAAAGGAAATTCGTAAGGGTGCCGTAAACGGTATCGTAAAGCTGGAAACTCCCGGAGGAAACCGTGTCAGCTCCACCATCTCTATGGAAGCTATCGAGGATTTAAAGCTTGCCGAAGGCAAGAAGGCTTGTATCTTCGTAAAGGCTACCGAAGTAATGCTGGCTAACGACAATCTGAAAATCTCCGCAAGAAACCAATGGAAGGGAACTGTTAAGGAGATTAAAGACGGCGCAGTGAACGCCATTGTAAAGCTGGAGATTGAGGAAGGCGTAACCATCACTTCCACCATCTCTTTAGAGGCTGTTAAAGATCTTGGCTTAACAGTAGGTGCCAAGGCCGTTGCCATTGTGAAGTCTACCTCAGTAATGTTGGGAGAAGAATAAAACGAGGCTATAAAAAACGAATATTAAAAACTATTTTTTATGCAGTATAGGTCTGAAAAAGGGGTAGTCTGAGCCCGCCGGTACTTGCGAAAAACAAAGGTACTGCAGTTTTTCGCTTAGTACCGATGTGTGGCGAAGCTAGCGAGAGCGTGCCCCGACTTCAGACCTATACTGCATAGTTAACTTTTCAATATTTTTTATAGTCTCGTTTTATATCATCCAGAGGTAGAGGTAGACAAACAAGGGCATGGTCACAATCGCTACCAGTGTGGTAAAGATATTAATACAGCTGGCATATTCCGCATCCTGCTCATAGATGATAGCAAACTGATTCACACTGGTTCCGCTGGGGGCAATGGCGCTGAGATAAGTCACCAGAAAAATCTCCTTTCCCATGGGAAGAAGACTTGCTATATGGCCAAGCTTAAAAAAGAGCAATAAGCAGATTGGAAAGAAAACCATACGCAAAAAAGTCACAAAAAACAATCTCTTGTTCTGAAAAAATCGAGCAACAGGCATTTTTGCCAAAACCATACCGGTGACCATCATGCTGACCGGGCCAATCATTCCTCCTATATCTTTAATAGCCTGCCCCAAAGGTCTGGGAACAGAAATCCGAAAACTGAAGCAAAGAAAGCCAAAAATGATTGCTAAAATATTGGGATTTTTTAAAAATCCGGAAAGCTTTTTTAAAACAGAAGCTTCTCCAACATTTTCCGTAACCGTATCTGCAAAGTCCCCTTTCTTTCCCTCCTTCTTTAGCTGTCTTTGAAACATGGATATTCCGTGAGTCCAAAGCAGAATATTATATACGCCGATATAAGCGGTAATATAAATCAAATAATCTTCTCCCAAAGCATAGGCCACAATCGGGATAATGATATTACCGCAGTTACTGTAAATCACCGCGGTTTTCTCCACTACAGTCATGGGAAATATCTTATCCAAGAAAAAGATAAAAAGGGTAAAAAAGCCCTGTATTCCCAGCGCCAATATCCCGCAGAGAAAAAAAGCTTTTTGCCGTTCCGGAGTAACCTCTACCGTAAAGGCATGGAAAAGCACACAGGGAGAAATCAAATACAAACATAGCTTGGACAGGGTTTGGCTGTCTTCCTTCTTTAAAATATCTTTTTTTACCAAAGCAAAGCCCGCAAAGAGCATCAAAAACAAGGCGATGATTTTTTCAATTAATGCCAATCCCATTCCGTCTACCTTCCTTCGCTATCTATCTTTTTTTATCGCTTTTCTTTTCTATTGTTTTTCTTCTATCTTTCTATCTTTTCTCTATCTTTTTTTCTATCTTTTTTTTCTATCTTTTTTTCTATCTTTTTTTCATCCTAGTCTGTCTCTTTACATTTTGATTTTTTTCTCTTCCACCATAAAACCCAAGCTTTCGAACGTCAAGTATAAAAAAAGTGTATCCGTGGAATCCTATCGATAATACAGGATTCCTCGAATACACGTTTTACTTTGCGCTATTTCCTTTCAGCCATTTACTTTCAGCTATCTTTTTTACATCTTTCGCTTTAAGCTTTTTTCTTTACGTTTTTGCTTTAAATAAAATGCTTCTCAGAATACTCTCTTCTTTTCTACGCTCTTACTCTTCTTCTCTTTCTCTCCATCTTCTTTCTTTCCCATAAGCTATAGGCACAAAGAAGCAAAAGGCTGGAGCCGAAGAGTCCGAAATTCAGAACCATAGTGGACATATCTCCGGTTGCTATCGCTCTTCCGTATTTGTCCACCCTTCCCTTTCGGATAGCAGCCAAATACTCTCCGATGATTTGTAATTCTTCCAAATCCTCCTGAGAGAGGTCACGGTTTTGTCCAAGAACTGCACCCAGTCTCTGGGCTAAATCGTCTCTACTGTAACCGCTTCCGATTTCTCCCTTTTTCTTTTTCTTCGGATTCAATCGAACAATACGATTCTTTAAGACTTGACTGTTTCCGCCTGAAGGAATGGGGATCCCGTATTTTTCGATATAACGACGAACCTCCCCCGGAAGGATATCCACCGGTACATAAATGGGATTTCCGTTAGCATCCAAGCCCACAAAGAGGAGCCTCTTTCCCGGATTTCCGGGAATGGGCTTATTGGGGTTTTGATTATAGGGATTTCGAGTATCATTAATAATCGTATCCCCCGGATGGACAGCAGGTTTAAAGCTATGCTTTCCGCCTCCGGCACCACCGATTCCTCCATGGTTCATTTCCTTCTCGTAAAGTAGCCATTGGAACGTAAGCTTTTCCATAAGAGGGATTCCCTCTCCCAAAATACCGTCTTTTCCCAAGTTATGGTAGAGTCCTTGCCTGTCTTTAAGATAAAGCGCCTCTCCTATACTGTAGAGTCCGGCAAACTTCGGTCTTGTGGGGATTCTATGGTTTCTTCCATAAGAGATAATTACCGCGCCCTCATCGGAAGGCTGGAAAACCAGGGCTTCCGTAGGATCCTGATAATTCTCTTCCTTGGTCACATTCAAAAGAGCATAACGCTTTGCACGAGTAAGGTTTTTAAAGCTAAGATTTCCTGACTCGTCATTTTCCTGTATAGAAAGCAAAACATACTTTCTGCCTTCAATAGTGATTTCCGGCTTAGCCTCTCTATCCTTGAAACTGTCTCGGCTAATGATGCTGTCTTCCTCTGAAAACTCTCCCTTCACAAGCTTCTCCATAGCCCAGTCCTTTTCCACATAGAGGGCATAAGTCTGCTTTGTGATGTCCTCTTTTCTTGTTTTAAAGTCTGTAGTATGGAAGGAGAAATCCGCCTTCTTCAGCCCGAACTGCAAATGATAGCCGTCCTCAGCCTTTGTTGCTTTTTCGATGTCGGAAGAGGATACCACTTCCAAACGACTTTCCGTGTCAGTAAGCGAAAGCTTGTAAAAAGCTGTTTTCTCTTCCTCAAAGTCCACATTTTCTTCTTTCGGAAGCCTTTCTCCAAGACTTACCGCCTTCAGATAATACTCTCCCTTAGGAAGACCGTGGAGGCGTAAAGTTCCCTCCTGATAGAGTCTATTCTTCTGCATCAGATATCCCTTTTTGGAAGAATCCAAGTTTTCAGGCTTTCCTAAAAGGGTCTTTACAATACCGTCTGTAATCTCCTCCTCTTTCCCGTTGACTACCAGCTTTCCGCTGAAGGCTTCCGTGCCCGCCGCATCTTTATAGAGCATAAATTCCACTCCCGGAAGGACAGCATTCTCCGATCTGCCGGCTTCTTCATGCTGCACTCTTGTGGAAAGCTGGAAAACGGTTCTCTCTCTGGGAAGTTCCAAAACATTGTCCTTCACAAAGAAAATCTGAGAATCTTCTCCCTTCTTCACCACAAAATTATCCTGGTTGTCAATTTGAAAATGCATGTCCTTCATGGGATGTAAAGACGCAGGAAGGTTTTCCGCCGGCAGGATGCTGTAATCCTCTCCTGCCACCAAATCTCCTGCAACGGTAAAGCCTCCGTTTTCATCGGTGGTATAGGTTTTTTCAGTAACTGCCGTTTCTCCCTTGAAAAGACCTTTTATTTTCACCCTAAGTCCCTTCAGCTTCTCTTCATTTTCCCAAAGCTCACGCTTTTTGTCCTTCTCTTGATAGCTGAGAAGAGGGTCAATGCCGTAGTGGTTGAAACGAACGCCGGTCACTCTATCCACCTGAGTAGTTTCCTTCTCCAGTTCCTTTGCTGAAAAACGGAAAGGTCCGTAGACCTTCTGATCCAGCCGATAGCCTCTTGGCTCCCTGACTTCTTTCACATAATAGTCTTGATACCATTCCAGGTTGGAAAAGCTTAGTCGACCTTCTTCATTACTTTCCTTTACCAAAGGCTTTCCGCTACTGTCCTTTGCAGGGCTTTCTCCCTTCGCATCCAAATAAAGTCCATACTGAGCCCCGGATAATTTCTCTCCGGTATGCTCCGCTTCCTTTACAAGATTTAAGGTTCCCGGAATTCTGGTATTTTTTGCAAATCCCGGTTTTTCCCTGTCGGCTGTCTCCGGAAGTCCTGCCTCTGTTTCCAAAACGCTTTCCAGAGAACGGGCAAGTACCGCTTTTCCATCCTCCTTCGGGCGAACCGCAAAGAAGTACTTTTTCTTCTCCTGTCCAGATTGCTCCGTTTCGATGCTGTAGCCTGTAGGCGCCTTGGTCTCCACAAAATAGTAGAGTCCGATGGGCAGCCCCTGAGAAAGAGGCTTATTTTCATAAGAAAGATTCGGCTTATTGCCCCCATCCTTCGTAGACAGCTTTCCGGATTCATCTGTCGTAAAATCTCCCAGATATAGGTCATTTTCCGGCTTTCTCAGTACAAGATCCGAGTACAAGACGGCAATTTTTCCTCCCTGCTCCAAAGCCTCCGCCTTGTCCGCCTTTCCGCTGTCCTTTACCTGATAGAGGGCAAATGTAGCCTTCTCCAAAGCCTTTTCATCGATTCTGTCAATCTTTGTTAAGCTTCCTTCTGCAAGAATTCGCTTTGCCTTCACCATCAGGCTTCTATCCGCCCGTTTTTCCAGTGTAATGCCGTGGCTTTCCACCGCATCGATGCTCTTTCCGTCCTTAGACAGACTAAAAAGCGCATAGTCCGTTGTTGCATTTTTTTGATAAAGAATGGACTGAGCCGTTCTTTCCAAACGGTAGTACTCTCCGGCCACCGGCTTCTCCAGGATTTTTTCCGTATTTTCCCCATTATCCCAGGAAAATGCAGGACTTTCTTCCTTTTTACTTCCATCTCTATTGGCAAGATAAAGCTTGTAAGAGGAATAAGCCACCGGGAAGAAGTTTTGATCCTCTTCCGAAATCAAGATTCGGGTAGGATTATCCTTCAAAATCAGCTTTGCGCCGTCAGAGCTATAAAATCCTGCCTCCGAAGAAGCATTGGCCGGCTGCTTCAATTCCAGATTTCCGCTATTGGCATTAATCGTAAATGGAATTGCAGGCCCCTTTTCATAGCCTCTTGGAGGAACTTCCTCGCTAAAGCGATACTCCACTCCTGTTTTTAAGACACCCAGTAAACCGCCGTCCTTCTTCATTTCCTCTTCTGTAAGAAGAATATAGGACTCGTTTCCTGCGCTGTGCAAGGTATAACGGGAAGAAGCATCCCTACTTTGCAGGAAATCCTCCGTCTTTCCTGTAATACGGAATTTTGCCCCCTTCAGAGCATCTCCCGTCAGAACGTTTCCTTCTCCATCCCTCTTTTCAAAGGAGAAGACTGTGGGGTAATTCCGAAGAACTACTCTTTCCCCGTCCTTTTCTCCCTGATAATTCAGGGTACTGCTGCTTACAGGAGTGCCGTTAGGGGTTTTCTCACGCTCTACATTAAAGACAATACGATCGCTGAGCAGATATCCTGTTTCCGTATCAATTTCTTCCAAAGCATACTGTCCCCAGGGTAGGCCGTTTAACTGAAGGCTTCCTTCATAAGTGAAACCTCCCTGTCCATCCGGTACTGCCACCGCAGGAGCAGTTTCCACCTCAGCGCTTTCTCCAAAGCCGATACCGGCAGGATACTCATATACGCCGGCTTCTCCGTCTACCTTCACCATAGGGAATTCCTTAAAGTAATCCCCCTTCATCTCCGGATCCGGATTAATATAGAACTTAAATTTTGTCTTATAACCGGTCTTATCTCCCTTTCCTTTAGCCACATAGGAAACCTTAGGAAGACGAGGATTTTCTTCCTCGTAAATCTTCTTAATCTCTGCGGAACCGGTTTTATACTCCTCCCTTTCTCTAAAGTTATAGAATGCATCGGAAATTTCTTTTCCTCCGTAAATCGGTTTGATTTCCCGCCTTCCCGCATCCTCCTTATAGGGTCCGAAGACTCTTCTATCCTTTTTATAACCTGTAGGAGCTTCCATCTCCATGACGTAATAGATATTTTCCGTGGGTTGGGTATTGTCGTAAGCCTCACCGGAAAAACGCACCTGTCCTTTGGCATCGGTAACCCCGTAGTCATGGGCCATACCCAAAAGAGCATCCTTACTTGCCGTTTTCAAAAAGGGTAAGTATTTTTCTTCAAAAAGGCCAAACTCCGCTCCTGCCAAGGGAAGACTTACCTTATTGTCTGCAAGGGAATCCTTCTTGTTAATGACATAGCGTACCTTCTTGGAGCCGGTGGAATAGTCAAAGGACTGAGCCTTTACCGACTTTTTCGCGATAGAATCCGGTTCTCCGGAAGCCTTTTTTACATACACCACATTTTCAAAGGGAGGGGTTGTATTCTCAATATCCGCTGTAATATCCGTAGAATAAGCCAGAACATAGGTATCCGTAGTGGAATTTTTCAAAATAACTTCCAACTCTGTTACCAGATCATGCTGATCATCAAAATGACGAAGTCGCTTGGCCTCCCACTCCGTATCCGGCACTAGCGTGGCATTATTGGGATCATTTACATCTCCGTTAATCTCTATAGAATGCTCCTGATGCTTGACTCTATAGAGCTTAATGGACTTCATATCCAGGAATAGGCCCTTGGGAATCTTATCCATCAGAACGGTTCCTCCGGTAATATTTCCACCCAAAGGATTAATCAAAACTTTCCAGTTTATAACGCCCTGATAGCGGGATCCTGCCTTTCCCTGGTCTCCCTCCTTGACCAAGATCTTATTGGGAATCACCTGGGTTTTTCCGGTTCCGGAAGCCGTGGCTTCATGAACAATCGGATTTCCGCCATTTAGGTAGGTGGGAAAGCTGGTAGAGCTGATGGTCGCTCTATTGTTGGCACTGATGATTGCTTCCTGTAAATTAAGCCCTGCTGCATTGGTATTTTCAAAAAGAACATCCTGCCCTTCCTGATTCAGATAAACATAAATATCCATGTACAGGGTATCACTTAAAGGATTTTGTAAGTTCAATTCTACCCTCTTCGCTACATTATCTACCGTCAGCTCACTGCCGGATACAATCTGTTCCGCAGTTCCGCTTCCGATTCTTGCCAGTGTGGGATATTTGCTGTCTGCTGCCGTGGTAATGGTAAAATACTTGGAATCCAATGGCTGCGTCTGCCCGTTGGGTTTCCGGTATTGGAAAATGTTTTGAAGGTCATCCTGTAATACAAAGTTCTTCAAATCCTCCATACGACTGGCATTTGCCGTAATTTGGAAACGGAAATAAGCACGCTTCTGCTCATCATCATAAAAGCTCTGCACCGTCTTTCTCAGCATATCCTGACTCATCATCTGGGGATCCGCCACGGACCTCACCATCTTAAGGGGGTTAGTATCCTCCTTATGGGTGTAGAGAGACAGGGTGGCATTACTACCAAAGTAATGATTTCCATCCTTTCTCGTCATATAGTACAGTGCCTTGGAGTTGTGATTCCAGGACAGCAGTCCAATATCAAAACGCTCTTCCGCCGGAACACCGTTGTTTCGTATTACGGTTAATTCCACATTTCCCCCTGCCGGAGCTCCCGCGCTGGGAATATAAGTCAGATTCAAGGTAGCAATAGGGGTAACCCCGTCGCTTGCCATAATGGTTTCCGTCTGTGTTTGATTTACAAGCTTGTCTCTGCTTGCCTTATCCACAAATAGATTAGAGGCGGAAGCCCCTTCTCCATAGCGCAGATTTAAGCTGTTAAACTCATGGTATTGTCCATTGTTGATCACCAGCTTTAATTTTTCATAATTTTCCTTGGTGGTGGCCTTTACTCTCCAGTTTAAAAGTGCCTTCCTGGAATCCGTTCCTGTTCCCTTGATTTCCAGGAAAATGGACTTAAAAGCAGCAGAAACAATCGGAGTTTGGTTGCTTAACTCATCTGAAATACCTCCCGCGACATCTCCGGTAGGATAGGTAGCTATCACCTGAGCTTGATTGCCGATAGTCGTATCCGTCCCGCTTCCCTGTAAAGGAAAGTCCTCCGCCACAAGCGTATCAAATTCGATACTGTAGGGTTCCTTAAAGCGAGTACCGAAGGCAAGGGTCAGGGTATCTCCACCATTGGGACCTGTGCCCTTATTATAGGTATAGGATACATCGTTAACGTCTCCAAAGCCTCTTCCCGCCAGATTCACATGATTGTTATTGGGCTTTAAAACGGTGGCCTCTCTACCCCCATAGCGAATGGTGATTCCCTTACTCTCATCCAGAGTAAGACCTTTCTTCAAATTATCCAGCACTCTGGCTTGAACAGCTGCCGCTCGGTCATTATTAAAGTCTATTTTCCAACGGACACGATTTCCGCTGACCTGTGTTCCACTCTTAACTAAACTTATCTTCGGAATCGTGGTTAGAGCAGAGGTAGATCTTTTATTCGTATCCTTAGGAAGACGGGCTTCGTTTTTATGACTTAAGCTCACGTTGTTTCTAAGGGTAGTGGCATTTTTATCCTTATACACCTCTCTCCGAATACCGGTAACGATCCGAATCGTCTGGGGAGCACGAATCACTTCTCCTCCCTCCGGAAAGGTATAGCTGTAGGTATTCATACCATTTCCGCCTCCCGCAGCTTCCGTCATATGGAGAGTCATATCCTGACCGGTTAAGGGATCTTTCTTTCCCAGCCAGGTAGCCGATAAAAAGACCTGATGATTGTTTTGAAAGCTGTCGGTAACGGTTAAACCGTTTAAGGCAACACCGGGAGAATTCTCTCCCAGGGTAATATTCCACGCCACCTGTCCCTTGGCAGGCTGGGCATCCGCCACCTTCTTTACCCCGGAAATCACGGATGGCAGGGGTGGAAGAATGATTTTATAATTTTGCTCCGGTAAGGAAATCTCCACCGGATTATCCTTCGTTTCCGTAAGCTTGGAAGAATCCAGACCAAAATCCAAGGTGATGATTCCTCTAATCTCCCCATAAGCAGAAAGCTCAAAATCCTCTAAGAATTCCACTTCCAGCTCCCAATTCTTGCTGGCAGGATTCTCCCGGATTGTAAATTTGTAGAATTTTTTAGCGGGATAGCCGGTATTGTAATAAGTGCCTGCTCCTTTTGCCCGTAAAATAGAAGGGAAGCTGAAGCGAATCTTTTCTCCATTTTTTACGGTAAAACTGTCTCCAGACCTTACAAAACGGATATCCATATGTAAGTTTTCCACTTCATAGGGAGAATAGTTCTCATTTAATTTCCAGCTAACGGTATTGCCCTCCTTAGCGACTTGCTGAAAATCCTTTTGTCCCCCCTTGTTCTTCAGCTGAACATTGATGTTATTTAAAGTAAATTTTACATCATTTAAAATATGCTCTGTAGCATTTACCTCTCCTTTATAAATTCCAATGGTGGAGAAACTATCCAGACTAAACTGAATTCTTTCTTTCTTACTGAAGAAGGCCTTGTTTTCCTTAATCTCCAGATCCTCCACAAGAATATCTTCCTTCTGCAGGTTAGGAATCTCTAAGCTGTTGATTCCCTCCTGCTTTTTTTCCTGCTTAATAGGAAGGTGGGTCACCTGTAGCTTCCCCTCTCCTTCCAAACTATTCTTTAAGGTAAAGTCGATTTTCACCCTTCCCTTTTCCGGCTGAACCTCTTCCCAATCTCCCGTTTTTTCTTCCTTAAGAAAGAAGCCTACATCATAGAGTCTAAGGTCATGGAGTACATAGCTCTCTTCTCCGGTACTTTCCATATTCTCTATGTCTTTTTTCTCTTCGTTTTTAGCTTCCAGTAAAGCCGCCTTATAGGCCTGATACTGCTCTTTTCTTTCCTCTTCTAAAATCGGGCGAACCAAAAACACAACACCCTTAGGCAGACTTTCCGGATATTCCAGCTCGGCATTTACGGTAATCTCCTCATCCTTATATTGAAAATGCTTTTTCTCATTTCTTTCGATGGTAGAGTAAGACAAAGTAGGAAGTGCTTCCACTTCCGTCTCTTCGCCTTCCGCTTCCTTAACACTTTCTTTTACCGAAAGCCCTTCCTGTTCTTTCACTTCCCTGCTTTGAGCCTCAAGAGTTTCCTGAGATTCTCCTGTTTCTCCCGGGGCACTTGCCTCTGTTTCGGAACTTGCTTCTTGGCTTTCCTCCGCTTTAGACTCCTCCCCATTGTCCTCTCCGCTTTCCCGGGTCAATGCAGTGGCCTCCCCGGAAGAAATTCCTTTCTCCCCGGCTTGTTCGTTCAGAACGGCACTATCCCCTACAAGACTTGAGCTTTCTCCTACAGCAGTAAAACTCTGTAAGCCGATAGATACGGCCAAAAATAGTGCTAAAAAGCGCTTCATAATTACTCCCTTCAACAGACATTCCACCGTATTGCTTTCCGTCTTTTCCTTCGGAAAGCCTTCCGCATTACATTTTTACCGAATGTCCTTTCTAAATCGCCTAATTTGGTTCTTAATATTTAATTTTTACACAATATGTCTATCTATTATCGTCATTTTCTTTGAATTTATAACAAAGGGATGGGACTTTCTTTGCTCTAATTTTTACAAGAAAATATATCCTCCCCTGCCTGCAATACTTCTTTAGAACGAAAAAAGCAGAAGGTGAGCGCCTTCTGCTTTTTTCCCGTCTTGTGGACGGACACTTAAGTTGAGTCTATTTATTTCAGGAGATTTCCCTTGTGTCGTGCTTATGGTCAGGAGGACACGAACACAGGGCAGTTATGAAGTTTACAAACCAGGTATTTGCAAATTCACAACAGTTAGTTTTATCTAACTGACGTAATAATACACTTTGAATTCCTAGTTGTCAACAGGAAATTTGATTTTTTTCAAAAAATTTGTTCATCAGGGTATTTCAAGCTTTTTTCCGGATAAAAACTCTGAAATCTGATTTTACAGACTAAGCCCCAATTCCATAGAAAAAAAGCAGCCCGGCAAATCCTGCCAAACTGCTCCTCTTTTCTTCTTAAAAATTCCTATCCGTTCTGTGATGCTTCCTGTGTCTCCAAATACTCTCTTAAAACATCGTTTAAATCTTCCGTCAAATCTTCCACGTTAATGCCATGGAGTTCGCAAGCTTCTTCCAAAGACTCTGCGCTGGATGCGGAACAGGATACACAGCCTAAGCCGTTTTGCATGAGAAACGGTGCAATCAGCTCATTTAAAGCCAGAATATCACCGATTTTCATATCCTTGGTAATTTCGTCCATAGCCTTCCTCCTTCTTTTCTTAAGAATTGGCAGCTACCAGTATATCACATCTGCTTTACTTTGTAAGGGATTTAAACTGTCTGTAGTTTCTCCAATGCAGAATTGGGAATCAAACATTCCATATGCTCCTGATAATAGGCCTCGCTAGCCATATTACCGTGTAATCTCTCTCCGTATTCCAGCAAAAGATTTGCCACGCGATTTAGCGTTTCCATATCTTCATTCTTACTATGTATAGAAAGGTAAAATTCCTTCTTATCCACGTCTTTATAAAGGCTATTGTTTCCTAAATCCATGCCATGAACTGCTTTCGCCGCATCAATCACTCTGTCTAAGCTCTGAAAACGGTATAAGCGAAGCCCTTCTTCTTTCTTTTCCTGCTGTCTAGTCTCCGTCTGAGAAGCATCTAACTCCTCATCACTGTTGTCTTCTGTCTCCTTCAACTGTTTCATCAGTCCGTGAGCGCCTTCAAGAATCTGGGTGGCCAGTTCTGAAATCCAGCCGTTTTGTCCGTTGCTTGCGGTGGAAAACTTCGAAAAACGTGTATCTAATTCTTCCGGATCATCCACCTTAGAAATAATGAGTTGAACCGCACCACCCTGTAAAGGAATAGCCTCTATCATCAAAGGGGTGTTGTCCATTGCAAATCCCACTTCTTCCTTTGCCTTCAACATCATTTCATTAAAGAGCTGCTTAGCAGCCTGCGAGCCATAGGTCATATCCCTTAGATTTATATTTCTTGAAGATAAATCCAAACTGGATAAAGTACATTTGATGGAGTTGTCATCAATTTTCTCGATTTTCATGGCTCCTCCTTCCCCAAAATAAACTTCTTTTACCCTTACTGAAAAAAAGTTTATCGGTGCATTCATCATACTATTTTATCGGTACTTTTGCAATTTGAATTACCCATTTTCAGAAATATTTAAGATGATAACATGTATAAAAATCATTTATAAAATAGTGAAATAAATATTTTTTATTGTATAGAAAAAGTTATAAATATTTTTTTAATTCACTGTATAGATGATTTATAAGCCCAAAATCGGTATTCAGTATACAAGCGTCGAAAGGAATTTCTATCGGAAAACAATCTATAAAAAAACTATTCAGATACAAAATTCTCCTTTCTTTGTAACCTGAAGAGGAAAACTACAGTCTTCCATAATGAGCAAACTTTCTCCGGCAAAGACTTGCCTGAGAGTATTATAGTACATTTTCAGAAAGTAGGTCTTCTATGATAAAAAAGCAATTTGGAATTTTTCTGCTTGGCTTAAGCCTTCTTGCCGTAGCCTGCGGAAATAAAGGGACTTCCCCAAAAAAGGAAAGTACTGCTGCAGTCGCAGAGACTAAGCAAGGCAATGAGGTTTCCGTAGCGGAGACAAAACAAGGCAATGAGATTTCCGTAGCAGAGACTAAACAAGGCAATGACGTCTCCGACAGTCTTACACCTGTAAGTAAGGCAAAGCTCTCCCTAAAATATTCCAATCTGGTGGATCAGGAAAGTAGAGACCGGGTTTCCAATGCTTTAAAAAATGCAGGTCTGAAAGATGAGAAAATCAAAGCATTTTTTGCCGCTGTGGATGAATATAACAATGCTGTCGGGAAGGACAATCTTGTACAAAAGATGACCACCATTGACAAGGCATTTCCAAGCTTGGATACAGATAAGCTGGTGGATGCATGGTTAGATAAAGGGGGATATGTAGGTAGAAACTGTAGAATTACCGCCTACTCTTTGATGGGAGATTTTATCTCTGTAGGAAACCAGACTCCGGGGGATACCACTATGCTCTTTTCGGATTTTGATGCAATTTCCGCAAAAAACATTTTCACCGGAGAAGATAAGAAGAAATTCGATACCCTCTTCTCCTACATTGATGTAACAAATACGAAGGACAGCAAGGTTTTGGCCGAAGAAATTCAAAAATCCTGGAAGGAGAAAGAAATCTCTTTCCAAAACGACAAAATGCATATGATTTCCGTCTTTATGACCATGGATGACGGCAAGAATAAAGTGCAGGAATTCGTCGGGCATGTGGGGGTTCTGGTACAGGACGGCGACAAATATCTCTTTATTGAAAAGCTGGCCTTTGAGCTTCCCTATCAGGTTGATGAATTTTCCAATCTCCAAGAGGTCAATGACTATTTAATGGGCTACTATGATCAGGATGCCGACGGTTTAAGTGCCAAACCCCTGATTTTTGAAGATGACCATGTACTAAAGGAATATCGAGTAGTAGAATAAGATGGAAGCTACAGAAAGATGCATGAGAAATAAGGAGAACCCATGAAAATAAAGAAAACACAAATCAGCTTTTTCCCCGCCCTGCTGCTTTGTGTTTTCTTTTTGCTTACGCTCAGCTTCTGTACCAAGGCTGAAAGCCCCAAAAAGGACTATGGGGTGTTTCTTGGAATTAGCGGAAATACCGGAATAGAGAGAAAGGATAAGGAAGCTCTCCAAAAGCTGAAAAACTACCGCATGGTGGTTCTGGAGCCTTCTAACTTTAGTCCTGAGCAGATTCGGGAAATCAAGGCGGAAGGTACAAAGGTTTACGGCTATCTGAACATCGGTGCCTTGGAAAATTTCCGCCCCTATTATGAAGATTTTAAAAAGGATAGTCTGGCGCCCTATGAAAACTGGGAGGAAGAATACTGGATGGATGTCAGTAATCCACAGTGGCAGGATTTTCTAATCAACAGTTTAGGAAAACAATATGCCGCCATGGGTTTAGACGGTTTTTTTCTGGATAACACAGACATTTACTATCAATATCCCAAAGTGGATATCTATCAAGGGCTGAAAACAATTTTAACAGGGCTGAAGCAATACTCTCTCCCTCTAATTTTAAATGGAGGTGATACTTTCGTACAAAAAAGCATAGAGGATGGTAGCGCTTTAAGCCTCTTTGACGGGGTGAACCAGGAATGCGTCTTCACCAAAATCGATTTTTCCAAGCCCTCCTATCTTTCTCAGGATAAAGAAACTAAAGCTTATTATGAAGAATATTTGGAAAAAGCAAAAACTGCCGGTCTTTCAGTCTATCTCACAGAATATCATGCGAATTCCGAATTAAGCCAAGAGATTGAGCAGTACTGTAAAGAGAATGGCTTTCTTTGGTACAATGCGGAGAGCTTAGAGCTTAGATAGAGCGATTTCTTTTTCTCTATTTCTTTTGTTCTATTTCTTTTGCTCTATTTCTTTCGTTCTATTTCTTTTGCTCTATTTTTTTTGCTGTTTTATGATTTTTCCCCGGTTCCTTCCCTAGTAAGGAGTTTATTTTCCCCTTTTATTTACTTCGTATATAAAAATCTAAGTGCGGATTTCTTTGCCTTTTCTATTTTTTCAAGCTCTATATTTTCTATGGCAGAGCTTGTAATCCATTTTTTCCCAAATATAGTTTGTGCGGATTCCAAGATCAGCCCACAGGCATAGGCATCCTTTTCTTCTAAGATAGCTCTTGCAAATTCTGCTCGTATTTTTTCCTGTAAAACCGCCTTATTCACCCGATGAAAAGACATTTGCATAAGACTTGTGGCAGACCAAGCCCTGCAAAGAGCATCTTCATCGCTATGCATTTGTTTTATGAGAACTTCGATTTCCTTGGATGAGCCCACCCATCCAAGGGCAATAATTAGCTTAGAACGAAGAAAGGCTTCTCCTTCTTTTTCCAAAAGCTCAGTCAAAAAAACTGCCAAGCAATCACAATAGGAAGTATAAAACGTTCTATGCTTTAACTTGGAAAGACATACTGCCATCAAATAGGCAGTAAATGCTCTCTTCCTTTTTTCCTGCTCTTCCATCTTGCGAAGCTTTTCCCATAAAAACTTCAGCCCTTCTTCTCCATGACAATCAAAACTGTTCTCTAAGAAAAGCTGCGTCTCTTCTTCCCAGTCCTTACAGATTAGCTGGTAATGATAAGCTATCTCACCACTATTTCCAAGAGCAGAAATAAAACGAATCCTATCCCCATCAGGGAAACCCTCCGCTTCCAGCTTACGATATTCTTCCCCCAAAGCTTCTTTTGAAAACTCCGGCTTCTGCACCATTGCCTCTACAGCTTCTCTTGCATTTTTATTGAATAAATCCGCCATAAGCTTTTCCCTATTATATCTATCTAGTGCTTCTCTCTTGTTGCATTCACAAACCTTGTATACTGTGGTTGCCATCCCAGAGTAACCGTTCCGATGGGACCGTTTCTTTGCTTGGCAATGATAACCTCCGCCACATTGGGGGTCTCCGAATCCTTGTGGTAATAATCATCACGATATAAGAACATTACAATGTCCGCGTCCTGCTCGATGGCTCCCGACTCTCTTAAGTCGGAAAGCATAGGACGATGATCAGGTCTTTGTTCTACAGCTCTGGACAGCTGAGAAAGGGCAATCACCGGACAATCCATTTCTCTGGCAATGGCCTTTAAGGAGCGGGATATTTCGGAGATTTCCTGCTGTCTGTTTTCCGAAGAACGTTTTCCTCTTTCTCCGCTCATCAGCTGTAAATAGTCAATCATAATCAGAGAAATGCCCTTTTCCAGCTTCATCTTCCGGCATTTGCCCCGAAGTTCGGAAACCGTGATTCCGGGCGTATCATCAATCACCATATTGGCATGGGAAATACGGTCAATTCCCTCAATCAGATTTCCCCAATCCTCATCGGTAAGGTTTCCCTTTCGCAGTTTATCCGCGTCAATGGAGGTTTCCAAAGAGAGCAGACGGTTTACCAGCTGCTCCTTGGACATTTCCAAAGAGAATACCATGGCAGGCTCCCGTTTCTTTACCGCCACATGGTCCAGGATATTGAGTACAAAGGCGGTTTTTCCCATGGAAGGACGAGCGGCAATCAGAATCAAGTCCGATTTTTGCAGCCCGGCGGTTCGATAATCCAGGTCAATAAAGCCGGTAGGCACACCGGTGATGGATTCCTTTTGCTTGGAAGCGGCTTCAATGCGTCGAAGCACATTCATCGCCACCTCATCAATGGGAACAAACTGCCGGTTATTTTTCTGCATCAGCAGCTGGAAAATCCGTTTCTCCGTACTTTCCAGTATGGTCTCCAAATCTTCTTTCCCGCTATAGCAAAGCTCTGCAATCTCCTCATTGGTTTTAATCAAAGCCCGCAGGGTAGACTTTTCCTTTACCATCTCCGCATAGAGACGAACATTTCCCACACTGGGAACGGAAATCGCCAAATTTCTAAGGGTTTCCAGAGAAAAAAACTCCGGCGGAACATCCTTTTTTCTTCGAAGACGCTCTTGAAGACTGACAAAGTCAATGCTCACGCCCTCGGAAGACATTTCCCGCATGGCATCAAACAAAATATGATATTGTCTATTGTAAAAATCCTCCGGTACCAGAATTTCCAAAGCAGTCATCACCGCATCCTGGTCTCGAATCATGGCACCGATGACACTTTCTTCCGCTTCCTTGGCATGGGGAACGGTTCTTAGTACCAGGCGCTCTTCCTGTTCAGCCATTTTTCTTCCCTCTCTACTTTCGGTCTAAAAAACTTCTCTCCTTTTCTTTAGCATTTTTCGAAAAAGAGAGAAGTCTTGAAATTTCTTTAGGCCTGTGGCTGAACGCTTACATGGAGGGTTGCTTCCACATCCTTATGCAGCTTCACCTTGATGTCATAGCCTCCGAAATTCTTCATAGGTACATCCAGCTCCATTTTCTTCTTGTCCACAGTAAGCTTGTGCTGCTTCTTCAGTTCCTCCTGTACTTCCTTAGTGGAAATGGAACCGAAGGCTCTTCCGTCTTTTCCGGCCTTCATGGTAAACACCAGCTTGATAGCCTCCAGCTTTTCCTTTAATTCCTTAGCCTCTGCCAGTCTTTCCTCTGCCAGTTTTTCCGCATTCTGCAGCTGTAACTTCAAGGTATTTAAGTTCTTCGCATCCGCCGGTACACCGGTTTTGGTGGGTAAAATGAAGTTTCTTCCATAACCTTCACTAACCTCTACGATTTCTCCCTTTTTTCCTAATGCTTTTACGTCCTTTAATAAAATTACCTTCATTACTCTACTTCTCCTTCCTCAATCATCTCATCGATGGCCTTTTTGACCTGCACAATGCAGTCTGCCACTTCACCCTCTTTAATCTGGGCTCCTGCCACGGTGCGGTGTCCTCCGCCCCCCAGCTTTTCCATTAAAACCTGCACATTCATCTCATCGATGGAACGGGCAGAAATGAACACTACGTCATTTACCTTGGTTAAGACCACGCTGGCCTTAATTCCCCGAATGTTTAACAGCTCGTTGGCGGTCTTGGCACCAAGTACCGTGGGGCTTTCCGTGCCTTCACAGGAAACACTGCTGATGGCGAAGAAATCCCGGTAAATATCCGCCCGACTGATAGCCTCCGCCTTGGCCTGATAATCGCTGAAATCTTCTCTGAATACCTTTCGGATTCTGGTGATATCCGCGCCGCAACGTCTCAGATAAGCCGCCGCCTCAAAGGTTCTTACACCGGTCTGGTTGGTAAACTCTCTGGTATCAATCACGATACCGCCATACATACAGTCCGCCTCAATAGGCTTTGCCTTGATGCCGTCCCGAATATACTGCATCATTTCCGCAATCAACTCGGAAGCGGAGGAGGCATAGGGCTCGCAATAGCTTAATACCGCCCCTTGAATCGTTTCGGAGCTTTGTCTATGATGGTCAAAAACCACCTTGGTCTTCACCATGGTAAGAAGTTCCGGTTCATCAATAATGGAAGGTCTGTCACAGTCTACCACCACCAACATGGTGTTGTTATCCACCAAATCCTTCGCAGTTTCTCCGTCAATAAACATATCCTTCGGATAATCTTCATTTTCCAGAAAACGCTCTTTTAAGGGTAAAATGGTGGAGGTTACCCCGTTCTGAACAATATAGGCTCTCTTATCCAAGGCGGTAACCATACGATACACACCCACGGAGGAACCCAGACAGTCCATATCACTGTTGATATGTCCCATAATGAGTACCTTGTCCTTGGACTCGATTAACTCCTGGAAGGCCTGAGCCTTCACTCTGGCCTTTACTCTGGTAACACGTTCCGTGCTCTGGCTCTTTCCGCCGAAGAAGTTTAACTTCTCAGGGGTCTTTACGATAGCCTGGTCGCCTCCACGGCCCAGCGCCATATCCATACTGGTTCTGGCATATTCATAGTTCTGGGCATAATCCCCCGCACCGAAACCGATACCCAAGCTGAGGGTTACGGAGAGGTCATTTCCCACATCTACCTTCTTCACCTCTTCCAGAATGGAGAAGCGGTCATCCATCATTTTTTCCAAAGCGGATTGCTTAAGAATGAAAAAATATTTATCCTTTTCGATTTTCTTTACTACGCCGTTGGCAGAATCGATATAACGGTTAATCTTTCGATCCACTAAAGCAGTAAGCAGGGATCTTCTCACCTCCTCAATCTGCTCCATAACTTCTTCGTAGTTGTCTACATAGGCAAGACCTACTACGATTCTCTCCTCATCCAGCTTCTGCTGTAATTCCAATTCTTCCGTTTCATCCCGAAGGTAAACCGCAATTAAACGAGTCTCCTCCGATAAGGTAAGGGATTCCGGCTCCGCATCCTGCAAGGAATCCACACGAATCAGGTCAATACAGTACTTTCTGTCCTTAAAGGAAGAATGTACTTCCAAGACCGCTCCGCTTTCCGTCAATATCTCTTTCTGAATATTGGGGAAAAGGGAAAGTAAATTCTTCTTTACCCCGCTGTCTTTTTGTAAGATGTGATGGAAGGCTTTGTTTTCCCAAAGAATTCCTCCCTCTTCATTGACGATACAATAGGCTGTAGGCATCTCTTCAAAAAGTCTGGCGTTGCTATCATTTGCCTTTAAGGAGAATTCCAAAAGGGAGGACATCAGCTTGGACTTTCTGCTCTGATAGAGA
The DNA here is from genome assembly GCF_014202695.1 of Oribacterium sinus. Lineage (GTDB taxonomy): Bacteria > Bacillota > Clostridia > Lachnospirales > Lachnospiraceae > Oribacterium > Oribacterium sinus. Next base: position 88,519 of record NZ_JACHHH010000011.1, read on the forward strand.
TACAGTACAAAACAGACATATACTACAGCAAAAAAGAGAAGGACAAAAAACGCCTTCCAATCGATAAAGCTTACCGAAATTAAAATAGGAATCCACAGGAGAGAAAGCCAAATGGGCCACCGAAGATACTGGTCTATCGTCCCTGGTATTGATTTTCTTTTCTTCATCTTTCCTCTTTCTAAAAAAATACGCTGTGCCCTATTATACCCTTTCTTTTCTCATAGGTAAAGATAGAGAAAAAAACGAAAAAATCTTTTCTCTACTTAATAAAAAACATTTTATCCTTAAGATTTTCTTTATTGTCTTTCTCTTTTCCAGTCGTTACAATGATGCAGAGTTTAAGGGATTCTATAATGATCCCAAGTCCATTTTAATGAGGTGAAATATGAGAAAAATGAAAATAGCGGTAGCAATGATGGCATTAAGCCTTCTTTCCAGCATTCCCGCCCTGGCAAACTGGAATAAGGGTGCGGGGGCGAACAGCAACCGTTGGTGGTATGAAAATGAAGATCATTCCTATGCACATTCCGGTTGGTTCTGGTTAGACGGAAACAATGACGGTGTAGCAGAGTGCTATTATTTCGACCAGGAAGGTTGGGCATTACTTTCCACCACCACTCCTGACGGCTACACCGTAGATGAGAACGGTGCTTGGGTTGTGGACGGCGAAGTACAGACCAAAGACGTGGAAGTAAAGGCTAGTCCTAAAACCACCACGGTAAAAAAGAAGCAGAGAAAGAACGGTGTAATCAAGGAGTATAAGGTACATGCTTCCGGCTCTTCCACCGGTGTTGCGCCAAAGCAGGGTGAAGTCAACGGAGCAGACTTTAATACCGAGCATCCGGCGGACAATAGTAAAAACTAAAGTCCTAAGTGTAATTTTATATAAAAAGGGAATGTAAAAAATCAATAAATAGAATTTTATGCAGTATAGGTCTGAAACTCGGGGTACGCTCTCGCTAGCTTCGCCACGCAGCAGTACTAACTTCAAGCATCGCTTCACTCGCTTTCAGTAAGTACCGGCGGGCTCAGACTACCCCCCATTTCAGACCTATACTGCATAAAAAATTACTCTATAATCCTGATTTTACATTCCCTTTTTTTAATATAAAATTACACCAAGGACTTCTTTCCCCAATGCTTCACATTTCTTCTTTGTCTTTAAGAAGCTTAAGAAGTCACTTTGTGCCGGATAGGCTAAAACCAGATATTTGTGCTCAGATAGGGCCTGTATTCCTTCCGGACTTTGCAAAATGTCCTCTGCAGCTCTTGCAGAAAGGGGATTTCCTTCTCCTACATTCTGTACAAGCTTTTCTCTCATTTCTTCTTTTGCACCGATAAAGAGGATCTCTTCCTGAATTTCCTTTTCCTTCACCAGCAAAGTAAGATTTGCCTTGGAAAGGCGGAACAGTTCTTCCTCCGTTTCACATCGCTCATTTTCCCCGGCAAGATTTTCGGACCATTTCTTAAAGAGCCCCTGCTTTTTATAACGCTTCTTACTGCCTAAAACCATAAGGCCATAGGACATTTCCAAATCTTCCTCTCTGGGAAGCTCCTTAGTGAAAAGATAAGGTACGGTAATCACAGCTACAGACAAAAAGCCTCCCAGGAAAATTCCCAAAATAGCATATTTGACTAAGGTTTTCTTGGAAATTCCTTGGGTTCCCAGAACTTCCTCTCCCTTTGCATCCTTCTCCTTTTTCTTCCAGTCGGCAAGGAGTGTGGAAAGCTTTTCCACCCTGTCTATTTTTTGCTGCTGCCTTTGCAAAAGAGGAAAGTTCTGCACATCCTGAAGCTGGCTGTTGTCCGGACTATAGTTTCCACTGTTTTTAGCTGTGTAAACGTTATCCGAAAGAATTTCCAGCTTATGTGCAGGAAGATTTTCATCCAATTCCGCCTTTTTTTCTTCTACATACGAAAGAACCGCATCTCCCATTTCCTTGGCAAGCTTCTCCGTACTTCCCACAAGATAGACAGAAACAATAGCACTTTTCTCATTTCCCTCTACATAGATGAGATCCGATAAATCTTTCTCTGCTACCTTTCCCCCCAGGCGCTTTGCGATATCGCTGTAAAATGTACCGCTTTGTAAAGCATCACTGTAGGCCTGACTTACCGCAGAAAGCCTTGCTGCAATTTCCTGATTGCTGAGAGTCTGTCCTCCCTCCTCTAAAGGAAGATAAAGATTGATATCTCTTTCCCCATAGGAAGTCGGGTCAATTTTCATCAAAGCGGAATCCGCCAAGCTTTCTCTCTCTGAAGAAAGCAAAGCTTCCAGTCTTTTCCGCTCATTTCCGGCATACTCCAAGGACTGTTCTTTTTCCTTCGCCTTCTTCTCCGCACTCTCCTCCGTGCTTTCAGTTTGACTTTCCGCCTTCTGGCTTTTCAAGGCCTTATAAAGCTTAAAAGAAGGTAGGGCTAAACCGCAAAGCACCGTAACAAGAAGAATCCATATCCCTTTCCGTAAACATAAAGCCAGTAATCCGGGTAAATCCAAAACCACCTCTTCTTGCAGTTCTCTTTCCATAAAATATAGTTCTCCTTTTTATTCATAACGAGTATCGTGCGCAAAGCGTGCGATATCTCGTTTGTTTATCTTAAATCCTGTAATTCCTTATCTCTACAGCATTTTACTCTTTACAAAGCTCCCAAGGCAGAAAATGCAGTAGAGCCTCCAGTACGCCGCCTCCGATAGCTCTTGCCTTGTCGGAAACATTCCGATACTCCACCGCTGCACCTCTGGGATCCACATCTCCCGCCTTCATACCGGGAAATACGGAAATGCCTTCCTGTAACATTCCTCGAATAATTCCGGAGATTTCCGTCCGCATAGGAATACCGTTTACTACTCCGCAAATATCTCCGGCCTCCACCAAAGTACCGATGGGAAGGGTTTGTTCCAAGATTCCTTCTGCCGGTGCCCGAAGCACCCTTTCTTTCCCATATCCGCCAATGATTCCGGGAATGCCGGTATTGGGAATGGCGGATCCCTTAAGGATCACTCTTCCCAAATCATGACCTCTTTTGCTTTCTATGACTGCATGGCAATCTACGCCGGCAGTAAATCCGGGGCCTATGCCGATAACAAGTCTTGCATCCTCCATACCGGTTCCCAGATTCTTCTTGGCAAGAATAGCATCCACCACAGCATCCGCTTGTAAGCTGTGCAGAAAGCTCTTTCCTTCATCCACAACCACAGGAACCTTTTTTTGGGAAATTGCTTCATGTATTTCCTCCAAGCTCTCCGCCCGAACCGCCGTAACACCTTCCACACTGCACTCCCCCAAGCGAATCGCTTCCGAAAAAGCAACATTTCTCCGAACTGCTGTGGGAATCGCCAAATCACTGTGGCAAACGGATATCCCCGCACGATACAACCTAATGGAAATTCCCGTTGCCAAATCTCCTGCTCCCCGGATAAATACGAGCATAAAACCTTCCTTTCAGAAAAACAAATCTTCTGGCAAAAAAGAAAATATCACCTATAATGTCATCAGACAAGAACTTATAGAGCTATAAAAACTCCTGTAAGAGCTTTCATAACAAAAACCCTCACGCTATCAGACTTTGATTTTTGATTCTACCATAAGTCTTAAAAAGAACATAGTTTTTTTGAAAAACCGTAAGCAAAAGGATAGAAAGCCGATTGGATAAAACAGGTTTTCATAAGAAAGGAGACACTTTGACGAAACAGCAAGGACAAATCGGTGACAATCCGCAAAGTAAACTTATTCGAATTCCTCTTTCGGAAGCTCTCGGCATTAAAAAAGGAGTCAACGCCATTATTGGAAGCGGAGGAAAAAGTAGCCTATTAAAGTCTCTTTCCCTTGAGCTGTCTCAAAAAGGCTCCGTGCTTCTCACTACCTCCACCCATATCCTCCCCTTTTCTCATTGTGAAAATATCTGTTTCTCAGATGAAAATGTTTCCATCTCCGATGAGAATATTTCAATTCTCAATGAAAATGCTTTAATTTCCAATGAGAATGTTTCAATTCTTAATGGAAATGCTTTAATTTCCAATGAGAATGTTTCAAGCCTCAATAAAAATATTTTAACTCTCAATGAAAAAATTTTACTTCTCGGTAAAGATACTCACTCCGAAGAAGCTTTGGAAAATTCGAATACTCTCCTTCAAAGCAAAGTTCTATCCTTATGGGATAAGTCCCAAAATCCCATTTTATGTTTGGGAACTCTGGAAACAAATGGCAAGCTTTCTCCTTTTCCCCTACCCTTCTCTGCCATTGAGCAAATGGCAGACTTTGTCTTGGTGGAGGCGGACGGCTCTAAACGATTACCTGGAAAAGCCCATGGCCGGAATGAGCCGGAGATTCCTAAGGAGAGCCAAAGAACTGTACTTGTGTTCGGAGCTTCCGCCCTTCATAAACCTATTTCTGAAGTCATTCATAGAGTGGAAATTTTCCAAAACTTTTTCACTCCATCCTTAGCCCCCGACACTCTAATGACTAAGGAGCTTCTCTTGCAGGCTTTCCGTAAAGAAAATCTGGGGGACTGCCTTTTTGTGAATCAGTTAGATTGTCTCACAAAAAAAGAAGCAGAAGAACTGCTTCTTTTCTTACAAAAGGGCTTAGGGAAAATGGTTTGTGGCGGATCTTTAAAAGAAGGATCCGCTCATCCCGAAGTACTTCTTTTGTGAAGATATATTTTTTGAAATATGGGTTTCGTTTAAAGCCGCCTTTTATAAATTTTATAATCGCATCCGAAGAAGCTGTTCCATCTTTAGAATAGCTTCTTCCGTGTCCACATCCCAAAGCTCAAATTCTCTTTCCACCGGAATCTTATGAATTTCTTCCACCGAAATCATGCCGGATTTTAAAAGCACGCCTCCGCCATGATCTCCGGTTAAATTCCGCAGATTTTCAAAGTACTTCTTTGGAAAAATTACCGGATTCCCCCCTTCCCCCTGATAGCTCAAACGGTAAATCTCCTCCGAATTCTCTGAAAAAGCATCCACAAGATTTCTTAGGCTTTCCTCAGAAAGCAAGGGCTGATCCCCTGTTAAAAACATGCAGGCATCCCAGGACTTGGCTTGTTCCGAGGAAAGAGCTACACGAATGGTATCACTCTGTTCACTCTCTTCATGCATCAAAACGGAAAAATGCATTTCTTTGGCCAGCTGTTCCACCTCTTTAAAACGAGTCACTACCAAAGGCGTATCCAGAACAGTCTTCCCGCCCTTTCCACGTTTCTTTTTTTCCTGTACTGTAGCATCACTGTCCTGAATTCGTTCAGAAAGAGACCCCACCGCCTGATAATTATAGAAAAAATGGGATAAGGTATGAAAGGTATAGGAAATCATGGGCTTTCCCGCTATTCTTTCCAATAATTTATTTTTTCCGAAGCGTCTGCTCCAGCCTGAGGCCATCACCACAAAGCCCAAATGTTTCATTATCTCTTCCTTCCCTATACCTACGCAAAACTATCTTCTTTTCCCAAAAACTCTTATTCCGCAAAAGAAGCTCTTATCCTTTAAAAAAGCTGTCTGCCCTGTACGAATTTTGCCTGCAGGCGGGCACTTTCTTCTCCGGTATACAAAAGCACTTCCAAGCGTTCCTTCACCGTTTGCTTTCGAACACTTCTTCTTTTTTCATGGAAGACTAAAGCATCCGCTTCGTAGCCGGGGAGAAAAGATCCCACCTTTCCAAAAAAGCTTCCCCCTGAGAGAGTTGCCAAGCAAAAGGCTTCTTCCAAAGTAAGGGGGGCAAGGCTTTGATCCATGAGGCGGAAACGAAGCTTTGATACGGAAATGGCATCGGTGATGGCTCTTAGCATGGAGAGGTTTGCTCCTCCGGCCACATCCGTTCCCAAGCCGACCTTCACATTTTCCTCTAAGAAATAGCGAATAGGAGCCGCTCCGGAACAAAGGTTCGTGTTGGACTGGGGACAATGGCAAATCATCGTTCCCCTCGCCTTTAAGGCGGATAGCTCTTCTCCCTCCGTATATACGCAATGAGCCATGATGCTGTTTTCCAAAAGACCGTAGCGGTCATAGGTATCTCCGTAATGCTTTGCGTCGGGACAAAGCCCCTTTACCCAGGCAATCTCTCCCGGATTTTCCGACAAATGGGATTGCACCGGAAGCTTGTATTCCTTCGCCAGCTTTCCTAAACCCTCCATCAAAGCATCCGAACAGGTAGGGGTAAATCTCGGCGTAAGAATCGGCTTACAGTTCTGCCATTCCTTAGGAATCTCCGAAAGCCATTCCTTGGTGTTTTTAAGGGATTCCTCCGCAGTATGCTCCGTTAAATACTCCGGAGAATTTCGATCCATATTGACCTTTCCCACATAGGAAACTAAACCGCTCTCTTCCAAAAGCTTCATAAGAAGCAAGGTAGCATTCTTGTGAAGAGTAGCAAAGATTACCGCTCTGGTGGTGGCACTTCCCCGTAAGTCCTCCACAAAATCCCGATAGCCTCTTTCAGCATAGTCCAAGTTCTGATATTTGGCTTCCTCCGGAAAGGTGTTGACATTCAACCAATCCAAAAGCTCCAAGTCCATCTTGGTCCCTCGGAAACCATACTGAGGAGCATGTAAGTGGAGATCCACCATTCCAGGAAGAATTAAATCTCCGGAATAATCCTTGATTTCCACAGAAGACAGTTCCTTAGGAAGACTGTCATAAACCCCTTGGCATAACCCATCCTTTATGTGCAGATAGGCATTTTCCTTACAAACCAGGGTCTTTAAATTCTCACTGTAACAAATATCTCCTCGAAGCAAATACTCCATGGGTTCCTCCTTATATGAAGCTTACAACATGATGTACTTCAAAATAAAGATGAGCGACAGTACATACATCAGCGGTGTCAACTCCTTGGACTTCCCTGTGAAAAGATGAAGCACGGTGTAGCTGATGATACCGAAAGCAATTCCCTCGGAAATGGAATAGGTAAAGCCCATAGCACAGATACAGATAAATGCTGGAATAGCCTTTACCATGTCGTCCCAATCAATCTTCGTTACCTGCTGCATCATGAAAAATCCTACAACAATCAAAGCCGGTGCTGTAGCAAAGGATGGAATAGCAAGGAAAATCGGAGAAAGGAATAGAGATACCAGGAAGAGTCCCGCCGTCACCAATGCTGTCAAACCGGATCTTCCTCCCTCTGCAATACCGGATGCGGATTCCGCAAAGGTCGTAATAGTAGAGGTTCCCAAAACAGCGCCTGCTGTAGTTCCTAAGGCATCCGCCAAAAGAGCGCCCTTAATAGCAGGCAGCTTTCCCTCTTCATCCAGCATATTCGCCTTGGATGCGCAACCGATTAAGGTTCCCAGGGTATCAAAAACATCCACAAAAAGGAAAGCAAAAACAACTACCAGGAAATTCAAAGAAAACACATTGCTTAAATCCATCTTAAAGAAGGTGGGCGCAATAGAGCTGGGTACAGAAATCAGGGAGCTTGGAATCAAGCTGTAAAAGCCTGCCTCAGGATTAGGAACATAAAGGCCTGTCAACTGACAAAAAATACCCAAAACCCAAGTAACAATAATACCGATTAGGATGTGGCCTTTAATATTCTTTACTACCAAAATAGAAGTTACCAGTACACCGATTAACGCCAGAACCACGGTAATTCCTTCAGAAGCAAAACTTCCCGCTTCAATAGACTTCTTAAAAGAGAAAAGAGTTACCAGTGTAGCTCCGTCCACAACAATGTGAGCGTTCTGAAAACCGATAAAGGTAATAAAAAAGCCGATTCCCACAGCTACCGCCACTTTCAAGCTCTTAGGAATCGCATTGAACATTGCCTCTCGTACATTGGTCAAAGATAGAAGGATAAAAATAATGCCTTCTACAAAAACCGCTGCCAACGCCGTTTCCCAGTTATAGCCCATCCCCAATACCACCGTATAGGAAAAATAAGCATTCAATCCCATACCTGCGGAAAGCACGAAGGGAAGGTTTGCCAGAATTGCCATAAAGAAGCTGGCCAGGGCAGAGGCTAAGGCTGTTGCGGTAAAAACAGATCCCGCATCCATTCCGGAAGCCCCAAGAATTCTGGGATTCACCGCCAAGATGTAAGCCATGGTCATAAAGCTGGTGACTCCCGCAATGACCTCCGTCTTTACATCCGTGTTCTTTTCTTTCAGTTTGAAAAATTTCTCCATCTGTCGTCCCCCTATGAAAAAAAATAGACTGTATATGAAAACGGGTAGTGACTTCACGACATGTTCCTACTCGTCCTCAAGCATGTTTTGCCTCCCTAGCCCTCTATTTTACTCCATTTGCTGCTTTTGTAATGTCTCCTTCCTTCGAAAACACCCCTTACTAAACTTACTCGCTATACAGGAGATTGTACATCAAGTCTCGTAAAAGAACACCAAATATTTTCATTTCTACACTTTTTCTCAATAAACACATTTCGTCTTGGATATTTTGCATAGTAACACTCTGTCAAAATGAGAGAGTTTTTTATTGTTTTGGTAAATATCTTATGGCACAAAAGGCAAATTTATGCAATAATCAGTATAACACTCTTCAAATAAGCTAATTTATTAGTTATTTTTTATAGGGGGCATAAATATGAATAATCGATTACAAGCAATTCTCTCGAAAGTTTGTTTAAAGGAAAAGGAAGCCGATCTGGTTATGAAAAATGCCCGCATTCTGGATGTTTTTACCGGCAGTATTTATTCCGGGGATGTGGCTGTTTCCCGGGGCTATATCGCCGGAATCGGGGAATATCGGGGCAAGAAGGAAATCGATGCCAAGGGACAATTTCTGGTTCCCGGTTTTATAGATGCCCATTTGCATCCGGAATCCACCATGGTGACTCCCCATGAATTAATCACTCTGGCAGCTTTAAAGGGAACCACCTGCTTTATTGTGGACCCCCATGAAGCCTGCAATGTTTCCGGTAAAGAGGGTATCGATTACATTTTACAACAAAGCGAGAAAAGTCCCGCCAATGCCTTTGTGATGCTTCCTTCCTGTGTCCCCTCCACGGAGATTGACGACAACGGCGCTGTCTTTTCCGCAGAGGATATGAAGGAATATCTGGAGAATCCCCGCATCTTAGGGCTTGGAGAGGTAATGGATGATTATAGCGTGATTCATCGGGAAAAGAAAATGATGGAAAAGCTCTCGCTGTTTTCCCGGCATGTTTTAGACGGTCATGCCCCCTTTCTTCCAAAAGAAGACTTACAGGCCTATGCCTTAAACGGCATTCAAACAGATCATGAGGCGGTGGATTTTGACTATGCCCTGGAGCAGATTCGTGCGGGAATGCACATCCATATCCGGGAAGGCTCCGCTGCAAGAAATTTGGAGGCTTTGGTTAAGGGAATACTGGCTCACAAAATCGATACCAGAGCATTTTCCTTCTGTACCGATGATAAGCACATTGAAGATATCATAAGAGAGGGGCATATCTCCCACGCCGTTCGAAAGGCTATTGCACTGGGGCTCCCCACCTGCTCCGCCTACCAAATGGCCACCATTAATACCGCGGAATGTTACGGCCTATCTCATCTGGGGGCTATCGCTGTGGGCAGACAGGCGGATTTTCTTCTGATTTCCGATCTGGAAAAGGTCGAAATCACCGCTGTATATTATAAAGGAAAGAAAGTGGTGGAAGACGAGCATTTACGCATTCCCCGCTGTCCCTCAAAGCTGAAGAAAACCGTTCACCTCTCTCCTCTTAAAGAAAAGGCTTTTCGTTTACCCATTTCCAAGCAGGAAGTAAATGTCATTGCCATGGAAGAAGGGCAGATTACCACCAAACGTTTACAGGTGATGCTGAAACGATGCGGCAATTTTACCGGAGAAGAATATCCGGAATATCAGAAAATCGCCGTAATAGAACGGCATAAGGGAAGCGGAAAAATCGGATTGGGCATCTGCCAGGGCTACGGCATCCATGGGGGAGCCATTGCCAGCTCCGTCAGTCATGATTCCCACAACCTGATTGTGATTGGGGACAATGACCGGGATATGTGCTTAGCCGTCAATGAACTCATCCGCCTGCAGGGTGGATTTGTGCTGGTGCAGGGAGGAAAGGTTTACGATTCTCTGGCCCTTCCTATTATGGGGCTGATGTGTGATTGCGGTTTTGTGGAAGCGAACGCGCATCTGGAAAACATGAAGCAAAAAGCCCACGAAATGGGAGTCCCCAGGGGAATGGATCCCTTTATCAGTATGTCCTTCCTGGCTTTACCGGTAATACCGGAGATTCGCATCACCCCAAGAGGGCTTTGTCTGGTGCAGAACGGGAAGCCGAGGTTGATTCAGTAAGAAAGAGTACCATACTGCATAAAATTCCCATTTGGCATCCGCCCGAGCTTCCCCCTCTTTAGATATAACCATTTTCTATATCCAGTTCAAAGAAATCTATTCTTTACAATACCGCCTCTTTTCTTTAGGATAGAAACATTACAAAGGACGTTTTTTTCTATAGAAATAAGAACTTTTGAAAACCGTAAATCTTGACCTGAAATACTTTACTCGATTTTTATAGAAAGAAGGATTCCAAATATATTTTCTGAAATGAGGGAGTTAGTATGGGAAAGAAAAAATGGCTGAGTATTCAGCAGACGGTTTGGATTGCTTTAGGGCTTTGTTTGGGTTTAATCTTTGGACTCATTATGCCTGAATTTTTCTACACCCCTCTGAATCTGATTGCCACTATTTATATGTCTTCCTTGAAAATGATGATTTTCCCCCTGGTATTTTGTAGCTTACTGACCGGCATTATGGGTATCGGCTCCATTGCCAAAACCGGAAAAATCGGCCTCTATTCTCTTTTGTGGTTTACGGCAACCACCCTTTTCGCCAGCACTCTGGGACTTTTCCTCCCCGGGCTTCTCCATCTTGGCGTGGGAGCCCGGATTGTCGCTACGGACGTGAAAGTGGATGCAGTAGAGTTTAAAAGTCTTCTGGGAACTTTAGAAAATATCATCCCCTCCAATCCCATTGCAGCATTCTCCGAGGGAAATATGCTGCAGGTGCTTTCCTTTGCCATCATTATGGGACTTGCCTGCCTCTCCCTAAAGGAAAAGGCGGAGCCCTTTGTGAAGCTTTGTACCTCTATTCATGATATTTCCATTTTTATCGTTTCGAAGATTATGCTTTTCACTCCCATCGGCGTTTTTGCCTGTATGGCTACGGTAATGTACAGTAACGGTATCAAGACGGTTCTGCAGCTGGGACAGGTTATGCTGGCCTTATACATTACCTTTGCCCTTTATGCTTTGATCGTGTATGGAGGAATTGTGAGAGTAATCGGAAAGATCCCTATAGGCAGGTTCTTCACCTCCATTGCTCCGGCTAGCTTGAATGCATTTTCCACCTGTTCTTCCAACGCTACTCTCCCCCTATCTATTGAATGTGCGGTGGAGTCCTTGGAGGTTCCGGAGGAAGTAGCCTCTTTAACACTTCCCTTAGGAGCTACCATTAACATGGATGCGGTGAGTATTCTCATGTCCTTTATGATCAGCTTCTTCGCTTCCGCCCTGGGTATTCCGCTAACCCTGGATACCATGATTACGGTTTTGGCCGCAAATACCTTGCTCAGCATCGGAACTCCGGGAGTGCCCGGCGGGGCTATTGCCGCCTTTGCCGCCCTGGCTCCCATGGCAGGACTTCCCATCAACCAAATCCTGGGAGTGTATATTTCCGTAAATACTCTGGCGGATATGGGTGCCACCACCGTCAATGTGATTGGAGATATTGCCTGTGCCACTGCCATCAGTAAGCAGTTGGAGAAAAATAATGGATAAAGAACCCGCCTAAAAGGGAGTCTTTAAGAATAAGAACCTTTAAGAATAAGATACTTTAAGAATAAGACAGTTCAAAAAGCAAGTTCCCGAGTGTACAATCTGTGCATAAAATCCGGAACTTGCTTTTTTTACTTATTTTCTTTATAATTTACGAGAATTTTACGTTTTTAAAGAAAAGGAGTATTTATGGGAGAATCTTATTTTGACGGCGGTTTATTGCAGCTTATCGGATGGTCACTTTTAGGAAGCCTTATCACGGTATGTACCTTTGGAATCTGCTTTCCCTGGGCTATCTGCATGATTTATAACTGGGAAATATCCCACACCGTCATTAACGGGCATCGCCTTCGTTTTACCGGCAAAGCCACTAACCTCTTTCTGCAGTGGATTAAGTGGTTCCTGCTTTGCATTATCACCTTGGGAATTTACAGCTTTTGGCTCAGTATTGCCATCAGAAAATGGAAGGTAGCCCACACCGAGTTTGCAGACTAAGCTTTGCAGGGATAAGTATTGGTACTATATTTTTAGGAAGGAAAATCGTTATAAGCCCTTTAGCCTTCCCTTCTATACCACCCGGGAACTGCCGACAGCAGAGTCCGGGTGTATTCTTTTTGAGGATTTTGAAAAATACTTTCACAATCCCCTTCTTCCACAATTCTTCCTGCCTGCATTACGCCAATCCTATCGCTGATATAGCGAACCATCGCCAAGTCATGAGCCGTAAAAATGTAGCTAAGCCCCAGCTCCTTCTGTAAATCCTTTAGCAGATTCACAATCTGAGCCTGTATGGACACATCCAAGGCGGAAATCGGTTCGTCGCAAAGGATAATTTCCGGTTCTACTATCAAGGCTCTGGCTATTCCGATTCTTTGTCTCTGTCCGCCGGAAAAGGCATAGGGCATTTTTCTTCTATCCGCTTCAGCTAAAGAAACCATTTCCAAAGCCTTTTTTATCTTTGTCTCTTCTTCTGCACGGGAGAGCTTTAGACGCCGTAAAGGCTCTTTTAAAATTTCCTCTACGTTCCAATGAGGATTTAAAGAAGAATAGGGATCCTGAAAGATAATCTGCATCTTATCCTGCATTTTCCGCATAGCCCTTTGGTCATCCTTTCTAACTTCCTTTCCATGAAAATAAACTTCTCCCTCAGTTCTCTTTAAAAGGCCCAAGAGGCAACGACCAAGGGTACTTTTGCCACAGCCTGATTCCCCCACCAAACCGTAGCATTCTCCCTTATACAGGTCCAGGTCCACCTCCTGTACCGCATGGGTAGCAATCTTTTTTCTTCCCCAAAAATCCCTTTGATAAAATATCTTTTCTATTCCTCTGGCAGAAAGAATCCGCTCCTTTTCTTTCATTTTTTCACCCTAATCTTCACAACATAATAAAATTATTTTACGCTTTCTCTCCGGAAGAAAGCTTGTGACAGAATACCCTATGCGTTTCGGAAATCCTTGCTTCCTTCGGCAGGGCTGCCTGACAGGCGTCCACTCTTTCCTTGCACCTTTCATAAAAAGGGCAAAGGGTAAATTCCTTTAAAATCGAAGGGGGATTTCCCTCGATAGCTACCAGTGCTTCCTCCTTATCTTTTTCCATACTGGGGATGGCCGCTAAAAGGGCTTTGGTATAGGGATGTTTAGGACTTTGGAAAATCTCTTCCACCCTTCCCTCCTCCATCACCTTCCCTCCATATAAAATCAGAATGCGTTTGCAGCGTTCCTTCACCAAAGAAAGATCATGACTAATCAAAATCAAGCTTGTGCTTCTCGCTTTTACCCCTTCCAAAAGAAGGTCTAAAATCTGGGCCTGCAAGGTAACATCCAAAGCAGTGGTGGGTTCATCCGCAATCAGCAGGGCCGGAGAGCAGGATAAGGCCATGGCAATCAAAACCCTTTGCCGCATACCGCCGGAAAACTCATGGGGATATTGCTTATACTTTTCCTCCGGATTGGGAATCCCTACGGAAGCAAGTAAAGCAATTGCTCTTTCTTTAGAATCCTTTTTTGAATCCTTGATTCCTAAAAATGCCCCGGCAGAATTGCCAGCTGTCAAAGGCTGTATCGGGGCATTTATGCCGGAAAAGGCTTCCTTATCTTTAGTCCTGACAGGGCTTCCATTTTTCTTCCTTTGTCTTTCAAAAATCTCTCTCAGCTGTTCTCCGATGGGAATCAAGGGGTTCAGCGCAGTCATGGGATCCTGAAAAATCATCGCTATTTGGCTTCCTCTAAGGGAAAGGTACTCCTTTTCCGTCAAATTTCGTAAATCCAATTCTTGAAAAAGAAGCTTCCGGGCAGAAACTTTTGCTTTTTCCGGCAGTAATCCCATAATCGCCTTCATGGCCATAGATTTTCCGCTTCCGGACTCCCCGATGATTCCCAAAACTTCTCCCTCCTCCAGAGAAAAGCTGACGCCGGAAACCGGATAGACATTCATTTTTCCATAGGGTATTTCCACCTGCAAATCTTCAATTTCCAAAAGCATCTTCTACTCCCTTTCTAAGAGAAGCGATTCCCTAAGAGCCTCTCCCCATTGATGGAAAGACAAAACCGTTATAATGATCAAAATTCCCGGAAGAATAGCCATGTGGGGAGCCTTTTGCAGGAATTTCTGGGCATTCTGTAAGAGACTTCCCCAGCTGGACATAGGAGCAGTTACCCCTCGTCCCAGAAAGCTTAATGCACTCTCCACCATGATTGAGGAGGCTATAGCCGCCGTGGAAGCTGTGATAATAGTGGGAAGTATCCCCGGAAAAATATGGCTAAAAAGTATTCGCAAGGGAAAAATTCCTAAAAATCGGGCATATAGGACATATTCCCGCTCTTTTAGGCTTAAGACCTCTCCTCGAATGATTCTTGCTGTTTCCATCCAGCTTAATAGCCCGATGACCATAACAAGAGAAAACAGACCTCTTCCAAAAACCATACCGAAAACCATCACCAATATCATCCAGGGAATAGAGGAAAGAACGTCTACAAGTCGCATAAAGAAGAAGTCCGCCACTCCTCCGAAATAGCCGGAAAGGAGTCCAATCATGACACCCAGTCCGATACTCATCGCCATAGACAAAAAACCGACCATAAGTGAAACTCTTCCCCCGTAAAGAACTCTGGCAAAATAGTCTCTGCCCACCTCATCCGTTCCGAAAAAGTGTTGTATAGAGGGCTTTGCCAGACTATGAATCACATCCAATCCCTCCGGATCCAAGGGCAGAAGGGGTAAGATCAAGGCTAAAATACTGAAGCCTATTAAAAAGATACTGGCTAAAACTCTATGGGGATGACTTAGAATTCTGTTGATAAACGCTTTACCTCTGCTAGCTTGCATTTTTTTATCCTTCCTTCTTCCAAAGTGAAATTCTCGGGTCTATCAAACAATACAAAATATCCGAGAGCAAATTACCTAGAATTACCAAGGTACCGGATAAAAGCAAAATCGCCATAACGATAGGATAATCCAGTGCATCTACCGCTTTCACAAAATAAAGGCCTATCCCCGGCCAGGAAAAAACGGATTCCGTAATTACCGCCCCCGTCACCAGTAGGGGCAGAGACATTCCCAGCTTACTAATCATAGGCAGACAAACATTTCTTGCTACATGATGAAAAAGTATCTCCCTTTTACTTGCGCCAAAAGCTCTTTGCACCAAAACATAGTCCTGCCTTAATTCCGACAATGCGGAAGAACGAACATAGCGCATTAAATCCGGAAAAAAAGCAAGCACCAATACACAGTAAGGAAGAAAAAGATGATGCAGGAAATCCAAAATATCCCATTCCTTCCCAATGGTATGCATTCCCAGTAACGGAAAAAGCTTCCAATGATAGCCAAAAAAATAAATCAGCACCAATGCAATCCAGAAGCTGGGTACCGCAAGACCTATGGTGGAAAGGCTGTCCAAAAGCTTGTCCTGCCATTTTCCCTTTTGGCTTGCACTGTATAGCCCCACTGCCATAGCCAAAAAGTAGGCGGTAAGGTAGGAGGGAAGAACCAAAAGGATAGTGTTTGGAATTCGTATCCGTAGATCATCCATAATCCGGGTATGACTAAGGAGAGAGTTACCGAACTCTCCCCTTAGAATATTTTTTAGCCATCGAAAATACTGCACTGGCATGGGATCATTTAAGCCGTATTCTTCTCTTTTTTCCTCCCTTTGCGCCTCCGTCATCTTGGAATTGGCTATGGAATCCACCGCATCATAGGGAACCAGATTCATAAGTCCAAAGGACAAAAGGGTAATGAGTAGGAGCAGGGGAATACTTTGCAAAATTCTTCTCCCGATATAGAATGCCATTTTCTTGCCTCTTTTCTACTTGTTCTATTCTTTTGAAAAATAAAGCACTTGCTTACTTGCTAAAATACTCACAGCTTTGCTACAGCACTTACTTTCCTGCTTTTAAACTTATTTAAACTTTAGCTTGGATAAATCTCCAAAGGTGTAGATAGGCACAAGCTGAGCTTCTTCCGGATCCACATCCTTCTTGGTAACCAGTGTTCTTAAATTGGTACCCAAAGGATAGTAAATTGCCTCTTCCGTTACCAATCGCTGTACCTTATTATAGATTTCTTTACGTTTCTCCAGATCCAAAGTACTATTTCCCTCTCTAAACAACTTGTCGATTTCCGTATTGTGGTAATTCATGTTGTTGTCCTTCTCGGAGGAGAAAAGAATGGCGAAGGTATCCGGATCGGAGCCCATCACATAGCCTCCCAGGAAAATGTCATAGTCTTTATTCTCCAAGTCCTTGGTAGCTTTGTAGTAAGCCGCATCTGCCAGGCTCGCCAATTCCACCTCCACGCCTACAGCCTTACATTCTGCCTGAATCGCCAGAGCTTCTCTTTCTAAAATAGGAGTATTAGCAGGATAGAGTAAAGTCAACTTCTTAGGACCATTCTTTACCTCTTCCTTGGCTTTCTCCAAGTCCTGATCCCACTTCTCCACATCCTCGCTGTAGAACTGGTTATCATAGGGCAGGAAGGAGTAGCCTAAATGATAGTAATCCGGATCTCCGTAAGCCGCCTTCATAATTTCCTCTCTGTTTAAGGCATGGAAAATGCCGGAACGGAAGGTCTTATCCTGCATATTGTCGGAAGCGGTATTCAAACGAATATAGGGCACACGACCTTCACTATAATTGTATAGGGTGAAGGCATCATTTTCCCGATAAGGCTCAATCATATCCGGAGACAATACCATGGCTTCCGCCTCTCCGTTCTGCATAGCCAAAGTAGCGGTATCTCCCTTGTCAATTACCCGATAAATCAAGGTATCAATATAAGGCTTACCCTTGGCATAGTTGAGGTTGGCTTTAAACTTCAAATATTCTCCGGTCTTATACTCCTCCAGCACATAGGGACCTGCACCCACCACCTTATCTTCTAATAAGGAAACATCCGTATTTTCCTTACCTTCAAAGATATGCTTAGGAATAATGCTGACCTCATCGGAAAGCATCTCCATAGCACTGGCGGAAACAGAGGGGAGCTTAAAAAGAACGCTTAAATCATCCTGCTTTTCCACCTTTATGGGCTGATCCCCGATATAAAGATTCTTTGACAAGCTGTTGATGGTGTCATAAGTAAAAACAATATCATCCGCTGTTAATGCTTCCCCATCACTCCATTTTAAATCCGGCTTCAACTTCATCGTCAAAGTAAGACCGTCTTCAGAAGCAGTCATGCTCTCCGCCAGAATATAATCCACCGTTCCGTCTCCGTAAATATGATAAGCAGGGGCATAGGCTGCATGGCAGGTCATAAGACCGTAGCGGTCATCTGCTGTTAAAGGATTCAGGGTATTTCCCGGGTCACCGTCAATGATGTAGGTGAAGCTGTCTTTCTGTCCGGAAGCATTTGCCTCTACCTTCTTCTCTCCATCAGAAGAAGCATTCTGCTCTTGTGCCTTTTCTGTAGATGCTCCTGTTCCCTTATCTTCCGCCTTGCTTCCTCCGCAGGCTACCAGGGCTGCGGACAAGAGTAGCAAGGGAAGTAGCTTAGCCAAGTTTTTTTTCACTTTTCTCCTCCTTCTGTACTGTTTCTCTTTCTTCCGAGATTTTTCTATATAATTAGGAAAAATGTCGGTTTTTCGAAATCAAAACGGTATTTTATGATAATTTTTATTTTGCCTTCTTTATTATTATACTTTTTCGCTAAATTTATCAATAGTATAAATCACTTTTTTGTTAGATATTTATAATCTCGATAAATGTATAGACTTATTGGATTTATAAATAGTGTATAAATCAGCCCTTCATATTCAAAAATACAGGCATATTTTTTACAGACTGTTCTAAGATCTTCCACGATAATCATGAAAACAAACTCTCCCGTGCTTCATCCAACATAAACATTCAAAACAAAAAAGATGTAAAAAACCATGGAAGCTATAGCTTCCTGCAACAATCCGAACTCCCTAAGGGTAGATTCGCAATGTTACACTCCCGGTTTTTTACATCTTTAATTTCTTTTTTGGGTTTAGATTAATTGGTCTTTAAAGCAATTTTAGCTTTTAAGCAATTTGGCTTTTAATACTATTCTCTTATGCAGTAGGAACGATAATCTCTACACGTCTGTTTTGCTGTCTTCCCTCTGCGGTATCATTGGTAGCAACAGGACGGCTTTCTCCGTAACCGTGGGTGGTGATTTCCGCCGTCACTCCTTGAGAAGCCAGATAAGTCTTTACAGCGTTGGCACGATTCTCGGAAAGAACCTGGTTATGCTCATCCGTATCCATGGAGTCGGTATGTCCGTCAATCTGGAATGCGGTAATTCCCGCTTCCTTTAATACCGTTGCCAAATCATTTAAAATCTTCTCCGCATCCGGACGAATATCATATTTATCCACATCGAAAAGCACGCCGGAATCCAAGGTAATCAAAAGGCTGTTAGCCTCCAGACTTGGGACTGCGGGAACCATGGAAAGCTTTGGCAGCTTGGTAGGCTTCTCCAAAGGCTTGGCATCTACAGTCTTTTCGTCATAGCCAAGGGAAATCACTGCCTTTCCCTGTCCATCGTTTTTAATGGTCAAACCGGTCTCGCTGTTATAGTAGCTTCCGCTTCCATCCGGCTTTACATCAATGTCAATAGATCCCTGGGTATAGCTGGTGGAATAATCGCTGACCATCATGGTAATGTCCTTCTTCGTGTCGGTGAAGATTCCATTGCCACCTTCGCTAACCTGGAGCGTAATATCCTGTCCATCATCGGAATACTGTCCGGTACCGTCAGAATTCACCTGTAAGGTGATTCCCTTCTGCTCATCCACATATTGTCCGGAACCATCGGTATTTCTCTGGATGGTAAGACCTCTCTCCGCATCCACATACTGTCCTGCACCGTTTCCGTCAGTCTGCACGGTAAGACCGTCGGCGCTCATCTGACCGGCTCCTCCTTCTCCCAACTGCATCACACTGTTTCCACGGAAAATCTGATCATTCTCCAGCTTTACAGGGGTAACGGTGATACCGGGAACGGAACTTAAGGCTTCTGTCTTGTCCATAGTAATCTTCGCTGCAGGATTTTCAAAAATGCCAAGGCCGTTAATCTCCACTGCCGGAATCGCGGGAATCTCTCCCAAAGCATACCCGGGAACAATGAGATCCTTTGCATCGGAAGCTTCTTCCTTTTCGGTTTCCTCTTCCGTTTCCTTTTCCGTTTCTTCTTTTGTTTCCTTTTCTGTCTCTTCCTTTTCTACACTGCTGGGCTCTGCTGCTTTCTTACCGCCACAGGCACTCATCATGATAGCAAATGACAAAGCGATAATAGGATAAATCTTTTTCTTCATACTCTTCCTTTCCTCCAAAAGCTTTTACAAAGCGGAACTCGGCACTATAACATTCTTTTCCTACCGAAAACCGACAAGTTGCCCCAGTAGTGTATCAAAAATACGCGAAAAAGTATATTTATTTAATATTTTTATAAAATTTTCCAAAAATGAAAAAGTAAATTCCACTCATCTGTCTCCCGGTAGATTTTACTTCTGCACAGTTGATATTTTCTCTTTCACATTTCTCATGGTAT
>NZ_JACHHH010000012.1 GCF_014202695.1 Oribacterium sinus
AGTGTTTCCCACCCGCATAGCGGGTGGTTTTTTGTATCAGAGCTAACATTTTTCAAATGTCAGCTCCGATACTGGCTAAAGTCCATTAATAAAAAACCGGCAAACTTCCTAAAGAAGTCGCCGGCTTTCATATTCATTACATGGGATTACAAAGCAGTAAGAAAAGTTAATCCTCCTAAAATCACTCCCGCTGAATTAGGAATAATAAGAATCCAGTCTTTTTTCGGTTCCTTAGTCCATCCGTAAATAACCCAAATCAGGCAAGAAACTGCTGCAAATAGCGGCTGAAAAGGTTGAGCTTTGTCTCCCTGCAAGTTTGCGAAAATCTGGGGAATGTAAGCAATAAAAACAAAAATACCGATAAACGCTCCAATAGAACCTACAAAAAGATTGATTTTTTGCTTAGACATCTGCTGACTCCTTTCAATTGATACTTGTCGTAAAGTTGCTAAAAAATGTCAATTAGTTCCTTTTGCAACTGACGCCTTGTCAATTATAAGGAATTTTTGCTTTTTGTCAAATATTTTTTTATAGATTCTCTGCATGCAATGCAAAAATCTCCTTTATTCAGGTAATTCCCAATTTACTCCATTTTCCCCTAATCCCTTGATATAACGTGCCTTTTTTCTTTACAAAGGGCTTGATTCCCAGATGGAAAATAAAAAAATGAATTATGCTCTGAATAGGATAGTATTGCCTACGTTTTATTGCCCTGATAAAGCTTTGCGATACATAATCAATCTCCCCTTTTCTCTTCCTTATCATTCCCTCAAGGTCGTTAAAACCGGCTTGAATCCGAAGCTTTCCGCTCAATCTTCCTCCGGAAAATAGCACAAGATTCTTCAGAATTTTCAAAGTATCTTGACTGCCGTAATTTTCCCCGCTTGCCACCGTGATACAATACTTTTTATGAAGCAGTTGTTCAATCACAAAATGGCCTCGATCGATAAAATCTTTCATTAATCCGGATACATTACTTGCATAAGTTGGAGAACCCAAAACGATTCCGTCCGCCTCTTCAATTCTTTTGGAGAGTAGCTCTGCATCATCCTCCATACAGCAATGCCCTGTTCTATAGCAATAGTTACAGCCGGTACAATGGGACATTTTCATTTCCCCCAGATTGTAAAATAGCACTTCTATACCTGCTCCCCGAAGATTTTCTTCAATCCTATGAAGCACTGCTGCCGTTACTCCATTTTTTCTCGGACTCCCATTGATGATTAAAACCTGCATTTTCTCCTCCAAAACTACTCACTTGTGTATCTTGCAAGGGCATGGTACTGTAGCATCAAAGGAAAGTAAATCATTTCAAAAAAGATACACAATCTTTGCTTTCTGTGTATTTTAGGAGAGTATGCTATGAAGAAAAGCCAAAATCCATCCGCTGTACGGTCAAGAAAGGAGATTTCCACTGCTTTACTCAAGCTAATGCAAGAGTATCCCTATGCAGAAATCTCCGTAAAGCAGATTATTATGGAAACAAGCCTTACAAGAAAAACCTTTTACCTGAATTTTCGCTCCAAGGACGATGTACTGGAGTCCATTCTGAACGAATTAATCGTGGAATATACCGAGGCACTTTCCAAGGAAAATGTTGATCCGCTCACTGTTATTTTCTCCTTCTGCGATAAAAATAAAGCCTTTCTTTCCTTACTGCACAAAAACAAAATGCTGTATTTCCTCCTGATTCGCCTAAATGAATTTCTTCCGGAGTACAGTAAAACTGAGGATATGAGTCGCAATCCCTTTGCAAAGCTTATGGGAGAACTAGAGCCGGACTACCTCATTGCCTTCAATGTAGGAGCTATCTGGAATGTGCTTTTCAAATGGATTGACCGGGGAATGGTAGATTCTTTGGACAGCATTCAAGAGACATTGAAAAAATATTTGAAGCGGATAAGCGTTTAGGGATTCTGCCTCCTTTCTTCTATTTTCCATCCGATCGTCCAGGCAAGAACCAGAAGATAATTTTCCAGAGCGCCAATCAAATTTACCATTTGATGCATCTTAAGATAATGGATAAAATGATTGCTTCCGATACCGATTCCGCCGAGAATGAGAGCCAGCAAAATGGATTTTAGATAGGTCCAATTGTAGTGCCTATACGCCGTAAACAATATGACCAAAACGGCAATATTCCAAAAGCCGATTTCTCTCTGCCATCCTGTAGAAATGCCATACGCAGAGTTTCTTCCTATATATTCCGGTGCGAAAATCTGTAGAATCGCCGCACCGGATATCGCTATGATAAGAATGATAAACAGCACGCGCAAGAAAAGATTCATTTTTTTCTGATGCATTGACTAAGCCTCCTTAAACTCACAGATTGCCTTAGACTTATGGAAATTACCTATTACAATTCCTCTACTCCGTTCTCTTTTCCAGTTCTCTGATATCCGGAAAACGAAGGAGTGTAACTGCCACAAGGGAAAGCAAGACGCCAGAAATACCAATCATCATTGCAGCTCCCCGTCCGACACCCATTCCGCTCAGATTACCTAGACCATCTGCGGCTAAGCCGGAAACAGCATAGGCAATAACATATCCTATCTGCGAGAGAAAGCCTATAAATCCCCAAGCTCTCCCCTGTAAAGCATCCGGTATATTTGTCCTGCAAAGATAATCCATGCAGTTGTTGCAAAAAGGCAAGGTGGCAAAGAAAAAGAAACCAAATATACTGATGCAGACCAGATTTTCAAATATTGACATACCGATCATAAAGATTCCCGCCATAAAAAAGGAGATTTGAAGAACCTTTCCATATTCTTTCTTAATGCCGAAACCTCCGAGAAGTATTCCCGATGCAAGCATTCCACTTGCACATAGAGTTTCTATAATGCCAAGCACTTTAGAATCCGCAAAAGAAAGAATCATCGGCTCAACAAGAATTTGCAAGGTCCCAAGAAACAGGGTAATCAGAGAAGAACACAGGACAAGCACAAAAACGCCTTTCTCTATGTGGATTGCTCTCCAGCCTTCTTTCATGCTTTCCAAAAATGACTGCTTCTCTGTAGGCTGTTTTGCTTTTATTCCTCGCCTTACAATAAAGGTCGTTGTAATCGTAACAAAGAAGGTGGATACATCAATGAGTAGCAATAGGGAAATGTCATGATATGCCAGCAATAGGCCTGCTATAACGGGCGAGAACAGATATCTGGCACTCCCTGCCAAAGACACTAATCCGGAGGCTTTGGAAAACTCCTCCTTGGATAATAGATCTGTGATTGTTGCTCTGTAAGAAGGATCTAAAAGAGAGGAAAATATGGCACTGATGAACACGCCTATACAAATCTGAACTAGATTTGCTCCCCCACGTATCATGCAGAGGAAAATGTAAAGGATGCCAAGTCCTGAAAAACCGTCTCCAATCATCATAAGAACTCTTCTATCGTAACGATCGGCCAACACTCCTGCCAGAACCGTGAAAAGAAGGGTAGGCAGAAATCCAAGTAAAGTCACCAAGGCCATTCCTGCCGCACTGCCCGTTTTTTGAAAGACATAAACTCCAAGTCCAAAAGAAGTGAGTCCGCCACCTATGGACGATATGAGCTCCCCCATCCAAAGAAGGAGGAACTTTTTCATTCCGGAACTCATCTTAATTCCCCTCCCCAAAACGTGTTTTCAAGAGCCTTCCAACGTGCTCCGTTCCAAAAAACATTTTCTTATTCAGCAGTACAATAATCGCCGTTACAATGAAAATCACAATGGTTTCCACACACTTTGTCTCCGCCGTCATCGCAATTTTTTCCTGCATGAAGTTTACAAACAGATGGAAAACCATGCAGGCCAGAATGGAGCGGTCGCTGACCAGATACACCCACGTGATGATATATCCCATGAGTATGGCACCCACGAAGAAATTAATGACAAACAAGGGATTAACCATAAGTCCTGCCTGATATGTCCCCTTGATAAAAAGCAGGGGAAAATGCCAGAATGACCACAAGATTCCGAAAATCAGAGATTCAATAAACCAATCCATATATTGCCCTATGGAGTCTTCGCAATATCCCTTCCAACCTACTTCTTCAATAATCGAAGCCAGTGTAATGGTCACAAAAGCAGATCCTATTCCCACTCCGGTAAAGGAAAAATCTTCCGTAAAGGAAAACTGCTTTAAGGATTGTCCAAATAAA
This sequence comes from Oribacterium sinus, assembly GCF_014202695.1. Lineage (GTDB taxonomy): Bacteria > Bacillota > Clostridia > Lachnospirales > Lachnospiraceae > Oribacterium > Oribacterium sinus. The sequence continues at coordinate 4,140 of NZ_JACHHH010000012.1, forward strand.
AGGGATAAAAGTATAGAAAAAACAATAATCAGCGCATAAATAACCACTGCCCAAAATACATTCATCCACTTTACTTTATAAAAGCCTATAATCTTTTCTTTAAGATCTCTCTTCAAGTCCTCACATCCGGATACAAGCACAAATACAGTGGAGACCACAGCCGGTGCAAGGAGACCCAGCAGCATCAATAACGCTCCCTTATTTTCAGAAACAAAGATTGCCGGTATCCAGAAGATCCATGTGAAAAAATATGCACAGAGAAAGAATAACCACGGTCTATATCGATATTCATCTTTATCCAGCATGAACTGTTCTTTGTTCTGTGCTTTGTTCTGCGCTTTATTCTGCGCTTTGCTTATCCCCTTGCTCATTATCTCGCTCATTCCCTTGCTCATTCCTTTGCCCCCTCTACTAAGACCTGGCTGATAAATTGCATGGTTCCGGATTTTGCACCCAGAGACTTCTCCAGCATATCGATATACACCTCTACATCTTTTTCACCAAAATTTCCGTAATCGAACATATGCTGACTCGTAACAAGGAGCATCTTCACTCGCTCTTCAATATACGTACACGAAAAGATTCCCTGTGCTATTCCTTCTTGAACAATCTCTGCCAGAATCGGCACCGCTACTTCTACAATTTTCTTGCAGATTTTATCGTGCATGACGATATTTTCTTTTCTTTCCAGAACATCCGTAATCACTGCTTCCTCTTTATCCGGACGAAAGGCATTTACAACCGAAACCAATTTCTCCGGTATGGAAAGCGGTGCGTGAAGAAGCTCTTTGGCTACGGCGCTCTCCTTCTCTATCATCATTTCGATGACTGCTTCCAGCGTTGCTTCTTTGCTCGCAAAATAATAATAGTAAGTACCTTTTGCGATACCGGCCTTAGCCACAATCTCATCAATGCTGGTATTCTCATAGCCTTTTTCTATGAACATGCGATAGGCAGTCTTTAAAAGCTCCTGTTTTCTTTGTTCCCCTTTTTTCATATCCGCCTCCATTTTCTTATTTGCCTTCTTTTTTCATATTCGCCCTATTTTTCATATCTTCCCCGGGCTCCATATTTGATCTTTTGTTTCCATTTGACATTTTCGACCATTGGTCGGTTTTTATGATAAAGCGCCAAGGGGTGACTGTCAAGCTTTTTTCGACTATTGGTCGGTGATTTGTTCGAAACGCATTTTTTTAAAACTTAATTCTTTGGAAATTTGAAAATCAAAAAAAGCACCTGCAAAAATGCAAGTGCCTGCCTTGTCAAATACTCTTTTGCTTTATATTTCTTTAGAATCCTTTCTTTAGAAGCCTGCTTTACAAAACTTATGAAAGGCTGAGACTTCTTCACCGGACTGCGTTACCGCCACACAATACTTCGCTCCCCTATTAATGCCGGGCGAATAGGTAATCGGCTCAAGCTGATACATTTTTCCTTCCTTCGCCACCGAACAAAACCCTGTCCAGGAAGCGGCGACTTGTCCGCCATTTTCCCTGTTGAAGACCTCTGCTTCTCCGTACTCCGTCAAATCCGGACTGACCTGAATCACAACAACTTCTCCGGGTTTGTAGCCTACAATGAAATTGCTGTGGACAGTGATGCTAGCCACAACTACATCGTTGTAGTTCTCCAAGTGACAATAAATTAATTTGTAGTCGTCTCCGCCTTCTACCAGCGAATTAAAGATTTCCCGCATCCTTGCTTTGTTTTTCCGATTGTCCTCATCGGAAGCTCCTGTAGCTAATTTCTTCACAATGTCTAAGAGTCCCATTTTATTCCTCCTAAAATCCCCCCTCATTTTAACGGCAAGGCCGGAAGCTAAAAGAGGGAAGTTTTTCTTTAATAAACCTAAAATTCATTATAATTTCACTATGCCGAATGTCAATACGGCTATCAAGGATGCAATGCTACAGATTTCAAGATTGCAAAACAGCTACGTACGGATATTTATGTTCAAAATTCTCTAATGTCCTTGGCTAGGCTAAATGGAATCATTTCTCCCGCCTTCGTTTTCGTATATGCCGTTTCCCCATGCATATACTCTATAATATCCTTCGCCTTATAATCTTTGAACTTCTTTATCACATCGTCCAGGATGCTCCTATCCTCATCTGTAAGAACAGCATAATCCATTCCTTTACTCGGATAAATATGAAGCATCAAATCGTAATTATTACTTTCTTCCTCTCGAATGTTTAAATTCTCCAAATTCATCAGGCTATAATGGCCAACAGGCAATGCTCCCATTGGTTCATGACGGTATACCATACCCGTCATAGCAATACCGCGTCGTTTAAAGGACAGTGCATCCCCGTACCAAAGCATTTTCATTAGTTTAACTTTGAATAGATTGGATACGCTTTCAGCAATATACGAAATCATCGCCTCAATTTTATCAATATTCAGAAGTCAATAAGCCGTGTAAAACGCGATAAGCATTCCTTGCATTGAGCAGGTTCTCATTTGCCATCGCTCCGGTCTCAAATTCCCTCTCTTCTTCATCAGCGTTTATGCAGTAAAAAAAGTGCTCTTCATAATCTACCTTATCCCCTTTTATCGTAATACTTGCCAGGCGCTTTCTTTCCTCTACATCATGCTTCTTATCGCATAACGGACAATCCATATGCACTTTTCTAATAACTTTACTTGCTTCCATCGTTCACCTCCTTCAACAGTTTTACAATCAATTGATAGTGTGTATCTTATGGAGTTGCATGTCAAGAAAACTATTCCTAATTAAGTGTCCATCTTCTGTCCTAGTTTTTCTTATAGCTTCCGGAATAAATCATAATTTGCGCTACGATACAGAATAGTATTACTCCTAAGATATATTCCAGCATTTTATTCATATCCAAATACCCCTTAAACAGTTTGGCTTGAAAGGTAAAGTATTCTTTCAGACTAAGAACGAACATTCCCTGATCCACTCCTTGAAGGCTTGTATTGATATGATCCAAGAGTCCGTTAAGCAGTATATTTCTCAGCATAATCGTTATTTGACTCGCAGGAAATAGGTTGCACACGGTTTGTACTTCATTTGAAAATTGAGAAATAGGAATATACGCTCCAATCACAAATCCCGAAGCTGCTGATAGTATTCCAAAGAAAGCTTCGCAAGCACTGACGGTTTTGAAAAACAAAACGATAATCATAAATATTGCGCTTGCCGAGATAGAGCCAAGTGCAACAATAGAAAAGGCTTTTACAACTTGACTTATATTCAAATACATATTTCCTTGCATACGAATTCCAATAAGGCCGACAGCTAGGATTATATCGGTCAAAAGTGTTGAAGTAAGTACGGCCGATACAAAATAAGCGAAGATAATCTGTTCCCTTTTCATAGGTGTTGCCAGAATATCATAATCCACTTTATTCGCTCTATCTTTTACGAGTACAGTAATACAACTAAAAGGAACTGAAATCATTGCGGAGCCTAAAATGCCACTCAGTAAAAAAAGATTTGCAAACATAGCGATATCCTTTTGGGGAACCATAGAAGCTAGTCCCGGATACTGCTCCATCGCACTTTGTATCGCACTAACAAAGGTGCCTTTCAGGAATAATAAATACAGTATAAGCACAATAATGGATGTCAGTAGAGAGAATAGAATGCTCTGCCAATCTTTGAAAAACAACAATAAATTTCTCTTGATAAGTCCCGAAATCCCCCTCATCTTATACCTCCAGCTTTCTTCCTGTTAAATGTAGGAATACGTCATCCATACTGCCTTTTACAATTTCATAATCTCTGATTTTATTTCGATTTATATAGAGGAACTCACTGAGATGGAACCCCTCTTTTGATTCCAATGGCACAATGTAGTGATCCGCTTCATAAGAATGCTCTATGCCTTTCAGCACCGCTTCATTGTCACTACATTTCTCTACATACCAAATCAGTTTTGTATTCGTGTATTTCCTTTTTAAAGCCGCCGGTGTGTCCTCCGCTACAATTCTACCCTTATCCAAGATCACAACCCGATCTGCTTCTCTTACTTCTTCCATATAATGTGTTGTAAGAAATATTGTCATTTGTTTTTCTTTGCGAAGATAATTGATATACTCCCAGACCAGTTTTCTGGACATGGGGTCCAGCCCGGTTGTGGGCTCATCCAAAAAGAGAATCTTCGGATTATGTAAAAGCGCTCTGATAATATCCACTCTTCTACGTTGTCCTCCTGATAATTGCTCATATTTTCTATTCCAGATGCTTTCCAATTCGAAGGCCTGCATTAAAGGATGTAAGCGCTCCAAAATTTCTTCTTTGTGCATTCCGTAATAGGAAGCTCTCGTCAGCAGATTTTCTTTTACAGTCAATACGCCGTCCAGAACTGAGTTCTGAAAAACAATGCCTATTTTCTCTCGAATCTTGTCATCCTCTTCTCCAAGCTTGTGGGAAAAGACTTCTACCTCTCCCTCTGTCTTTTTAAAAATGGTACAGAGGATATTGATGGTCGTTGATTTCCCCGCACCATTCTCCCCGAGAAATGCAAAAAACTCCCCCTCTTTCACGGAAAAGGAAATATGATCCACCGCAGTCGTTTTACCATAGTTTTTACTTAAGTTCTTTACTGTGATTGCATTCATCCGATTCGCTCCTTCTTGGCGCCACTATAGTTCTTTCTGTAAGTCTATCCTATAGTTCGTCTTATCATTCAGTCCTATAGCCCCTCGCGGTTCCAATTTGTCCTATGGTTCCTGTGGTTCCATCTTGTGATTTTGCCCTGTAATTTTTCCCACAATTCTGCCCTGTTGTCTTAACTTGTTATTTTGCCTCACCGGTTTTGACATAAATCAGCTTATCAACTTGTAAGCATAAAAAAAGTGCCACCCTACCAAGCTGCATTTACAGCCTACTGAGTTGCACTTTTTCCATGAAAGGCTTTATTTTCATAAAACGCTTTATTTCTTATTCCGAATCTTGCATATCTTTAATAGCTCCATTGATTTTAATCTCATCCACCTTTGCCATCCATGCTGTTGCACACCAGACAAAGAGATAAATGAGGCTGTACATAAGACAAATGATGCGTAAGTTGATGATTTGTCCGAACCAATGAAAAAGGCTTGCACACAAAACCACGATTCCGAGAACCGAGACAAAGTGAATCCCCATTCTGATCCATACTTCGCTTTTCTTCAAACTATCCATATCCAAAAGAAAATATGTCGGTAAGGAGGATAAAAATCCTGTGAGGCAAATAGAAAGAGGGTCACTCCATTGCAAACTTAGGGTCTGTACTCCTGATGCAAAGTGCTGAATAAACATCAGAATTCCAATTCCAAAAAGAATGGCTGTTGAAATCATTAAAGTCTGACTAAAAATAGTTTTTACTTTTTGCATATCATAGTCCCAGCCTTTCTTTCAGTTCTTTCACATAGGATCTTGCAATAATCACACGCTCTCCATTCAAAAGTTCTGCCGTCATTCTTCCGTTAAGTTCTGCTCGCACTGACTTTATTTTCCTCATATTGATAATCATTGCCTTTGCCGCTCTGAAGAAATTCCGACTTAACATAGTTTCCAGTTCATATAATCTATATTGGACTTCCAAACAATTATCCTTTGTATAGACAAAGGTTCGTTTATCCACGGATTCTATATAATAGATTTTATCAATGGGACAGAGAAGCGTTTCCCCATTAGAGCGGGCAGTAATAACAGGGTCACTGTTTTCAAGAGCATTGATGGCTCTTTGAATACTCTCCGTCACTTTGACAACACGGAGCAGCGCTTGCTCTTCTTCATAGGAATTTACTTTTTGAATATCTACCTTCACTATGTCACCACCTAATGATTCTACTTTCTCCCATTTTAGATTTTAGGTACTTGTACCACTTTTCTAAAGAAAAAGCTATTTTTCCCTTTACGCTCAAATCATTTCCTTCCTGATTTCCTTCGGAAAACGTCGTATTACGAAGGATACAAAAAGTACCGTTTCCAAAACAATCGTCAGGGTACAAAGGACTGTAATCACCGGAACATCGGACTGGAAAATGAAGGAACTGCCAAGGCCTAATAGATAAACAAGCACAAAAGGAATCATCAGTTTTTTATCCAATTTGTGGCTCTTTTTATTTAAATGCGCATTGTTAAACACACCAAGATAAAAAAGGAATAAGCCCAGGAACATCATAATAATTCTGGAAGCGCCCATAGCTTCATTAGCATAGTCCAAGTCAATCGTACAAAGATTTAAACCAAACCACACAAAATAATGATTGTAAGTCAGTCCTGCCCCGCTTTGGCAGGGAAGCTCTTCATCAATAGCGTGGTCAAATTCCGTGATGTAGAACAAAAATAATGCCACCACCTGAAACAGAATGAAAACAGAGTAAACCGAGAATTTCTCTATTTCAAAGAAATCCGCTGCGGCTATCAGCATTTCCCCAAGGGTAATAATAGTAAGGAGTGTTAATCTTTCTATAAGGTGTGGCATATTAATGGGTACTCTAGCCATGTCTTTTCGGAAGAAGCTGGCACCCAAAATACTTAAAATAAAGCCAAAGCCGGTCAATAGGATTCGGCCGATACCGGATAAAAACAGACTGGAAATAATTCCGATCAATCGTATAAAAAGAAGCTTTAGGAAATCAAAAATCAGTTTTCGGTCCTTTTCACTATTCTTGTTTTGCGTATAAGCGTAGATATATTGCAGAAATTGTATGACAGCAATCCATAGAAGCGCCAGTGTAAAGGCTGTCCAGCTTTCCTCCATATCGGAACTGACATTTGCCGCCATAAAGACTAAAGCCGGCATTTGGAAAACCGTCATACTAATGATATGCAAAAGATTATGTTTTCCGTAGCGATTCATATACACGGTCTGCACATTCCATACGTTGATGAAACAGACAAAGACTACGATATAAATGATAATCTCTTTCCAGCTAAAGATTCCCTTATCCAGACTTTCTAAGACATGGGTAATCTTGGAAATTCCGAAGACAAAAACCAAATCATAAAACAGCTCGGTAAGATTAACTTTCTTCGCTTCTTCTATTATTTTCTCTCCCATACCACCCTCACGTTTCCTTACTTTTGCTTTCTTCTTTTATAAACAGCTTTTTTCTCGTAGAAACTTACATTTCGGAGAAAAGCAGACTGTATTATAGCATGCTTTATTTTCCTTTTTCATCCTTTTTATTCATCAGATGAGGCATCTATCAAGGTTCAAAAAATGCTATAATAAAAAGCAAAAGCGGGGGAGGTTTCTAAATATGCACGAATTAAGCACACTAATCAAAAAAGATATGGTTCCTGCACTGGGCGTAACAGAACCCGGAGCAATTTCCTTCTGTGTCGCAAAAGCAAAGTCCTACGCAAAGGGCGAGCTGCTTCACTTAAATGTCGCTATGAATAGCGGCATGTATAAAAATGCCTTCACCTGCGGTATTCCCAATTCCAAAGAAGTGGGAAATGTTTTTGCCGCTGCACTTGGATATGTTGCCGGGAATCCTGATAAGGGCCTGGAGTCTCTGGCAAATGTTACGCCTGCCGACAATGTCAGTGCGCAAAGGCTTATTGATGAGGGGAAAATCACCGTGGCACTTAGCGGAATTTCCAGCCGTATTTTTATGGAAGCAACTTTGGAAACAACAGAAAGCAAGGTTCTTCTTACGATTCGTGACACACATACCAATATCACGAAGATTGTAGTCAATGGGGAGACAGTGCTGGAGGCTGAAGAGAAAGATGAGGAAGATACATATGGTGCCTCGGGGGAAATTAATGCTACCACATCGAAAGCAAATGCGACAATTCATTCCATCCATAGATATACTTTGACAGAGCTCGTGGACTATGTGAATACGGTTCCCTTGGAAGAAATCGAATTTGTAAAGGAGGCGTATAAAGTAAATCTAGAGCTTTTCGAAGAGGCTCTCAAAAATCCCCGCACCACTTTTGCAAGACAGCTGCTGGTTATGAATGGAGGGGAAGTCATTTCCAAAGATGAGCAAATGACCGCATCCCTTCTTTGCAACGCCACAATCGAAGCCCGTGTCATCGGTTTAGACAAGCCCGCCATGAGTATCACCGGCTCCGGTGCCCACGGAATCATTGCCACCATGCCCCTATACGGCGTTTATAAGATTCATGGCTTAAGTGAGGAAATGCTCTACCGGGCAACCATGCTGAGCTATCTCATCTGCACCTATATCAAAGAATACTCCGGCCGGCTCTCCGCCTTCTGCGGATGTGCCATTGCCGCCGGTACCGGCATGGCCTGCGGTTTAGTGTACTTAAAGGGTGGTACTGTGGAGCAAATGGAATACACCCTCAACAACATGGCCTCCTCCATCACCGGAATGATCTGCGACGGGGGAAACCAGGGTTGTACCATGAAGGGTGTAGCTGCCTGTGATGCGGCATTCCGTTCCGTGGCATTTGCCATGAAGGGTGTCCATATTGACAAAGTACATGGTATCAATGGAAATACCCCGGAAGAAACCATGCGGAATATGGGCTTAATTGCATCCCCCGGTATGGTGGGAACGGAGAAAACAATTGTAGAAATCTTTGAAGAGAAGTTAAGATAATTTGTTCTTCTGAATCAAAGCTGTATTTCACATTCGGAAAACAGAGCAGCTTTTCCTTCAGGATGATTATGATGATGGTGAAAGTATGAGAGATGATGGTGAAAGCATGAGAAATAATGGTGAAAGTATGAGAGATGATGGTGAAAGCATGAGAAATAATGGTGAAAGTATGAGAATCGAAGTAAAACAATACGGCTCGGAGACCTGTGCGCCTTGCGTGGCAATCAGACGCAAGCTCGAGGAATGGCAGCGGGCGCATCCTACGGTGAATTATAGTTATCTCCCGATTGAAGTTCATCAGGAGGAGGTGGCTCAGAAAGGGATTTTATCGGTTCCGACAGTTATAGCCGAGATTGATGGTACGGAAGTCGCAAGAGAATCGGGCTACTTTAGCTTGGACAAAATGCTTGCTCGACTGGAGCGATACATGGAAATGGCGGGAGAGACAGAATTATGATCGGAGAGAACTTTGCGATGAGAAGGTTCAATGAAGAGGAGTGGGCGAATAAGCTCTATTGAACGCCCACTCGATTCCCTCCATCTCAAACTCACACTGCATAACAACGATTTCTATTTTAAAAATTCTTCGAATTATTATAATATATCAAATATATTTTATGTATAATCACATAGTGCTATATTGGCATATTCCACTTTAGAATCCTGAGCAATGATGCCAATCTCATACTCAGAGCTTCTATAAACCCTATAAGTGAAAGCAATTTCTTTTCCTATAAATACCTCAATCATATCATGATCCACAAAAATCTTTACATCAATGACCGCCCCTGTCTTGATAGAAAAAGTTTTTTCCGATACACGAAACCCATCCGGTCCGGGAGATGATGCCTCCGGAACAGCTTGGCATGACTGCTCCCAGAATGGATCAACGCCCATCGGTAAAGACAAAAGAGATACTCTTTGCATTGCTACATCAAACTCAAGAAAAAGACATTCACTGGCCTCTTTATCCGACTTTAAAAGAATTCCAAAACTATCATTTACTTCTTTAGGAATAATAGATGCATGGAAATAAAATCGTTTTTTGTCATGCATTAAAAAGCCATAACCGGTTGTTTCTAAGGCATCCAACACTATGCTTTCTGCCCCATATCTTTTATACTCTCCTAAGACAGGAAGATAATTCCAAGCAATATTTTTATGAATACCTTCTGTAAACTCCTGGGGAATATCAACAAGTAGATCTCCGGTCTCGGAGAGTTTCACTTCATGGGGTATGCAGAATCGACCACCCCAATACCATTCTCCTTTATCACTACACTGTCCCCGATCATGTGCCCATGCAAAATATATTCGTCTTCCGTTTTTATCCGTTAAAGATTTTGCTGCATAAAAACGTCTTCCTCCTATACCATCTTTTTTCATTTTTTTCCATGGACCATAAGGAGACTTAGCTGTACGATAAATGGTATTTCCAAATTCGGAAAAACGTGAATAAGATAAAATCCAAGTATCGTTCATTTTATAAATTTCACTACATTCAGGGCAATTGGTGTGACCGGGTGAATATAAATTTCCATAGTACTCCCAAGATTCCAAATCTGTAGAGCGATACAATACAATGCAACCTCGTCTGGTCACCGGCATATCCAGCCTTCTAGCAGAAACCAGCATCCAATATTTTTTTTCATCTTCATTGAAAAATACATATGGATCTCTAAAATCTTGTTGCTCATATAGGTCTATCAGTGGTTTAATAACCGGATTTCCTGTATCCTTTTTCCAGTTTATCCCATCCTCACTATATGCATGGCAAATGGTCTGCTGATATTCAGCCTGGATACTATAGCCTGTATAAAACGCATGGTATTTTCCTTCTCCATACAGAACCGAACCCGTCCAAACTCCTGAAGCGTCCGGTTCCTTCCCTTCTCCTGGATAGATAGCTGTAGGCAGCTCTTCCCAGTGAATTAAATCCTTTGAAACAGCGTGGCTCCAAGTAGTACGCAGTCTTTCCGGATATACGGTTGTCCCCACCGGAGGTGTTAAGGAAAAAATATGATATACCCCATCGTGGTAGAATGGAATAGCATCTCCTGTCGAATCTGCGAATGACATTTTTCTAAATATCTCCATTTTTACTCCTAGTATAAAATGATATTTGTATATTATTTTCTGATGATGGCGTTTCTCTTAAACTTCTCTTTCTGAGAATCCAAAATTACAGCAGTGGCAATGATTATTCCTTTTACTATCAATTGCCAATAGGAACTCACTCCAATTAAATTTAGTCCATTGGATATTATGCCAATGACCATTGCTCCAAGTACAGTTCCGCTAATGCTTCCTTTGCCTCCCGCCATGGACGTTCCTCCAAGTACACATGCAGCGATGGCATCCATTTCATACCCGCTTCCAACGGAAGGCTGTCCTGAGTACATTCTTGAAGCAAGTACCAGACCTGCAAATGCAGAAAGTAAACCGGATAATGTGAAAACAATAATTTCAATTTTTCTGATGGGAATACCGGATAATCTTGCCGCTTCTCTGTTTCCACCAATGGCATAGACATAAACTCCAAATCTGGTTTTTACCAGAAGAAAACTAATAACAATAATGAGCAAAATCATGTAAAGAACCGGTAGCGGAATCAAGGAAAATAGGTATCCTGTTCCAATGGATATAAAAAATCCATCTGTGATACGGGTGGACTGACCACCTGAATATACATAGGCAATTCCATTTGCAACATTCATCATTGCCATTGTGATAATGAATGACGGCACTTTAAATGTAGATACAATTACGCCGTTTATAAATCCAAATAAAACGCCTAGCAAAACGCCTCCTATAATAGCAAGCTCCACCGGCAGTCCCTGATTTACAATAAACCCTACTGTTAGAGTGCCACACATTGCTACTACGGCCCCTACTGTCAAATCAATATGCCCTAAAATAATTATCAAGGTCATTCCCAGTGCAATATAGGTATTAATTGAAATTTGTCTTAAAACAGAAATAATATTTCCGGAAGTCAAAAATTTGTCAGTAGCAAGCGAAACTATAATACATAAAATAAGAAGCACCACCATAATTCCGATATTATCAGAAATAATATGGGGAACTTTACTCTTTTCTATTCTATTTCTCATGCAGATTCCCCTCCCGCAGCAAAGCGCATAATATTCTCCTGTTCTAACTCATGACTTTCTAAAACTCCGGTCATAACTCCTTCTTTCAAAACACAAACCCTGTCACAAAGTTGTATGATTTCAGGTAAGTCACTAGATACTAGCAAAATTGACATACCGCCTTCTGCCAGCTCATTAATTAAGTTGTAAATCTCAAGCTTTGCATGAATATCAATGCCTCTCGTAGGTTCATCTAAAATTAGAATAGATGGCATTGTGGCGAGCCATTTTCCAATGACTATTTTTTGTTGATTTCCTCCCGAAAGATTGGATGCCTGAGTTGACTTTACATCTAATGCTGCAGACTTAATATTTAGTCTATCAGTGTAATATTGAACTGATTCTTCCATTCTTTCTTTTTCCAGAAGTATGCCCTTTTGATATTTATCTAGCGAAGCCAATGACAGGTTAAACGAAACAGTATTTCCCAAAACTAATCCGGTTTTTTTTCGGTCTTCTGTAACAAATCCAATCCCCGCCTTAATCGCTTGCATCGGATTGAAAAAATGCACCTGTTCTCCCCTAAGAAATACTTCTCCTTTAGTAAAATGACGTGCGCCAAAAATTGACTCCATTAACTCGCTTCTTCCGGCGCCTACCAGACCGGCAAATCCCAATATCTCCCCTTTATGAAGTTGAAAGCTAATATCCGAATAATACGGTCTACAGCTCAAGTTTTTGACTTCCAGGATTATTTCATCTGATTTGCTGATTTGTTTTTTAGGAACACTAAATTCTTTTAATTCTCTTCCAACCATCATAGATATAAGCTCATCTACATCGGTTTCACCATTTTTCTTCGTGCCAATATAACATCCGTCTCTGATAACTGTAATGCGATCTGCGATTTTAAAGATTTCTTCCATCCTATGGGATATGTAGATAATGCTAATTTTCTTTTCTTTCAGTCTTGCAATAATCTGAAATAACTGCTCAACTTCCTCAACAGATAAAGACGAACTTGGCTCATCCATTACAATGATTTTTGCCTGAAAAGAAACTGCTTTGACAATTTCAATCATTTGTTGTTGTGCAATGGTAAGTGAAGAAACCGAGGTAGTGGGAGAAATAGAAACTCCCAGGTTTTGAAGCATTTCTTCAGCTTGGATATTCATTTCTTTCCGCTTCACCCTTGAAAAGGATCCCATCAATTCTCTTCCCAGAAAAATGTTTTGTGCCACGGTTAATTGTGGCACTAAAACAATCTCCTGATGAACAATTCCGATTCCTTTCATCTCGGCATCTCTCACTCCGTGAATTTCTACCTCTTCACCTTTTATTTTAATTGTTCCCGAATCCGGTCTATATATTCCGCCAAGAATTTTTATCAATGTAGATTTACCCGCTCCATTTTCTCCTAATAGAGCATGAACCTCTCCCTCTTCCAAAGAAAGGTTAATTCCGGATAATGCATATATTCCGGAAAAACTTTTTTTAATATCTATCATTTCCAAAATGGGAGTATCCATCTTTTATAAACCTTTCAAAACGCAATCTTTAGGAACAAAGATTATTGCCAATCTTTTAATGTTTTTTCAGCTTCTTCTTTATCCACTAAATGAGAATCCAAATAAACTTTTTTCTCTGAACTCTTACCTTCTCCATTCATTGCCTCATTAAATGCATGCTCAGCAATTTGCAAAGGAACTTGTGCTGCTACAGCTGTAAAATCACCATCTAATAATGCCTGCTTTCCTTCAGGAGATGCATCAATGCTGTAAACCTCTACTTTGCCTTTTTTATTACTTGCTTTGATTGCCGCAGCAGCTCCTAATGCTGATGGATCATTGATACAGAAAAATGCATCCAAATCAGAATTAGCGGTCAAAATATCTTCAGCTAAACCTAAGGATTTATCCAATGCAGCTCCACCATCCTGTTGTGCCACAATGGTAAACTTATCCTTTTGTTCTCCCAAACCTTTCATAAATCCATTCACACGATCCACGCAACTCTCATTTGAAGGAAAATCCAAGATAGCAATTTTGGCTCCATCGGGATGTTTACTAACTAATTGCTTTCCAACCAACTCTCCGGCCATAAAAGCATTCGTTCCTACAAACTGAGTAACATATTTATTCATGTCTTCTTCTATTACAGCAGTATCCACATTATAAATTGGAATCTTAGCATCAGATATCTCTGCCAAGCCTGCTGTGATTCCGGAAGAGTCTACAGGAATCACAAATACGGCATCATATCCGCTATTGGCACAATCTGATAGCTGACTAAGCTGCTTATTTAAGTCATAATCAGGATCCAAACAAGTATAAGCGATACCATTTTTATCACATAATTCCTTGAATTTTGCATCCATTGAGCTTTGAAAGCTATTGTTTAATGTGTTAGTACAGAATACAAAAGATTTCTTAGCTGTATTTTTATCAGAATTTTCTTGCGCTTTTTCAGAAACTTTAGATGACGATTCATTATTTGAATCTTGTTTTGATGAACATCCCACCAATGCTCCTAATGCCATCCCGAATACGAGACTCATAACGTACATTCTTGTTCTTTTTTTCATTTGTCGTTCCTCCTTAGTACTTTAAATTTACGTAAATTTAATCTTGATTAAGTTTACGTCCTTGTGATATATGTAAATAGTACTAATCTATATAAGTCATTGCAATATAATCATTCCATATTGCATAATTTTCGTCACAATGCAACACTAATTATATGCATATCGCCTATGGATAGTTTTCGAAATTATTTTTTTACGTAAAACTTCAGTGATGAAGTCAGCAAAAAAAATATCATTACGACAGATAAGAAAAGAACAATATATACTATAACAGATTGGAGATTAGGAAAATGAATTTACAGGAAATTGCTAAGAAAGCAGGGGTCTCTATAGCCACCGTTTCTCATGTTCTTAACCATACTCGTTATGTTTCTCCAAGTTTACAGGAAAAAGTAGAAGCAATTATAAAGGAATGCGGCTACCAAAGAAAATCCAAAGATCATAACTTAATTCCCGGATCCAATTCCCAAATTTTGCTTCTTGTCCCTAATCTCAAGAATACATTTTATATCTTATTTTTTACTGAACTACATGCAATTCTTGTGAAAAGGGGATATCAGTTATTGCTTTCCATCTCTAATAATGATACTGAACTTGAAAAGCAAATGATATTGAACACCTTATCCAGTAAAAAAACATTAGGGCTCATCATTGCTCCCTGTTCCATGGATGATAAAAATTTTATTCCTTTGATAAAAAGCAATACTCCCTTTGTATTGATCGAAAACAATTGCAGCAGTAATTTTTGCTATAAAATTCTTTCCGATTATTCCAGCGCAATCCCTCAAGCCACTTCAGCACTATTGGAAAAAGGACATAGAAACATTTTATTACTTGTCAATCAAACACCTTCCAGTACCACTGAAAATGTAATGCATTATTATCAAAAAGAACTGAATGACTTTGATACATCTTTAGTACCCCATATTGTGAAGATTTCATTGATGGAATCTGAGGAGTCAATTTTTTCGCAAATACGGAAAGAATTATCTCCTTCTGTTACAGCCATTATAGCTTGTGACAATCCCATAACCTCATTGCTTATGAAGGCATTGCATTTTTTTGAGATAGACTGCCCAAAGGATATTTCCGTAATCGGTTGGGATGACCAGAATTCCTCCGATGCGTTTTCCTCAGATTTATCCCACATCAGACGGAATACTGCTCAGCTGGCAAAAACTTCTTTCGAAACGCTTCTCTGTCTCCATGAAGGAAAGAAAGTTGAAAATACCCAATATGTTAATGTCGATTTTCGTCCCAATAACTCCATACGTATTTTACATCAGGGTCCAAGAGGAGAAGATCCCACATCATTAGATCGAATTAGAATTTCTCAACGTGAAAAAGTACAATTAGTTACCGGAAAGTACAGAGTAGCAATTTCTTTCCACTACACCGGAACTGCATGGGCAAAATTACACCAGAAAGGAATACGAGACGAATTAGAAAAGTATGGCATCGAAATCATCTCCATTATGGACGCACATTTTGATCCCATGCTACAAAAGATTCAATTAGAGAGCATCCAACATCAAAATCCGGATGCGGTAATTGCAATACCTGTAGACGATATAGAAACCAGTTCGGCCTTTGAAGAATTATCCAAACACACAAGAGTAATTCTCTTAAGTAATATCCCTAAAGGATTTGATAAAAATAATTATGTTTCTTGTATTTCCGTGGATGAACATGAAAATGGTTATAATATTGGGAAAATGATAGGCGATTATCTGGAAAATAAGACCATTAAGAATACTGCCCTTATTACCCACGGCGCAAATTTTTATGGTACCTCTGAAAGAGATAGCATGGTTCTTAAAACACTTCTTACACACTATCCTTCTGTAAATGTAGTAGCACAAAAAAATTTTTACTCGATAGAAAACACTTATTCCATCTGTTCAGACTTAGTTCATGCGCATCCTGAAATTTCCAGCTTATACGTGAGCTGGGATCAGCCCGCCTTGTTAGCTATTAAAGCCTTAGACAAATTAAATCGAAAAGATATTGCTGTTTTCACAACGGACCTGGATTATGAAATTGCCGAAAAAATGAAAGAAGGAATTGTTAAAGGAATCAGTACACAGCGTCCCTATGAACAAGGCCAAGCAGCAGGAAGAGTTTTGGCTAAATCTTTAGTTAGTGAAGATATCCCGAAATACATTGCCGTTCAGCCTTACCTCATTCGGGAAAATCAATTAAAGCAAGCTTGGCAAAACATATTTTTTGAAAAGTTGCCAATGGAACTGGAATAGTGCCTGCTTGGATGCGGTATAGGTCAGAAAAGGGGGTAATCTGAGCCCGCGGGTACTTGCGAAAAACGAATGTCAATGAAGTTTTTCGCTTAGTACCCCTGCAGGGCGAAGTTAGCGAGAGCGTGCCACCTTTATGACCTGTACCGCATACAAGCTTTCTTAATTTCCTTCTTGCCTTATAGCCACTCCCCATATTTCTTAATATATAGCTTCTTCACTGTTTCGATGGTAAAGCTATAAAGTGCAAGAATAAGAAGCAAATACGCAAAATACGCCATGGGCATTTCCGTAAATACCGTATTGTCCAGATTATGAAAAAGATAGGGAATGGAAATGGCCGCAAAAATGCCCAGTGCCGAAGCCAGCGCCAGTCTGGAGTCGCACTTGGAATCCAGAATAGGTCGCTTCGAGGTACGAATGAACTGCACAATCAGGATTTGGGAAATCAAGCCTTCTACAAACCATCCTGTCTGGAAGTAGTTCTGCATGGAAAGGCTGTTATAGCCCAAGAGGAACCAAAGTACCAGGAAGGTCATCACATCGAATACGGAGGACACGCCACCCATCACATTCATAAAAGACACCAGAGAAGCACTGTTCCACTTATGGGGTTTTTGCAGGAATTCTTCGTCCACATTGTCCCAGGGAATCGCAATCTGCGTAAAGTCATAAATCAGATTTTGAATCAAAATCTGCAGGGGCAGGATGGGCAAAAATGGCAAGAATATCGAGGCAATCAATACAGAGAACACATTTCCGAAATTACCGGATAATGCCATTTTCATGTATTTCAGAATATTTCCGTAGATTCGTCTTCCTTCATAGATACCGTTCAAAATGACGGTTAAGCTCTTCTCCAAGAGGATAATGTCCGCGCTGGCCTTGGCAACGTCTGTGGCATTGTCCACGGAAATGCCTACATCCGCATCATGAAGACTGGGCGCATCATTTACACCGTCTCCCATATAGCCCACCACATGTCCGTTTTTC
This sequence comes from Oribacterium sinus, assembly GCF_014202695.1. Classification (GTDB taxonomy): domain Bacteria; phylum Bacillota; class Clostridia; order Lachnospirales; family Lachnospiraceae; genus Oribacterium; species Oribacterium sinus. Next base: position 21,605 of record NZ_JACHHH010000012.1, read on the forward strand.
CGAAGGGCATCCACCACTCGTTGCTTCTGCATAGGAGAGAGACGGGCGAAAATGTCTTTTTTCTCTACAACGGCGGATAGCTCTTCCTCGCTCATCTTTTCCAAGTCGGAGCCGGTTACCGCATTTTGTTCTCCTACCTTCATGCCTACCAGCCTACATACGTGCTCCACCACAACGGGGGCATCGCCGGAAATGACCTTTACCTGTACGCCTGCATCATACAGTCCATGAATGGCTTCCTTGGCATCCGGCTTGGGCGGATCCAGGAAGGCGATAATGCCCAGGAAGGTCATATCCGTTTCGTCCTCCGCATGGAAAACAGCGGTGTCTCCTGCATTTTTCCTCTTTGCGGCAACTCCAATGACGTGCATTCCCTCATGATTTAACTTCTCGGAAAGGGCATTGATCTTCTGAAGGTCTTCTTCCTGAATGTCCATGTATTCCTTCTTCACCCGAATACGGCTGCAACAGGCCAATACAGATTCCAACGCTCCTTTGGTAATCAATACCTCATCCTGGGGCTTGGGAAGAATTTCTTCTGTCTCCTCTCCCAAATGTTCTCCCCCCGGATTGGAAATCACCACACTCATTCTACGACGTTCAAAATCGTAGGGAATCTCATCGGACTTCACATAGCCTCCGGCATATTTTTGCACATCGCTTTCCGCACCATAGGATAAGATGGCCCGGTCAATGAGGTTTTTTACCCCTGTAGAATAGTATGCATTCATCCATGCATAGTTCAAAACCACATAGGAATCCTCTCCATTGACATTGATATACTTCTGCAAAACAACATTGTCCATGGTAAGGGTTCCGGTCTTATCGGTACACAGCACATCGATGGCTCCTAAATTTTGAATGGCGGACATGTTCTTTACAATGGTCTTCTTCTTTGCCAGGAACTTCGCGCCTTTGGCAAGGGTTCCGTTCACAATCATCGGTAACATTCCCGGGGTAATGCCCACCGCAACGGAGATAGAAAATAAAAAGGCTTCCAACCAGTTTTTCTTCACAAGACCGTTAATAAGCAATACAAAAAGAACCACCACAATCATGTAGCTAATCAGGATTCTGGTTATCTTCGATAGGCTCTTATCAAAATCCGTTTCTTTCTTCTGTGTATGGATAGTGGAGGAAATTTTCCCCAGATAGGAATTCTTTCCGGTCCGCACTACGATGCCGACTCCGGTGCCGGAATTCACCGTGGAACCGCCTAAGCAGAGGTTGTTTAGTTCTGCAGCATTAACAATTCTCTGATCCACCCCGGTATATTTCTCCACCGGAATGGATTCTCCCGTAAAGGCGGAAACCGAAAGGAACAAGTCTCTACTTTCCAGAAGATAGAGGTCTCCGCACACGATATCTCCTGAGCCGATAAGCTGTATATCCCCGGGTACCACCTCTTCCACCGGCACTTCTCTTATTTCCGTGCCGTCCTTTCCCGGAATCCGGATTCTTACCGTATCGTGCTCCATATCCTTTAGCTTCTGCATATCCAGATAGGAACCGTAGTCCTGGGTAAATCGAATCACCGCACTCATACAGGCCAGTACCAGGATAATGACTCCGGACAGAATATCCCTTTCCACAACAAAGGTAACGATAGCCAAAACTAGCAGAACAATAATAAAAGCATCGGTAAAGCTGTGAAATAAAAAATAGAATACGCCATGCTTCTGCATGGCGGAAAGGTCGTTATAGCCGTACTTCTCCAGTCTTTCTTCCCGTTCCTCGTCGCTAATTCCATTTGTCGTGCAGCCTAATTCCTCTAAGACCAAAGAAGCATCTTCCCCGGCAATTTTCTGAAACTCTTGTTCCACACCGGCAGTCTTTGTCGTAGGTTTCAATCTCTTCTCATTATTTAAAATCATATCTTTCACCCTCCTCTACTATTTACAGGGATATCTTAGACCTTTGCACAATGCGAGTCAATTTAATATGATTTTTATTTCAGTCTGATATATTTTGTTGCTCTTCCTACGCCTTTATCCCTTAGCAATCATTTTATCTCATCTGTATGCGGCACAAAAATCCGCCCTGACTACCTTCTCTAAACTGCACTTTCCATCGGTGACGGCTAATCACCTGTTTTACAATTTTTAATCCCAAGCCGTGCTGTCCTGTGCTGGGCTCCCACTCATAGTTTTTTTTGTTCAGTCTTTTCAGAGCGGCTTTCTCTAAACCGCAGCCATTATCCTCCACCTGGAGAAACACGTGGGCTTTCTCATCCTGATATAACTTCACTGTTATCTCGCATCCCTCCGGATTATGCTGCACTGCGTTGTATAATAAGTTCATCAGTGCTCTTTCCATCAGATTTTCATTAAAGCCCAGTACCAAGCCCTGCAAATCTTCCTCGATATCCAAGGTAAACTGCACCCTTTCATCCTCTGTTTGATTCCGCATTTCCGTAATCGTCTTTCGAAGAAAACGGCTCACTTGGATTTTTTCTTTTTCCAAGTTCCCATAGCCAAAAGAAAGCTTACTGAAAAGATTCAGGTTCTCTACAAGGCGACGAAGACGAAGTCCCTGCTTCTCAATCCTTAGCGCACGATCTTTGATTTCTTCCGATTCCGTGGTAGCTGCAATCATTTCCGCATTTCCCAGAACAATGGCAAGGGGTGTCCGAATATCATGGGAAACCCCGGCAATCCATTCCGTACGCTCTTCCTCTTTTTGCTTTGCCCGTTTCTTCTGTATCCATATGGGAACGGAAACTAGAATCAGCGCATTGAAAAGCAAAAAAAGCGGCAGAAACTCAATGAGATTTCGGATAACTCCCTCTTTGTATTCCAGAGTATATTTCCAAATCTGCTCTTTCTTTTGTCCGATAATCAATAAGCCTTCCGGAACCACATAGGTACGCACCGGATAATCTTCCAGATAATAACGGGTAAACTTTGCCACATCCTGTAAGGTATAGCTTTTCCGAAGCTCTTTCGGCAAAAACTCGCTCCATAGGATATTGCCTCCATTGTCAAGGAGCATGGCAAATTGCTGTGCCCCGGACAGCTTTTCGGCTTCCTCTTCCTCTAAGCGGTACTCGTCATTTTCCTTATGTAAATGCTCCATAATCTCCTCACTGTCGGGATAATATGGCATACCGTTTCGGGACACAAAAATCCCAAAAATCAAAAGGTCTGCAAACAGTAAAAAAATTGTGAGCAGAAGCACCAGAGCAATCAGCTGAATTTTCCGTTCTCTATTCCCTCTCATCTTCCTATCTCCAATTTATAACCAAGGCCTCTTACGGTCAGTAAAAATACGGGTTTAGATGGCTCTTTTTCTATCTTTTCCCGTAAATGCCGCATATGCACAAGCAGTGAGCTTTCCAATCCGAAATTCCCATCCGGCCAAAGGGCATCGCAGAGGGTATCCGTAGTGACAATTTTCCCCTTATTACGGTATAGAATGGAAAAAAGCGCCAGTTCCTTAGCCGTTAGAGAAAGCTTTTCTCCTTGTCGTATCACTGTTCCTGCATCAATAGAAACCAGCGATTCCCCAAGCTGCACGCCCTGCTCCTTCTCCTCCAAATGACAGGTTCTTCTCAGCACGGCGGCAATTCTCAGGATGAGCTCTTCCGGAAGAAACGGCTTGGTAATGTAATCATCCGCGCCCAGTCCCAAGCCATGCAAACGAGCCCTATCCTCGTCCCTTGCAGAGAGAAAAATCACCGGAACTTCGGAAAGAAGACCTTCCCTTTTTTGCTGTTTATAAAAATCAAAGCCATTGCCATCGGTCAGCATGACATCCAAAAGAATCAGCTGATAGCAATTCTCGGAAAGCTTCGCTTCCGCTTCTTTACAAGAAGAAGCGGTGTCCACCGAAAAATAGCCTTCTTTTCTTAATAGTTCCTGCAATAATTCTCTAAGCTCTTTCTCATCGTCCACCACCAATATTTTACAATCTTCTTTTTCCATGATTCTGTCTCCTGCTACTGTCCGCCCTTAGCAATCTTACTATAGCCTTTCTTCTACTACTGCCCTCATCAATCCTACTATAGCTTATATCCTGCTGCTGTCTGCTCTTACCTTTTCTACTATAGCCTTTCTCCCCCTCTTTCCCCATAGTTTTTTTCATTTCTTAAGGTAAACATAAGGTACGCACAAGGTTCCCATAAGCTTCCTTCGCTATTCTCCTCTCGTAAACAAACACATGGAGGAAAAAATCATGAACTATATTCTGGAAACACAGCATCTTAGCAAAAAAAGCGGAAACAGCTACCGTGTAAAAGACCTTTCTTTATCTGTTCCGGAGAAATGCGTTTACGGCTTTTTAGGTCCCAATGGAGCCGGAAAAAGCACTACCCTCAAAATGATTCTGGGTTTGATTCACCAGAGCGAAGGAAAAATTCAATTTCTGGGAAAAACGATAAATTCCAAAAATCGCCTTTCTCTTCTCCAAAAGACCGGAAGTCTCATTGAAAATCCGGGCGGTTACGGGCATTTAAGCGGACTGGAAAATATGCAGATTGTGCAGAAATTAAAGGGTGTTAAGGAAGAAGAAATTGCCTCGGCACTGAAAACCGTCCGGCTCTATGAACAAAGGGATAAAAAGCTCAGCAGTTATTCTCTGGGTATGAAACAACGTCTCGGTATCGCCATGGCCATTTTGGGAAATCCGAAGCTTCTGATACTGGATGAGCCCACAAACGGCTTGGATCCTGCCGGCATACAAGAAATTAGGGAGTTGATTGTATCTCTTCCTAAAGAAAGAAATATGACGGTCATCATTTCCAGTCATCTCCTCAGTGAAATAGAGCAAATGGCAAGCCAAGTCGGTATCATTCACCATGGAAAACTGCTCTATGAAGGTCCTCTTAAGGACCTGGAATGTAACGGAAAAAGTCTGGAAGAGGCATTTCTGGAAATGACCGGCGGAAAGGAGTCTTTATGAATACCCTAAGCAATATCCCTAAAATCGTTTCTATAGAGTTTCAAAAAGCGCGCCATAAGCATTTTCCTTTGCTGTTCCTCGCAGCTCTGCTTTTGGATTGTGCCTATCTGTTTTATGGCACAAAAGCGCATTCCGAGACATGGTTAAATATCTTTTATGCTCTTCCCATAATTAACACCCTGGTTCTGTCCGTACTTATGGCTGTAATTGCTTCCCAGTCTGTGGACATGGAACACAAAGGCGCTATGTGGAACCTTCTTCCCACCTTGGAAAGCAGAGCTTCTATCTATCTGGGAAAGCTTTTCTTCGGTTTTATTGCCCTTGTCCTGTTTTGTACTTTCCAAATCGGTATGGTCCTTCTTGGGGGAAAGTTCTTAGGTTTTACCGGAGATATTCCGTCACATATTGTTCCGGTTCTGTTCTTCTCGGAACTTATCGGCGGAATGATTCTGTATCAGCTTCAATGCACGCTTTCCCTACTGTTTTCCAGCCAGTTTGCGGCTCTTTCCATTGCCTTCGGCGGTACCCTATCCGGCTTATTTCTGGCCTTTATCAGCACAGACATGTGGACTCCCTGGTCCGTTTTCTTCTCTCTTAGCCCTATCGGTATGGACTATGACAAAGCATCAAGACTCATGAGCCTAAGCCTAAGGTCTATCCCTATTTCCGATATTTTGCTAAGCCTGCTTTATCTCATCGGCACATTTTTGCTTGGTCTCCTTCTTTTCACTCGGGCAGAGCAGGGAGAGACTTTATTTTCTCTCCATAGACAAAAAGTAAGTCGCAGTATGCACAGCAGTTTGTTTCCGGAATTTATCAAGTTAAAAAGGAACCCTATCTGGATTCCTTTCCTTCTGATTCCTCTGATTTCGGCACTGATTGGAACGGTGAATTTTACGCAAAATCAGGGTGTCTTACAATATACTTGGGAAGATCTCTGGACCCAGCAATCTCTGTTTCTGGGGATGTTTTTCCTGGCTCCCCTCATCGGCATTCTCTGCAGTCTTCTGTGGCGAATGGAGCATCAAGGCAGTAACTGGAATCTGATTTTAACCATCACTTCCCCCGGAAAACTGCTTCGGGACAAATTGTTTACAGCAACCCTCCTCAGTACGCTCTGCATGGTCTGGATCAGTTTTATTTATCTTCTGAGCGGTAAAATCCTTGGCCTTCCGGGAACTGTTCCGGCAATCTTTTGGATGCGAATGCTTTCCGCTATCCTTTCCATTGCCGCAATTACTGCCCTGCAAAGTACCCTGTCCATGTTCTTCCACTCCTTTGCCCTTCCCATTGCGCTGGCATTTCTGGGTAGCTTGGTCGGCCTTACCCTAACCGTGAAAGGAGCCTACTATGCCCTGCCCTATTCCACCCTGATTTACGGCATGGGCAGTACTTCTATCACCGGAGAGCTGAATTTTCCGATTCTCCTCCTAAGCTGTTCCTTTTATATTTTCGCTGCACTGGGCATCGGTATTCTGTATCTAAAGAAGAGCGATGTGAGAACGCATGTCTAAAAGGTAAGGGCTTTTGGTTTTGACAAATATAATACTACTGGACAATTTTTCGATTAGAGCATTATTGTCCAGTAGTATTAGAATTTCATTAGAGGAATGAGTAATAGATAGGATATCAATCACAACTTCGAAAATACAGTTTACAACCAATTCCTCTACATGGGCTATATTCTCAAGATATATCACGATGGTGCTCTGAAAATACTCTCTTTGTCCCGCTTCGAATCGGTAAACTTATGGCAAAACCTCCAGCCAGTAGCCATCCGGGTCTTCAATGAAATAAATACCCATAGCTTCATTTTCAAAGCAAATGCAGCCCATCTCCTGATGCTTCTTGTGCGCTTCCTCAAAATTATCCGCCTGAAATGCCAGATGGAATTCACACTCTCCCAGGTCGTAAGCCTGGGGGTGGTCTTTCAGCCAAGTCAGTTCCAACTCAAAATCGCCCACATCGCTTCTTAAGTACACTATGATAAAGTCTTCGCTGGTCTTTCTTCTCACCTCATGTAAATCAAGGGCTTCCTCATAGAATCGAAGGGAACGATCCAAATCGGATACATTTAAATTCTCGTGAATCATCTTAAACTTCATAGCTTTTCTCCTTTCGCTGTTTCCGTGTTGTTGATCCGTGAACGATACTTTGGATATTCGGTAAGAAAGCGCTGGATCACAGCGGGCTCTCCCCAGTAATGCATCGGAAATATGGCATCGCAATCCACATTTTCAAGAAAATACAGAATCCCGTCGGCATAGTGCGCTTCCAGTCTCGGATCAAGGGGAACGAAGGCAAGGTCAAAATGTCTGCCCTTGATTCGCGAAATCTCCCTGTGATAAATCTCGCGGAGCCTCCGATTATCTTCTTCCGGTTCTCCCTCCCAATACCAGTCGTTTAAGTCCCCGGCATGATAGATAGAGCCTTCCTTTGTTTTTAGTATAAAGGCAACTCCGCTATCATTGGAAAGCAGCGTCTCAAGCTGAATTCCATGATCCAACGGATAGCTTTTGTCGGCTTCAACAAAGCAATGCTTGACCTTGGACAGACGCTTTTCATCCCGTATATCGTTTGCCAATACCGCCTGATAGCTCATCCCCTGCCCGTCGAGCAAGGAAAAAATCTTCGGATTATAATGATCCCCATGGACATGACTGCAAAAAACAAATACTTCTTTTTTCTTGTTCAGAGGCGGTAATTCTCCCCTGTAATAGTCAAAAATAATATAGCAGTCTTCTAATTCCAGTAAAAAACCGCTGTGGTTCAGATATGTTACTTTCATGATGTTACTCCGTAAAATATTTTATTTTCTCGGTATGGAGATTGTTGCTCTCCCTTCCTTACCTGCTTACTTCCATCCTTGCTTACTTGAATCCTTGCTCCCTTACTTCCTTACGTTTTCCCACTCTATATGCTCTTCAGTATAAGTTGCGCTACATTTACTGTCAACGAGGGACCGGAAATAGACAGTCGGCTTTGCTTCATAACGGTAGAGGTCCTGCATTGGCATAGCAATATTTACAAGGGAGGTGAGTTCAGATCTTTTCTTGGATGAGAGGGGGGTGGAAAAAAATGATAGTGGAAATTTTGGGAAAATAAATTGAAATAACATACTCTGTGAAGAGGGAAAGCATTTTCCCTCCGTTTAGGAAAGATCTATAACAACCAGCTCCGGCCGGTTAAAGATTCGCGGAATACGGGTACTTTCTCTTGCCAGCCCTCGACTGACAATCATATAAGAATCGTCAAAGCGATATTTTCCCCCGGCATATCGGGGAAAGAAGCCCTGATTCGGCGCGAAGAGTCCATTGATGATTCCGGGCAGGCGCCATTGTCCGCCATGAGCATGTCCCGCTAAGATTAGATCAAAATCATAGTTTAAGTAGGAGTCAATCAACTCCGGACGATGGGCAAGAAGGATACTGTAGTTCCCATTTTCCGATGCGACAGCTGCATCTTTCAATTGTTCGGTAATGCTGTAGTTCTTATCGGTGTACTTAAGAATATCCGGATCTGATATACCGCATATGTTTAATTTTTGCCCGCGCACATCAATCGTATCAAAACTGCCCTCCAAGACAGGAACATTGTAGGATTCGAAGATTTTCAGTATCTTTTCTATCTCACGGCTCCAATACTCATGGTTTCCGGTAACGTAGTAGCAAGGGTATTTATCCGCTATAGCACGAAGTACCAGCTCGGTATTCCGATGGGGAAGCTTATCATCACAAATATCTCCTCCCAGTAAAATAATATCCGGCTTCTGTGCATGAATCGCGTCTATAAGCTCGCGTTGCCCTTCCCCATAGGAGCAGGAATGTAAATCCGTGATGAGGACAATTCGAACAGGTGCTGTCAGTTTCTCACTTTCCAGCGAATAGTGTTGTATTTTCAATTTGGTATTAAAGGCAAAGGGCGCTGTGATGCCTAAAATGCAGGCAAGGAGTAAGGCAAGTATCTTGCGTTGTTTCTTGCCTGACTTATTATGATTCGGCTTGTCTTGCTTCTCGACTTTCACTTTCTCTTGCATCTGCTCTGTCTGTTCTATATGTTCTGTTTTCCCTATATTTTCTGTTTGTTTTCCCTGTACTTTGTTTTCTTGAACTTCTTTCAACTGTTTTCTCCTTTATTGGGTAAATTTTCCGACTTAAATTTTCAGTCCATAGCTTCTCCAATAGCAAAATGGGGATATTCCTGATTCTCGCTATAATTACTTAAGTATATTTCCTTAGCTATAATTCCAAGCTCATTTGTCCGTCCGCCCAAGACTGCTGGGGTACATCATGAATACTGTCACTTTTCTCGTAATTTCCGATTAAGAATGGAGATTTCGGATCATGCAGTCGGCTTTGCTTCATAACGATAGAGGGTTCTGCATTAGCATAGCAATATTTACAAAAGTGTTTACAGCTGTTATAGGCGCCGATATCGCAGGAAAGATAGCAAGCGCATGCTGCTCTTGCCCCCTTCTTTTTCGGTACATGCAAGCGTTTTCCAATGGCTTTCTCATAATCGCTGATAAGCATACATCCACCACAATCTGCCCCATACTCAGCCAATTCCTTCCCCTCCGCACAGGGCTTCAATGTCATGCCATGGGAACGAGCAATCTCAATCATAGCCTTTCCCAGTAGAAGTCTATCTTCCTTCACAAGAACCTTAAGCTCCGGAAAGTTCCGCTTCACCTTTGGGTAAAGGTCTACAAAACTGATGACGGCTGTTTTCGTATATCCCTCCAATGCCGTAGCAATCTGCTCGAAAGCTTTCAAATGATAGTCTTTGCTATATCTTTCAGACAGAAAAATCGGGTCGTAACGCCAGCCGATAGAATTCACTCCCAGCTGCATGGAAAGATGTTTGAAATGCTCTATAAGTAAATGTTTATCCGGCACATTCGGCTCTATATCTTTTCCATAAGGGGTAATGCTAAGAAACCAGTATTGTCTATAAGCCCTTAAAAGCTCCATGTACGGGAACATGGGAGCCGGATTTTTCGTGCAAAAACCAATGACATCCACCACGGAAGGATCAAGGCGATAGCGACTGACTTGACTTGGATTGTAGGGATTTCGCACGCAAACAAAGCCCTCTTTCAACCTGTTTGCAAACCATTCCGCATAGAAGGCAGGAATGTCCGTCCTCTGTCCCGTGTTAATAATCAAGTTAAATGCCTCCTTTGGATGCTTCCATTTTACGCGCAATGTTTTCCCTTAACTTATGTGCTATCAAGAATTATAAAGGCCTACCATAAGCATTCCAATATCAGCTCTTTATTTCTCAATCTTTCAAGCCATTGTTCTCCTTTATACCCCAATCCATGAATAATTGCGGCTAGGCCTCCTGCTACAGCTCCCACGGTGTCCGTATCTTCCCCAAGATTCACAGCCGCTAAAACATCATTGTCATAGTACTTGATTACAGCCCTCGTGCTTTCCTCATTTTCCTCAATGTGACTGATTGCCCACAAAGCTGCTTCCAAGGTGTCCACCACATATCCTGAGGATCTGATTTCCGTACTATCCAACTGATGAATTCGATGGAGCCTATCGAAGGGCTTATCATACTGCAAGGTGGGAAGGATATCCAAAATATTCTCTCCGGCAAGCAGTCTTTTTGCCACATGCACGTAGATTACACAGGCCTCCTCCGAAATCCAATGCCCGTGGGTAATGGCGGAAACGGCTCTTATTTCTTCATCCGTACATTCCACAAATGCCAAGGGCAGGATACGCATAAGGGAACCATTGCCATTGGAGCGCTCCCCTACGCAGGGTTTACCACTGGTCAGCGCCTCATAGGTGGCATGACCGATATCAAAAACTTCTCCATTGGCGGTAAAGGCATTTTCCCGGAGCCAGGAAAGAAAACGCTTTCTGATGTCCTCGATATGGATTTTCCCGTTATTTTCCTTGAGGCTTTTCAGGGTCGCCAAGGTCATGGACGTATCATCCGACCAGGTTCCTGCCGGCTGATGATGACAGCCATAGCCTGTGAGGTCCGTGCAAAGGAAGCTTCCCCGTTCCTGAAATTCATAAGGAACGCCAAGGGCATCGCCGATGGCAAAGCCAAAAATGGCGTTATAGAGTTGTTTGTTATTAGGGAGAATATTCTGCATATATTAGTCCTTTATTTTCTGATAATCTACTATTCTGTACTTAATGGTTCGCACGCTTACGCCTATTTCCTTACAAAGAGATCTTTTCCCTTTCCTTTCATGGGAGATAACATGCCCAGATTCAGCATTTTATTAATTAATTAGGAATTTCTTTTGTTACATCGCTGATTAGTCTTCCGAAGTCAATCGCATTCTTTGTAGTAATGACAGGTTTTCCGGTTTCTTGTTCAAGTGTTTCCTTAGCTACCTTTGCAACATTACCGCCTCGTTTGGCAACCTTCTTATTTTCTTCTAAGCCTTGCGGATTAGATGCATTGGCAATATCTTTTGTTGCTGTCTCAGCAAGCATATTGAGAAAAGTGTTCTTTTCCGACTTCAGCCAGCCACATCTTAAACGGTTCGGCTTTCGGAGATGGCACAGATTGAATGATACGGAATATTCCTTGCATGTCCGCAACATCGCTTTCTCTCATTTTCCCGTCAGCAGCCTTTAATTTCAACCCGTGACAAAATGTCACGACTTCACTTCCTTCTTCCTTTAATCTTTGTTTTAACTTTCTCCAATATGCTCCCGGGTCTTTGCTGTCAGTTAGTGTTCCTACAACATCGACAACACTGAAATACCATTCTTCCTTATCGTTGTCCCAAACAGAGCGTATCTGATTGCCTTCAAATATTTTGATTTCGTTATTCATCTTATCCACTTCCTTTATGACGGGTTTTTCATTCCTTGATAAATTCCAAAATATCATCAACCTTGCAACCAAGGGCTGGCAGATTTTTATTGAACAGACGGGTTATTTACCATTTACGATTAAATTTATTTTCCATAGAATTGGCAAACTTTACCAAGGCTAACATAACAGGAACCTCAACCAGAACACCTACTACGGTTGTTAGCGTTGCTCCTGATAATAACCCAAATAAAGATATAGAAACTGCAACGGAAAGCTCAAAAAAGTTTGATGCACCAATCATGCTACAGGGAGCTGCAATTGAAAATGGCAGCTTTGCTAAATATGCCATGAAAAATGTTATTGCAAATATAAACAAAGTTTGAATGATCAAAGGAATTGCAATAAGGATAATATTTACTGGCTGATCCAATATCTTCTGTCCTTGAAACGAAAATATTATAATCAACGTCAACAATAATCCCATCATAGTGTATTTATCAAATGCAGGGATAAAGGTTTTATTTAGGTAGTCCTCCCCTTTATTTTTAATGATTATACTTCTAGTTACCATGCTTAAAACAAGAGGAACAACAATAAATAATACAATGGACAATAAAAGTGTTCCCCATGGAATATTTATATTTCCAACCTTTAATAAGAAGCTCACAATCGGTATATATGCAATCAAAATAATTAAGTCGTTACTAGCTACCTGTACTAAGGTATAAGCACTATCACCTCTTGTTAACTTGCTCCATACAAATACCATTGCGGTACATGGTGCAGCTCCGAGTAAAACCGCCCCGGCTAAATATTCTGATGCCAATTCCTTATTTATAAATCCCTTATAAATAATAAAGAAAAATAAGGAAGAAATTAAATACATGCTGAGTGGCTTAATGATCCAATTCACAAACCATGTAATAAATAGACCTTTAGGATTTTTTCCTATATCTTTGATACTCTTAAAATCAATTTTCAACATCATTGGATAAATCATTATCCAAAGTAAAATTGTTGTTGGTATAGACACGTTATAGAACTCGAATTTTCCTAACCATTCCGGAATAGAAGGATAATATTTCCCAATAAATATGCCTATTACCATACAAATCAACACCCAAAAAGTCAGGTTTTTTTCAAAAAAACCAATTCCATTTGTTTTCTTCATTTCTAAATCGCCTCAACTTTCTCAATTATTTTATGAACCTTACTTTCCATCTCCTTAATGCTTTGTATAAACTCTTCATCATTTTTTCTTCTTATATCTGATAAAGTTTATCACCACAAAGGTCTTCTTTTGTCCATTCAATGACGGCTAGTTTTCCTGAGGTATGATCTAAGATTTTGTTAATCCACTTCACTTCTTCATTTGCTTTAGCAGATAACATCTTGTTACCGGGATTTACTTTATACAAGGAAGAATTAACAATCCACCAATTGGTATGAATGGATGCCCTTGTTAGATCTTCTTCTAATCGAGATGCCTCATAAAACGGGGTAGCCTCCGCCAAACTAACGATTAATACTTCTGTTTCCTCTCCCCTTAATCTGGGTAACAAGTTTTTTACAGATTCAGGTATCTGTCCTTGTGTTCTTTGAACTTCTTGGTGATAACTTAAAGTTGAGTCTAACAACAACAAGGTATGACCCGTAGGAGCAGTATCAATCACCACTATCTCATCGTCTGCTTTTTCCACGAGCTCTGCAAAAGCTCTAAATACAGCTATTTCCTGTGTACATGGTGATCTTAAATCTTCCTCAATGTAAGCTACATCATCCTCACTCATTGTTTTTCTTGCATTTCCAAGTACTTCATCTTGATATTTTTTTAATTCTTCTTTTTCATCAATATGACTCATAGATATTCCACTTGAACTATCTATCATAAATTTGATATGGTCAGCGGGATCTGTTGTAGCCAAGTGTACCTTTTTACCAAGTTTGCTTAGCTTGAGGGCAACAGAAGATGCAATAGTAGTCTTTCCTACACCGCCCTTGCCCATAGTAAAGATTACTTTTCTATTATTTTTTACAAGATCACTAACAACATCATCTAAATTAAAGAGTTTGCCTTCTACTTCCACTTTTTGTTCATTTATTTGATCTTTCTTAAGGAGATTTCTTATAGAGTCGATTCCGGTAATGTTGTATGATCTCAAAGCAATTGTATAGGTATCAAACTCCGTTAAGATATCCGGCATATTTTCAAGGGCTAACTTTTGTTTGTTAAATATACTTTCAGATAAGTCATCATCATACTTTTCTAAGATACCATTAATCACTAATATTTGATTTTTTATTCCAATCTCAGATAGCTCCTTTGATGCTCTAGCCACCTCATTAAGTGGTGTTTTATCCGGCCTTGTAACTAAGACCAGGGTTGTTAAACTCTTATCTGATAAATTTTCAACCGCCTTTTTATAGATTTCTTTTTTAGCCTCTAATCCTGATAACTGTCCTAAACAGGATGCTCCATGGGTGCTTTTACTGATAAAATCAGTCCAAGCAGAAGGAAGCTGTAGCATTCTAAGGGTATGACCTGTAGGTGCTGTATCAAATATAATATGGCTATAGTCTGTATTGAGCTTAGAATTTGTAATGAAATTAGAAAACTCATTAAAGGCAGCAATCTCCACTGTACAAGATCCTGATAGCTGTTCTTCCATACTCTCAATAACAGAATCAGGCAATTTACCCCGAAAAGGTGCTACAACACTTTCTTTATAATTATGTGCCGCTTCTAAAGGATCCAGATTGATTACTTCTAAATTATCTACTCCTTTAATCGGCTTTGCTTTACCGTCTAATTCTGTTTCAAAAACATCTTGAAGATTTGAAGCAGGGTCTGTACTAATCAGTAGTACTTTCTTTCCTTCATCTGCTAAAGCCACTGCTGTTGCACAAGCTGTAGATGTTTTACCTACGCCTCCCTTGCCTGTGAAAAATAGATATTTGCTTAATTTAATATCCGCAAGATTAAATTCCTTCATAATACCCCCTTAGCAACAAGAGCTATTATTTCCACAGCACCCTTGATTTGGTTCTTCATCTTCACTACAGCAAGAATCATTACCTGAAGAACAACAGCCATTTTGCTTACTACTTTCAAGATAATCTTTTGAGATTTGTAAAAGTTCCATTATTTCTTCATTCTTTGGATATCTGCCTTCTATGACTATATCCTCGTCCACAAGGATTAATGGCAGCCTATCGGTTCCATTTTTATCCAAAGCATCTTTTACCTTGTTATTATTGACAAATGCCATTGGCTTACTTGATAAATTGTATCTTTCAATAGTGATACCATTTTTCTTCAAGTTGTTAATCACTGTTGAAATACGTACAAGTTCAGGATCTACATTAACTCCGCAAACACCTGTATCACAACACATAGCCGGTTCATAAATTGACATTCTTTTCATTTTTTTACACCCTTTCTTTAATTGTTTGAATTAGATTTCATTAATACATCAAGTTTTTTTGATATAAAGAGTATTTTTTTAGTTACCCTTAAGGGTAACTAATTTCTTGCAGTAGATTCTAAAAACATCTGTATTATTTTTTGTCTTCCTTGTTCAGATATGGTGTAGTGAACCCACTTGCCTTCTTCTCTTGCTGTAACAATTCCTGACTCTATCAATATTTTCATATGGTATGACAAGCCCGATTGCGTTAAATCCAGTTTTTCCAGTAAAACACAGGCACACAGTTCCCCATTTTTTAATAAATCCAATATCTCTAGGCGAACCGCTACTGAAAAGGCTTTAAATATCTGTGCAGTTTTTACTAAATCTCTCTTCATAAAAGTTCCTCACATCAATTTATTTTGATGTGTTAATCTTATCACTACTTGTTCTGCTTGACAAGTCTTATTTCCTTAAATACTACTTTAATCGTCGTGGGGATAATAGCGTTTTATCATCCCACAAGCATTCCAGAATCAGCTCTTTATTTCTCAACTTTTCCAACCATTGCTCACCTTGGTAGCCCAGACCATGAATCATTGCAGATAAGCCCCCTGTTACTGCCGCCACGGTGTCCACCACATATTCGGAGGATCTGATTTCTTCATTTATCCAAGAGAAAATGTTCCTGAGGAAGAATTGGAAAAACTGATGCTCTGGTCGGAGGTATTACCGGATAGCTGTAGGACGGATAAAAGCAGATAAGAAAAACCTGCCGGTCTGAGAGCCGGCAGATTTTGTTGGACAGACAGCTTATTTGCCATTTTCAAAATGATCTCTTAATACCATTAATCTAAATATTAGAACAGCATTCAGAATAGCCGCTGCTATAAGACCGGCTCCAGCCCAAAGCAGATCTATCGCAAACCCTATAATAAAACATAGGCTCCATTTCATAATTTGCTTACCACAAATGATGCATAATTCTTTGCTTTTATTTGATATATTTTCGTCAAGATCATGTCCGGTTAAATATCGAATTGCTCTGCCGTTCGATCTAATAAATAGAATACCTATAATCAAATAGAGCAAAACCATCATAAAATCGATACATAAAAATACAAACATATTTATTACCTAAATACTTTCTACGCCACTGATATACTGCTTTTTAGTCATCCTTAGCCTCGACTAGGCGTTCATAAATTTCTCCTTTATACTTTCCTTAAGTATAATCCTATTTTTATCTTGCTTCCTCTCAAAATCCAAAATATCTGTAAATCTTTTTTCAAAGAATTTAGTGAGGAATATGAAAGTTCTAATAAATAAGTTTTCACCGGATTTAGACTTGTAATCAATGTTCATCATTTTTGAAATTGGTATTACTTAGACAGAATATAGCGAATAAATAGGCCACAACTGTGAAAACTAAAACGATGCAAATCGTAGTGAAATCCGGAATGCCGAATGCGATTGTACGCATGGCATCAACTTGATATGTTAGGGGATTAATCCGTGAAATACATTTTAGAAGGAATGGCGCATTGTCAAAGGAATAAAATAATGGTGCAGCAAAAAGAATTGGCACTAAGAGAGTGTCCATCACAAAGTCTCGTTGCTTATAATTTTTTATCAGTAGCGCAACGCAAATCAGGATAGACGCCCAAAACAGCACGCTAATCATTAAAAAAACGATAATCATGCAAAATCTATAAAGTGAAAAAGATCCACCAACAAAAAAGGAAAGAATATATAGAATGCTGGCTTGAATGACAACTCCTACGATTGGAAAGGTTGCAATTCCGAGTATATAAATTGCCGGATGAATGCCGTTAAGAATCTTTAAGCTTAAAAGTCCCCAACGCTTGTCCGTTATCATGCGATAAACGCATTGGTACATTTCTTTAAATAACGACATTGCAAAAATACCGATTAAAGAATAGGAAAGAAAACTTACTGTCGTTCCGTTGAAGGATATATCTCCAAATGTAGCCTGAATACCTACAGAATAAAATAAGAAATATAAAATAGGGGAAATCAAACTACTATAGATAATTTGTTTGTTGGACCAAAGTGCTTTCAGCTCATTATTGACCATTATGGGTAAACCCTTTAGCCCAAGATGCCCGGGCTTAATATACATTTGAAATTTACGCATTTTCTGTTGCCTCCTCTTGCATCATGATTTCCTTAAGGCCCAAGCGTTCACTGCCCATACTTGTAATCGATACTTCAGCTAAAAGCTTTCCAATAATGCAGTTCAAATCTACAGAAGACTCGATGAAACTTACTGTTTGCCCTTCAAGCTTAGCTCCTTGGTCAATCAGTTCCTTTTTGAGCGTGTCGCTCATTTCGCCGGAGAAGGAAATTGTGATTTCCCTTGTCAATTGGTGAGCGCTTAAAAAATCCCGCATACTACCAAAGTAAAACTGCTGACCTTGGTTTAGAAATAGAATTTTATTGCAGTAATCTTCCAGCATTCCCAAATCATGGGATGAAACAAGAGCCAGTTTCTTTTCATCAAAACATTTCTCTTTCAAATATTCAAATAGTCCATGGGAGTAACGGTAATCCAGACCGGCGGTTGGTTCGTCCAAAATCATTATTTCAGGCTTATGAACTAAAGCACGTGCAACTTGAACTCTTTGTTGTTGTCCGCCGGAGAGTGAATCGGGGGAACGGGTATAGAAATCTGTAAGATCAAGAATTTCAGAGATAGAATCCGTTGCCGCCTGTGATTCTTTCTTAGAAAGACCGGTCAATACAGCTCCAAGCATAATGTTATCTCGCACATTTAAATACCAATCAATGGATTGCTTTTGTGGGCTTATGCCTAAATCATGATAAGTAAGCTTGGGTGAGCAAGTGATACTTCCGTGTTGAGGACTGTATATTCCGGATAATAGATTGAGTAAAGTGCTTTTTCCGGCTCCATTTTTGCCAACAACAGCAATAAAATCTCCTTTCTCTGCCTCAAAAGAGATGTCATAAATTCCGTTGTGCGTTCCTTCGTAAAAATAGGATACATCTTTAAGCGTCAGCAATGCCATTGTTAATCCCTCCTATTCCTGCTAAGCAAAGTATGCAATTGGTCAAGCGCTTCATCAGCCCATTTTCTCATATGTGGCTTAAATAATTCTTCCTCACTCAATGAATCAATCATTACGCAAATAGAATTAACATTTGCTTTTAATTTT
This sequence comes from Oribacterium sinus, assembly GCF_014202695.1. GTDB lineage: Bacteria > Bacillota > Clostridia > Lachnospirales > Lachnospiraceae > Oribacterium > Oribacterium sinus. The sequence continues at coordinate 39,906 of NZ_JACHHH010000012.1, forward strand.
AGTTTCAACTCTTGTATAGATAAATGAGCATAAGTATCCGTAAACCACTGATATAATTCACCAAGTTGATTCCATTTGAATTCATTTGATGGTATTTTTACTTGAAGTCCATTTCTTTCATCTTCCTCCCATTTAAGAACTAAGCTTGTCCAGCCTACCTGATAAGCAAGATTTTCAGCCGGAGTTCTATCGACTTCATCAAATCTCTTATCTTTTAAACTTTACGGAATATCCTCAAATTCTGAAATATATTTACCAAATGCTTTATTTATTTCAATTTTGAGTTCTTCTTTATTTTCGTATGCTCTCAAAAACTCACCTCTTCAACTTCTAATCTGTCGAGCAGATTTTTCACCCCTAAAACTTCCGATTTTTAGGTGAATTGTTTTCCTCTACAAGATACCTTCTAGCCAAGAATACTTTTCATACCGATTAAGGTTTTCTCTGGCTATTCTTTTTCTTTCTTTTTCTGTTTCATTTAATTTGCTGGATGGAATATACAGAAGCTCCTCATCAATATACGCATCTGTTTCCATTTCATAAATTTCCTTAAGAAAATCTTCTATCTCTGCATCAGATACTTCAATGCTTACAGAACATGGAATATCTTCTACAAATCCAAGCTTATATAGATTGTAATCACCTTCTGTTATATTCACGATCCAGTCTGGTTTCAATTCATTAAAATGCTTTTTTAGACGTTCAGCATCCTTTTTATATATGTCCTCAATAACTTTCATACCTACTGCCCTCTCCAGAGAAGTTTACTTATTGCTCTTCTTCATCATAATCATTTGTAAGCAGTACCGTAGGCGTATTCTCGCAAGCTGGCACCATCTACTTTACATCCATGATTTCCGAAACAATATTTCGTTTAACTTCTTCCTTTCAAACTTTCCGAGCCTATCATTTATAAAACCTCCATATATTTTCTGAGCTCATCTTCAACACCAAGGCTTCTACCATATTTAATAAGATTTCTAACATTCTTATCTTTGCTCTTAAAATATCCGGTTAGTGCATTGATGAAAATCTGCTTATCAATAGATTTCCTTTTCAAAACAATATCACAGATACATCTTTCCATGTTATAGCATTTAACGGTTGATCCCAGTGGGGTTTTCGTCTTAATAAGTCCTAAATTGAAACAATCTCTCTTTACGTAATGAACCTTGATATTCAGAAATTTCCGTTTGATGTGCTCTGCATTATACCCCTGAGGCACAGTGATATGAAAAACATTAGGTATTCTGTCACTAAATCCAAGAAGATACAAAGCTGTATGAAAAGAAAATACCATTTGCTCATTATTAACAGATATAACAGCAAAGTCATCATCTATGGCATCCTTTTTCTTATAAACACCATTTCTAACTCTCTCCAGCTCGCCTTTATGAACAAGTGAAGCTAAGATATGCCTTTTTATGCCTATCTCTTCCGCCTGTTTATTGGTAATAATATTATTTTCTAAAAAGTGTTTTTCCAAAGCGTTCATTTTATCACTCCATTTACAATTACACTTTTATTATAGTTTTTTAAAGAGTATTTGTAAACAATGGATGAAATCAAGAAGCTGATACAATTCTTTCCAGTAAACGCATTCCTTCTCGCTAAGATAATTCTTCGCGACATGCATATCTCTTTTTACAATCTGGTTTACTCATTTCCGGAATTGTACCGCACAATCAGAATTGACTTTAAAGCCTACGGCAATAACCATTTGGACATTATAGTGCTTAGTGTCACGTCCAACCTGACGAAATCCTTCCTCTTGAACTATCTGGAAATTCCGGATAGTTCAATCTTCCTCCGAAGGTACTTCCGCCTTTTCTTTATCGATTGGAAAATTCAAATATTCATTGTTCCATCTGGTAAAAATCTTAGCCATCTCATCAGAAATACGAAGATCACGTTTTATAATAGAGTCCAGATTCCATTCCATAACTTCCGACGTACCCATTGTATTTGTAATAGTAATCTTAGACACCCTATACTCTTCTTTCTTTTTACTAAAATAGCCATTGCCGGCAACAATATTCAGTTTCTTTTCAAATGGCAACTTATTCCCTATATGTTCAATTTTTTCCTTAATAATTGAGTCCGACTCCTTTGGAAAGTAATTGGTCTGCCACTTTTGAGGAAAGATATGTTCAATTTCCCATTTACTAGGAAGCAGCTCATCCTGATGTTCGTAGGCAAGTGTCTTCAGCAGCATGCGTACTGCATTCCGATTCGGATTATGAATATAAGGCTCCAACTGTGTCACATCAACGGTCTTAAATCCAAAAATAGGTCTATTCGATGCTACAATGGCAGAATTTAGCTTCAGAATATCCGGTTTAACAGCATTGATTGTCGGCATCATCAGATACTTTGTCATCAACTCCATGAGAAGCTTGTTCAAGAAACGTGCAAATCTTGTTTCAAAAAACTCTTCGTTTCTGTAACAAACATAATAAATAACAACCGGATATTTCCAGAACTCATTCGGATAGGAAGTCAAGATATCCAGAGTCTGTTTTATTTTATTATTCTTAGACCAAGCTTCTCCTTCAATCTCCTCACCCTTATTTATAACCTTCCACAGATTCAAAATTACGAAGAGAGTATCCAACAGTTCTTTCTTATATAAACGTTCAAACTTATTAGACGCATAATACTTTCTAACACCGGGAGTAGTTGTGTTCGTATCCTGATCAAGTGCTCGGTAGTAAAACATATTGTAATAGAAGAGCTGCTGTATGCTTTCATTTGCATCTGTAGCCTGCTCATCCAAATCTTTCCAGCGCTCTATAAATACTTTCTTAGCTTCCACTTCAAGTTGGTTATAAATTTTTGCCTTGAAAATATCAGCATCTGACAGAGGTAATCCTCTATCATTTAATGTTGAGAAAATAGTTAATGCCGTATCCTGTGTATCTGCGGTAATTGGGAGTAAAATTGCCTGATTCAACACTGCGTAGATAAACTGATAAATCATAAGCGGATTTTCTGTAGAATGTCTATCAAACAGTTTTTGGAAATAACGATAATTCCTTGAATAATTATCTTTCGCATTCTCATCTGTTTTTCCGCTTTCCAAGATGGTGCGTAGAATTTCATTCCCTTCATTATTCACAACTCGGGAAGTCAAAAGAATATTCTTAAAGTCCACTGTACCGGTAAGCTTATCCGTGCGCCAGATTGTAGGTTCAATTTTACCAATAAAGTTATTAGCTTCTGCTGTTCTCTCCGATTCAGGCGTAGCTACAAGCTTTGTATAAATTGCACGTAGCAGCAGAAACAATGATGTAATCCGTTGCTGACCATCGATAATTTCCTGCTCACCATTTTCATTTTCGTAGGAAACCACACTCCCCAGAAAATAGGAGCTTTCTCTTTCCACACCGCCACTTATAGTAGTAAATTCCCATAAATCCTCAAAAAGAGTTTCTACTTGCTCCTCTGTCCATGCGTAGGGGCGCTGGTATTCCGGAATAACAAACGGTTTTGATTTACCACTGCCTAGGAACATCTCCACGTTCTGTTTATTCACCTCTATTGTTGTTGGCATGTTAGGGCCCTCCTCTTATTTCTTTATTCTTTCCGATACAGTTTCTCTGAGCTCTGACTCCCCTAGCGAGATTGTTATAATCCCTTCAATATTTTTTTCTTGCCGTATTTTTCAAATAATCCGATGTTTCAAGGCCATCGACAACTTGAAGTCTCATTGCGGTATACCAAGCATAACCCAACTCCCGTTTGGAAGGTTCTGACTGCCTAATATATTCCTCAAATGGATCCTTTTTAATGCCATCCATCCATTTCACCTGCTTTCGTATCCTTAGCCCTTTTATCCAGCATTTTCTATTTTCGTCCAAATTAACGCAATTTTGGACGAAAAGTCATTTACTATCTGCGTGATTGTAAAATGTATTTCGCCCTAATCCTTCCCGGATTATTACACCTTCATCGGTAAATTTCTTCAATGCCGCCATGCCATTCTTCTTTCGTCAGTAGGCTTACGTGTCCCTTCCTTGTTTCGCCCATCTGCGGCACAGGTGCATCTCCGGTAGTCCATTGATACTTGAACCCAAGCTTTTCCTGAACACGCTTTGATTTGTCGTTGCCATCATAATAACCACACCAGATGCGAACAAGCTTTAGATCCTCAAAGGCATGACGCAGCAGCTCTCTTGCCGCTTCCGGCACAAGACCCTGTCCCCAATAATCAACTCCCAGCCAATAACCAAGCTCCGCCTCATCCTCCTTTTCTGCAAGGTCATTGTGGTGAAGGCCGATGCTGCCAATGGGAAGTCCTGTTTCCTTTAGCACAATAGCGTAGGTCTCCGGCACCATCAGCACATCACTAATAACCTGTCTACTGTCCTCTTCACTTGTGTGTACAGGCCACCCTGCAATCGGACCTACTCGCGAATCCTTCGCGTATTTATAGCATTCCTCTGCATCCGCTTCTTCCCAAGGACGGAGGATAAGTCTCTCTGTTTCTAAAATCATATCTATCCTTTCTTTCTCTTGGGAGCCGGTAGCAATTCATGCACTACTGTTCACTTTTTTATATTTCTGCTTCCTACTGTTTGGCTTATCAGGTATCGTCATTTCTATTTTTCCTGCATTAAGTAAAGGAACAAGATATCTTTTTCTAAAATTCTTGCTATCCGTAAGACCAAGGAAATCCATTATCTCACGCTTACTACGTGGCATACCACAAAATTCGATTAGTTCCGCCAGTCTTTGATCCAAGTCTTTTCCGGAATGCGACCAGCGATGTTTCCTCAAATGGGCATTCATGAGAATACCGCTGTACGCCAAGAAAGTAACTGAAGATACGGGTTGGCAGAACAACCCACTCGTTCTCCCCAGCCAACGCATGAGATACCAACCAATCCCCATAAAACGCAACCGATATACAATGTATAAAAAGACCACAGGGTAAGTATTATGGGAACTATGATGATACAAGCTATCAATATTGAATATGGCAGGAATCCGAAAACCAAAAATGCTGCATAAAATCCAGCATAAGTTCAACACGACAAAATAGCCTATACAATCACATACTCTAATAATCGTATTTTTCATATTTTATCTAGGCCACCTTTGTTCTGCAGATAATAACTTCTGAAATGTTACATGAGGTTCCTTCTGATACCAATATGCAACACTCGAAAGATCATCCTGTCTTTCAAATAACCCATTATGACTGACTCCAATCTGTTGTACAGTTACCTTCAAATCTTTTTCAAAGAATATTGGATCAGGAATGTGCCATCTGTAAAATCCCCGCATTGGAGGACAGTCATCATTATGATATTGATTATATACAAGGGAATCATGTCTTGAATAAAAAGGATATCCCAAATACGATGTACAATAATTATTTTCTACAGTTTTTCCATTATCGTTAGAAGCAAAACTCCATGAGCCTCCAAAATAATCCTCCATCCCTGTCCCACATATCGTTGGATATTTTACATCTCCATCAATATAAAATTTAACTTCTCCCTCTCCCCACCAGTATCTTTGGAGAACAGAAAGTCCAATGTAAGTACCTATATACTGGCCGCTTCCTTTTATATTATCCAAAATAACGTAATCTTTTCCCTTTTCTGTAACTGCCTGTCGCCTCCATTGTGCGTGAAAATAAGCTGTATCCTCCGGAAGCGCATCATACAGGCAGTAATCAATCTGATAGAAAAAAGCTGGTATTACGTTTTTATGCTGGTTTTCTAGTACTATCCGAGCATGTTTATGAAACGGCATCGAAAAATATGAATTCAATCCGCGGGATGGTACTACAGTAATCACCGCGGAATTAATAATACATTCCTGTCCAAATCCACAACAAAAAAAATCTCCTAATGGCGTTTCAACCGAGGGATTTTCTTCATCATCCCAATAAATACGTAGAACAAGGTCCCTCAGAACAAAACAATCGCCGTCTGAGGTTTTCTTGTCAACAGTAATCCATATATGTTGAATGACACCTGGCCCCTCTATATCAGCAAGAATTTCCTCCTGTCCTGGTTGAATGTTCGTAAGACAGGGTTTCCCCTTTCGAGACGGCCCAAGAGGACTCGCTGCCATTCCACCTCTGCCCTTTTCTCCTGTTCTGTTTTCCGCATTTATTGCTCTGCTCTTTCCATGTGTCAGATATGGCATCATGCTTACATTTCCTGGAAATATCATCTTCGTACCTCCATTTAACCTTTTGTGGCTCCCATTGTCATACCAGCAGTAACCCACTTATTAAAGGCAAAATAAATAATTAATGGTGGAAGTGTGGAAATAACGATTGCGGCAAAAGTAGACCCCCGTCCACATTTCCGAAAGCTCCAACGTAATCTTTAAGTCCCATGGCAACAGTTTTAGCGTTACTGTCACTGATAAATGTATTCGCGAATATAAAGTCATTCCATATAAGAACACTATACATCGACGCAATAGTAATTATAGTATTTCGTGCTAGCAGAAATACAATCTTGATAAAAATTTTTCCAGGATCGCAGCCGTCTACAATAGCTACCCACTTGATAATACGGTGACCAACAAAAACTGCAGGAGAGGCTGTTCCACAAAACTGAGGAGTCAACATCTGACAAACGCATGCCGGATTTTTACTACATCCGCAAGGAGCTTCTGCACAATGGCGTAACCAGGAAGCTTCTCTGCGACTTCCCGACAAGCGGGAATTTACCGCTCACCCCTAACCTCTATAATTTCACCTACAAAAACGATATGTGGTTGCCATCCTCCATTGAAATCGGGATATTCTTTTGGTATGGAAGCATAGTACTCCTGAACTTCAGTTGCAAGATCCTCTTTAGAAAATTGGTGCTGATACAACTTTTTGCAAAGAAATGTTAAATTTGCCTCTTTATAGGTTACACCCTGCCCGATTTCGATAGGAGTCAGTCCTGCACCGACAGCTTTATCCCCATCCCTGCCGGAATGCGAACCAATATAGCCCAATGCCTTTTTACAGCTTTCAGGATAAAAGCTTACCGTAAAAGTATCGCTGTTTTTCAAAAATTCACTGGTATAACGAGCAGGATGAACATAAACTGTAACCGTTGGTCTGCTTTTACCTACAATCCCCCAAATATTCCCCAAACTGCCCCAGCTAACAGTGCAGCTATTATAATGTTCCAGTGAGCCCGCTGTAACAACTGCCCACTGCTTATCAAACATTTCAAATACCTTATATTCTTTTTCTTTAAAGTTTTCCATAGAACTCACCTTCCCAAACTTCCAATTTATATGTACAATTCACATTTATTTCTGACTGAGCAAGCCTTTTTAATTACTATTCCCGCAACTGCCGATACAGCTGCAATCACATGAAAACCTGCTTCCACAGCATAATCTTCCATCTGTACAAGCGTGTTCTCATATGCTCTGTTGCCGTATACAGCAACAATTGCGCACTTACACTGATTACCTTTAATCCTAGCAAGCCGATCTAATGCGAGCTGTGGTGCTACTCCACCAAAAGACGGCATTGCGATCACAGCTATGTCTTCTTTCGTAAATGAAATGGAACTAAAATCCAAATCTGTTTTTGAAAGGTCTACGTCTTTCACTTCATTCCAGAATTTTGTTATTGTCTTTGTTACCTTTTCAGTTCCACCTGTTGGGCTAAAAACAATTCTATATTTATTCATTTTACATTTTCTGACCTCCGATTTAATCTACTTTTCCTTCACATCCAATCCACTGCCTGCAACCATCCAAAATGGTCGAGTTGCCGGATTGGTTGTCAGCCCTTTTCGTTTTCCAAAAATCATTCCAAAATACCTGACATCTAATTCACTATTTCAAATCGTGACATCAAGACAACCGTCTCCATACGAGAATTTTAAGCTTTTTCTATACTAGACGATATATTCATAAAAAATTTTTTTAATAACATTACATCTATTGTATTCAGACTGAATATAAAAATCTCAATAAGGTTATTTAAGATTTCAGTCTCCTATTTTATTTACTCTATCTGAGGCTGGATCCACCTTAAACCAATGTTCCGAATTTCGCATGCATTGCAAAGCAGGCACCTTCTTTATAACCTCGCGTTTTGTTCTACCATCTGAATATTTTATATCTTTCCATTCTACTGCCTTATTGAAGTATTTCATTGTGCCACCACATATAGGGCATTTATCAATATGGATTTTTTCTATTGTAATTCTTCTTCCCAGACCACTTATTGCATAATTAAAGAATAACGGATGTCTAGTTTCTTTTTTTGTAATACTTCTCAAAGACATGATAAGTACAAAAAATATAAATATTACAGCAAAAATTACGACATAAATATTATTATTTAATTCCGCTTTAATCCTCTTATTGGCTGTTAAATTAATTATAGGTTCAAATATTTTATATAGTGGAAAAAGCCCTATTAAAGAAAGTATAAGTCCCATCCATGAAAGTATTGCCATTGTTATTGGACTTCTCCAAATAGGTTCCGGTGTATATCTTGCAACCTTATCTTCTTCATCTTTCTTAGAATAATTGTTACCTGCTACAATATTAGTAGGGCCATTAAAAACATTCCCTGAAACATTATTAATGTTAGACTTAGAATACTTATCTCTCATATATTTTCTTGTACGAAGATTTTCTTTATTGATTACGCTCTTTTTCCTGCCAGACATCATGCACTCCTTAAGTAATTTCATTTTCTTCTATAGGGGTAATTCCATGATGTCAACTATATCACAATTCAGCATTTTGCACACTTTCATTAGAACTTCTATTCATTCAGTTCCCAGTGTCCGCTATTACCACTTCCTACATACTTCAAATTATCTATTTCCTTCAAAGTTCTTTGTATCGTCTTTACACTTACCCCTACACCTTCTGCAATAGCCTGTCTTGTAATTTTATTATTTAATCTTACTTGTGCTTTTATAAATTCAATCAGTTCATCTCTGCCCTGGGGGACATCGTGAGGGACACTGTGAGGGACATTCCCTCCACCCACCTTTTGCGTCGCTATCTTCTTCAAAGGAATAATCGTTCTGAATATATCTCCTTCCTCAAATAGCGGATTTTGTCCTGAATAAAGCTGTGTGTACTTGTAGGTATTTCTCATTCCTGAGCCTAATTCATCAGCAAGACCTATTTCTCTAAATACCTTTGATATAGCAGGGTTTTTAGGAAATGGCTCAAATTTCTGCAAGTCTAATGCTCCCATACCATGAACCAAGTTGCTGTTTTCAACAGTAATTTTCTCATCATCAATAATCATCTTTGCAGGATACCCACTTGAATAATCTCTATGAGCCAGTGTATTTGATACTATTTCTCTAAGTATCCTATCTCTTGCATTGACATTCACAATTCCGTCCAATACAAATAGATCATTCAAATGCTTCTGCCCAAACTCTATAAGTCTGTCATAGCTGTCAATCAGATTTGTTATGACAACATCTCTATCGTCATATCTATCCTTATTTTCAACCCTAAATATCGCATCTGTTTTGTGCTGCGGAAGAACGGACATAATAGAGTTGTCTTTTCCAAATAACAAAATAGCTTCCTTGCTTTCTTGCGTATAGCTTATATACAAGTTCGGAATGGTCTGTTATATTGATGCCTCCCTCATAAGACCTATCCCAAATTCTTCCGTTATGTCTGCACACCTGATAACCTTCAGGAACCTTTATATAAATTACTTTTTTCTCATCTATATCAAAGACTTCAGGAAGCAAATAAAGTGGCGGATACATCTTTTGCGGATTATTGATTGCCGTAGTAAATTCCTTAATCACTTTATCAACTTTGTCTTTACTAACACCAACAATCTCTCTTTTATCATTTACACCAAGTAAAATATGTCCGCCATTTCTATTGTTGAAAGAGCATACTGTATCAAAGACATCTTTGGTTAAAGCATTTTTGGATTCTTTAAACTCGACATCTATCTTCTCTCCATTTTGAATTAGCTGCTTTATCTCTTTAGAATCCATATCCTTTGTCGCTGAATATATTGCTGGCCGTCTTCATACTATTAAAAAACAAAGCCGGATCATTTTTAGAAAAAGCTGTTAAACCCCTAAAAGCGCTTCCAACAACGCTCTTTTAGGAATGCTCCAATAAGCTCTAGTGGCTCACCTTCATAATACCGAACTAATAATTTTTTAAACTCCGGTACATCCTTTTCCGGTATAACTAATAACCCCATACCTTGTGCAATCAAATAATGATTTGCAAAAATAACTGATGCTCGCTTATTTCCATCTTTGAACACCTGTGTTTTCATACAATACATACATAATTCAATCGCTGTCTCTATTGGATCTTTGTCTCGGCTTCTAATTTCTTCTATTTGTCCGATAACGGCAGATTCAACAGGCAATGGTGGCACATAATTTGTTCCTCCGATCTGTATGGGAATACCACGAATACGGCCTCCGTCATAGAAGAAACCTTCATTAACCAGCTTTGCAATATGGCAGAGCATGTGATAATTACTTTCACTTTGAATAACATCTCTATCCAGAATAAATTCCCAGGCATGTTTCAAGTTAAGAATTTTTTGCACGTCAGTAGCCGATACTCCACTAACCTTTCCGTTCTCTATAATGTCCTCTGTCTGTGGAAATGTGGTTGCAACACCTTCTAAGACTGCCTGATCATAGATATTGGCTTTCATATTGGCTCTGGCAAAATCCAGGTTCTGTAACACTCTAGTCGAAAGTTCCTTATCTTCATAACCAAGCACCGCTAAATCTTTATTGATTTTACGAAGAGCTTTATTTAAATCTTTTCGTTCTTTAGCATTACGCAAAAGCAACTGATACAGTTCGTCTGAATACAGGTCCACATAGGTAGATGTTAGTTTTCCTGCCACTCGTTTACGCATGTACAAGTATCTTGCATCATTCGATACCTTAATTTCCGGATTTCCATCATATGGCATTAGATTCATTCTAGCCTGTATATCTGCTCTTTGCTGTAATAATTCTTGAATTTCTGAATAATTTGCCCCCATTGCTGTCACCTCTTTCGTTTTAGGGAACTTTTTTATTTGAATAATACAAAAAAGTTCCCTAATTATCAAGAATGATTTAGAGAACTTTCTAATGCAAATTTTTCTAATACTTATTCCATGATTTGTGCATAGCTTTCCTTGACTTCAGTACTTGTTAAATTAAGTTCATCAAGCTAAATTTCAACATTTATATGCTTATGGACATCAATTTTGGACAATAATGCCACTGTCTCTACATGTATGATGTTTGCAATCCATTCAACTGTAGATGTACCGTCTTGTGCCAGCCTGTTCTGTCTGCTGTGCCTGCTCTGTCCGGGCCGGCGCACTTTCATCTGAATCAGCGTTTGGATTCGCGCTGCTGCATGCCGCAAGGGACAGCGTGATGGTAAAGGCAGCGATAATTGACATCAGTTTCTTTATCTGCATTCCAAAAGCACCTCCAATAATTCTTCCCTGCTGAATTTCTTAGCACAGCCGCCGGTCAGAATCGTCGTATCTGCAATCGCCTTGAAATTCGTATCCTCCGGAATATTCATCTCGGCAAATGTTGTCGGCAGTCCTATCTCCTTGATAAATGCGGCAAGAGCATCAATAAATGCATCTGCAAGTTCTTCCTCGCTTTTACCTGTAGGATCAATATCCCATACTTCAACAGCAAGCCTTGCAAACTGTTTTACCGCTTCCGGGAGCATATGCCTGTAAAGCACGGGATGCAGCACCGCCAATCCCTGTCCATGATTACAGTCCGTAAAAGCACCCAGCTGATGCTCCAGCATATGGCATTGGAAATCGGTTGCTTTTCCAATCTTGAGGATTCCGTTTTCCGCCATTGCAGCAGCCCAGATCAGTTCACTTCTCGCCTGAATATCTTCGGGATTCTTAAGTGTCATCCTTATGTTTCTGATGATGTTTCTCTGAGTTGCCTCATTTATCTCATCAGATAAATTCACGTCACGAGGCGATCCCATATAGGTCTCCATACTGTGGGACAATGAATCAAACGCACCTGAGATCACCTGCTTCATCGGCATCGTCATGGTATACACCGGATCAAGAATTGCGAAATCATAGAAAGCTCCCCGAAGCGGAGATTTTGACTTCTTCTCTTCATTCGTGATCACTGCTCCGTTATTCATTTCCGCGCCGGTGCCAAAAGCAGTAACCACAGCGCCCATTGGAATAAACTCTGTCGGGGTACCATGCTCTGCATACTCAAAGTCCCAAAGATCCTTTTCCATCTTTGCCTGGGCTGATACAATTTTACAGCAGTCGATTACAGAACCGCCGCCAACGGCAATAATAAAATCTATCTTGTTGTCCCTTGCCAGCTTCGCCCCTTCCTGTACCTTTGCATATGTAGGGTTGGACATGATACCGGTAAACTCTGTAATCTTCTTTCCCGCAGCATTAAGAATACCGACCAGCTCGTCATAAACACCATTTTTCTTAATCGATCCGCCGCCGTATGCAAGCAGCACATTTTCTCCAACTTTTGCAAGCTCTGCCGGCAGGTTCTTCTCCGCTGCCTTTTCACCAAAATAGACCTTTACCGGGTAACTGTATGTGAATGATTCCATTTTTTCTCTGCCTCCTATTCCAACAAGGTAGGAGCTCATCACCCCTGCCTCTTTCTTTTTTATAAGTTCTTTTCAAAGAATGGTATGATGTACTGGGACGTCTCCGAAACAAACGGTTCCAGATCATACATATCAAAGTGGCTTGCCTCAGGAATGACATGCATCGCCTTGTTGTCATGAGGTACTGCGGCGAAGATCTCTCCCGAAGAAGGTTTTGACCATGCGTTCTCGCCCGAGATCACAAGATAAGGCTTCTTCATATCTTTCATGATCTCTGTCAAATTGTACTTGACAAGCTCCCCAGCATAGCTGGGGGATTAGGATTTTCATTAAATACTACTTTCTGTACATCCATCATCGTATTCTCCTTTCATCATCCGACTTAGTGGATCTTCATTCCATTTAAAGCCTTTACAAGCTGCGGATCAAAGTGGTTTATGATCTCGCTGTGTCCGAGATCCTTTTCACCGATCTTCTTCATCTCGTCCTCTGTAAGCTCGAAATCCCAAATGTTAATGTTTTGCTCCATTCTTTCGACATGCGTGGACTTCGGCAGGATGGACACGCCCCTCTGCGTGTTCCAGCGAAGTGCTACCTGCGCAGCAGTCTTTCCGTATTTCTCGCCGATAGCAGAAAGCTCAGTGTCGGTAAAGATTCCATGTTTACCCTCCGCAAGAGGCCCCCACGCCTGCGGAACGATCCCATATTCTTTCATCAGAGCAATAGCATCTTCCTGCCGGAAGAAGGGATGAAACTCGACCTGGTTAACAGCCGGGATGACCTCCACATTCTCACAAAAATTCGCGAGCACAAACGGATAGAAGTTCGATACGCCGACGGCCTTCGTCAGTCCTTCTTTATATGCTTTTGTGATCCCTCTGTATGCTGCGAAATAATCTCCCAGAGCCTGATGAAGCAAGACGAGATCCACATATTCCATATCAAGTTTTGCAAGGGATGCCTTTACTGCCTCATAAGCAGTATCTTCATTCTTTTCATCCTGCACCCAGACCTTTGTGGTTATGAACAGTTCTTCCCTGGTCACGATTCCGTCAGCTATAGCTCTCTTTACAGCCTTGCCAAGAGCCTCCTCATTCATATAAGCTGCCGCGGTGTCAAGCAATCTGTATCCTGTCTTGATCGCGTCATAAACGACTCTTTCGCACTCATCAGCATCCGGGAACTGAAATACTCCGAATCCTTCAAGCGGCATCTTTGCTCCTGTGTTAAGTGTTACGTATTCCATGGTAAGACCCTCCTTTTATTTTTGATCAGTTATTGAACCCGTTTTCTGCAAGCCATCTGTCCAGCTTCTTAATATCCTTGTTGAAAAGCCCCGGCTGAATATCTGCATTCCGTGCGCTCTTCTTCGCATCGGCTATGGACGTCGTAAAGTAGTTCGGATCATCCGTGTAGGAATTTGCGAAGATATACACCGTCTTCCCCTTCCAGTCCGGATATGATTCAAGGAATGTCCACACCGGCATTGGGGATGTATACCACCAGATCGGGAATGCCAGGATGATCTTGTCGTACCGGCTGACATCCGGAAGAGGTCTCTTCACATCAGGTCTGATCTTTTTGTCAATCTCTTCCTTCGCTTCCACATATGCGCAGGTATTATAATCCTCGCTGTACGGAATCTGGCGTTCCAGCCTGAACAGTTCCCCTCCGGTCTTTTTGGCAATATCCTTTGCTATCTTCTCGGTATTTCCGCTCCATGAAAAATATACAATCAGCGTATTCATATTTCCCTCCGTTATTGTTTCTATCTTTCTGCTTGTTATGCTTGTTATGCTTGTTATGCTTGTTATGCTTGTATTTTAGATGATATCCTTCTGCATGTAAAATCAAACTTGCGTATGAAAATATACTTGCCGCGTATATTATGATAATGTATAATGGTGAAAAGCCTTACAGAATGGGGGATTCATGAATGATCGAGACATATCTTCTGGAGCACCTTGCAGCGTTCAAAAAATACAAAACTTTATCTGAAGCAGCTGAACAGGTGCATGTGACACAGCCCACCATGACCCGCTCCATGGCTAAGCTGGAGGATGTTTTCGGTGTGCCGCTTTTTACAAGGGAAAAGAAAAGACTTCGCCTGAATGACAACGGGGAACTCGCCGCAAAGTATGCTGAAGAGATACTTGACATGCAAGACAAGATGTTTTCGCAGGTAAGGCAGCTTCACAGACTTTCAAAGACCATAACTGTTGGCTCTATTGCCCCCGGTCCCATTATGGAACTGACCCCGACCCTGACGAGCAATTTTTCCAAAATGACAGTCTCAACAGAATTAAAGGATGAAGATAAACTCATAACCGGTCTGAAAAACGATATCTATCAGATGGTCATTCTTCCGCATCCTTTCAAAGAGGACGGCTTCTATTCGCAAAAATGCGGTTCAGAACAGCTTTGCGCCTCATTGGTACCGACACATCCTCTCGCGGAAAAAAGCTCCGTTTCCTTCCATGACCTGAATGGCGAAAACTTCCTGATGGCCTCCGAAGTCGGGATGTGGGATTCCATCGTCCGAGCAAATATGCCGGATTCACGTTTTCTGCGCCAGGGCAGCACGGATGAACTATGGGAAGTTGCAAGTTCATCTACAATGTCCGGTTTTTCCACCGACTTGACATTACGAGTCCTCGGCGGCAAGAAGAACCGTGTCAACATACCTTTTTCAGATGATGTAAGCTATACTGACTACTATTGTACTTGCAGGGCATCTAAAAAATCTGAGTATAAAAGGTGGTTCGACACCCTTAAGCGCAGGGTAAATGACTGAATCAAAAAAAGGTGACTGACAGAGAAAACATTCTCATCCGCATTGAAAATCTTTCATAAGACCTTCTTATTCACCGAGTGTTGTAAAGAATCCTCCCATCTGCTGATCATTCTCCAGGAGATTCGAATCTGCATGATCTGCGGTCGAATTTCTGATTCTCCTTCCTCAGTCGTTCCAGAACCAAAGCAGTGCGTTGAATGTATATTGATTCGCCGCTTCCGGTCCGTGGGTACCGCCTTCATATATTCTGTAAGATACGTTTCCATCTACCTCATTGTTTGCAAGATGGAACGTATCGCTGTACTCATTCACCATACTGTTTATCTGATAAGAAAAGCCGGATGCCGCAAAATCCTCCGTTCCTGTCGCAGTCCAGATGAAGAAGTCCTCGTCTGTCCACCCAGAGGCTCTGACTACGGCATCAATCCATGCACCGTCTCCCATATTGCCGCTCATGGGCATAAAGTAGCGGAAATAATCAAGGCAATACTGAAAGGTATGCCAGGTATTCACACTGCCCATGGAAAAGCCTCCGAATCCCCGGTGGTCACGGGTATCTTTCAGGTTTTCAGGCGAAGTATTATAGTCCGCCCAGGTATGGTATTTGCCCTCTACAGCAGGGATCAGGTCATTCAGCAATTCATTGTGGAACCGATCTGTCAACTGTAGGGCAAGGCTGTAATCCCAGCTGTCCTGTCCGCTGGTGTTGTTATAGGTCGGGCATACCAGGATCATCGGCTTCATCCGACCGTCTTGAATGGCATGGTCTACAGCATGCTTTAGCTCTGACGGCTGCTTGTCCGTTCCGAGGACGGTTTCTTCATTGCTCCAGCCGCCGTGACTGAGATAAAAGATATTGTATTTTTGCGTTTCATCATATCCGTAGGGAAGATACACCCAGGCGGTCTTGTTCAGCTTCTGACTGTGCTGCTCATAGGAAAAGGACTCCCATGTCTCATAATCCAGCTTGACAAGCGTTCCTTCCCGTGCGGCAGGCTTTCTGTATTCCACAGAGATGACTTCCAGTTCTTCCGGTATATCTTTTGCATTTTTTGTAAATGGTTCCATTGTGCTTTCCTCCGCCTGCACTGCTGTTTCTTTTATATTCTGCTTAGCTGTATCTGACGACACTGTAGGTTTCACAGTCTCCTGCTTGCTGCAGGCCGTAAGAGTGCAAAGAACCACAAGGGCAAGCAGGAGTGATACTATTTTCTTTTTCATATCGATATCACCCCCGCCCACCGATTAATCCACATTTATTTTCTTTGCTTCCTGCGAATTCGTTACCATGCCCTTATAAGCAAACCCATACACGCTGGCAAAACGAGACATGGTAAACTCACATGCTTCAAGCTGCCATTTCTCCGGTGAAGCACCCTGCATAATGAAATACAGATTCTTGCCGCTGAACTCGCCCTGTTCGATCGGTCCGTAGCAACGGTCAAGGAAATTCCTCATTAAACCGCAGATGTTATGCCAGTACATTGGCGAACCCATGACCACGGTATCCGCCTTGCGGATCGCATCAATAACTTCATTAAACTGGTCATCCGGATATTCCTGACCATAGGAATAGATTTTATAGTCGATGAGATTTAAGGTTGCGTACTCTTTTCCGGTAAGCAGTTCCTTCGCCAGCTTTGCCGTGTTGCCGTTCTTATTCGGACTTGCGTTGATAAACAAAATGCTCATTTTTCGTTTCCTCCATTATTTCCTCACAGGAGAGCCGCCGAATACCGCCGACATCTCCATGTGATTCAGTTTTTCATCAATACTTATGACCTCTTCCGCTGTCAGGCTGATCTCCACCGCACCAAGATTTTCTCTGATGCGCTCTACTTTTCTCGAACCGGGGATCGGAACGATATAAGGCTTCTTGCAGAGCATCCATGACAAGGAAATCTGCGCAGGTGTGGCGTTCTTTTCTTCCGCAAGATTTCTGATCAGCGAAAGAAGTTCTCTGTTCTGTTCAAACGCCTCATCAGAATACTGCGGCATAGCACTGCGATAATCCGCTTTATCAAACTGCTCACCCTTTGCAAAGGCATCGGACAAAATGCCGTTGGCAAGCGGAGAAAAGGCCACATATCCGATATTCAGTTCTTCCAGAACCGGGAAGAGGTTCTCATGCCATCTTGCCATCATGGAATACCGGTTTTGAATGCAGGTCACAGGACATACTTCATGTGCCCTTCGAAGATATTCCTCATTTGCCTCGGAAATTCCCCAGTGAAGTATTTTGCCTTCTTTTATCAGGCCGGACATGACGACTGCCACTTCTTCCGGCTCTACATTCGGATCGATGCGGTGCTGATAGTACAAATCTACGTGATCCATACCAAGCCGTTTTAAGCTGCCTTCGATGGATGCTTTTATCGTTTCCGGGCGTGAGTCCAGGACAAGCTGGCGGTTCTCATGCTTAACGCCGAACTTTGTGGCAACTTTTACCTGATTCCGATATGGAGCAAGCGCCTTTCCTACCAACTCCTCGTTGTTGTAGCTGATACTCCCATCTGCCTTTTCACCGGTATAACATTCAGCCGTATCAAAGAAGGTATAGCCCATTTCCACAGCCTGCCGAATCGCGTTAATGGCTGTGTCCTCATCTGTTGCAGCTCCGTATGCGTGGGAAAATCCCATGCAACCCAGACCAATAGGCGACACCTCCAGGTCTTTTCCTAAGATTCTGTTCTTCATAAATACCTCCATCAATAATCTGTTGTTATTCGGTACCCGGCCTTTTAAGCGTTTCATCTACCGCTGTATCTTTTCATAAACAGTCGGCCACAGCTTCGTTACAAGGAAAATGCCTTCTCTTGCCACGCCGCTCTTTTTGATACCTCTGCAGGTGCCGTTCTCGTTCATATATAGAATTTCTCGATTTCTTCTGTGTCACATCTGGTCTTCCCAAAATGCCACGGCATCATCGATCCATCCCTCGGCAACAGTTCCTGTTCCAAGTCCGAATCCATGTGGCAGCCCGTCGTAGGAATGGAACTCCGTGGGAATGCCCATCTCAGACATGGTATCCAGTCTTGATTTCATCGTCCGCCAGCTTGCGATACCGTCCCTTGTCCCTACGGCGCTGTAAGTCGGTGGCTCGTAGCCTGTCACTTCCGAAAGTCCGGTGTAATTTACGATGACAGCCGCAGGATGCGGATAGGCTTTCTCTCCGAAATACTCCGTACCGTATGTTCCTACCCAGTCTGCCATTCTTCCGCCTGCCGATCCGCCCCAAAGAGAATAGCCATCCGTATCTACCTGAAGTTCATCTGTATGCCGGGAGATAAAGGCGATCGCTCTCGAAAGATCCTCGCAGGCTGTCTGTGCGCCGGGACGATAAATCAGCGCAAAGGCATTGTATCCCATCTTGGAAAGTTCCAACGCGTGGGGAAAGCTGTCGTGCATCGCACCAACGTAGGCAAAACCGCCGCCGGCATTTACGATAGCGAACTTTGTGCCGGGATTTCCCTTAAAGAAGAACAAACCCGTATCTCTTTTCGCCGGATCTGCAGCCTTTTCCTCTTCCGTATAAATGTCATAAAAGATGGTGTCCCCGTTTTCCGCATGATTTCTCATGTAATTGCAGATCTCCACTGTCTTATCGGAATCTATGTAGTTGTACCAGGTAAGCGACAGATTGCCGAGTGTGCTACCGCCATAATAGCCGGAGTCCACCGGAAAAATCAGTCTGCCGTAATCGCCAAAAACGGGATCGTTTATCACATCTTCAATTTTTGTATTCGTTGTATAGTGTTCTGTCATAGTTTGTTTTTCTGTTTCCTTCTCTGTGTCAGGCATAAGGGACGCTTCATCTGTCTGTACATCCTCATTCAGTCTCGGAGCAACCTCTACATCCTGCGAAGAGTCGGCGCAGGAAGAGAAGCTGACAGCTAAAACCATCATGAATATCAAAGCCAATACTCTCTTCATGCGCCTGTCCTCACTTTCTTACAGGTTCTTTCCGAAGAATGGAATAATATACTCAAATGCTTCGGAGACAAACGGAGCCAACTCCTTGGAAATACAGTCCTTCGTAGCCGGGCAGAGTTACAAAAAGTGCATAAGGTTCGGAGCCGTCGTAGCTCTCCGGCATGTACAGCCCGAAATGGATATCTCCGTCATTTTCACTGTGCAATACATTGTCGAAGAGAAAGCCTCGAATATACTCGTCTCCGAAGTCGATTTCTGTCGGCGCCGGGATTTCGTTCTCCATGCCGATGACGCCTGTCTGCACGGAGTCAGTTATTCCAAGCCAAGCCCTCGTACCCATTCTCTGACGCTATCCTCGCTCGGCTTTTCATTGAAGCGTATACCTTCCACCCAAGTACCGGTTCCTGCCATCTTTTCCAGATTGGTTCCGCTGTCTCCCAGGCCTGAACTTGTGGAAGTACAGAAGGGAACCACTGTTTTCCCGGTGAAATCGTTGTTTTTAATAAAGTTGTTTACCACCCAAGAAGCCTCGCGCCACCAGATAGGGTAACCGAACAGCACCACATCATACTCGTCCCAGTTTGGCACATCTGTAGAAACCAATTCGATATCTTGGAGTGAGGTGTCGTCATGCTCCCTATTTACCCGGCTTGAACGGTCTCTCCAGTTCAGGTCATCATCGGAGTATGAATCGACAGGAACAATCTCAAAGGTGTCAGCTTTCAATTCGTCTGCAACAAAATCTGCAACTCTCTTCGTATTGCCGGAGCCGGAATAATAAACTACAATTGCTTTTCCGGTAAATTCCGTTTCGCTTTTTCCGGCAGATTCCGAATTGTTGTTGTTTGAAGTTCCACACGCCACCAATGTAAGCATCATTACGATGGCTAATAGAACAGGCCATATTTTTCTCATTTTTAACCTCCTTGGCATATCAGGGCATACGCTCCTCGACCGTCTTCACAAACCTCTCCACCATGTTAGGGTCATAGTGTGAGAAGAAACTGTTCTGTTTCTTATTCCATCGTAAAGTCCTCCTTTCAAAAATAGCGGTTTATTCCTCAACCCTGTTTTAAGTATAAAAAAAGAAACCTCAAACAGAAGTCTCTCTTCGGAAAGAAGTTTGTACCAAAAGGTATAAACTTAAACGATCTCTTTTAATGCTGTTAGGAATTGTTTCACTTTTTTATCCGGGGTTCTGGAGTACATCAAACCGTATGGCATATCATGCTTCCAGCACATGCGGACAGTCTTTAGGAGTGGGTGTACTGTTTTCCATCGCTCAGTGGTAATAAGAAGCCTGCCGCCGTTCTCACATTCATTGAAAACACCTGTGTTATAGAGCGGAAAATCTACGATTTTTACCTGCGGATGATTGGTGACAAGGTATTCGCGCAGTGCATCCATGCTGCCCATACTGCCCGGGGAAAGCATCATCAGTTCCTGCCCATACAGATCTTTGATTGCCAAGCGTTTTTTCTGTGCAAGAGGATGATTAACCGAAAAAGCCACGCATAGCTTGTCCCGTGTCAGTTCAATACCATTACATTCGCGGTACATTAACAGTTTCTCATCGAACAGACCCGCGACCACATCGATGGTTTCGCCGAGATTTTTCAGGATCATCCGGGCATTCTCAGGCGTATTATCGAAAGGTACAAGCTGAAATTTCAGCCCCGGCAAGATCTCGGACAGTTTCGGCCATAGTTCCACAAGTACTTCCGCAGGTGTCATAGGCGACGTGCCGATGCGGATAATGTGTCCGTCACTCTTCATGGAAGAGATGGCTCTTGATGCGACTTCACGGCTCATCCTGATCAGTTCCGGCGCATCCTTCTTTAAGGATTCACCGGCTTTTGTCAGCTTTAACCCTCTGTGTGTTCTTTCAAAAAGACGAACGCCAAGTTCATTCTCTAAGAGATTTATCTGCTTGATGACCGCAGACGGCGTGATGTACCTGGCTTCGGCCGCTTTGGAGAAGCTCCCAAGCTCCGCCACCTGCAGGAATAAATCCAGGTGTGGATCATACAGCATCGATCTCACCTAGTTTCTTGTTTTTTCGATTCACTATATGGGGAAGGAAGGTCACCACACACCCTGCCAGAATAACTGCAAACATGTTAATCGGCGGATAAACAAAGATTGCAAGAACAATGCCAATCGCCTTAATAATCAGGTCAGCCGCAACGATTTTCCGGTTACTATAGTCCAACGCGCTCGTCGAACCATTAGCCCTTGCGACCGCTCGCCCAAGCGCCATGTTGGATAGTGAAACACATATCACTATCACGCTGTAAAACATCTGTGCAAAAAGGCTTGTGAAGTGGTTGCTCACAAAGTCTGTCACATACGGGAAGAAAGAGGCAAAAAACAGCATGATGATGCTCCACCAGATCACCTTGTTGTCTATCTTCTCGATCCTGTGCCAATGGTTATGCATATTCACCCACATAGCGCCAAGCCAGAAGAAGGAAATCGTATAGGAGAAGAAATGCGACCTGAGTGCCCAAAGCGATGCCCAGTCAGCTGTCTCCGGTTTCTCAAGTTCCAGCACCAATATTGTCATGATGATCGCCAATATTGCATCCGTAAATGCAGTGAGTCTTTCTTTGCTCATTTTTCAGCAGCCCCTTTCTTCTTCACTACCTATTAATACTGAATATTTTAAGATATAAGGGTGGAATCACCCTTATATCTCTTCTTTCCAAGTATATCAGGCAACTCTTAATAGTACTATGATTAAAACTGTAGAAATTGCAAAAACATCAAAGAATAAATCTTTTATAGCCATTAGGCCCTATAACCGTCTTGTCTAAACCCATATCTAGTAAAAGTGACGATTTTCTATTTTCTTTAAAATCAAGAACATAAACATTAAAATTTAATTTTTTAAATGGCCTTATCCTTTTTTTGAATTGGTCTTGGTTCTCTTCCAGGTCTTTTTTTTTCAATAAATTCAATCTTTACTTTTGGCAGAAGTATTATCCTATCTGGTATTCCTGTCATTGATGGGGATGTAAATTTAAGACAAAGCCCTCTATTCACTTTTATCTTATCAAATAAACTTGATTCTTAACACCATCTCAAAGTTTTAGCCCATTAAATCCATTGGATAAAAGTGCAGAATAAAAATCGGTTGTAAACCTTACATAGTCACTAGTTTTTAAAACAATAGGCCCTATATTCTTGCGAAAAACTTCTCCAGATTTTTCTTAATAAGATGAATCAATTACACAACTTTCATTTAAATAAATCTACAAATTTTGAGTAAAGTTCCTGAAGTGAATTAAAAAGACTTGACATATTTCGTTTACAATAGTAGACTTGCTTTGAGCATATTTGTTTACTTCTGTAGACAACGAAGGAGAAAGGAAAATGAGCACAATAGAATTTAATACTTTTATCACAGATGCTGAATGGGAGGTCATGCGTGTAGTTTGGGCAAATGATCGAGTAACTAGTAAAAAAATCATTTCCGTATTGAAAGAAAAAATGGATTGGACACCATCCACTATCAAAACGATCTTAGGTCGATTAGTTGAAAAAGGCGTACTAAATACAGAGCCAGAAGGTAGAAAGTTTATTTACACTGCCAATATTGAAGAGAAAGAAGCCGTAAGGAATTATGTAGAAGATATTTTTAACCGTATTTGCAATAAGAAAGTCGGAAATGTAATAGGAAGCATCATTGAAGATCATGTTTTAAGCTTCGATGATATAGATCGACTAGAAAAAATATTAGAGATGAAAAAATCTTTCGCAGTAGAAGAAGTGGATTGCAATTGTCCAGAAGGACAATGCGAATGTCATTTACATCATCATTAAGCATAAGGAGGAATTTAAAATGAATAATGACAACAGATATTCGTCCCATAATCACCATGATTATGACTACATGGATAAGTTAAAACACGAGCATGGAATCACAGATGAACATGGAGACCATAATGATAAACATCAAGAACATCATGCTGGGCATGATCACAGTGGGCACAGTGGGCATGACCACAGCGGGCACAGTGGGCATGATCACAGCGGGCACAGTGGGCATGATCACAGCGGGCATGATCACAGTGGGCATGATCACAGCGGACACAGTGGGCATGCCCACCATCATCACGGAAGCTTTAAGGAACTTTTCTTAAAGTCATTGCCACTAGGAATCATTATTATGCTCTTATCCCCTATGCATGGATTTGAACTACCATTCCAGTTTACTTTTCCATATTCTGATATTGTAGTAGCTATTTTATCTACTATATTAATTATTTATGGTGGACGTCCATTCTATCAAGGTGCAGTTGATGAATTTAAACAAAAAGAACCTGGAATGATGGCACTCGTTTCTTTAGGTTTAAGTGTTTCATATTTATACAGTATTTATGCTGTGATCATTACCTACGTAACGGGTGAACACGTGATGGACTTTTTCTTTGAATTTGCTTCATTACTATTAATCATGCTATTAGGTCACTGGATTGAGATGAAAGCTATTGGAGAAGCAGGAGACGCACAAGCAGAATTGGCTAAGTTAGTGCCGAAAGATGCTCACGTTGTATTAGAAGACGATTCAATTGAAACACGACCAGTTGCTGACTTAAAGGTAGGTGATTTAATTCGTGTTCAAGCCGGAGAAAATGTGCCAGCAGACGGGATTATCGAGCGTGGCGAATCACGTTTAAATGAAGCTCTTCTAACCGGGGAGTCAAAAGCAGTAAAAAAAGGCCCTGGCGATGAAGTAATCGGGGGCTCAACAAATGGAGACGGGGTTCTTTATATTAAAGTGCTTGAGACAGGTGATCAATCCTTTATCTCTCAAGTACAGACTTTAATTAGCCAAGCTCAAAGTCAGCCTTCCAGGGCAGAAAATATTGCGCAAAAGGTTGCAGGGTGGCTCTTCTATATTGCTGTTATTGTCGCGCTAATTGCTTTTGTAGTGTGGATGATTATTGGAGATATCCCAACGGCAGTTATATTTACTATTACTACATTAGTTATTGCTTGTCCGCACGCATTGGGTCTGGCTATTCCATTGGTAACCGCCCGTAGCACAAGCTTAGGAGCTAGCCGTGGCTTACTAGTAAAAGACCGCCAAGCCTTAGAAATAGCTCAAGATGCAGATGTGATAATTTTAGATAAAACGGGTACTTTAACAACTGGTGAATTTAAAGTATTAGATGTAAAACTTCTTAATGACAAATATACAAAAGAGGAAATCATTGCCTTACTGTCAGGTATTGAAGGAGGTTCTAGCCACCCGATTGCCCAATCAATTGTAAGTTTCGCCGACGAGCAAGGTATACGTCCAGCATCTTTTGATTCGATTGATGTGATTTCCGGTTCTGGAGTAGAGGGTAAAGCAGGTGGGCACCGTTACCAATTAATCAGTCAAAAAGCCTATGGACGTAATATTGATATGGATATTCCAAAAGGAGCAACTCTTAGTGTCTTAGTAGAAAACGATGATGCCATTGGTGCTGTAGCTTTAGGGGACGAATTAAAACCAACGAGTAAAGAGTTAATTAAAGCTCTTAAAAAGAACAATATTCAACCAATTATGGCAACAGGTGATAATGAAAAAGCGGCTCAAGGCGCGGCAGAAGATTTAGGGATTGAATATAGATCAAATCAATCTCCACAAGACAAATATGAGTTAGTTAAAACACTTAAAGATGAAGGAAAGAAAGTTATCATGGTAGGTGATGGTGTAAATGATGCTCCTTCTCTTGCCTTAGCAGATGTTGGTATAGCTATAGGTGCTGGAACTCAAGTTGCATTGGATTCAGCTGATGTCATATTGACTCAATCCGATCCGGGAGATATTGAATCATTCATTGAATTAGCACACAAAACAACTCGTAAAATGAAACAAAACCTATTTTGGGGAGCTGGTTATAACTTTATAGCTATCCCTCTAGCTGCAGGAATTTTGGCTCCTATTGGTATCACATTAAGCCCTGCATTAGGAGGAATCCTAATGTCTGTGTCAACAGTCATCGTCGCCATTAATGCTATGTTATTAAGTTTAGATCCAAAAAATAACGGTTAACAGATCGAATGATTGAAACTCCTTAAAGTATCAAGATACAATAGTTTTACAGGAGAAAAAGAGATGTAAGTACTGGCTCTTTGTAAAATCGTGTTGGTAGAAGTAGACGATTTTTCTACCAACACGATTTTTAATTTATTATAGAACTGATTTCTTTTAAAATCCTAAAAGCACCTATTTCAACACTTTTATAACTTGTTATTCTATTTTCTTGACAATAATACCACCGTCTCCACATGCCCCGTCCTCGGGAAGTTATCAATTCCCACCCATTTCTCCAGCGTATATCCACCTTCTCTTAGATACTTAATATCTCTCGCCAGACTTCCTGTGTCACAGCTCACATAGACAATACGCTTCGGGCTTAATTCCAATACAGCGGAAAGACAAGCTTCATCACAGCCTTTTCTGGGGGGATCCAGGGAAACCACATCTACCAGATTTCCCACATCCTTGCCTTCTCTCTTCTGTCCTTCCACCCACTCGGGAAGGACTTCCTCTGCGGCTCCCACATAGAATTCTGTATTATGGAGACCGTTCTTTTCCGCATTTTTCTTAGCATTCTCAATGGCTTCCGGAACGATTTCCAGTCCGTAAACCTGCTTGGCCTTTTGGGCAAGAAATAGGGAAATGGTGCCGATTCCGCAGTAACAGTCCCAAACGGTTTCTTCTCCTGTAAGGGCTGCATATTCAAGAGCTTTCCCATAGATTTTCTCGGTCTGGGCAGGATTCACCTGATAAAATGAAGGCACGGAAATAGAGAAGCTCAGCTCCCCGATTTTATCCTCTATGCTGTCTTTTCCGTAAATACAAAGGGTCTCTCTTCCTAAAATGGCGTTGCCGCTACCTTCGTTGATATTCACGCAAAGACCGACAATACTTCCTTGAGCTGTCCCATTTTTCCCGTAATACACATTTACTTGGCTTTGTACCCCCATTCCACAGGAAACATCTTCCCCTCTCTGTAAACCGCCTTCTTCAACTCTTAGCGATAGCCCCTCCAGCTTCTCCCACAGCTCTTTTCCATGGGGCAGGCTCTTTCCGTTTAATACAAGGCAAAGCAGGATTTCTCCGGTAGAAAAGCCCTTTCTTAGGAAAATATGCCGAAGCAGACCCTTCCCTGTTTCTTCCTCATAGCCGGAAATCTTGTATTCCTTTGCCCATTCCTTGATGCACTCTAAAATCAAAGGATTCTCTGCGCTGTTAATCAGGCAGTCCTCGGTTTCGATAATGCGGTGGCTATGGAAGCCGTAAAATCCCATACTAAGATCAGAAGATTTTTCTTTAGCTTCTATTTTATTCTTTCCAGGCCACTTCCCGTCCACTTTCCAATCCGAAACAGAAGTTGACCCTCCACTTCTTATTTCCTTCCTACTCTGCACCGGATACTGGGCTTTATTCCTATAGCGAGATAGAACCCCGCCCAGAATTCCCTCTTTTTTCCTCTCAACTTCTTCCGGAGAAAGTCCGGCAATACGAATCAGGCTTTGGGCGATTCTATCTTCTTTCCATGCCAGCTCTTTTTCATAGGATAAATGCTGTAGCTGGCAGCCTCCGCATTTTCCCGCTACAGGACAAAGGGGTGTAATGCGGTAAGGGGATGCTTCCAGAAGCTTCTCCACCTTGGCATAAGCATAATTCTTTTTTGCCTTTAAAATCCTGGCTTCTACCTTATCTCCCATCACGCTGTCTTTCACGAAAAAAACCAAGCCGTCTTTTTTTCCGACGCCCTGGCCTTCCTCTGTCAAATCTGTTATTTCCAGCGTAATCAAATCATTCTTTTGGAGAGAATGCTCTTTATTCCTCAACTTAGTTTTTTCGGAACTATTTTTTTCTGATTTTCTTTGATTAGACTTATTCTTCTCGGACTTGTGTTCCTCGGTCATATTTTTTCCTAACTTAGTTTTGGCAAACGTATTTTTTCCTGACACTATTTTCCCCTGCATATATTTCTCTGGCTGTTATCTGTTCTTTCCTGATAATCCCACAAAAAGGCTTATCCCTATAGCTATTCCAAAAATCACAAAAATAATCAGCATATTTTTCTCCTATAGGCTAAGACTCTATCCAACTCCCTCTGTGCTAAAGCTCCATCCAATTCTCTCCGTACTAAAAAGCTCTGTCCAACTCCCTATGCACTGAAGTTCCATCCAATTCCGTCTTTCTCTACCACTTCAAAATCAAACTTAAGAGACTCAAAAAAGGGAGTGTCCCTTGCTTTAGGAGAATCATCTTATCCGAGCTAATGGCTCCGTATACCGCCACCAAAAACATGATGCTGCATAGCACAAGGCAAAGCTCCACATTGGCACCGGGACTGAACATACCGTAAAGAAGAGCAAGACCCAGCAGACCGTTATAAATTCCCTGATTTTTAAATAGAGTGTTGATATTTTTATTTCTTAGTTCTCGAACCGACATTTTGAAAACTCGAGAAGTGCTGTCGCTGTCAGTCATAAAGGTTTCCAAAAGCATGATGTATAAAAACAATCCTGCCGTAGCACTCATCAGGATTTTCTGGACTGTGGTGATTTCCATCTTATTTTTCTCCCTGTGGAACTGTAAGGTTTCTTCTACTACTCTGGCGTAAAACATATTGCCGTAGAGATAGCGGTAACCGCCATTTTCTTTTTTGGCAATGGGGTGGCTGTATTTTATCGTCTTCCCTTTCGCCATGTTTTTGGCAAATTCCTCTGCCAATGCATCGGTGTATTTGCCTCCGTTTTTCTCTACATAATACAAAAAGCCGGGGCCGTAATTATAGGCCTGAATCACTGCTTTTTCCTCCAGCCCCAAGGCCCTTGCCTTTTCCTTTAAATCCTTATAATACTTTAACCCTTGCTCAATGGAGGCATCCGTATCCAATGTGTTTACCGGCAGGCCCTTGGACTCGCTGGACTGCATCACATCTTTTAATTTGCCGTGGGATTCCACTGTCATAATGGCAAAGAGTACATCCAAGTCCTCTTCCAGTCCCTTTTCTTTGGCTACTCGTTCCATAGCGGCCTGGTGCTTCAGGACGGAAGCCGGAAAATACCATTGGGTCTGATGGGCTTTTCGGAATAAAAAGATTCCGAAAAGAAAAAGAAGGAAGAAGGCGGAAAAAAGCTTGATACCTTCCATAAAGGAAGCAGTTCTGTCCTGCTGCCTTTTCGCTTTTTTCCCTTGAAAAAAGGAGAAAACTCCCTTTTTCTTTTTGCCTCTTCCTTTCGCCATTCCGTTTCTTTAACCCTCTAAAGCTATCTTTAATAGATTTATATCTCTTATCTAATTCTCTAAATCCATTTGGAATAGATTTGTAATTACTAATCCAAAGAAATTTTATTTATACCTTTATAAGCTTGCCACTGCGTCCCGAAGCTGAATCAATCCCTGTTCCAAAAGCTTCCGTGAGCAGGCTACATTCAGACGCATAAAACCGGAAATTTCTTTTCCGAAGGATACGCCGGCATTTAGGCCGATTTTTGCCTTATGCACCATAAAATCATTCAGTTCCTTGTCGCTCATGCCTAAGCCGCGGCAGTCCAAGAGCATCAGGTAGGTGGCATCCGGCACATGAACCTTAAGCTTTGGAATCTCCCGATTAACAAAGTCTTCCACAAAGCTTAGGTTTGCCTCCAGGTACGGCAGGAGCTGGGAAAGCCATTCTCCACCCTCGCGGTAAGCCGCTTCCATAGCCACGGAAGAAAAGGCATTGTTTCTATGGATATCCATTCTAGTCCAGAACAGGTCGAAATCCTTCTTCAGTTCTTGATTCGGGAAAATGGTGGTGGAGGCCTGCAAACCTGCCAAGTTAAAGGTCTTGCTTAAGGATACGCAGGTAATCACGGTTTCCTTTGCCAAGGGAGAAACGGTTGCAGCGCGCAAATGCTTCTTCCCATGGAAGATAAGGTCAGAGTGAATTTCATCAGAAACCACCAGCACATGGTGCTTATGGCAGATTTCAATCATTCTCTGAAGTTCTTCTTTTTCCCAAACCAGTCCCAGTGGATTATGGGGATTACAAAGAATGAAAATCTTGGCTTCCTTTGCTTTCTCCTCAAAGTCTGCAAAATCCACCTGCCATCTGTCTTCCTTTTCCACCAGGGCATTGGCCAAAACCTTTCTGCCGGCCATGTCCGGAATATCCCAGAATTCTGTGTAAACCGGACTTTGAATCAGGATTTTATCATCCACATGGGAAAAGGTACGGACAATGGCGGTAAGGCTCTGCACTACCCCTAAGGACCAGGACATGAGTGCGGTATTCGGACACCAGTCATAGCGTTCTTTTTCCCAGTTCTGTACTGCCTCAAAATAGGAATCCGGTCTGGAAGTGTAGCCAAAAATTCCTTCTTCCGCCCTTCTTTTACAAGCGTCGATAATGGGCTGGGCTGTTTTAAAATCCATATCCGCAATCCAAAGGGGAATCAAGTCTTCTGTTCCAAACTTTTTGATTCGCTCGTCATACTTTGCACAGCGAGTTCTCTTTCTATCGATTACTTCATCAAAATTGTATTGCATTGGCTTAGTCCCTTTCTTAATGATCCTAGTAGTTTTTTCACTCGTTTTTTTACTCGTTTTTTTACTTTATTTCTTCCGAAAAAGAGCTGCCCTTAGTCGAGCTTTCACCCTTTTCCAGACTTTCCTTCAGCCGGCTTCCTCCCGAACTCTGACTTCGCTGAAGTGTTCCGCCGGCTTCTCTGCCTTTTTCTCTTCTAACTTTTCTGCCGGCTTCTTTGCAGTTTTCTCCGCTACCTTAGAGCTTTCTTTTTTCTCCTGCTGTCCTTCCGGCTTCTCCTCGGAAACTTGAATCTTTTCCTCTTTTCCCGGAGAAAGAGCGTTGGCACAGGAATCCTCAGTTTCCTCTGTAAAGGCAAATAATGCACAGCCGAAGCCCTTTAAGGGGTAGGCAATGTGATAATCTCTTCCGTCACACTCTCCCTTTACCACGGGATAGTATTTTTCTTCCTTACAAAGTCCTTCTTCTGTAAGAATCAGTCTTGCTTCCTTGGCTTTCGGCATTCCTACCCAGTATTCTTCGTGATCCACGGGAGTCATGTTTACTACGAAGAGAAGACTTTCCCGATGCTCTCCCGGAATTTTGGCAGAAAAGCTTTTGCCGTTCTCTAATGCTGTATTGCCGTTTTCTAAAACGTCCTTACCCTCTGTTGCCACTGCCGCCAGGGCGCTATTCTGAACTCCCGGTTTTCCGGAATGGGAAAGATGGTTTTTCGGGTTACGAATGAAGCTGTAAATGGAACGGCTGGCATCATCCGCATTGACCCAGGAGAAGCCTTCATACATATAATCCGCCTCATAAAGGGCCGGATAGCTCTTATACAGTTGTAAAAGATCTCGCAGGAAGGAATGTAAGGAACGGTTCTCCTGTTCTTCCAGCAAATGCCAGTCAATGGAGCAGTCCTCGTTCCACTCCCGGTATTGCCCGAAGTCCTGTCCCATAAAGAGCAGCTTCTTTCCGGCGTGGCCTATCATAAAGAAGTAGGCAGCCTTTAAGTTCCGGAACTTCTGCTCCCGACTTCCCGGCATTTTCTCAATCATGGATCGCTTTAGGTGTACCACCTCGTCATGGGAGAGCACCAGAATGAACTTCTCCGAATAGGCATAGCTCATGCCGAAGGTCAGCTGATTATGGTGGTAGTTTCGATACATGGGATCTTCCTTCATGTAGCTTAGGAAGTCATGCATCCACCCCATATTCCATTTGAAGTGGAAGCCTAAGCCCCCCTCATCCGGAGACTTGGTAATATCCGGCCAGGCAGTGGACTCCTCCGCAATAATTACGGTACCGTCCTCTCTCTTTCGGATAATGGAATTCAAATGCTTAAAGAATTCGATGGCTGCCAGGTTACCGTTTCCCCCGTAGATATTGGGGAGCCATTCTCCATCTTTTCTGCCGTAATCCAGATACAGCATAGAAGCCACCGCATCCACTCGTAAGCCATCAATATGATACATATCGTACCAATAAAGGGCATTGCCAATGAGGAAATTCTGCACCTCTGTCTTCTCATAGTTAAAGACCTTGGTGCCCCAGTCCGGGTGCTCTCCCAGACGGCTGTCAGGATGCTCATAGCAGGCGGTTCCGTCAAAGTTAGCTAAGCCGTGGGCATCCTTTGGAAAATGTGCGGGAACCCAGTCTAAAATCACTCCGATTCCGTGCTGATGCAAAATGTTGACCATTTCCATAAACTGTCGGGGATCACCATAACGGGAGGTTGGCGCATAATACCCGGTCACCTGATAGCCCCAGGAGCCGTCAAAGGGATGCTCTGCAATGCCCATTAATTCTACATGGGTATAGCCCATGTAGTTACAGTATTCTGCCAGCTGTTCTCCCGCTTCGATGTAATTGATAAAACCGTTATTTTCCGGACGATTGTGCCGCTTCCAAGAGCCCAAATGCACCTCATACACGGACAGGGGGGATTCTTCCGGATTTCTTTTCTTTCGCTCCTCCATCCATTTTCCGTCTGCCCAGGGAAAATCGGAAAGGTCTGCTGTAATAGAGGCGGTTCCCGGTCTGAATTCTGCGGCAAAGGCATAGGGGTCTGCCTTGAAAATCCATTCCCCGGCCTCTGTCAAAATAGCATACTTATAAAGCTCTCCTACCCCCATTCCGGGATAAAATCCTTCATAAATGCCCGTACTCTCTAAGGGAAGCATGGGATTCCTCTCCGGATCCCAGCCGTTTCGATCACAAACGATGGACACTCTCTTGGCATGGGGAGCCCAAACCGCGAAGTGGATTCCCTCCTGCCCTTCAAAGCAAGCAGGATGAGCACCCATCTTCTCATAAATTTTATAATGCCTTCCGTTTCCAAAAAGATACCGGTCTAACTCTGAAAGAAAACCTTCCATAGAACTCTCCTCCTCTTTCCATCAGCAGATGGGAATCATTCTCGTCGTTTATTTTCTTAGTATACCTTATTTTCAGGGCTTTTGTCCTCTTATTTTTAGTGCTTTTCTCCTCTTTTTTATAGAACTCTTCTCTACTTATTTTCAGATCTTTTGTCCTCTTATTTTTAGAGTTGAATCTCCCTATGTTACCGATTGGCAGAAAAAGCTAAAAAGGAAAAGGAGGGCTAAGCTTCCCTCCTTTTCTTTCTGCTTATCTTATTTTAACTTAATGATTCTTCCTCCGTGAGCTTCACAGAAAACCTTGATATTTCCTTCTTCTGTCAGCTCCACCGGCTCTGTGGTCATCAGGTCGAAGGCAATGCTCGCCTTCTTGGGAAGCGTCAGGGTAATATATTGATCCATGCTGTCATTGTTCAGTACCGTAAGCACGGCACTGTTTCCGTCCATACGAAGATAGGCATAGAGTCTATGGTCCAGGTAAACCTCTTTAAACTCTCCGATTTGCAGCTCCGAATTCTTCCCGTGAATTTCCGCAAGCTTTGCAATATAGCTGGTAAAGGCATCAGGCTTATATTGGGACAGGGTGAATTTAGGAGAAAGAATTTCTCCCTCCTTTTCCCCTCTTTTTCCTGCCAAAGCGTATTCTCCTCCATAATACAAAGTAGGTCTTCCCGGCAGGGTGAAAAGTGCCATATAGATTCCCCACAGATTTTTTTCCTCTTCTAAGACCGTGGCGATTCTATGGGTATTGGGACTTTCCAGAAATACCTGCATTTGCTTAGTAAGCTCTTGATTTTTTCCGATTCTCTGGGCCAAATCATAGAAATTCTTCTCATTAAAGGCCTGACAAAGCCCCTGATAAAGCTCCTGATTGGCCAAGGATTGCAGGGTTTCCGTATTGATTGCTCTGGCCAACTCTCCGATAAACTGCTCTCCCAAAAGGAAGAATTCCGCTTTCATTTGACTGCTAAAGTAACGGAGGGATTTTTGAAAATGAATGTCCACCGCTTCACTGTAGGCCAGACGCAGGCCGTCAATATCATAGGCGGAAATCCAGTGCTTTACCTGTTCCACAAGATAAAGCCGAAGCTCCTCATTGTCCAGATTGAATAAGGGATGTTCCGGCATATTTCTAAAGAATTGATAGGAAAAGGAATCCCCCATGGGGGAGCGCTTTGAAAAATCCAAATTCAAAAACCAATCACAATACGGAGAGGCTTCTCCCTTTTCCTGCAAGTCCTGGAAGGCAAAAAAGCTTCTGTCACAGAAGGGGAATGCCACATCCAAAACAATGCGGATTCCCATCCCATGGGCATCCTCCACAAAGTTTCGAAACTCTTCTTCCGTCCCCAGCCATTCCCGAATCTGATGAAAGTCTCCTGTGCCGTACTGTAAGGGATTCTTGGAAAACACAGGTCCCAGAATAATACCGTCACAGCCTAAGACCTTTAAATAGGGGAGGTATTCCTCCAGCTCCTTGATATTGCTGTTCTCATCTCCGGAAAGGGTGGAAAGCACCGCTCCCGGCAGAATTTGATAAAAAATTGCGCCATCATACCAGGCCATGATTGCTCTCCTGTAATTTCTTCACAAAACGCTCTATTCTTTCCAAAGCCAGCTTTAAATTTTCAATGGAATAGGCGTAGGATATACGAATAAAGCCCTCTCCCGAATCTCCGAAGGCATTTCCCGGCACCACCGCCACCTTTTCTTCCCGAAGCAGTCGTTCCGCAAATTCTTCACTGCTGAGACCGAACTTCTTAATGCAGGGAAAGACATAGAAAGCCCCAAAGGGTTCAAAGCAGTCCAAGCCCATTTTCTGAAAATGGTACAAGAGGAGTCTTCTTCTTTCATTGTAGGCATCCCGCATTCTCAGCACGTCCTCTTCGCCGTTCCGAATGGCTTGCACAGCGGAATACTGAGAAGTGGTGGGAGCGCACATAATGGCATACTGATGGAGCTTTAACATTTGCTTTAAAATGGGAGCCGCACTGCAAGCATATCCCAAGCGCCATCCTGTCATAGCATAGGCCTTGGAAAACCCGTTGATATATACGGTTCTTTCCCGCATTCCCGGGAACTCGATAATGGAATGATGCTCTCCCTTGTAACAAAGGGCGGAGTAGATTTCATCCGTCAGCACATAGAGATTATGCTTTAAAATCAAGGGCACAATCTCTTCCAGGTCTTCCTTCTCCATGATGCCTCCGGTGGGATTGTTGGGAAAGGGGAGAACCAGTATCTTCGTTTTCTCGGTAATGGCCTGCTCTAACTTTTCTTTCGTCAGGCGGAACTGATCCTTCGCCTCTAAGGCAATGGGCACCGGTATGCCGTAGGCCATTTTTACACAGGGGGTATAGGAAACATAGCAGGGCTCCGGAATCAAAACCTCGTCTCCCGGCTCTAAAATGACGCGCATAGCCAAATCTATGGCCTCCGAACCTCCTACGGTAACCATAACCTCATTTTTCGGATCATACTGTACCTGATGCTTTTCGGCCACGTAGTCGGAGATGGCTTCTCGAAGCTCCAAGAGTCCCGCATTGGAGGAATAAAAGGTTCTCCCCTTCTCTAAAGAATGGATTCCTTCTTCCCGAATATGCCAGGGGGTATCAAAGTCCGGTTCTCCTACGCCAAGAGAAATGGCATCCTTCATTTCCGATACAATATCAAAAAACTTCCGAATTCCACTGGGTCGTATATTTACAATCGCCGGGTTTAATTCCCTGGGCGAATTTCGTTGCTGTTCCTTGTTTTCGCTCATGCTCACTCTCTTATTTCTTCCTTAGAAAAATCCTCTTGACTCTCCCTGAACACTATGGAGATACCTGCATTCTTTCATCCTTCTTCGGAGCCACCAGTTTGGTGCCGTGATCCTTGTACCGCTTTAATACGAAGTGGGTGGCTGTGGAAAGCACGGACTCCATAGGTCCTAACTTCATGGAAACGAAGTTAGCCACTTCCTTCATGGTTCTTCCCTTTACGATTACGGTAAAGTCAAAGGCTCCACTCATCAGATACAGGGCATCCACCTCTTCGTACTGGTAAATACGCTCCGCAATACTGTCAAAACCCATGCCTCTTTGGGGCGTTACTTTTACCTCAATGAGGGCATCTACCCGTTCATCCTGGGTGCTGTCCCAGTTAATCAGGGTGTGGTAGGCACAAATCACGCCTTCCTCTTCCATCGCCTTGATTTCAGCCCCTACCTGCTCCGGATCTTCTCCCAAAAGGGCTGCCAAATCCTCCACAGGCAGTTTCGCATTCTTCTCTATGATGCTTAGAATTTTTTCTCTCATGCTTCTCCTTTATTTTCCTTCCATAGGACCGGATATCTGTTTTATAAAAATTCTCAGGTTCTTCCCTTGCCAAGCGGAAAAGCTTAGCCTGAAGTTCTTTTCCCGAAAATCTATTGTACTCAATTTCCAAAATCACCGCAAGGGAAAGGCATTCTCCTTAAAGCAGCAGGGAGTCCTGCCGGATATAGAAGGCGGTCAGACTTTCTTCCAGCTCCTTTTTAGAAAACAACTCCTCCAAGCTGTCTCTCTCCCTTTTTGTTAAAAAGGACTCTCCCTGAGCATCCCTTCTCATGCGTTTCTTTCCCTCTTCCGAAATACCGATACAGGAAGCCACAATTCCTCTTTCCCTTGCCAGCTCTGAAAATGCCTCCACTTCCTCCAATCGGAGGAGATAAGCATTTTCCGAATAAAGATAATAAGGGGAAATCTGAAAATGCTCACAAAGTTCTATCGTCCCCTGTAGGAAGGGGATTTTTTCGTAGGAAAAGGAAAAACCGCCTCCGGAAAGACGCCACAAAGCGGATAGAATTCCTCCTCTTCCCAGGGGCAGTATCTCTGAAATCCCGAAGTCGGAAATCCAGTTTGGAAATAGATTTTCCACACTCCCTAAGCTAAGCTCTCCTGCATTCCATTTGGCTTGCAGATCCTCTTCATAAAGAGGAATACTTTGCCCCTTCTTCTCCCCTTCTGCAAACAAAAGAATATTTTCCGCAGAAAGTACAGGAAGTTTGGGAAGTTCGGAAAGTCCGGACTGCTCCGAAACTTTCTCTCGTTCTTCGGCTAAGTCTTCCCTTCCGCTCTCCTGCTGCTTCCCTTGAAGATTCCCCTTCAATAAAAGTCTTGGCAGCCTTTTCAGTCTTTCCTCTTCTTCCTCTATAAAACGCTTGGAAAAGGGGCAATCCCCTTCCTCCCGTATTTTTTCCCATAAAAACTGGCTACCCCTTTGTCCGGGGTAGCCTAAAAGAAGGATTTTTTCTCTTCTCATTTTACATTCTCGAAAGCAATGGTGGCAATACCATGGTAAGCACCATCATGGCAATCAAAATGACAACGATTACTGTAGTAATGGTTTTTTTCTGTTTTGGACTAAACATAGTTTCTCCTTTTCTTTCCTAATCCTTGCCATTGTAATTCCAAATGAAAGGATAAGCAAGAGATTTGAAGAATCTTCTGTCCTATAGACGGAACTCCTCACGAAAATCCAAGCTACAAAGACAGCATTTTAACAGAATTCCGGCCTTCTACATATAAGTCTTCTTGTAGAATTCCAGTCTTCCCAAGGCTCTGGCCAAAGCCGCCTGAGACTTCTTAAACTCCTGATAGCTCTGCTTCTGGCGAAGCTCTTCCTCCGCCCTTTCCTTGGCCTCTTCCGCTCTTCGGATATCCATCTCTTCCTTGGTTTCCAAAGTGTCTACCAAAAGAGTAAGACGGTTATTGGCAAATTGCAGAATACCCTTTCCTACTTCTACATGCTCCCAGGAGCCGTCCGGCTTCTGCATGTCCAACACACCGATGTCCACCGCTACTACAATCGGGGCATGGTGTGCCATAAAACCGATTTGTCCGTCCAGTGTTCGAACATTCAGATATAGCAAACGATCATCATAGTACACCTTGTTGGTGGCAATGACCTTTGCGCTAAATAAGTTTCCGTTTCCTCGCATCATAGAAAACTCCTTAGCCCTTTAAGAGCTCTGCCTTCTTCTTTACGTCCTCCAGATTTCCTACATTGAAGAACGCAAGCTCCGGCACATCATCCATTTCTCCGCTGATAATGGCCTTAAAGCCCTCGATGGTTTCCTTCAAAGGCACGTAGCGTCCTGCTACACCGGTAAACTGTTCTCCCACGAAGAATGGCTGAGAAAGGAAGTTACGAATCTTTCTGGCACGATATACCAAAAGCTTATCCTCCTCGGAAAGCTCTTCCATACCCAGGATGGCGATAATATCCTGCAATTCCTTGTACTTCTGTAAAATCTGTAAAACGCTCTGGGCAGTGTCATAGTGCTCTTTTCCCACAATGCTTTCTTCCAAAATACGGGAAGAAGACTCCAAAGGATCCACCGCCGGATAAATACCCTGCTCAACAATCTTTCTGGAAAGTACCGTAGTAGCATCCAAGTGGGCAAAGGTGGTTGCCGGTGCCGGGTCGGTTAAGTCATCCGCCGGAACGTATACCGCCTGTACGGAGGTAACGGATCCCTCCTTGGTGGAGGCGATTCTTTCCTGCAGCTGTCCCATTTCGGAAGCCAAGGTGGGCTGGTATCCTACCGCGGAAGGCATTCTTCCCAGCAGAGAAGATACCTCTGAACCCGCCTGCACAAAACGGAAGATATTATCAATAAAGAGCAATACATCCTTCTTCTGCACATCACGGAAATACTCCGCCATGGTAAGTCCGGTCTCCGCTACACGCATTCTGGCTCCGGGAGACTCGTTCATCTGTCCAAATACCAGAGCAGTGTTCTTAATAACACCGGATTCCGTCATTTCCATATAGAGGTCATTACCCTCACGGGAACGCTCTCCTACTCCGGTAAAAATAGAGTATCCGCCGTGCTCTGTTGCCACGTTTCGAATCAGCTCCTGAATCAGGACGGTTTTTCCTACTCCGGCACCTCCGAACAGTCCGACCTTTCCCCCCTTTGCATAGGGAGCAATCAGATCAATAACCTTGATTCCGGTTTCCAGTACCTCCTGTACCGGGCTTTGATCCACAAAAGCAGGCGGTTTTCTGTGGATTTCCCATTCCTCTCCATCGGTAATGGGATCCTTTCCGTCAATGGTTTCTCCCAATACATTAAAGAGACGACCGAGAGTCTGCTCTCCAACCGGAACGGAAATACCCTTTCCTGTGGAACGGACCTCCATGTCTCTTTCCAATCCCTCACTGGGGGCCAGCATGATGCAACGGACGGTATTCTCTCCTAAATGCTCAGCTACCTCCATGGTTCCTGTTACGCCGTGGTTGTCTACCACCATGGCGGTCTTAATCTTGGGAAGCGGGGCTTCCATAAACTCCACATCCACAACAGGTCCCATAACCTGGACAATTTTTCCTGTCTGCATTTCCCCCTTCTCCTCTCTTTATACAATTAAACCTCTTGTTTATTTTTCTTTTTGGCCGCCTTCTGGGCCTTGGCTCCTGCGGCAATCTCCGTAATTTCCTGGGTAATCTGTGCCTGTCTGGCACGATTGTACTGAATCCGGAGCTTCTGCTTTAATTCATTTCCGTTACGATTCGCCGCGTCCATGGAGGTCATTCTGGCCTGTTGCTCTGCACAAAAGGCCTCCACCAAAGCACTGTAAATATAACCGTTAATATAATCCGGGATAACATTGTCAATCAAGGCATCCGTGCTGGGGAAAATATTAAAGGCCTCATAGTTTGCGGTAATAGGCAGCTTAACAAATACCGGATGAAGCTTATCCAAGGGAAGAAGCTGTTCCTCCTCACATTCCATTTCCAAAGAATTCTTCATTCTGGTGAAAACGATATGCAGTTCGTCAATCTCCTTATCCTCGAAAAATTCCATCATTTTCCGGGTAATCACACGGGCTCTGTGCAGGGTAGGATTCTGGGCGGTGTAATGAAAGGCCTCTTCAATAGGAATGTTTCTGCTGTGAAAATAGCTTCTTCCCATCTCTCCTACCACAAAAAGCCGATAATTTTGATACTTCGCTAAAAGCTCTTCCGTTTTCCGGATGACATTGTGGTTATAAGCTCCTGCCAGTCCTTTATCCGCGGTCACACAGAGAATGGCTACCGTTCCCTGACCGTTGGCTACGCCCTCTCGAAGATCCAAATAAGGGTGGGTATAATCCTCCGGCAAATGTCGCATAACTCTGGCCATCATAGACTGCAGGGTATAAAAGTAAGGCTCGGTTTGTATCAAACCCGCTCTGGCCTTACGCATCTTTGTACTGGAAATCAAATACATGGCATTGGTAATCTTCATGGTGTTATCAATGCTGTGGATTCGGTCTCGTAATTCTCTTGTTGTAGGCAAGGTCTGCCTCCTTTATGAAAGCTTTTCCTCTTCCTTCTTCAGAAAATCATGGTACAGCTGAATAATCCGCTGCTCCATATCTTCCTGCAAAAGGCCGGAAATCTCTATGTTCCTGATTAAATCTCCCTCCTGCTCGTTAAAGAAGGCTAAAACTTTATTCTGTAAAGCCTTCACATCCTTCTTCGCTGTACCCAGGAATTCTTTATGAAGGGCAAGAACCAAAGTTACTACCTGCTCTCCCAAAGAAAGGGGACGGCCAAGGGGCTGCTTTAACAGCTCCATTAAAATCGCTCCCTGTTCCAGCTGAGTCTTGGTACTTTCATCAAGATCAGAGGAGAACTGGGTAAATACCGCCATTTCTCTATACTGTGCCAAGTCGATACGCAGGGAACCTGCCGCCTTCTTCATGGCCTTGGTCTGGGCTGCACCACCCACACGGGATACGGAAAGTCCTACATTTACCGCAGGTCTCTGTCCCTCAAAGAAAAGGTTACTTTCTAAGAAGATCTGTCCGTCGGTAATGGAAATAACGTTGGTTGGAATATAGGCGGAAACGTCTCCGTCCAAAGTCTCGATAATCGGCAGGGCGGTAATACTTCCTCCTCCCAAAGCATCGGACAAACGGCAGGAACGCTCCAGCAAACGGGAATGGAGATAGAAAACGTCTCCGGGATATGCCTCACGTCCGGGAGCTCTTCCCAAAAGAAGAGACAGGGCACGATAAGCTACCGCATGCTTGGAAAGGTCATCATAAACAATCAGTACGTCTCTTCCCTGGTACATAAAGTACTCTGCCAAAGAAGTTGCCGCATAGGGGGCAATGTACTGAATCGGTGCCGGATCTGCCGCTGTTGCCGCTACCACACAGGTGTAGCTCATGGCTTCATTTTTCTTTAGATTCTCCACCAAAGAAGCAATGGTGGATTCCTTCTGTCCGATGGCAACATAAATACAGATACAATCCTTTCCCTTCTGGTTCAAGATGGTATCTATGGCAATGGAGGTCTTTCCGGTCTGACGGTCTCCGATAATCAACTCACGCTGTCCTCTACCGATGGGGAACATGGAGTCAATGGCCAGAATTCCGGTCTGTAAGGGAACATTAACGGACTTTCTGTCAATGATACCGGGGGCCGGCTCCTCGATGGGGCGGTATTCCTTGGTGTTGATAGCCCCTTCTCCGTCAATGGGGGCTCCCAAAGCATCTACCACACGACCAAGATAAGCGTCTCCCACAGGGATTCCCGCCATCTTGTTGCTTCGTACCACTCTGCTTCCCTCGATGATTCCTTCTTCATCGCCGAAGAGGATAACACCGATTCGGTTTCTTTCAATGTTCTGTACCATACCCCGAACACCGTTATCAAAGACAACGATTTCTCCGTACATGGCATGATCCAGTCCGTTAATGATAACGATACCGTCACCTACGGAGCTGACAAAACCGATTTCTTTCTTCTCCGCCTTTAAATCAAAGTCCTCTACGGAGCTTTGTAAAATGCTGATAATATCCTGCTGGCTGTTGGAGAAACGCTTATTCTGCATTTCCTCCAAAAACTGCTCTCTTCTACCCTTTGTACTCCAATCGTACTGGTCGTGGCCAACCTCCAGGACAAATCCGCCTCCCAGGCTCTCATCCTCTTCCAATACGACTTCAATGTTCCGGGAATGATATTTGTTATAAACAAATTCCCGAATTCTCTTTAATTGTTCTTCCTCCGGCTTGGTTACATACCGAAGATGTACTTTTAATTTGGTGGATTCTTCATTGGAGATTTTTTCATACTCCTCTGCCACCTCACCCCATGCACTGAGAAGGCCGTCATTGCACAGTACCTTCAAGGTATCCCTAACTTCTGTAGGGAAAATGCTATCGATGATAGACATTCTCTTTTCCAAAGGTATTGTGGCGTCGGAAAGCTGTCCTGCCGTCTCCGGTAAAACTTCAAAAATCCGACTGGTCTCCTCTATAACGCTTTTCGGAACGCGCATTCTGAAAAGCTGTTTTGCATACTCTACCACTTTTTGCAGCATAGTCCTTACTCCTTCTTCTCCGCATCTTCTAGGAAGGTATCATACAGCTTTTGATTGTTTTCCACGGAATCCTTGCTGGCTGCAATCTTATAGGCAGCCTTTGCCACAAGCATAGCCACCTCTTCTTCCATCTCGTGTTGCTTCTGTTCAGCCTGTCTCTGCGCCTCTATCTTGGCTTCCGCAATAATCTTGTCTGCCTTCTCCCTGGCATTTCCGATGATTTCATCGTATTCAGAAGACGCCTGCAAACGAACGGCCTCTAACTTTTCCTGCCGTTCCGTATCAATCTTTGCCATGCTGTCTTCATACTGTTGTTTCAAATCTCTGGCCTTTGTATTGGCCTCTTCCGCTTCTCGATAAGAAGTGTCCAGTTCGTCCTGTCTTGCCTTCAAAGCGGCACGAACCGGTTTAAACAGAAAGCGATGCACAAAATAAACCAGCACCAATAAATTAATGACTGTAAAAATAATACTACTTAGATTGAGACTAAGCATCGTTTTCCCTCCTTCGATTCCAAAACACTGCTCCTTACTTTAAGAAGAGGATAATCATAAGTCCGATAACGAAACCATAGATGGCTGTTGCCTCGGCCAAAGCACAACCCAGTAAGAGGATAGTCATAATCTTTGAACTGGCTTCCGGCTGTCTTGCTACCGCCTCTGTTGCCTTTCCTGTTGCCAAACCGATGCCTAATCCTGCTCCAAGACATGCCAATGCTGCAATTGCTGCTCCTAATGCTACCATAATTTTCTCTCCATTCTGTCGCTAAGCGACCATTTTTACTGCGACCTACACTACTCCACTCTACTCTACCGCTTCCGCAATATAAAGCGATGTTAAAAAGACAAAAACATACGCCTGTACCAGACCGTCAAAGAGGTCAAAGTACAAAGACAGGATTGCCGGAACTCCTACCGGAACAACCAGTTCCACAAGCTCCATGATAACGAAGGCTCCTAATACATTTCCAAAGAGACGCATACACAAGGATAATGGTCTGATAAAGACCTCCAGGATATTAATCGGCGTCATAATGGGAATGGGTTGTGCGAAACGCTTTACCCAGCCTCCGGTACCGAAGGCACGTATTCCTGCTACTTCCACAAGAATAATGCTCATCAGGGACAGCGCCACAGGAACATTAAAGTCCTTTGTGGGCGGCTTAAAGCCGAAAACACCGAAGAGGTTGGCTATACCGATAAAAATCAATACTACCGCCAGATACGTACCGTATTGCTTGCCCTCTTCTCCCAGATTGCCTTCCATGAACTTGTCCAGCTTTGTCACAATCAATTCTGCAATCTGCTGTCTCGTCCCCGGTGTACGAACCTTGCAATCTCTACCCAACAGGTAAGCGCCAAATATCATCACCGCCATGATGATCCAAGTCACCACAACAGACTCGGAAACCGGAATTCCTCCAAAAATCGGAATCGTAAAGACAGTCTCCACATTCAGCTCTTCCAGCAGGGATGCTGCAAGCTTTTCCATGGTTTTCCCCCTTTCTTCACTCTCAAGTACCTTTGAGATTATAGGCACTCTTTCCATGATTGCAAGTATTTTTCAAAATTAAGCGAAAAATATTTTCTATACTATTTTTTTGTCATTTTTTTCCAGCAATCTCAGGTTCACGAAAGCTAATTTTACATTTCTTACAAGCAAAGTGCAAGATATTTTCATTTTTCTCTTTCATAATGGATACAATACGCAAAGTTTTTTCCTATAGGAATTAGATATTCATGTAGAAATACCATAATTTTTTTAAGTAAAGTAAATAACAAATAACCTGTTCATCTTGAATCCCTCTCTGAGATAGTGTGCAAAGTGGAAAA
This sequence comes from Oribacterium sinus, assembly GCF_014202695.1. Taxonomy (GTDB): domain Bacteria; phylum Bacillota; class Clostridia; order Lachnospirales; family Lachnospiraceae; genus Oribacterium; species Oribacterium sinus. Next base: position 83,297 of record NZ_JACHHH010000012.1, read on the forward strand.
AGTGCGTTCAACTTTCCACACGTTTCACGATTATCTCAATTTTTGCTTGTTATAGTTCTATAAATCCAGTGTTTATACCTAATCTAAATGTCCAAAAACTCATAAGGCTTTTCCGAAAGAGAAGATTCGCAGCACTCGGCAAGATACGCATCCTTCTCCTTTAGGCTCTCTATGTCCGGATATACGTTTAGCACTCTGTCCCCCAGATTCCAAAAATCATGTGACCAAGACTGCGGGTTTTCCCATACGTGTGGATTTCCTTTCGCCCAATTCGGAAGCTCCTTGCGAACCTTGGTTGCCACTGCAAGCTGCCCTTTTGCAGTTTTATAAATCGTGTCAATCCTTATTCCACCGTCTACCGGACGTTCTACACGAGTAATCTCCATACCATAGAACATTACCTTTCTTCTTACCCCTTTTTCATAGAGGTTTAACTCAATCTTGTCATATCCTTCGCTTTTGTTGCGTTGAACACTTAGAAAGTCCTGAAGTGCCTGTATCACAGCGGCAGAAACACTTCCGGCGTACTTGGCAGCATCATCAAATAAGTGTAGATCCGCTTCTGCAACATAAATATTTTTTGTGGCCATAACCATACCTCCTTATTTTTGTAACTTGTATCTGAACTTTAGTATCTATATGATTATGAACATAATTATAATCATATAGATGTATTTTATCAAGATAGACTTCTTTCCATCATTATGATGTTAAAGACTGTGATTCTTCACTGATACCGGGATCCTGATATCAAAATGCAATATACAAAGTTCTTCGTTTTTGCAATAACAAAAAATCTCCCATCCCAAAAAGGGGATGAGAGATTCTATCTCTGCATGTGCATCCTTCGCAAAGTAAGGGGGTGCTCATTTATGGGTTATGGGGAAACGGTTAATGTGGTAGCACCGCCATTGGCCTGCTGTGCTGTAGTAGCTGCGGAAGCACGGCTCTCCGTAGTGGATTTTGTTGCGGAGTTTGTACTTGTACCGGAAGCATTGGCCGCCGTAGTAGCCGTGGTATTGCCTCCTGTTGCGCTTTGTGTAGTACTTATTTCCTCAGAACGTACATACTGCTTGGAAATATAGGCATCCTGTCCGTTATAGGTGATTTCTAACCACTCATCATTATAATCCGCCTTGTATTGCAACTCTGTTCCTTCATCTAACACGGTGAGTACTTCTGAATCTGTTGTGCTGGGCTTTGTTCTGATTCTTACTCCTGTGGTGGTGAAATAACGCTTTGGCGTAGCCGTAGTCTCCTCCACGGTAGTTTCCTCCGTGCTTTCCACTGTTGCAGAGGTCTCTGTTACTGCCGCTGTAGTTTCCACTACACTATGCTTCTTTACGGAGAAGAAAAGCACCTTTACCAGAATAATCACGATAATAGCAATAGCCACCGGAAGAGCAATTCGTAAAATGCTGTACAAATCCCATTCTGTGCCCGGATTTCTGTTTGCAGTACTTCTCTGTCTTCTGCCGGCTGTTCCGACAGTTCTTCCGCTTCTTCTCTTCACAGAGCTGCTTGAGCCTACACTCTTTTGTAAACGTCTTGCTCTATCGGTTCCTGCTCCGGTTCTTCCCTTTCCGGCTGTGTTTCTCCGAACGGGGATTCCTGCTCCCAGTTCTTCTTCCCGCTCTTCCCTTTCGATTTCTCGAATTCTGGAGGAATATCCTTCGGTGGTAAGTCTGGGCGCCTCCGCTCCGTAATTCTCCGCATCAATACGGGAAGCCAGTCCTGCCTGTCTTGCTGTTTCTCTTCTTAAGCTGGAGCTGGAAATCGTATTCTCCTCTCCCAGCTCATCTCTATAGGCTGCGGAAGAAGATGTAGCGGCAAGAGAATCCTCTCCCTGTATTCCTTCATTTCTTCCCGGTCCCTCTTCCACATACTCCGATAAGGCATCTCTTAACATGGAGAAGGAGTCATTGGCATCCTGGGCAGTGGATTCATTACCAAGCTCTGCCAGCTCTCCAAATGCTCGAATTCCGTGATAGGTATCTCTGGACTTGGCAGAAATAATACCGCCTTCAAAAAGCTGGTTAATATCGCTCTCTAAATTGCTGGAGACCATCAAAGCCTGATCGATCTGCATCCGCACCAGACTGGCCAAAATCTCCTTGTCCATAATTACCGCTTCTTTATATTGTCCGTTCAAGAGGTAGTTCTGCACATCCCCTAATTGTACGCGAATCTTTCCCCAAACACTGTTTTCACGCTCCGCCATATTTCCCTCCTTGCCTCCTGCAATTTTCCTCTGTAGTATACCTAGAAAGACAGCTTTCTTCAAGGAAGAATATCATTTTTCACAAAGAATTCGCGGTTTTTGATACTTCTTTCCTTAAATCGTAAGATTTGCCCTAAAAGCGGCGGAGACAGGCTCTATTTTCAGGGTAAGCAAGCGAAAAGCTTTGGAAAAACGTAAAAAGAGGATAAGCTGTTTACCTTATCCTCCCTCTACTCTATTTTTCGTTTTTTCTCATTAAAAGTCTTTTTATATAATATCCCATCTGCCCTCTGACTTACCGGCAAAAGGTCCGGGAGTCAGTCTGGAATAAATCCGTTCCATTCCCGTATCATCCATCACAGCAACGCAAAAGATATTGACATCCTTTCCCTCATAAATTTTTCCATCTGTCAAACCCTCTGAAAAACTATTTCCCACATACTGCAACTTCATTTCGTCCTCCTTAGGAATGTGGCATGAAAAACATCCCTGTCTCTCTGCACCGCCGGAAGCTCCTTCCTGCGATTCCTGTTCTACTCTATTTTATTAATTTACAATATGTATATCGCAATATTTTCATAAAAAATAAGTTTTTACAGGGCGCTGTTTTGTATTTTTCTAAGTACATTTTAAGGAGCCGCTCTGAAGCCATATAGGTCTGTATCAGGGCACGCTCCCGCTAACTTCGCCTACGTAGCAGTACTAACTTCAAGCTTCGCTTTGCTCGCTTTCAGTAAGTACTGACGGGCTCAGATTACCCTGATACAGACCTATATGGCTTCATTCGCTTTACTATTTGTTTTCGGCAGGCCTTCTCTTTGCAGACTCTCAGTAAGTGCTGACGATTCAAATACTCTTCTAAAAAAAACAAAAAAGAGAGCCTTTCGAAAAAACGAAACAGCTCTCTAAATTTGTTCTTACTGTGGGGCACTACAAGGAAGATCTTCTCAAAATGGTAATGACCTTGCCCTTGATCTCCTCTTTTTTAACCGGGCCGAAGAGTCGGCTATCTTTCGCTCCGGAACGCATGTCCGACATCATAAAGTATTCTCCCTCCTTCAGCTTAATGGGATATTTCACCGCTTCCGTGTCATAGGGCTGGGTGGAATAGAAAATACCGTCCTCTACCTGCATATTGCCGTTGATTTTCAGACCGCCTTCATCCGGAATTTCAATTTCGTCTCCCGGCATACCGATGATTCTTCCCACAAACTGCTTTCCGTCCTTATGATATACCAGAACATCGGAGGGGAAAAATTTATTTTCCAGACGGTAGTAAAGCATCAGGTCTCCTGCACTGAGCTTTGGCTTCATATCGTCATTTTTCACCGGGGCAATCCCGAAAATGACGAAGAACATCACATAAATCAAAGCACCCATCAAAAGCAGATGAGAGAAGAAGGAACGAATATCTCCCAGCTGTCGGTAATAAGCCCGCTTTTTTCGAATCACATCCAAGGGAAGGACTGCTTTTTTCTCTACTTCTTTTTTCTTCTTTGCCATATCCTCTATCCCTTTAGCTTTGCCAGCTCTTCTTCCAAAGCGGCGATTTTTTCGTCTCTTTCCTGAATTCTTGCCTGATAACCGATTTCCATTACCTGAATGGCGGAACGATATTCTCCGTCCAAATCCTCTAATTTCTTCCACACAGAGGCAGGCTTAAAGCCGAAAAAGGCCTTTCGGAATTTCATCTTTTTAAGATACTGCGCTACTTCTTCTAAATTCTGTGATGCCATACTACTTTCCTTTCCTTTGGGATTTGAAAACAGTATAGCCTTTTCCTCCTGCATTTGCAAAAAGTTCTTAAATTTTTAAGAACTTGTCTTCCGGAAATTTCCTGAAAGCCCTTGCAGGCTTTGCAATGTCTGTTACACTATTCTCATGCCAAAAAAGAATACAAGCTTGCGTTCTGTGCTGAGGGCTCACGCAAGGGCTAAACGAAAAATAATTTTTCTTTAGAATAATGAATTGAGTAGAAAGGATATTTATGAAAAAACTGATTTCCTGGAATGTAAATGGGCTTAGAGCTGTTATGGGAAAAAATTTTATGGAGGATTTTAAGCGTTTGGATGCGGACATCTTTTGTTTGCAGGAAACCAAATTGCAGGAGGGACAGATTGACCTGGAGCTGCCGGGTTATTTTCAATACTGGAATTATGCGGTGAAGAAGGGCTACTCCGGCACCGCCATTTTCACAAAGGAAGAGCCTCTGTCCGTGCAGTACGGCATCGGTATCGAAGAGCATGACCAGGAAGGGCGTGTGATTACGCTGGAATATCCGGAGTTTTATCTGATTACCGTCTATGTGCCCAACTCTCAGGGAGAGCTGAAGCGTCTTCCCTACAGAATGGAGTTTGAGGATGCCTTCCTGAATTACATCTTATCTTTGGAAAAGAAAAAGCCGGTAATTTATTGCGGTGACTTAAATGTTGCCCATGAGGAAATCGACCTGAAAAATCCGGATACTAACCACATGAGTGCGGGCTTTTCCGACGAGGAGAGGGCGAAGTTTTCCCGGGTTTTAGACTCAGGGTATCTTGACTCCTTCCGCCATTTCTATCCGGACAAGGAAGAGGAATACAGTTGGTGGAGCTACCGTACCAAGGCCAGAGACAGAAATGTAGGTTGGAGAATCGACTATTTTGTGGTTTCCAAGCAGTTAGAAAAGAAGCTCCTTTCCGCTTCTATCCATCAAGAAGTAATGGGCTCCGACCATTGTCCTGTGGAAATAACTTTGGATCTGTAATGATAGAAAGGGGAAAAGTATTTTATGAAATTGAAATGTGATGTTCATACCCATACTCTTTATTCCCGCCATGCTTATTCCACGATTTTGGAAAATGTTGCTGCGGCTAAGGAGGCGGGATTAGAGCTTCTTGGCTCTACAGACCATTTTTCCGCCATGCTTTATCCGGATTATGAAAATGTCCGTCATTACCAGTATCTGATGGTAAGCCACACCTGGCCCAAGGAAATTCAGGGCATTCGAGTTTTACAGGGTTGCGAAGTGGATATTGTGGATATGGAAGGAAACCTTTTCGGTTTTGATATTCCCATTTGGAAAAATATTGACGGGGATTTTTATAATGACGGGAAGAAAATGTCTCTCTACGAGCGTGTCTGTAAGAAAATGGACTACTGTATCGCCTCTGTCCATCGAAACAGCTTTGCCAAGGGAGAAAGTGCTTCGGCTTGCACCAAGCTCTATCTGGAGGCAATGAAGCACCCAAAAATTCTGATTCTTGGGCATATCGGTCGTTCCGGGCTTCCCTTTGAAATCGATCCGGTGCTTCATGCCGCAAAGGAACAGCATGTGCTGATTGAGATTAATGAGCATTCCATGGATGAAGGAAGCGAAACCAAAAAGCGTTGCGAAGCTATTGCAGTCCGCTGTGCGGAACTGGAAGTACCCATCTCCGTTTCCAGTGATGCCCATATCGCTTTACGAATTGGAGAATTTTCAAAGGTGGAGTCTCTACTGGAGAGGATTCATTTTCCGGAAGAGCTGATTATGACCAAAGATAAGGAGAGCTTTTTACAGCATATGAAGAAGGCAGGACTGGGATAAGGTGGATTTTGACAAAACATAGAAAAAGAGGATGTAAGATATGTTGCTTTTCCTACAGCACAGGTCTTAAATCAGGGTACGCTCTCGCTAAACTCTGACTGAGCAGTGGATTGTATCCACTGATAAAGACTATTCTATTTCTTTGATTTCTACACCTGCTGCCTTTACATACTCTGTCATATAAGCAGAAATTACACTTGCTTGAGATACGCCTTGCTTTTCACAAGCTTCTTTAAAAGCATCTACGATATTCTTTTTGAGTGTATAGCTTTTAGAAAGCCATCCGGCTTTCTTCTTATATTTCTCCACTGTTTCAGATCTGGTTGCCATTGTGTGCTACCTCCTATAGACTTTTTCTATCCTTATCCTTTTTTCTACTTATTATGAAAAATAGCTTATAAGATAAAAGCGGTTTGATAAAAACCGCTTTCTTTTCATCCTTAAACCCTCTTTTTGAAGCCTTCTGCATCCTCTTCAATCTCGGAAATCAGGGCTACTCTTTCTGCGTGTCTTCCCCCTTCAAATTCTGCCAAAAGGAAGCTGTCCACAATCATCTTTGCAAGCTCAACACCTACTACTCTGGCACCAAGGCAAAGTACATTGGCATTGTTGTGTCTTCTGCCCATAGCTGCGGAATAGGGCTCTGAGCAGGGGAATGCTCGAATGCCGGGAACTTTATTGGCTGCCAAGGAAATGCCTACTCCCGTTCCACAAATAGCGATGCCGAAGTCTGCCTTTCCCTCCTGTACAAGCTTGGCTACTTGATAGCCTGCCAAGGGATAATCATAGCGTTCCGGAGTATCTGTTCCTACGTTGATAATCTCGATTCCCTGCTCCTCCAGATATGCCTTAAGCTCCATTTTCATCTCTACAGCGGCATGATCGTTTCCCATTGCAATCTTCATTTTCATTCCTCCCCTTTTGACACGGAACACCTATTCCGGAATCTGTCACTTAACTATGGCTTTACTCTTTCAACAAGTGTTGCAGTCTAATTTAATAGACACTAGTTTTGAAATACGCTTCTCAGATTACCAAGCTCTCTTTGGGCTCTTTCCTCTAAAAGATTCTGATAAGCAAAGACCGCATAGCCTTTTACAATGCCTGTCTTTCTGGCTTCTTCCACCTGTCTTTTTAAAATATCACTTTCCGTAAACCACTCCGATACAGGATTTCCGTCCCAAACGCTGCTTCCTGCTCGGTACAGTCCTAAGCCTAGCATGAGTTCCACCTGATTTCCAGTGGAATTTGTCAAGTTCACCCAGTCTCCAAGGCTTCGCATATAAGCATGGGGAGCTTCCTGCCCTTTCCCGTTTTTCGCCCTAAAGCCGTGATACATCTGGGGCATGATGTAATCAATATAGTCCTTGGAGGCCATAATTTTATCCACATCCAGGAAATACGCCACCGAAGAACGCAGACTTTGCAGGTTTGGCACCGGGCTCACGCCGAAGACCACGCCTCTTTCTTTACACAGGCTATGCACCTGCTTTAACAATAAAGAGACCTGATTTCTCCGATATTCTGTTAAGCTCCCTGTCTCTCCCTGTCTTTTCGCCTCCTCATACTCCGGCTCATCAAAGCGTTTTCCCTCTTCTGTCAAGGAAACTCTGGGATAGAAATAATCGTCAAAATGAATACCGTCTACAGCGTAGTTATCCAAAAGCTCTTTAATGGAAGCCAGTAGTGCCTCTCTTCCTGCCGCCCTGGAGGGGTTGATATAATACTGCCCCTCATGGAGAAGCACATTTCTTTCTTCTCCGGAAGTTCTGCTCCATTTTTTCACAATGCTGTCTTCGGGAATATTTTCCCACTTGGACATGGAGCTGCTGACACGGTAAGGATTGAACCAGGCATGGACAGAAATACCCTTTTTCTTTGCCTCGGAAATCATAATCTCCAAGGGGTCAAAGCTGCCATTTCCCGGCATAAATTTAGAATAGGGGAAAACCGTCATTTTCTTCCCATAGCTGTCGGAATGGCTGTGTACATGGAGGAAAATGGTCTGAAAACCGTTCTTCTGCAGATTGTCCATGACCTTGGCCGCCTCTACCCGAAAGGCCTGTTCTTCCTTTGGCATATTGATCCAGTCCAAATAAGAAAACCAAACCGCCCTTAACTCTTTTTGAGAGGAAAGGCTTTTCACGCCGGGCCCTGTAAGATTTGAAGCATAGGCGGAATTCCCTGTAAAAAGGCTCAAGGAAAAAAGAAGTGTAAAAAGCAGAAAAGCCAAGCTTTGTAGCAGGCTTCCTCGCAGGCTATTCCTAGTATTTTTATTCTTACCGAGTATAGCTAGTGGCACGAGCGGTATTCTGTTTGTAAAATTTCTCTCCATCGTCTCTCTTCTCCCGGGAGGCGAGCTTAGCGAGAGCGTGCCCGCATCCAATGCTATTAATGCTAGAAAGCATGACTGTTTCTATGTCTTTACTGCCTCCTGTGATTATGCTTCTCTTCGGAAGGCTTCCACTTCTTCTTCCGTTTTGGCCAAAATGATTTTGGCGCCTAAGTTCATTAGCTTCTTTTCGAAGAACTCGTAGCCTCTTCGGATATATCCTATATCTTCCAGCACAGTGACTCCCTCTGCGGCAAGGCCTGCCAGAACCAGAGCGGCACCGGCACGTAAATCCAAGGCGTGAAGGGTTGCTCCCCGTAATTTTTCCTGTCCCAAAATGGTGGCCACTCTATCTTCCACGGTGATATCCGCCCCCATTTTCTTTAATTCCTCTACATATAAGAAACGATTTTCAAAAATCGACTCGGTAACGGTGGATTTCCCCTCCGCCAATGCCAGAGTAACGGCAATCTGGGGTTGCATATCCGTAGGAAAGCCCGGATAAGGAAGAGTCTTAATCTTGGTACCCCTTTGCTTTTCTCCTCCGATAACTTGAATTTCCTCGTCCCCTTCATAGACGGTATTTCCCATATCTCGAAGCTTTGCGGCAATGGATTCCATGTGCTTGGGAATGATATTTTTAATCAAAATGTTTCCTCTGGTCACCGCTGCAGCACACATAAAGGTACCGGCTTCAATCTGATCCGGAATTACCCCGTAGGTGGTGCCGTGCAAACGCTCCACACCTCGAATACGAATGGTGTCCGTTCCGGCACCGCGAATATTGGCTCCCATACTGTTCAAGAAATTTGCTACGTCTACAATATGAGGCTCCTTGGCCACATTTTCAATAATCGTCTGACCATCCGCCAAAACAGCAGCCAGCATCAAATTAATGGTTGCCCCTACGGAAACCACATCCAGATAGATATGCTGCCCCACAAGCTCCTCCGCCTTAGCTACAAAATAGCCCTCCGAGATTTCCACCTCGGCTCCCAAGGCGGTAAAGCCTTTAATATGCTGGTCAATGGGTCTTTCCCCGATGGCACAGCCTCCGGGTAAAGCCACCTTTGCCTGATGGTATTTTCCCAGAAGCGCCCCGATAAAATAATAAGACGCACGAATACGGCGAATCGCATCGTCATCTACGCTTTTCATAGACAACTGATCCGCCTGAATAGAGACCACATGACTTTCTATGCGGCGCACCTTCGCTCCGATGGCCCTCAAGGCCTCCAGCATAACATTTATATCTCGAACATCGGGAAGATTCTCTATAATTACTTCTTCGTCGGTAAGAAGGGCTCCTGCTACAATACCCAGTGCTGCATTCTTTGCCCCGCTGATGACTACCTCTCCACTAAGGGGATTGCCCCCTTTCATGACGAATACTTCATTCATTTTAAACCTCAAATTTTTTCGTCTCGCTCTAAATTTTTCCACAAAAAAAGCTCCTAATCATAGAGCGTTTCTTGATTATAAAGCTTTAAGGGGAAAAGTGCAAGAAATATACGCAGTTCCACAAAGCTCATTTTCAATCGTGGATTTTGGCAAAAAGCAACATTTTCACTTTATTTTAAGACAATGAAAATGCTGGTGCTTTTCAAGAATAGGTAGGGACAGAACTTAGTTTGTATACAAACAGGATTTTTAAGTTTCCGAAGATTTCCTCCTACTCCAAAAGGCTTTGGAAATCCTCTTCCTCATTAAAACCGGGGTCCATGTGGGTAAGAAAATGCCAGTCTTCACTCCCTTTTTTTCTATAGAGCACCGCTTCCCCGTCTTCCGAACCGAAGTAGGCTCTCTCCGCCTCATAGCCCTTTGCTTCTAAAAATGCTTTGGCTTTTCGGTACTGACTTTCCCGTCTTGCAATATAGTCCTTCACCTCATCATTGGAAATAAGATAGGCATCTACTCTGGTGGAACCTTCCACCATACCCTTTCCCGGGGCACTTAAGTTCGGAAGCTCTTTCCAGAAAATATCTATCTCCCCTTCTTCGGTAAACATAAATTTCGTAAGAGGAACAAGATGTCCGTTGTACTGAAGCTCCAAATACTCCGGAAGCTTCCGGGCGTCTAAAGTTTCAAAGACAAATCCCTCTTCTTCCTTGCATTGATAGCCTTCCACTTGGGAAATAAAGGCTCTTCCCTCTTCCATCGTTTGGAATAAGCCGATTTCCGTCCCAACGCCTTCCTGATTTAATTCTAAAATAAACATATTGCCCCCACTATCTCTTTTCGAATCCATGGATTGATTACCCTCGGCTATCCTTTTCCAAATCCATGGATTGATTTCCTTCGGCTATCCTTTCCGAATCCATGGATTGATTTCCTTCAGCTATCCTTTCCAAATCCATGGATTGATTTCCTTCAGCTATCCTTTCCAAATCCATGGATTGATTTCCTTCAGCTATCCTTTCCGAATCCATGGATTGATTTCCTTCCTAGGCCTTCGCCTTCACTTCTTCGGGCACGTCCACATTTGTTACCCCGCAGGCAATCGCATCCACCGGGCAGACATTCTTACATTTTCCGCAACGGATACACTCCAAATCATTGCAGTTTTGTACCGGATCACATTGCATTTCGCAAACCGCCTTACATTTTCCGCAGTGAATGCACTTCTGATGGTCCAAAGTATAACGGAAAAAGGACACGGAATTAAAGAGAGAATAAATCGCGCCCAAGGGACAGATATACTTACAGAAGGGTCGGTAAATGATTATGGAAAGGAGGATGGTCAGAAGCAAAATCAAGCCCTTCCATGCATAGAGAAAGCCTACGGCTCCCCGCATACTGGTGTTCATCCAAACCAGAGGAATCCCTCCCTCCAGCATTCCCACAGGACAAATCAGTTTACAAAAATAAGGCGCTCCCTGTCCTATAATATCCACCAAGAACAGAGGAAGGAGAATGACGAAGACCAGTAAGATAAGATACTTCGCTTTTCGTAGCGGCTTATCCCACTTAAAGGTCTCTATCTTCTTCACAAAGGGAATCTTATGCAATAAATCCTGCACCAGTCCAAAGGGACAAAGGTATCCGCAAACACCTCTTCCTATCAGTGCCCCCACAAAAAAGAGAAAGCCCACCACATAGTAGCTGAACTTGTAATTCGGGCTGCCAATCACCGCCTGTAAAGCCCCAATAGGGCAGGAACCCTTGGCTCCCGGACAGGAATAACAATTCATTCCGGGAACACAAAGTTGCTTTAATTCTCCACTATAAATTTTTCCCGTTTTAAATCCCTCAAAGAAGGAATTGGTCACTAAAAACCAAAAGGATTGGAAGATATGCCGTACATTGTTTCTTGCTTTATATTTGTCTTTTTTTGATTTTCCATTGATGAATTCTTTTAGCTTATCCAATTCCTATACACTCCATACATACTTTGATTGCTTTATTCATTACCACCAGTGCCTCTCCCCGATGAACTCCCACATAGATCATGGCAATGCCCATGCAAAGAAGAATCAAAGAGTTAAGTCGGGATTTTAAAATTTTCTGTTTCATATTTCACCATTTCTTTAATACAACTTGTCAAAACCATGGCTTTTCGCATAGCTTCAATAGCTTCTATAGCTTTTATAGTTCCTTTAAGAATTTGTATTTTACCGCTTTACTTTCGCCAATTCCTTATCAATGATTTCCAACCAAGCCTTTTTATTATGGGAACCGGAATAGGTCTCTCCTACAATCTGTCCCTTCTTATCCACGAAGAAAGTCTCCGGAAAGGCCTGAATCCCGCTGAGTCTGCCGTTAAAATTGCTCTTATCCGGAATCAGGAAGGGATACTCTGCCTTGCTTCTTTCCCGAATCAGCTTCGCCTTCTCCAAAGCCTCCTGATTTTCTCCGGTCTGGTCCACCGTGTCCGTTACCACCCCAACGATATTGACGCCTTTATCCTTCATTTCCTTCTGAATTTCCGCAAGGTCCGGAATTTCCTGCACGCAGGGACTGCACCAGGTGGCAAAAACATTCACCATAGTAAGGTCATAGTCGGAAAAATCCTTTCCGCTGAACTCTTTTCCGTCAATATCCACTGTCTGAAGATTGCTTAAGTCCGTAGCTACATTTTGGGAATCGGTGGAAAAAGCCATGGTGTTTTCCAAATCGGACTTTTCGGATAAAACAAAGCCGTTTTCCGGACGGTCTTTTTTCTCCGTAATCTCTACCGTTGTCTGTTTCAATTCCTCTATCGTCTCTGCATCCGCTGTGCTATTTACACTAAGATAATAGCTGTATTTTCCGTCTTTGGACTCTCCCAGCTTGGTATGACTGTCGCATTTTGTAATCTTCCCGATTTCTTCCTCGGAAAGACTCTTTTCAAACATGCCGATGGTGCCGATTCTTTCCAGACTTTCCTGCCACTTTTCGTAGCCGTCCCCCATCTTAGAAACTTCCGCATTTTTCTGCTCTTCTGTAAGTTTGCTAAAGCTTAACAGTCCATACTTTAAGTCCTGATCGATGGGGCTTTGATCGTCCAACATCACGATGTCTTTTGCCTTCATAGCTTCCCTAATCTTCTCGGAAAGCTTGAATTTTAAGCCCAAATATTCATAGAAATACTCATCCTTTACCGGCAAGGTATAGTCCGCCGGCTTAAAGCTACCTCCATTGCTGTCCATATTTACGGACAGGCCGGCATCTTCCGGACTTACCGCAAGACTCTGTGCATCAGCGCTTTCACTGACTGCCATGGAAGACTTCTGCTCTGTAGCCACTTTATTCTGACAGCCTGCAAGTCCAAGTCCTAAACAGATTGTCGTAACAAGACAAGCTCCTGTGAATTGCTTTTTTCTCATAATATTACCTCCTCAAACCTTCTTTATCAGTATACCCTTTCGTACCATGGGAAAAAACTTAAAAAAGAAAAAACTTTTTCTGAAAATATGAATACTGAAAATACAGTTTCTAAAAGCATACTACAAGGGATTCATAAATTGAATATAAAAGTTTTAGCGATAAATTCTTTTTAAGCAAGACAAAGCAGTTCCGACTAAAACAGAATCTCTTTCTATTTTAGATGGAACTGCTTTGAGTGACATATCTTCCTCCAAAGAGCATTTCGTAATTTAGAGGGAAAATGGTAAGACATGAATCAGCTCCGATAAATCGGAAATGCTTCTCTCCGCTCCCTCCACCTTTCCAAAGCCATAAGCGGCATGGATAAAGGCAATGCCTGCCTCTGTAGCGGAGCTAAAGTCTAAGGCGGTGTCCCCAAGATACACACAATCCTCCGGATGTAAATGGTTTCTCTCCATCAAAATCCGGATATTCTCCGCCTTCTTTTTCCCGTTGTTTCCGTAACATTCCATATCCAAAAAGTCCCCGGTCTTTCCCAGGCTGAACTTCTCTCCATACAGTACCGCATCAATATAGCCCGTCTGGCAGTTGGAGACGATATAGCGTCCAATCTCAGCCGTTTTCAATGCCGCAAGACACTCTTCAAGGTGGGGATAGAATTGTACCTTGTGCTCACTCAAATAATAATTTTCAAATTGCATGCAGTATCCGAGAATCTCTTCTCCCCTCTTCCCTTCTACTTGGGGAATCAGGCTTTTTGCAAACTGATCCATGGTTTTTCCCATTAAAGGTAGAAGGTCCTCCTGTGAAATCCTGATTCCCTTGGTTTCCGGAAAATCCTGTAATTTGATGCTAAAAGCCTTTGCCACCAAATCCACACTATCCCACAGGGTTCCATCTGCATCGAAGATTACCGCTTTTTTAATCATCGCTTTTGACTCCTTTAATTTCCTACCATCTAATGTTCCTGGTTTTGCTAGGCTTTATTCTCCGCCATCTTCTATCCCAGTTTTGCTAGGCTTTATTCTCCGCCGTCAATGCATCCCAGTAGCTTCTTCCCTGATAAATCATTTCCTCATAGGCCTTCACCACCGCATTTCTAAGAGGTACCGCCCGTTCCTCAAGCCCCAGGGCTCTTGGAATAAAGACGCATACATCAGCGATTTCCTGGGCCAGCTTCTTGGCCAGGGTCTCATCCTTCATTCGTACGAGGCCGAAAACCGTGGAGGAATAACTCTTGTCTTTGATACAGGTTTCCATCCAAAACTTGGCAAAGGTCTTCCATTCCAGCCGTAGCAGCATTTGTTCCAGAGCTAAGGTTTCCGGACTTTTGGCAAAGGCCAGCATGGTGCTTTCCAAGCTTTGTCCCTCCGGTATTTCCGGAATATCCAGATTCTGCAGGGTAAGGTTTACAATCGCTGCATCACTTAAAGGAATATCCTCTCTCTTCCGTTCTTCCCCGGTCTTCTTTTCCGGCAAATGAAAGTTGTCCAACTGCTGAGACACCCATTTCTGCATTTTCTTTTTATTCCAAAAGGAAATGCCGGTACGTCCGGAAATTAAAATTTCCATCCAGGCAGCCATAAAATTGTCTTTAATCTGCAAGGGCTTTCCCCTTTGCGTTTCTACAAACTTATCCAAATTTTCCTTCTGTAGAATAGGATAACGAAAGCGAAGGGTTTCCAGGCGTTTTCCTTCTACCAGCTTTTCCTCCATATCCTCTGTCCTTTTGATTTTTTCAATCACCAGGGCAAAGCGCTTGACCACATCCCTTTCCTCATAAAAGCTTTTGGGCCAGTCTGAAAAAGGGTTCCTTTCTTCCTTCACTTCACTTTGCAATAACATTTCTTCTCCTCATTCATGCTTCGTTCATATTTTGTTAGCACAATGTTTACAGCATAAACATAGTTTATTCACTCTTGACTTTTATACTGCATTACAGATAACGAAGTACTCGTTATCCACTAAATAAGATTTTTTTCATAATACTCGGCCGGAGCTTCCGTAAGGACGCTCCGGCCTCCTCCCTTTTATAGGAGAAATAAGAGAATCCTTTTTTATTTTTCCTCTTCTGTAGCAGATTCTGTTTCTTTTTCCCTCTTTCCGTAAACTTTCTCTTCAAAGGGATCTCTCACTTCCACCTTCTTTTCATAAAGTCGGAAAATCCGTTTGAAAAAGGCGGAATTCATCCAGGCAATCAAAGGGTAACCTAAAACAAAAAATACCGGCGTAAACATAGGCATAAATAAAATCAAAAAATAGCTTCCCACAACCAGCAAGACATCCGCAACTATCATGCCAAGGGTATAGGGAAGATGGCGAATGGACATAAGTAAAGAATGAATCAAGGTCCTTTGCCAGGTATTATCAAAGCGGGAAAGCAGGGGCCAGACATAGAGAAAAACAAAAATCCACAGCAAAAGCAGTGCGTCCGTAATCCCCCGGAAAAGGAAGCGTAATGCCGTATTATCAGCAAAAATCATAGTAAAAAAGCGATGATCCAAGAGAAGAATCACTAAAATCGGCAGTAAAATCATCCAGAGAATAATGCCCTCCTTTAAATTTTGTTTAAAGGAATGCATAAACATCCTGAAATTGCCCCGATCCTCCTCATGCACAATCTTAATGGTGCAGTAATATAAAGCCGTTGTAGACGCCCCTAGTGTCACAATGGGCAAAGAAAATAGAATCCATAAAAGATTCAAAACCATCATGTCCGCCAATCGGCCTACAAATCGCCACACATCATTATCATAATTAAAAAAGCCTTGAAACATCTACTGCTATTCCTTCCTAACTCCTTTATCTATTTCCCTCTTCTCCCTCTTGCCTTGCTCTTCCACTTCCAAAAGGTAAGCCTTTGCATCCTTTAAAAAGCTGAGACTAATCAGTAAAATCACCAATCCTATGGGAAAAGCCGCAATAATGGAGACAGACTGCAAGTTTACCATAGAACTTTCGGAAAAGACTAGTGCCAAAGGAAGTAAAATCAATAAAATCGCCCAAAAGCCCTGTACCTTTCTGGATGGCTCCTGCCCCTCCGGAAGGCTTTTATAGCTATACTGTGCCGCCACCAATGCGATAGAATCAAAGGATGTGGCATAAAAGGCAATCATGGTCAAAAGAAGCAGGATGAATACCAGTCCGGGAAGCGGCAGGGTTTCCAACATTTTCACCACCGTAAGATAGAGGGAACCATTCTCCTGATAGAGCTGTAACACCGGTAATTTATGGAAAACTTCCAGGGACAAGGTAAAATTCCCTAAAACAATGAAGCTTACATAGGTACTGCCGATTCCGAAAATGTATCCTCCCATAATGGTTTGTCGTATGGTTCTTCCCCTGCTGATGCTTCCGATAAAGAAGGGGGAAGCCACGCACCACACCATCCAATAGGCCCAGTAGAAAATCGTCCAGTTTTCCGGAAAATGATTTTCCCCTAAAGGATCCGTATAAGTTGCCATGGAGAAAAAGTGCTCTATCATCTTGCCCAGAGCATTCATTCCATTTTTTACGATAAAGGAGCCTACACCACTTCCGAAGAAAATATAGAGAAGCAGGGCATAAAACAGCCAGGTACAGAGTTTGGCCAAAAAGGAAACGCCGTCCATCCCCTTCAATACCGCAAAGGTGTAAATCACACAGGTGGACAGTAAAATTATTAAGGTTAACTCTCTGGTGGACAGCCCGTTGGGGATAAGCTTTTTAATGATTTCCGACATCAGGGGAGTAGCTACCGAAAAGGTGGTAGCTGTTCCTGCAAGGAGAGCAAAAACCGCCAGTAAGTCAATTCCTCTTCCCGCCAGACCGTCGGTGTGCTTTCCCAAAATAGCTCTGCAGGCTTCCGAATATTTTTGCCTGCTTCTTTTCCGTACATGAAGCATAAAGCCGAAGGCCGCCGCCAACACCAGATAAAATCCCCAGGGTATGGGGCCCCAGTGGAAAAGGGTGTAAATACTGCTCCAGTCCGACAACTTTCCCAGGGACTGGACATAGGGATCATTGGCATAAAGAATCCATTCTCCGAAGGAATAAAAGAGAATATCCGCTGCAAGTCCCGCAGTAAACATCATACTTCCCCAGGTAAAAAAGGAGTATTTCGGCTTTTCGTCGGGCTCCCCCAAAACAATATTTCCTAAGGGTGAAAAGGCGATATAAAAGGAGAGTAAGAAAATAAAGAGGCCGATTCCCAAATAGTAAACGGAAAACTCCCGTCCCAAAAATCCCCGAACAGAAGATAAAATCTGATTGGAATGTTCCGGAAACAGAAAAAATGCAAAACACAAAAGAAGTAGAATACATAGGGGAATTCCGCTAATCCCATAGTCTATGGAATTCTTCGTATTTTCTCTTCCGGGCTGATTTCCCAAAGCCTCTTTACTGATTTTATTTTTACTTTTTTCCCCTCTTTCTTTATCAGCTTCCTTTATAAATTCTTCCTTTGCTCCTTTTTCAATTCCTTCCTTGATTTCTTCCTTGATTTCTTCCTTGATTTCTTCCTTGATTTCTTCCTTGATGGCTTTCTCCATTTACTTCTTCTCCTTCTCCTCTAACAAGCGCTGGCTGTCTTCTCTTCGTACTTTTTGATAAGGTAAGCGAATAATCTTTTTATTTTCCCCCTCATCTTCCGGAGCTTTTTTTCCGGTAGCGAGACGATAGGCCAGCTGAAACAAGGCCTTGGCCTGACCTTGTTCATCATTATACACCGTTCCCATCAAATTTCCCTTTTTTACCGCCTCTAATCCCACGGTAGTACCGTCTATTCCGTAAATAAAAGGTCTTTTATCCTTAGGCAAACCGATTTTGTCATAGGCATCTAAAACCCCTAAGGCCATATCGTCATTGTTGGAAAGAATCAATTCAATCCGATCTTGAAACTCCGGATAAAATTGCATCATCTTACTCTGGGCTTCTGCTCGGCTCCAGTTGGCAATGGCATAGGACAGCTTTTCCATGGGAATGCCCTGCTGCATCAAGGTATTGACAGAATACTCTGTTCTGACAATGGCATCCTGATGGCCGGCCTCTCCTTCAAACATCAGATATTGTATCACGCCGTCGCCGTTTTTATCTACTCTGGGGGACAGAATCAGCTGTTTCTTTTCCGTGCCTTCCTCTGCGTTGGTCCAGCTTTCTTCAGGAGAAGCCTCCCGTTCCAGGATTTCTAAATCCTCCCTGCTTTTTTGCAGAACATAGTCTTGAATTTCCTCGGCATTTCCGGCCTTATCTTGACTCTTTTCGGAAGCTTCCTCCTCATCTTCCGGTGAAGCAAGAGGCACCTCCGGAGTGGGTTTTTCCGGTTCCTCGGAAAGAATATCCTCCGCCGCCATCTCCCCCTGCAAAACGCCGGATTGCTTGGCATCTGCCCCGATGTAATACAACTGATTCCATTGGGCCAGATCCTCATCGACCAATTCTCTGTTGAAGAAAATGATGGGGACATTCTTCTTTTTTGCCATATCGATAATTTCTGAAGGAGCGGTTCTATCCACCAGATTTACACAAAGAACATCACAGCCCTTCTCCAGCATTTCCTCTACCTGTTCATTTTGCAGAGGCTGGCTCCCCGCTGCATTGTAGCGAAACAGGCCTATTTCTACCCCCTCCGCTCTTTTTTTACTGATTTCCTTCTCAAAGGCCGTCATATACCCGGATAGAAAGGTATCGTAGCTGTCGTAAATCGTAACTCCGATTTGAAGCTTTTTCTTTTCCCTGCTTTCTTCCTTCCTTTGACAGGCGGAAAGAAGGGGCAACAAACAAATGGACAGGGAAAGGCAGACCGCCATACCTTTCCTTAGCCCGGTTCCCTGTCTCTTACTTTGCCTCTTGATTGCCCTCTGACCATAATGATCTTTTGGCTTGTTTCCTTGCCTGGTTTCTTTCCTGTTTTCTTGAAAAAATCCCAACAGCGTCAGCTTTTCTTCCGCTTTACCGATATAATCCTTTTTGTCCGCCAATTTCATGCTCTTCTTCTCCCCCTGACAGAGATTTTTCCTTCAGGGGCACTCCTTCTCCATTTTTATGCGTTACTGCTTTAGCTATTTCTTTTAGTCCCCGGTGGGGAAGAGAATTCGTTCTATTTCCTCATTATACATATTTTCCCCGGTAACCATATAAAAATTCACCACTCTATCCTCTATTGTATTTCGCTTTTTAGAAAGCTTATACCACAGATCCTCCATGGCATAATAGGCCATGGTGTATTGATCAATCACGGCCAGACAACGGATAACTCCCGTATCCAACGCATAAACCACCTCTCTGGAATTTCCTACGCCGTAAAGCTCCACGTAACGTCTACCGGTATCCTTCAAATAGCGGGATGCCATCTCCAGACTGTCATTTTCCAAAGCCACAATCAAATCCACACTTCTCTTGTGATTGGCCTTTACCATATCCTCCTGAATTTTTCCCCTATCCGGAAGCACCCAGGCAATTTCCTGTCCCCCTGCCTCCAAAACCGAGAGGAGACTATGTAGTCTTCTTTGCATATTGCCCTTATTCTGGTTTCCCGCCAGAATACCGATGCGTTTTTTCTCCTTGTGCAGGGTGGAGTGTAAAACCTGTTCCGCCAAAGCCTTCCCCAGTGCTTCCTCCTCCACATTGACAGAAGAAATGTTTAAGCCCGGTTCCGTCGTTTCCTTCTGGGAATCCACCAACATAATCTCCGCATTTTTCCCCAAAGCATTTAAAAGGAGGCCAGTTCCCTCCGTAGCTCTAAGCTCCGCGATGATGCCGTCCGCTCCGCTTTGAATCTCCCTTTGCATACTGATATTTTCCTGCTGAATGGAAACCAGACGATCGGTGGAAACAAAGTTGTATTCCATGTTGTAAGCTCGTCCTGCTGCAGTAAGTCCCATTTTAAATCCGGACCATACATCGGAATTGCTATGGTCCACTACTACGGAAACCTTGAAACGCTCCGGATCATTTTCCCCTAACAGCCTTCCCACGGACAAAAACAGGAGAAGCAGGGCTACCACAAAAAGACCTGTGGTAAATATGCTGTTTTCTTTCATTCCTTCTCCCCCTCTTGTGAGCCGCTGTGAAAATGCTCTGTGCTATGATGCATATTTCCATGCTCTAAACTCTTTTGATTTTCTTCCGTAAAGGGAATAGCGGGCAAGAGCACCTGCACATCCGTTCCCTCATCCGGGGCGCTAATCACTCTCAGACCGTAAATAGAACCGAAACGAAGCTGGATACGGCGATGCACATTAATTACACCTACGCCGGAGCCTCGCTTTTTCTGGCTGGAGAAGCTGGAATAGTCACTTTCCGTCTTTTCCAGCAGGGCTCTGGCCTTATCCTCCGTCATACCGAAGCCGTTGTCCTTCACGGAAAGCAGTACGGAACGTCTGCCGTCCTCTTCTTCCTGAATCCTTCCGCTGACCAAAATCTCTCCATCCTCATCCATTCCCTCCATGCCGTGGTAGATGGCATTTTCCAGGATGGGCTGTAAAATCAGTTTTACGGTAAGGCAGGACAGCACCTCTTCTTCCACATCAAAATCCACTGTAAACTTATTCTTAAAACGGATTTTTTGGATATTCATATAGTTTTTCGCATGCTGAATTTCCTGGGAGAGAGGGATAATGTTCTTTCCGGCAGAGAGGGAAATGCGGAAAAAGCTGGCCAGCTGGGTCACCATAAACACCGCGTCTTCCCGCTTTCCGCTTTCAATCATCCACACCACGGATTCCAAGGTATTATAAAGGAAGTGAGGGTTAATCTGGGATTGCAGGGCATCCATCTCACTCTGCCTTTTTTCCTCCTGCTGGCGGATTCTCTCTTCCGTCAGTTCGTCGATTCTTTGCAGGGACTGTAAGAGGCTTTCTCCCAGATGGACAATTTCCGTACTTCCATAGGATGAAATTTCCTCCATGGTGGGACGTTTCACTCCCATATTGCCTAAATCTTCATTTAACTTACGGATGGGATAGGAAAGCCTCAAAGAAATCACCTGATTCATCAAAAGAGCAATCAGGAGAGTCACGGAAATTACGATAAAAACATAGTAAAGCATACCTCCGGTGGCAAAGACATCATTGCCTTCTTCCAAAACGGACACCAGCTTCCAACCGGTATAGCCGATGGTATCCACCACAATGGTTTTTTCCTTCCCGTCACTTTTCAGACGGTGGATGCCGTCTTCCTGCGCAACGGCAAGCTCCGTATCCTCCTTGGCGTGTCCTCGATAAATTTCTCGAATCTTGGGATGATAAATCAGTTTTCCTCGCTTATCACAGAGATAAAAATACCGCTTTCCGTTAACCTGATTCAGCTTTTCCATCATTCGCTCAATCATTTTGTAATCCATATCTACCAGAAGTACACCGCTGTCGCTTCTGCCGTCAAAGCTTAGTTCCACCACTCGGCTTAAAGAAATAACCCAACGAGTGCGGTAGGAAGGATCATCAAAAAGATTCTGCACATGAGGTAGAGAAAAATGCAGATTTTCCACCTGCTGCACCGCTTCCCGATACCAATCCTGCTCCGTTACCTTTCGATTTTTCTTCTCTGCGGAAATGGGCACCGCTGCAATGTATTTTCCCTGGGCGGAAAAAAGGGCAACGGAAACCAGACTGTCCTTGTGGGCTTCATACAGCAGATTCATCTCCTGATTCAGCTTGCTATAATCCACATCCGTACCCTTAACAACATTGTAATAAAGGGCATCGGAAATTCTGCGCATGCTAAGAAGGTATTCCTCCAATTGAATACCTCCCTGCTTTAAAAGCTGCTCGGATTGGTTCTCTTGATTCATGCGAAGACGTATAGAAAACTGCACATAAAGCACGCCGGACAGAAACAGAATCAGAAAAACGGAGAAAATCATAAAGCTCATTAAGAGCATATTATGAAAGGAACGAAGGGGTGAGGTAATAGAAAAGGGGACGGAGACTCCCTTTTGCAAAAAAACATCAGACAATAGATTTTTTTTGAGACGTTTTTTCTCCAAGGAAATCCACCTCCCCTATACTTAGAAGGATTTTACAGTCCTTCTTTTCCCTTACTGTTGGATTTATATTTTGATGGAGACATCCCGAATTTCTTCTTAAAGGCATAGCTGAAGTAATTCGGATCCGAGTATCCTACCGCTTCGGCAATAATATAGGTCTTCTCCTCCTCTTCCATCAAAAGACGGAGAGCCTTTTCCATACGATAATCCGTAAGGTAGTTAATAAAACTTTTTCCGGTTTCCCGTTTAAAGACAGTGGAAAAATAAGCTGCCGATACATGGAGCTCTTGAGAAAGGGCCTCCACTGTCAAATCCTTATCCATGTAATGACTGTGCACATGCTCCACCGCCTTCTTGACAAAGGACTTGGTTTTATCACTTCGCATCTCCTGAATGATAATCTGCATTTTCTTGCAAATCTCCTTCATCCACTGAGAAAGCTCTGCCAGACTGAACTGTTGCACCTTCTGGTACACATCTTCTTCCTTTGGAAAAATCAGACCGGTATCCACCTGATTGGCCAAGAGGAACTTATGCATATTGGTCACCAGATCCATTAAGAAGAAATGGTATTCCTGCAAAGAAGGAGATTCCAGGCGGCTGTTCTCAATATAGAGATCAATGCATTTATCCAGCTCCTCTTCGGAGGACATACGGATGCTTCGATAAATGTCCAAAAGCCGTTCCTCATCGATAATTTCTTTATTGACCTTATGTTCTTCTTTTCCTTCCAAGCCGATTTCACTGATGGCAATGGCCTTTCCTCTACCGTAAAGCACTCGATAAGCTACCGCGTCTCTGGCGCCAAGGTAAGAAAGCGGTAAATCCATCAAATTGGATACGGTTTTTCCGATTCCGGCTGTCACCGTCGCCTTACAAATATGTCTGGCCATTCGACAAAGGATTTCACAATCATCCGTAAGCTTTAGGCTGTCCGATTCCTTATCCATCTGGGCAATGAATAGTGTATGTCCCAAATAGGTTAAGAAGCAGGGACGCCAGTTCTTTTGCAGCCGCTCTTCCGCCAGCTTCCGAATGGACATGGTAATCAAAAGAGGATTAATGCCCTCCGGAGACAGGCTCAAGCTATTGTGCAGAATCACCACCGCATAATACTTTCCGGGAAGAGAAATCTGATAATCTAAGAGTGTGCTTTCCAAATCCTGTTGGGGCAAAGTTCCTTCGATTAAAGAGGTATATAAGCTTTCCTGCAAAATCGGAAGACTTTCCAAATAGTAGTTTTTCAGACGATGAATACTTTGCTTTTCATCAAATTCCTGATCCAAGGCCTCATGCACCTTCTGGAATACCCTGGACAGTTCTCCCGCGTCTACAGGCTTCAGCATGTATTCCTCAGCCTCCAAACGGATGGCTTCCTTGGCATACTCGAACTCGTCAAAGCCGGAAAAAATGATAATCTTAATAGAGGGATATAACTCCTTCAGACGATGGGAAAGAGTTAATCCGTCCATATAGGGCATCTTAATATCGGTAAGTACCACATCGATTGGCTTTTCTTCCGCTATTTCCAAAGCTTCCAAACCGTTCTTGGCATAACCGGCCAGAGAATAGCCGAGGCGATCCCAATCAATCTTTTGGACTATAGCCTCCACTACATCCTCTTCATCATCTACTAATAACACGGAATATTTTTTCATTAGTGTTTGTCTCCAACATATTTCTCTTCTAAGGTTCTAAATCGCACAGCCATCACCAGGGTGCCCAAAACAATCAGTCCGATGCCTAAAAGAGGATGAACAATCATTAATATGGAAGACAACAGAGAAATACCTGCAAAAATCAGAATCAAAATTCCCGCCTCTTTACTATAAGCTTCCCGATCCCGCACGGGAGGACGTCCCTTGGGACGAATACTCTCCACATCTTTAAAAACCAACAGCTTAACGGCGTAATACAATAAAATCGCAGTAAATAAAAGGGGCAAGCCCATTTCCTGTCCTATTCTTTCCAACATTCCCGCTTTTCTTCTCCTTTAATTGCTATTTCTTTTCCAACTCCGGCAGAAAAAAAGCGTAGAATTGGGCACTATATCTTCTTCTCTTATCCCCAATATAGCCTATCCTCCTGTTTTTCACCAGTGCGAAGGACGCATTGTAAGAAAATCTTTCGCGAGGCAAGCCTGGAAATATTAGAAATATTCTGT
>NZ_JACHHH010000013.1 GCF_014202695.1 Oribacterium sinus
ATAGCCCAAAATGAAAGCCAGCGCCTTTAGACGCTGGCCAGTAGCAGGGGCTTATAGCCCCGAGCAAACCACCCGTTTGACGGGTGGTAGTGATTCTTATTCTTTAGGGATACTATTATTATTTTTTAAGTTGCTGAATTGCACTTTCGGGTTCAAAAAAGACCTTCTTGAATTTCTCATAATAGTCCATATTATAAAAAAATCCCTTGTAATAGGGTAGAATTAATTTTTTGTTTTGGTACACAGCAAATCCATCACCTAAATCAAGAACCAGTACCTCTCCATTAATGATTTTTTGAAGGAATTCTTCTAATAGTTCAGATTGGTATGTTCTCTTTTCATTTTGGTGTTTTTGAGTCTTCTTTAATAGACGTAATGATATGATTTTTCCTAACCAAATACCCCAGAAATAATTCATTATAATATTAGAGAAGCAAATAAAAAACAATAATTTAGTATACCAAGTTATCTTAAATTCGCTTACAGCAAACCAGGTAAGAAATAAAAAGCAAAAGTAAATTATATTCAAGAATTGGTAGAATAGAAAATGAGGGTTGGCTTTTCCGGCACGAAAACAAAAGTTTCGAAAGCCTCTGGTATAGTAAACTTTTTCTCGCTCAGCTTTAGTTAACATTGATGCTTCCTCCTTTAGAAGTTATGGTTTGTTTCATCAAATCAGCAGGTGTCAACAACCCTTAACTTTTCTCTGATAAAGAGGAAGAATCTTTTTCAAAGTATTCTTTAGGGATACTGTTATTTTTAAGTTGCTGAATTGCACTTTCGGGTTCAAAAAAGACTTTTTTGAATTTCTCATAATAGTCCATATCATAAAAAAATCCCTTGTAAAAGAATGCAATTAATTTTTTGTTTTGGAACAAAACAAATCCATCACCTAAGTCAATGACCAGTACCTCTCCATTAATGATTTTTTTAAGGAATATCTCTAACCACTCAGATGGAGAATTCTGTGTTTCCTTCTGTTGTTTTTGAGTCCTCTTAAATAGATGTAATAATATGATTATTTTTAACCAAGTACCCCAGAAATAACCTATTATAATATTAGAGAAGCAAATAAAAAATAATAATTTAGTATACCAAGTTATTTTAAATTCGCTTATAGCAAACCAGATAAGAAATAAAAAGCAAAAGTAAATTATATTTACGAATCGGTAGAATAAATAGTGAGGGTTGGCTTTTTCGGCACGAAAACAAAAGTTTCGAAAGCCACTGGTATAAAAAACTTTTTCTCGCTCAGCTTCAGTTAACATTAATGCTTCCTCCTTTAGAACTTATGGTGTGTTTCATCAAATCAGTAGGTGTCAACTATCATTAGCGCTTCTCTGATAAAGAGAAAGAATCTTTTCCCAATTACTCTTTGGGGATATTGTCATTATTGTTAAGCTGCTGAATTACAATCTCAGGCTCAAAAAATACTTTTTTAAATTTATCATAATAGTCCATGTCGTAAAAAAATCCCTTGTAAAAGAGTGCAATTAATTTTTCGTTTTGATACAAAACAAATCCATCGAATAAGTCGATAACTAGTATCTCTCCGTTAATGATTTTTTGAAAGAGTTCCTTAAACGGTTTAGATCGGTATTTCTGTCTTTTCTCTTCTTGACTTTTTGTTTCTAATAATTGAAGTATTATAGAATGTTTATAAAGGATGATTCCTAACCAAACACCCCAGAAATAATTTGCTATAATGCTCAGAAAACTTAAAAAAAACCAGATTTAACAAACCAAGCTATTTTAAACTTGGCTATAGTAAATAAGATAAGACACATGAAACATAAGTAAAGAATTTTGCGTAATCGGAACAGTAGAGCATGAGGGTTAGCTTTTCCTGCACGAAAACAAAAGTTTCGAAATCCTCTGGTATAGAAAACTTTTTCTCGTTCAGCTTCTGTTAACATTGATGATTCCTCCTTTAGAAGTTATGGATTATTCCACCAAATCAGTTTTGCAAGTTACCATTAGCTCTTCTCTGATAAAGAGAAAGAATTTTTTCCCAATTACTCTTTAGAGATATTGTCATTATTGTTAAGCTGCTGAATTGCAATCTCGGGCTCTAAAAATATTTTCCTCAACTTCTCATAAAGCTCCATGTCATAAAAGAACCCCTTGTAAAATAATGTATATATATTTTTGTTTCGGTACAAAACAATTCCGTCTCCTAAATCCTTGACCAATATATTTCCATCAATGATTGCTTGTAGTAATTCCTCACGAGATTCAGAAAGATATTTCTGCCTCTTTTCTTGTTGCTTCTTTGTCTCCATCAACTGAAACAATACAGAATGTTTGTATATAATCATTGTTAACCAGATACCCCAGAAATAATTAGCTATAATACCCAAGAGCCCCCCAAATAAAATGCATTTAACAAGCCAATTTATTTTAAATCCAACCATTACAAATACGATAAGACACATGAAACATAAGAGAAGAATTTTGCGTAATCGGAGTAGTAGAGCATGAGGGTTAGCCTTTCCGACACGAAAGCAAAAGTTTCGAAAGCCTCTGGTAAAGTAAACTTTCTCTCTTTCAGCTTCAGTTAACATTGCTTTTCCTCCTACCCTTAGCATAAATTCTGAATCAGTATATTTAGGCAAAATGTTGCCACGAATCTTTCTTTTGCATCCTGCTTGCTCTTCCATTTTACGTGATATTTTATCGTGATTTTATGGAAGGAGCAATTAGTATTCTTTTTCGGAATACAAGATATTTCCTATTGTAGTTGAAAATGATTTAGTGCTATAGTTTAGCGGTAAATGAGGAAAGAATGGAGGCAAGTTTATGTCCTATGTAAGTGAGGTTTATCAGGCACTGGAGAAGAAGCATTCCAATGAGGCAGAATTTTTAGAGGCAGCGAAGAGAATTTTAGAGTCTCTGGAGCCTATTGTGGCAGCCAATGAGGAGCTTTACCGGAAAAATGCTTTGCTGGAGCGTTTTGTGGAGCCGGAAAGAATTATTAGTTTTAGAGTGCCTTGGACAGATGACCAGGGAAAGCACCATATCAATATCGGTTATCGTGTGCAGTTTAACTCTGCTATCGGACCTTACAAGGGAGGACTTCGTTTTCACCCAAGCGTAAATCAGTCTATCCTGAAGTTCCTGGGCTTTGAGCAGATTTTAAAGAACTCCCTGACCGGTCTACCCATCGGTGGCGGTAAGGGTGGTGCGGACTTTGATCCTAAGGGCAAGTCCGATGCGGAGGTTATGCGCTTCTGCCAAAGCTTTATCACAGAGCTGTATAAGTACATCGGAGCTAACGAAGACGTTCCTGCCGGTGATATCGGTGTAGGCGGAAGAGAAGTGGCTTATATGTACGGACAGTACAAGAGAATCACCAATTTGTACGAGGGTGTACTTACCGGAAAGGGAAGAACCTTCGGAGGCTCTCTGGCTCGTCCGGAGGCTACAGGATACGGTCTGGTCTACATTGTGGATGAGATGTTAAAGTCCGTAGGAAAGGAAATCAAGGGAAAGACCATTGTGGTTTCCGGTTCCGGTAATGTTGCTCAGTATGCCATCCAGAAGGCACAGAGCCTTGGGGGTAAGGTAGTAACCTGCTCCGATTCCGGCGGATATGTGTATGATCCGGAAGGCATCAAGCTGGATGTGCTTTTCGATATTAAGCAGGTGAAGAGAGGCAGAATTTCCGAGTATGCCGACCGTGTTGCGGGAGCGACCTACCATGCAGGAGAGCGTCCCTGGGGTGTAAAGTGCGATGTGGCATTACCCTGCGCAACCCAGAACGAGCTAAATGGAGAAGAGGCTAAGACCTTAATCAAGAACGGTTGCTTCTGCGTAGCAGAGGGAGCAAATATGCCTTCCGATGAGCAGGCTGTGGATGTATTCCTGGAGAATCACTTCCTTTACATGCCCGGTAAGGCAGCCAATGCCGGCGGTGTTGCCGTTTCCGCATTGGAGATGAGCCAGAACTCTCAGAGACTTTCCTGGAGTTTTGAAGAAGTGGATGAGAAGCTTAAGGGAATTATGCAAAACATTTTCAAGAGCGTATCCGAGGCGGCAAAGCGCTACGGCCATGAAGGTAACTTTGAGGTTGGAGCCAATGTAGCCGGCTTTGAGAAGGTAGCTGAGGCTATGCTGGCACAGGGCTTGGTATAAGAGAGAAGTAAGGGCGAGAGAACCGATTTAGGGTGAAGGACTTGGCTATAGGCAAAAACTATAGCCAAGTCCTGTTTTTTTATATTTGCCTAAGGAAACGTTTTTACGCTATACTATATCCACTTCAGAGACTCTCATTAGGGGGAGTCTAAGGAATGACAAGAAAAGCATTTTTGTAAAGGAAAATAAAAAGTAAGGAGAAAAAAGCATGCAAACATCAGTAATCGGTTTCCCAAGAGTGGGAGCATTAAGAGAACTAAAGTTTACAACAGAGAAGTTTTTTAAGGGATTGGTTTCCGAGCAGGAGCTACAGGAGCTTGCAAAGGATATTCGAAAGAAGCAGTGGTTAAAGATGCAGCAGGAGGAAGTGGATTTCATCCCTTCCAATGATTTCTCTTTTTACGATAACTTTTTAGATACAGCAGTGCTTTTTAACATCATTCCGGATCGTTACAGAGAATTGTCCTTAAGTCCCTTGGAGCAGTACTTTGCTATGGCAAGAGGCTATAAGGGAGAGGCCGGAGACGTGAAGGCTTTGGCAATGAAGAAGTGGTTTAATACCAACTACCATTACATGGTAGCGGAAATCTC
The DNA here is from genome assembly GCF_014202695.1 of Oribacterium sinus. Taxonomy (GTDB): domain Bacteria; phylum Bacillota; class Clostridia; order Lachnospirales; family Lachnospiraceae; genus Oribacterium; species Oribacterium sinus. Next base: position 4,726 of record NZ_JACHHH010000013.1, read on the forward strand.
CGATAAGGATGTAATCTCCCTTGTGGGTGACAAGCCCTTCCAGGAGTATGAGGAGGCAAAGGCTTTAGGGGTTGAGACCAAGCCTGTAGTTATCGGACCATTTACCTTATTAAAGCTGCTTCGTTATACAGAGAAGAAGACCGAGAAGGATTTCCTGGAGCAGGCAGTTTCCGCTTACAAGGCGTATGTGGAGAGATTCGTTTCTCTTGGTGCCAAGTGGATTGCCTTTGATGAGGCTTATCTGGTAAGAGACCTGGAGAAGGAAGACTTGGAGCTCTTTACCGCATTATATCAGGGAATTCTTTCTGTAAAGGGCAGCACCAGGGTTATATTACAGACATATTTTGGCGATGTAAGAGATGCCTATGAAAGCATTTTGGCACTCCCCTTTGACGGTGTAGGTCTTGACTTCTTAGAGGGTAAGGAGACCAAGGCACTTGTATCCAAGGGCTTCCCCAAGGACAAGCTTCTTTTCGCCGGTTTGGTAAACGGAAAGAATATCTGGAGAAACCATTACGAGAAGACCATGCAGGAGGTAAAGGATTTAGAGGCTAAGGGCATTTCCGTAGTACTTAGTACTTCTTGCTCCTTACTGCATGTTCCTTACACCTTAGTAGGAGAGAATAAGCTTTCCGAGGAAGTAAAGAGACATTTCAGCTTTGCTATCGAGAAGCTGGAAGAGCTTTTGGATTTAAAGGAGCTTCTTAGCGGTAAGGCTAAGCCGGAGGTTTTAGAGGCGAATAAGGCGCTCTTTGCAACAGCAAGACCGAACAGTGAAGACAAGTCGGTAAAGGATCGTTGTGCAGCTATTACCGATGCGGACTACACTAGACTTCCTGTATTTGAAGAGAGAGAAAAGCTTCAGAAGGAAGAGTTTAAGCTTCCCCTCTTCCCCACCACAACCATTGGTTCCTTCCCACAGAGTGCGGATGTTCGTGCCAACAGAACTGCCTTTAAGAAGGGGGAGAAGACCAAGGAAGAGTACATTGCTTTTAACCAAAAGAAGATTGCAGAGTGGGTAAAGATTCAGGAAGATTTGGATCTGGATGTACTGGTTCACGGTGAGTTTGAAAGAAACGACATGGTGGAGTACTTCGGAGAGCTCTTAAGCGGATTCTTATTTACCGAGAAGGCTTGGGTACAGTCCTATGGAACTCGTTGCGTAAAGCCGCCAATTATCTGGGGTGATGTACGTAGACTTTCCGCTATGACTGTGGAATGGTCCACCTATGCACAGAGCTTAACCAAGCGTCCCATGAAGGGAATGCTGACAGGACCTGTAACCATCTTAAACTGGTCCTTCCCAAGAGAGGATATCAGCATTGCGGAGAGCACAAAGCAGATTGCTCTGGCCATCCGTGATGAGGTATTGGATTTAGAGAAGAATGGTATCAAGATCATTCAGGTAGACGAAGCGGCTTTAAGAGAGAAGTTACCTCTTCGTAAGTCTGACTGGTACAGTGAGTATCTGGATTGGGCTATTCCCGCCTTCCGTTTGGTACACAGCGGATGTCAGGCAGGCACTCAGATTCACACCCATATGTGCTACAGTGAGTTTACCGATATTATTAAAGCGATTGACAACATGGATGCGGACGTTATTTCCTTCGAGGCTTCCCGTTCCGATTTACTGATTTTGGACTCCTTAAGAGAGAACCATTTCCGTACAGAGGTTGGACCCGGAGTTTATGACATTCACTCCCCGAGAGTGCCCTCCGTTCAGGAAATTAGAGAAGCATTGGCAAAGATGCTGAAGAAGATTGAAAAAGAGAAACTGTGGGTAAATCCGGACTGCGGATTGAAGACTAGAGCAAGCGAGGAGACCTTGGCAAGTTTAGCAAATCTTGTCCAGGCGGCAAAGGAATTGAGAAATGAGTATTGTTGATTTATTTCAAGAAAAAACAGTGTTTTCCTTCGAGGTGTTTCCACCTCGGAGGAACTCACCCATTGAAACCATATATGACACTTTGGATGAGCTTCGGGATTTAAAACCGGATTTCATTTCGGTGACATACGGGGCGGGGGGCGGAAAGAATAACCAAAGCACCATCCCTATTGCAGAGCACATTAAGAAGGTCTGCGAAGTGCCCAGCGTGGTTCATTTTCCTTGTATAAATTTAACAAAGCAGGATGTATTAGAAAAGATTGAAGAGTTGAAGACTGCCGGAATCAAGAATATCCTGGCTCTCAGAGGAGATATTCCGGAGGGAGAGGAGAATAGAGGAGATTTCCGTTACGCTTCCGACCTGATTGCCTTTTTGAAGGAGCACGGAAACTTCCATATTTCCGCAGCCTGCTATCCGGAGGGACATATTGAGAGCGCGGATAGAGTAGAGGACATTCGTTACTTAAAGAACAAGGTGGATGCGGGAGCGGAGCACCTGATTTCCCAGCTTTTCTTTGAAAATAAGCAGTTCTACATTTTCCAGGAGCGTTGCGCTTTGGCCGGAATTGATGTTCCCATTGAAGCGGGAATTATGCCGGTCATCAACAAGCGTCAGGTCTTAAAGATGGCCAGTCTTTGCGGGGTAAAGGTTCCGAAGAAGTTTCAGAATATTTTGGACAAGTATGAGGATAACCCCATTGCCATGAGAGATGCGGGCATTGCCTATGCGGTGGATCAGATCGTGGATCTGGTGACTCACGGCGTGGACGGTGTGCATCTTTACACCATGAACAACCCTTACATTGCCAGAAAGATTTATAAGGCAACCCATAGTCTTTTTGAGTCTACTCAGAAGGGCAACCCGGGCGGTTCCAGCGCTTCCGCATAGAGAGGGTAGGGAAGCTTTGAAAATGGCGTTTTTCAAAAAGCATTAAAATAGCAGTAAAATGAGCTTTCATGTGGCATAGGATGGAAAAGGGGAAGGTATCATACCCCGCTTTCCGACCTGTACCGCATGGCTTTTTTTATTCTCGCCTGTTTTCAAGACCATTTAGGGAGGATGCGGGCATTTGGCTTTGATTCGGACATGGGGTATGGTTTTAGACATTCCCCGGTAGCTATTGCAAGACAGTAGCCTTTGTTGTAAGATATGGAGATGGTTTCAGAGAGGTCAGGAAAGAGGAAGGCTAATGCATAAGTTTCTACGATCCATTGGGTTTTCTGCATTGCAGGAAGACAAGGATGCAGAGTTTTATTTACAAAGGGCAGTACATGAAAAATATCGCAGCAGCTTTGTCTCCTATGGAAATGGACAGGTGGTGGAGCAGTATCAGCTTCCGGTAGCTCCCTCTATGGGTATTACCGTGGTGGGGCACAGAGATGCAGAGGGAATTTTTCACAGGGACTATTATTTCCCTTACATGCGTTCCTACGAAGGGGTGGAAACGGTGGAGGGAAGCCTTGAGCGCCATGCGGAAAAGGAAACCTATGCCGGCGTGATGGAGGATTTTACCTCAGGGATTACCCTGATTTATTATCTTTGCAATTCTCTGGAAGCCTATCAGCTGAAACGGATGCAGATTAAGGCGGTGCCCAAGCAGGTCTATCTCACCGGACTTTCCGTGGAAGGAAAGATTCTTCTTCCCATAGAGAAGAAGGCGGAGGATGAGTGGGTAAAGCGACAGCACTTTGTTGAGCAGATGAAGCTTTTCGAGGCGGCAAAGGCAGGAGACCAGGATGCTTTGGAAACCCTGACGGAGACCGATATGAATCTGATGTCCGAGGTGAATGAGCGAATCGAAAAGGAAGATCTGTACAGCTTGGTGGAGTCCACCTTTATGCCTACCGGGGTGGAGTGCGATCAGTATTCCATTTTGGGAGAGATTGTGAATATTCGGGTAAAGAGCAACGTCTATACCCATGAAAATATCTTGGATTTAAAAGTAAGATGTATGGACGCGGTATTTCGCGTTTGCATCAATGAAAAAGATCTTTTGGGAGTCCCCGCCATTGGCCGCCGTTTTAAGGGCAATGTGTGGATGCAGGGAGAAGTGGAGTTTTTGGAGCAAGGCTCTAATTCCTAAGTATGATTGTTTGAAAGATAGATATAGGAAATAGTAAGCGAGACAATAAAAGACCATGAAAGACAGAGAAGATATTCTTGCCCACGTGGAAGATATTTGGCGAAAAACAGAAGAGCGCGGTATAGTGCGAAACAGTCCCTTTTTATCGGAAAGAGAAAGGGGACTTTTTTTAGAGAAAATCAAAAGGGAAAGAGGGGCTAAGTTTCTGCTTTTGGGAGGAGAAGAGGCGGAACGACAGGCCTTTTTCTTTTACCCAAGTTTCATGGAGGAGGAAGAGTGCAGGGAGCTTCTCTTGGAAGACAATCCTGTAGTGCTTTTGGAAATTCAGGGAAAGCAGAAAAAATTTTCCGAAGAATTGTCCCATAGAGATGTACTGGGAGCCATTATGAGTCTTGGGATAGAACGGGAAATGCTGGGAGACATCTTCTTTCGGGATGAGAAAAGCTATGTCTATCTGCTTCGGAAAATGAGGGACTATCTCTTGGAGAATTTGCAGCAGATTCGGCATACCAGTGTAGAAATCAAAGAGTGTGAGGAAGCCTTTGTCCCTAAGCAGGAAAGAATAGAGGAGCAGATTTTTGCCGCCTCCGAACGACTGGACGGTATCGTTTCCGCGGTATTCCACCTTTCCAGAGGAAAGGCACAGGAATACTTTGCCAAAGAACTGGTGTATAAGGACGGTTTGGCGGCGAAGGGCAGCAGCAGTCTAAAGGGAGGAGAAAAGATTTCCGTAAGAGGGCTGGGGAAGTTCCATTACCTTGGCCTTGAGAAAAACACCAAAAAGGGGAGAATGGTTTTACGGATCCTGCGATATGGATAGAGGAACTGTAACCATTGAAGGCGTTCGCTCCAATGCAGTATAGGCATGGAATCGGGCACGCTCCTGCTAAGCTCGCTCTCTTCGAAGCGAGGAACTGTAACCATTGAAGAGACAAGCTCCGATGTATAATAGGTCTGTATTTGGGGCACGCTCCCGCTAACCTCGCCCCTGCGAAGGGAAGGACTGTATACATCGAAGGCGTTCGCTCCAATGCAGTATAGACATGGAATCGGGCACGCTCCCGCTAACTTCGCCTTCGCAGCGGTACTAACTTCAAGCTTCGCTTTAGCTTGCTTTCAGTAAGTACCGGCGGGCTCAGATTGCCCTCTTCCATGCCTATACTGCATCAGTCGCTACAATTCATTGATGTTACAGTCCTTCTCTTCGCAGGTTTGCTAGTATCGGGCTCGGATTGCCCTCTTTCATGCCTATACTGCATCTGTCGCTTCAATTCATTGATTGTTACAGTCCTCTACTCCACAGGTTTTCGCAAGTATCGGGCTCGGATTGCCCTCTTTCATGCCTATACTGCATCAGCCGCTTCACTTCATTGATTGTTACAGTCTTTCTCTCCGCAGGTTTTCGCAAGTATCGGGCTCAGATTGCCCTCTTACAGACCTATTATACATCAGTCGCTTCATCTTATTGGTTTCTACAGTTCTTCGCTTCGCAAGTTTGGCTAGTATCGGGCTCAGATTGCCCTCTTCCATGCCTATACTGCATCTGTCGCTTCACTTTATTGATTATTACAGTCTTTCTTTCTGTAGGTTTTCAGCAAGTATTGGCCTCGGATTGTCTCCTCGTCTATCCATATCGAAGGATACTTAAACGGAGAATTTTTGGAGTTTTGCGTACAAGGCCTCCGGTAGGCGGAGTTCCATTTGTATTCCCTCCTCCTCGTAGGATAGGGAGAGGATTTTCCCTTCTTTTCGGATGCTGTTTTCCCAAGCCGCTTCGCTGTAGGGGAGCAGGATGGACAGGGGGCGGAGATTGGCGGAGGCTTTCTCGCTTACCGCCTCCATAAGTTCAGAAATTCCAATTCCCTCTTTAACGGAAATGTAGAGCTTTTCTCCCCTCTTCTTGGGAAGCTCCGACAGGGGAAGAACCTTGTCGCATTTGTTCATTACATAGAGCATGGGGATATGGCTTGCTTCCAGTTTTTTTAAGGTTACTAGGGTGCTATCCATGTGTTTTTGATAATTGGGGTCGGAATAGTCTACCACCTGTAAAATCAAATCCGCTTCAATGGCTTCTTCCAGAGTGCTGTGGAAGGCATCCAAAAGCTTGGGAGGCAGGTCTCGAATAAAGCCTACCGTATCGGCAAAAAGGAATTCCTCTCCCCGTTCCCCCTTCACATGACGAATGGTGGTATCCAGAGTGGCAAAAAGCATATCCTTTTCTTCCACCTTTTCCTTCTGACCTTCCTTACTCCAATCCAAAATGGCATTCATAAGACTGGACTTTCCCGCATTGGTGTAGCCCACCAGAGCAATTCTTGGAATATTGGATTTCTCTCTTTTCTGCCGTTTTACCCGGCGCACCTCTTCCTGCTTCTTGCATTCTCTTCTGAGAAAAGCCATTTCCTCCTGAATCTTTCGCTTGTCCAGCTCTATCTTCTTTTCTCCTGCACCACGGTTGGAAAGACCGGCACCGCCGCTTCCGCCCTGGCGAGAGAGATTTTCCCGAAGTCCAACAAGCCTGGGTAGCATATATTGAAGGGTGGCATACTGCACCTGCATTTTCGCTTCCTTGCTTCTGGCCCGTTCCGCAAAGATTTGTAAAATCACCTGAGTTCTGTCCAAGACCTCCACAGAAAGAGCCTTGGACAGGTTATGGAGCTGGGAGGGGGAGAGGGCATTTTGGAAAATGACCAGATCCGCCTCATGGAAGAGTACCGCGGATCTTACTTCCTCCACCTTTCCGGATCCGATAAAGGTAGCACTGTCCTCTCTGGCTAAGCTTTGGCTAATGCTGGTGCAGCATTCAATGGACAAGGCCTGACAAAGACCGAAAAGCTCTTCCATGTCCAGAGCAAAGTCTCTGTTCTCCGGAAATTCCACACCCACCAGAACCGCTTTTTTATTTTGAATTTGATTATTTTGCATAAAACTCCTTTATCCTTTACTCTGATATAGCTCCGCTTTTCTCTTTTACGGAAAACTACTTTATTTTTTTACCTTTGGTATAGGGATGCCTTCCTCCCTTGCTACTTCCAACCACTCTGCTAAAACTATTTCAGCATTATGTATTGCTTCCGTTCTAGTCTTTCCGTCTGCAAAAAATCCTTTTAGCTCCGGAATATCTGCGATATAAAGCTTATCTTCCTCCGACCAGTATATTTGAATTTCCCACTCTCTCATAATTACCCTCATAGAAAAATAAAGAAAATTTATTACAAGTATAAGCAATGTTTATCCGCATTCCATATATCATGAAAATATAAAAGGATATAAATCAATGCTATGTATTTGCCCCGTGCTATAGGTCTGGAAGGTGGGTCGTCTGAGCCCGATACTTGCGAAAACCTGCGGAGAGAAGAACTGTATCAATCAATGAATTGAAGCGACAGATGCAGTATAGGCATGAAAGAGGGGCAATCTGAGCCCGCCGGTACTTGCGAAAAACAAGGGTACCGAAGTTTTTCGCTTAGTATCCGCTGCGAAGGCGAAGTTAGCGAGAGCGTGCCCGATTTCATGCCTATACTGCATTGGAGCGAATATCTTCAATGGTTACAGTTCCTCGCTTCGAAGGATATCCCCAATTCCTTGCCACCTTCTTGAAAAACCATGCCAGAGGCAGGAAGGGCAGCAGCAAAAGCAAGAAGAAGCGTAGAATCCGAAAGGCGGTATCCTGAAAAAATTCTTCCGGCATAATGTTTATCATACGGCTTAGGGCCGGATCAAAGCTCCAGTTCCCTTGAGAGAAAAAGAGCAGATGAAACTGCGTAAAGGCTTGGTCAAAGTTTTGGCTGGCGTAGAGGAAGAAGAGCAGTAGAATCACTAAAAAGCCTGCCATACAATAGAGGAAGCCTTTTCCCAAAATGGCAAGAGCCCTTCCGTGTTCTAAAATCACAAGCAGAAAGATGATAGCCAGGAGAGAGAGGAAGAACATCATTCGCAGGGTGAGGCTTAGGGTGAACAAAACCCGTACATCCGCCATGTGAGAGGCTTCATCTTCCTGATAGAAGTTTTGCGCCACACCATTTACCGAAACGGGGATAATGAGATTCTCCCGATCCCCTCGAAGGTAGCGAAGGGTCTCTCCCATAACCTTTTCCAAATCCGATAAGGGGATGGACTCTCCCCGATTCTCCAGCAAAGCCTCTTGAACTTGGTATTTTTGAAATTCCTGTCTATAATAGGAAGGATTTCCGTAGCAGGCCAGCTCAAAGCCTGAGACGAAGAGGATAAAGACCAGAAACAAAGAAAAAAGTAAACAGGCCAAAGGATAGAATATATGTTTTAAATGGGATTTCATGATTTCCTTTCTTTTGTTCTTTGGTGTAAAATGTGTAAGGCTAAAAATCTATTTTCAAAGATTTTCCATATTTTTTTAGTATAACACGAAGCAAGGCAGTAAAGGAGGGAAAAATGGCTAAGGACAATAAAACCAATGTATGCCGTCTTTTGGATAAGGCAAAAATTCCTTATGTGGAGCAGGAATATCCGGTGGATGAGGAGGATCTGTCCGGAGCTCATGTGGCTTCCGTCTTAGGCTTTCCCCCGGAAATTATCTATAAAACCCTGGTATTAAAGGGGGATAAAACAGGCTACTTTGTGGCGGTGATTCCGGTGCTGGAGGAAGTGGACTTAAAGAAAGCGGCGAAGGTCTCCCAAAACAAGAAGGCGGAAATGATTCCCATGAAGGATTTGCAGCCTTTGACCGGATATATTCGGGGAGGCTGTAGCCCCATCGGCATGAAAAAGCATTTTCCCACCTACTTTCAAAAGCAGGGTGAGGAGCTGGAAAGAATCTATGTTTCCGCCGGTAAGAGAGGTCTGCAAATCGGCCTGTCTCCAAAGGCCTTATGTGCCTTTGTGTCCGGAAGCTTTGAGGATTTGATTCGTGGAGGAGAAGAGTAATATGAAGGTATCGATTTTAAATTTGGTTCCCCTGAGGCAGGGAGAAAGCTATAAAGCGGCAATGGAACGGATGGTGAATCTGGCGAAGAAGGCGGAGGAGCTTGGTTATACCCGTTACTGGATTGCGGAGCACCATAACACCCATTCCGTGGCCAGTAGCGCTACCCAGCTTTTGATTCAGTATGCCTTAAGCAATACGGAAAAAATCAGAATCGGCTCCGGAGGAGTGATGTTGCCGAATCATAGCCCCTATCTGGTGGCGGAGCAGTACGGCACCTTGGAAACCCTCTATCCGGGCCGAGTGGACTTGGGGCTTGGGCGTGCTCCGGGAACGGATTTGGAAACCGCAAGAGCCATCCGAAGAGGAGTAGGCAGAGAGTCGGATTTTGAGCGGGAGGTGATGGAGCTTTCGGAGTATTTCCGGGACACGGAGGTGGTGCATGCCTACCCTGCAGCAGGGCTGAACATTCCCCTGTATATCTTGGGTTCCAGTACCGACAGTGCCTATCTGGCGGCAAGACTGGGACTTCCCTATTCCTTTGCGGCTCACTTCGCCCCAACCATGATGGAGACAGCCATTCGGATTTATCAGGAGAATTTTAAACCCTCCGATGTTCTGGAAAAGCCCTATGTGATTTTGGGAGCAAATGCGATTCTGGCGGATACCAAGGAGGAGGCGGAGTCTTTAGCCACCACCCAGTGGCAGGCCTTTTTAAACATCATCACCAATCAGTCTCAAGGATTGCTCCCCCCTGTGCAGTCTATGGAAGAGGTTTGGAAGGACTATGTGGAGGCGGTAAGGGTTCCCCACTTCGGCCCGGTGGCATTTACCGAGGAGCTGATTCATCAGGAAAAGAGAATCGTGGAGCGGATGGGCGCCTTTTCTTTTATCGGCACCAAGGAAGAGGTGCAGGCGAAAATGCGGGAAGTGCAGGAGAGAGTGCATTTTGACGAGCTGATTGTCAACTCCTACATTTACGAAGAGAAGGCTCAGCACTATTCCTATCAGCTCTTAAGGGAGGCTTTGGAGGAGCTTTAAGAGCCGGACTTGGTCTTTTAACACATTTTCCGGAATTCCCTCGGGAGGCTTTTCCTCTTAGGAGAAAGCGGCGATTAGAGATATTTTAGAAAGATTTTCTTTTCCGGCATTGTTTTAAAGTGGAAAATACAGTAATCTGATGAAAAAGAATAATAGGAGGAAAATACAATGGCTAAAGTAAAGTTTTTTTATGTAAATGGTTGTCCTTATTGCGCACAGGCAAGAAAGGCCAGAGAGGAATTGATTGCGGAGAATCCTGCTTACGGAAAGGTGGAGTTTGAGGAAATTGACGAGGGCTTGCATCCGGAGCTTGCAGAACAATATGATTATTGGGCTACTCCCGCTATGTTTGTGGCAGAGGAGAAGATTTATGAATCTCATATTGGAGAAAAGTTTGAAGAAGCCAAGGAAAATGTAAAGAAGGTATTGGAGAAGGCTTTAGCAACAGCTTAATACAAAAAATAGCTTTCAAAATCCCGGAAGAAGGAATTTTGAAAGCTATTTTTCTTAGAAGAAAAATGCGAGAGATAGGGCATTCTATATTCGGGAAGAGAAAATAAGGCAGAAAAATATTTGCCTAGAGGGGAAGGATGGGTTATGGAAGGAATCAGAGAAGGCAATCAAATCAGGGGAAAGCACTTTCGATTTACGGTGCTGACAGAAAGACTGCTCCGTTTGGAATACAGTGAAAAGGGTTGCTTTGTGGATGGGGAAAGCCAGATGGCGGTAAACCGCAGCTTTCCTCCCGCAGAATTCCATTGGGAAGAGGGCAAGCAGGGAGAAGGGATTCTTCGAACCAAATATCTTCGATTGATTTATAAGGGGGGAGCCTTCAGCAGCGAAAATCTTCGGATTTTCGTCAGCGGAGATGCGGGAAATACCTCCGCCCTTTGGCATTACGGGGATAAAATCGAGAGCTTGAAGGGTACGGCCAGAACCCTGGACGGTATAGACGGTGCCCTGCCTCTTTCGGAGGGAATCGTTTCCCGACAGCTTTTCTCTGTTTTGGATGACAGCAAAAGTATGCTTTATAAAGACGGAAATTTCTTTGTACGAGAGGATTCGGAAGCAATCGACCTGTATTTCTTTGCCTATGGTACAGATTATAAGACGGCGCTAAAGGATTTCTTCCATTTGACCGGAGATGTTCCTCTGCTTCCCCGCTATACCCTGGGGAACTGGTGGAGCCGTTACTTTGTCTATTCCGAGGAAAGCTATCTGGAGCTGATGGACCGTTTTCAAGAGGAAAATATTCCCTTCCAGGTGGCGGTGATTGATATGGACTGGCACATCACCAAGGTGCCGGAAAAGTACGGTACAGGCTGGACCGGCTATAGCTGGAATAAGGATCTTTTTCCTGATCCTCCCCGTTTTCTAAAGGCTTTGAAGGACAGAGGGATGGCTTGTACCCTAAATGTTCATCCTGCAGACGGTGTCCGGGCCTTTGAGGATTGCTATCCCGCCTTTGCGGAATTTATGGGAGTGAATCAAAAGGAAGAAGAACCGGTGCTTTTCGACCTTTTGGATGAGCAATTTAGAGAAGGATATTTTCGTTTTGTGCATCACCCGATGGAAAAGGACGGGGTGGATTTTTGGTGGATTGATTGGCAGCAGGGGGAGAACTCCGGCATGAAGGGCTTGGATCCTCTTTGGATGCTGAATCATTATCATTATGAGGATAATAAGGGAAAAAATGGAGAGAAGCGCGGTTTGATTCTTTCCCGTTATGCCGGTCCCGGCTCCCACCGTTATCCCATCGGCTTCTCCGGAGATACGGTGATTTCCTGGGAAAGCCTGGATTTTCAGCCCTACTTTACCGCCACTGCCAGCAATATCGGCTACGGCTGGTGGAGTCATGACATCGGGGGACATATGTGGGGAGTGCGGGATGACTCTCTCTTTACCCGTTGGGTACAGCTGGGGGTATTTTCTCCTATCATGCGTTTGCACAGTACCAACAATGCCTTTAATGGAAAGGAGCCTTGGAAATACAGCCGGGATGCGGAGGCGGTTTCCAAGAATTTCCTTCGCCTGAGAAAGGCGCTGGTGCCCTATCTTTATACCATGAACTATCTGGCCCATGTGGAAAGACGTCCTTTGATTTTGCCGCTGTACTACGAGGAGAAGCCCTGGGACGGACTGTACGATTATAAAAATGAGTATTACTTCGGAACAGAACTGCTTTGTGCTCCCATTACGGAGAAGGAAGACCCTGTCAGCGGTCTGGGAAAAGTGAAGGCTTGGCTTCCGGAGGGACGCTGGGTAGACTTCTTTACCGGCGAGAAGCTTACGGGAGGAAGAGAACTGGAGCTGTATCGTAGCCTGGAAAGCATTCCGGTTCTTGCTAAAGAAGGTACCATTCTTCCTCTGGACGGCAGAGAAGAGGGCAATGCGGTGGATGCGCCGGAGCTTATGGAGCTTCATATCTTCTCCGGTGCTGATGGAAGCTTCTGTCTGGCAGAGGACGAGCATGAATATGCCGATTTCCGGAAAGAGGATTGGGCCTTTACCAGATTTTCCCTTCGACATGAAAGCAAGGGCGGCTCCGTGGAGGAGGTACTTCACATTTTCCCGGTGGAGGGAAATGAAAATGCTTTTCCCAAGGAGAGACTCTTTCTTCTGCACCTAAGGGGCGTGTCTTCTTTGGAAGGCTTAAGCCTGACATACGGGGATTCGGAGCTTCCGGCAGAAGCAGGGGACTATCTGGAAGAGGAGGATGCATTGCTCCTTTCCCTTCCTGCCTGGGACGGAAAAGAGAGCATTTGCCTTCGCTATCGCTACAATCAGGAAAAGAGAGAGGCACAGGAAAATAAGCTCTTACAGTACAGAGCCTTTACGCTTTTGCAGAATGCCCAGATTTCCTATGACGAAAAGACAAGAATTTTTGAATGCTTTAAGGACTTGGGAAAGAAGACCAGGGCGGAGATTTTGGGAGCGGTACATTCCCGCTGTACCTCGGAATCCCTACGGGGAGCCCTTGTGGAAATACTTTCTGCAAGCGGAGTATAAGATTTAGGGGCTGTAAAATAGTTTTCTAAGCAATATAGGTCTGAAACGGGATACGCTCTCGCTAGCTTAATCCTGTGTATTGAAGGACTGCATTTATCATAAAGATGCGCTCAAATGCAGTATGGGTCTATAATCAGGGCACGCTCTCGCTAACCTCGCCTTCGTAGCAGTACTAACTTCAAGCTTCGCTTTAGCTCGCTTTCAGTAAGTACTGACGGGCTCAGATTGCCCCGATTATAGACCCATACTGCATTATTCGCTTCACATATTGATTTTTCAGTTCTTCACTTCGCAGGATTTCGCAAGTACCAGGCTCAGACTACCCCATATTCAGACCTATATTGCCGAAAATCTATTATTTGCAGCCCCTTTTTTCTTGCTCAAAAATGCTGTCAACCTATAGACAAGGAAAAGCAAGGTCAAAGAGAATGGATTGTTTGAAATATACAAAAATAACGAAGTATTTTGTGCAGAAGCACAAAATGGAGAGTCTTGTAAAAAAGCTCCAAACTTATAGAAAAATGTTATAGATGGAAAGCGGAAGAAAAAATGGACTGTCCACAGGAAGCTAAGGAGATGAAAGAAATAATGGCGGAAAATCGACATTTTCGAGAAAAATCAAGAAAAAAACAGGAGAAAAAAGCCGGATTATCCTTGGGAAATCTCCTGGACAAATCTTGCTTTTCTATAAGAGAGACCGTATAATATGGAGAATAACAAATTTTTGTCAATCTAAAAAATATTTAGATTCATAAATAAGAGCTTCATTGTTTGTTTTCAGTTTTTACGAATATTGCTCGTATGCCTAGGGTATTTTGCGATAGAGATGAAAAAGCCGGAAAGGAGTTTCCTATGAGAGAACTCAAAACCACAGAGGCAGTGGGGAAAACCCTCTGCCAGGATATTACCCAGATTATTAAGGGAGAGAAGAAGGGCCCTGTTTTCCGAAAGGGTCATGTGATTCGGGAGGAGGATATTCCCGTGCTTCTTTCTGTTGGCAAGGACCACATTTACATCTGGGAAGAGGGGGAGGATACTCTCCATGAAAATGATGCGGCAGCCATGCTCTATGAAATGGGGCGGAGCGAAAATATGCATCCCTCCGAGGTGAAGGAAGGAAAAATCGAGTTTATCGCTGATTGCGACGGTATGCTGAAGATTCAATCGGAGAAGCTTTTTGCCCTGAATTCCTTCGGACAAATGATGATGGCCACCAAGAAGAATCACAGCTTTATCAAAAAGGGAGAGGCCTTTGCCGGCACCAGAATTATCCCCCTTTCCATAGAGCGGGAGAAGATGGAGGAAGTAAAGAAGATTGCGCCGGAGGGGGGCATTTTACAGCTTCTTCCCTTTGAAAAGAAGAAGGTGGGATTAATCAGTACCGGAAATGAAGTCTTTTACAAAAGAATTCAGGATAGCTTTACTCCGGTGGTACGGGAAAAGCTTTCTCCCTATCCGGTGGAAATTATCGGTCATGTGACTTGCCCGGATGATGTGGAGCAGGAGAAAGGGGCCATACAGGACTTCCTAAGACAGGGAGCGGACTTGGTCATCTGCATGGGGGGAATGTCCGTAGATCCGGATGACCGTACCCCATTGGCGATTCGCCTGTCCACGGAAGAGGTGGTAAGCTACGGAGCACCGGTACTGCCCGGTTCCATGTTTATGCTGGCTTACGCCAAGGGAAAGGTACCGGTTTTGGGACTTCCCGGCAGTATTATGTTTTGTCCCACCACGGTTTTTGACTTGCTTTTACCAAGAATCATGGCAGGGGACATTGTGAAGAAGGAAGAAATTGATGCCCTGGGAGAGGGCGGTTTGCTTTAAGACGGTTTAGCGATAAAACGAATGATCTAAAAGATGTTTTGCTATAGGACGTTTAGCGATAAGACGTTTTGCTGGGAAAGAGGGTTAGGCAGATGGAGAAAGCAAGAAAAGAAATTATCAGAGAGATTGCCGGGTTGAATTCTTCGGAGGAAAATGTACTTTTTCACTCCTTAGCGGAAGGAAGCCTTGGGGAATTGGCCTTGTTTTCTTCCGGAAAATGCCTAAGCCACAGCCCGAAATTCCCCTTTTTTGCCTCGGAAAAGGATAGAGAGGAATGTTTTTGGGTCAATCGTAAAGAAGGGATTTTTTCTCTGGGAGAGGGGAAATTCTTTGCGGAAACCCTGGCTTCAGAGAAAAAGCTCATCATTTGCGGGGCGGGACATGTGGCCATTGCCACCATTCGTCTTGGAAAAATGCTGGGATTTTCCGTGACTTGTATTGAGGATAGACCTCTTTTTGCCAAGGAAGCGGAAAAGGCAGGGGCAGACAGGGTGATTTGTGAGGACTTTGCCAAGGCCTTGGATAGTCTGGAAGGAGACCGGGACAGTTACTTTGTGATTCTGACCAGAGGTCATGTGCATGACCAGATATGCCTTCAGAGAATTTTGGAAAAGCCCAAGGCCTATATGGGCATGATGGGCTCCAGAAGAAGAGTGGCTATGATTAAGAAGAATCTTTTGGAAGAGGGATTTTCGCAGGAGCTTCTGGATTCTCTCCACAGTCCTATCGGTTTGAAAATCGGGGCGGAAAGTCCGGAGGAAATTGCTCTTTCCGTTATGGCAGAGATTGTAGGGGTGAAGAGCGCCGGAAAAAATACCATCGGCTACAGTGAGGAGATTCTGGACGCGGTGGAAAAGGAAGAGAAGCTGGTGTTGGCCACCATTATCGAAAGAAAGGGCTCCGCTCCCCGTTCCGTAGGCACGAAGATGTCCATCAATCCCCTGGGAGAGATTACCGGCACCATAGGAGGAGGCTGTGCAGAGGCGGAGGTGATTCAGAAAAGCCGAGAGCTTTTTCTGGAAAATGCACCGGAGGGCCTACTGTATCACGTGGATTTGACGGATGACGCCGCCGCGGAAGAGGGAATGGTTTGCGGCGGAATCTTGGAGATCCTTTTGGAGAGATATTAGAGGGTCAGGAGAGTAGAAGATGCAGGATAAGTTCCAAAGAAAAATCAATTATATGCGAATGTCCATTACGGATCGCTGTAATTTGCATTGCCAATATTGTATGCCCAATGGGCTGGAGAATCCTCTTCCCATGGATCGTTTGCTGACTTATGAGGAGCTTTTGCAGGTGGCAAAGGCCGCAGTAGCCTGCGGCATTACCCGCTTTAAGGTTACCGGAGGAGAGCCCTTGGTACGAAAAGGGGCTGTGGATTTTATGGCTTCCTTAAAGGCCTTTCCCGGGGTGGAGCAGGTAACGATTACCACCAACGGATTGCTCCTTTCCGAAGCATTGCCAAGATTTCAGGAAATGGGCTTGGACGGCATCAATGTTAGTTTAGATACCTTGATCCCGGAGCGTTTTTATGAGATTACCGGTTTTGATGCCCTGGACAAGGTACTTCAGAGCATCAAGGAGGCAGTAGCCTGCGGAATTCCTGTGAAGCTGAATACCGTTTTACAAAAGGGGGTCAATGAGGATGAAATCTTTGCTCTTTTGGCTCTTTGTAAAAAATATCCTTTGGACCTTCGTTTTATCGAAATGATGCCTATTGGTTACGGAAAAGAGCAAGACGGCATCGGAAATGACTTTTTACTGGAAAAATTAAAAAGGATTTATCCGGAGATGACTAAGGACATTTCCACCCATGGAAACGGCCCGGCAAAGTATTATAAAATTCCCGGATTTCAGGGCTCTGTAGGCTTTATCTCTGCCATGCATGGAAAGTTTTGCGCCCATTGCAACCGCATTCGTCTGACCTCTACAGGAAAGATTAAGCCCTGTCTATGCTTCGGAAACAGTATAGATGTCCGGGAATGTCTGCGAAATCCGGCATTTTCGGAAGAACAAAGGGATGAAATTTTATTGGAAAAGATTCAGGAAAGTATTTGGGCAAAACCGGAAAGCCATTGCTTTGAAAAGCTTTCCGAGGTGACGGAAAAGCGGGAAATGGGAAGAATCGGCGGATAGAATAGAGGATATTATGGGAAAAGTATTAGCCATTTGCTTGAGCGAGCAAAAGGGAACAGAAAAATCAGAGGTAGAGGAAGCTCTCCTGGTAGAGGATTTCGGCCTTCAGGGGGATGCCCATGCCGGAAAATGGCATAGACAGGTGAGCTTATTGTCCTTTGAGAAAATAGAGGATTTTCGAAAGAAGGGGGCTCAGGTAGACTTTGGGGCCTTCGGAGAAAATCTGGTGATAGAGGGATTTGATCTGTCCAAGTATCCGGTGGGCAGTGAAATTCATATAGGGGACTGTGTTTTAGAGCTTAGCCAGATTGGAAAGGCCTGCCACAGCCACTGCGCAATCTTTCACCGTATGGGAGATTGCATTATGCCAAGAGAAGGCATTTTCTCCGTGGTAAAAAAGGGAGGAAAGATCCGGGTGGGAGATCCGGTGGAAATCTTCCCTGGAAAAAAGGATAGACCCTTTACCGCAGCGGTAATTACCCTGTCGGACAGAGCCTCTCAAGGGGTATATGAGGATCAGTCCGGTCCTGTGATTACAGAGTTTTTGAAAAATCAGGGAATGATAGTGGAAGAGCAGCTTCTCCTTCCTGATGGAAGGCCGGAATTGGAGAAAGAAATCAAGAGACTGGCGGATCAGCGGCAGATTTCTTTGATTCTGACCACCGGGGGCACCGGATTTTCCGAAAGAGACTGCACTCCGGAAGCTACCAAGGCAGTATGTGAAAGAGAAGTACCGGGAATTCCGGAAGCTTTACGCTCTTACAGCCTTTCCATTACCAAGAAAGCCATGTTTAGCCGTCAAACTGCAGGCATCCGGAAGAAATCTTTGGTTATTAACCTTCCCGGCAGTCCCAAGGCCTGCAAGGAGAATCTGGAATATCTCTTCCCGGATTTATTCCATGGTTTGGGAATTCTTCGGGGAACGGATACAGATTAAGTACACTACTTTTCCTGGAGCTTTCGGAGAAGGAGTATAGACCGGATTCGTTGCTATTCTCGGGGCTTTCTGAGAAGGGACATAGCTAAGTACAGTACTTTTCCTGAAGACTCCGGAGGAAGAACGGAAGGATCGGGGAGAGAAATCATAAAAAAGGAGAATCCTATGAAGAAGAAAGCATTATTAGGCTTGGCTCTTGTGGCAGCATTAGCCCTGACAGCCTGCGGAGGAGCAAAGAAGGCAGAGAGTACAGCGGCAACAACGGAGAAGGCTTCTGAAATGGCAAGTGAAGCGGCTTCCGAGAAGGCCGGTGAAAAGGCTACCGAGGCGGCAAAAGAGGACGCAGAAAAGACGGAAGTACAGGTTTTCGTGGCGGCTTCTTTAAAGAATGTGATGGAAGATTTAGGGCAGCAGTATGAGAAGGAGCATCCTGAGGTGAAGCTGGTGTTTAACGCGGATTCCTCCGGAAAGCTTTTAAGCCAGATTCAGGAAGGTTATGACTGCGACATTTTCTTTTCCGCGGCACAGAAGCAGATAAACACTTTGGAGGAAGAAGGTAACCTTGTAGAGGGGACCAGAAAAAACGTAGTAAATAACCAGCTTTGCGTAGTTACTTTAAAGGACAGCGGCACTAAGGTTACCGGCTTAGAGACTTTGAAGGATGCGAAGTCTATTGCTTTGGCAGACGGTACCGTTCCCGTAGGAAAGTACACCAGACAGGCCCTTGTTGCTTTGAAGATTCTTCCTGAGACAGAGGATGTATCCAAGATTAGCACCAAGGAAGTTTCCGAGGCTTTAGGCGGTGTGGAGATTTCCGAGCAATCCAACGTTTCCAAGGTTTTGGCAGCAGTGGTGGAAGGCTCCTCTGAAGTAGGAACTACCTACTATTCCGATACCTATGGTTATGAGGATAAGATTCAGATTCTGGAGAAGGTTCCTTACGATTTGACCGGAAATGTCATCTATCCTATTGCTCAGATTAAGAACGAAGAAGCAAGTCAGGAAGAGCAGGATGCAGCAAAGGATTTCCTTGCCTTCGTAACTTCCGACAATGCTAAGACCACTTTCCAAAAGTATTATTTTGATACCAACGTAGAATCATGATGAATGAATTATTAGCAGGACTCCGGTCATTAGACTGGAGTCCCTTGTGGATATCCCTAAAGACGGCCTGTATCACTATGGTGATATGCTTCTTTTTGGGGATTTTTTTAGCCCAAAAGCTAGGAAAATGGAAGGAGCCCTGGCAATCCATTGCGGATAGCCTCTTAACCCTGCCCATGGTTTTACCTCCTACAGTGGCAGGATATTTTTTGCTGTTGCTTTTCAGTAAAAGACGGCCTGTGGGAATTTTTTTATATTCCCACTTTGGCATTAAAGTGGTTCAGTCCTTTTTGGGCTGTGTTCTTGCGGCTACGGTGATTTCTCTCCCCCTAATGTATAGAAATGCTAAGGCAAGCTTTGCCTTGGTTCCCAAGGATTTGGTACAGGCGGGAAGAACCTTGGGATTGTCGGAAACGAAGATTTTCTGGAAGATTATTCTGCCCCTTTCCGGTCCTGGAATCCTCTCCGGAACGGTATTAAGCTTTGCCAGAGCCTTGGGAGAGTATGGCGCTACCTCCATGCTGGCAGGCAACATTCCCGGAAAAACCGCCACCATTTCCCAAAGAATTGCCCTTGTGATGCAGGACCAGGACTATGTGACCGCAGGAGTATGGGTAGGGGTGGTGCTGCTGATTTCCTTGTTCTGCATGACGGCGTTACAGTTATTGTCGAAGCGAAAGGAGTTGTAATGGAGAAAGCAGAACAATCGTCTTTTTGTAAGCTGTCCTTTCAGCTTCCTTTGGATAGCTTCCTTTTGGATATTCATTTTTCTTCTAATAAAAAGCGGATTGGAATTTTGGGGGCTTCCGGTTCGGGAAAGAGTATGTGTTTAAAAAGTATTGCAGGAATTGTGACCCCCAGGCAGGGGGAGATTCTGCTAGGGGATTCCTGTTTATTTTCCTCTTCGAAAAAAATCAATCTACCGCCCCAAAAGCGAAGAATCGGTTATCTATTCCAGTCCTATGCCCTTTTTCCTCATTTGACAGTTTGGGAAAATATTGCCATCGCCATGGAAGGACAGGATAAGGAAAATCTGCTATCAAACTTTTGGAAGAGGGGAAAGAGCGGAGATAGAGAGATTTCGGCAAATTCTTCGGTGTTTAAGGAGCCAAGGGAGAGCAAGTCGGAGCGGATTTTCGCTTTGCTTCGGAAAATGGAGCTTTCAGGACTGGAAAAGCGTTTTCCCGCAGAGCTTTCCGGAGGGCAGCAACAAAGGGTTGCCTTAGCTCGCATCTTTGCCAATGAGCCCAAAATGATTCTTCTGGACGAGCCTTTTTCTGCACTGGATTTATATTTGCGGGATAAGATGCAGGAAGAGCTGATGCTGCATCTGGAGGATTTTCCGGGGCAGGCCATCATGGTTTCCCATTCCCGGGATGAGATTTATCGTTTTGCAGAGGAAGTGATTATGCTGCAAGAGGGAAAGGTGATCGGGCAGGGAGAGACCAAGGAAGTTTTCCGACAGCCCAAGAATCGTCAGGCGGCTATTTTGACCGGTTGTAAAAATATTGCTAAAGCAAAAAAGATAGGAGAGCATAGCATTTTCATAGAAGACTGGGGGCTGGAGCTTACGATGAAGCAGGAAATTCCGGAAAAGCTTTCTGCCATCGGTTATCGTGCCCATGATTTTATTCCGCTTTTTTCCGGGGGAGAGGAGAATGCTGTGTCGGTGCAACTGCTTTCCAAGGCGGAGCTTCCCTTTGAGCAAAACTTTTATTTTCAGCCGGAAAAGGGTGAGGGTGAAATTTGCTTTTTGGTGCAAAGAGACGGTCCCTATGGTAAAATGCAGGAGATTCCCAAGGCTTTACAGCTTCGGGAAGAGAAGTTGCTCCTTTTGACGGAGGAAAATTAAGGTATAGAAAACTTGCTTTTTTAGCAGATTAAACGAATTCAAGAAATGTACGAATTTGCAAAAAGCGAAGATATGTAATAGATTGGGAGAAGTATGGGAGAGTTTAGTCATTTTGATGATCAGGGAAATGCTAGAATGGTGGATGTTTCCGGAAAAGGGGATACAGAAAGAACCGCTGTGGCCAGAGGAAACATTTTCCTCAGTAAAGAAGCCATGGAGGCGGTACTGGGAAGAAAGGTCAAAAAGGGAGATGTGTTCACCGTGGCTCAGGTAGCCGGAATCATGGGGGCAAAAAAATGCTCGGATCTGATTCCCCTTTGCCATATTTTGCCCTTACAATCCGCAAAGATTTCCTTTCAGGTTTCGGAGGAAGAGGGAAGGATTACGGTGGAATGTCTTTGTAAAACCTCCGGAAAAACAGGGGTGGAAATGGAGGCTCTCACCGGTGTTTCCGTGACCTTGCTAACGATTTACGATATGTGTAAGGCTATTGACAAAAGGATGCATATGGAGGGGATTCACCTTGTGGAAAAGCAGGGGGGAAAGAGCGGTGCCTTCTATTACGAAGAGGAGAAAGAATGATTTATCTGGATCATGCAGCCACAACAGCGGTATCAAAGAGTGTCAGGGAAGCTATGCTTCCCTATTTTTCTGAGGATTACGGAAATCCCTCCTCCCTCTACCTTTTTGCCCAGAAGGCGAAAAAGGCGGTGGAGGACAGCAGGAGAAGTCTTGCCGGTCTTTTGGGCATTAATCCAAGGGAAATCTATTTTACCTCCGGAGGGACGGAAAGCGATAACTGGGCGATTCTTTCAGCCTTTTATTCCGCTATGGGGAAAAAGAGCGGTCTATCCTGCTCCGATGCAGCAGGTCAGAAGCAAAGACAGCCCCATATTATCTGTTCTGCCATAGAGCATCATGCTGTTTTGGAAAGCTGCAAGTTTGCGGAAAGTCTGGGGGCAAGAGTCAGCCGGATACCGGTGGATCGGGAGGGATTTTTGGACTTGGAAGCCTTGGAGCAGGCGATTACAGAGGATACGGTTTTGATTTCCGTCATGACGGCCAACAATGAAATGGGAACGATTCAGGACTTGCGGGCTATCGGAGAAATTGCGAAAAAGCATGAGGTGCTCTTTCATACGGATGCGGTGCAGGCCTTTGGGCAGATTCCATTGTCGTTTTCGGAAATGGGGATAGACCTGCTTTCCGCCAGTGCCCACAAGCTTCATGGCCCCAAGGGTATTGGACTTTTGGTGATTCGAAAGGGCGTTCGTCTTCCGGCCTTCCTTCATGGGGGAGCTCAGGAGCGGGGCTTTCGTGCCGGTACGGAAAATGTTCCCGCTATCGTAGGCTTTGCTAAGGCTGCAAAGGAGGCCTTTGCTACCATGGTGGAAAGAGAGCAAAGAAAACGGGAGCTTCAGAAGATGTTCTTTAGACGGCTTTTGCAAGAGGTACCCGGAATGCAGATTACCGGGGTGAATCCGCTGGAAACATCCGAGGAAAATAGACTTTCCGGCAACGTGCACATTTGTATAGAGGGAATAGAGGCGGAGAGTCTCTTGCTGCTTTTGGATCAAAAGGGGATTTGTGCCAGTGCCGGTTCTGCCTGTGCCAGCGGTTCCGTGGAGCCAAGCCATGTACTTTTGGCTATGGGAAAAAGCCATGTGGAGGCCTATTCCGGACTGCGTTTAAGCTTTGAAGAGGACTTAAAGGAAGAGGAGCTGGAGTTTACCGTGGAGGCGATTCGAGAAGGGGTAGAGCGCTTAAGGCGGGAATAAATATCATATCCGTATACGGATATTATCCGAATGTGGAGTATAGGAGAAGAGGCTAAGCCATTGTAAAATAGGCTGAGAAAGGCTTCTTCTTTTTTTACTTAGGAGGTTCCTATGCTTGGAAAGATGAAACGACATAAAATTAGTAGAGAAGAAAAGAGAGCGATTCTTGCAGAGTTCACTTTAATGGATGATATCTTTATGAGGGTAGTTTTGCAGGATATAAAATGCACGGAATATATCTTGAAAGTTCTTATGGAGAAAAAAATCAAAGTGAAAGAACAGCACTTACAAATGGACTTAAAGAATTTGCAAGGTCGTTCTCTTCTTTTAGACTGTCTATGCGAAGATGAAGATGGAAAACTCTATAATATTGAAATGCAGAACGATCTGGAAGGAGCCAGTCCCAAAAGGGCAAGGTATCATGCCAGTCTATTAGACATGCATAGTTTAGATGCCGGAGAAAAGTTCACACAATTACCGGAAAGCTATGTTATATTTATCGTGAAAAAAGATATACTGAATTTGCAGAAACAGATTTATTATGTGGATAGAAGGATTAGAGATTCGGAAGAATACTTTTTAGATGGTTCACACATCATTTACTTAAATACTGAGATTACGGAAGAAAATGCTTTTGGGGATTTGGTAAGGGATTTTCAAAGGAAAAATCCGCAAGAAATGCATTCGGCTGTTTTGGCAAGAAGAGTGAAGGAATTAAAGGAATCTTCCATGGAGAGAAAAGGGGGGACGGCGATGAATATGGCATTGGAAAAACTCTTGGCAGTAGGTCGGGAAGAAGGCAGAGAGGAAGGTAGAGAAGAAGGAGAAAGCAGAACTGCTCAATTGATGGGAGTTCTTGTGGAACAGGGCAGGTTAGAAGATATTAAAAAAGCTTCTTTGGATCAGGAGTTTCGGAAACAACTACTAAGGGAGCTAAAACTCTAAGGTAAAGTAAGAGACTTTCGAATTCTAAATATATTTGAAAGAAGGAAGAAAAATTCTTGACAACAGATTTACATATGATAATATATTCACATGTAAATCTGTTGTTGCTTTTTGAATGGTTTTTTACAGTTGCCATTCATTATGCAAGAGAAGAGGGACTTTACAAAAATTTTTACCATAAAGCTCGTAAAGCTCGTAAAGCCCGTAATCTCAGAAAGGAGAGGAATGAGTCAAGTGATTGCCTTGGAACATCAAAGAGCAGATAGTCATGCAATGATTTCTGAGGATAGCTTATGTGATTTAGCGGAAGTGTTTAAGGTCTTCGGAGATTCCACCAGAATCAAGATTCTCTACGATTTGTTTGAAGGAGAGAAAAATGTGACGGAGATTTGTCAGGACTTGGAAATGAATCAGTCCGCCATCTCTCATCAGTTAAAGCTTCTTCGCACCGCCCGCCTGGTTAGCGGAAAAAGAGTGGGGAAAAGCATTCTCTACTCCTTGGCGGATGAGCATGTCAAGACCATCATCGCTATGGGTATTGAGCATATCGAGGAATAAAAGACAGTAAGAAAATCAAAAGAACAAAAGTAATTCGCTTTTGGAAAAATGAAAAATCAAGATAGAAAAGAGGAGAAAAAATGAAGAAGAAGTTTGAATGTGAAATTGATTGTGCAAATTGTGCGGCTAAGATACAGGAAGCTATCGGAAAGATTCCGGGAGTACAGTCTGTAAAGCTAAACTTCATGATGCAGAAGTTTACCTTGGAGGCGGAGGATGATCGCTTTGAGGAAATTTTACAGGAAGCCATCCGTATCGGAAAGACCATTGAGCCGGACTTTGCAGTAAAGGGCGTATAAGAGTATAAGTCCAAAGCTTACAGTACTATGAGTAGAGTATTGAAGCGGATTATCAGAGTAAGTACCGGAAAAGCAATAGTTTAGAGTAAAGTATAGAGTAGAAACAATATAGTAAAGAAGAGCAAAGCATAGAGTAGAAAAAATATAGTAAAGGGGAAATACCATGTCAGAGAAACTTATTCGGGAAAGAAACAAGCTTCTTCTTTCCGTCATCTTATTCTTAATCTTATTGATTGTGGAAAAGACGGGGATTCTTCCCTTCCTTCCGGAGCATTCTCTTTGGTATCTTCCGCTTTATCTGATTCCTTATTTTCTCAGCGGCCTTTCCGTAGTAAAGGAATGTTTTCTGGGAATCAAAAACCGACGACCCTTTGACGAAGCATTGCTAATGACGGTGGCCACCTTAGGCGCCTTTCTTTCCGGAGAATTTGCGGAAGCGGTGGCGGTAATGGTCTTCTATCAGATGGGAGAGCTTTTCCAAAGCTATGCGGTAGGAAAAAGCAGAAAGTCCATTAAGGAGCTGATGGATATTGTACCGGAGCTGGCCCACATTGAAAGGGAAGACGGCACCGTAGATACCGTGGATCCGGATGAGGTAGAAGTAGGGGATATGCTTTTGGTAAAGCCGGGAGAAAGAGTGCCGGTGGACGGCATTGTCCGTCAAGGAGAAAGCATGGTAAATACGGCAGCCCTTACCGGAGAGTCCGTCCCCAGAGAGGTATTCCCCGGAGAAAAGATTATTTCCGGCTGTATCAATGGAGAGGGCATGCTTAGGGTAGAGGCTTTGAAGGCCTTTGAGGATTCCACTGTTTCCAAGATTTTGGAGCTGGTGGAGGAGGCCTCCGAGAAGAAATCCAAGGCGGAGAACTTTATCACAAAGTTTGCCCGGATTTATACCCCGATCGTAGTATATTCGGCGTTGGCATTGGCTATACTGCCAAGCCTTGGCCTGTTCTTGGGAACAAAAATAGGCCTGGTGTCTCCGGAGTTTTTCGCAGCCCATCCTCCCCTTACCTGGTTATATCGTGCCTGTACCTTTTTAGTAGTGTCCTGTCCCTGCGCCCTGGTGATTTCCGTGCCCCTGTCCTTCTTCGGAGGAATCGGTGCGGCTTCCCGAGAGGGTGTACTGGTAAAGGGCTCCAACTATCTGGAGCTGGTATCTAAATTAAAGGTTGTGGTGTCCGATAAAACAGGAACCCTAACCAAGGGAAATTTCGCCGTGCAGGAGATTGAGCCTTGGGAGGGAATTTCCAAGGAAGATCTTCTTCGCACTGCCGCTATGGCGGAAAATGGTTCCACCCATCCCATCGGGCTTTTCATTCTCAGCGCCTATAAAAAATGGATGGAAGATTCTTCGAAGGCTAATGCTTCTCCGGAAGATGTCGTAGTAGAAAGTGATCCGATGAAACATTCTTCCGGAAAGGAAAGCAACAGTCTTCCTTTCCCGGAAAATACGGAAAATCGCAGCGGTGCAGGCTTGATTTCCATTGTGGAAGGGTGCAAAATCTTAGTGGGAAAGGCCAAGCTTTTAGAGGAAGAAGGCATTTCCGTACCACAGCAGGAGAAGGGAGCTGCCACCATTTGTCTGGTAGCAAAGGACGGTCAGTATCTTGGCAGAATTTTGATTGCGGATGAAGTAAAGGAAAGCAGTAAGGAAGCAGTTTCGAAAATGAAGCAGCAGGGCATTGAAAATGTGGTTATGCTTACCGGAGACAGTACTCCTGTAGCGGAGGCGGTAGGCCGGGAGCTGAATTTGGACAGCGTTTACGGAGAGCTGCTTCCCGCCCAGAAGGTGGAGAAGGTAGAGGAAATTCTTTCTTCTTTAACAGAGGAAGGGGAAAAGCGCAATGGCTACCTTGCCTTTATCGGAGACGGTATCAATGATGCACCGGTGCTTTCCCGAGCGGATGTGGGCATTGCCATGGGCGCTATGGGCTCGGACGCTGCCATTGAAGCGGCGGATGTGGTGATTATGGATGATGATCTAAGCCGAATTCCTACCCTCATTGCCATTGGAAAGAAGACCATGAGGATTGCGATGCAGAATATCGTTTTTGCCCTTACGGTAAAGTTCCTGGTGCTCATCTTAAGTGCCGTAGGACTTGCCAATATGTGGGCAGCAGTATTCGGAGATGTGGGCGTAACTGTCATTTGCATCATCAATGCTATGCGACTGATTCAAAACCCGAAATCTATCTAAAAGAGAAGGAGAAGTCCTGAGCAAATGGAGAAGAAACTGGATTTTTTTTATATCGGTGAGTCCTATGGGGGAAACCAGGATTGGTGTTTTGACCATATGATGCAGCTGGGGGGCTGTGGCGCTATTACCGCCTGCGACAGTTCGATTTATCTTGCCCTGCACCATGGAAAAAAATCTTTATATTCCGGGAATTTGGAAAAATTAGATCAGGACGAGTACCTTTATTTTACCGAAGAAATGAAGAAATACCTGCATCCCCGTTGGTCCGGCATTGATAAGCCGGAATTATATGTGGAGGGATACCAAAATTTCCTTAAGGATCATCAGGAGGAAAATCTGATGATGACCATAGTTTCCGGAGAGGAAAATGTAGCGAAGGCGAAAGATTGTATTGTGGAGCAGATTGATAAGAATCTTCCCGTGCCGATTTTGGTCTTAAACCATCAGAATCAGGACTTGGATGATTATATCTGGCACTGGTTTTTACTGATTGGCTACCGATATCAGGGGGAAGACCCGCTGGCAGAGGGAAATGATTTTCAGATTCAGACCGTAACTTACTCGGAAGCGGCTTGGATTTCCCTGGAGGCGCTTTGGGATACAGGCTATAAGACCAAAGGCGGCTTGATAAAGTACCACTTACTATAAAACATTAGAGCTAGAACTATAGTGTAAAAAGCTTATAGGACGATATGAGCTAAGTGGAGCCTAATATTTTTCGAAAATCAGCTCTGATACCGGATTATGTACATGAATATAAACCACCCTACATCTTTGATTTACAAATCTGTAGGGCGGTTCATTCTTTTTTAGAAGTGAATGGAAAAAATAGTAAAGCGAATCTTCCTGTAGCGTGCCCGAGTTTAAGCCTATCCTGTCAGGAAGAGCTTACTGTTTTATATTCGCTTCTTTTTCTTCTTTTATAGCATCGATAATTCACCCAAAGCGATGAAGTTCTTCATTTCCTCCGTAATCCACTTGTCCTTATGGTAGAAGAGCTGGCGATACATCTGCATCTCAAAGTCCTGCACCTTCAGAAGTCGTAGGCTTCCGTTGTTTAGACTTTCCTCCACGGCATATCTAGGGAGGAAGGAAAGTGCTTGATTTTCTTTGATCAATTCGATAATTACATCCGGATTTCTGGTTTCAAAGAAGGGGCGTATACCCAAATGCCGGGAAGCCAATTCCTGCTCTAAAGCGTATCGGTAATTGGAATCCTTCTCCGTCAGGAAGAAGGGCTGGTTTAAAAGCTCAGCCAAAAGATATTCTTCCTTTTTCGGTAGCTTAGCATCTGTGGAAGCCACAAAAACGACAGACTCCGGCTCCTCTAAAGTCTTCTCCCAGTTCTGTCCGTAAACCTTCTGGTCGATGTAATAGGCCAAATCAATCTGGTTATGATCCAGCATCTCGTTCAGCTCCTTCGGTGTTCCGGAGCGAATTTCCAAAGCCACGGTAGGGTAGTGCTTATAGAAATAACTGACTACCTTCGGCAGTTTAAAGCTGAGTAAGGACTCCAAAGTGCCAACACGCAACCTGTGATCCTTTACTACGGCATTTCCCAACATCGCATGGACATCATCCACTTTTCGAAGGATTTCATTGGCATACATCAGAAACTTCCTTCCGGGAGGGGTTAATTCCACGTGCCTTCCTACCCGGTCAAAAAAGCGGGTGTTGAACTCCAGCTCTAATTGGCGAATCTGAATGGTTACCGCCGCCTGAGTGTAGCCCAGGGCTTCTGCCGCCTTGGAAAAGCTTTGTAATTCAACGATTTTTATAAAAGAATGCAGTTGTCTAATTTCCATGATGTCTATCCTCCACGCATTATCTTCTCAGTATATAACCAATATTCAATTTTTTGTTGAAAACGACCTATAAAATTTATTTCCGTTTAATGCAAAATATCTTATAATAAAAAATTTTCCTATTGACTTATGTTTATTTTATCACAGAAGGAAGAAGGGGGAAAGGAACGCTTTTCTGAAGATTCTAAAAATTCTACGTATTTTAAGGCTATTCTATCAATACATTTCAAGAGGAGACGAAAAAGGCCGAAAACCTGCCGGAGGCAAGAAGGAAAATAAGTAGGGAAAGAATAGTCTTCTTACAGAATGTATGGGAAAATAATTTTGACATAGTTAGAGTCGGAGAGTATGATAGGGAACGGCGTAAATGTACGAAGAAAATTGAATAGACTGAGATTCCCTGAGAATAGCTACAAAGGAGGCTAAAGTGGAGAAAATCAAAAATATCGGAGAAGAAGCTATTTACGATGCCAGAGTCTTGGGAAAAGGAAGGTTTGTGGTCTTAGGATTACAACATCTTTTTGCCATGTTCGGAGCAACGGTGTTGGTACCCTTGCTGACCGGCTTATCCATTTCCACCACCCTGCTTTTTGCGGGACTGGGCACACTTTTGTTTCACTTTCTCTCAAAGAATAAGGTGCCCGCATTTCTAGGCTCTTCCTTCGCCTTTTTGGCAGGGTATATGAGTATAGCACCCAATAAGGAGCCGGAGCTTCTGCTCTACGCCTGCTTCGGGGTAGCCTGCGCAGGACTGATGTATCTGGTGCTGGCCTTTCTCTTTCAGGCCTTTGGAGCCAACCGGGTTATGCGATTTTTTCCGCCGGTGGTTACAGGACCGATTATCATTGCCATCGGGTTAAACCTTTCCAAGTCTGCAGTGGAAAACTGTTCCAGCAACTGGGGACTGGCTCTTCTGGCTATCTGCGTAGTCATCTTTTGCAACATTTTCGGAAAAGGAATGGTGAAAATCATTCCCATCCTGCTGGGTGTTCTGATATCCTACAGCTTTGCGGCAGTTTTAGGCTTTGTGCCCTTTGACAGTATTAATGAAGCGCCGATTTTCGGCTTTCCGATAGACTATCACAGAACGGTTTTCTCCCTATTTACAGAGGGTAAGCTGGATCCGGCTCTACTTCTGAGCAGCAGCTTGACCATTATCCCCATTTCCTTTGCGACAATGATGGAGCATATCGGCGATATCTCCGCCATTTCCTCTACGGTAGGCATTAACTATCTGGAGGATCCGGGCTTACATAGAACCCTTTTGGGAGATGGCTTAGCCACAACGCTTGCTTCCCTTTTCGGCGCTCCTGCCAATACAACCTACGGAGAAAATACCGGTGTGCTGAGCTTAACCAAGGTTTATGACCCCAGAGTCATTCGTCTGGCTGCCTGCTTTGCGGTACTCCTTAGCTTCTGCCCGAAGTTTTCCGCGGTGATTGAAGCAATGCCTCAGGCCATTATCGGCGGAATTTCCCTGGTGCTATACGGCATGATTTCCGCGGTGGGTGTTCGAAATGTGGTGGAAACCAAGGTGGATTTTTCCAAGAGTAGAAATATCATCGTGGCGGCTATGATTCTGGTATTGTCCATCGGAATCAACTACTCCTCCGAGGGAGCCCTGCATTTTCAGCTCTTCGGTATCCAGATTGCCTTTTCCGGCATTGCTACAGGCTCTTTAGTAGGAATTTTGTTAAATGCCATTCTTCCGGATAAGGACTATGAATTCGCTGAGAATAAGCCTAATGACACCGGTGTGGATTTACAGATTTCTCAGGGAAGCAGTTTGCTGTTTGAAATTGCAACAAAATACGGTGACAAGGAAAAGAAGGATTAAAGACTGGAAAAGGACTGTAGTTTTTATAAAGATGCGCTCTAATGCAGTATAGGTCTATAATCGGGGCACGCTCCCGCTAACCTCGCCTTCGTAGCAGTACTAACTTCAAGCTTCGCTTTACTCGCTTTCAGTAAGTACTGACGGGCTCAGATTGCCCCTATTACAGACCTATACTGCATTATTCGCTTCACTTATTGATTTTTACAGTCCCTTTTTGTGATTATACTACTTTACTCTGTCACCGCTTTTGGTTTATGTCCTGCCACCATAGCGTGTCCTGTGATAAAGCACATCACCATTCCAACAACTGCTACGACTGCCCAGAATTGATGTTTCTTCAGCATGTTAAAAGCTCCTTTCTTGATGTACCCAAACCCTGTGTTGCTTTGTAGGGTATCCGTTGATGGGTGTAGTTCTAATTATTGTTCTCAAATCATAGCATACTTTTGCGAACCTTAAAAACATATCAAAGTTTATTTTTCCTTTTTTACGATATCGAGATATCTATACATACTGGCGGGAGAGCAAGACAGTCTATTTCCTACGGTTTTTATGGCACCTTTCATGGAGAATATGCCTTTTTGATAAAGCTGGCGTATAATATCAAGCTTTTCTGAATGACTTAGATCACTGAAAGGAAGGGACTTGTTTATTCTATTCAATATTTCATCTATAGTATTTGAAATATTTTCCGAAAATATTGTTTGCTCATCATTACCCTTTATTTCTATGGAAATATTTTTGGATACATAATTATCCGGATGACATAGAGAAAAAATTAGATTTGATAGTTCTTTGTATCGATTATCATCAAAGTTTATATTTAGCCCACCTACGACTTTGCAACTTTCATCTTTTATAAAAAAAGAAGAGGATCTCAAAATCTTGCCATTGGAGGAAAGCGCTCTATAATTTGATAGCCATGTTTCCTTGGCGGACTCTTCTCTTTGTAAAATACTTTTCATAGTTGGACTGAGCAGATCTCCACTTTTTCTGCCGCTGATATTTCCGTTAATGATATATAGGATTTGCTTTAGATCATATACTATAATTTCGTAATCAGGTCCCAGTACTGTACCTAAAAAATCAGAAAGATCAATATATTTTTTTATATCCAATTCATTCATAATCGCTCCAAATTCTGATATTTGTATGCTTTCAGCACACAAAAAATTTTATAAAAACAGCTCTAATTTATTATAGCAAAACTTCATGCTCCTAAAATCGCTTTTTAAGCAAAATCACCAAAATGACAAATTTGGGGTATAGAGATAGATGAAAAAGAAATGAGAAAAAATTCTCAAGAAAATTCTCAAATATTATTTGCTGTAAAGAGATATAGGAAAACAAAGGCTTTTTTTAATACATCTATGCAGAAACCTAGTGTAAAGGCAAAGAAAAATCCCATAAAATTTATCAAATCACTATTTTGTTATTTCTGAAGCTTTGTTTCAAAAGCCGATATTTGTACAAAATACACATAAATGCACTAAAATATCACTAAAAATAGCTTTTAATTAAACAATATTGACAGGTGATTAAAAGGGTGATAAATTATTCTCATAGCAATATGCTTATAATAATATATGTAAATATATAAATTTTGGTTATTAAGCACATAGCAGCATGTTGGCTAAAGTAGTATTTCTATCTTGCTTCAAGGGATTGTAATACCGTCCGCCAGTCGTTTCTTACGATGACCGGGGTATCAAAATATATTTTTATATATGGAGGTATTAAAATGGAGTACGAGAAAATGTTAGGTGTAGAGGCACCAAAGTCATGGACACACGTAGTGAGAGAAGTTCCTACAGTTACCCAGGAGCAGAGAAGAAAAGCTCTGGAAATGACGCATTACAATGAGTTTGCTTTTCCGGCAGGTCTTTTATACATTGACTGTCTTTCCGATTCGGGTACTACATCCATGACAGACACACAGTGGTCAGCGATGTTCCTTGCAGATGAATCTTACGGAAGAAACAAAGGATATTATGTTCTTTTGGATGCATTTAGAGATGTATGGGAAAGAGGAGACAATCAGAAGAGACTCATCAATTACATCAAAGAAGGTGTAGACAAGGATGATGTTGAAAAAATGATGAATGAAGTGTATCTGGTGGACTATGAGGGCGGATTTATCAATGGCGGTAAGTACCAGCTATCAAGACCTAATACATTTATCGTTCCTCAGGGACGTTGTGCAGAGGCACTTTTGTTTGATGTATTAAAACCGTTATTTGCAAAGAGATGGCCGGGCAAAGTATTCACGATTCCATCAAATGCTCACTTTGATACTACAGAAGGTAATATCAAGCAAATGGGCAATGTACCCAGAAACCTTTTCCATAAGGAAATCTTATTTGAGGTACCCAAGAGCGGAAAATATGAGAAGAATCCTTTTAAGGGAGATATGGACATTGATAAGCTCAACCAGCTTATTGAGGCTGTAGGCGTAGAGAATGTTCCGCTGATTTATTCTACAGTTACCAATAACTCTGTATGCGGACAGGCTGTTTCCATGAAGAATATCAGAGAGGTTTCCAAGATTGCACACAAGTACAATATTCCATTTGTTATGGACGGTGCAAGATGGGCAGAGAACTGTTACTTCATTAAGATGAATGAAGAGGGCTATGGGGACAAGTCCATCTGTGAAATTGCAAAGGAAATGTTCTCCTACTTTGATGTGGTTTCCGCATCCCTTAAGAAAAATGGACATGCCAATATGGGTGGCGTTTTGGCCTTCCGTGACAAGGGACTTTTCTGGCAGAAGTTCTCAGAGTTCAATGAGGACGGTAGCGTAAAGACAGATATCGGACACCTTTTGAAGGTTCGTCAGATTTCCGCTTACGGCAATGACTCTTACGGCGGAATGTCCGGACATGATATTATGGCGCTTTGCCAGGGTATGTATGAAGAGGCAAGATTTGACTATCAGGACGAAAGAGTAAGACAGTGTCAGTATCTGGCAGACGGTCTTACAGCAAACGGTGTTCCTGTAGTACAGCCTGCAGGAGGACACGGAATTTATATTGATGTTGATAAGTTCTTTAACTATAAGAGAGGCCATGAGAGCTTTGCAGGACAGGCACTTTCTCTGGAGATGATTCACCGTTACGGTATTCGTTGTTCAGAGCTTGGAGATTTCTCTATGGAATATGATCTGAAAACTCCTGAGCAGCAGAAGGAAGTATGTAATGTTGTCCGTCTGGCGATTAACAGAAGTCAGTTTAGCAAGCAGCACATGGACTATATTATTGCAGCACTGACACAACTTTATAAAGACAGAGATACAGTTCCCAATCTAAAGATTACCTTTGGTCATACATTACCAATGAGACATTTCCATGCATGGGCAGAGCCCTACGCGCCATCTAAGGAAGAAATGTGTGATGAAGGAAATTACAAATATTGGGAAAAATAAATGAGATATCGTAGGATATGCCGGCGATACTCGTAAAAAAATAAAATATCTTGGCGTCCGGTCTTGTAGAGACCGGACTGCTATCCACAAGAGAGACTTACATTTTTATCAAGATGGAGGAAGCTTATGGGTTCAGATAATACCGCTGTAAAGCAGGATGGATTTAACTCACAAATAGGTTTTATTATAGCCTGTGTAGGTTCAGCCGTTGGTATGGGAAACCTGTGGAGATTTCCGGTGCTTGTGTCAGCCTGGGGAGGAATGACCTTTTTAATCCCTTACTTCCTATTTGTTATATTGATAGGCAGTACAGGAGTTGTGGAAGAAATCGCCTTAGGAAGGAGCACAGGGAAAGGTCCTATAGGTGCATTTGGCGCTGCTATGGCACATGCCGGAAAAAGCAGAAAACTTGGTGAGAGTATAGGAATTATACCGACAATAGGTTCTTTGGCTCTTGCTATAGGCTATTCCTGCGTAGTAGGCTGGATTTTTAAATATGTTGTCATGGCATTTACAGGCAAGCTCTTTGGAATGGGCGCCAATATGGATGTCATAGGAGGGACTTTTGGATCCACCGCTACGGCTTTCGGAAATAATATATGGATTATTATAGCGCTTATTGTAAATTTCGCCATTATGGCATTTGGAGTTGCGGATGGTATAGAAAAAGCAAACAAGTTTATGATGCCGCTGCTTTTCGTAATGATGATTGGACTGGCTATTTACATAGGAATTCAACCGGGGGCAGTGAACGGATACAAGTATATCTTTACTGTAAATCCGGAGGGATTAAAGGATGTAAGACTTTGGATATTTGCATTCGGACAGGCGTTTTTTTCCCTTTCTATTGCAGGTAACGGCACAGTGATTTACGGCTCCTATCTCAGTAAGAAAGAAGATGTACCTTTCTCTGCAATGAACATAGCTATATTTGATACATGTGCGGCACTGCTTGCAGCGCTGGTTATTATCCCTGCTATGGCCACATCAGGAGCAGAGCTTAGTGAAGGTGGTCCGGGACTCATGTTCATTTACCTTGTAAATATCATGAATCAGATGCCCGGTGGTATGCTTGTAGGAATAATATTCTTTGTATGTGTTACCTTTGCAGGACTCAGTTCACTTGTGAATCTGTATGAGGCGCCTGTAGCTACATTGCAGCAGCAGTTTAGACTGAGTAGAATACAGTCAGTAGGAATAATTGGTGTACTCGGCGTCGTTGTTGCAGTATTGATACAGGGAATTGTAGGAAGTTGGATGGATGCGGTGTCTATCTATATTTGCCCTATTGGTGCGGTACTTGCTTCAGTAATGTTGTTCTTCATATTTGGAAAGCAGTATACAATGGAAGCGGTAAATGCAGGTGCAAAGAAGCCTAAAGGAGATACCTGGTTCTTTTTGGGTAAGTATGTTTATACAGGACTTGCGTTGCTTGCACTTATAGCAGGTGCATTCTATGGCGGAATCGGATAATCAAGCTATAATAGAATAAGAATAAACCTTTTCATAATAAAAAGGGGCTGTAAAAATCAAAATAGTTTTCTATTTCTTATTTTGATTTTTTACAGCCCCTTGTTTTAAAATCCCTGTTTATGCTTTTCTTTTAAAAGCATTTCTCCTACCCTTCTCCCCGCAGCTCCACCGGATTGCACTGCTTCGGCAATGCTTTGGGTGGGGGCAAGACTTTGCCCTGTCAGGAAAAGTCGGGGGGAGCCTGTTTTCTTTTCTTCTTCTATAAGAACAGAAACAGCGGCATTTTCCTCCGGAGTAAATGCTCCCACAGCCAAGACTAAAGCCTTACTGATAAAGAAGCGTTCTCCTTCCTTCGTTTTAGCCTTTAAGAGATAGCGATAAGCAGAAGCTTCGCCTTGGGAATGCACTATCGAAAGAGCCTCCCTTGAAAGAACATAAATTTCCTCTACTTCCACACTCTCTTGATGAGCGACTCCATAATTTTCCAGAAAAAGGGAAAAATGGGACAGAAGCTCTTTAGGCTGAACGGTCTTTGCAAAGAGCCCGCTTATCTCTTCCGTGCTTTTTCCTAAACGCCCTCCAAGGCTTTCTTCTTTTTCCAATAAAAGACTGTTTTCAATCCCAAGATCCGCTGCGGCAGAGATGGCGGCTAAGCCGGAACAGCCGCCTCCCACCACCAGCAAATCAGAAAAAAAAGACTCTTCCGCTTTGGGAAGAGTCAAATTTTCGCAAGTGCGGAAAATCAATTGTGGGCATCCCCCATCATGAATTCAACAACCTTCTTCATGTCCTCCGGCTCATGAACAATCAGTTCCAGCTCTTTAATGTAAGCCTTGTCCAACATCTGAGACATCATCAGCATCTGGGAGAGCTTGGACTTCAAGTTAATTCGGTCTCCTTCCGGAGAAACCAACTCTACCTTTCCGTGTAAGTCATTCAATAGCTTAAATAAGCCTTCTACGTTGTTTACATTTTCGATTTTCATAGAATTCCCTTTCTCTAAGACATGTACTGCGCGTAATGCGATGAGTTCACCTTAGTATAAAGCGGAGGAAAATGCAAGAAGAAATCTTTTGGAGAAAAGAGGAAATTTCTTTGCTGTTTTCTCCGCTTATTTTCCCGGAAAACATCGTATTTCACAAAAAAGAGAAAGAAAATCATTTTTATGGCAAATTGTAAAAAAATTACTGTGAAAACAGAAAAAAATCGTTAAAATAGAAAGGCGACTGCAAAAACAGAGGGGCAATTGCAAAAAAGAAAGGAAGAAAAATGGGAAAGGATATAAATAAAGACGAGGACTTCTTGGAGAAGCTGGGGCTTTCCAAAGAAGATGTTGACCTTTTGGAACATAAATTAAAAGAGCGGGAGGAAAGAAGGAAGGAAGCGGAAAAAAAGGAAAAGCCCATCACGGTGCTATTTCCCAAGGTGGTTTTGGCTTCCGCATCTCCAAGAAGACAGGAGCTGATTCAGCTTCTGGGACTTAAGGCGGAGATTCATCCCAGTGGAATAGCGGAGGATGTAACGGAGGCGGATCCCAGTCTTTTGGTGCAGAAGCTGGCCTTTCAGAAGGCGGAGGACGTGGCAAAGCAGTATCCGAAGGACTATCTTGTGATTGGGGCGGACACGGTGGTATTTTTCGAGGATTGGATTTTGGGAAAACCGAAAAGTAAGGAGGATGCCTACAGGATGCTTTCCGCCCTTTCCGGAAGAGCCCATCAGGTCTATACCGGGGTCAGCCTTCATTTTCAGGGGAAGAAAATGGGCTTTTACGAAAAGACCGAGGTGCAGTTCGCAAGACTTACGGAGCGGGAAATTTGGGATTATATCGAAAGCAAAGAGCCTATGGATAAGGCGGGGGCTTATGGCATTCAGGGACGTTTTGCCCCCTTTGTAAAGGGCATTGCAGGGGACTATTACAATGTGATGGGCCTGCCCCTTGCCAGGCTCTATCAGGCCTTGAAGTTTTTGGGAGCGGAAGGAGAGGCATTGTAAGGAAAATTTTGGGTGGAGCTTTTGTGTGGAGTTGCCCCCTCTTACTTATCGCCCTTGTGAACAGGGGCATGGTTCTTGTCTGGTGTGGCATGGAAAATTGTTTTGAAAAATGTGATTTTTCCGGAAGTTATGGAGAAGGCTTCTAAGAAAATAGAAAAGAAATGTTATAGCAGTAGAAAGGAATTTAGAAAATGAGTAGTGAAAAGCAAAAACGAAGTAAGTTCAGCTCCCGCCTGGGCTTTGTCTTATCCGCTGCAGGCTCTGCGGTGGGCTTGGGAAATATTTGGAGATTCCCTTATTTGGCGGCGAAATACGGAGGGGGAATCTTCCTTTTGGTTTACCTTCTTCTGATGCTTACCTTTGGTTACACCATGATAATTGCGGAAAGCGCCATCGGAAGAATGACCAGAAAGAGCCCCGTGGGAGCCTATGCCCACTTTGGAAAGGACTGGATGTTCAAGGCAGGAGGCTGGATTAATGCCATTATCCCCATCCTGATTGTACCCTATTATTCCGTCATCGGCGGTTGGGTATGCAAATATCTCTTCGGCTATATCCAGGGAGAAACGGAAGCCATGGCCACGGCCGAGTACTTTACGGAATTTATCGGAAATGGGGTAAAGACGGAGTTTTGGTTTTTGATTTTTACCTTGCTGGTACTTTGGGTTATCTTTATGGGTGTGGAAAATGGCATCGAAAAGGTGTCCACCTTTATGATGCCGATTCTGGTGATTCTGGCAATTCTGCTTTCTATTTATGCCATCACCAGAAAGGGCGCATTTGCCGGAGTAAAATACTTCTTAGTTCCCAATATCAAGAACTTTTCCTGGATGACGGTGGTTTCCGCCATGGGACAGATGTTCTACTCTCTCTCCATTGCCATGGGAATCCTGATTACCTTCGGCTCCTATATGAAATCCGACTTGTCTATTGAAGAATCCACCAGCCATGTGGAGGTTTTTGACACGGCCATTGCGGTTTTGGCAGGACTGATGATTATTCCCGCGGTTTTCGCCTTTTCCAATGGAGACCCCTCCGTATTAAAGGCAGGCCCTTCTCTTATGTTTATTACTATGCCGAAAATCTTTGCCAGCATGGGCTTTGGTCGAGTAGTGGGGATTCTCTTTTTTGCCTTAGTTTTCTTTGCGGCACTGACTTCCGCTATCGCTTTGGCGGAAAGTGCGGTTTCCACCTTCCAGGATGAACTGAAGTGGAGTAGAAGAAGATCCACAGTGGTTTTACTGCTGATTATGGTGGCTTTAGGAACCCTCAGTGCTTTAAGCTATGGGCCTTTATCTTTTGTAACCATTTTGAAAAATATGCCCTTCCTGGATTTCTTTGACTTCCTGACCAACTCCGTGATGATGCCCATTGCGGCTATGGCTACCTGCCTTTTGGTGGTCAGAGTAATCGGTGTAGAGGGGATTGCGGCGGAAGTTATGCGAAAGGATGCTCCCTTTAAAAGAAAGGCGGTATTTAATTTCATGATCAAATACCTTTGCCCCTTCTTTGTGGCGATTATCCTGTTCAGTTCCGTAGCCGGTGTACTGGGATGGATTAAGTTCTAAAAGTATCGAAGCAAAGTATTGAAGCAAAGTATCGAAGCAAAGTATCGAACTAAAGTGTCGAACTAAAGTGTCGAACTAAAGTGTCGAAACAAAGCGTCGAAACAAAGCGTCGAAACATGCTCTAAAAGCGTAAAAAATATTCCTTGCAAAGTTTTAGGCAGAGGAGTATTCTTAGTATCGTAAAAATGAATGTTCTTCAGGGCGGGGTGTAAGTCCCCACTGGCGGTAAAGTCCGCGACCTGCGAAAGCAGTTGAACCGGTGAAACTCCGGTACCAACAGTATAGTCTGGATGGAAGAAGACGAGCGTTGTGCTTTCTGCCCTGTACTTTTTGTACAGGGCTTTTTCTATTTTCAAAGGCGTTTTTAAAGAGGATTCCTTTGAAAATACAAAAAAGAAGGAAAATGCCCGGTCCTAAAGCCTTTCGAAAAGAACCACCGGAAGAATGCAGTTTGCAGAAAATGCAAAGAAAGAGAGGACAGCAATGAAAGCAGAAAGTCAGGGAAGAATGGTGAGCAGTGTGAAGAAGAGTAGTGTGGGATTTTTGGCGGTAACAGGAATATTATCCGCTATAGCGTATATTTTGATGTGGATTGAGTTTCCTATTCCTTTTTTAATGCCTCCTTTTATCAAGTTTGATTTTTCGGATTTTCCTGCCTTAATTGCAGCCTTTGCCTTGGGGCCTGTTTCCGGAATTTTGGTGGAGCTTATCAAAAATATTCTTCACAGCTTTAGCTCCGGTTCCTTCGGCGTGGGAGAACTTTCCAACTTTATCCTTGGGGCAAGCTTTGCAGGTACCGCAGGATTTATTTATCAGAGAAATAAGACGAAGAAGGGTGCAATTATTGCCTCTGTTGTTGGTGCAGTGGTTATGGCGGCTATTTCCTACCCCTCCAACCTTTTGGTGGTTTATCCCTTCTACTACAACTTTATGCCGAAAGAGGTAGTGCTTTCTGCTTATGAGTTGATTCTTCCCTCCATCGGCAGCATTGAAAAGGCTTTGCTTATCTTTAATGTG
Source organism: Oribacterium sinus (assembly GCF_014202695.1). Lineage (GTDB taxonomy): Bacteria > Bacillota > Clostridia > Lachnospirales > Lachnospiraceae > Oribacterium > Oribacterium sinus. The sequence continues at coordinate 44,397 of NZ_JACHHH010000013.1, forward strand.
CCCTTTACCTTTGTGAAAGGCATGATTGATGTAGTTCTTTGCCTTCTACTGTATAAAGGAGTATCTCCTTTCCTGCATAAGTTAAACGGAGAGGGATAATCCGGGAGTCCTTCTTTTGTTGGGGTCAGTCATAAAATAATTGAATTAAGGTGATGATCTATGAGTTCAACAAGATACGATAGACTGGTACGCGAAGCAAAATTCGGTGTGAAATTAATTCACAGAGAATATTGCTCCGGAAAAGAGATAGCTTATGTAATTATTTTAACCGGCTTAGGAGATTATTTTGTCGGAATCAGTCCGGAAGAAGGCCACAATAATCAGGCAGTTATTGATGCTATTCACCAGTATTACGCAGAAACGGAAGATGCAAGGGTGATTGAAGGATATCAGGCCGGAATTTATGAGCTAATAGAAGTATCAGGACATATGAAAATGTTTAGTAATTTATTGAGGATTCTCTTCTATGAGCTTTATAAAGAACATAGAGGAGAGGCTAGTTTTACTCTGGATATGGAAGAGATTTTTAGACAGCTAAATAGTATGATTTTGGAAAGATATCATAATTTCGAGAAGGAAGATCCATTTTTTGAACCATGGTTTTCAAGATATCAACAATCTGCACTGGACGATTATGGCTTAGTTTTGCAAGGAAAGCCGGAGCAATCGAGCTAGGACATTATGTGTTTCTACTTTCTGCCAGATTTTCAGATTATTCAGAAAAAGAAGTATTAATTACAAGGTGAATTCTATGAGTGAAACAAGATACGATAGACTGGTACGTCACGCAAAATTTGCCGTGAAACAAATTCATAAAGCATATTGCTCCGGAAAAGAAATAGTTTATGTAATTATTTTAACCGGCCTAGGAGATTATTTTGTCGGAATCAGTCCGGAAGAAGGGCATAATAATCAGGCAGTTATTGATGGTATTCACCAATATTACGCAGAAACGTTAGATGCAAGAGTAATTGAAGGATATCAGGCTGGGATTTACAAGCTAATAGAAGCATCAGGACATATGAAAATGTTTAGAAATTTATTGAGGATTCTCTTCTATGAACTTTATAAAGAACATAGTGGAGAGGCTAGTTTTACTATGGATATGGAAGAAATCTTTCGACAGCTAAATAGTATGATTTTGGAAAGATATCATAATTTCGAGAAGGAGAATCCATTTTTTGATACTTGGTTTTCCAGACAGCAGACTTTTGCGATGGAACATTATGGACTGATTTTGCAAGGAAAGCCGGAATCTTAGAATTATAAAATCGACCTTGCTGCCTCCTGTACTTCCTGAAGTCCTCTCCATTTCCCCCTTGCGTTCAAGGCAATATTTTGTACAATAAGAGGGAGACAGAGAGAGGTGTCGGATGAACAGAGAAGAATTTGATGACGAGTATTACCAGCAGAAAATGATGGAACACCGCATTCGGATGGAGAAGCGGAGAGAGAAAAGAAAGAAGGAGAAGCGCCTGCATATCCTGCTCTTTTTTCTTCTGCTTCTTTTGTTGTTCCTGGCTTTTATCGGGGTACGTTATGCCCTGCCCTATGTGCAACAGCAGGGAGGTATTTCCTTTGGGAAGAAGGTCTCTGAAAGCACGATTGCCAAGAATCGCCCGGTGGTAAAGCTTGGGGAGGGGGAAACGGAAGAGAAGGGCGATGTAGTAGAGGCAAGTGAAACTCCGGCTCTTTCGGAAAAGGATGAGGCCTTAAAGACGGCGGAGCTTCAGGCGAAGCAGTATGACTATGACAGTGCCATCGCCACCTTAAATGCTTTGAACCTGTCTTCCGATACGGAGATTTCCGCGAAGATTTCTCAGTATGAAGAGGAGAAGGGCAAGCTGGTTCCTGCCAATATGGATGATATCACCCACATTTTCTTCCATATCCTGATTGTGGACCCGACCAGAGCCCTGACAGACACCCATCAGGGAAAGCAGTTCAATTCCGTAATGACCACCATTCCGGAGTTTGAGGAAATTATCAAGGAAATGTACGATCGAGGTTACGTGATGGTGCATATGCATGATTTGGCGGAAATGCAGGAACAGCCGGACGGAACGAAGAAAATGGTGAAGAAGCAGATTATGCTTCCGGAGGGCAAGAAGCCCTTTGTCATGTCCCAGGACGATGTGAACTACTATGTTTACATGGAAGGACACGGCTTTGCGGACAAGATGGTTTTGGATGAAAATGGAAAGCCTAAAAACCAGTATACCGATAAGGACGGAAATGTTACCATTGGGGATTATGACCTGGTGCCGATTTTGGATAAGTTCGTGGAGGAGCATCCGGATTTTGCCTACCATGGCCATAAAGCGGTGATTGCTTTTACCGGCTATAACGGCGTTCTTGGCTATAGAACCGATGAGACCTTTGATCCTAATTCTCCTGCCTTAGACCCGAAGAACAGGGCAAACCCCAATATCGAAGAGGATAAGGAAACCGTTAAGAAGATTACCAGGGCTATGAAGGAAGACGGCTATGAATTTGCCTCCCACTCCTGGGGACATATCAATTTCGGTACCAGAGATTTGGCTTCCATTTCCAAGGATACGGATCGTTGGGAGAGAAACGTGGAGCCTCTTCTGCCGGATCCCTGTGAGATTCTGCTTTACCCCTTTGGAGATGATATTGGGGACTGGCATCCCTATCAGAAGGGAAAAGAAGACGGAAAATATGATTTGCTGGAGGCGGCAGGCTTCCATTACTTCTGTAACGTAGATTCCGCAAAGGTTTGGATGCAGTACGGAGATGATTTTGTCCGGCAGGGAAGAAGAAATCTGGACGGCTATCGCCTGTATGAATCCTACAGCGGAGCGGCGGATAGACTTTCCGACTTGATTGACGTGAAGAAGGTCTTTGATACCAGAAGACCTACCCCTGTAACCTGGGAATAAAGAAGCATTTGGAGAGGAAGAAAATGAACCGGAAACTAGACACCGAAGAGGTACGACATTTATTTGAGGGAATGCAGCAGCTGGAAACCACGGAAGAGTATTTTCGTTTTTTCGAGGATCTCTGCACCATCAATGAGCTTCTGGCCATGGCCCAGCGTTATGAAGTGGCCAAGCTCTTGCAGGAAGGCAAAACCTATATCGATATAGCGAAGGCCACAGGAGCCTCCACCGCAACCATTTCCAGAGTCAACCGTTCCCTACATTATGGAGAAGACGGCTACGCAGTAGCCTTTGAGAGGATAGCCAAAAAGGAAGAGGAAAAATAAAAGGAACAGCTTTAAACAATCAAAAAGCTTCTCAACGATATAGCAAAGAAGGCCATAAAAATAGCTTTGCCGGCTATAACATTGGAACACGGGGTAGTCTGAGCCCGTCGGTTCTTGGCTTTTGTTTTTAAAAAAGCTTAGAACCGCTAAGGAGGTGCTATTTATAAGAATAGCACCTCCTGTACTTAGACCAACTTCCGAAGGAATTTGCTTTGCGAAGCAAAGTGAGCAGTGGTTAACAGAAACCACTGCTCAGTCAAGGCGAGGCTAGCGGGAGCGTGCCCCGGTTGCAATGTTATAGGACGACAAAGCATTTAGCGTCTTGTATCTTTTATTTCTTTTTCCTCTTCCTTTTCTTTTGGCTCTCCTCCATGCGGTCTACTATTTTTTCCATGAGTTGCTTTTTAAGGTAGACATCAAAGGCCAGGAGACTTAGAAAGGAAAAGCTTTGGAGCTGTTCCCGCTCCGATTCCTCCAAGTTGGCAAAGGCGGGATCCTGTTCCGAAAAAGAGCTGTTGGCAGTTTGAAACTTTTTCTCTAAATCCTCCACTAAGCTTTGCATTTCTCCATTGGCAAAGGAGAAGATTTCTTCGTAAATATCTGTGAGTCTGGGTTTGCTGTGAAGAGAAAAATAATTTTCCGCTAAAGGATCCACCACGGTACGGATGTCGGAAAGACTCAACATACTCTTATAATAGTAGATTAAAAGCAGAATCAGCATGTGATTCTTGTTGTAGCGCTTTCCAACAGGAGGAGGCAGAATCTTATTTTTGGCATAATTATTAATCATGGTCTTGGTAAGCGCTTTGTCCTCCGGATGACGCTTCATGGAGGCCAGATGTTCCTCCATAAATCCGGTCACCTGATCCATGTATAGATCCAGGGAGGGCAGGCTTCCCGCATGCACATGATGTAAACTTTTAAGATATTCAGTTAATTCATTTAAATATTGTTCGTCCATAAAAACAAGTATAGCATAGCGAAGTAGAATTACAAGAATTTAGCAGTGGCTATAAGGGGAAAATGGTACTATCCTTAAGCAAGGCAGCTTAAAGTACGAAGGAAAAAATAAGAGAGTATAGGGTATATATGACCTAAGGAAAAGAAAGGAAAGCCATGGAGCTGAAAAATATATTAAACAAAGAACAGTATGAGGCCGCCACCCATGGAGAGGGGCCTCTCTTGATTTTGGCGGGGGCAGGCTCGGGAAAAACCAGAGTGTTGACCCACAGAATCGCCTACCTGATTTTGGAAAAGGGAGTTTCTCCCTATCAAATTCTGGCGATTACCTTTACCAATAAGGCGGCCCAGGAAATGCGGGACAGGGTGAATCAGCTTCTGCCGGAGCGGCAGGGAGAAATCTGGGTTTCCACCTTCCACAGTATGTGCCTAAGAATTTTACGAAGAGAAATCGGAAATCTGGGCTATGATTCCGACTTTTCCATCTATGACACGGATGATCAGAAAACCGTGATGCGGCAGGTATTTAAGGAATTACAGATAGATAGCAAGATGCTGAAGGAAAGGTTGGTGCTTTCCGCCCTGTCCCAGGTGAAGAATCAGGGGCGAACCGTTTCCGACTATCTTTTGGAGGATCCGGAGGATTTTCTGGATGGGAAGATTCGTGCCTGCATACGACTGTACGAAGAAAAGCTAAAACAAAACAATGCCTTGGACTTTGACGACCTGCTTTTACGCTGTAAGGAGCTTTTTGAGAAGTTTCCGGCAGTTTTAGAGAAGTATCAGGAGCGTTTTCGTTATATTTTGGTGGACGAGTATCAGGATACCAATGATGTGCAGTTCCATTTGGTTTATCTCCTTGCTAAGAAGTATCAAAATATCTGCGTGGTGGGAGACGACGACCAGAGTATTTACCGTTTCCGGGGTGCCAATGTGGAAAATATCCTCTCCTTTGAATCTCATTTTCCAAACTGCAAGGTGGTGAAACTGGAACAAAACTACCGCTCCACCGCTCCTATTCTGGACCTGGCCAATGTGGTCATTGCGGAAAATCAGCACAGAAAGCAAAAGAAGCTTTGGACTGCGGAGAAGGAGGGCTTGAAGGTAAGCTTTCAGGAATATGAAAGTGCCAAGGAAGAGGCGGCGGCTGTTATCCGAGGCATTCGGGATGCAGGTTGGAGCTATAAGGACCAGGCGGTGCTGTACCGCACCAATGCCCAGTCCCGTCTACTGGAGGAGCAGTGTATTCATTGGAATATTCCCTACCAGATTGTGGGGGGCGTGAACTTCTACCAAAGAAAGGAAATCAAGGACATCCTTTCCTATATGAAGATTTTGGTGAATAAAAAGGATGATGTGGCTCTTCGGAGAATCATCAATGTGCCAAAGCGGGGCATTGGCGAGGCCAGCCTTTTAAAATTGCAGCAGTATGGAGAAAGCCTTGGAGGCTTTTCTTTGGTGGAATCCCTTCCCTTTGCCAAGGCGGCAGGACTTTCCGGAAAAGCTTTAAGCATGGTGGGAAGCTTTCAGGAAATGCTGGAGAGCTGGAAGGATGTGGAATTAAGCGCCCTTATTGAACGCATTTTACAGGATACGGAATACGAAAAAGACCTTCAGGCAGAGGGGGCTATAGAGGCGGAAAGCCGTATGGAAAACATTCAGGAGTTACAGGGAAAGCTTCAGTCTTATATCGAGGAAAATGGGGATGAGGGCAGTCTTTCCGCCTTTTTGGAAGAGGTATCTTTACTTTCCGACTTGGATAGAAGTGACTTAACGGAAGACAAAATCACCCTGATGACCTTACATGGAGCCAAAGGTCTGGAGTTTCCGGTGGTCTATCTGGTAGGCTTAAATGAAGGCCTCTTCCCCAGTGCCCAGTCCATGTTTACTCCCGAGGAACGGGAGGAAGAGCGAAGACTCTTTTATGTGGGAATCACCAGGGCGGAAAAGGAACTATATTTAACCGCAGGAAGAGACCGGGTGGTGCATGGACAGTATCAGTCCATGCTGGTCAGCTCCTTTGTGGATGATGTGCCGGAGGAGCATTTGGAGAAGAAGTACCTCTATCGGAAAAAGCCCAGTGAAGAAGATATTTTCATGGAAAAAACAGGCCGTTCCGGTTATAGCTCTTACTTACAGCAGGCGAATCAGTCTATCAAAGCTTATATGGGACAGTCAGATTCCTACGGCTCCTCCGGTGCCTATGGTCCTTCCGGTTCCTATAGTTCCTCCGGTTCCTACGGCTCTACCGGTGCATATAGTTCATCAGGGCGTTCATCCTCTAATCTATATGGCAGTGCCGGATATTCTTCTTCCAAAAAGCCTTTGGATCTTCAAGCCTATCAAAAGGCCGGCATTATCCAAAAGGGCATTTCCGGCATGAGCTCCGGAAGCCTGGATTATCAGGTAGGAGATCGGGTCAGCCATGCGAAATTCGGAGAGGGTGAAGTTTTGGCCATAGAAGAGGATAAGAAGGATAAGCTGGTAACGGTGCTTTTTGATACCGCAGGGCAGAAGAAGATGCTGGCAGGCTTTGCCAAGCTGAAAAAACTATAGTATGGAATAAAGGGGCTGTATTATAAAGATACGCTCTAATGCAGTATAGGTCTATAATCGGGGCACGCTCCCGCTAACTTCGCCTTCGTAGCAGTACTAACTTCAAGCTTCGCTTTACTCGCTTTCAGTAAGTACTGACGGGCTCAGATTACCCCTATTATAGACCTATACTGCATTATTCGCTTCATTTAATGATTTTTACAGTTCTTCACTTCGCCGGATTTCGCGAGTACCGGTGGGCTCAGACTACCCCTATTTCAGACATATATTGCCGAAAATTTCTTTATTAGTTTGATTTTTGCGCAGTCCCTTTTTTGGCGTATAAAAACTTAGCTTATTACGCAAGAATATAAACCATATCCTCCCAGCTCTCTCCGCCCCAGGTGGAGGGGGATTTACCCAAATGCTCATAGCCAAAACCGCTGTAGAAAGGAACAAAGTGGGTATGGCAGGTGAGAAAAATCTTCTCAGTACCCCGCGCTTCCTCCATGTCAATATAGCGGTTCATAATCTGGCTGGCGAGCCCTTTTCCTTGATATTCCGGTCGAACCTCCAGACCTAAAAGAAAGCAATGCTTTGCTCCTTTTTCCTGTAAGGAGGCATTTTGAAAAAATTCATCTAAAAAGACTTCAGAACCGGAGTGAATACCGCTCATATAACCGGCAATCTTTTTATTCACTTGATCAAAGGCAATCAAAAAATCTTCCGGTATTTTCTCAACACGGTCTTTGACCTCTCCATAGCTACAGGCTTCATTTTCCGAAAAACATATCTTTTCTATCGCTGCTAATTCTCGGATATCCTCTTCAGTAGCCGCCCGAAAAAGATACCGCTCCTGATTATACATAAGACTCCTTTCAAAAATGATAAATTTTATTATTTTATATCATAGCAGAGATTCATAGGAAAGGCAAATAAGAGGGGAACTATTCTAAGTATTCAAAAACAGGCTTTGTAATTACTGTTTATGCTATAAGAGAATTTTATAATCGCTTTTATATTAGTTGATTATGTATAAGTTTTTGCTAAAAAATTGTCTGAATTCCTGAAAAATATATGTAAGATTGACATTCTTTGTGGAGTGGAATAAAGTTACTGTGAAACAAAAAATTAGTACATTACAGATATATGAAACAAAAGTACATACGAAAGGAAGTGAGCGCTTCGTGCAACAATCTGTTATTCCGGAGATTAAATCATTATATCCTCAGATGAATGAAGCAATGCAAAAAATAGCAGATTATCTCATTGATACAGAAGATAAGAAGTGTGTGGAGAGAGCTAGTGAATTAGCTCGTAGGAGTGGAGTCAGTACAGCTTCTGTCAGTAGATTTGTAAAAATGATGGGGTACAAAGAATTCCGTGACTTTCGTCTAAAGATTGTGATGGAAAAGCAAGAGGAGAATCGGCAGGAAGAAAATGAACTAAATTATAACGGTGAGCCTATTACTGGAGATGCTCATTCTATCTGTAAAACTATTTTTTCAAAAAGTGTTAGAGAACTTGAGGAGACTTGGGGGATACTGGACTTTGATACTATGCAGACAGTGGCAGATTTGATACATGAGGCAAGAAGAATTGTGGTCATCGGCGTGGGTCGATCAAAAGTCACTATGGAGGCACTGTACTCTAGGCTTTATCGCATTGGATACCCGATTATGATGTTTAGTGATGCCCACGAGATTGTAAATATTACATCCATTATGGAAAAAAAAGATATTTTGATATGCGTGAGTAATTTTGGGCAGAGTAAATCAGTGGTTGAGGGAGCAAGAAGAGCGAAAAAAAGAGGTATTCAAGTGGTGGGAATCAGTAGTATTAAAGAGTCTCCACTAGCTAAAATTTCGGATTACACCTTATTTAGTGCATATGATTATAATAATGCGCAGGATGGGAACCTATTTGATCCGTCCAGTGAAAATTTGGCACAGCTTGTTATTGTGGATTGTCTTTATATGCTCATTGCTCATAAGAATAAAAGAAAAAATATCACTTACTTTAAGACATTTTCGAATGAGATTCATACAGAGCATATTAAATAATTAATGAAATGTTTAGAGGAAAAAGAGTAGGAGGAAAAAATGAATCGTTTACATAATACGCTGGAAAAAGCGGTAGAAGAAATGATTGATGGATATGTAGAAACCTACCCCAATCTTTTTGAACGGATAGAAGGACAAAAAGTTCTATTGTATAAAGATAGAAAGAATGGTGTATCTATTTTAATTGGAGCAGGGGCAGGTAATGAGCCTTGGCCGATTGGATATGTGGGAAAAGGACTGGCTGATGCTTGCGTTTTAGGGGATATTTTTACTGCACCGGCAGCAGGCAGTATTCTTAAAACGATTCGTGCGCTTTCACATGATGAAGGAGTACTGTGCATTGCAACAAATCATGCAGGGGATGTTCTAAATTTTGAGTTGGTAAGTGAGCTTGCAGAGTTGGAGGGAATTAAGACACGACAGATTTATGTTTCGGATGATGTGGATTCATCAGAAGAAAGAGAGGAGAGAAGGGGTATTGCCGGTGTTACATTGGTATTAAAAATACTCTCTGCGGCCAGAAATGCGGGACTTAGTTTAGAAGAACTAGTGTCTTTGGGAGAGAGAATAAATGATAATCTTTCCACGGCAAGTGTAACCACTTCTCCGGCTTTTGTTTTCGAAAATGGAAAACAAGCTTATGATTTACCGGATGGTTTTGTAGAATACGGTATGGGATTTAACGGAGAATTAGGAAAAGAAAGAACAAATTTGCCAAGTGCGGATTCTTTAATAGAGAAGCTCATTGAACCTTTACTGATTGATTTACAGCTAAAAGAAGGAGATGAGATCGCTGTTTTTCTAAATGTATTTCAGGCAACAACTACCTTGGAAGAATGCATCCTCTTATATAGTCTCCAGAATGCTTTGAAGAGGAAGAAAATAAAAGTATTTGATACCTTTGTTCAATCACTCTTTCCCACACAAGGAGCAGGGGGACTCTCTCTTAGCTTTTTGAAAATGCAAGAGGAATATAGAGGATTTTATAAAAAAGAAGCGTATTCGCCGTTGTTTTACAAAAGAGAAATGGAATAAACTTGGTGAGTATCATATACAGAGTACAGGGTGTTCAAACTTAATGTAGAAGAAAAGATTTAGAAGGTGAAGACAGTATGAAGGAAGTTAGTGCTGATCAAGTAAAAAGAATGATGGAGAGAGTTGCTCAGAAAGTGGTGGAGTCAGAGCCGTACCTTACAGAGATTGACTTGAAAATAGGTGATGGAGACCATGGAACAGGTATGAAAAGAGGCTTTTTGGCTGTTCAGAAAATGTTGCTTGATTTGAAAGTTGATTCCTGTGAAGGGGTTTTTCGAGCAGTGGGTACTTGCCTTTTAGACACTATGGGCGGAGCTTCAGGCGTTTTATTTGGAACGGTTTTTATATCGGGAATTGTAAAAAGAGAGGAACGAAACAGTTTCAAATTAAGTGATTTTGCAGAGATTTTTTCTATTTCTTTAACTTCACTAAAAAAGAGAGGGAAAGCTAAAGTAGGAGATAAGACCATGGTGGATGCTTTGGAGCCGGCAGTTCTTGCTCTGGAAGAGGGCGCAAAGGAAGGATTGGATCTTATAGAGGGTTTTCAAAGAGCTGCTTTAGCTGCAGAAAAAGGGATGGAGTACACGAAAACGATAAAAGCACGTTTTGGAAGAGCAAAGTATTTTGGAGATAAGGCCATCGGGCTGCAGGATGCAGGAGCTACTTCAGTGTACATTATTTTCCAAGCTATGTCGGATTTTTTAAAGGGGGAGAAAAATTGATTCTTACAGTTAGTTTAAACCCTTGTATTGATAGAACAATAGAGATTGAGAAGTTCCTTTATGGAGGAACAAATAAGGTTTTGAAAACAAGGGAAGATATTTCGGGAAAAGGAATTAATGTCAGTATAGCGTTACAAAATCTTGGTGTTAGCAATATAGCGACCGGTTTTTCTTTTTCGGAAGATGAGGCCAGATTGAGACGCTTTTTTGAACGTATTCATTGTCCTTATCACTTTCACACAGTTCAAGGAAGTCTTCGTGTAAATGTAAAGATTTTCGACACAGAAAAGCGTGTAATGAGTGAGTTTAATGATAAGGGACAAGAAGTTACTGAAGCCGATGTGTCTGCTTTCTTCTCTTTGATGGAAAAAGAGTGGGAAGGGACGGATATCTTAGTTGTGGATGGCTCCGTACCACCAGGGGTTCCAAGGAGTATTTATAAGGAATTAATACTTTTAGCAAAGGAAAAAGGGATAAAAACAGTCTTAGATGCTACTGGAGATTTACTAGCTTTGGCATTAGAGGCACAGCCGTATTTTGTGAAACCGAATCGGGAAGAGTTGGAAGCTTTTTATGGAAAGGCATTTAAAGATACCAAAGAAATGATTAGCTTTGGCAAGAGCTTACTACAGAAAGGCATACATTATCTTTGTATTTCATTGGGAGAGGAGGGAGCTTTATTTCTCACAGCAGAAAAGTGCTATCAGGCAAAACCGGTAAAGATTCTTGTACAGGGAGTGCAGGGGGCCGGGGATTCCATGGTGGCAGGAGCTTGTTTGGCGATGAAGAAAGGCCTTTCGGATGAAGATATTTTTAGATATGCGGTAGCTTGTGCAACAGGATCTTTACTACATCCGGGTACTCAGTTGTGCGAAAAAGAAGATTTGGAAGCAATGTTACAAAAGGTTGAAATTATCAATTTAGAAGAATAGAAAGGGGAAAAATATGGCTTTGGTAAGTTCTAAGGAAATTTTGATGAAAGCGCAGCAAGAGGGCTATGCAGTCGGTGCTTTTAATGCGGAGAACATGGAGATGGTTCAGGCAATTGTAGCAGCGGCAGAGGAATTATCTTCTCCGGTAATTATTCAGACAACTCCGGGAAGCTTGCAATATGCAGATACAGATATGTTTTTTGGAATGGTAAACGCAGAAGCAAAAAAGGCGAAAGTGCCGGTGGCTTTACATCTGGATCATGGAAACAGTGCAGAGCTTTGTGCGAAAGCGATTCTATCCGGTTACACCTCTATCATGATTGATGGCTCTAAGCTGGCTTTTTCTGAAAATGTAGCTCTTACGAAGAAAGTGGTTGAGTTTGCACATGCTATGGGAGTGCCGGTTGAGGGAGAACTAGGAACGGTAGGAGGAAAAGAAGACACACATGAAGTAAAAGACAGTGAAAAGTCCTATACCGATCCTGAAGAAGCAAAGGAATTTGCAGAGCAAACAGGTGTGGATTTCCTTGCAGTTGGTATTGGAAATGCTCATGGATTTTATAAAGGAGTACCAAAGTTACGATTTGATATTTTGGAAAAAACCAAAAGTCTGGTAAGTATTCCTATTGTTCTACATGGTGCGTCAGGAATTCCTGATGAAGATGTAAAGAAATCAACAGGCCTTGGTATTTGCAAAGTGAACTTTGCAACCGAATTAAGAGATGCCTTTACCAAGGGGGTAAAAGAGTACCTTGAGAAGAATCCGGAAGTATTTGATCCAAAGAAATATAATGGAGCAGGTAGAGAAAAAGTTAAGGAACTTATTAAGCATAAGATGCATGTATTGAATAGTGTCCATAAGGCATAAAAACTTAGATAAGAATTTGGAATACGTGAAACAATGTTTTATTTTTCTCAATAATGGACAAATTTTAACTCGAATCAAAACGGGTAAGCAATCACGCAGACCTCGTTCTGAATATTTACTTACTTATCTTTAAAGGAGGAAAAAGTGATGAAAAAAGGTATTTCATTGGTACTCGCAGCTTTAATGGCTGTATCTCTTGTGGCTTGTGGAGGTGGCAGTGCTGCAAAGAGCACAACTGCTGCAGCATCAGAGCAAACAGAAAAACAGACAGAGAAAGCCGGAGAGACGGAGGCTAAGAAGGAAGAGACTAAAGGAGAAGCAAAGACCATCGGTGTAAGCTTACTGAACAGTACCCACGTGTTCTATAATAGTATCCAGACTGCTATGGAAGAGCAAGCAAAGGAATATGGATGGACTTTAGATGTACAAGATGCTGCAGGAGATGCAAATAAGCAGCTTGGTCAGGTACAGGATTTTATTACCAAGAAAGTAGATGCTATTGTTATTGCACCAACTAACTCTGCAGGATCCAAGTCTATGATTGAGCTTGCTGAAAAGGCTGGAATTCCGGTATTTACTATGGATATCGCTTCTGATGGAAAGCCGGTTACTCACGTTGCTACAGATAACAAGAAGGGTGGACAGCTTGCTGCTGAGTATGTGGTAAATAATATCCTTACCGAAAAAAAGGGTAATGCAGCAGTAATTACTTATTCTGAAATCGAAAGCTGTGTAGATAGAGAGACCGGATTTACAGATTATTTAAAGGAGAATGCTCCGGATATCAAAGTAGTTGATGTGCAGAACTATTCCGGTGACCAGCAGAAGGCTGCAGATGTAATGCAGAACATGCTTTTAAAGAATGATAATATCGATGTTGTTTTCTGTGTAGGAGATCCTGCAGCTATTGGTGCTCTTTCCTCTATCACAGCAGCCAATGCAGCAACCAAGATTATCGGTTATGACGGAAATCCAGAAGGTGTTGCAGAAATCAAGAAGGGTGGAAACTGGGTTGCAGATGTTGCACAGGACCCTGCAGGAATTGGTAAGACCACTCTTGAGGCTATTAAGAAGCATTTAGAGGGTGAGAAGGTAGATTCCGAGATTTTGATTGCGCCTTATATTATTGATGCAAAGAATGCAAAGTAATAAAAAGATAGGTTAAGAGGAAGGCGTCCCACTTTTTGGACGCCTTTTTCTATAATATGGAGCATATTATGATGGAAGAAAGAAAAGAGACTTTAGTAGAATTAAAGCATATTCATAAGGAATTTCCCGGCGTGAAAGTCTTAGAGGATATTTCTGTTGCTTTTTATCCTGGGGAAGTACATGTTCTTTTGGGAGAAAATGGTGCAGGAAAATCCACAATTATTAAAATCATTTCCGGTATTTATCAACCTGATAAAGGGGAAGTTTTGATAGAGGGACAGCCCGGGGCAAAAAATATTCGAGAAGCGCAGCAGAGAGGAATCAGCGTTATTCATCAAGAACTTAGCGTTATTGAGGATTTAAAAGTTTATGAAAATGTTTTTCTGGGAAGAGAAGAGAAAAAATCCGGATTTTTAAACAAAGAAAAAATGATTGCGGAATGTAAAAGGATTTTGGATGAAATGGATGTGGCGATTGATCCACGCTCACCGGTATATAAGCTTAGTAATGGAGAAAAGCAAATGGTAGAGATTGCCAGAGCTGTTTCTCAGAATAGTAAGTTAGTAATTATGGATGAGCCTACCAGTTCGCTTTCTGACCACGAGGTACAGTCTCTTTTTCGAGTTATACGTCAATTAAAGAAAGATAATGTTGCAGTAATTTATATTTCTCATCGTCTAAAGGAAATTCTGGAGATGGGAGATATGCTTACCGTACTTCGAGATGGTATGAAGATTGCTACAGTACCGGTTTCAACAGTAACTGAACAGAAGATGGTAGAAATGATGGTGGGAAGAGAAATTTCCCAATTTTATTACAAAGCCAAAGCTCCGGAAAATAAAGAATTGGTTTTGGAGGTGAAGAACCTATGCTCTAAAAATCATTTTAAAAATGTTTCATTTCAACTATATAAAGGAGAAGTTCTTGGGGTAGCCGGACTTATCGGTGCAGGAAGAACTGAATTAATGAGGGCGATTTTTGGAGCTGATTCCTATGATAGTGGAGAGGTATTTTTGTATGGAGAAAGTTTAAAGGGATTACAGCCTAAGGAAATTATTAAAAAAGGTATGGGATTAATTCCCGAAGATAGAAGAGGCCAGGGACTTTTACTGGAAAAGACAGTTCGGGAAAATACCAGTTTGGCATCTTTAAAAGAGAATAGTCATAGTGGTTTTATTGATTTTTCGTGGGAAAAGCGAGAAGCAATTTCCTACATAGACAAGTTACGGATTAAGACTCCTTCAGATTCAGCAATCATTAAAAATCTTTCAGGAGGAAATCAACAGAAGGTAGTAATAGCAAAGTGGCTTTTAGCAAAGTCTAAGATTCTTATTATGGATGAGCCTACCAGGGGAATAGACGTTAATGCTAAAGCGGAAATATATGAGCTTATGAAGAATTTTGTCGAGGAAGGTGGCAGCATTATCCTCGTTTCTTCAGAATTACCAGAGGTATTAGGATGTTCTAATCGCATTATGGTAATGCGAGAGGGATATGTAACCGGTTTTCTGGATAGTGCAGAAGCGACAGAAGAAAATGTCATGCTTTTTGCCAGCAAAGGAAATGAGGAGGTTGTTTATGAATAAGAAAAATGGTGGTATATCAAAAGTCCTAAAAGGAGAAAATACCATGCTCCTTTTTGCGGTAGCGCTGTTTGCAGTGTGTCTTCTTTTTGTCCCTCGATTTGCGACAGGGGGAAATATCAAGAATATCTTGATTCAGATTTCAATCAATGCACTTATTGCCTGTGGCATGACCTTTACTATACTTTCAGATGGTATTGACCTTTCTGTTGGTTCGGTAGCGGCTATAGCAGGGGTAGCAGGAGCGTCTTTAATCAAAACTATGCCAAATGCATCTGTTCCGATGTCCATTCTGATTATATTACTAACTTCCTTAGTAATAGGTACTGTGTGTGGTGCTCTTAATGGATTTTGTATTGCAAAGTTGAATGTTCCTCCCTTTATTGCAACTATGGCGATGATGAATGTAGCAAGAGGTTTAGCCTATGTTTTTACAGATGCAAAGCCGGTTTTTGGCTTGCCGGAAAGTTTTGGGTTTATCGGTTTAAGAGAACTTGGTATTATTCCTGTATCAGTTATTTTAATGGGTTTTATTATTTTTCTTAGTTATATTATTTTAACAAAGACTTGCTATGGAAGATATATTTATGCTGTAGGTAGTAATAAAGAGGTAGCTAAGCTGACAGGAATTAATGTAGATCAAGTCCGTTTTTCGGTCTATGTGATTTCCGGAATTCTTTCAGCATTAGCAGGGCTGGTGTTAGCCTCCAAGTTACAGAATGGACAGGCCACGGCAGCAGTAGGCTATGAGTTAAATGCCATTGCAGCAGTAGCAATGGGTGGTACTAGTATGTCCGGTGGACGAGGAGGAATTCCTCAGACAGTTATTGGTCTTATCGTTATCGGAATTATTAATAATGCGTTAAGTTTACTTGGGGTTTCGGCATATTGGCAGACGGTGGCAATGGGCGTTATTATTCTGATTGCAGTAGTCATTGATCAGGCTAGAAAATAAGAAAAAAATAGATTGCCTATATTGAAGAAGCTTGGGAAGCATTAAACTACCTCATTTACGGATGTTTAGTACTTCCCTTTTTCGTGTTGATTATTTACTATAGATTTAGAATATTTTCCAGGAAGGAGGACAATCCCATGGAAGGACAATCCATCATGCAAATATTTCAGGGGGGGCTCCTCTGTGTCCGGAGTGATTATCCCCATAGCTTTAATGCTATTTTCCGGCTTTGCCTTAACAAGAGTCACCAAGCGCCTGAAGCTTCCCAATGTAACCGCCTACATTTTGGCGGGAATCCTGATTGGACCCTATTGCTTGAATCTGGTGAATCCGGACATTATTGAAGGCACAAGTTTTATTGCGGATATTGCTCTAGCCTTTATTGCCTTTGGTACCGGAGAATTTTTTACCTTTTCTACGCTAAAGCAGAACGGGCTGAAGGTTTGTATCATTACCCTTTTTGAAGCGACTCTGGCTTCCCTCTTTGTTTTTGTGCTTTGTCTTTTTATTTTGAAATTGAATTTAAGTCTGTCCTTGGTTTTGGGAGCATTGGCAGCAACCACCGCCTCCGCTTCCACGATTATGACCATCCGGCAGTTTAATGCCAAGGGGGACTTTGTGAATACCCTTTTGCAGGTGGTGGCATTGGACAATGTCTTTGGCCTTGTGGCGTACAGCATGGCGATTTCCGTGGCGGTGGCGCTGCAATCCGGCTCCTTTAAGCTGAGCAGTATTCTTATGCCTATTGCTTTAAATCTGGCGGTACTTCTTCTGGGAGGACTTTTTGGGCTTTTTTTAAAACTTTTAATGCCGAAGCAGCGTTCTACGGACAACCGTTTGATTATTACCATTGCGGTGCTTTTCAGCTTTTGCGGCATCTGCGCCCTTTTGGATGTTTCTCCTCTTTTGGGCTGTATGTCCATGGGTATGATTTACATCAATATTACGGAAGACGACAAGATTTTCAAGCAATTAAATTACTTTAATCCTCCTATTTTACTTCTGTTTTTCGTGCGCTCCGGTATGAACTTTAAGCTGGATGTGCTCTTACATTCTGAGGGAATAGGGGAAAATGTTCCTTTGCTCTTGGTGGGAATCAGTTATTTCTTGGTACGTATTTTGGGAAAATATCTGGGGGCTATTCTGGGCCCAACTTTGGTGGGAGAAAAGAAGGAAGTTCGGAAATATTTAGGATTGGCATTGGTGCCTCAGGCAGGAGTAGCCATCGGTCTTTCCGCCTTGGGGGCAAGAATCCTGGGAGGAGAGTTGGGAAGAGCCTTGGAAACGGTAATTCCTGCCTCCAGCATTCTCTACGAACTTATAGGACCGGGGTGTGCTAAACTGGGACTCTATCTTTCCCATTCCTATGCGGTAAGTCTGGAGGATTTAACGGAATCCGTCACACTAGAACCGGAGAAGAAGAAAAATGAGGTGGAGCTTTTGATTGAGCGAATCCAGGCTATTCAGAAGGAACTTCCTTCTCATGCTAAGAGACTGGCGGAAGAGGAAGAAGCCTTTACCGAGGCGGCGGAGGAGCAGTATTAGCTTGAAGCTTCTACTTAAGGGGTTATATAAGATAAAAAATAGATAGTTCATTTACGTAGGAGGAAACATGGCGAAAGACTTAACTACTTGCCAAGTGGATAGACAAAATATATTGAATAATGAATTGGCTATTACGGAGTTACAAAAACAAACCGGAATACAAGGAGTTGTTTTTGAAGAACGTCTTAGGTTTACTAAGGCTATGGTGGCTACATATTTTGATGTTGATGAAAGAACAATAGAAAGGTATGTAAGTGACAATATTGATGAAATTTCCTCGAACGGATATGAGATTGTCAAAGGAGCCAGGCTGAAAGCATTTATAAAATGTATTGCTGAACAGGATGTTCCCGACATTAATGTCGGGAACATCAGTAGTCGAACTTCCCAGATTGCTTTATTTGATTTTAGAGCATTTTTAAATGTGGCAATGCTACTAGTTGAAAGTAAAAATGCAAAAGTACTTAGACAAATTATACTTGATATTTTCAATGCAATTTCGATTGTAGATGAGTTTTATTAGCATTGATTACAGAAGAACAGGAGGAAAAAGCCATGTCAGAATGGACACTACAGGAAGCTTTTCAAAGTCTTAGGATAGAGCATAATATCAGCCTTTCTTCCGCCTTGCTTAGAATCTTACTTGCGGTTCTTCTCTCTTCCATCATTGGCTGTGAGCGAGCCAACAAAAGGCATTCCGCAGGTCTTCGTACCTTTATTTTGGCTTCTTTATCCAGCTGTCTGGCCATGATTTTGGATCTGCTGTTTATGAACGAGGGAAATCTTCGTTTTCCTATGCTCTCCGCCTTTGCCATGATCAGTATTGCAAGCATCAGCCGAAAGGCGATTCTTTACAGCTCCCGAAATCAGGTGAAGGGATTAACCACTGCCATTGCCCTATGGTCCTGTATTCTCATCGGCCTCAGTGCAGGAGCGGGACTATACTTGATCAGTGTAGTAGCCTGCTTTATGCTTTATTGGATTCTGTCTTCTTTACCGGGTTTGGAAATGTATTTGAAAAATCGCTCTAACCACTTTGAAATTCATTTGGAGTTAAAGAGCAGGCAGTATTTACAGGACTTTGTAACGACTATCCGGAGACTGGGGCTTCGAATTGATGATATTGAGTTAAATACCGCCTACCACGGTTCCGGCCTTAGCGTGTATTCCGTGACCTTTACTATAGACAGCAAGGAGCTGAAGAAGTTCAAAACTCACAAGGAGATTATCGAAGCCCTGTCCACCATTGACTACATTTATCATATTGAGGAAATGCGGTAGTTTAATTCCTGGCCTTTACATCTTAGAACAGATATGATAATTTTTATTCGGACAAAACCGAATCGGAGGTGACCGAATAAAATGAAATTTATCGGAAGAGAGGAAGAAGTACGGAAAATCAAAGGCTTGTATCAGTCTCCCGGCATGGAAGTGCTTCTATTATACGGAAGAAGGCGTATTGGAAAAAGTGAGCTGATGAAACATTCCATGCAGTTCTTTGAGGGGAAGAGGATTTATTACGAGTGTAAACAGACTTCTGAAATGAACAATGTAGAAAGCCTGGCGACTTTACTTTCGGAAGAGTTTGGCTACCCGAAGATTTCCTTTTCCGGTCTGGAGGAAGTGCTGGATTTTCTTTTTAAAAGGGCAACGGAGGAGAATATTCTCTTGATTTTGGATGAATATTCTTATCTTAGCGATGTGCTGAAGGGCATGGACAGTGTTTTGCAGGCACTGATTGATAAATATCGAAACCGGAGTAAATTGAAATTGGCCTTGTGCGGTTCCTTTGTGGATACCATGCAGAAACTGATAGAAAAAGAGAATCCCTTATTTGGACGTTTTGATTTGGTTTTAAAGCTGAAGCCCATGGATTACTATGATTCGGCACAGTTTTATTCCCATTTTTCCGACGAGGATAAGGTGAGGCTTTATAGTGTTTTTGGCGGAATTCCCTATTATAATCGTTTGATTCGGGAAGACAGGTCCGTAAAGGAAAATATTATAGAGCTGATCGCATCCCCCGGTGCAAGACTGGAAAATGAGGTACTCATGTACCTTAAGTCGGAAATTGCGAAAATTGTGAATGCCAATGAAGTCTTTGAGGCTATGGCAAAGGGATTTTCCCGCTTTAACGATATCCTGTCTCAGTCCCATGTTTCCAGTGGCCCCAGCCTAGTGGATGTGTTGGACAAGCTGATTCGTATGGAGTTGGTGGAGAAGGCAGCGCCCATTAATGATGAAAATAACCGAAAGAAGTCCGGATATTATATCGGTGACCCCATGTCCTTGTTTTATTATCGATATATTTTCCGCTACAGCTCCCAGCTAAACGTGATGAATTCGGATATTTTCTATCAGCGATATATTCAGGAGGACTTTGAAAATGCCTATGTGCCGAAGCGTTTTGAGACAATAGGAAAACAATATTTGATTCGGCAGAATCGGGCAGGACTTATAGAGGAGCCCTTTGAGAAAATAGGCAGGTACTACTACGATATTCCGAAAGAACGACGAAACGGAGAGTTCGACATTGTCACCTACGATCCCAAGGGCTATATTTTTTATGAAGTAAAGTTTCAAGATAAGCCTCTTAGCAAGGCGGAAATAGAAAAGGAGATAGCGCAGGTAAAGGAATGCGGCCTGCAATGCTATCGTTACGGCTTCCTTTCCAAAAGCGGATTTGAAGCAATTTCTCGGGATGATTTGCTTTTGATTTCCTTAGAAAGTCTGTATGTATAGTTTTCTATGGCAAGTTTTAAGATAAAAAATCTTTTCTTCTCATCAGAGAAAATCACTTCGGAGGCTTTTTTAGCCTCCTTTTTTACGCTATACTAGGACAGTTCAAAGAAATGAAGGGAGAACTATGGAAAAAAGTCTGAAAGACCAAGTATATGAATCTATTCTGGAGGATATCTTCCAGGGCAATGTTTCTCCGGGAGATATTTTGAATGAAAAGGCACTACTGGAAAAATACCACTGTAGCAAGTCTCCGGTTCGAGAGGCGCTGATGGCACTTTGTGCGGACGGCATTTTAAAAAATATCCCCCGCTACGGCTATGAGGTGGTGCGCCTCAGTAAGGAAGATATCTACGATATGCTGGCTTTCCGCTTTGTCTTGGAGCGGGGAGTGCTTTTGGAGTGCGGAGCGGAGCTTAGGGAGGAAGACTTTCGGGACTTGGAGCAGATCAACAGTCAGTGCAGTGAAAATAATACGGACGCCATGACTCACTGGAAGCATAACATGGAATTTCACCTTCGTTTGATTGCCTGTGCCCACAATGACTATATTACGGAGCAGCTGGAAAAATGCATGACCAGACTGAAGCGAGCCTACTCCCAATACTATTGGAAAAAGGACAAGGAAATTCTTTTTTCCATGGATACGGAGCACCATGTGGACATTGTGTCGGCGCTACGAAATAAGGATGTGGAGAAGGCCATTCGCTATTTGGAGGAGGATATTCAGGACTTCGGAGAGTACTCCGCCTATCGTTTAAAGCTCCATTTTTCTTAAATCGATATCGGAAAGAAATTTGCGGTTTCTTTAACGAAAAGGAGATATATTGTAAAAATATTCATTTAAAGCATTTACCAAGCAAATTTTAGAAAGGAACTTATGGAAAAAAAAGAGGGCATGTGGAAACAGGTTTTTGGGACTTTGACATTTTGCAATCGCCATAAGTTCCTCTTTTTGTCTACCGCTATTTTTTTGCAGATTGCGACCTTTGTAGGGAAGGAGCTTTTGCAAATGCTTTTCCGTCTGGCTTTGGTGCTGGTAGACTTGCCCAATGTGGATCAGTACAATATTCGCTATTTCTTTACCAGCCCCAGAAGCCTCTTTATGGTTTTGCTTTTTGCTTTTCTTCTGGCCTTCTTTTTTTATGTGGAGGTCTTCACCCTGGTACAGGTGATTTTGGCGGCCAAGGAAGGGGTTCGGATTTCTTATCGAAAAATTCTTCGCACCTCTCTAATCCGACTGCGGGATTTCAGCTATGGAAATGTGCTGCTGTTCCTTCTTTATATTCTCTGCACCGTGCCGGTGGCGGGCTTTATTCTAAGCTCTTCCCTGACAGATTCCTTCCACATTCCGGATTTTATAACGGAAGAAGTGGGCAAAACTGTGGGAGGGCATATTGCTCTTTTTCTTCTGTTTTTCTTTTTCATGTACTTAAATATGCGTCTGGTTTATACTGTGCCTTTAATGGGCTTAAAGGCGCAGAAGTTTAACAAATCTGTGCGGGAAAGCTTTGCCTATACGAAAAAAGGCGGAATCAAATTGTTTCTGACTCTCTTTTTATATGAGTTTTTGCTGAGTTTGTTGGCCGCTCTTTTACTCTATCTGGCGGCTTTTCTCTTTACCCGCCTGGATCCAAAGGGAGAATTGGGCATCTTTCATTTTCTTTTCTTCCTGCTCTTTCGTTTTACCCGATTTTTCTTTGGAATTTTGTCAAAAATCGGCTTTCTTTCCCTCTTGGTAAATACTCTTCCGGTGGAAGGCTCCGAGGGGGAAAATGCTTTTCTTGCCGAGGAACAAAAGTATAGCAAAACCACCGTTTTCCTCCTACTGGCTTTATTTGTTTTTCACAGCACCATAGCGCTTATGGATTATATGGGACGGGAAGTTAATACGGATGCGAAAATCATTGCCCATAGAGGGCTGGTTTCTACCGGAGTAGAAAATACTATAGAGTCTTTAGAGGGGGCAAAGGCAGCAGGGGCTGATATGGTGGAGTTGGATATTCAGCTGACCAAGGATCGGGAATTTGTGGTAATGCATGATGTGGATCTTTCCCGACTTACCGGAATAGAAAAAAAGGTCTACGACTGTACCCTTTCGGAGCTCACCGCTATGACGGTGCATCAGGGGGAGTTTAGCGGAAAAATTCCAAGCCTTCGGGAATTTGTACAGCGGGCAAAGGAGCTGAATATGCCCCTTCTGATAGAGATTAAGCCTCATGGGAAGGAACCGGAGAATTTTTCGGAAATTCTTCTGGAGAAGCTGGAAGAATACGGGGTGGAGAAGACGAACCCCCTGATGTCTTTGGACATTTCCCTGATGGAGGGGATAGAAGAGACTGCTCCGGAATGGAAGACCGGGGTGGTGATTCCGGTGCAATTCGGAGATTTTGCCACGGAAAATGTGGACTTTTATGCGATTGAAGATTCCTCCTATAACGGCTACCTGATGGGAGAGGTGCAGGATATGGGGAAGGAAATTTATGTTTGGACCATCAATGAAGAAGACAAAATCATCAAATACCTGCAAAGTCCGGTGGACGGCATGATTACGGACGATCCTGAGGATGTGTTTAAGCTTCGAAAGGATATGCTGGAGGATAGAAGCTATTACGGTATGTATGAGCGCATGGCGGGGTAGGGGGCGCTGATGCAGTATAGGCGTGAAATCGAGCACGCTTCCGCTATGCTTGCCCTTGCAAAGTGAAGGACTGTACTCAATATGAGAAAGCGCTTTGATGAAGTATAGGTCTGTAATCGGGGCACGCTCCCGCTAACCTCGCCTTCGTAGCAGTACTAACTTCAAGCGTCGCCTTGGCTCGCTTTCAGTAAGTACTGACGGGCTCAGATTGCCCCCTATTACAGACCTATACTTCATCATTCGCTTTGGTTATTAGATTTCTACAGTCCTTCGCTTCGCAGGGGCTCTGTAGATACCGGCGGGCTCAGATTGCTCTCTTTCATGTCTATACTGCAATCGCTTCAGCTATTTGATTTCTATAGTCCTTCGCTTTGCAGGGCCTCCATAGGTTCCGGCGAGCTCAGATTGCTCTCTTTCATGCCTATACTGCATCATTCGCTTTGGTTATTAGATTTCTACAGTTCTTCACTTTGCCGGGGCTCTGTAAGTACCGGCGGGCTCAGCTTGCCCCTATTACAGGCCTATATTGCATCAGAGCGGCTTTCTCATATTGAATATGGTTCTCACTGGTGATGTTTGTGAGGGCGTACTTCTATGCACTTATATATTGCATAAAAATCTTGTAATATTTATAGAATCACTATACAAATCATATAAAAGTTATGTTAAAAAATCGTCAAAATCCGCCTAGTGCTTTTTAATCGCATTACTGATATGATTAGAGTAAATCTAAATAAGAATAGGAAGATTTCGGGGTTTTACTTTGAAAGACAATCTTCACGCTTACTATGGGAAGGAAGGTTTAGTTAAAAAGTCCTGTCAGACATATTTTAGGAGGTGCTATTGGTGGAAGAGAGCTTGATGAAGAATTATACGGAGATTTTACAGAATGAGCTGGTGCCGGCCATGGGCTGTACGGAACCCATTGCCATTGCCTATGCCGCAGCGGCAGCAAGGAAGCTTCTGGGAGAAGAGGTCAAGGAGATAAAGCTTTGCTGCTCCGGAAACATTATTAAGAATGTAAAGGCGGTTACTGTGCCTAATTCCGGAGGACAGAAGGGAATGCAGGCAGCGGCAATCTTGGGTGTACTTGGCGGTGATCCTGACTTAAAGCTGGAAGTATTATCTACTGTTACGGATGAAGACCGGGAGAAGTGCAGAAAGCTGGTGGATACCGGTTTTTGCAAGGTCAGCTTTCAGGAGGAAGGCCCCAAGCTTTACATTGCGGTAGAGCTTCTGTCCGAAAACCATAAGGTAAAACTGGAGATTGCAAACCAGCACAGTAACATCATTTACATGGAAAAGGATGGAGAGGTTCTTTACAAAGAGGGAGAAGAGGATAAGCAGGATGTGATTTCCACAGGAGGAGACCGGAGTCTGATGTCTCTTCAGGGTATTTTGGACTATGCCAATGCAGTGGATTTATCCTTGGTAAGACCGTCTTTACAGAGACAGGTGGAGATGAACCTGGCGATTTCCCAAGAGGGCTTGGACAATCCCTGGGGGGCCAGTGTGGGAAAGACGATTTTGGAGACCTGGGGCTCCGATGTACGGGCTTGTGCATGCGCCAGAGCGGCAGCAGGATCTGATGCCAGAATGAGCGGTTGCCCTCTTCCGGTGGTGATTAACTCCGGCTCCGGCAATCAGGGTATTACCGTAAGTATGCCGGTGGTGGAATATGCGAAAGCCCTTTCCATTTCCGAAGAGAAGATGTACAGAGCCTTGATTGTCAGCAATTTGGTGTCCGTTTACATTAAGCACTATATCGGTGCTCTTTCCGCCTTCTGCGGAGCGGTTAGTGCCTCCTGCGGTGCGGGTGCCGGTATTACCTACCTTTGCGGAGGAAATTATCAGAAGATCGGCCGTACCATCAGCAACACCTTGGGCAATGTGGGAGGCATTGTCTGTGACGGTGCCAAGCCCAGCTGTGCGGCGAAGATTGCATCTTCCGTTCATGCGGCGATTTTAGCTCATCACATGAGTATGAAGGATCAGGGCTTCCATGGGGGAGAAGGCATCGTGGAAGAGGATGTGGAGAAGACCATCCGCAATATGGGCTATATCGGAAAGGTGGGTATGCAATCCACCGACAGAGAAATTTTGAAGGTAATGACCGATCAGGTGGATGTGAATTCCTGTGTGTAGGAATTTTTGGCGTCCTGACCGGGGGGACGGAACTGCGTAAACCGGCAAAGCTTAAGAAATAGATTGAAATATGTCTCGAGACATGGCTTAAGAAATAGCCGGAGAATAGACTGAGAAATGTCTTGAAATTGAGCTTGAAAATTTACAACAAAATAAGAAGGAGAAAAAGTATGGAAAAACAAGGATTTATTCATAGTCTGCCCTTTAAGCTTTTGGTGGCATTGGCTGTGGGCATTTGCTTAGGACTGGCTTTAAGCGGAATGGATAATGGTGTATCCCATGCCATTTTGAACATTGTGGTAACTGTAAAGTATATCGCGGCACAGTTTATCAGCTTCTGTGTACCGCTGATTATCATTGGCTTTATCGCACCCTCCATCACAAGACTGGGAAACAATGCTTCTCGTATGCTGATAGTGGCTTTATTCATTGCCTATGTATCCTCTATCGGAGCGGCATTTTTTGCTACATTTTCCGGATACACCATCTTACCCCACTTAAACATCAACCCGGATGTGGATGGTTTAAAGGAGCTTCCTGAGGTAGTCTTCCAGCTGTCCATTCCTCAGATTATGCCGGTAATGTCTGCTCTTTTCTTCTCTGTATTGGTGGGACTTGCGGCAGCTTGGAACAATTCCAAGATTATTACCCAGGCATTGGAAGAGTTCCAGAACATCGTTTTATCCATCGTAACCAAGTTCGTTATTCCGGTACTGCCTCTTTTAATCGGTACCACCTTCTGCACCTTGGCTTACGAAGGAACCATTACCAAGCAGTTACCCATCTTCTTAATCATTATCATTATCGTAATGATCGGACATTACATTTGGCTGACTCTTCTTTACTCCATTGCAGGAGCGTATTCCAAGAAGAATCCCATGAACATTGTAAAGCACTATGGTCCTGCTTATATGACAGCCGTAGGAACCATGTCTTCCGCAGCAACCCTTTCCGTAGCTTTGGAGTGTGCAAGAAAGTCTGAGCCAACCATCCGTGAGGATATGGTGGACTTCGGAATCCCTCTTTTCGCCAATATCCACCTTTGCGGCTCCGTTATGACCGAGACCTTCTTCGTTATGGCGGTATCCAAGATGCTCTACAATGAGTTCCCTTCCGTAGAGAAGATGATTCTTTTCTGCCTCTTACTGGGCGTATTCGCTATCGGCGCTCCCGGTGTTCCCGGTGGAACCGTTATGGCCTCCTTGGGACTGATCACCGGTGTCCTTGGCTTTGATGAGACAGGAACTGCTCTGATGCTGACCATCTTCGCATTACAGGATTCCTTCGGAACCGCTTGTAACGTAACCGGAGACGGTGCATTGGCACTGATTCTTACCGGATATGCAGAGAAGCACGGGATTCACCCACAGAAGTTAGAGTCTGTATTGTAATGGCTTGTACTTTGGATGTATGTTTAGGTGAGAAAAAGTATCTAAAGAATCCTATAAACCATGATAGAAGATAAAAAATCTATCTATGGATAAATGGAAAATGCTGGAACCTATGATTAATAGCGAAAGCTAAGTGTATGGAAAAGAGACAGTTTAGGCTGTCTCTTTTTGCTACACAGAGATAAACTTTTATAAATAATATAGTTTTTTAGTATAGAGAAGTAAAAAATATATAATATATAGAAGTTTTTCTGTATGCTTGTGATATAATACGAAATGATAGAACAAAGTAAAATGATAGAACAACCCAAGTTGAGAGAATTGCATAGGGATAGTTTAGAAAAAGTATGGGTAAATAAAGCAAACAAAGGAGTTAAGGATAGTATGGAAAAACAAAATAGAATTGAGCGTCCTCAATATTTACAGGAGCTGGGCAAATATCGAGATACTCCTTTGGTAAAGATTTTGGTAGGAATTCGGCGTTGTGGGAAATCCACCATCTTAGAAATGCTAAAGGAAGAGCTGATTCGGAGCGGAATTTCGGAGGAACATATCATTAGCCTGCGTTATACCTCGGAAGAGTTGGAAGAGGGAATGAGCAGTAAGGAAATGTATCAGGGGATAAAGCGGTTAATGCAGGATCAAGACCGCTATTATCTTCTGCTGGATGAGGTGCAGGAAGTGACAGGCTGGGAAAAGGCGATAAACAGTCTTTTAGAGGAGGCAAACACCGACATTTATGTGACGGGCTCCAATTCCAAGCTGATGTCCGGAGAGATTTCCGACTATTTAACGGGGCGATATATTTCCATTCCGGTTTACACCCTGTCTTTTTCCGAGTATTTACGTTTCAAGGAAGGAGATTCCCGCTCTAAAAAGGAGCTCTTGCAGGAATATATTCGTATGGGGGGCTTTCCTATCGTGGCCCGCAGCAATTTTGAAGAACGCTCCGCCTATCAGATTGTGGAAGGAATCTATAATTCCGTCATTAACAGTGACATTACCAGGCGGTACAAGATTGTAAACCTGGATTTGTTTCAGCGTGTGGTTAAATTTGTGGTGGAAAATGTAGGAAAAACCTTTTCCGCCAATGCCATCGCCAAGTTTCTGAAAAGTGAGGGGCGTTCCCTTTCCATTGAATCCATATACAACTACTTAAGCTATCTGGAAAAAGCCTTCGTGATTTATCGTTGCCCCCGATATGATTTACAGGGGAAGTCTGTCCTGAAAACACAGGAAAAATTTTATCTGGCAGACTCTTCCTTAAAGTATTGTATGATGGGCTTTAATCCCAAGTCCGTTGCTTCCATGCTGGAAAACCTTGTGTACTTTGAGTTGAAAAGAAGAGGATATGAGGTCTATATCGGGAAAAATGAGATGAAGGAGATTGATTTTGTGGCGGTTCGGCGGGATGAGAGAATCTATGTACAGGTCTGCCGGAATCTTCCGGAGGAATCGGATCGAGAACTTGCGAATCTTTTGGAGCTTAAGGACCATTACCCGAAGTATGTGGTGACACTGGATGACTTGGCAGGGGGAAATGTGAATGGGGTAAAGCTTGTGCACATGGCGGATTTTCTCTTGAATCAGGAGTATTAAGTTCTGTTATAAACGGTTTTAAAATCTTAGAATAGGTAAAAGTCATGAAGAGGGAAATAGAAGTATATAATGCACATTTTGGCGATTGTATTGTTATTAGAGAAATAGAAGAAAAGAGTAATCTCCTCGTTGATTTTGGCATTCATTATAATTCAGTAATTAACTACGAGCCACATGGTAAAAATCGGGAAGTTTTAACTACACATATAGCAGAGGACATTGCTAGACGTTATTCACACTGTAAACTAAGCTTATTAATTACTCACTTCCATGAGGATCATGTCAGTGGATTAATTTATATGTATAAAAGCGAGGATAAAAGATATGAAAATTTATTTTCTAAAATTTATATAGCTAATATGTGGAACAATCCTTTCGCTATTGCTATGTCTTTTTTAGAGCAATTAATTTTAAGTCATGAGTGTAAAAATGGGAAATTACCAAGGACGGACAATTCACTTTTGGATTTAGTAGAATTTCTCTGTGTTAATATCTCTAATGTTCATCTTTTAAGCAGAGGAGAAAAATTTGAGAATGATAAATACATCACATTATGGCCCATGAAAGATGACAGTAAAAATGATGGCGAAGACTACTTTAATAAAATTAAAAAAGAATTTAATTTATCTGAAAAATTTGAAAAAAGACTAATCTATTTATCTAGAAATGTCTGTAATTTAGCTAGTGAATGTACGTCTATGCGTGAAAATTATGATTCAGGTATGGTGAGTTATGTAGAAAAGAACATAGAAAGAATGCAAGGAGACTATTTTTACTTACAAAATGAAAGTCATAATTTGTTCAGACACTTTAAGGAAGAATGGTTATCAGATAAAATAATAAAACTAAATGAATTTAATCATAAGTATAATATAGTGTTCCAAAATACTCAATCTGATGGACATAATATACTCTTTACAGGTGATATGGAACGTTCACAAATGAAATATCTTGAAGAACATTCGGATATAACTCTACATAAGTGTTATAAGTATATTAAAATTCCTCATCATGGTACAAAGAAACATGGAATTGACTTTTCAAAATATAGTCCGAAAAATATAATTATAACCAATGGACAGGTTGGTATGAATAGTAATGACTCCTATAAAATTGATACTATATATGGAGATTTAAATGCACGACATGTCTGTACAAATTCAAATAATTGTAAAAATTGTAAATATAAATGCAAAGTGCCTTCGACGATTTGCAGAAATAAAGACAGTAGAATTTTAGTATTTAGTAAATTATATAAGAAAATATAATGATGAAAAAATAAAATAACAGATACTTAGGAGGAATTTTGAATATACCAAAGAGAATTGTGGGAAATTTAGAGTTAAAAGGCGAAAAATACTCCTTCGAGTTGGATAAGAAGTCCTTTGAGCTTAAACTTTATCATTTAACCACAGAGGATGTATGTACAAAGTTTTTTGAAGCATTTAAAACTTTAAACTTAAAAGTAAGAGAAAATAAATGGATAGATAGAATAACTATTCAAGGAGTAACTTCTGAGAGGTATTTAGTATACTTTGGAACCATAGATAATCCAGAAAGCTATAATGGATATTATACGTATAGAGTCGATTGGTATTACTTAACAGATGAAGATTCTGAAATGGTTGATGAGATGAGATTCTATAGTCATGAAATTAATTACTTTTTTAATCCGACCAGAAGTTTTGAGAAGAATATTACTTATAATACAGAGGAAGATGTGACATTACAATCATTTAGCATTCACTCTGTTGATTGTGATGCGTTAAAGTGTGGGAGTTATATTGATAATAATATTCAAGTTAATATTACTTGTGACTCGAATTCGATTTTGCATTATGAATCCCCAACTCCCTTAGAGTCAGAGTCATGTTTAAAGTTACAGTTTTCTGAGGCAATTAATATTGGGAAAGTGGTATACAATGCCAGGATTGTGCACAATTTTTTAAAATATGTTTGTTATCGCAGTAACATTCGATTTTCTAATATCTCTGTATATACAACCAGCGATGAAGGGAAACAACGAAATTGTGGAAAACTTGTATTTAGATATCAGGGTGATGAAGAAAAAAGCGAAATATGCAGAAAGAGAATTATCAGAGCTGAATATTTAAATGAACGAATAGCTGATATTATGAAAGCAATAAATGATAATGAAATACATTTAGACTATTGCTGCGATTCTTTAAAGGCTTTATCGTACTACTCTATCAATAGGGTTATAATGATACTAGCAACATTTGAAAGAGAGTATAGAAATATATATGGGTATGATGTAAGAAGGTCTGTAAATTATAAATGTATTAAGGAAAATGTGATTCAAATTATTGAAAAGTATGCAGAAAATTTAAGTGGAAAAAACAAAAAGTATGCAAAAAGTTTTGCTAAAAGAATAAAAGATTATGACGTAAGTTATGGAGATAATGTTAAGTTTGCATTTGAAGATTGCAGAGAAATAATGGATGTATTTATAAAGAAATGTTTTGATGAATCTTATGAAGAGGCAGTGGAGGGAATATCTGAGAGCATCAATAAATTAAGAAATGGAATAGCACATAGTAGATTAGATATGGAGATAGAGCCTAGACATATTACAGACATAAAGCTTATAGAGGAAATGTTATATGTAATCAGATTAAAAAAACTAGGTATTGAAGTGTCTGTTATTCAAAAAGTAATAAATGAATTATTTGGAGTTGGAATTATTATAAAATAATTAAGTTATAATTCTTATAGTGATTTTATAGGGGTGGTCTGAGCTTGATACTTGCGAAAGACCGGCGAAGTGAAGGACTGCAAAAAATCAATAATTGAAGCGATTGATGCAGTGTGAACCTATAATAGGGGCAATCTGAGCCCGTCAGTACTTACTGAAAGCAAGCAAAGCGAAGCTTGAAGTTAGTACTGTTACGAAGGCGAGGTTAGCGGGAGCGTGCCCCGAT
Organism: Oribacterium sinus; assembly: GCF_014202695.1. Classification (GTDB taxonomy): domain Bacteria; phylum Bacillota; class Clostridia; order Lachnospirales; family Lachnospiraceae; genus Oribacterium; species Oribacterium sinus. The sequence continues at coordinate 75,430 of NZ_JACHHH010000013.1, forward strand.
TATAGGTTCACACTGCATCAGAGCGCCTTCTAATAATGAGTGCAGTCCTTCACCGCGCAGGGCGAAGCTAGCGAGAGCGTGCCCCAAATTTAGACCTATATTGCTTAGAAAACTATTTTGATTTTTTACAGCTCCTATTTTTGTACTTTTTTTCTATCACGAAAATAAAAACTATGAAGAACGTCGATTTTATGCTAAAATCTCACGGATTGTAACTATTTACCCGTGTGTTCGAGACCTTCCACACGCTAAACAAAACTAAAGGAGAATTTATGCATTTTCAAGATCAAAAAACCAAGATGATAACCCAGGCGGCGTTGATTGCTGCTGTGTATGTGGCGTTGGTGCTGATTTTTAAGCCCATCAGCTTCGGGGCGATTCAGTTCCGTATTGCGGAAGCCCTTTGTATTTTGCCATTTTTCAGCTTTGCGGCTGTACCGGGCTTGGCAGTGGGCTGTCTTTTAGGAAACTTCTTTTCCGGAGCGGCCATGCCGGATGTTATCTTCGGAACCTTGGCTACCCTGATTGCTGCAATTTTAAGCTATCAGCTTCGGAACAAGAATAAGTTCCTGGTATGCGTTCCGCCCATACTGGCCAATGCCATCATTGTGCCCTTCGTTTTACAGTATGCTTATGGGGTACCGGACAGCTATCCCTTCCTCTTTGCTACCGTGGGACTGGGAGAGGTCATTGCGGTAGGTGTTTTGGGAAATGTATTGCTTTTGGCTTTAGAAGGTCGGAAGGAAGTGCTTTTCGGCGCAGGAGTTTAACAGAAAAGCCGGTATTTTGCCGGAGGAAAAGTTTCTCCTTGGTAAGATAGAGAAGTTATGGTATAGGACGGAAGTAGAGAGCTCAACAACTAAGCAGTAGTAAGGAAATGCTTTAGGAGGAAATATGTACGATATTCATTTTGACAAACCACTTTGGGTGCACTTTATCGGAATAGGGGGTATCTCCATGAGCGGCCTGGCGGAAATTCTGCTGGATCGTCATTTTACCGTAACCGGATCGGATGCCAAAACTTCTCCTCTGACAGAGCACCTGGAAAGCTTGGGAATCAAGGTCTTTGTTCCCCAAAGCCGTCAAAATATTCAGGATGGGGTGGAGCTTTGTGTGTATACCGCCGCTATCTCCGAGGACAATGAGGAGTTTCAGGAGGTAAAGCGCAGAGGCATCCCCATGATGACTCGTGCAGATCTTCTGGGACGCATTATGCAAAATTATGCTACGGCGATCAATGTGGCCGGTACCCACGGAAAAACCACCACCACCTCCATGATCGGTGAGATTCTTATGGAGGCGGCAAAGGATCCTACTATTACGGTGGGGGGGATGATGAAGGATATCGGGGGAAATCTTCGGGTAGGACAATCCGACATTTTCCTGGCAGAGGCCTGTGAGTACACCAACTCCTTCCACTCCTTCTTCCCCAGCATTGCGGTGATTTTAAATGTGGAAGCAGACCATCTGGACTTTTTCAAGGATATTAATGAGATTCGGGATTCCTTCAAGACCTTTATCGAAAGATTGCCGGAGGATGGCCTTGTGGTCATCAACAAGGATATTCCTCATTATGAGTATTTCTTAGAGGATTTGGGCGGACGGAAGATAATTACCTTCGGTCATGGGGACGCGGATTATACGGCGAATTTTATTTCTTATGACCATTATGCAAGACCCAGCTTTACCCTCTTTGAGCACGGAGAGGATAGAGGCAAGGTGACACTTTCCGTTACCGGAGAGCACAATATCTACAATTCCCTGTCTGCCATTGCGGTGGCAAGATATTTGGGGATTTCCTTTGAGGATATCAAGGAGGCTCTGCATCGTTTTTCCGGAACGGATCGTCGTTTCCAGCGAAAGGGAAAGATTAACGGCTTTACCATTATTGATGACTATGCCCACCATCCGCAGGAGATTGCGGCAACCATTGCGGCGGCACAGAAGTATCCTCATAGAAAGCTGTGGATTGTTTTTCAGCCCCATACCTATTCCAGAACGAAGGCTTTAATGGAGGACTTTGCGGGAGCTTTGGCCCAGGCGGATGAGATTATTCTGGCAGACATTTACGCCGCCAGGGAGAAAAATACCGTAGGCATCAGTTCGGATGATTTGCGGAAGCTAATGCTTTCTCAAAACACCAATGTGTACTATATTCCGGATTTTCCATCCATTGAGAAGTATATTTTAGAGCATGTGAAGGAGGGAGACCTTTTAATCACCATGGGTGCGGGAAATATCGTAGACGTGGGAGAGGATTTGCTTTCTTTGGAAGGTGCGGAGAGAGAAGAATAGAATTTTTTGAAGAAGGTTTTTCATCGTGGAAGAAAAGGAATTTTTTCTTTTCCCAAATGGTGGAAACCTTCTTTTTTATCTTCTTCAAGCCGGGGGAGTTGGGGGAAAGAAAATTATTTTCTTCTTTCCTGATTTTCCGGAAATCCACCTAAGAATTGTGGATAACCGGAGGGAAAATCCTTCAAAAAAGGATAGATAAACCCAGTAAAATCAAGCTTTTAAAGAAAATAAAAAAAGAAACCCACATTATCCACATTGCTGTGGATAAGTCCTGTGGATAAACTTGTGGAGTAGTCTTCTTGAACTGAAAAAGCTCCTATGTTATGATTTGCTCACCGACGACTTAGGGGAGAAAGGGAAGAGATGGAGATACAGTTTCAAGAGGGAATCCAGGCGGAGATTACTTGTGTTCCGAATGCATTTATAGACGAATATGTAGCCGAAGCCAATGGAGATTATGTGAAGGTGTATCTGTATTTGCTTCGCCATCAAAAAGAAAAGCTAAAGGGCAAGGAAATCGGTGAGGCCCTTTGCTTAACTGACCAGGACGTGAAAAGAGCCATCCTTTTTTGGGAGAAAAAGGGGGTATTAAAAGAGGGAACGGCCAGAGCTTTGGAGCGGGAATTGCAGTCGGAAGAGGCGGCTCTTCTTTCCGAGGAAAAGCTGTCTCAGAAAGAGAGGCTGAGCCGTATGGAAAGGACTTCTTTTTTTGATGAGCAAAAACAGGAAATGGACGGAAAAAAGCGGGAAATCGATGAGGAAGAATTTGGCGGCATTTTGTTTGTAGCCAAGCATTTGATGCCTGTGGTAACGCCTTCCCATGTGCAGCTTTTTGAATATATGTATCAGTCTCTGGAAATGGATGCGGAGCTGATTGAATTTTTCTTAGACTACTGTTGCAGCCTGCAAAAGACCAACTGCCGCTATATGCAGAAGGTGGCGGTGGACTGGCACGAGTTGGGCATTCGAGATGTTCGGGCAGCCAGAGAGCATGTGAAGAATTTTGATATGGCGAAGGGCATGAAGGCAGGAAACGGAGACGGAAAGACCGGCGGAAATACATTTTCTTCGAAAGGAAAGGGCGGAAGCTCCTCCGGAGAGAAGAAGGGCAATCGTTTCCTGAATTTCAGTCAGGAAGAGGTAGACTATGATTCTTTGGCTAAGCAGAAGGCCTTAGAACGACTTGGACAGTTTCATACCGCTAAGTAGAGAAGAGGCAAAGCATGGCACTGAGTAACGGACAGGTTCAGGAGATACAGAGGATACTTTCAGAAAGACAGCTGGAAGCCCATAGAAGATATTTAGAGAAAAGGGAAGAGATATTCCGTAAGCTTCCGGAACTGGAAGAGCTGGAGGAGAAGGTTAGAGCCTTCTCTTTATCCGTTGCCGGAGAAATGCAGCAGGGAAAGCGTGAGGGATTCCTTCGACTCAAGGAAGAAATCGGAAAGCTGCATAAAGAAAAGAAAGCTCTTTTGGAAGGCGTGGGTTATAAGATACAGGATTTAGAGGAAGAAGAGCATTTTTGTCCCCTTTGTCAGGATACCGGATATGTGGACGGGAAGAAATGCCAATGCTTTTTAAAGCTACAGGGAGAGCTTCTGTACCGACAGTCCCGTATGGGGGCGGTGCTGGAACGGGAGAACTTCTCCAAGTTCCAGTTGGAGCGCTTCGACAATATAGAGAAGCTGGGCCAGTGCGGAAACAAAACCCTGCGGGAATATATTAAGGAGATTCGGGACTATCTGATAAACTACTGCGAAGAATACCCGAAAAATAACCGCAGCATTTTATTTACCGGAAGTACCGGAACCGGAAAAACCTATTTTCTTCACTCCATAGCCAAGGCCCTGTTGGATAGAGGCGTAAGTGTATTGTACTTTACTGCCACAGGACTCTTTGAGTATTTTTCCAAAAGGATGCGAGAAGAAGATACGGAAGACTACATCGAAGAGGTGGATGTGATTCTGATAGATGACTTGGGAACGGAGTTTTCCAACAGCTTCACCACCTCCCGCTTTTTCGCCCTGCTGAATCAACGGATATTGGACCGAAAAACCATGCTGATATCTACAAATTTGAATTTTAAGGAACTTAGGGAGATGTATTCCGACAGAGTGGTGTCCCGCTTTATGTCCGACTACGAAATCATTCCTTTATATGGGAAAGACCAGAGACTCTAAGAAGAAAGAAATCAAACTTGCAGGATACTGCCAGATTGTAAGGAAAGAAAAATGCGAAGCATTTTCCCTGTTCTCTACCGGAGGCGCCTCTGAAATATTTATATTTCAAGAGCGGCTTCGGCAGAGAATAGGGAGTCAAACTTGCAAAGCAAGTTTGATTTCTTTCCGTCGCCCCTCCCCTAAAATCTCTTCGACAAAAGTTTTTTCCTAAAAGCAAAAAAGAGCATAGACTTTTTCTTTGCTTTCCTGTATTTTTAATCCGTAAGTGTCTATATATTTGGAAGGAGAATAGTCATGGCTGATTCCAGAACTTCACAGTTCATTGAGCGTATTCCGGTAGGACCTTTGGCTTTGATGCCGCTGAAGTCCATTGAGCCCTTGGGAAAGAAGGTAAACGATTACTTGGTTACCTGGAGAACCAAGAGAGAAAGTGAGCATAAGGAAACTCTTGCTTTTTCAGGGTATCAGAAATCGGATTACATTGTTCCCACAAGAATTTCCCGATTCGGAACAGGAGAGGCAAAGGGAGAAATCCTGGAGTCCGTACGAGGCGTGGACATTTACTTGATGGTGGATGTGATGAACTACTCCATGACCTATTCCATTTTCGGCCATGTGAATCACATGTCTCCGGATGACCACTATGCGGATTTAAAGAGACTGATTGCGGCAACAACAGGAAAGGCTAAGCGAATCAACGTCATTATGCCCTTCATGTATGAGTCCAGACAGCATAAGAGATCCGGAAGAGAGTCCTTAGACTGCGCTATGATGCTGCAGGAGCTTCATGAAATGGGCGTGGAGAATTTTTTAACCTTCGATGCCCACGATCCCAGAGTCATGAATGCCATTCCCAGAGACTCCTTTGACAATGTTTCCTGCACCTACCAGTTCGTTAAGGCACTTCTGATGAATGTAAATGATTTGGACATTGATAAGGATCATATGATGATTATTTCCCCGGATGAGGGCGGAATGAATCGTGCCATTTATTATGCCAATGTCTTAGGCTTAGATATGGGTATGTTCTATAAGAGAAGAGACTACACCCAGGTGGTGAACGGACGGAACCCTATCGTGGCTCATGAATTCTTGGGAACGGATGTGGAAGGAAAGGACGTTATCATCATCGATGATATGATTTCCTCCGGAGAGTCTTTAATCGATACAGCCAAGGCATTAAAGGACAGAAAGGCAAAGCGAGTTTATGCTTGCTGTACCTTCGGCTTATTTACCAACGGTCTTAACAAGTTCGATGAAGCCTATGCAGCCGGAATTCTTGCGGGAGTTTTGACCACAGACCTGATTTATCAGCCGGAAGAGCTGCTAAAGAGAGAATGGTATATCAATGTAAGCATGGCGAAGTATATTGCCCTGCTCATTGATAATATGAACCATGACATTTCCATTTCCTCTATCTTGGATCCGGTGGGCAGAATCAATAAGAGAGTTTCTGAATATAAGGAAGCCAGAGCTTCCCAGACAGAGCAGTTTAGCTTAGAGTTGGAAGATGATATGTAAAGAAAAGAGAGGCTTGGAAACAAGCCTTCTTTCTATATTTCCCCAATATAGTTTTTTATTATCCCTTTTGGTGGTTTTTGTTCATAGCACCCATTTTTCCGTGGAAGAGTTGCAGAGCGTAGCAAGGCTACCCTTTTTTGAGAGCTCTTTTTTGGAAAAATGGGAGTTTTTCTTTTCGGAATTCTTAGGGCAGGTAGCGGTTCCCGGATTTTTCTTTGTCAGTGGCTACCTGTTTTTCCGGAATTTGCAGAGCCTTTCCCAATGGAGAGAGAAGCTTGGAAAACGCTTTTTTTCCTATGTCCTTCCCTATCTTTTCTGGAATACCGGAATGACTATCCTTTATCTTTTATTTCAAAAGGCAGACTTTAGTATTCACGGGATTTTTGAGGGGATATTTCTTTATCGCTATCAGCCGGTGTTTTGGTATTTTTTTCAGCTGATTCTTCTGACCTACGCCTGTCCATTCTTTGCCTTAGGTCTTTCTCTGTTTCGAAAATGTTTTTCTTCGAAGCTGGGGAACCTGCTTTTTGGCGTTTTTCCCCTATTCTTTCTTGGCTTGGTGTATTTTCGCCTGGATATACCCTATCTCAATGAGGATGCGGCTTTTTACTATAGCTTTGGTGCTTATTTGGCATTGCTTGGTTTTGGCTTTTCCGGGGAGGGGAAGAGTGTATCTTATGAAAATACGAAGGAGAAATCTGCATTTTTCCTCTTTCTCCTCCTGCTCCCAGCCCTTCTTTGCTATGGCTATACAATCTTGGGAAAGACCATCGGGCTTTTGCTTTTGACAACGGTTTTGTATCGCATCAGTACCGCGCTTTTCCTGCTTCTTCTTTGCCAAAGGGGCTTTTTTGCCTTTGGAAAAAAGTATGCGGACCATAATTTTTATCTTTATGCAGTGCATTATCTTTTTTTGCGACTTTGGTTTATGCTGCAAAAGCATTTTTTTCCGGAAGCGGGGGAGGCTTTGCTCTTTTGCTTTTATAGTTTGAGCCCAATTTACTGTCTGCTTTTATCCCAAGCTACAGCTTATCTTCTTCAAAAGTATGCGAATCCTTTATGGAGATTTTTAAATGGAGGAAGAGCTTAGTAGTATTTCGAGAGCCGAAATATTTAAAGAATAGAGCTGTTATGGCTCTATAGGAAAGGGATGCTTTGGATCTATAGGAAAAAGAAGCTTTTAGAATTTTTTATGAAATAGCAAAAATCCTTTAACTTGACGAACCATCCTATTCGGACTAAACTGATACTGTTGCTAGGGGCGCTGTATGCTGAGAGGTGAAAACCAACCCTTTAACCTGACCTGGATAATGCCAGCGTAGGGAAGCTATAGTGAGCCCTCCATTGTCCTTTGGACAGCATAGGAGGATTTTTTTATGCATAATAATACTAAGAAGATTGCTTTGTCCGGAGTTTGCGTAGCTATGTCTTTGGTACTGGGAATGATTAATCTTTTTTCATTGCCTATGGGAGGATCTGTTACCGCCTGCTCTATGCTTTTTGCCACATTGCCGGGATTTTTCTTCGGCGGCACCTACGGATTCCTGTCCGGTTTGGCCTATGGAGCTCTGAGCTTTATTTTGAAGCCCTATTTCTATAGTCCTGCCCAGTTTATTACGGATTATGTTTTAGCCTTTACCGCCTTAGGCTTATCCGGTTTATTTTCCCAAAAGAAACATGGCCTTTTTATCGGCTATATTGTGGCTTGTCTGGGACGCTTTTTCTTCGCCTTCTTATCCGGCGTACTGTTCTTTGCTTCTTATGCCCCGGAAGGCATGAATCCCATTTGGTATTCCTTCAGCTATAATATCAGCTATATTTCCGTGGAAATGGTTCTTACCCTTGGGGTACTTTTGGTTCCCGCGGTACACAAAGGCCTGTATCGGATGAAGGGACAGCTTCTTTCCGAAGGAGCTTATGCTCGATAGGCTTACGAGTCTGAATTTAAACTTATAAAAGGAACTGTAAAAATCAAAAAGATTTTCTACGCAATATAGGTCTGAAATTGGGGCACGCTCTCGCTAGCTTCGCCACGAAGCGGATACTAAGCGAAAAACTGCGATTCTCTTGTTTTTCGCAAGTACCGTCGGGCTCAGACTGCCCCTCATTCAGACCTATATTGCCGAAAATTTTTATTTTTTGATTTTACAGTTCCTTTTTCTTTTAATCCAGATCGGTAACCTTCGGGGATTGAAGCTCTACGCTGTCCAGTCCCTCATCCAAGGTAATCACACCGCTGGCATTGACAGACCACTTATTGCCGTTTCCGTCACGGTATTTGGTCTTATTCTTCATGACTCTGCCGGACTCGTTCACTACGTAACTTCTGTTTTGTCCGGGAAGGGTGACCTTCTGATAACGGGAGCCCTGATCCGCCTTTTGGAGACGTCCGTTAAAGTACAGGTAATCCTGTTTAATGCCGGTGATTCCTCGACCGTTTTGATCAAAGAAACAGGTGATGTTGTCTCCGTCTCCGTCCACCAGATTCATTCTTCCGGTTTTTACGGAACAGTCCGCCTTGTTGGCTCCACAATAGTAGTAGCCTTCAGGAGCATTGGAAGCAGTGCGTCCCTTCTGGATGCCGTAAACGGGATTGCCCTTTTCATTGAAAAGATAGCGCTTATCATTGATTCTCTGGACTTCGTACACCCCTTCGTTTCCGGCTGCGGGATGGCCATTATTCTTAAAATAGAACCATTCCACATCCCCAGAGGAAAGCTTGCTGCTGTTTCCTTCAGGACCTACGGTGGAGTACCAGGTGCCGCTTAAACGCTGTCCCATCTTGAATTTATTATCGTTTTTCTCTGCGAAAAATACATAACCGGCAATTTCCGGATTGGCATCATTTACCTCTGCCCAACCGGTAACCATGATACCGTTTTCATCAAATCCGTAGGAGGAATTGTCCAAGGTCTTTACCGCAACATGACCGTCCTTGGAGCGAAGCTTTTCTCCGGTGCTTTGATTAAAATAGAACCAGTAGTTTCCGTTATTTCCCTTTCGATTTTCGTCGGCGGTAACGCCGGAGGGAAGGGGAAGCTGTTTCCAGCCGGTAATCATCTTTCCGGTACTGGGGTCGCAGTAATAATTATCATCATTTACCCAACCGGTCTGCATAATGCCGTTTCCGTCAAAATAGTAGAAGGAATCCTGTAATTTCAGCCAGCCGTCCTGCTTAAGGCTTCCGTCTCCTGTGGCATAATACCAAATGGTCTGGCCGTTCTGATTGATTTTAATCCAGGAGTTTTGCACCACAGAACCGTTATCATTTTGATAAACCTGCTGTCCTCTGCTGTTTACATTCCAGCCGGCTGCGAAAGCGGTGCCGGAAAAAAGGCCGATTCCTGCAAGAAGCAGGAAGGGTAGGGTTCTCTTCTTCATTTTGTCCTCCAAATCTCTATAGACAATCCTTAAAGGATGGTAAAAATATATTATTTCAGCTTCTCTTTATAATACTATCTTTTTCTCATAGGAAAAACAACGAATTTTTCCTAACGAAAAGGACAAAAAGCTTACGGTTTAAGAACGTTCTTCCCCTTGAAACCATCTGGCGGAACAACCGCAGGGCAGTACCTGATTGCTTTCTGCAATGGGCAAGCCTACTTCCTGGGAATCCACGATGCCTCCACGGCTTTTTTGAATCAAATCCTTCAGCATATAGGCCATAACCCCCGGCTGTAATCCGGTGGTGTAGGAATTTAAGAGGAAAAAGAGGGCGTCCTTTTTCAAAATCTTTTCGCTCAGCTGTAAAAAAGGATAGATGCTGTCTTCGATTTTCCAGATTTCTCCTTTGGGACCTCTGCCGTAGGAAGGGGGATCCATGATGATGCCGTCGTACTGATTGCCTCTTCGGATTTCCCGCTCCACAAATTTCACACAGTCATCCACCAGATAGCGGATGGGGGCGGAAGCCAGACTGGAAAGTTCGGCATTTTCCTTGGCCCATTGCACCATACCCTTGGAAGCATCCACATGGGTCAGCTCTGCTCCGGCCTTTGCCGCGGCCAAGGTGGCTCCTCCCGTATAGGCAAAAAGGTTTAAAACTTTGATGGGGGTTTTATCGCCTCTTTCCAGTCTTCTCTTTTTTTCTTTTGCAATCTTTTCGGAAAACCAGTCCCAGTTGGCAGCCTGCTCCGGGAACAGTCCGGTGTGCTTAAAAGCAAAGGGCTTTAAATGGAAGGCAAGGCTCTGCTCCGGATTTCCGTTCAGCCCATAGGAAATCTTCCACTGCTTGGGCAGGTCGAAAAATTCCCAGTCTCCTCCTCCGGCCTTGGAACGGTGGTAGTGGCCGTTACATTTTTTCCACAGAGGATTTTTCTTAGGATTTTGCCAAATGACCTGAGGGTCCGGTCTACGCAAAATATACTTTCCCCAACGCTCTAATTTTTCTCCGGAAGAGCTGTCCAAAACGGCATAATCCACCCAATTCTTTGCTAGAAACATTTTTCCTCCTTAAAAGCCCGACAAACTGGCATTTATCCTAGCATTCTTTTAGGAAAATGACAAGAAATGCCGGAAAAAGAAAAGAATCCCCAGACCGCCCTTTTCGGATAGAAAATTTATGTTAAAATAGGGGACGGTACAGACCGGATAGGGAAAATTCCCGAGGAGGAAGCTTGATTATCGAAGAAACAAAAGACTACCTGGTGTTTTATAAGGAAGCAGGGCTGGATAGCGAAAAGGATGCTCCTAAGGACTGCCTTCCCATCCACCGCCTGGATAAGGTGGCTTCCGGTCTTTTATTGTATGGGAAAAATAAGGAGGCTGCGGCGGCTTTGTCCAAGCAGCTGACAGAGAAAAAAATCAAAAAACGTTATCATATCGTGGTACCCAAGGGAGAAGAGGGAAAAGCTTTACCGGAGGAGGGATGCTTTCAGGACTATCTCTATAAGGACAACAAAAAACAGAAGTGTTTTCCGGTGAAAAGCCTTCGAAAGGGCGTAAAGGAAGCCATTCTCCGCTATAAGATTTTGGAGGAAAATGGGGAATGGATGCTTCTGGATGTGGAGCTGGAAACCGGCCGTTTTCACCAGATTCGCGCTCAGTTTGCCGGTCGGGGTTTTCCTCTTTACGGAGACGGAAAGTACGGTTCCCGGCAGAAAGGGACAGTGGGCTTACATTGCTATCAGCTCTCCTTTTTGGATTTGAAAACGGGAGAGGAAAGACAGTATGAAATAAAAAATCCTGAAGGAGAGCCTTGGAGCATTTTTGAAAGCGCTATGGAGCCCAAAAGCTCTACAGAGTCTAAAAGAGCTACGGAGCCCAAAAGTTCTGTTGACCGGCATGAAAACTCTGTTGACAAGCCGGAAGAGTAAAATGTTATGGCAAAAACACAAGGTGGAAAAGTTTGAGGCTGAAGGGAAAAAGAAAGTAGGAGTCATGCAAAACGGAGATATGCCTTTAAAAAAGAAAAAGAAGCCGGTGGCTTCCCGAAGAAATCCGGGGGAAGAACAGAGGAAGGATGCGGATGAGCAGAGGGATACCGAGTCACGGAAGGAAATCGGCTTGGGTAAGGATGGGAAGTCAAGCTCCATCGATTATCGTTTCACTCCTTGCTTGGAAAGCTTTCGTTGTGCCCACTGCGGAAAGGAAATTCATCCTGAGGGAGCAGGTTCTCAGCATAGAAATCATTGTCCCCACTGCCTGTATAGCCTCCATGTGGATGAAGAGCCGGGAGATCGGAAAGCTACTTGTCATGGGCAAATGGAGCCCATCGGCGTAATCTCCAAGGGAGACGGGGATTGGAGCATTCTACACCTTTGTAAGTCCTGCGGAAAGCTCTCTTTAAACCGTGCTTTGGCGGATGATAATCCTCTGCTTTTAATGCAGCTTGCGGTGAAGCCATTGTCTTCTCCCCCCTTTCCCATGTCCTTCCTGTCTCACTTTTTGGAAGAAAAGGGAAAGTAGGGCAAATGCCCATAAAGCTTAACATAGAGCAGTGAAGTAAAGAGAATCAGAATAAAGAATAGCGTAGTAAAGAATAGCGTGGTAAAGATAAGTGTAGTAAAGATAAGTGTAGTAAAGCAAAGAGAAGTAAAGAGTGGTATAGCCAAGAACGGTATAGGTGAGATGAGGCTTAAAGTAGAATAGGAGTAGTATGAAAAAGAATCTTTTGGTGGCTCAGTCCGGCGGACCTACTGCGGTAATCAATGCCAGTCTTTCCGGGGTAATCTGGAAGGCTATGCAGGAGGAAAAGATCGATAAAATCTATGGGGCACAGCATGGCATTGCCGGCGTGTTTTCAGAGGAATTTGTGGAGCTGAAGGCCTGCGCCGAAAAGCAGATGGAAGAGCGTTTTCCGAAAAAAGAGGAAGAAAGTATCCTCCTTTCTCCTTTTGGAGACTTTCTTTTGGAAAAAGGAAGCACAAGGCAGGAGGCGGCGTTTTTTTCCAGACTGGCTCAGACCCCTGCGGCGGCTCTTGGTTCCTGTCGTCTAAAATTAAAAAATCCTCAGGAAGACCCAAGAGAGTTTCAGGAGCTCTTATCCGTTTTTAAGGCGTGGAATATAGGCTATTTTCTCTATATCGGAGGAAATGATTCCATGGATACCGCCTGGAAGCTGTCCGCCTACTGCAAGGAACAGGGGGAGGACATCGTGGTGGTGGGGGTACCCAAAACCATAGATAACGACTTGGAAGGAATCGACCATTGTCCCGGCTTCGGTTCCTCCGCTAAGTATATTGCAGCCTCTCTGTTGGAGCTGGAGCGGGAGTGTCTGGTTTATGATACCAAATATGTAATGATTGTGGAAATGATGGGAAGAAATGCAGGCTGGCTTACCGCCGCCGCAGCTCTTTCCGCAGAAAAAGGAAGTATTCCTTACCTTATTTATCTGGAGGAGCAGAGCTTTTCCAAGGAGCAGTTCCAAAAGGACGTGGAGAAAGCTCTTCAGCAGTCCGACCAGGTGATGGTAGCAGTTTCGGAGGGCATTAAGGACAGTAACGGAAAATTCCTTTATACCTACGGTCGAGAGGAAGGGAACAAAGATGCCTTTGGCCACAGCATTGCCGGAGGAGCGGGAGCGGTACTGGAGCAGATGATTTTAGAGAAAATGTCGGTGAAAACCAGAAGCATCGAGTTTAATCTCTTACAGCGCTGTGCAGGGCATTTGCTTTCGAAAACCGATGTGGAAGAGTCCTTCTTACTGGGGGCTCAGGCTGTAGAGCTGGCGGTTTTGGGAGAAAACGGGAAAATGTCGTCTCTTCGGAGAATATCCTCCGAACAGAACTCTTCTGAGAAGTCTCCCGAACAGAAGGATTCGGAGAATTCCAATACCGGGAAATCCCCTAAAGCGGGAATCGGATATGCTGTAGAATATTCTGCAGTTCCTCTTTCTGCAGTGGCCAATCGGGAGAAAAAAATTCCTTTATCTTGGATCGGAAAGGACGGACACAGTCTGGAAGAGGAGGCCTTAGCCTATCTTCGCCCCTTGATTTTAGGAGAATACAGCTGTGATTTCGTGGATGGGCTTCCCCAATATATTTCTTTTTTTGAGAAGTCCGGAAAATAAATTGCCTCGGGAGGTATAAGATGGATATTAGAAAAGCTTATGTAGCCAATAAAAATCGTTATGATAGCATGGAATATCGAAAGGCGGGGGAATCCGGTTTGTATCTTCCGGCGATTTCTCTGGGGCTATGGCATAACTTCGGAGAACGGAATTCTCAGGAGCAGATGCAGGATATTCTTAGGGAGGCCTTCGACTTAGGCATTACCCATTTTGATTTGGCCAACAATTACGGTCCCCCCTATGGAGAGGCGGAGCGAAATTTCGGTATTCTGTACCAAAGAGATTTTCGCCCTTATCGGGAAGAGCTTCTGATTAGCACTAAGGCAGGCTATGATATGTGGGAGGGTCCCTATGGAAACGGCGGTTCCAGAAAGTATTTGCTCACAAGCTGTGATGCTTCCTTAAAGCGTATGCAGCTGGATTACGTGGATATTTTCTATCACCATCGTATGGATCCGGATACCCCTTTGATGGAGACTATGTTGGCCATGCTTCAGATTGTGCAGTCCGGTAAGGCAATTTATGCGGGAATCTCCAACTATGACGGAGAAAGCATGAAGAAGGCTGTGGAGATTGCGAAGGAAATACGGCTTCCCTTGGTAATTAACCAAAACCGTTATTCCATCTTGGATAGAAAGGTGGAGGAAAATGGCTTAAAGACTGCCGCTAAAGAAGAAGGCATGGGGCTTATTTGTTTCAGTCCCTTAGCTCAGGGGCTCCTTTCCAACCGCTATGTGGAGGGAATTCCCGAGGATTCCCGGATGATGAAGGACGGAAGATATTTACATAGAGAGGACTTTACCGAGGAAAAACGGCAGATGCTTGCAAAGCTTTTAAAGATTGCCGAGGAAAGGGGACAGAGCCTTTCCGAAATGGCTTTATCCTGGGTGCTGCGGGATAAGTCCACCACCTCCGTTTTGGTGGGAGTCAGCAAGAAGGAACAGCTTTGGGAAAATGTGAAGGCGCTGGAAAACACCTGCTTTACCGCGGAAGAGGAAGAGGCTATTCGAATTGCCACTGCCCTGTAATCAGAGAAAATTAGAAGAAAAAGGGCACGAAAAACGAAAAAATTGTGCAGTTCGAAGAAGAAAAGAGAGAAAGCTGGACTTTCCTCTTTTTTTTTATTAGAATTTAAAATTCAGGAGAAGAAACGAAGGAACGGCGAAAAACTCAGGGTTGTTTTGAAATAGTATTGATTTTCTGGAAATAAGGAGAATAAAAATGCCCAAACGGGGAAAGGTCCTTCACAAAGAGGACAGAAAAAATAGTGTCGGTCGCCTGCTTTTCGTAATACTGGCAGTGATTTTACAAATTACATGGTTTTGGTTCTTTCTGTACTATTTGACGGAAAGTTACCTTTGGGCGTCCATTTTTGCCAGAGTCGTTTCTATTGTCATGGTTTTGGGGGTATTTGCCAAGCGAACCAATGCCTCTATTAAGATGACCTGGATTTTTATGATTATGGCTTTTCCGATTTTGGGAATGCTCTTGTATTTTTCGGTATACGGCTCAGGCTTTACAAAAACCATGCGGAAGAGAATCGAAGCGGCGGATGCCATGCTCTTCCCTTATCTGGATCAGTCTCATTTGATTTCGGATCAGCTGAAAAAAGAAAATAAATCCGTGGGAAATCAGTTTGCTTATCTGGAGCGAGGCGGAAAGTTTCCGGTGTATCGCAACACGGAGCTTGTATTTTATAAGGAAGCTTCTCTGGGCTTGGAGGCACAGCTGGAAGCCCTGTCCCAGGCGAGGAAGTTTATTTTCATGGAATATCATGCCATAGAGGATCGACAGTCCTTTGGAGAAATCAAGGAAATTCTTCGCAAAAAGGCGGAGGAAGGGGTTGAGGTTCGCCTTTTCTATGATGATGTGGGTTCCATCGGCTTCATTGATCCGAAGTTTGTGCAGGAACTGGAAGAGTGGGGCATTCAGTGTCGTATCTTTAACCCCATTGTCCCCATGGTGAATCTTTTCATGAATAACCGAGACCACAGAAAGATTACCGTTGTGGACGGTCAGATAGGCTTTACCGGAGGCTATAATCTGGCGGATGAGTATTTTAATATTCATTCTCCCTACGGCTATTGGAAGGATACAGGTATTCGACTTCGGGGAGAGGCGGTAGGTACTTTAACCCTGCTTTTCCTGGAAATGTGGCATGCCATGGATGATAGTCCGGTGCGGGGACTTTACAATTATTTGCCGAGACATTGGGATCGTTATACCGGACAGGGCTATTGCGCGCCCTATGCCTATGCGCCAACAGACGGATTTCCCTTGGGAGAGGACGTCTATCTGAATATGATTCAGTCCGCCACGGAAAGCATTTACATTACCACGCCTTATCTGATTATTACCGATGAGATGAGCAGAGCTTTATGTCTTGCGGCAAAGCGAGGGGTGGATGTGCGGATTGTCCTTCCGGGAATTCCGGACAAGACCTTTGTTTATGCTGTTAGCCGTTCTTACTATCCCCGACTTCTTCGGGCAGGAGTCAGAATTTATGAATATACACCGGGCTTTATGCATTCCAAGCAGGTGTTGGTAGACCATGTTATGGCGGCGGTGGGAACCTTTAATCTGGATTATCGTTCCTTCTACCATCATTTTGAAAATGGAGTTCTGCTGTATGAAAGTCCCTGTATCTTTGATATTGCGGACGATTTCCATGAGCTTTTCCGTACTTCTACGGAAGTCAGCCCGGATAAGGGGCATAATCGAAGCCTTTTCACCAGAATGAAACAGGGCGCTTTGAGACTGATTGCACCCTTACTATGATTTGACTGTGCCCTTGCTTTTTTGAACTTTATCTTTTGCGTTCTTCTTTTCGAGGTTTTGGTTTCCGAAGCTTTAGGATGCAAACTTTCAGACTACCCCCTTAAAAATTTAATATATTTTAAAAGATTTATTTCTATGAATATGTTAAAATAAGCCTGTTCAATCGACAATTGAAGACAAAGGGAGGAAACAGAATGAAAAATTGTCCGAATTGTGGACAGGAAGTCCAAGACGAGGAGAAGTTTTGTGAGCACTGCGGAGAAAAGCTGGAAGGCGCAGAAACTGTAAGCGCTGAGGCAGGTGCTACCGGTGCTGAAACAAGCACTGCAGCAGAAAGCAGTGAGCTTGGAGCGAATGCTGATCATGCAGTAAGTGCTGCGACAGCTGCAACAGCTACAGAAGCTGCTCCTACAGAGCCCCGGGCAAGCTATACCTATGCACAGACTTTAGAGGAGGCTCCTGCGGGAAAGAAGGGCATGAAGCTTTTAATCCCTGTTGTTGCCGTAATTATTCTTCTTTGCGCAGGCTTTTTTGCCTTTGGAAAGAAGTTATTTTCCGGTGGCGTGGCTTTAAGCGCAGAGCAGAAGTTCCTTCATTATCAGGAGAAGTATCTCCAGGATAAGATGGATGCCATGGTGGCCTTAGGCTTTATTAACGAGGATTTAAAGCAGTCTTCCGATATGACCCTTACCGGAGAAATCGAAGGCAGTGACGAAATGAATAAGTATCTGAAGGATTCTCAGATTCAGTTAAAGTATGACATGGATGCGGAGAAGAATTCCTTTATCGTGAATTTAAGTGCCAAGATTATGGGTACAGATTTACTGGAAGGCTTTGCGGATTATCGTGACGGAAAGATCGGCTTTGCGATTCCTGTAGCGGATGAGCACTACTATCGGGGAGATTTAAAGACCATTATGAAGAATCTCACCGAGCAGGATATTGTGGCTCCGGATTTAAAGAAGTCTGCAGAGAACAGAAAGCGTCTGGCAGAGATTTCCAAGAAGTACGGAGATCTCCTTGTTGGCAGCATGAATAAGGATAACTTAACGGTAGAAAAGAAGGAATTCACCTTAGAGAATCTGAAGGAGAAGTATACCGGAGAGGTTTACGTATTTAAGCCCACAGAGGAAGATTTAAAGAATTTCTATGAGAAGCTGGCAGATACGGTAGAAAAGGACAGTGATTTAGAGTCTCTTTTAGAGGATGTTTATGCGACCAGCACCTGGGACAGCGCTTTAGGCATGGGAGATGCAAAAACGCCGAAGGATCAGCTTAGTGAGCTGGCAAAGGAGATTCGTGATAATGCTGCGGATACCGCTAAGGAGATGGCGGACAATGAATTCCAGTGGCAGATTGCGGTTGTTGACGGAGATTTAAGACAGGTTCTGCTTTCTACAAAGGACGATTCCTTCTCTCTGGAGATTGCCAAGAAGGGCAAAGAGGTTACCGAGCAGATTAATGTTGTAAGCTCCAGCTCCGAGAATATGTACTTAAAGAACAGCTATAGCGTAAAGGATAAGATGCTGGAGGGAAGCATTTCCGGCGGTAACGGTGTTCTGGATGTTAAGGCTTTGGAATATAAGATTGATACCACCAAGCATTCCGCTTTAATGCCTTACGGAACCTATATTGTAGAGGATCCTACAGGAATGGGAGCAAAGCTTACCCTTACAGTTTCTGACGGAGAGAAGGGCAGCAGCGATCATGAGATTGTAGTAGAGGGCTTACAGAACTACTATATGCCCTTTAGCAGTGCGAAGATTAATCTGAACACCACCAAGACCGGTACAGCTACACTTCCGAAGGAAGAGGAAGTGGATATTTCCAACTACAGCCAGGAGGATTTCGATAAGTTGAGCGAGACTATTGGAAATGGCTTAGCGAAGGTAGCAACTACTTTACAGGGAGAACTTGCAGGATGATGAAGGAGAGCCTTTGTGAGATAAACAACTTAGGCCTTAGGTATCATAGAGGAGAGAGCGCCATATTACAGGGGCTCTCTCTTTCCCTATTCAAAGGAGAAATCGTAGGGATTCGCGGAGAAAACGGTGCCGGAAAAAGCAGCCTTTTAAAGGCAATTGCCGGTCTGCTTCCCTATCAGGAGGGAGAAATCCGGATGCCTAAGGAGGTTCGAAAGGGCCTTTCCTATCTGCCCCAGGACCTGTCCCTCTATGACAGTCTGACGGCTTTGGAAAATTTGATTTTTTACGGAAAAATTCAGGGAATACCGGGGAGGCTTTTAAAAACCAGAGGGAACTGGCTTCTGGAGGAGTTGGGACTTTCTCAAAAAAGCCGGGAAAAGCTGTCCGCCCTGTCCGGGGGAATGAAGCGCCGGGTGCATTTGGCATCGGCTCTCATGCTTCGTCCAAGCATTTTGCTTTTGGATGAGCCCACTGTGGGCTGTGATGAGGAATCCTACTACAGGATTCGAGACCTGCTTTTAAAAATGAAGAAGCAAGGCACAGGGATGCTGCTCATCAGCCACGGAAGAGGGGAGCTGGAGGATCTGGCGGATAGAATTTTAACTCTGGAACAGGGAAAACTAAGGGAGAAGTGTATATCATCGGATTGAAGTCATCCCAAGACTAAGGGGTGAAGATAGAAAAGGACTAAGGGGAGAAGAGAATGAAGGGATTTTTTGCGGCCATTTGGAAGGACGGAAGGTTATTTCTCCGAAAAGGAGGACTGTTTATTTTGCTCTTTCCCCTGCTCCTGTTTCCCCTTTTTGCCTTTTTCTTTCAAGGACAAAGCGGTCAAATGCAGGCCTTTCCGGTGATGGTGATTGATGAAGATCAAACCATTATGTCCAAAACCCTGATTCGGGAAATGGAGAAGGTGGAGCTGTTTTCTACCGTTATCAAGGAAGAGGGAGAAATCGGACAGGAAGGTAGGGAAAAGGCCTTCCAAGAGGGAGTAGTAGGCATTTTACGAATCCCCAAGGATTTCTTTTATACCGCCTATCGCTTTGAGGGGGAGCCGGTAGACTTAAGCTTAAATGCCAATCGGCCTACGGAAAGTCTCCTGTTCCAAAGCATTTTCACCTCCATTATGGAAATTATGGAGAAGGAACAGGAAATCAGTAAAGGGGTTTTTCATGCCCTATATGGAGAAAGTCTTTCCAAACAAGAGGAAGAAAGCCTCTATGAGCATGCTTCGGAAAGATTGCTTACGGCTGTTTTAAAGCGACAGCTTGTATTTGACGAGGAGGGGCAGAGTAGCCAAGTGGAGAAGGCACTTTCCCTTCGCATCTTTTCCTTTATTTTTTTCTTCCTATTGGCCTTTTGTGCTCTGTCTTCCGTTTTCTCAGTGCCGGAAGAGGAAAAGAAGGGGATTCCCCAGCGATTTGCCCTGCTGGGAGGAAGAGGCTTTTTCCTTTCTAAGCTCTTATTTTTATTTCTTTCTGCACTGCCCCTTTTGCTTCTCTGTTTATTTGCACTGCAAAAGTCCTTAGACCTTTCCCTAGAACAACTGATACCGATTGCTTTCATTCTTTGTGTTGAGCTCTTGAGCTTCTTCTTTTTCTTTTATCAATTGTTCCGAATTATGGGAGAGGAAAGCACAGCAAAATTACTATCCTTTTCCCTACTCTTTTTGGGAATTCTCTATACCGGAAAGCTGTTCGGAGAGAGTAATGCACCGGAGCTTGTGAAGCGTCTTTCTCCTATTACCGTGAATCGAATGGTCTTGGAGGGAGTCCGGAGAGGACTTTCCTTCTCTACTTTACTGTCTACTGCCCTTCCCCTGCTTTTATGGGATGCCTTGGCCCTTGCCTTAGGAATACTTTCAGGAATATATTTTAAGCTTAAAACATTTTTTAAGCAAAAAGCATTTTCCCGAAAGCTCCGGAGAGAATCCAAGAGACAAGATGGACAACACGGTCAAGATGGTCAATACGGACAAGATAGACCGGATGAACAATATGGACAATATAGGCCGAGCGGACAAGATAGACAAGACGAACAATACGGACAGGATAGACAAGACGGACAATACAGACAATATAGACCCGACGGACAGGACAAATCATACGAAAAGTCTGCCCTGTCTTTTCCCTGCTCTTTACTTTCCCTTCGCTTTTCCCTCCTCTTAGGTGGCGGCAGGGGCTTCCTTTTGCTTGTTCTTTTCCTTCTTTCTCTTTTTGCCTATTCCCGGGTTGGGGGAAAGGAAAAGCTTTCGCTTATGCTGATACGGGAAGATCAGGGAGCCTGGAGTGAAGAATTAATTCAGGAGCTGCAGCAGGAAAAGGGGCTTCAAGTGGAAGTCGTGGAAAATCGGGAAGCGGAAAAGGCTCTTTTGGAGGGCAGTGTAGAGGGGGTACTTTGGATTAAAGAGGGATTTACCGGAGATACGGAGGGAAGAGGAAGCCTACATTACGAAAGCAGTGCGGATTCTTTGGCTGAAATGGGGATTCGGGAAATTGTAGCCGCTCTCAGCAGTACCCTTCGTATGGAGAAGGGCGCTCTTGCCTATGGGGAAAGTCTTTTAGGAAGAAGCCTTAACGAAACGGAAAAAGAAGCTATAGAAGAGTCCATTGTAAAGAGTAAGAGAACAGAACCCCTGTATCAGATTCAAGAGCTGAAGGGAGAAAAGGGCAGAAGCCTGTTCCAGCCCAAGAGGGAAGCCGTATTAGGCTTTGTCTTGTACTTCTTCCTTTTTTCCTTAGGAACGGCATTGGGAAGAGAAGAAGAAAAAAGGGTCTTCCAAAGAAGCAGAACCTATCCCGCCGGAAGAATACGATACCATCTCAGCGGCATCCTGCTCTTCGGCCTTTTAAGCTTGGGATTTTTCCTTGTGCTGGAAGGCAAAACTATTTTGGGAATAGAAAAAGAAGGAGGTCTCCGCCTTGCAGTACTCTACAAGAATTTGCTCCTTCCGCTACTTTGTACCCTGGGATTTTCCTTCTTCCTTTACAGCTTTGCCAGAAGACTATCCTACTCCGTATTTGGAGCGGAAATGGCAGGGGGACTGTCCTTAAGCCTTGGCCTTCTATTCAGCTTCCTGGGCGGAAGCTTTGTAGACTTTTCCTCCTTAAGCAATATCCCAAGCTTTATTCCCTACCTCTCCCCCATAGGCATCTATCAAATGGGAATAGAAGGACAGCCCCTCCCGATAGGAATGCTTGTAATATTAGGTATCTTACTCTTATAAAAGGGTCGGTACAAAATCAAAAAATTCTCTAAGTAACATAGGTCTGAATTCGGGTTGCGCTCTCGCTAAGCCCGCCCTTTGTAGTGAAGGACTGTACTCTTTGTAACGATGCGCTCTGATGCAGTATGGGTCTGTAATCGGGGCACGCTCCCGCTAACCTCGCCTTCGTAATAGTACTAACTTCAAGCTTCGCTTTAGCTCGCTTTCAGTAAGTACTGACGGGCTCAGATTGCCCCTCTTACAGACCCATACTGCATCAATCGCTTTAATTATTGAATTTTACAGTCTTTCACTCCACCGGCTTTCGGTAAGCTTCGATGGGCTCAGCTTGCCCCTCTTACAGACCCATACTGCATCAATCGCTTCAATTATTGAATTTTACAGTCCTTCACTTCACCGGTCTTTCGCAAGTATCAAGCTCAGACCACCCCGCATTCAGACCTATATTGATGAAAATTGCTTTACTTTTCACAGCCCCATCCATCCGATCTGAAGCGTAATAAGTCTGAAACATGGGTAATCCGCGTCATAACAGCCTGAAGCAGAATAGAGCTGAAACAGAGGGAGTTTGAGTCATAACAGCCTGAAGTGGAATAGGTCTGAATAGGGGTAGTCTGAGTCAAACAGCCCGAAGAAGGATAGGCCTGAAACAGCGGAAGTTCGAGTCATAACAGCCTGAACAGGATAGGTCTGAAATAGGGGAAGTCTGAGCCCGTCGGTACTTGCGAAAAACAAGAGAAACGCAGTTTTTCGCTTAGTATCCGCTACGTGGCGAGGCTAGCGAGAGCGTGCCCCCCTTCAGACCTATCCTGCTTCAGGCGCATACTCCAATTTCTTTTTAGACCTATCCTTCTTCAGGCGTAACCCTAATTCCGATTCAGACCTATCCTGCATCAGGCGTATACACCATTTTACTTCGATTCAGAGCTATCCTGCTCCAGCTGCCAAATCTTCCACAGCCCCTTCAGCAGCAGGTTGTCATCTACGATCATCTTATGTTTGCAATAAGGGCAAATCAGGTGGGCTAGGCCTCCTGTGGCAATTACGCTACCTTCCTCCTGCAGTTCTTCCTGAAAATGTTCCACGATACCGTCTAAGGAGCCGGCGGTGCCGTAAATAATGCCTGCCCGCATAGCATCTACCGTGTCGGTGGAAATCAAGGTCTTGGCAGGTGCCACATCGATACTGGGAAGCAAAGAGGTTTCTTTGGCCAGGGCATTCATGGAGATGCCCACTCCGGGAAGAATTACGCCACCCATAAAGACCCCCTCTTTATTCACTACTGTAATGGTGGTGGCGGTACCCATATCGAT
The DNA here is from genome assembly GCF_014202695.1 of Oribacterium sinus. Classification (GTDB taxonomy): domain Bacteria; phylum Bacillota; class Clostridia; order Lachnospirales; family Lachnospiraceae; genus Oribacterium; species Oribacterium sinus. The sequence continues at coordinate 98,178 of NZ_JACHHH010000013.1, forward strand.
AATAATGGCAGGGAGAGGATAGTTATTTTTAGCTCCCACAGCGGAGATAATCAAATCCGGAGCCACACCGCTGGGATCCGCCATGGCAAAGCTCATATTCATGGGACTACTGCTGTTGACCACCACACATTTTCCCTTACAGAGAAGCTCCATAGCCTTCTGATAAGAGGTGGTGAGTTCCGGTACAACAGAGGAAAGGATAGAACCCTCCAAGCCTTGCAGATCAATCTCTAAAAGCTGACAGATTTGGGCAATATCTGCGGCATATTCATAGCTGGTTTTTCTCCGGCTACTCTCCATACGGAAAATCTTCTGAATTTCTCCCTCTTTCGTAATGGTTCCAAAAACAGTATGGGTATTCCCGCAATCGATGGCTAAAATCATGTTTTCTCCTTAAACGGCAAGCTCTTGCTTTACAAAGCGAAGGTTTCGTAAGATACGGGCTAAAATGGGAACAAGCACCAGATTCACCAAGAATTCCGCGGTAAAATTGATTCCCAGAATACTGAAAAGAAGGAAATCTACTATTTTATCTTGCCCATTGGCCCAAAGCACCAAGGTATCTTGGAAGAATAGGAGAAGTCCCAAAATGAAAATGCCGGTGTTCACCACAGGAGCAATTCCTGCGGCTAAAAATAGGGACAGCGTGGCATTCTTTTTGGCAAGGCTTCTTGCCACCAGACCGGACAGGTAGCCCGCTGCGGTGCTTTTAATCATACAAAGAGCCAAGGTGATGACGGGCTTTTGGGAGAAGAGCATAAAGCCTCCCGCGTCATTTCCGGAAATCACGGAAATGCAAACCAAAAAGCCGAAGAGTCCCCCCAGAAAGGCGGCACTTAGCGGTCCGTAAAGCACAGCCCCCAAAATAATGGGAACCAAAGTTAAGGTTATGTTAAAGGGGCCCAGTTTCAGACTTCCCAGCAATAGCTGTAGGGCCAAAACCAAAGCGGCAAGAATAGCCGTTCCAACAAGGTTTCGCACAAAATTTTGATTTTTCATGAAAGCTCCTTTCCATTAATAAAAACCGGGGAAATTATGGCATGAATAGCGAAAAATTTCAAGAAAATTAAAAGTCTCTGGGGCAATGTATTGCAATACAAGCATGGATTTTGTAAAATAAGAAAGAACTTTGTTA
>NZ_JACHHH010000014.1 GCF_014202695.1 Oribacterium sinus
CTAGAATTCAAAAAGAAAACAAGAGCTCATAAATGGCGTAATTACGCCGTTTATGGGCTCTTGACTCTTTCGCAACTGTCAAAGACGGGATTATAACGTATCGTTTCGAAAAATACAGCAAAGTTCTAAAAAATAATGCTTGATTTTCAAAAAAGCTAATGGTATACTGGCACAGTTGATTGAGACGAGGTGTGATAATGGTAGTCGGCCAGCCTGGAAAGTTGGTGCCCGTTCTGCGGGTTGTGGGTTCAAGTCCCATCCTCGTCGCTAAGATAAAGAGCCTTGATTTATGTAAGAAACGACATAAATCAAGGCTCTTTTCTTACCTTAATTCACCAAAAAAGGAGCTGTAAGCCCCTTTTAATCAAACTTTCCGGAATACTTGTCAATCTTTCCTTCATCCGCATCCTTAAAGATTTCATCCATGGTTCTCCAACCAAGTACGGCACACTTTACTCTGGCAGGCATGTGGGAAATATCCTCCAGGATTCCGGCTTCTTCCAGCTCTTCCTTTTCCTCCTCCGAAATCTTTCCCCGAATCATGCGCAGAAAGATTTCAGAAAGCCGAAGGGCTTCGTCCTTTGTTTTTCCTATGATTAAATCGCACATAATATCTGCACTGGCCTGAGAAATTGCACAGCCGTCTCCATCAAAGCTGGCTTCGGAAATAACATTATCCTTATCCAACTTTAAATACAAGACGATATCGTCTCCACAGCTGGGGTTCACTCCCTCTAAAGAAAAGCTGGCATCCTCCATCTTATATTTATTGTTCGGACGAATATTATGCTCTGTTAAAATCTCATTATAATAGGTATTACTCCCCATATCCCATCACTCCTCGAATAGTTTTTAACGCCGCCAAAAAGGCATCCACATCTTCCTTAGTATTGTAAAGGCCAAGACTGACTCTGGTGGTACTTGGTGTTCCCAGGAATTTCATCAAAGGCTGAGCACAGTGGTGTCCCGCCCGGACGCAAACCTGATTGGAATTGAAAATGGCTGCAATATCATGGGGATGAACCCCGTCTATAGTAAAGGTTACAATGCCATGATGTCTTTTCGGATCTTTGGAACCTATGATGTGTACATGGGGGATTTTTTCCATTCCCTCCATGAGATAAGCACAGAGCTCCGCCTCTCTTTCCTCAATAAAGGAAAATCCGACTTTATCAAGATAAGAAATCGCCGCTGTAAGACCAACCGCACCGCCAACATTTACCGTACCCGCCTCAAACTTATGAGGAAGCTCTGCCCAGGTGGCGCCTTCCTTGGTCACATATTCAATCATTTCTCCGCCGAAAAGGAAGGGAGGCATCTTTTCCAGAAGCTCCTTCTTTCCGTATACGGCGCCGATTCCCATGGGAGCATAGAGCTTATGGCCGGAAAATACCAAAAAGTCCACATCCAAATCCTGAACATCCACCTTGGTGTGGGGAACGGACTGGGCTCCGTCACAAACAAATACCGCTCCAATTTCATGCGTAAGCTTTGCAAACAGTTTAATGTCCTGAATATTTCCAAGAACATTGGAAACCTGCGCCATGGCCACCAGCTTTACCTTTGGATTTAATACTGCTCGGAAGCTTTCTTCCGTAATAATGCCCTCTTCATTGGGCTCCAGAAAATGAAGCTTTAATCCCTTTTCCTTTGCCAGCTGCTGCCAGGGAATAAAATTACTGTGATGCTCCGAAATCGGGAGCATGATTTCATCTCCCTCCTGCAAAAAGGCTCTGCCATAGGTATAGGCGATAAGGTTCAATCCCTCGGTAGCATTTCTTACAAAGATGATTTCCGCACTTTCCTTCGCATTCAGGAACTTCGCCACAGCTTCCCTCGCCTCTTCATAGGCTTCCGTAGCCTTTAAAGAAAGCTCGTAGAGCCCACGGAGAGGGTTGGCATTTTCCGCATGATAATAATGCTCCATAGCTTCCAAAACCTGCTTTGGCTTTTGGGTAGTTGCCGCATTATCCAAGTAGGCAAAACTTCCTGTTTTGAAAATAGGAAAATCTTCTTTTAATTTTTTCGCCAATTCCTCTCTTGCCAATTCCATTATTCCTCTTCCTTACCCTTTCCTCTGATAGTCTCCTCAATATATGCCTGAATACTCTTATCGGAAATGCTGTGAATAACATTTTCCATTCTGGCTTCCGCCATCAGCTCATAGGTGCTTTCCAAATCCATGCCCCTACTTTGCATATAAAAGACACTGTCCTCGTCCAAACGACCGATGGTAGCACCGTGGTTTCCTTCCACATCATCCTCATCACAAAGAATGACCGGGATGGTCTGGTTTACCACATTGTCATCCATCAAAAGCACATTTTCCTGTTCATTACCGCAGGCACCCTTTGCCCCATGCTTTAGGTCAATAGTGCCGCGGAAAATTTTGAAGGCTTCTCCTCTCAGAACGCCGTCACAGTAAATATGAGACTCGCTCTTCTTTCCGAAATGATTTACCAAAAGGTTGTAGTCCGCTCTCTCCTGCTTCTCCAAGAAGTAGCCAAGATGCATCTCCGCCTCACTGCGGTTTCCTAAAAGATCAGCCCGATAGCCTATATGGGCACTCTTTCCGCAAAGATGAATTGCGCTAAGCTTTACCTTCGAAGATTCCTGAAGCTGCAAAGATAAATCATCATAGCTTTGGAATGCATCACCGAACTTACTCACCAAAATCAGATTCAGCTCTGCATTTTTTTCTAAAATAAACTTTTCCTGTAAATAAGCGGAACCTTCCGCCTTCTCCTCTGATTCTCTATGCAAGAAGAGAGTAAGCTTTGCCCCCTCCTCCAGATAGAAGCAGAAGGAAGAATGCTGGTTCTCTTTACTCTCATAAAGAAAATGCATAATCATGGGAGCCTTGGCTTCACCCTTTTTAATGCGATAGCCGGTGCTTTCACAGCCGTCTTCCTTCGCAAGACCGGCTAATTCCTCTCCCAAACCGCTGACTACTCGAGAGAAGTCTCCCTCTCCTCTAGTGGCCTCTTCTTCTATTTCCGGTGTAAAGGATTGAAATGCTCCCTCAATCTTAATTTTACTTTCATTCATTTTCAGCCAGCGAAATGTAGGAACCGGCATTTTATTGATAATTAATTCTTCTGTACGCACAATTCCTCCTTCCTAGCCGATGGCTCCCACCATCTCCAAACGAATCAGGTTATTCATCTCCACCGCATATTCCAAAGGTAACTCCTTGGAAACGGAGTCCGCAAATCCGCTGACAATCAGAGATTTAGCCTCCTCCTCGGGAATGCCTCGGGACATCAGATAAAATACCGCTTCATCGGAGATTCTTCCAATCTTTGCCTCATGTCCCACATCCGCCTGGTTAGTACGAACATCAATGGCAGGAACCGTATCGGAACGGGACTGATCATCCAGCATCAAAGATTGACAGGATACCGCAGACTTTGCATTTTTCGCCTGATTTTGAATTACCACCGCAGAACGATAGGTGGAAATACCGCCGCTCTTGGAAATAGAACGGGTATTGATATAGGAGCTGGTATCTTTTCCGATATGCACCATCTTGGCACCGGTATCCAGATTCTGCCCTGCTCCCGCAAAGGTTACTCCGGTAAATTCTGCCCTGGCATTATCTCCCTTTAAAATGGTCATAGGATACAGATAGGAAATATGGGAACCGAAGGAACCGGAAACCCATTCCATAATACCGTTTTCTTCCACTCTGGCTCTTTTGGTGTTTAAGTTATACATATTCTTGGACCAGTTCTCAATGGTGGAATAACGAAGCTTGGCATTTTTTCCAACGAAAAGCTCTACACATCCCGCATGGAGGTTTGCCACATTGTACTTCGGTGCGGAACAGCCTTCAATAAAGTGTAACTCCGCTCCCTCATCCACAATGATTAAGGTATGTTCAAACTGTCCTGCTCCCGGTGCATTCAGACGGAAATAGGACTGGAGGGGAATTTCAACATTTACCCCCTTGGGAACATACACGAAGGAACCACCGGACCATACCGCCCCGTGAAGAGCCGCAAACTTATGGTCTGTTGGGGGAACCAGCTTCATAAAATGCTTCTCAATCATTTCCCCGTAAGGACCGTGAAGGGCAGATTCGATATCGGAATAAACCACACCCTTGGCAGCTACCTCCTCCTGCAGGTTATGGTATACAAGCTCAGAGTCATACTGAGCGCCCACACCTGCTAAGCTCTTTCTTTCCGCCTCAGGGATACCAAGCTTTTCAAAGGTATTCTTAATATCCTCGGGAACCTCTTCCCAGTCTGCGGACATCTTGGTTTTCGGCTTAACATAGGTCACAATATTATCCATGTTTAAGTCGGAGATATCCGGTCCCCAATTGGGGATATCTGTTTTATGATAAACTTCCAAGGCCTTTAGGCGAAAATCCCTCATCCACTGAGGATCATTTTTCTTATCCGAAATCTCCTCTACGATTTCCGCTGTTAAGCCCTCTTTGATTTTATAGAAGTCGCTGTCCTTTTCTTCATATCGAAAATCATATAAAGAACGATCAATATCTTGAACTTCTGTTCTTTCCTTTGCCATACTATCCTCTAGCTTTCCAAATAGAAGGATTTATTCCTTCTCCAAAAAAGATTCAAAACCTTCGTTGTTGATTTTATCTACCAGACTTCCGTCTCCCTCAGCCTTCATCACACCGTTAATCACCACATGCGTCTTATCTACTGTCAAGGACTCTAAAATTCTTGTAGAGTGGGTGATAATTAAAAGGGAGCCTTCCATATTCTTCTGATACTCCTTGATCCCTTCGGAAACGGTTCTTACCGCATCCACATCCAGTCCGGAATCTGTCTCATCAAGAATGGCAAGACCGGGTTTTAACATCAGAAGCTGTAAAATCTCCGCCTTCTTTTTCTCTCCACCGGAGAAACCTACATTTAAATCACGCTCTGCATAGCTATGATCCATCCCCAGGATATCCATGGACTTCTTAAGCTCCTTACGAAAATCCCAAAGGCGGATTCTCTTTCCGAAACGCTGTTCCATAGCGGAACGAATGAAGTTTCCGAGGCTTACTCCCGGAACCTCCAAGGGGTTTTGGAAGGAAAGGAAAATTCCTCTCTTAGCTCTCTTATCCACCGCTTCATGGGTAATATCTTCCCCGTCAAAAAGAATCTGTCCGTTGGTAATGCTGTACCGGGGATTTCCCATAAGAGCATTTCCCAAGGTGGACTTTCCTGCTCCGTTAGGCCCCATCAGTACATGGGTTTCACCCTTATTGATGGACAGGTTCACATTCTTTAAAATTCCTTTTTCTTCTACTGAAACGGATAAATCTTTTATCTTTAGTAATTCCGCCATATTCCCTCCAAATATATAAAGACCTTTCTGTCTTATCATTAAGATGCTTGGACTTGCCACCGTAAACCAATCTGTACAAACGATACGGTTCAATTCCCTGATTCTTTAATTCTGAACCAATAACAGCAATTCATAACATCTTCTTGACTATGTTTGGGATTATAAACGAGGCAAAATCATGTGACAATACTATTCCTAGTAATTTTATAGGATTATAAGAAAAAAAACAAAAGAAGAGAAAAAAGCCTGTAATAGCAAGCCTTTGTCTCTTCTTTTGGTTATACAACACTAACTATATTTTAGGAATCTATTCTCTTCAATACTTCCTGATTAATATTAACGTATACTTTTCAAGGCTATCAAGCGAACTCCGGTTTGACAGAAGTCATTTACCAAGACATCGCCTATTCGGATAGGAATAGGTACTCGGAAGCCCTTACAAAATGCCTCCGCCTCTGAAAATTTCTCCTTGGGAATGGCTTTCTCCGTCTTTACCGGAAGAAATTCCTTGGAACCTATCAAGCGAATCTCCGAGAGAAAGCTAGCCTTAGTCTCGGAAATCTCTCTTTCGGCAAAATCCTTCCCTCTTCCACATCCATTGCCTGTGACGGAAATCAATCTGTTTCCTTCGAAGCTTACTTCCAAGGTGCAGCCTTTTCTACAGTTCATACAAGTCATTTTTGTTTCCAAATTGTTCCCTCTTTCCGTAAGTAAAAATCTATTGTCAAAACATTCTTTTCCTTTGATGCCCTTTTCCTTTAATCCTCTTTACCGAAACCGAAGCTTGCTTCCAATGCTTTTTTCCAGCCCCGGACTTTTTCTTCTCTTTTCTCCCGGGTCATCTTGGGGAAGAACTCCATTTCCACATGATGTCTCTCCTCCAGGCTGTCCATGGATTCATAGAGTCCAACAGAAAGTCCCGCAAGATAGGCTGCTCCCAAGGCGGTGGTTTCTATAGAACGGGGACGAATCACGGAGGCCTGCATTAAATCCGCTTGAAACTGCATGAGGAAATTATTACCGGAGGCTCCTCCATCCACCCGAAGACTTCTAAGGCGCTGGCCCATATCCTGCTCCATGGCCAAAAGCAGGTCTCTGCTTTGAAAGGCAATGGACTCCAAGGCGGCCCGGATAATGTGATTTTTATTCACACCTCTGGTAAGACCGGTAATACTTCCCCTGGCAAAGGGGTCCCAGTAGGGCGCGCCCAGTCCGGTAAATGCAGGCACAATATAACAACCGTTGCTGTCCTCCACCTTGGAAGCAAAATATTCCGAATCCTCCGCCTTATCCAACATGTGCAACTCATCTCTTAGCCACTGAATGACCGCTCCACCTACATAAACCGAGCCCTCTAAAGCGTACTGCACCTTCCCGTCAATGCCCCAGGCAATGGTACTCAGCAAGCCGTGTTTTGAAAGAATAGCCTGATTTCCTGTATTCATCAGCATAAAACAGCCTGTACCGTAGGTATTTTTCACATCTCCCTTTTGGAAGCAGCATTGTCCGAAAAGAGCCGCCTGCTGATCTCCAGCCACTCCACAGATAGGAACAGGCCTTCCCAAAAATTCCGAATCCACCTCACCGAAAAAGCCGGAGGAGGGATTCACCTTGGGAAGCATTGCCTTGGGAATTCCAAAGAAGGACAGAAGCTCCTCATCCCATTCCAAGCTGTGAATGTTAAACAGCAGCGTTCTTGAGGCATTAGTATAATCCGTCACAAAACAGTTTCCCTTACTCAGCTTATACATCAGCCAGGTATCCACGGTACCGAAACATAGTTCTCCTGCCTCCGCCCTTTCCTGAGCCCCCTCCACATGGTCTAAAATCCAACGAATTTTCGTGGCGGAAAAATAAGGATCAAAAACCAGACCGGTTTTTTCCCGAATTTTTTCTGAAATCTCCGGATGGGCCTTTTGCGCTTCCTTAATCCATTCCGTAGTTCTTCTGCACTGCCAGACAATAGCTGGATAAATGGCCTGTCCCGTCTTTCTATCCCAAACAATGGTACTTTCCCTTTGATTTGTGATACCGATGGCCAATAAAGCCTCTGAGGGAATTCCGGACTTTTCCAGACATTCTCTTGCTACCGCCAACTGGCTTTGCCAGATTTCATTGGGATGATGCTCCACATAACCGGGTTTAGGGTAATACTGGGGAAACTCTTTTTGAGCCTTGAATATAGACTCTCCCTCTTCGTCAAAAAGGATGGCTCTGGTACTGGTGGTACCCGCATCTAAGGCCATGATATATTTTTTCATTTCATATCCTTTCTATAATTGCCTGATAATTTCTCTTTACTGCAAACTTTCTTTGCCTACCTGGATATTTATTACACTTTATGCTCTTTATTGTTTAACGTTTCCATTTATATACCACGCAAAACATATCTTCTCTAAATTCTTTTTTCCGTAAATTCCGGAATAAAGCTTTCTTTGGCACTTTCTTCCTCTTGCATATAGGCGTTTTGAATTCCTAGCTCTTCAGCATAACGAATCCATTTTTCATACTCTTTTCCGTAGACTCGACGGTCAATCTCCGGGTAAGCCTCAAGATTTCCATAAGGAATGTATTGCCAAAGTAAACTGTATAAAATATTTTCTCCGTACTCTTCATAGGCATATTTTAACACTTTTTTTGCCTGATACACCTGATTCGGCAGGAGCAAATGTCGAAGAATCACACCTTTTTGTAAAAGCCCCTCCTTATATTCAAGTTCGGGACACTGGCGTATACACTCCGCCAGAGCTTCCTTTGCCCTCATCGGGTAGTCCTTTGCCTTGGAATAGCGTAAAGCCGTGTCTTCCTTTATATATTTAAAATCAAAAAGATAAATATCGATAAGCCCTTCGCAGCTTGCCAATACCTCACTACTTTGATAACCGGAGCAGTTCCAGACAAAAGGCAAGCTAAAGCCTCTTTTCTTAGCCAAGCCAATCGCTTCTAAAATCCCCGGAAGATAATGCTCTCCCGTAACCAGATTAATATTATGACAGCCCAGCTTTTCCAAGCTCAGAAAATGCTGATAAAGCTCTTCAACAGAAACCACCTCCCCGATTTCTCCCCGAGAAAGCCTTTGGTTTTGGCAAAAAACACAGGACAGACTGCAATAAGAAAAGAAAATGGTTCCGCTTCCCTTGCTTCCGGAAATACAGGGTTCCTCCCAAAAATGAGGAGCTGCTCTACCGATATGCATGACACTTCCCGCATGACAAAATCCCCGCTCACCTTTAAAGCGATTCACCTTACATTCCCTTGGGCAAAGTCTACAGGAAGCATAGGAAAGAATACTTTGCTTCTCTCCGCCCTGAACCGTATTGGATTTTTCTTCCTGTACTATATTAGTTTTTTCTTCCCGTGCTATCTTAGGTTTTTCTTCCCGTACTATCTGAGATTTCTCTCCTTGTATTATATTAGATTTCTCTTCCTGAATTTCATCTATTTCCTGTATTTGCGACATTTTCGATACGTTATCCTCATTTTTCCCGCTTATTCTATTTAAGTCCGGCTTGTAAGCCCTCTAAAAAGCTGATACAATTCCTTTGATTTCACAATAATTTATCAGAATAAAGGAGTGTATTATGGCAAATCCTATTGTACGCATTACGATGGACAGTGGCAAGGTGATTCGTTTGGAACTGTATCCTGAAACTGCTCCCATTACCGTAGAGAACTTTTTAGACCTGGTAAAGAAGGGCTTTTATAACGGGCTGACCTTCCACCGCATCATTTCCGGCTTTATGATTCAGGGCGGGGATCCTGATGGAAACGGTATGGGCGGTCCCGGACACAGCATTAAGGGGGAGTTTAAGAGCAACGGTGTAGACAATCCTTTAAAGCATGAAAAGGGAGTTATCTCTATGGCTCGTTCCATGGATCCAAACTCTGCTGGCTCCCAGTTCTTTATCATGCATGAAGCCGCTCCCCACCTGGATGGACAGTATGCCGCATTCGGAAAGGTAATCGAAGGCTTGGATGTAGTGGACGAAATTGCTTCTGTAGAAACCGGTTTTCAGGATGCTCCTGTAGAAAAGGTAATCATGGAAAAGGTAGAAGTAGAAGCCTAAAAAAAATCCCCCTCTCCTAAGAGAGGGGGGAACTATGGCTATAAGCCGGGTTATGTTAAAAATGGTCATCTATCTAGGACTTATGTCGCCATAAGCCTCAAGCGGTTTACCCGAGGGCAGGCGAGCCACCTTATGCCCTCTGTTTAACCTTGCTTCGGATGGGGTTTACATAGCATTTCCTGTTACCAGGAAACCGGTGGTCTCTTACACCCCCTTTTCACCCTTACCGGAAACCGGCGGTTCTTTTCTGTTGCACTTTCCTGTGAGTCACCTCAACCTGACGTTATCAGGCATCCTGCTCTATGAAGCCCGGACTTTCCTCTCCTGCACTTGGCAGCAGCGACCATTCACCTTAGTTCCGTTAAAGTCTAGCTTATGAAATTCTTTTTTGTCAAGAAAATCCATTTTCCTTAATACATTTTCCTCAATACAAATGTTGCAAATATTCCCCGGTTTCCCGGTTATACAGCATTTCTTCTTTCATGTTTCTATATTGCAAAGGACTTACTCCAATTTTCTGCCGAAAAATCTTGGAAAAGCTTAAAGGGTCGTGATAGCCCACCATATAGGCAATCTCCGCTATGGACTTTCCTGTTCTCCGAAGCATGGCTTTGGCATTTTGCATCCGGATATAAAGTAGATATTCCTTGGGAGAGTAGCCGGTATCCTTTTTAAAACTGTTAAAAAGATGGGCTCTATGTATTCCCATTTCCTTGGCTAAAGCAGTAATGGAGATATCTTCATGATAATGCTCATCCAGATAAGCTCTCACTCTGGCACTGTGACTGCCTAAATCCTTTAAAGGGCCTCCCCAATGCATTTCTTCCTGCTTTCCCCTGAGAAGGTTGGCAAAAAACAAATGCATATAGGCACTTCTGGATAATTGCTCTTCAATGGTATAATCCTGTTTTTGCAGAATTTTATTAATATACAATAATAGATTATCCATCTGATGCACGATCCCCACCGGTTTTTCCTTGCTAAAACCGGCTTCGGTAAAAAAACTGTCCGCATCCACTCCCCTCACACCAATCCAAAAGTATGACCAGGGATCCGTTAAATCCGCCTCATACCAAGCTTCCATGTGGGGATATAAAAGAAACGCATTCCCCTTGGATAAATGATAGTATTCTCCGTTAACGAATAATGTCCCTACACCGGAATAGACCACATGCAAAAGATACAAATTTCGCTTATTTGGTCCATAACGATGCCCCGGAACACAACGTTCTTTTCCGCAATACATCAGCTGTAGGTCGGAAGCCTTATTTTCTGCATCCTGGAAATTGTAATAGCGTTGCTCTTCTCCCAAAAAACAACCAAAGGGATCTTTCACAAAATCTATCGTTTGTTTTTCCATCTCAGTAAAAAGAGAGGGAGACCGGAATGAAGAAAAGAAAAGGGTTCTTCTCTTTGCTATTCTCCATAGACTCTCCTCTCTCTACCTCCTATATTAATTTTTCTTTCTACCTAAGACTTGGCATCAATCTTGAAAAGGATGGAGGCAAAGTCTCCTCCCTTTCTGCTTAAATCATCTCTGGAAATAGGAATGCCCACTTCCATAAGCTCACTTCCGTATGCCAGATAATCCAAGCTCTTCTTTTCCAAATTAAAGGAAGCATGTAAAACAGGATTTTCCAGTCTTTCCAAGCAAGGGCTTAAATCCGCCTGTACTCTATATAGACGATTCTCCTCCAAGCCCTTTAACTTAAAGCGAATCCAAGAAGCATTCACATGATTTAAGGTCTGGAAATACATAGCCAGAGCTTGATCCTTCTTAGGAGATACCACCATAAAGGCAGTTTCATTTCCCTTAAAGGGAGAAAGAAGGCGGTAAAAATCTCCGTCAATCTGAATCAGCTTTCGATACTCCTTCATAAACTGAATCTGCTTCTTTACCTCTTCAATTTCCTTCTCCGGAAGAAGATTTAAATCCAGCTCATAGCCAAAGGTTCCAAAGTAAGCCATATTGGCTCTGGTTTCCAATGGGGTATTTCTGTAAAGCTGCTGATTGGGCACTTGAGAAACATGGGAACCAATGCTGACAATAGGGTAGGCAATGGAGGTTCCGTACTGAATCTTTGCTCTCTCCGCCGCATCAGAGTCATCACTGCACCAGGTCTGGGGAGCATAATACATCAGTCCCGCATCATATCTGGCTCCCCCGCTGGCGCAGGATTCAAAAAGCACATCAGGGAACTCCGTAGTCAGGCGATGATACAAATCATAGACTCCAAGAATATATCTATGCATCATCTCTCCCTGTCTCTCCGCATTCAATGCAGCGGAATAAGGCTCGGACATATAGCGGTTCATATCCCACTTAATATAGGAAATGGAGGATTCTCTTAGAATCTTTGCCATCTTTCCGTAAATATAGTCTACAACCTCTTTTCTGGAATAATCCAATACATGCTGGTGTCTGGCATGGCTTGGAAAACGTCCGGGAGTAGCAATCATCCAATCCGGATGAGCCCGGTACAAGTCAGAATCCATATTGACCATTTCCACTTCAAACCAAAGACCGAACTTTAGTCCCAAAGCCTCTACCTTCTTAGACAGACCCGCAATGCCCTGAGGAAGCTTTTCTAAGTTAGCATCCCAGTCTCCAAGGCCTCTGTAATCATCATTTCTCTTTCCAAACCATCCATCATCCAATACGAAAAGTTCCGCTCCCACTTCCTTTGCCTTCTTAGCAATGTGAAGAATCTTCTCCTCATTAAAGTCAAAGAAGGTAGCTTCCCAGTTATTTAAAAGAATCGGACGTTCCTGATTCTTGTATTTTCCGTGCATAAGGCGGTTTTTAAAGAAACGGTGATAAACCTGACTTAAACCGTTCAAGCCATCCTCGGAATAGGCCATCACCACCTCCGGGCTTTGGAAGGACTCACCCTCTGAAAGGCAGTAGGAAAAGTTCTGGGGATTAATTCCCAGCATCACTCTGGTCATATCGAAGGTGGATACCTCTACTTGAGAAAGGAAGTTTCCACTATAAACCAGGTTAAAGCCGTAAACCTTTCCCTGATCCTCGTTGGCATCCGGGCGAAGCAGGGCAATAAAGGGGTTATGCTCCGCACCGGAACAGGTACCGTTTAAACTTTGAATACTTTGAATACCCATTTCCAATTTTCTGCTTTTCACATAACGTTCTCTTCCCCAAGCTCCTGCCAGGTGAAGCATGGTAAAGTCCTTATCTAAGAACTCTACACTCATACTAAGAGCTGCCTCTAAGTGGATTTTTTCTGCTCCCATTTGGGTAAAACAAACATTTCGGCAAAGCACCGGATAATCTCTATAAAGGGTATATTCCAGACGAAGCTCTGTCTCACTGACAGCATCCACCAAGAAAATATCCAAGGTCAAAGCCTCATCATCCTCTTCCACATAAGACATAGGTAAGGGCAGGTAGCTTGGCTTTCCCTTCTTAATCTCATAGCCCCGGTAACGGAAGTCGGATACCCTACTACCATTTTCCTGCAAAATGGAAAAGGCGGGGCTACGATAATCTCCCGTTCCGTAGGAAGGATATTCCTGGGAGCTGTAATGCATAGAAAGTGAGCCCGGTTCCGGAATACAAATGCTCATCTGAGAACGCTGAGCCTCTTCATGGAGGGAGGAAAACCCTTCTCTATCATGGATTCTCTTTCCATAATACAAATGCTCCAGCTGCTCATTTTCCATTACCCGCATAAGATAGGAAATCTTCTCGTTATATAAGTGAAAAACTCTTTCTTTTTCATGAAAAACTATATCAAAATGCATTCTACGCCTCCATTCCTACAGCTTTCCGCCACTGGTAGCAATTCCTTCAATAAACTGCTTTTGGAACAAAATATACAAGATAATCATAGGAACACAGGCAATTAAAGAAGCCGCCATCAGTTCCGGGAATTTCACCACATACTGCCCCTGCATCTTTGCTAAAGCAGAGGATAAAACCAACATATCCTTATCCGTATTTACAATCATGGGCCACATCAAATCCTTATAGGCAAAGAGGGCTGTGAAAATTCCAAGTGCCACCATGGAAGAACGCATCAAAGGCATCATCACGAAAAGAAAGGTTTGTCCGATATTACAGCCATCCAGTCTGGCCGCCTCCTCCAGGTCCTTGGGCAGTCCCATAAAGCCCTGTCTTAAAAGGAAGGTTCCAAAGGCGGTAACCAGTCCCGGGAAAACCAGTGCAAAAATCGTATTTAACATTCCCATCTTGGAAACCATCAAATACTGCGGAATCAAAAAGACCTGATTAGGCACCATCATTTGGAATAAAACCAGGGAAAATGCCAGGTCTCTTCCCGGAAAACGGAGTCTGGCAAAGGCATAGCCCGCCATAGTTGCCGTTACCACCGCACAAAGCACTCTAAAGAAAATCAAAAGCAGGGTATTTCTATAGAGCAGAAGAAAATTCATATTGGCAATAACCGCCTTGAAGGCATCTGTTCGCCAAACCTTCGGGAAGATAATAAAAGGATTCACGGAGGTTGCCTCTGTAGTACTCTTAAAGGCTGTCAGTACCATCCAGAAAAAGGGAACCAACATGGTAATGGAAATCAATACCAGGGCAAGATGCACGACAAAACTACTGATTTTTCTATTTCTCTCTAAGCTATCCATAGGTACTCCTTTCTTAATTATAGTAAACCCACTTCTTCTGCCCGATCATCTGTAACACAGTAACCAGTAAAGTCAGAAGGAGGAGCACCACCACAATGGTTGAACCATAACCGATGTTTTTGTTTACAAAAGAATACCTATAGAAAAGATATACCAAAGACTGGGTTTTTCCCAGTGCCGGGTTAGTGTTATCAATAACCATATAAATCAAGTCAAATACCTGTAAGCTGGCAATGACTCTGGTTACCAAAACAAAGAAAATTGTGGGAGAAAGTAAAGGCAGGGTAATGTTAAAGAAGCTGGAAATACCGGTTGCCCCGTCAATCTCCGCCGCCTCATAATAATCTCCGGGAATTTCCTGTAATCCCGCAAGGAAAAGCACCATGTTATATCCCAAAATAGACCAAATACCGATTACCGCAATACTGTAAACGGCAATACTTGGGCTGCTTACCCAGTTAATTTTGCTATGAAAAATATGATTTAACAAACCGAAGTCGGAATTATAGAGCCAACGCCAAACCATGGCAATAGCAGCAGGAGCCGCCACCATGGGAAGGAAGATAATGGTTCTATACACCGATCTCCCTTTAATTTTCTTATTTAACAGCACTGCCAAAACCAGGGAAATAGCTATGGAGAAGGGGACTTCCACAATCGCATAACGCACCGTATTCAACAGGGCCTGCCAGATTTCCTTATCTGCAAAAACCTTCTGGTAATTTTGCAAGCCAACAAAAATATTTCCTCTACCAAAGTCTCCCGTCTTAAAGAAGCTTTGATAAATGGTGTTGATAATCGGTATAATATTTAAAACCACCAAGCCGATTATCGTTGGCAGGATAAATAACCAGCCCCAGATAAATTCGTTTTTCTCTCTACTGGTAAACGAAAATCCTTTCTTTTTCTCTTCCGCCATAGCTACTCCTTTTCTACTAAATACCGGACTTCAAAGTTTGTTTTTGCAACATTTTATTTCCTTGCCTTATTTAGCGTTTTGAAAGCTTTCAAAAGCGCCGTGATAAATGCCGTAATAAATGCTGTTGTGAATGCTATTAAGAACGCTTTTTGAAAAGTTTTGATAAATACTGTTTTAAATGCTGTTTCGCTCATTTTTATATTTACTTAGCATGCTCTTCAGCAAGCTTCTCATTCATCTGCGCCGCCATCTTTTTACAAGCTTCCTCCATCGTCAGCTCTCCGGTATATACCTTGGTAACCAACTCTGTATTGGCATCCTCCCAGCTTACTGTACTTCTGGAGAAAGGAAGAATCTCCATATCCTCCATCATATTAAGATATGCCTGTAAATTAAAGGGAGCACTTTTTGCCCATGCTTCGGAAGTTCCCTTGTAAGCGGACATGGTAATACCAAGCTCTGCCTGTTTTCTCTGGGCCTTTTCGGAACCCATGTATTCAATCAACTTCCAAGCCTCGTCCTTATGCTTTGTATTGGCTGCAGCAGCCCATCCTAAACCGTTATAAATGGATACTCTTCTTCCGGTCACTTTATCCTTGGGAAGCTCTACGCAATCCGCATTGGCCAAGCTGAAATCATTCTTCTTATGTGCCGCAATCATCCAGGAGCCCTGGGTAATCATGGCTACTTTTCCGGACTGGAACAAAACGTCTTCAGAGTTTTCGGACATGGTCTCAGCGGAAGGAATCAGATCTTCCTTAATCCAGGTCTCCAAAATCTGCATGGCTTCAATACTCTTCGGATCATCATAACCGGATTTTGTCTTGTCATCATTCAGAATATATCCGCCTCTGTCCAAAATCATATTATAATAGCCTGCCTGATCATTGTTTGGCCTTAAGCAAAAACCATACTGAGAACCATCCGGCTTCTTTAACTTTCTGGCAGCTTCCGTCAAGTCATCCCAGGTCCAGTCTGCTGTAGGATAAGCAAGGCCTGCCTCATCAAACATCTTCTTATTGTACCAAAGAGCAATGGTATCAATGTCCTTTGGCACCGCATAGTCCTTGCCCTCATAACCGTAAAGACTCCAGATGTCTGTTGGGTAATTCTCCTTTTTAATTACTTCAGAATTCTTAATGTAATCCGTCAAATCCAAAAGCATGCCGTTACTCATGTACCGCTCCGACTCATTGGAATGCATCCAGAAAACATCCGGTAAAGAGCCACCCTGCGCGGCAGCCTCCATAGCAGTCCAGTAATCCGCCCAGCGTACAACGGTAATCTTCGTTTTAATTCCTGTTTCCTTCGTGAAATCTGCCATGATTTCTTCCAGTCCGGGCTCCTGATTGGTATCCCAGATGGATACGGAGAGAGTTACGTCCGAATTGTTTTCTCCCTCTGCTTTCGCAGTTTCCTTTGCGCTCTCCTGAGCTGTTGTTCCGGAGCCCTCCGAAGAATTCCCTCCGGAATTATCCGTCTTCTGTCCGCAGGCCATCAAGCCTAAAAGGCTTAAGCCCATTGTCAATGCGTACTTCCTTAACATACTTGCCTCCTTTTAAAAAAATTGAAAGGTAAGCAAACAGGCATTCCCGAGGATAGCTCTTGGAAATTTTAGAAAAAGAGGCTGTAAAAAAAGAATTCATCTTTCGTCCCTTCTTTTTTCACAACCCCTCTTCTATACACAATCGACCCTGGTACTTTTCTTTTAAACGAGTATCGCACACTACGCGTGCGATACTCGTTAAGAATCAAATTACTTCTGCTCTTCTGCAAGCTTTTCATTCATTTGTTCTGCCATCTGCTTACATGCTTCTTCCATGGTAAGCTCTCCGGTATAAACCTTGGTGATGATTTCATTATCTGCATTTTCCCAGCTTACAGTACTTCTGGAATAAGGACGAATTACCATGTCATCCATCATGTTCAGATAAGCCTGCAGGTTAAAGTTTGCACTCTTTACCCATGCATCGGAGGTTCCCTTGTAAGCGGACATGGTTACTCCAAGTTCAGCCTGCTTCTTCTGTGCCGGCTCAGATCCCAAATACTCAATCAGCTTCCATGCTTCTTCTGTGTGCTTACCGTTCTTTGCGGCAGCCCATCCTAAACCGTTGTATAAGGAAACTCTCTTACCTGTTTTAGCGTCCTTGGGAAGCTCTACAATATCGGCATTCTGCGCTGTGTACTCATTAGCCTTATAGCTGGCAATCATCCAAGAGCCCTGAGGAACCATAGCTACCTTTCCGGACTGGAATAATACTTCCTCTCCGTTCTCGGACATAGTCTCAGCGGATGGCATCAAGCCTTCTTTAATCCAAGTATCTAAAATATTCATTCCTTCGATGGTCTTTGGATCATCCCATCCGGACTTCTTCTTATCATCACTGATAACATATCCGCCCTTATCATAAATCAGGTTATAATATCCTGCCTGATTGTTATCCATCTTCACTGCCAAACCGTACTGAGATCCGTCAGACTTTGTCAGCTTTCTTGCGGTTTCTGTTAAATCATCCCAAGTCCAGTCGGAAGTAGGATAAGGAACCCCTGCCTCGTCGAAAAGCTTTTTATTGTACCAAATGGCAATAGTATCAACGTCCTTAGGAACTGCATAATAATGGTCATTATAGGTATAAAGTCCCCAGATATCCCCCGGATAGTTCTCTACTTTAATCTTATCGGAAGCCTTAATCTTATCTGTCAAATCCAAGAGCATATCATTACTCATATAACGCTCTGATTCATTAGAGTGCATCCAGAAAACATCCGGTAAAGATCCTCCCTGTGCTCCTGCCTCCAACATAGTCCAGTACTCATTCCACTTTACAACGGAAATCTTGGTCTTGATTCCGGTCTCCTTAGTGAAATCATCTAAAATCTCCTTAAGTCCCGGTTCCTGGTTGGTATCCCAAATTGCAACGGAAAGCTCGTCAGAGGAAGCTCCCTGCTCACCGCTTCCGCTTGCTGTACTCTCGGAAGAAGAGCTCTTGCTTCCGCCGCAAGCAACCAATCCCAGAGCCATAAGCCCCATCACTACTGATACCGCTAAACTTCTTTTTTTCATCTTTTCCTCCTAAAGCGCAAGAGCCTCCGCACAAAAACCTTCCCGGAATCAGCTTCAAAAAAGCATACCCAAATCGGTTTCGAAAAAATCTTTCTTCTCCAGCTTCGCTCTTGAAAACAATATTCTACCCCATATTATACTTCCGGCAGGAAAATATAATATGGAAAAATGTTGTGATAATACAGAAAAATGTTATGGGATTCTGTCATATTCTTTGCTACTGTCACAGCAAAGAATTTTCTTCTTTATCGGCAAGATGGAAGGCCCGTTCATGGACAATTTATCCACTCCCAGATGAAGAAAGAAAGCGGTGAAATCCGGGTCAGCAGCAAATTCTCCGCAGACTCCCACCGATATTCCCGCCTGCTTTCCCTTTTCCGCCACTTCTTTGATGGCTCTCAGAATAGCAGGATGCTTTTTATGATAAAAACTGTGTACCATGGCATTTTGTCTGTCTATCGCCAAAAGATACTGGGATAAGTCATTGGTACCGATAGAGAAAAAATCAAGCTCTTTGGCCAAGTCTTCTGCTATAAAGACTGCAGCAGGAGTTTCAATCATCACCCCTAAGGGTATTCTTTCCGCCATAGGAACCCCTTGTTTTTCAAGTTCTGTCCTGCATTTGTGAAATAAGGCTTTGCTTTCTCTGACTTCTTCCAAACTACTGATCATCGGAAGCATTACCGAAAGCTTACCGTAGGCAGAAGCCCGCAATAAGGCTCTGATTTGTGTACAGAACATTTCCTTTTCCGTAAGGCAAAATCGAATCCCCCGAAGACCTAGAGCAGGATTTTCCTCCTTTGCACCGGCATGATAGGAAAGAATCTTATCCGCTCCCAAATCACAGGTTCGAATAATGACTTCTCTTCCTTTCATTTCCTCCAAGATTTCCCGATAGCTTTGAAACTGTGTTTCCTCGGAAGGAAGCTTGCCTTCCTCTAAAAATAAAAATTCCGTACGATACAGACCGATTCCTTCAGCACCGGATTTTAGCAGCTTTTTGGCATCTACCGGAGACGACATATTGCCATATAATTTTATGTGCTTTCCGTCCAAACTAACACATTCCTCATCTCTCAGTTTTTCAAGCTCTTGCCGTTCTTCTTTCTTTTTTTCCATAAGCTCCCGGTAATAAGCCAGCACTTCCTCCGTAGGAGAAAAATAAGCCACCGCTTTTTCACCATCAATAATACAGTATTCTCCGTCTTCTATTCCCCTCAGCCCTTTACATTGTACCAAAGCCGGGATTCCCAAGGATGCCGCCAGAATCGCCGTATGACTTTGTAAGGATCCCTTCTCCGTAATAAATCCCAACAGCTTATCTTTCGGAAAACGAATGGTGTCCGATGGCCCAAGGTCCTCTGCCAATAAAACACAAGGCTCTTCCTTGGTTGCGACTTCCTTTCCGCTTAAAATAGAAAGCATCAAGTTCAGAATATCCTGCATATCCTCCGCACGTTCCCGAAAATATGGATCCTCCATACGCCGAAAAAGCTTTTCCTGTTTAGTAAAGGCTTTTTTCACCGCATATTCCATGGTATGACCCTTTTGTACCAAGCTAAATACACTGTTTTGCAGAATTTCATCGGAAAGCATCAACGCATGAACCGAAAATATCTTTGCATCCTCATTCTGCATTTCCAAAAGAGCCTTTTGATAAAATTCCTCTTCCTTCGCTATTGACTTTAAAAAGGCTTCTTTTCCCCTCCTTTTTTCCTCCTCTATACCTTCTCCGGATTTTTTCAGGTAGGAAAATTGAAGCTTCCTTTTAAAATGTACCGGTCCCATGGCAATGCCTGAAAAGGCGGAAAGTCCTTCCAGTATCTTCATAAACTTTCCTCTTTAGACAAAGGAGGTTTTCAACCACAAAAATCCATGGGCAGGAAGAACAAGGTCTCTTGCTTTACAGGACTTTCCGGAAAGTAGATCCACATAATCCTCCACTTCGGACACATAGGCCACCTGCTCGGATCTGGCAAAGTTGTAGAAGCAAAGAATCTTTTCTCCTTCATAATATCTTCCAAAGGCAAGGACATGGATGTTCTTTGTATCAATTATCCAAGTATCCGCCATGGTTGAAAATGCTTTATGCTTTCTTCTTAAATCCTCTAGCTCCTTCAAACCGGTGAAAATCTTTTCTTCTATACTGCCCTTTTTCTTTCTCTTCTCCGCCTTTTCCCATGGGAAATTTCCACGATGAAGATAACGGGAATCCACTTTTTTAATATCATCCTCATGATAGCTGTAGTCATTTTCCTGTCCAATCTCATCTCCGGAATAAAGTACCGGTATACCGGACTGACTCAGCAAAAAGGCATGGAGCATTAAGTCAAGCTGCAAAGCCTCTTTGATTTTATGCTCATCCTTTTCATAGGCAGCCGCTTCCAATCCGCAAAGAGATGCGGTGGTACCGCAGAGTCTGGCATCTCCCCGTACCGGATCATCATTATACAGCTCTCCTCTTGCATCGGAATCCTCCGTAAAGCCTCTGAAATAAGCATTTAAAAAGGCTTTATGCGGAATCTCCGTAATGGAAAACTGCTCCAGGAAAGCGTAGTCCAGTCCCCAACCGATATCATCATGACAACGAAGGTAATTCAGAAATACCATGTCCTTCGGAAGGGCAAAGACCTGTCCCAGCTGATGCTGCATCAAACGGGTATCCTGGGTAGCTACGGTATGCCAGGTAGATGCCATAGTGGTAACATTATACAGCATGTGACACTGGGGCTTCTCCAGACTTCCAAAGTAAGGAACTACCTTTTGAGGCTCCATTACCACTTCTCCCAAAAGCAATACACCGGGAGCCACTATTTCCATCGCCATACGGAAGATGCGAACTAATGTATGTACCTCCGGAAGGTTTCGACAGTTTGTACCCAGCTTTTTCCAAATATAAGGAACCGCATCCAGGCGGAAAACATCCGCTCCCTGATTACACAGGAAGAGCATATTTTCCAACATATCATTTAAAACCGTAGGATTCCCATAGTTCAAATCCCACTGATACGGATAAAAGGTAGTCATAACAACCTTTTTCGCTTCTTCACAATAGGTGAAATTACCGGGAGCGGACTCCGGAAAAACCTGAGGAACTGTACGTTCAAATTCATTGGGAAGCCCCCAGTCATTAAACATAAAGAAACGATCCTGAAATTCTTGTTCGCCGTTCTTGGCACGTTTTACCCACTCATGTTCCTCGGAGCAATGGTTCATGACAAAATCCAAACAAACACTGATTCCTTCTTCATGGCAGACAGAACATAAACTCTTAAGATCATCCATAGTTCCCAATTCCGGTTGAACCTTGTGGAAATTGGATACCGCATACCCCCCGTCAGACTTTTCCTTTGGACTCTCCAGAATAGGCATCAAATGCATATAATTAAAGCCACATTCCTTAAGGTAAGGAATCCTTTTTTCCACGCCCTTTAAGTCTTTTCCGAAGCAATTGGTATATAAAAGAACTCCGATAAGGTTGTTTCCTTTAAACCACTGGGGCTTTCTCATTCTTTCTTGGTCTAATGCTCTAAGCTCAGGAGACCGTTCTCTGGCATATTTATCCAAAAGAGAAAGAAAATATTGAAAGGATTGTTCATTGCTTCTATACAGCTCATAATATAGCCATTTCAACTCATCCATATGGGTAGCCAGACGGTTCTGATAAGCCGTAATATAGTCATCCTGAACTTCCTCTACCGTATTCGTTACCTTCGTTTTCACTGCATTGGGCTCCAATGCTCTCAGCCTCTTTTCGGTGCATTCTTCTATCTTCATCTTATCTGTTTTATGCTCTTTGCTACCCGTTTCCTTTTTCTTCCCCATACTGATATCCCTTTCTATTATAGCTTTTCTAGAAGGTAAAGACTTGACCTCTCCAAGCGCTCATCTTCCAAGATGCCTGAAAAACTAACTCTTTTCTTCTTTGGAACATTTTCCTCATTATACCCTAAAGCAAAATAAGCAACAAGGAAAAGTGAAACAGAGGATACACTTTGTTTCTATTTAATAAAATAAAATATTCAACTTATACAAAAAGCATGGATAATCAAAAGAAAAAGGGAATAGACATTGCATTTTTGTCAAGCATTCTATACACTGAAGGGAAAAGAAATTGTAGAGTTTTCTGCATTCCATCATAAGCAAGGAAGCCGAAATTATATTCGGGTTTCTTGTTCAGAATTAAAGCGAGGTAAATATATGTATTACGGATCCCTAGAAGCCGGTGGAACTAAGATGATTTGTGCCGTTTGCGAGGAGAACGGAAAGATTATTGAGCAGGTTTCCATTCCCACCTTAAGCCCGGAGGAGACCATTCCTAAAATTATCGATTATTTTAAGGATAAAGACATTGTCGCCCTGGGTGTAGCCTGCTTCGGTCCCATCGATTTGCATAAAGATTCCAAAACCTATGGCTATATTACCAGTACCCCAAAGCTCAAGTGGCAGAACTATCCTCTGATTCCTACTTTACAAAAGGCTTTATCCATTCCCATGGGCTTTGATACGGATGTAAACGGTTCTCTTCTGGGAGAGATTTCCTTCGGTTCCAGTAAGGGGCTGGAAAATGCCATTTACATTACCATCGGTACCGGAATCGGCGGCGGCGTTATCAGTAATGGAAAATTACTGCACGGTATGTTACACCCGGAGCTCGGACATATGCTCTTGGTTCCCCATCCGAAGGATTCCTTTGCGGGAAACTGCCCCTTCCACAAGAATTGTTTTGAAGGTATGGCCTCAGGCCCTGCTCTTGAAAAAAGATACGGAAAGAAAGGCATTGAACTGGTAAATCAAAAAGAAGTATGGGAAATTGAGGCATACTACATCGGTCAGGCTCTATGTAATCTGATCTTAACCCTCAGTCCGGAGAGAATTATTCTGGGAGGCGGCGTAATGCATCAGGAACAGCTCTTTCCTTTAATTCGTAAAGAAGTAGCCGCCCAGTTAAATGACTATCTGAAAACCAAAGAATTAGCAGATTTAGACCATTATATCGTCCCTGCCAGCTTAAACGACAATCAGGGTATACTGGGTTGTTTACAGCTTGCCATCGATGCAAAGAAAGAAAGTAGCTTGAATTTAAAATAACAACATAGGGAAGTTTAGAACAATGAATGCGCAAAATGAAGCAATACCAGAAAGCAAAAAAAACAACAGCAGGAAAGAGAAAAATCAAAGCAGATTAGCAAAGCTTGAAAAAGTAAAGGAGACCTATAAAAACGGTTTAAAATGGATTCTGCTGGGTATTCTTACCGGTGCTGTTGTAGGCAGTATTTCCGCCTTCTTTGCCCATGGTATCGTACTGGCTTCCGCATTCCGGGTAAAGCACCCCCAGCTTCTTTTTGCCCTCCCCTTTGCCGGACTTCTTTTGGTCTTCGCATACAGCATTCTGTCTGACAAAAACAAAAAGGGTACCAATCTGGTGATTGAGTCGGTGCGAAGAGGAGAAAAGTTGCCGGTGGAAATGGCTCCTCTGATTATTTTCAGCACTGTGCTTTCCCATCTCTTCGGCGCTTCCGTAGGTCGGGAAGGTGCCGCTTTACAAGTAGGGGGCTCTCTAGGCTCCAGTATCGGCAGAGTTTTACATCTTTCTGAGAAAGAGCAAAGAAGAATTATGATGTGCGGAATGAGTGCAGCTTTTTCCGGGCTCTTCGGTACCCCGATAGCGGCCGCTATCTTTGCCATAGAGCTCTGCACCGTAGGCAGTATTTACTATACCGCCTTACTCCCCTGTACCGTTTCAGCCTTAACAGCCCATTTTTTTGCGGAAAAGGTCATTCATGCGGAGGAACCGAATCTTGCCCTTTCTCTGATGGCGGAAATGGATTGGTCCTCCGCCCTATATACTCTTCTGCTGGCTATTGCCGCCGCTTTGGTAAGTATAGTATTTGTCTCCTGCGCCCATAAAGCAAAGGATTTATTTAGCAAATACTTTCCAAATCCTTATCTACGTATTTTTGTAAGCGGAGCCATCGTTCTCCTTGCCACTTTGGCGCTAAACACCAATATCTATAACGGAACCGGTATTCAGCTGATTACGCAAACGATTCATGAACCCGGAACAAAGATTTTTCTCTTTGCCTTTTTCTTGAAAATTCTCTTTACTTCCGTTTCTCTTGGGGGCGGATTTCAGGGTGGAGAGATTGTTCCTTCCTTGTTTATAGGAGCAACGCTGGGCAATGCATTAAGCCGATTTTTGCCATTGGACCCTTCTCTATGTGCGGCACTGGGAATGACTGCCCTCTTCTGCGGCGTCACCAACTGTCCTCTGACCGCCTTACTCATCAGCTTTGAGCTATTCGGCTTCCAGGCCTCTTCCTACTTCCTTTTAGCCATAGCCATCAGTTATCTTTTCTCAGGGAATTACGGACTTTATCACAGCCAAAAAATACTCTTTTCCAAAACAGAGGAAGAAGAAATAAATGAGCATACCCATTAGGTATGCTCATTTATTTTCTTAACGAGTTTCCTTCGCAGTGCGCGAGGTATCTCATTTAGCCTTTTTTAAAACGGTTTGCCAAGCCCTTATCCTCCGGCTTAACCCGCAGATTAGTAACTTTCTCTTCTTCCCCCGGCCTTTGAATCTTTAATTCCAGAATGGTTCCTTCCGGTAAGCCCTTACCAAATTCTATTTGTAGGAACTTAGCTACCTTGGGGTGGTTTGCCTGAAAATCATCCAAATCTCTACTAAACTGCATTAACTCCATGGGATTCATGTCATTTCTCCTTTTCTTGATAATTCAAATTACTTCTCCACTACTCGATAAGCATCCAACATGACAAGCACTCTTCTTTGCATAATGCTTTCAATGCTATCATTACTTTATGCTGTTTTGATTTATGTTAGCCTAGGCTAATATTTTCTAAAAGAGCATAGCCTAAGTTCCTTTTTCTGACAAGTATTATTTTGCCTCTCTTAGCTTTATTGTCCCCTTGATCGTCTTTCCTTTCCCTTTCCGACTATTCTATACCTTAGGCTATATCTTCATAATATGCTTTATTTTGCTTCCATAGTCTCTTTATGCTATACTGCTTCGGTGTATTTTAAAAAGAATACTGTGATTATTTTAAAAAGAATACTTCTATTACATTATTGAGAAGGACTGAAACATGAGTAAAATCAAAGAAATCTCCCCGGAAGCCTGGGAGAAGGAAGAATATAAACACTATACCCCCATTGACCTAAGGGAAGCAGAGGAATATGAAATCGGACACATGGACAAGGCCCTCTCCTATCCTATAGAGACTTTACTGGGGGAGGAAATTCCCCTGTCCATAGAAGGACAGTATCTCCTTTACTGTAAATACGGAACCCTTTCCAGAGAGTTAGGAGAGCGGCTTTCCGACAGGGGCTATCAGGTGGCAAACCTGGAGGGGGGATATGGGAAATATGTTTTACAGCAAATAAAAAAAGCTGCAAAACAGGAAGAACGACAGAAGGAAATTGAATTAAGCCTTAGAAAAAAATTCAAAAAGTCTATCTTTACCCCCTTTGCCAAGGCCATCAATGATTATGAGTTGATTAAAGAGGGCGATTCCATCTGCGTCTGCATTTCCGGCGGTAAGGATTCCATGATTATGGCAAAGCTTTTCCAAGAGTTAAAACGGCACAACAAATTCCCCTTTACCCTGCATTTTCTCTGTATGGATCCGGGCTATAATGCCTACAATCGACAGATTATCGAGGAAAATGCATCCCTTCTGGGGATTCCCTTGGCGTTTTTCCAAAGCGATATTTTTGAATCGGTTTTCACCATAGACTCCTCTCCCTGCTATGTTTGTGCCAGAATGCGAAGGGGACACCTGTATTCCAAGGCAAAGGAGCTGGGCTGCAATAAAATTGCCCTGGGGCACCACTTTGATGACGTGATTGAAACCGTCTTAATGGGAATGCTCTACAGTGGACAATTCCAGGCCATGATGCCCAAACTCCATTCCACAAACTTTGAAGGAATGGAGTTGATTCGTCCCCTCTACTATGTTCGGGAGGAAGACATTATCCATTGGCGAAATTATAACCAGCTGAACTTTATCCAGTGTGCCTGCAAGTTCACCGAAACCTGCAGCACCTGCCATGTGGACGGCACCACCAGTTCTAAGCGCTTGGAGATTAAGAAATTGATTGCATCCCTAAAGGATGTTAATCCCTTTATCGAGAAAAATATCTTCCGCTCCACGGAAAATGTGTCCATCAATACCATCTTGGGTCTAAAAACCGATGGAGAGAAGCACTCCTTCTTAGAATGGTATGATAAGGGCTTTGAATTTTCGAATCCCGATAAAGGGGATGTAAAAAACTAAATCCAATCTATTTTTAAAGCAACTTAGACCTGAAAAAGGGGTAATGTACCTCATTTCAGGTCTATCAAATCCGCTAAATACAGCTCCTCTTTTTTATGAGAAGATTTTATCCTTTTGTATTCAAGAATAGCCTGTACCAAAATATCCACTCTATCACCAAAATAATCTTTATAAAATTTCGTACTGTTATCGTACTTTTTCCTGCCTAAGCTTATATGCATTTTAGCAAAATCTTTAGGTTTTACTGTGGATTTATTCTTCTCAAACTCAGCGACTTTATCTTCTGCAATTAGAAACAACATTTCCAATTCCGGTTTAGTACAATACTTCTCAATTCCTATAATCTTGCCTTTGTAGTCTTCCGGTATCTTTAGCCTTTCCTTTTGTGCATCTCCTATCCGCATAATTAATACATCATTGCCGGGATAAATGTTTAGTTCTGTCCGAACCTGCCCATTACCGGTAATTTGTCTTGCATGATAGGGAGTCAAGCCCAATAATTCATCCTCTCCAAAGATTAATCGATTATTTGCCAAGAGGATACGAACAATTTCCAGTTCATTTGCCCCTTCGCACATGATTAATCTTTTCATTCCTTTAGCTTCCTCTTTAGGCTCATCAGCTCTTCATAATTTACAGCAGTTTGAAAAGCATTGTTATAATACTGCTTGCTTTTCAGAAGTTCAGTCCTGATTTGATAGTCTTCATACATATTAGAGAGGGATACATGCTTTCCTGACTTACAAATCCATATGTTATCCTGCCGTCCCATCTGATCCAAAACCTCACAATAGTGAGTAGTAAAGATTAAAGAAGCATTCTTCTTATTGACCGATTTATCCTTATACAAACTGATCATATTTTCCACAAGAGTTTTATGAAAATGATTTTCTACCTCATC
Source organism: Oribacterium sinus (assembly GCF_014202695.1). Classification (GTDB taxonomy): domain Bacteria; phylum Bacillota; class Clostridia; order Lachnospirales; family Lachnospiraceae; genus Oribacterium; species Oribacterium sinus. Next base: position 27,186 of record NZ_JACHHH010000014.1, read on the forward strand.
AACCAAAAGATCAAAACCTTCTTTTAAAGAAGCAACCATTAAGGTATACAGTAGTAATCCCTTTGTTGTACCGCTAGACAAGATATAAATCAACTGGCTATCAGAAAGATACTTCTCTTCCCCGTTAAAAACCAATCTGTAATTATGTTCGTCCAAGCTTTGTAAATGTTCAATATTGTCATCAAAAATACGCATAATATTTTCCAAAACCAAAGTATCTATGCTGTAATTTTTTAAGGCTTTGAAAATCATACGATAAGTCTCTGCTCCATTTCCAAAACTTTCGAAATAAATAGCTCTTGTACTTTTTTTCTCTAAGACAAAAAATACTTTGGATATATCCTCCGGCAATGTTCCATACTCATCCATTTTCTCGAAAGAACTATCTTCATACAGTTCATGAATACGACTTTTATAATATTTTTTTCTATACAGCTTTTCCTCTTTAAAAATTGCCTGATTACTGAGAGATATGTCCGTAGACAATAAACACTCATACTTATAAATAAAGCCTGCATGATAAAAGACTATCTCCAATTCAACACCGTCATAGTCATAGTGTTTATCTTCTAAGCGAAAGTCTCCCAAAATAGAATAGCAAGCATCCAAAAGCTCCAATGCAGAGGTTTTTCCGGAAGCATTTTTTCCAATAAATGCCATCGTATTATAAACATATAAATCAGGCGCAATCTCCTGCAGTTCATACTCTTTATCTTCTGCAGTCTTCCTCGATTTAGCCACCAAATCAATAGTATATCCTTCTATACAGTTTTTAAAATTTTTGGCTTTTACATAAAGTAATTTCATTCTGCACACCTCCTTTTCCTGCTTTTATAGTATATCAGTGAAACGTGATTTAAACAATATTTTTGTTTTAATCTTTATTTATTCTGCAAAAATTCATGATTTGTACTAATATGTTGATAATTATATGATTTTTTCTATATTTTAGTTCTTCTAATAAAAAAACTTTAGCTAATTTCGGTTTGAAAAATCAGCTAAAGTTTTTTGAAATTTTTTATGCTATAGATTTCAATTTTAAATCTACATTCCAATCAAGGCTTTACCCCACATGCAAGCAGGAACCGCCAATAAACTCACGAATTATGGAGTTCTTCGGAATGGACTCCGGGCTTACGGGAAGCACATAGTCCAGGAACTTTAGGAGACGCTTAGCCTCCTGGTAGGCAGGACTGTCATTTTCAATCTGGAACAACAGAGGCTGGGCAAAAATCTTCAAAACTGCAAGCTCATAAATCAACGCAGAGTTTACCATCACATCCGCCCTCTCCTGGAAGGGGAAAATGTAATTGTCTTCGCCCCGTCTTACATTTTTCCAGATAGAAATGGTATCTTCCGCAGAATAACCTCTGGTTCTGTTATCTCTTACCATTCTTCTAAGCAGGCGAACATCCGTTGTAGGAATACGGTTATGCTCATCAATGTTTAAGGGTGTTAATGCTGAAATGTAAATGCGGAACTTGCTTTCCTCCGGTAAGGAGGTGGACATTAAGTCATTCAAGCAGTGAATACCCTCGATAACCAAGACATCCTCTGCCTCCATTTTCAGATAATCTCCCTTATACTCTCTTTCCCCTGTGAAGAAATTGTAACGGGGAAGCTCTACCTTTTCTCCGGAAAGAAGAGAGAGCATATCCTTGTTAAACAGCTCCAAATCCACGCACTGAATGGACTCAAAGTCGTAATTACCTTCCTCATCTTTGGGCGCCTCCACTCTGGCTCTGAAATAATTATCTACAGAAATAGCATGGGGCTTTAGTCCAAGTGCTGAAAGCTGAATGCTTAAACGCTTGGAAAAGCTGGTTTTTCCTGAGGAAGAAGGTCCTGCAATCAGTACCACCCTCTTCTTCTCCTTAAAGATAGACATGGCGATATTACCGATTTGCTTCTCAAAATAAGCTTCCTGCATCAGAATAAGAGAATCCGTATCCCCTTGAACAATCTGCTTATTCAATGCACCGATATCCCCGATTCCCACCTTTCTGGCCCAAAGGGAGGATTCCTTTTGCACCTGATAAAGCTTATCCATTGGACAGAACTCCGGAAGCTCATTGGGCTTCTCCGGAGTAGGCAAAAGCAGGATAAAACCGTCTCCATAGGGAAGCAAATCAAACAAAGTCACATAGGAAGTATTTTGCAACATATAGCCGTAGAAATAATCCTGGAAATTCCCCAAGGAATAGATATTGACACGGCTGGTCATACGATAACGGAAAAGCTCCTCCTTGGAATGCATACCCACCTCACGGAAGATCGCTCTGGCATCCTCGGTGGAAACGGAACGCTTCATAATCGGCATCTTCTTCTCCGCATACTCCAACATAGAAGCCTTCACCTTCTCCAAGAGCTCCTTTGTAATCTTCACATCTCCGGAAAGGTAGCCATAAAAACCGCCTCCCAGAGTATAATCCATATTTACCCGAAATCCCGGTACATCCTTACAATGATGGTAAAAAGCCTTTAAAAGCATAAATACGGCAGAGCGGTGATAACTCTTCATACCGATACTATCTTTCAAGGTTAAAAAGCTGCATTCCTGATCCACATTGGGGATTCTCTTATGCAACTCATAAATACGCTTTCCAAAGCGCACCAAAACAATGGGATACTCCTCCGTATCCTGAAACAAGGGAACCAAGTCTTGAAACTTACTTCCCTCCTCTAACTCTACCACTCTTCCTTTTGCTGTAATCTTCATGGACATCCCTGACCTTTCTATTTTGTTTTACAGAATTTTTCCTAAGAAAACTTCCTCTTCCTCGACGCAATCTATCTTAGGAAAATGTCGGCGAATCTGCTCCCCCATATAAGGCACGAAGAAGCGCTCCAAGCCGTAGTGCCCTGCATTAAGGAGACTAAGCCCCTCTCCCAATGCATCCACCGCATCGTGGTGTCCCAGGTCCCCTGTGATATAAGCGTCTGCACCTAAAGCAATCACATCCTTAATAAAGCTCTTTCCGGAACCGGGACAAACCGCAATTTTTTGGATAGGCTTTCCGCTGTCAAAGTACTCAATATAGGGAAGCTTGGCCTTTTCTTTCACATAGGCCGCCAGTTCCTCGCAGGAAAATGCCTTATCCACCCTGGTATAAAATCCTATCCCCTGAACGGCTCCCTCTAAAGATGGAGAAACTTCCTGCAGTACCCCCTCCTTTTTCCAGGAAAGCTTAGAGCAAATCAAATCTCCCATCCCTTCCTTCACACTGTCGAAGTTGGTATGCATGCTAAAGACGGAAATCTTATGTTCCGCCAAAGTAAGAAGTAATCTTCCCTGTTCATTGTCTCCGGTAACTGATTTCATCCCCTGAAAGATAAAGGGGTGGTGGCTCAAAATGAAATTACAGGACCGGGCAATCGCCTCTTCCACCGACCTTCTCTGCACATCCAGACAGATGTAGACCTTGCTAAGCTCTTCTTCCTTCTTTCCCAACAAAAAACCCACATTGTCCCAGTGCTCCGCATATTGCTTCGGCGCAAATTCCTCCAAAAAGGAAATCAGCTCTTGTTTTTTCATATTATTTCTCCTATCCAAAGTACCCAAGCCCTTCTTTCACCCGTTCCAGCTTCTCTGCTATCACTTTTTGGGGATTTTTCAAAAGCATTTCTTCCAAATGTCTTTCCTCATCCTCTAAAAGCTCCTTTAAAACAGGATCCTTTTTTGCCAGAGGAAGCCAGCCAAACTCCCATTCCACTTTGGATATTTCGAAAGAGTCCAAAGTTGTTCTCTCGATCTCCGATTCTTTTCCCCCAATATTCATACTGATTCTCTCGGCATCCGAATTTGTCGCCTTAAGCTCCAGGACTTTCGCCCCGGTATCCAAAGTATTTTTTTCCCTATCTGAATTTCTACGCTTTTTCGCCAGCAGGATACGATAGAACTTATTTTTCTCCTTCACATAGCAGTCTTCCACAAGCTCCATATAGGGATATAGAAAACGTCGCAGCTTCTCATAGTCTGACTGGGGAGAAAGCAAAATCGTTTCAAACTCCTCTATTCGCTTTTCCAAAATCTGTATCATCAGCATTCCCCCCATACCGGAGAGAAGAAGGTGCTTACATTCCCCTTTTTCCAAGGCTTCCAGACCATTTCCCAGACGACAGCTGATTTTATCCTCCAGCCCCCTGAAACGCACATTTTTCTTCGCCATTTCCAAGGGCTCTTTTCCGATATCACAGGCAAAAAGCTTCTCCGCCTTTCCTGCCTCAAACAAGGCAATGGCGGTATAGCCATGGTCGCAGCCGATATCCGCAATACTGTCCACCACCGGATACAAGTCCACCATGGTCTGTATTCTTGCCCCAAGTCCCTTCATCTACACACTCCTTTAGGAGGAAAATAATTTTCCCCAAAACTTTTTCGCCTCTATACACCGTAAAGACTATATTTCGTAAAAAATCCAATCTCTATATCCAAACTGTAATCTCTACGAAACCAAATATAGCTTATTTAAGCTCTTTAGCCGGAAAATCCGGAGAAATGCTCCCACTTATCCTTCTCCCGAAACAGTCGGGAAAGCTCCTCTCCGTCCATAGCTTCTGCAATGGCCTTTTCAATTCCCCGCAGTTTCATCTGGCGAATAAAGTCCAGAAGCATTCTTTCCTCCTCCTGTCTTTCCAGATCCAAATGATACAGATCTCCATGATAGAGCGCCATACACTTTTGATATTTTTCTTCCTCTCCCCGAAAACTATCCATGATTTCCTGTACGGATTTCCCACTCTTTAGAGATAGAAATACCTGCCGGCAAAGCTCCTCCCTAAGATCCTCTGCCTTGATATATTGAGAAACCGGTCCGATCCACTCCTCCTTTTGCAGGAGGAGGGAAAGAAACTGTTCCTCCAAATTGTCTGTTAAAGCCTTTTCCCGCTTATTTTCCTCCCGTCTTCCTTGCTTGGAAAGAGCGAAGGAAAGCTGGGATTTTTCCTCTCCCTTTTGTACCAGGTACAAGAGATTCTCCGCAGATAAAAGCTGTTCTCTGGCCACTGCCTTGCAATAATTTTCCAGCTCCACAGGGTCGGAGAAGCAATCCCTTAAGAGGGAAGCAATCGCTTCCATATAGCCCTGCATCTCTCCCGGATCTTGCAGGTTAAAGCCGGACTTTAATTCCTCAACCTCCCACAAGAAGGCATTTTTGGCATTATGAATCCGCTCCATAAGAGCATCCTTCCCCTCCGCCTTTAAAAACTCATCCGGATCCTTATAGGGCTTTAGGGAAATGACCTTTGCCTGAATTTCCTTTTCCCGTAAGATAGGAATGGCTCTCTTACAAGCCTTTCTTCCCGCATTGTCACTGTCAAAGCAAAGGAGCACTGTAGAGGTAAAACGCTTTAAAAGAGCCGCCTGTTGCTCCGTAAAGGCGGTTCCCAATGCCGCCACCGCCTCAATACAGCCTGCCTGATGCATGGAAATCACATCCATATAGCCTTCGCAAAGAATCAGATAGGATTCCCGGCTTCTTCTGGCAAAGTTCAAGGCAAAAAGATTTCTGGATTTGTCAAAAAGCTTGGTTTCCGGAGAGTTTAGGTACTTGGGCTCCCCATCCCCCATCACTCTTCCCCCAAAACCGATTACCCGATGATGAAGATCCATAATAGGAAAAATCACTCGATTAAAAAATTTATCTCGAACACCGTTTTCTTTAAAGGTAAATAAGCCGGACTCCTGCAAAATAGCATCCTCATAGCCTAAAGCTTTACAATGCTGATACAAAGCATCCTTTTCCTGCACCGCATAGCCAAGGCCGAAGTGGGTAATGCTTTCCCCGCTTAAGGCTCTTTTAGCCAAATACTGTAAGCCCAGCTTTCCCTTGGGACTGCGAAGCTGTTTTACGAAGAAAAGGGCGGCATTTTTGTTGATTTCCAAAAGCTTATACCGAAGGTCCTCTTCCCCCTTATTGACTCCGCTGCTTTTTTCGGGAAGAGTGACATTTGCCCGCTCTGCCAGCTGCTCTATCGCCTCCACAAAGCTTAAGTTCTCGTACTCCATCATAAAGCGGATACTGTCTCCCGCCTTGCCACAACCAAAGCAATAAAAAATCTGCTTCCCGGGGGAAACAGAAAAAGAGGGAGTTTTCTCCCCATGAAAAGGACAGAGCCCAAAGTAGCTGGAGCCCTTCTTTTTCAAATGTACATATTGTCCTATTAAATCCACGATATCCGTTCTTTGCCGGATTTCCTCTACAATCTCTTCTCCATAGTACATATCAGTCCTTCTCCCAGGCCTTCGGAACAAAATACTCCATGAACTTGTGGCTGCAATATTCATCCGTCATGCCGGAAATGTAATCCGCAACAATACGGTCTAAAAGGAATTTGGGATCTTCCTTTCCTTCCTCTTCCCCCTTTTTTAGCAGAAAACGATATTCCTCCGCCATTTCCAGAGGGTGCTCCTGATAAAAGGAAAATAAGAGTTTCAGCATGCCGTCTACCTTCCACTCCTCTTCCTTGGCCTTACTGCTGGTATAAACATTTTGAAACATCCACTTCCTTAAGCCCTGCATATTTTCTTCCATCATAGGCTCCATGGAAAGCTTATCCTTCCCCCTGGAGGTAAAGATGACGGAGCGAATCAAAGTGTTTAGTCTCTCTCTTGCGGTAAAGCCCAGCACCTTCCGATATTCCGCCGGAAGCTCCTCCTCCCGGAAAAGTCCGGCACGGATGCCGTCATCCACATCATGGTTCAGATAGGCAATCTTATCTGCAAAACGAACAGCCTGCCCCTCTAAAGTCTTGGGTTTTCCTGAGCTTCTATGATTTTGTATTCCGTCCCGAACCTCTTTGCTCAGATTCAGACCTCTACCATTTTTCTCTAAAATCTCCACAATCCGGATACTTTGGTCCACATGAGAAAAGCCTCCGGAGCATAGCTTGTTTAAGGCCCTCTCTCCGGCATGGCCAAAGGGAGTATGGCCTAAATCATGGCCTAAGGCAATGGCCTCGGTAAGGTCTTCATTTAAGCGAAGAGCCTTGGCAATGCTTCTGGCAATCTGACTCACCTCCAAGGTATGGGTCAGTCTTGTACGATAATGGTCCCCCTCCGGCTGAATAAAGACCTGGGTCTTATGCTTTAGCCGGCGAAAGGCCTTGGAATGTAAAATCCTGTCTCTATCTCTTTGGAAAATGGTTCGGATATCGTCCTCTTCCTCCGGTAGATCTCTTCCCAAAGAGTCCACGCTACAACAAGCAAAGGGAGAGAGAATCTCCTTTTCCATTTTCTCCATTTCTTCTCGAATATTCATCCTGCTCCTACCTCCCGGATCAAAGCAAAACAACAGTTCCTTTTATAATAAGCCCTGAAACAGGAGAAGTAAAATGAAAATTGGCAAAACAAAACGGAAATAGTTTAAGAGGAAGGCCGGCATTTTCACGCCCTCTCCCTTATTACATTCCTCCAAATATCTGGGGAAACCCATGCCCCACTTACTTACACAGAACAGAAGGTAAACTAAAGAACCGATGGGAAGAATCAAATTACTGACAATAAAGTCCTCGGAATCCAATACATCTCTACCGCCTATCAGTTTTAAATCCTTCCAAAGGTTATAGCCAAGAATACAGGGAATACTCAAAAGCAGAATCAGAATGCAGTTCACGATAACCGCCTTCTTTCTATCCCAGTGGAAATTGTCAATACTGGTGGAAATGAGGTTTTCAAACACCGCAATAACGGTGGAAAAGCTGGCAAAGGTCATAAAAACAAAGAAGAGGGTTCCCCAGATTCTTCCTCCCGCCATGTGCATAAATACTCTGGGCAGAGTAAAGAAAATGAGGGGAGGACCTGCATTGGGCTCCACATGAAAGCTAAAGCAGGCCGGGAAGATAATTAAACCGGAAAGGATAGCCACAAAGGTGTCCAAAGCACAGATTCTGATTCCCTCTCCTGTTAAGGAATAGTCCTCAGACATATAGGAGCCGAAAATCTCCATGGCCGCAACCCCTAAAGAAAGGGTGAAAAAGGCCTGATTCATAGCCTGAGAAATCACGTGAAAGAGGCCAATTTCCTTCACCTTTTCCGGATTGGGGAAGATGTAGAACTTCGCTCCCTCCAGAGCCCCCGGCAGCATCAGGCTATGTACCGCCAAGACAATAATTAACAGTAAAAGGCAGGCCATCATAATGGTAGTAATCTTTTCCAGCCCTTTTTGCAATCCTAAAGAGCAAACCAAAAATCCCCCAATAACCGTAATCGCCATACATAGAGTCATTTCCTCTGGACGACTGAGCATGGTTCCAAAAACATTTTCCACCTGAGAGGAATCAATTTTAGAAAAGGTTCCGAAGGCAAATTTAAAGAAATAAGAAAGCATCCAACCGGAAACGGTGGTGTAGTACATCATCAAAAGATAACAGCCCAAAATACAAACCCAGCCGTGCAAATGCCACTTGGTACCCTTGGGCTCCAAAACCTCATAGGCCTTTACCACGGACTTCTTACTGGCTCTCCCCACCGCAAGCTCCATAGTAAGAATGGGAAGACCGATTAAAAGCAAGAAGCAGAGGTAGAATAGAACAAAGATTCCTCCGCCGTTTTGTCCTACCAGATAGGGAAACTTCCAAACGTTACCGATTCCGATGGCACAGCCCGCACTCACCAAAATAAAGCCGATTCGTGACTTAAAACTTTCTCTTTTCATTTTTACCCTTCCTACATAAGAACAGGAGATGCCTAGGCATCTCCCACTCGTTGCTTACAGTCGATGCGACTGGATTCGAACCAGCGACCTCTGCGTCCCGAACGCAGCGCTCTACCAAGCTGAGCCACGCATCGCTCTAAATATATAGAACAAAGGAGATTATACGCTTTTCTCCTTTGTTCTGTCAATTATTTTCTGTCTATAAAGCTAAAAATTTCTGTCATGAAAGTCAAAATTTGCAAATTCTAATTATAATTAGAGTGAGATCGGAAGTTAACTCTTTAATATCATTCAAGACTTGATGCAAGTATAAACTTTCCAGATTTTCCATCTTAACATATATTATGAGTATTTACGTACATCTCGAATCGAGTTTAATTCTATATTTTTCTTCATAGCCAGTCTTTCTCCATTGTGAAATACTGCATAATACGAATCTATGATAGTTGAACCATTAGCTTCCAAACAGGTGACCTCAACTATGTAATAATCATCAAATTTAGTTACTTGGATATCAATTTTGCCATCAACACTAAGTTCCATTTTTTTTATTTGCTCAGTTAAAATATCTGTATCATAAAAACCATCGTTAAACTCAGATATTTCATACTCCCAATCCGACGGATCTTTCGATCTGGCGTTAACCTCAAAGTTGTAATATTTTTCCCATACAAAGCTATAATGATTGTCTTCAGCGTATATTAAATTCTTATACCTTATTTCCGGGATTTTTTTTACACCATCATCATCAATTGCAAAATATGTAGTATCAAACGCCAGTATACCGCCAGACCCTGCATTTTCTAATAAGTATTTAGGTGGATGTTTATAATCACCATACATGTTTAGCAGTATGGAAAAACTATTAATTAATGAAATAATAAAAAATAGCAAAAAAACAAAAAATACAATCCTTCGAATTAATCTCATGCAGATACATCCTCCTCACTGACTTTATCATGCTTGTTCCAGCGTAAAAATGCACCGGCTATATCCTTGTCGTGATACGCCTATACATCCACCAGAAACAACAAAGTATTCCCATACATTTTAAGAGAGGAAATATTTCATACTGCTACTTCTTTTGTACTGCTCCATTCACTATCCATCTTCCTTCCAAATCCACTGTAAAGCCGTCAGGAGTGGTGCTGTTTCTATAAAGAGCTCCTTCATTCTGTCCTTGCGGGTCTAAGTAGTAGCAGTTTCCGTCAATCCACTGCCAACCGGTGAGCATTCTACCCTTCCAGCCGTCAGAGTTTGGGAAGAGGTAGTATTTACTGCCGTTCACCTCTACCCAGCCTGTAGCCATATAGCCGGAATCCAAGAAATAGTACCAGTAGGACTTTCCGTTATAGGCTTCATAGCCCCAGCTGTTCTTCGGATAGCTTCCGTCCGGTCTTTTGTACCACCAGCCCTTTTCATCCTGCATCCACTGTCCTCCGGATAAAGAACGATCTACGCCAAGTACCTGTCCGGTAAAGCTAGTGCTGACCTTAAAGCTTCCGGAACCACCACCGGAACTTCCCCCTGAGCCGCCGGAGCCGGAGGAACTGCCCCCTGAGCCGCCTGAGCTTCCGGAATTTCCGGAGCTATTATTGGAATATTTGGTTTTTTCTTTTACATCAAATTTTGGAGAAGTAAGTTTCGTCGAAGGAGTCAGAGCATACTCTGGAACCACAGGAGTATTGGTATATAGCTCATTATTCACATAGAACTCAGTTCCATTGCCATAGTCATCATCTGTTCCCATAGTCAAAAATCTATAGTTTTCGACTTTATAGTTTGGTCTAAATAAATATTTAATCTGATATCTGCCTACCGTAAATGCTTTACTCTCAGATATATCGGAAATGTCTCCTAACGTTCCATCTTCCATTTTATGGCTGATTAAAAACATCTGAAATTGATTTAAGTTATTTGGAAATTCTTTATACGCGTTCATAGCATACGGCTCAATCCCAGGTCTTTGCTCCGTTCCATCTGGCAGTACAATTTTATCTAATGTGAGTGTTACTCTCTTCATTAAATCCCCTACATGAACATTATGAATATCAAAGCTGGACTTTAGATAGACCTTACTAATTACCTTTTGTGCCTCTACAGTAAATTCTCTACTTTTGAAAAGATATTTTCTTCCTCTGCTACTATCTCCTTCCAAAACACTATCAAATTCAAGAAATCTTGATTGATTATCTACATTATATGCAAAGCTTGAATTTATAAAAACTGATGATACCTGCATAGTTTCACCATAATTTTTATCTCCTGTCATAAGATATAAAGGAGAATTTTTCTCTATCTCTAAAATATACTTATAACGATATACACCGGGAGTATAGTAATCCAAGCTATATACATCCCATTGACCATTTCTTTTTTTCTCCACGATTCTATTTGGCTGTATGCTTAAGGGTTGGGGATTTTCCCCCTTATCAGATAAGCTTAATGAAATAGCCTTGACCTTTAAAGCTCTATCTCTAATAACTTTCATGTGGTCTCTAGCCGCTATATCCGGAATTTCAAATGCTGTAGTTACAGATAAAATTCTGTTTCTTCTGTCTTCCTTTTCTTCCTCCTCACTAGCATAGCGGGGGGTATCTGCTAAGGCTCTTCTGCTTCTGCTTAATGTAGTGAGAGTCTCTTCTGCCGCTCTGTCCGTTCCACCTAAGTCTTCTGTAGCAAAGGAGGAGCCCTCTTCTGCCTCTTCCTTTTCCTTATCAGAGGCTTCCATTTCCTCTACAGCTGAAGATTCTTTCTTGCTGTCTTTCTTTGCATCTTCCTCTGTGACGGTCTCAGTATTGGAAGCTGTTTCTTCTACATTTTTCTCTTCTAAAGTGCCTGTCTGAAGGCTTTCTTCCTGCTCTAAAGGAAGAGCATAGGCGAGGGTGCTACTCGCCCCCACTCCCAATACAAAGCTAAGCCCTAAAGCCAGCATATTTTTTCTTCTCATCTCTATCGTCCTTTCTTATTTCTTGCCATTTCACGATATAAAATTATACTATATTTTAGATTTTTTTCTAATTATTTTCCGCAAATTAAAATGTTTTTTTAAGCTCCCATACCTTATCTATTTTTCTATTCCATTTTTTGCGCAAAAAAAATAATGCCTAAGATCTTTTCATTAAAGCATTACATAAAAAAATGGATTTCCAATTATACTTCGTTAAAATTAGAAATCCATTTTAGTATTATACTGTGAAAGCTTACTCTGATTTGTTCAAAAGATAAGCAAAAAATATCCCCCCAACAGTTCCAATAAATTGTTGAAAGAAATAATACAGAATCCAAAAATGAGATAGTTGATTGATCCATTTTTGCCCTATAAAATAAACAATACTAATCATGCCTATGGTAAAAACATAAATTGCCACTTTCTGTTTTCCGGATATCTTTTGATGAGATAGACTCTCATAAAAGGATAAAGAAAGCACCGAAGAAAAAGAGATAAGCCATAAGCTATAATTAAATTCACTTAAAAGGAGCATAAGTAATAGAGAAAGTAAAGCATTGAGTACAAAGTAATTTACTTGCCCTATTGTAAAACGATTTCTTAAACCCATGAATCTTTTGTTATTCTGCATAATTATTATTTTCACCTCTATAAATACAAGTTAGAAAAATAGATTTCAAGACTATTAACAGACACTTTTTTAGCGTTTTCATTTTGTTGTTGTAAACAGAAGACTAAACTATTGCCACATTTTTTAAACGTCTATATCCTCTGATCATTAGTTTACTTGCTAAAATGGACGATACCCATATCAATATAAAGCAAAAAATGTCTCCAAAAAAGGCCATAGTATTATCTTTCCAAGTATTGGGAGTATAAGACATGAATAAATGCTCAACACTCATGGAAAGAAATACCACCAGTAAAAGGTAGAGAAAAATATTAAATTTCTTTTTGCTAGTACCACTTGTAATCATAGCAAAAAAAACATATAGCCACGAATAAATAACAACGCTGAATATCATGCGCATATCCTGTGCGTCTGTAAATAAAAGTCTCCGCATGAGGAGATAAAGACTCCCAAAACATAACCATAAAGAAATTAAGCGCAAATAAATTTTCATTTTTCTACATGCCTCTCTCTTCAATACCTTATTGCATATAATTAAATTTTAATTCTTATATCACGGTGTTTTATTACCGTCAAGCCTTATTAGATAATTTTTTTATATAAAATGTAGGATGATTTTTTTGTATACTTTAACAATTATTCCTTTTCTATTTTCGTAAAAGATCACAGCTAAGGACTTTTATTTCAAGCATTGCATTAAAAAAAATCCCCCTCTCCAAGGGAGAAGGGGAACTTTCTATAAATCTTCTTATTCGTTTTTAAACTATTTTTAGCCCTGCTTCTGCTCCGGAATGGCCTTTGCCAGAGCAAAACGGTTGGACTGCACGATGGAACGGGAATCCTGTAAGGAGGACTTTAAGCCGCTCAGATGCTCCTCTGCGGTGTCCAGAGAACGGGTAATAATGGTTTCCAGGCTTGCCAGCATCTCATCTGTGTAGCGAATGGCATTGCTGCGAATCTGGTCAGCATCCGCCACCGCATTGTTTACAATACCGTCTGCCTGCTTCTGAGCGTCCTGCAAAAGAGCATTAGCCTTCTCATAAGCCTTCTGCATGATTTCATTGTCGGAAACCATCTCCTCGGTCTGGGTTCTAGCATCATTTAACATCATATCTGCCTGAGCCTTCGCATCAGCCAGAATAGCATCCTGCTGGGAAATAATCTTCTGATACTTCTTAATCTCCTCAGGAACCCGAAGGCGAAGCTCCACTAAAAGCTCCTCCATCTCTTCCTTATTCACTAAAATCTTCGTATTGGACAAAGGCTGATACTTACAACTATCAATGTACTCCTCAATTTCTCCAATCAACTGCTCAATTCTGCTCATATCCCCCTCCGCCTCTCTTGTTCATCAAATTTTTTCTTCATAGCCTCTTCCACATCTTTCGGAACAAAGGCTGATATATCACCATGAAAGGATGCAATCTCCTTAACAGTACTGGAACTTAAATACGAATATTTCAAGCTGGTGGCAAGGAAAATGGTGTCCACTTCCTCCGCAATCACCTTATTGGTCTGGGCCAGCTGCAACTCAAACTCGAAGTCCGTTACCGCCCGCAGACCTCGAACAATGATATTGGCATGGACTTTTTTTGCATAATCCACTGTTAAACCGGTGAAGCTATGCACTTCCACATTGTCCCATTTCTTCGTATGTTCAGAAATCATTCTAACACGTTCTTCCATGGAAAACAACGGCGTCTTCTGCCTGTTTTGCAGCACACCCACAATTAATTTATCCACCATTTTTCGGCTTCGTTCAATCACGTCCAAATGCCCGAAGGTCACGGGATCAAAGGAGCCGGGATACAATCCTATCTTCATACAGCCTCCTGTAAACGAAGAAAGATATGCTTATTGGTCTTGTACAGCTTCTCCCGAAGAATTCGATAGCCTTCCTCTTCCAATTCGGAGAAATCCTCTTCCAGAGCAGTTTCCACCACAAAAACCGTATCCTTCCCTACCATGGAGGACTTTGCCAGTCTCTGAAGGGCTTCCTTTGCCAAATCCTCGCCGTAGGGGGGATCCAAAAAGACGATACCGAAGTGGTAATCCTTTCCCTCCAGACTTCTTAAAGCGCTATGGAAATCTCCTCCATACACCAGAGCCTGTTCCTGAAAATGACAACGGGCAATATTTTGCTCTATACAAGCCAAAGCCTTCTTTCCGCTGTCGCAAAAAACTGCTCTTTTCGCTCCTCTGGACAGGGCTTCAATTCCCAGAGCACCGCTTCCCGCAAAAAGATCCAGAACGTCCTGGTCCACTAAGTCAAATTGTAAAATATTAAATAAGGTCTCCTTGATTCGATCCGTGGTGGGACGGGTATCCTTCCCCTCCGGCACCGAAAGCAAAAGCCTTCTGGCTGTACCTGCAATAACTCTCATACCACTCTCCTTTTCCCTCATATTAAAGCGAAAATGCAGTTCGTTGTAAAGGGATAAAGATTAATTTTTTTCTACAACTTCCGATTTTTATAGCAAGCTTTCTATTCGAATATTCTTATTTTAAGCACTTTCTGTAAGGAGGCTTTGGAAAATCTCTTTCATCCCCTGATGTTCCGGTCTTTCCAAAAGTGCATCCTCCTCTAAAAGAGTCTTTGCCGCCTCTCTTGCCTTGAAAAATAACTCTTCATCCCTTAGAGGATCCGCAAAACGAAATTGCAGGGGGCCGGACTGTCTTTCTCCAAAGAACAAATCCCCCGGTCCTCGCAGAGCCAGGTCTTCCTTGGCAATGGCAAAGCCGTCATTACTGTCCCGAATAATGGAAAGTCTTTTTTGGGATTTCTCATCTTCCTTATGGTCCATAAAGATGCAATAGCTTTGCAGCTCCGACCTTCCCACCCTGCCTCGTAGCTGGTGGAGCTGGGCCAGACCAAAACGCTCCGCATTTTCAATCAGCATCACCGTGGCATTGGCCACATCCACCCCCACCTCCACAACGGTGGTGGACAGAAGTATCCTTGTCTTTCCGGAAGAGAAGTCCTGCATCACCTGCTCCTTCTCCCCTGCCTTCATTTTCCCATGCAAAACCGCGAAGGAATAGTCCTTCCCAAAGTACTGCTTAAGATTTTTTTGGTAGGCGGTAACACTTTCCACGGAAAGATTCTCATTTTCCTCCACCAAGGGACAGATAATATAGGCCTGCCGCCCTTTATCCAGCTCCTTTTTGATAAAGGAAAAGGCCTTCTCCCGATCCGCAGGGGAAAGCAGGGCATTCTTAATCGGCAGACGATTGGCCGGTTTTTCCGAAAGCAGGAGGTAGGGCACCGCACCATAGAGGAGCTTTACCAAAGAACGGGGAATGGGGGTTGCGGAAAGGTAGATACAGTGGGGATTTTCCCCCTTCTTTTCCAAACGGTTTCTTTCCTGAATCCCGAATCGGTGCTGTTCATCAATCACCAACATTTTCAGATGAGAAAAAGCTAAGCCTTCCTGAATCAAAGCCTGGGTACCGATTACCCCTAAAATACTGCCCTCTTTTAGTCCCTGATATATTCTTTCCTTCTCCTTCTTACTGCTGCTGCCAATCAGTAAGGCTATGGGAATCTCCCATTGATTCTCTTCCAGCAGTTTTTGCAGTTTTTGAAAATGCTGTTGAGCCAAAATTTCTGTAGGCACCATAATGGCGGTTTGGAAGCCCCGGGAAGCCATAAGGTACAAGGCATAGAAGGCCAAAATGGTTTTTCCCGATCCCACATCTCCCTGCACAAAGCGAAGAAGTCTCTCTCCTTGGGAAAATACCCTATCCATCTCCTCTAAAGCCTCTGATTGGGCTTTCGTCAAAGAAAAAGGCAGTCCCTTTTGAAACTCTTCCCTCTTTCCCTGAATTTTTTCCTCATTACCCGAAAGAGAGAGAAAATCCCTCTCCTCCTTTTCCAGAAACAGGCTGTAGTAAAACAATTCTTCAAAGGCCAGACGCTTTAATCCCTCCTGCCTCTCCTCTTCCCTCTTCGGCAAATGCAGATACTCCATAGCCTGTCTTTTATTACACAGCCCTTCTTTTTCCAAAAAATCCTGAGGAAAACTTTCTAAAATCTTGGGCTCTTCCTTGAAAATCTCCTGAATACACTTTCTTCTTAGGGCATTGCCAAGCCCCTTTCGAAGGGAATAGATTGGCTCTAAGCTCTTTCTTTTTTCCTCGTATTCCTCCAAAGAAAAAATCTTAGGCTGTTGCAGGATAAGATGCCCTCGAAAGCTTTTGACCTGCCCGAAAAACACCAGTTTTCTTCCCTTTTTTAAAGTTTTTAAAAGGTAAGTTGCATGAAAGTATTGAATCAGTAGCTTTCCGCTCTCATCCCCGGCGGAGCACTGCAGCATGGAAAGCTTGGTATTTCGTAAAACCCTGGCATCCTCTAAAAGTACAAGAGAAAAAGCCATCCACTCCTTCTCCCTGGCTTCCGAGATAAGACAAAGCTTGGGATATTGCAGATAGGAAATAGGAAAATCCTCTAAAAGATCTTCCTTTGTGTAAATATTCATCTTATGAAAAAGAGCGGCGGTTTTCTCTCCCACCCCCTTAATCCTTTCCACAGCATCCTGAAGCATACATCTCCTTTTAAACTCACAAAAAAACAAGCTTATCAATTCCTCCGGGTAGCTTTTAGCTTTCTGCGTTATAGCTTTGAAACGGTGGGCAATCTGAGCCCGCCAGTACTTACAGAAATATCTTTTCAGCTTACAAAAAAACAAGGCTTTATAGAACAGCGAACTTTCGCATTATAGCTTTGAAGCCAGGGGGCAATCTGAGCCCGTCAGTACTTGCTAAAAGCGAGCATCGCGAAGCTTTTAGCTTAGTACTGCTACGAGGCGAAGTTAGCGAAAGCGTGCCCCCGATTCAAAGCTATGATGTCGAAAGTGTATCAATTCTATGTACCTTGTTTAAATAGTGACTACATTTCTGTAAAAACGACTCTTACTCTAGGGAAAGAAGATAATAGTACACTGCCTGTCCGCCGGCATGAACCTCCACCTCCAGATTCGGCATATACTCCAAAATCTCCTTCTCCAAGGCCTTAGCCTCTTCTTCCGTAACGCCCTCTCCATAGTAAAGACTCAGGATTTCTCCCTCTCCCATCTTCTCCAAGCCTTCCTTCATAGCCAAGGAAATGCTTTTTTCAGCGGAAAGTAATCCCTGATCGCCTAAGAAAAGGATATCTCCCTTATGGATTTCTCTTCCGTCAATGCTGGTGTCTCGAACCGCATAGGTAATTTCTCCGGAAGAAACCATGGATAGGCTGTCTTCCATCCCCTCCTGATTCTCCTCCACCGTTCCCTCCGGCTGGAAGGAAATCATTGCGGAAATTCCCTGGGGAATGGTCTTACTGGGCACTACGGATACGGAACGATCCTCCAGGATATCCTTTACCTGCTGGGCAGCCAGTAAAATGTTCTTGTTATTGGGTAAAATAAAGACATGCTTAGCATGAATCTTCTCTACCGCAGCACACAAATCTTCGGTGGAGGGGTTCATGCTCTGTCCTCCGGAAACCACCTGGTCTACCCCAAGGTCTAAGAAAATATCTCTAAGTCCGTCACCGGAACATACGGCCACAAATCCGAAGTCCTTTTTTTCCACCGGCTCAGACTCTCCAGGAGCTTCTGCACCCTTAGGCTGTTCTTCCAGCTTTTCCATAGCCGCAATGCGGGAAGCATCCTCAATCAATACCTCGTGGTGCTCAAGGCGCATATTATCTACCTTCATTTTGGAAAGGAAGCCCAGGGTAAGACCCTTCTCAAAGGCATCTCCCGGATGATTGGTATGTACATGAACCTTAATCAAATCCTCATCGGAGAAGCAAACGATGGAATCTCCAATACCGGAAAGATAATCTCTAAGCTTCTCTACCTCTTCGTCAGAGAAAGGATGATCACCATTTACCATAAATTCCGTACAATAACCGAAACGAATGTCCGCTGTAGAAATCTCTCCACGGCTCTTTCTCTCTCCGGTTAATGCGGAAACGCCGGAATCTTCCTTAAATTCCAAATCCAGTTCAATCTTCTCTCCCTTTAAGGAACGTAAAGCTCCTTCCAGAACGCACATTAAACCGGCTCCACCGGAATCCACCACTCCCGCCTCTTTCAAAACAGGAAGCATTTCCGGAGTTTTCTTTAAAACCTCATCGCCGTAGGCCACCACCTTCTCCAAAAGAGGCAAAATCTCCTCTTCTGTTAAGGACAGCTCCATAATCTTATCCGCCATCCCCTTGGCTACGGTTAAGATGGTTCCTTCCTTAGGCTTCATTACCGCCTTATAGGCTGTTTCCACAGCTCTTTGGAAGGCCTTCGCCAGAACAATGCTGTCAGCTTCTTTTACTTCCAATAATTCCTTCGTAAATCCACGAATCAGCTGAGAAAGGATAACGCCGGAGTTTCCTCTGGCTCCGCGAAGAGATCCGCCGGACATCGCCTTACAAATCTCTTTCAAACTTCCTCCCTCAATCTTTGACACTTCCTTTGCTGCGGAAAGGATCGTCATGGTCATATTGGTTCCTGTATCTCCGTCCGGAACCGGGAAGACATTTAACTCATTAATCAAATCCTTTTTTGCATTCAGCTGATTTGCCCCGGCTAAGAAAGCCTTCTGCAAATCCCTTGCACTTAGTACTTTACCCACAGGTAAATTCCTCCTATTTCTTTGAAACTTAATCGATTACCCGAACCCCTTCTACATACACATTGATTCGTTTAACTTTCATTCCTGTAAACTGTGAAATTCTGTATCTTACACTTTCCATAAGGTTCTCAGCCACAGCCTGAATGCTCACACCATAAGCTACAATCACATGGAAGTCCAAACTGATTTCATTGCCCTGGATTTCCACGGAAATACCCTTGTGATAGCTTTCCTGCTTCAAAAGCTTTGCCAGTCCCTTTCCGGAAATGGGAACCGCAGCCATTCCAACAATACCAAAGCAAGAAACTGCTGCATTTCCTGCGTAGCTTGCAACGACTTCTTCGGAGATTTGTACCTCACCGTAATGAGAGGAGATTTTTCCTTTCATTGTCTTTCCTCCAATCCCTATCTTCTGTCCATTCTTAGTCATTATGTTTTTCCCGTAAGCAAATGCTCCTATGCCCTAAGGGCAGAGCCTGCTATGATGAGAATTTCGTATAGTATACCCCATTTTCCCTGTTCTGAAAAGGAAATCTATTGTTGTTCAGGATGAATGAACTGTCTCTTTTCTTTTTGATCTACTTAAAGAATCTTCCCTCTTCGCCTTTTAAAAATTTCTTTGCTTCTCTAAAAGATAGGATGAAAGTGCAAAGAAGCCGACAGATAATACTAGGATCATTCCATAAAAAATTGGATCTTTGTACTCCCAGGATATGTTAGCGGCCAGCTCCGGCAAGGCACTGAACAAATATAAAAAGAGGCAAAAGAAAGCAATTATGCTGACTACTAAGGCTAATGCCTTTCCTTTAAATATGCTGGCCTGTACTGTCACACAAAGAATCGCCATGGTGGAAAGGAAAATCCAGAAAGCCGCCGCAGTGGCAAGAAAACGAATCATATATAAACTAAGTGTCCCAAAGCCTTTTCCGCTCATCACAAGATTCCAAAACATTTCCAAAAGATCTTTATATGCCTCTGTATCAATAGCAAAGTAGCTGATATTAAAAAAGAAAATCAGGACAATCACCAGGCCCGCCAAAAAGGTACTTACTAAGCTTTCAACAATCTTTGCCAATAAGAAATAGGCACTGTGTTTCGGCAGCATAAAGAGCATATAGCCCTGGGTTGTATTTAAATCCTTGCTTAGACTGGCCATACTGGATAATCCCAGAATAAAAATCACCAGAAAACTGAAGAAAATCAGTAAACCTGCACCAAGACCGGCTACCACATAATTATCCGTTGCTGTTCCCAGCATCACAAAGGCCTGGGAAATAAAAAGGGCAAAGCCGCAGAGAATCTTCATAAAGGCGGTTTTTTTCATTTCATATTGTAGTAATGTCAGCATTTAGCCCTCCTTCTTTTTTCCCAAAAGACTTCTGTAACGTTCTGTAAGATTCTGCCCCTTATTTTCCTGCATCCTCTCAAGCTGTTCCACGGAAAGTACCTTTCCCTGATGGAAGAAAATAGCAAACTGAACATAATCCTCCACCTCTTCCACCAAATGGCTGGAAAGAAGGATGGTACTGTTCTCTTGTTTCTTTTCCAAAATCATTTTTTCAATTTCTTCTCTGGCCAGAAGGTCTACTCCGTTAAAGGGCTCATCCAAAAGCACCAGCTTTGCATTTCGGGCAAGGGTTGCCGCAATTCTTGCCTTCTTGTCCATACCGGTGGATAAGGCCTTGAAGGGAAGCTTTAGAGAAATATCCATCTCTTCCAGCATTCTCTTGTACTCTTCCTCCTGAAATTCCGGAAAGAAGCTTTTATGATACTTTCCATAGTCTCCCACTGTCATAAAGGGATAGGCCTGACTTTCTGTAGGCAGATAGGCAATGTCTTTTCTACTTTGAATGCTTAAGGGCTTTCCCTCAAATAATACTTCTCCACTGCTCTGCTTGGTTAAGTCTCCGAGAATCTTCATGAAAGTGGTTTTTCCGGAACCGTTTGGCCCCAAAAGAGCATAGATATTTCCCGGATAAATATGTAAGGTGGCATCCCTAAGAGCAACCTTGGATCCGTATTTTTTTGTTAAATTTTTGCATTGAACCATAGCTTTCTCCTTTAAAGTATTTCGATTCTCTTTCTTTTTACCCTAGAAATACTAGGGATTCTTAGGGATAAATCATAATTCTTTCTTAAGTATTTAAAAAATATTGAGCTTTAAGGAAAGCTATCAAAAGCTATTGCTACTTTTCCTTTATAATATTCCATGCATTAGGCCTCCCTTATGAAATAGAACTCCTTATACTCTTTAGGCAAAAAAAAAGATATTGCTCACACAATATCTTTTCTAACATCTTATTCAGCTACACCGGATACGGCACGTTCTACTTTTCCGGAACGTAGGCAGGAAGTACATACGTACATCTTCTTTGTACCGCCATCTACCTTAACTCTAACCGATTTCACATTTGCTTTCCACATCTTATTAGATCTTCTATGTGAATGGCTTACCTGATTGCCGAAATGCACTGCCTTCTCACAAATAGCACACTTAGCCATGATTGCACCTCCCTCTTTTAAAAGTTCCACCGCAAAACAGCGACTAAAATATAATAGCAAAAAGAATAGTTTCTTGCAAGGGCTTTCTTGCTTTTTTCCTAAAACTCCTTATTTCCGATTTTTTTCTTCCTATACATTCCCGGAAATAAACAAAATCCCACAGGAAACCGATCCTTAGTCTGTTAAATCAATATCCACTAAGTCGATTTCCTCGATGTCTTCCTCCTCCGGCAGATCAATCACCGGAGCGACATATTCTTCTTCAACTTTATCCTTTTTCTTCGTATTGTTCTTCTGCTTTAAGCTTTCCAGATTCTCTTCCGCCAAATCTTCTGCAGACTTTGTTACCCGACTTCCTCCTGTAATCTTGTCAATGGCTTCGGGAATCATATCAATAATCTTGGAAAAAGCATCTTCATTCTTCACACGAATGAGCTTTGTTCTTCCCTCCTGGATAATCAGCATGGCGGCAGGAGTGATTTTGGAACTCATGGCTCCCGCTCCTCCATCCCCCTTTTTCTGATTCTCCTTCATAAAGGCTCCACTGGCCATTCCACAGCTTACTTCCATCAGAGGAATCAGGGTGGTGTTTCCCACGACAATGGGCTCTCCCACCACGGTTTTCGACTGGACAAAACCATCTAAGCCTTGAAACAGGGCGTTCAGTAATTCTTGTGTATTATGATTTGCCATCATTTCCTCCCTTAAAAAGCAATTCTCGGAACTTCCTGTTCCGAAGAAGACGAACAGCCACGATAACGATATGGATCAAACGAAACTTTCCCTTTGCCTTAAGCTCTCCGTAGTAATAGGAGTCATCAAATTCCGGATAAACATGCAGGGAATCTCCGAGGAATGGGGATAAAAGTGCTATTCCCTGCAAAACCTGTCCCAAGGTGTAGGGATCCTCCATGGAAAGATAAAGCTCCCCCTTCCAGTTCCTGACCCTAGAATGATGAAGAAGATAGAGAATCTGGCGAAAAACAAGGACAAGCATCTCCTTTGTTTCTTCTTGGGTAAGCATCCGGATTTTCTTTTTTATTTCCTTCCCTTTCCGTATGGTCTTCTTAGGGATGGAAAGGATTTTCTCCATAGCCTTCATCAATTTTCTTCCTCTTCGAGTTCTGCTTCTTGTCCCGAACCTTCTACATTTCGAGAAGCGTCTTCGTTCTTTTCAGAATTCTCTTCCTTGCCGCTCTCAAAAAGAGTAAAAAACAAAAACTTTCCCTTATATTCTAATTTTCCCTCTTGAAAGCTTCCGGAAATTTTTAAACCGGGATAAGTAATTTTCCCTCTTCCCCTTGGTAATTTCTCCTCTCTCTCCTTCTCCCCGAAGATTTCATAACGAAAGGGAAGAAGCAAGAGCAGAAGAAGCAAGAAAAGAAGGAGCAAAAATAGGATAAGAATAATCAGCAATATCCATTTTAGAATCCCTAAGACAAGGAGCATTTCCTTTCTTCCTCCAATGCTTGCCGGGTCATCCCGGACACCAGCAACAGGGCATCTTTATAGCCATAAGCCACCCCAAGGATTTCTTCCTCTTTCCTGGGAAATGTGGGTAAAGACCAATGGGGAGCCCCATAAAATTCATATAGGTTATTTCCCAAGCCGGAGTAGATTAAATAACACATGGGGATCGTATGTCCCTCTCTTAAATTCTCCATCAAATAGGGAATGTAGTTCTTGGCCCTTTCGCCAAACTGTAAAGATTTTGAAAAACGCATACTAAGTCATTTTTTCCAAAAGATAGTTTCTTACCATCACCAATGCGGTGTTACAGCATTGTTCCCGGATTTCTTTTCGAGTTCCCGTAAAATGATACTCTTCTACCTTTGTCTTTCCTCCGGCGCAAACCGCAATGTAAACCAGACCAATTTCTTTATCTTCCAAGGCAGTAGGACCTGCATTACCGGTTACGGCAACCGCCAAATCCGCCTCGGATTCCATCATGGCTCCAATAGCCATTTCCTTTGCCACAGAGGAGGAAACTGCTCCTTCCTTTCGTAATAACTCCTTCTTAACGGAAAGCAACTTCCTTTTTGCTTTGTTGGAATAACTGACATAACCCACCTTAAAACATTCGGAAGCTCCTTCCACAGAAGTAATCGCGGCAGAAATCATGCCGCCTGTTATACTTTCGGCGGTAGTAATGGTTTTCTTTAAACCTTTCAGTAAAGAAACCACCTGTTCTTCAATGGGTGCCTCACTATTATACACCAAAACCTTCTTTTCTTTTTTATCTCCCATTAGAAGCCTCCCTCTGAAATCACCCTGTGATTTTTATATACATAGTCCACCAAAGAAAGAATGGTGAGCACTAAAGATAAAACAATAAAAATCTGATTCACAAAAGCCAAAGCGGGAATCTGTAAAAGAAGCAAAATAATCATAAGCATTTGACTGGCTGTTTTCGCTTTTCCAAAGATTGATGCGGCAATAACGATATTATGATCTGCCGCAACCAATCGAAAACCGGAAATCACAAACTCTCTTCCGATTAAAATGACCACATACCAAGCCGGCAGCTCACCCAGGGGAATCAAGCATATTAATGCAGAGCACACCAGAAGCTTGTCCGCCAAAGGATCCATGAATTTTCCGAAATTGGTCACCAAATGATTCTTTCTGGCCAGATAACCATCTAAAAAATCCGTAAAGGAAGCAAAACAGAAAATTCCCAAAGCGATATAGCGGTAAAGAAGATTGTTTCCACCCTCTAAAAGGATAAAAAACACAAAGAAAGGAACAAGAATTCCTCGTAACAGCGTTAATTTATTCGGCAGATTCACACCATTCTCCTATCAAATCATAGCCTTCCGTATCTATTACCTTAGCATATAGGAAGCTACCCACTTCCTTTTTCTCTCCGAAAACATAGAGATAGCTGTCCACATCCGGAGCATCCATATAGGAACGGCAAAGCACTCTCTGTTCCTCCTCGTCATAGCCGCAAACCAAAACCTTCAGCTTTCTTCCTATCTGCTCCTCCGCCTTTCGGAAAGCAATATTTTGCTGCAGCTCCATAATCTGAGAAAGTCTTTGATTTTTCAGCTTTTCGGGAATCTGATCTTCCATCTCCGCAGCCTTGGTTCCCTCTTCCTGAGAATAGGGAAAGGCTCCCAGGCGATCAAAGCGCATTTCCGAAATAAAGTCCAAAACCTCTTGAAAATCCTCTTCCGTCTCTCCCGGGAAGCCGGTAATAATCGTGGTGCGCAAGGCAATATCCGGCATTTCCTTTCTTAAAAGAGCAATCTTTTCCTTCAGCTCTTCCTTTCTGGTTCTCCGATTCATCCTCTTTAAAATCCTGTCAGAGGCATGCTGTATAGGAAGATCCAGATAGTGACATACCTTCGGATTCCTCTTCATTTCCCGAATCAGCTCCGGTTCTATTTCCTCCGGGTAGCAATACAAAATCCGAATCCACTGAAGATTCGGAATCTCGGAAAGCTCTGCCAAAAGCTCTGCCAAAGCCTTCTTTTTATAAAGATCCGTACCGTAAAGAGTGGTTTCCTGGGCAACCAAAATCAGCTCCCCGGCCCCTTCCGAAACCAAAGCTCTTGCCTCTTCCAAGACCAGCTCTTTGGGAATGGAACGATAATGGCCGCGAAGCCTTGGAATAATGCAGTAGCTGCAATATTTATCGCAGCCCTCTGCAATCTTTAAGTAGCGACTGTACTTCTCTCCGCTTTCTACCCTGGCCATCTGATGGTCCAGTCTCTTCACATAATCCTTTACGGAAGTAATTTCATCAATCTCCGGAAGCTCTTTCCGAATCTCATCCTTGTAGCGCTCCACGAGACAACCTGCTACAATAAGCTTCTCCAGCTTTCCCGTTTCCTTGTATTGCGCCAAATCCAGAATACACTGAATACTTTCTTCCTTGGCAGGACCAATAAAAGAGCAAGTATTTACAATGGCAATCTCCGCTTCACTTGGCTCATCGGTAACGGAGGAACCGGGATATTTCTCTAACAACTCAAAAAGCAGCTTCTCCGCGTCTACTCTATTTTTATCACAGCCTAAGCTCTCCAGATAAAGCTTCATTAGGCCTCACTATCAGACTGATAATCGTCTTCTCCGAAGTCTTCCTCTTCCTCATCCCTTTCGGAAAAGTCTTCCTCTTCGTCCTTTTCTTCCGAATCTTCTTCTACATCCTCGTCCTCATCCAAATCTTCATCAATGGCATAACGAGAATACTCTTCTTTCTCCGGAAGGATAATCGGCTCATCCTCATAATCCAAGCCCTTTTCTACGTTGACAAGGTTACGGGAAATCTCTTCAATCGCCATGGAAAGAGGCTTCTTACCCTCTTCTCCCTTTATCAAAGGTTCCTCTCCGTCAATCAGCTGTCTGGCTCTCTTAGCACTGGCAATTACTACGGAATAGCGAGACTGTACTTCCAATTCCCCCTCTTCTCTATTGCGGTTCATAGATTCTATTAAATCATTATACGTTGGACGTAGCATCTTCTATCCTCCTTAAGTCCTTTCTGATTTCTTCAATCAGATCCAAATGTACCTCTGCCCGATCATGAGAGGCACGGATTAAATTATGCAGTTTTTCCGTGCATGTGTCAATATCTGCATTGACAAGAATATAGTCATAGGCCTCCACACCTTCCGCCTCTACAATGGCACGACTTAAGCGTTTATTAACTGTCGCTTCATCCTCGGTGTTTCTGCCGATTAGTCTGGCTCTAAGCTCCTCAGCGGAGGGTGGTGCCATAAAAATCAAAAGGCTGTCGGGAAATTTTTTCTTAATTTTCAAGGCTCCCTGAATCTCTATCTCCAGAATGACATCCTTTCCTTCGTTAAGACAATCCTCCACAAACTTTCGGGGCGTTCCATAATAATTGTCCACATACTTGGCGTACTCCACCAGTTCATCCCGATCAATCATCTCTTCAAAGCGATCCTTGCTGACGAAGAAATAGGACTTTCCTTCCTCCTCTCCCGGTCTTGCTGCTCTTGTTGTTGCGGAAATGGACAGGGCATAGTTATCATATTTTCGGGTCAGATTCTTCATAATCGTTCCCTTCCCTGCCCCGGAAAACCCGGACACCACCACCAAAATTCCCTTTTCTTTATGCTTTTCCATTCTTCTTTCCTGCTTCCCTTATTCTATATTCTGTACCTGCTCTCGAATCTTTTCGATATGATTTTTCAATTTTAAAGCCTTCTCGGATACAGATAAATCATTAGCCTTAGATAATATGGTATTGCTTTCCCGATTCATTTCCTGCAAAAGAAAATCCAAATCTCTTCCTATAGGAATCTCTTCCTCTAAAAGCTTTGCCATTCTTTGGATATGGCTTTGCAACCTTGTGATTTCCTCATCCGTACTCACCTTATCAGCAAAAATTGCCACTTCCTGAAGAACTCTGCCTTCCTCTACCTCTCTTCCGGAAAGCATCTCCTCCATCTTCTTCCGAAGACGCTCAGCATAAGCCCTTTGAATATCCCCTTCTTTTCCCTTAATGAAATCAATGCCTTCCTGCATTTCCGAAAGTTTTAAAAGAATATCTCTTTTTAAATTGCTTCCTTCCTTCTCTCTGGCCTTTTGAAATTCTGTCATAGCCAGCTCCATAGCCAAGAAAAGAGCTTCCTCCCGATCTTCTTCCTCCCCTTCCACAATCTGAGCCACTTCCGGAAAGAATACCAGCTCCTTGGCATCCAGATTATAGGGAAGAGAATATTTTTCGGCTACTTTTTTAATGCTTTCCACATAGGCATCCAGTAAATCCTCCCGAAGCAAAAGCTTCTTCTTTTTTTCCGTGCTGTCCTCCAGAGAAACAAAGATTTCCACCTTTCCCCTGGAAATTCTTTCCTTCACCCATTCTCTACACTTCATTTCCAGATGCTGCATAGTCCGGGGCAGGCGTATAGACAGGTCTAAAAAACGGGAATTAACCGACTTGATTTCCACCGTGATACCGGAGCAATCCTTCTCTCCCACACAGCGGCCGAATCCTGTCATACTTTTGATACTCATAAAGCCCCCTCTCTTGCATTTTTCATGCCTTTACTTTATCCTCTTTGTAGCTTTTCCTACGAAAATATAGGAAAAGTCATAGCCGGAAAGGATAAAGAACTTTCCTGTCGGCAATTTCATTTACGTATAAACCACCAAACTTACAGGCCGGTATTCCAGTATGATAGCAAGGTGGATTTACTATTTCAAGTGGAAAAGGACGGTTTTCATGGCATTTGACGGATTGTATCTTGCAGCGTGCATCGCGGAATTTCAAGAACGAATTTTAGGCGGAAAGATTTCCAAAATCATCCAAAGTGAAAAAGATGAGTTACAGCTTTTTATAAAGAAGGAAAAAAACACGGAGATTCTCCACCTCTCCGCCAATCCCTCCTTCCCTCTTCTATATCTGGCAAATGAAGGGAAAACCGCCCCCATTACCGCCCCCAGCTTTTGTATGTCCCTTCGAAAGCATATCGGAAACGGCATTATCCAAAGCATTCGGCAGGCTTCTCTAAAGCTTACGGAGGCAGGGCTGGAGCGAGTGCTCTTTTTGGATATATCCCATAGAGATGAGCTGGGGGATGTAGGTATCAAGCATTTGGCTGTGGAGATTATGGGTAAGTATTCCAACATCATTTTGCTGAAGGAAGATTATACAATTTTAGACGCCATAAAGAGAATTTCCCTGAGCCAGTCCTCCGTAAGAGAGGTGCTTCCCGGGAGGGAATATTTCATTCCGGATGCCTTCCATAAGGAAAATATTTTATCCTTCCCTATGGATAAGCTGGATGCTCTCTTGGAAAAAGATGCCCTCCCCTTATGGGAATGCCTCTTCCAAAGCTTTTCCGGACTAAGCCCCTTGCTGGCCAGAGAACTTTGCCTTAGCGCTTCTCTCCCCATCGATAAACTCTCCAATACCTTATCTTCGGAGGAAGGGATGCGGGTGCAGGAAGCCATTTTGGCCTTTCGGAGAACGATTCAAGAAAGGGATTTTCATCCGGTCATTTTGTATGAGGGTGAAAAAGCCTTTGACTTTTCTGCACTCTCCGTCCAACAATACAAGGGCAATCCGGCATTTTCCGAAGAATACATTGCTTCCCCCTCCGCCCTCCTCCTTCAATACTATGGAAATAAGGAGAGGGACGACAGGGTACGGCAAAAATCCACCGACCTAAAGAAGCAGTGCCATACCCTTCTGGAGCGTTGTAATAAAAAGCTGGCATTGCAGGAAAAGCAGTTAAAGGATACGGAGAAAAAAGATAAATTCAGAATCTACGGAGAACTCTTAACCACCTATGGCTACAGCCTTTCCGGAGGAGAGAAAGAACTGGTATGCGAAAATTACTATACAGGAAAAGAAGAAAAAATTCCTTTGGATCCTACCCTTTCTCCTATGGATAACGCCAAGAAATATTTTGAAAAATATGATAAGGCCAAGAGGACGGAACAAAACCTTTTAGAGCAGGTAGCAGAAAGCAAAAAAACGCTCTACCACCTCCAATCCATTATGAACAGTATACAGCTTGCGGAAAGCGCAGGAGATCTGGATGCCATAAGGGCGGAAATGGGAGACTTCGGCTATATCAAAAAAGTAAGCGGAAAGAAGAAAAAACAGCGAAAGGAAGACCAGTCCAAGCCAAGACTTTTCCGTTCTTCAGACGGCTATCTTCTCTATGTGGGAAAAAATAACCAGCAAAATGAAATCCTCAGCTTCCAGATTGCAGAAGGAAAGGATTTTTGGTTCCATGGAAAAAATATTCCCGGCTCCCATGTGATAGCCAAAACAGAGGGAAAGGATTTGGAAGAACTTCCCGATCGTCTCTTTGAAGAGGCTGCAGAGCTGGCCGCCTACTTCTCTTCGGAAGGCAGCAGCCAAAAGGTAGAGGTGGATTATACCCAGAAGAAGAACCTGAAAAAGGTCCCTGGAGCCGCCCCTGGCTTTGTGATTTATCACCAGAATTACTCTATACTGGTAAGCCCAAAGCTTAAGCTGGAAGAAATCAAAGACTTCCCCTGGTAAAGTTTCAGAGAAGAAAAAGAGAAGATGAATTTTAAGCATTTCATAACAGTATAGGTCTGGAATTGGGGCACGCTCCCGCTAACCTCGCCCTGCAACGGATACTAAGCGAAAAACTGCAGTTCCTTCGTTTTTCGCAAGTACCGGCGGGCTCAGATTGCCCCCATTCCAGACCTATACTGTATGAAATAGAAAATTGTTTCCAGCTCTATATTCTCTTTTTCTTCTGCCCTTTACCAGAAAGTCAGACCTATTCCTCTTCCCAATTCGTGTAAACATTCTGCACATCATCGGATGCGTCCAAAAGGTCCAGAGTCTTTCTTAAATTCTTTACCGCTTCTTCATCGGTTACGGAAATGGTATTTCCCGGAATCATAACCACATCGGCTTCCGCCATAGGCAGGTTCTCCTGCTCCAGCTTTTCTCGCACAGAGGAAAACTCGCCGGGATCCGTGAGAATCTCATAGTAATCATCTCTTTCCAGTAAATCCTCGGCACCTGCCATAATCGCCATATCCATCAAGGCTTCCGCATCGTGACCTAAGTCTTCCATTTCTTCCTTATCCAGAATAATCTGTCCCTTTTCCTCAAAAAGGAAAGATACGGATCCCTGACTTCCCAGACTTCCCTTTCCCTTAGTGAAAGCGGAACGAACATCCGCTGCGGAACGGTTCTTATTATCAGTCAACACCTTAACGATAATAGCTACCCCGTTTACTCCGTAGCCCTCGTACTGCAGCTCTTCAAAGTTTACCGTATCCAAAGCACCTGCTGCACGCTTAATACCGTTCTGAATGGTATCGTTGGGCATATTGTTAGCCTTCGCTTTGGCAATGACATCCTTTAATTTGGAGTTGCTGGCAGGATCTGCTCCTCCCTGCTTTACGGCTAAGGCGATTTCATGACCGATAATGGTAAAAATCTTTCCCTTTGCGGCATCATTTTTCTCTTTCTTTGCTTTAATGTTTGAGTATTTTGAATGTCCTGACATGCTTATCTCCTACTTTCTATAATATTTTTCTATATTAGCCAGTCTTCCCCTTCTATGCAAGTTTTTTTCCAAAAAACAGGCCATTCCCTTGCACTGGAGAGCTGAATTGATTTTTTAACAGATTTTGTTCAGCTTATGTTTCCATCCGAATAATAGGTAAAGAGGCTTCTTCCGCTGTTTAACTTTCTTCCTCCTGATACTCCTCGATATGCAAGGAAGACAAGGGATCATAAGTTCCCACCCATTTTCCCTTCATTTTGTATACTCTGGGTACTCGATTTCCCAGGTTGCAGAGGAATTCATAGGAAAAAACGCCCCATTCTTCCCAATCATAAAGGGAAATCTCTTCCTCTCCCTCCTGTCCAAGAAGAGTAACTTCCTGAAAGATTTCCGCCTCTGTATGGCTCACATCAATCATAAACTGATCCATGCAAACTCTGCCAAGAATGGGACAAGGCTTTCCTCCCACTAAGACCTTCGCCTTATTGGAAAGGACTCTGGGATACCCGTCTCCATAGCCCACCGGAACAGTTGCCACCAGTATGGGTTCTTTGGCAATAAAGCTTGCACCGTAGGAAATGGCTTCCCCCGTCGGAACTTCTTTAATATGACTGATTTTAGCCTTCCAGGAGAGAACCTGTTTCAAGGGTAGCTTTCTTTCCATGTCCTTGGAAGGATAAAGCCCATACATTGCAATGCCGTCCCGCACCATATCGTACTGTACTCCCCGTCCCTCTAAAATTCCCGAAGAGTTGGAAAGGTGACAGAGGGGAAGCTTGACTCCCCTCTCCTCTAAAGCCTTAAGATAGTCTGCAAAACGCCTTTCCTGCATCTCCGTATAAGACTTATCCCTATCGTCACAGCAGGCAAAATGAGAAAAAATACCGCAGATTTCAATTCCGGTCAGGGAGAAAAGTTCCAGTCCCAGCTCTACAGCGCCCTCTTTCTCTACCTGAATGCCGATTCTTCCCATTCCGGTGTCCAAAGCCAAATGACAGGGCAGACTCTTTCCCTCCTTTTTGGAAATAGCGGAGAGAGCTTCTCCCTGCTCTCTGGTAAACAGAGAGGGCATAATATCATAGTGCCAAAGACTTCTGTACTGCCCCTTGGGAACCACTCCTAAAATTAATATGGGGGTTGTAATTCCTCCCTTTCGTAATATAATTCCTTCTTCAATGGTAGCTACCCCAAAGAGAGCACATTCTTCCTCTACTGCTCTGGCTACCTCCACGATTCCATGGCCATAGGCATCCATTTTCACTACAGCACAAAACTGCATTCCCTTCCGAAGATGGGATTTCACTGCCTTGATATTATCCTGTAAATAACTTAACTCCACTACCGCATAGGTTCTGCCATAGCTTTCTCTTCCCAAACACATTTCTTCGCTTACCTTCTTTTACCGTCTTCTTTGATCTGTCTTCTTCAATCTGTCTTTTATAATCTGACTTTTATAATCTGTCTTCTTTAATTCGTTTTAGCTTGACAGATTCCCTGATTCGCCCTTTGGCAAAAATCTTCCCTTTTTGAGCCTTAGTCTATCGAACATCCCTGCTCTTCCAAACGATCCAGAGCCTTACCCATGGCATTAGCAATGTTTTCAGCCAGGACTCCATGTTCTCCCCATTCCCTGGCAGCCAGCTCTCCGGCTAAAATCTGCGCCTCACAGGACAAAATCGCCGCTTTACAGCCTTGCCCTATTGGCATTACAGAACTATCTTCTTTTACCACATCAGAATTTTTCTCATTAGAGCCTTCTAAAGGAAATGCAGTCTGAGATAAATCAGCCTTTGCTTTTCGCTTAGATTCTTCCTCTAAAATCAGGTAAATTCCGGCTATGCTTCCGGCAAATACATCCCCGGAGCCTCCCTTACTTAGGGCGGCACAGCTTTTCTTCCTTTGATAGACAAGCTCTCCATCAGGAGAAATCACCATGGTATCGTGAGACTTTAACAACAAGATACAATGGTACTCTTTTCCAAAGGATTTTGCAATTTCTCCTCCGCAATTTTCGATTTCTGTAAGGCTTTTCCCGGAAAGTCTGGAAAACTCCATAAGATGAGGAGTTAAGAATAAAAGAGATTTCCTTCCATAGGATTTTGCCAAAGCTTGCAAATCAGAATTCCGAGAAAGAAGATTGAGTCCGTCCGCATCAATCAATAAAGGAGCCTTTCCCTTATCCAAAACCAAGCGCAATAGCTCTTCTGCCTCTTCCCCTGTGCCCATTCCCGGACCAAGCAGCAGAAAATCAGCCCACTCTATCGCCTTTTCCAATTCTTGGAAATTCTCCTTTCCCTTCGGAAAAGACAGAATAATGGCTTCCGGAATTAAGCTTTGTAAAATACCGCAATTTTTCTTTGCACTGCACAGCTTCACCAGCCCGGTACCGGTACGATAGGCGGACAGAGCCGCAAAATAAGCTGCCCCGGCCATTCCCTCCGCTCCCGCAATAATCAGACATTTTCCATAGGAACCCTTATGGGAAGCCGGATTTCGTTTAGGAATAAAAAATTTCATTTTGAAGCCATCCTGTTCCTCTTTTGTCATATTTTTACCACAGTTTTAGAATTCATCAGAATCTCAACATATCTTTTCGATTTTATCAGAATTCCATCATATCTTTTCGATTGTATATCTCATCATATCTTTTGGAAGTTATCAAAATCTCATTCTATCTTTTAGCATGTATCAAACTCTCGTTGCATTATCTAAAAGCCTTCTCCTTCCATAAGCGCATAAGCCATTACCAGATCTCCGGTATTACTGATACTGACATGAAGGGCCTTTCCGCCCATTTCCAGAAAAATCTTTTCCGCGCCGCCATAGAGCTTCACATAGGGTTTCCCCAGACTGTCTCTAAGCACTTCAATATCCAAAAGAGAAAAGCTTCTGACACCGGTACCGAAGCATTTGGATACCGCTTCTTTTACACTAAAATCACCGGCTAAGCGAGAGAGTTTTCCCTCACTTTGCCGGCGTTCTTCTTCTGTGAATACCCTATGGGTATAATTGTTTTTTACTAATTTTTCTAAACGGGCAATTTCCAATATATCGCAGCCGATTCCCAAAATCATGAACGCTCCTCGAAGACACGGTAGGACAGGCGCATAAGACTTTCTGACAAATGAACATTTTCCGTCACCACATGGTCCGGTACTTCCAAATCCACATGGGCAAAATTCCAGAGACCGTCAATGCCGTAAGAAATTAATTTCTCCGCCACCGGTACTGCCACATCCTTAGGGATACATATGGCAGCCAAGCGGATGTGGTATTGCTTTACCACCGACTCAATCTCCTCCATAGGAGCAATCTTTAAATCTCCTACCTTCTCTCCCCAAAGCTTGGGGTTAGAGTCGAAAATTCCTCGAAGGACAAAGCCCCGTTTACGAAAATTCGTATAATTGGCCAAGGCAATGCCCAAATGTCCGGCCCCTACGATAATCATAGGATGCTCTCGATCGATATTTAGAATCTTCCCGATTTCCTCATGAAGATTCTTCACATTATAACCGTAGCCCTGCTGTCCAAATCCGCCAAAATTATTCAGATCCTGTCGAATCTGGGAAGCAGTCAAATGCATTCTTTTGGATAGTTCCGAAGAAGAGATGCGATCAATTTTTTGATCCATTAAATCCTCTAGATATCGATAATATCTTGGTAAGCGCTGTATTACCGCCTGGGATATTCCTTTTTTTTCCATAGTACCCTCATAAATTGTCATCTTTCACAGCATTTTTTACTATACTGTGCTGTGAAAAAGATGTCAATTCTTTATTTATAACGAGTGTCGCTCGCAAGCGTGCGATATCTCGTTGGAAATGCCTTCGCATAATCTGCCTTAAATTTTTCAATGCCTTGTTCTGTAAGAGGATGAGAAATCATTTGCAGTAAAACCTTAAAGGGCACGGTAGCGATATCCGCCCCGGTCTTTGCACATTCCAAAACATGAATCGGGTGTCTTACGGAAGCGCAAATCACTTCTGTTTCCAGCTCCGGGTACTGGCTGAAAACATCCATAATATCCTGAATCAGAATAAGACCGTCGGAGGAAATATCATCCAATCTTCCCAAGAAAGGAGAAACATAGCTTGCTCCCGCCCTGGCTGCCAAAAGGGCCTGGTTTGCAGAGAAAATCAGGGTAACATTGGTCTTGATTCCCTCCTTGGACAGCACCTTTACCGCTTTCAGACCTTCCGCCGTCATAGGAATCTTCACCACCATATTTTTGGACAAAGCGGCAATCTCCCGTCCCTCCGCAATCATCTTCTCCGCAGTATCGCTGTCCGCCCGTACTTCTCCGGAGATGGGGCCATCCATAAAGGAAGCAATTTCCTTCAAGGTTTCCTGATAGTCCCGACCTTCCTTAGCAATGAGAGAAGGATTAGTGGTTACACCGGCAATGATTCCCATATCATAGGCTTCTCGAATTTCCGCTACATTCGCTGTATCAATATAAAATTTCATCTCTTTCCCTCCTTGAACAGAAAATTTATAAGCTCTTTGCCTCTTCCACAACTCTTTCTACCGTGAAACCAAATTCCTTGAAAAGGGACTTGGCAGGGCCGGAGGCGCCGAAGCGATCCAGACCGATACTCTTTCCTTCAAAGCCTACATATTTGCCCCAACCAAAGGTGGAAAGAGCCTCGATGGAAATACGCTTTCTACAAGACTTGGGTAATACCTTCTCCTGATATTCCGGACTTTGCAGAGCAAATACTTCTAAGGAAGGCATGGAAACTACGCGAACCGCTCTTCCTTCTCCGCGAAGTACCTTAGCTGCCTCTTCTGCCAGCTCTACTTCAGAACCGGTGGCCATAAGGATTAACTCGGGCTCCTCTTCTCCTCCGGAAAGAATATAGGCGCCCTTCAAAGCATCTCTTCCATCCTTACAATACTGGGGAAGATTCTGTCTGCTTAGAACAATAGCTGTAGGACAATCCGTGCTGGACAATGCGGAGAACCAAGCCGCCGCAGTCTCCTGTCTGTCACAGGGACGAAACACCCGGAAATTCGGAGTGGAACGCAGCATAGCCAGCTGTTCAATTGGCTCATGGGTAGGTCCATCCTCTCCTACACCGATGCTGTCATGGGTTAATACATAAATCTGGGGTAATCCCATAAGGGCTGCCAGTCTTGCCATAGGCTTGACATAATCACTGAAGACGAAGAAGGTCGCTACATAGGAACGAAGTCCTCCATGCAGAAGAATTCCGTTGGCAATGCCTGCCATAGCCAGCTCTCTTACACCGAAATGGATATTTTTTCCAAGAGGATTTTCCGGAGAATAAAATCCCTCTCCCTTCATTTCTGTCTTTGTGGAAGGGGCAAGGTCTGCAGAACCGCCGAAAAGATTCGGCACCAAATCCTTTAAAATCTGAATCACTTCTCCGGAGGAAGAACGGGTTGCTTCCGGCTTCTCCACTGCTGTCCAAAGCTTTTCCTCCTGTAAAAGAGCGGCTGCACTTCCCGGATTATGATAAGCACAATACTTGGCATAGCACTCCGGGTAGGCCTTCTCATACTTTGCTCTTAACTCCTCCCAGGCACTGTAGGAAGTCTTCTTTTCCTCTACCAAAGCATCATAGTGGGCATAAACCTCCTTTGGTACAAGGAAGGGCTCTTCCTCTTCCCAGTTTAGAAACTTCCGCATCTCCTTAATATTTTCCTCTCCCAAGGGTTCTCCATGGGCGGAAGCACTTCCCATCTTCTTAGGAACGCCATAACCGATTTGGGTTTTAATGGTAATAAAATAGGGGGCAGAACAGTCTTCCTTGGCTGTTTCAATAGCCTTGGAAATAGCCTCGATATCATTACCATCCTCAACCGTTAAGGTCTTAAAGCCGAAGGCCTGCATACGCTGTTCCACATTTTCCGTAAAAGCAATATCCGTATTGCCCTCAATGGAAATCTTGTTGGAATCATACAAGATGGTCAATTTATCCAGCTTCAAGGTTCCGGCAAGGGAAAGGGCCTCGGAGGAAATTCCCTCCATCAGACAACCGTCTCCGCAGAGAGCATAGGTTCTGTGGTCTACCAACTTTAAATCTTCTTTATTAAACTCTGCCGCCAAATGACTTTCCGCCATAGCCATACCTACCGCCATAGCAAGACCTGCCCCCAAGGGACCGGTGGTGGCATCAATTCCCTTGGTATGACCATACTCCGGATGTCCGGGGGTAAGAGAACCTAATTGACGGAACTGCATTAAATCGTCCTTTGTAAGACCGAAGGAAAAAAGATGCAACAAAGAATAAAGCATCATGGAACCATGCCCTGCAGATAAAACGAAGCGATCTCTGTTATCCCAGTCCGGATGCTCAGGATGAAAATGAAGGTGTTTCGCCCAAAGGGTATACGCCATGGGAGCCGCTCCCAAGGGTAATCCCGGATGTCCTGAATTCGCCTTTTGGATTCCATCTGCAGAAAGAATACGGATACTGTTTATTGCCTTCGTTTCAATCTCTTTATTCATTTTTTCCTCCTAAGCTCTTGACCGTTTCTTTATAAAATTACGTTTTCTATCTTACCATAGGGAAAAAAAATGTCTATGAATTTTGGACTTTAAAAATACAAAAAAGCCTTTATAGAATAAAGGGATGAAATCGGGTTCGTATTTCCCTTTTTCAAGCCCCTATCCATAAAGGCTATTTCTAATGTTTAAGCTGTTATTTAGCTTTTATCTTAGCTTTTATTTTAGTTTTTATTTTAGCTTTTATTTTAGCTTTTGTTTCTTACTCTTCCTTCAACTGGAAGCGCTCCACCAATTCATTCATCTTATTGGCCTGACCGGTAAGCTCTTCGGAGGCTGCCGCACTCTGTTCTGCTGTTGCGGAATTGGCCTGTACTACAGAAGAAATCTGCTGTAAGCCCTGATTTAAGGAAGTGATACCCTCCAAATCCTTACTGGATGCGGAAGAAATCTTCTCAATCAAAGTATTTACCTCTTCCGTACTCTTGGAAACGGAATTTAAGGATTCTGCTGTTTCTTCGGTGATTTTTGCTCCCTTTTCCACAGCTTCAATGGTTTCCTCAATGAGTAATCCGGTATTCTGTGCCGCCTTGGCAGATTTCTGGGCAAGGTTTCCTACTTCATCCGCTACTACGGCAAAGCCCTTTCCGGCTGCTCCTGCTCTTGCCGCCTCGATAGCTGCATTTAAAGAAAGGATATTGGTCTGGAAGGCAATGTCATCAATGGTCTTAATGATTTTACTGATTTCATTGGACTTTGCGGTAATATCGTCCATGGCCTTACGCATTTCTTCCATCTTCTCATTGGACTGAAGAACCGCAACTCCTGCTTCTCCCTGGAGCTTGTAAGCATCTCCTGCAGTCTTTGTAGAAGCCTGAATGGATTGAGAAATATCCTGCATATTGGCAGACAGCTCCTCGATGGAGGAAGCCTGCTCCGTAGCACCCTGAGACAGGCTTTGCGCTCCGGTATTTACCTGCTCTGCACTGCTTAATACCTGTACGGAAGAAGCGTGAACCTCCTGTAAGGTTCTGTTCATATCCTCTTGAATATGCTTTAAGCTTTCCAGAAGCGGTGCATAATCTCCTACATACTCTTCGCTTTCAAGATTTTCGGTAAAGTTTCCGCCTGCCATAGCGTCCAAACGGTCTCTAAGGTCAAATACAATCTTCTTACTTCTTCCGATGACTTCGGAAATACTGCCGGAAAGCTCTCCGATTTCATCCTTATGGGGATAATGAATTTCCACATCAAAGTTTCCGCCTGCCACTTCTTTTCCGACCTCGCTGATCTTCTTTAATGGCTTTAAGGCATTGGAAATCCGCACAAAGTTAATGACCTGAACCAAAATAAAGATGATGACCTCGGACAAAATCAAAGCAAATAAAAGCTGATTTTTCTCCTGATCAAAATGAGGAATCGTCATAGCGGTCTGCACCCACCAATCTACACCCTCGATTTGCAAAGGTACATAGTAACGAACCTGGCCATCTCTTTGGAAAAATGCTTCTTTACTCTGCATCTTTTCCACCAGCATATCGTTATATTTCTGACCGATTAAGTCTCCTAAGTTCTTTCCCTTCGCATCCGGATTATTACTGTAAACGAAGTTGTTTTGGTTATCTAAAACATCAAAGAACACATTTTCATAACCAAGTGTACTCATATCCAACTCGTTGAAAACCTCTGTGGAAATCTCTGTGGTTACGATGCCCAAAAAACGATCTCCGTCCAGAATGGGAACGGTCATATAGAAGCTTCCCTTACCGGTATCCGGATTTTCCGTAGGAAGAGTTGCGGAAGCTGTCTTGCTCTCCTGTGCCTGCTTATAAAAATCCTGTGTACCATAAACCTCGTAAGGCACCATGGAGAACTTGTCTCCGTCGGTATCATAACGAAGAGAGTAATTGCTGTTTTCCTTGGAAAATGCATCCGGCTCCAAGAGCAATGCCTGGCTCACAATTCCCAAATTGTTTTTTGCAAAGCTCTGCATGGTTTTCATCAAGTAATACTCTTCCTCAGCCTCCGAAACCGTCAATGCTCCGGTAGCTTCTTCCAGCTTGCTCTTTCCGCTAAGAGCTGAATCTTCGCCATCTTCTTTATGAAAATTTACGAAGCTCTCTGCTAAAGACTTCATAGTATTGCTGGTATTGATTGTGATTTTATTCACTCTACCGGCATTTAAGTTAGATAGAGCATTCATATTTTGCTCATTTTTCTTGTTAAATGCGGCGCTGGCCACTGCCAAGATAAAAGCGGTCATCAATGCAAATAAGAAAAGCATGATAATACCTAAGCTCAAAGAAATTCTTCCGCTTAAGGAATGACCTCGCTTTGTCCCCTGTGCTTGCCTAGTTCCTGTTGTTCCTGCATCGTGTTTCTTCATTGTTCCTTCACTCCTCCTGTAGAAAACTCCATTTTTCTGGATTTTTTACGACTCTATCTTTATCGGCCAAAATTCAAAATTCTATAATAAATAAATTTTAACAGATAAGATTTTTGTAGCTTAGAAGTGAATTTCACAAGGATAAAACAAATTTACCTTTCCTTTTCAAGTTCTTATTTTTCCCTATATGAAAATGAATTATAAGTAAAATCCTTTGTTTTACACATAAAATACTTGAAAATTTTTCTCTTATTCGAGTAGACTGTAGAGGAAATCAACAATATTTTCTATTCCATCCCTTAGAGAATTTAAACCGCATACCGGAGGATTTACCGGAATTCTTTGCAAAGAAGAGAAAGGAGCCTTTATGAATAACGAAAATATCGGGGGAAATTTAGACGCTTTAGCAGAACATCCTCTTACAGAAATCAGTCCCCAGGAGCTGGAAACACAAAGCTACTCTCTATGTAAAGAATTAATAGAGAAGGCTAAGCTGCAGAAGGGGCAGATTCTTGTAGTGGGTTGCTCTTCCTCTGAAGTTATCGGAGAAAGAATCGGCAGCTGCTCCAGTTTGGAAGCGGCAGAATGCTTGTTTCAGGGTATCTATCGGGCCTGTTCAGAAGCCGGAGTATTTTTGGCCGCCCAATGTTGTGAACATTTAAACAGAGCCCTTGTGGTGGAACGAGCAGCCCTTCCCTTTCCGGAGCCTGTAAATGTAGTTCCGAAACCAAAGGCAGGAGGATCCTTTTCCACAAAAGCTTATGAGAATTTCCGGGATCCTATTCTTGTAGAGAGAATCCAAGCTGATGCAGGTCTGGATATCGGGGATACCTTTATCGGAATGCACTTAAAATCCGTTGCAGTTCCTCTTAGGCTTTCTCAAAAGGAACTTCTCCACGCCCATGTTACTGCAGCTAGAGTACGACCGAAGTTTATTGGCGGTATTCGTGCTTCCTATGATGAGCGCCTGCTTTAAAAATTAAATTTTATATTATTGTGTAAATGAGTCGAAATTATTTCGAAAAGGAAACAGGATGTTTCCGAAGAATACGCCTATGATTTACGGGAGGGATTCCATGTTACAATACCGTTTTGCTGAAGAAAAAGATTTGACTGCCTGCGTAGACTTATTAACCGATTCTTTTTTTGACTATCCTTATTTTTCTAACTTTATTGAAGATAATGAAAAGCGCAGAGAATTTGTGCGCTCTATCCAAACTATTGCCGTGGAAATTTACTACGGAAAACAGAGAATGTTACTGGCTGAAGAAGAGGGAGAAATTCTTGCCGTAGCAGCAATCCAAAGCCCTATGGACAAGGGGGTGGAATTTAAAGACTACGTTTCCAAAAAGGCACTGCAAACCTTTATGATTGGCGGTATTTTCAAGACTCTGGCATGGATTTCCATGACAGAAAAAGCGGAAAAGGTAATTCACAGCCAAAAATGCCCCTTCTGGTATCTAAGCTCTTTAGCGGTAAAAAACAGCCGTAGAGGGGAAGGCATCGGCGCACAATTCCTGGAAGAAGGAGTAATTCCCTATGTAGCCTCTGAAGGCGGGGGACAATTCACCCTGATTACCAACACGGAAAATAACGCCCGTTTTTATGAAAAAGCAGGTTTTTCCTTAATGTCCTACGAAGAAATCCATACCCCGAAAACACAAATGGGAAACTGGAGCTTCTCCATGGACGTGCAAAATGAAAAGACTGTTGTCGCATAAACGACAACAGTCTTTTCATTTTGCATAATAGACAGAAGCTCTCCTATCCTTCACTCTTACGATATTCCGAAATACACTGTAATACCTTAGGACACAGGAGGAAAAGAGCAATTAAGTTAGGGATTACCATAAGACCGTTAAAGCTGTCCGCCACGGACCAGACCACGGATAGATCTACAGTAGCTCCCAGAATAGACACTAAAGCATAAAGACTTAAAAAAATCTTTACGGCAATAGGAGAGGCAAAAACAAACTCGGTAAATCGAGCTCCATATAAGCCCCAGCCTAAAATGGTGGAAAAAGCAAAACAGCAAAGAGCCACCGCAGTAAAAATACTGGACCATGCTCCATAGGTGCTGGTAAAGCCTGAAATCGTAAGTTCAGCGCCGGCTTCTCTTCCGAAAGGAATATCTACTCCACTGCATAAGATTACAAGAGCCGTCAGCGTACAGATCACAATGGTGTCCGCAAACACCTCAAAAATTCCAAAATATCCCTGTTTAACCGGCTTTCTGGTATCCGCCGTTGCATGGGCAATGGAACCGGTTCCCAAGCCCGCTTCATTAGAGAAAATCCCTCTGGAAATTCCCTTCTTCATGGAAAGGATAAAGCTTCCTACAGCACCTCCCGTAAATGCTCTGGGAGAGAAGGCCGAAGCAAAAATCGTAGTAAAAACAGAGGGAACCCTATCAAAATGAAGGAAAACAACCCCTAAGGACAATACGACATAAAACAAAGCCATAAAAGGAACCAACTTTTCCGTCACCTGTCCAATTCTCTTGATTCCTCCCAACAAAATCAAAGCAACCAGCACAGCAATCACTATCCCTATAAAAAGGTTTACCCTTCCATTCCCTTCCGTAGGCAATAGGGAAAAATGGAACAAGGCCTCATTAATTGCCGCTGTTATCGTATTCACCTGGGTCGCGTTTCCGGTGCCAAACACCGTAAGAATACCAAATACAGCATAGAGGTAAGCCAGAAACATCCACTGCCTACCCAAACCGTTCTTGATATAGTACATGGGTCCACCCAGCAGCTCCCCTTTTTTATTGCTTTCCCGATAATAAACTGCCAGGGTAACTTCACAGAACTTTGTGCACATTCCTAAAATCGCGGACATCCACATCCAAAAGACAGCTCCGGGACCGCCGATACTGATGGCACCGGCCACACCGGCAATATTTCCTGTTCCGATGGTGGCAGCCAAGGCGGTGCAAACCGCCTGAAAGGGCGTTAAAGCCCCGTCCTTCGCCTCTCTTTTTCGAAAAATTCTTCCGATTGTTACCTGCATAGCCTCCGGAAAATTCCGAAGCTGTAAAAATCCGGTGCGGATACTCAAATACAAACCCACGCCAAGAATACAGGCCATAGCCGGCACTCCCCAAATAAACCGGTTCACCAGCCGGTTGACCTCAATTAATGTATTCATCCCTTTACCCTATCTATTCTATACTAATTGCTCTTTACTCTAATGCGCTTTACTCTAAATGCTCTTTATTCTAATTGCTCTTTACTCTAATAATTTATTAACCTATCAAGCTGTTGATCTCTACACGAATTGGATATTCTTCTTGTTCCTCCAAAGATCGTTGCCGCATCACTCTATCAATAGCCACATGACTGGATTCCGCACTTGCTCCAACCAATAAAATCATATATTGTTTGTTACCGCAGCGAACCACCACATCTCCCCTTCGAATCGTCTTGCTCAAAAGACCTCCGAAATTCCGCATTCGATTCTCCGTTCCTCTGCGATCCGCATCCGAACTCTCCTCTACCGTAAATAAAACCATCTGTACGGGAAGCTGCGCTCTCTCTCCCGTCCGCTTTAAAAAATGATAGATACTGCAAAAGTCTTCATAATCCACCATATAAGCACCGGGAAAATAATCTCTGCCCTCAATTCTTTTCTGAATCTCCGGCAAGGAAACTACGTTGCTGATTTCCTCTTCTTCCTCCTGCTCTTCCGAAAAAACGAAATATCCCCCATGCCCTGCGGACTTTACATGATACATGGCTTCATCCGCCTTTTGGTAAAGACTTAAAAAGTCGGAGCCCTGTTGAGGTGCCATAGCAACACCTATGGAAATTCCGAATTGTCCTGAAACGGAGGAGCCTAATACATGTTCCAGGCAAGATTTCACCTTGAGACAAATTTCCTCGCAACGATCCTTTAGAGCATCCTCATTCCAGAAGCCTCGATAAAAAATTATGAACTCATCACCGCCAATACGTCCCAACACATCATCGGAACGCACCAATCCCTGTA
Organism: Oribacterium sinus; assembly: GCF_014202695.1. GTDB lineage: Bacteria > Bacillota > Clostridia > Lachnospirales > Lachnospiraceae > Oribacterium > Oribacterium sinus. The sequence goes on from NZ_JACHHH010000014.1 coordinate 70,370, forward strand.
GCACCTTCGCCACTTCCATCAAAACCTGATCTCCCATCTCGTGACCGAAACGATCATTTACCATCTTAAAATGGTCCAGATCCAGCATGAGTAAAAGGCCGGTGTCTTTTTTCATTTGTAAATACTCGTTAATTTGTTGTACACAGGCACTTCGATTAAAAAGTCCCGTTAAAACATCGATATCCGCCTTTTTCTCCAGATGCTTCAGCATCTGCTCTCTTTTTATAATCCGTTCCACACGGCGAAGTAAAAGGTCCGGCAATAAAGGTTTTCTGATATAGTCATAAGCGCCCAAATCAAAGCCCTTAATCTCCGCTCCGGAATCCTCATCAGAGGTCATAATCACCACCGGAATATTAGCCAAATCATGGCGTTCCAAACGGCGAATCTCCTTCAAGAAGGCATAGCCGTCCATCTCCGGCATATGCAAGTCCACCAGCAAAATATCCGGTTTGGAATTCGGCAAATCCTCCAATGCGGTTTTGGCATTGTCATAAGTAGCTATCTGATAATGATCCTTCAATGCCTTTTCTGCAATTTTTCTGGGAATCAACTCGTCATCCACGATGACCACTCTCTGGCTCATTTTACTCCTTTTCCACCATCCCTGGAAACATCTTACAAAAATCTTACATCCTGCTTTTATCATACGAAAAACGATAAAGACACGTCAAGCTCTATTTAAGTTTTTTATTCTTAATTTTCTTTGAAAACATTCACAAAATAATTTTTAATTCATCTATTAAAATTACTTTATCGAAAATCCTTTAGTAACACACAAAGAGGCCATGTCTAGCTTCTTAGACGCTGGCCATCTTCTTAGTATGCAAATATTCCGTATGTTCCTTCCGGGCTGTAGCTAAATACTTCTCACTGATGGATAATTCCGTTCCATCCTGCAAGATTAAACTTCGCCCGGTAATCCGTTGGATGCAATCCTTGGATACCGCAATATAGCGGGATATCTGTAAAAAATCATCCTTCCCGTGTTGATCCATAAAGGCTTTCATGGACATATAGGTTTCCATATCATCTTCATGCAGGTGAATGAGAAGCCTTCTTCCCATGGTTTCTACGTATTCCACGTCTTCCAGATAAATCCGTTCCGGCTCCCGGTCCACCATGACTTCCATATACTTTACCTTTTCGACGGTTTCCAAGGCATGGGAAAGCACTTTGGAAAATTTCTCATATTCCACAGGCTTTTGAATGTAGGAAAATGCCTTTAATTCAAAAGCCTCCGTCACATAGTCATTTCCCCCTGTGATAAAAATGATTTTCCCCGGAGCATTTCGTTCTTTAATCTCTCTTGCCAATTCAATTCCATTTAAATTCGGCATAAAAATGTCTAATAAAAACAAATCTGTAAGGTTAAGATCCTGCTCTTTATTTTCCAGAAATTCCTCTCCGGAGCCATAGTAAGATATCTCTACCGGAATCATCCGTTCTTTAAAAAATCGTTCCAATAGGACCCCTAAAAATTTCCGTTGTACCAGCTCATCATCACATACCACAAGCTTAATTTTCTTCATGGATAAACTCCCGGACTACTGTAAGTATTCTCTAGCTTCTTGAATTGTCTTCCTGTAGAGAGCCATGAAAGCCTCATGATTATAGGCAATATAATGCTCGGCTTCCTCTTTCTCTACGTTGTCTACTACTCTTTTTGCTGCATGTTCCAGTTTTTTCGCATTTTCAGATAGCTTCACGGCACCAACCGTTAAGGAGGTTGTTTTTAATCCGTGGGCATAGAGGCGATATTTACTGTAGTCCTTCTCTGCGAATGCCTTCTCCAGCTCCTGCATCTTCTCGTCACTACTGTCTCTGAAAAGCCCCAGGATTTCTCGATATACTTCCTCATCCTGCATGCAATACTGCAAACCTGTACTTCGATCCAGCGTTTTCTCTTCTTCTTCCTTCTCTACTATAGCATGTTTCTTTAATTCTGTCTGAAAATATTCTTCATTTGTTCTCTTCCGAATTAAATTCTCCGGCAGGAAGGTATACAAGGTTTTCTCCAGCTCATTTCCATCCACAGGCTTCGTCAGATAAGCGTCAAAGCTTGTGTTTACGTACTTCTGACGAATACCGGGGAGCATATTGGAGGAAAAGGCGATGACGGGAACCGGCTTTCCATAACGGTTTTCAAAGGCATTTTCCCGAATCTTCTTCAAGGTTTCTTCTCCATCCATTCCCGGCATCATGTGGTCAAGGAATATAATATCGAAGTTCTCTTCTCTTAACTTCTCAATACACTCTTCTCCGGAAAAAGCACAGGTAATCTGTACTTCTGTCCTCTTCAAAAGATTCTGTACCAGACGAAGATTTAATTCATTGTCATCCACCACTAAAATTCTGGCGTCCTTGGCAATGAAGCCCTTATTAAAGTCCTTCTTCTCTCCTCTTTGCTTCTGGTACCGTTCTTCATAATTTCCGATACGGTCTTCGTTTAACTGCCACTGGGGAATATAAGCTGTAAAGCAGGAGCCCTCTCCAAACACACTATCCAACTGAATGTGTCCGTTCATGATTTCTACAAAATAGTTGGTAATGGGCAGTCCCAGGCCTGTTCCCTGAATATTCTGGCTCCAACCGGACTGTACTCTTTGGAACTTCTGGAAAATAAGCTTCTGATCACTTTCCTTCACACCTACACCGGTATCCTTTACAGCAATCTGCAGCTCAATGGCTTTTGCCGTACTGAGCCCGGTTTCTTCCTTGGACTGCACAGGAGAATTTCCCTCTTCGTCCAAAGCCCTTGCTGTTACGCTCAGAGTAATTTTTCCCTTTTCCGTGTACTTAATCGCATTATCAATCAGGTTTAAGATAACCTCCCGCACCCGGAAAGCATCTCCGTAAAGCACCGCCGGAGTGTCTCCGTCAACAAGGATTTCGAATTGCAGTCCCTTCCACTCTGCACGGAAACGAACCATACTGTTGATTTCGTGAATCACAGTAGCCAATTCATAGGGCTTAGGCACCAGCTTGATTCCTCCGGATTCGATTCTGGAGAAGTCCAAAATATCATTTACTAAAGACAAGAGGGTCTGCCCTGAAGCCTGAATATCCTGTGCATAGCTTAATACCGCATCATCACGGCTCTCCCGAAGAATCATCTCATTCATACCGATAACGGTATTAATCGGGGTTCTAATCTCATGGGACATATTGGCTAAAAATTCTGCCTGTACCTTATCGGAAATCTCCAGCTTGCTCTTTTCATTCTGTACCTTATCATACTCAATGCCTTGCGCATGCATAATCTGGAAGGCAAAGATAATGGTTCCGATGGAAAGAAATTTTCCCTGATTTGTGTATCCGCTAATCATATAGGAAAGCAGCTCAATCATACAGAAACCGATTAGGGTACAATAAGCCCCCATCATCCAGGTCAACTCCCTAAAGAGATGTTTATCCTTCTTCCAAACCATGTAAAAGCTACGCAATACCTCAATTGCGGTAATCAGTCCCAAAATATCAATGGGAAGATTTAATTCTGCGAAGGAAAAGATTCCTACACCCGCAGAAAAGATTATCAAGGTATCACAGATAAAGATAAAAAAGGACAATAGGAAGAGTTCTCTTTGACATAAGCCCTTTTCCACTTTGTTGATAAAAAGTAGTGCCGGTACCGGAATCATGATAATAGACAGGTACTCCAAATTCCACAGCAAGAGAATATTGTTAAAAATCAGCTGTCTGGCATCAATCTGACAACCAAGCCATAGTCCCATAAAAAATAGACTGACTCCCGTATAATATGCTCCTCTTTCGTCTCCCTTCTTTTTATCCACCAGAATATATTCCACCCACATTCCGATTCCCAGGAACATGAGACAAAAAGCTGCCAGTATCTGCAAAGCATTCTTCCAAAGAATGGCACAAATAATGGAGACGTCTTCTCCGAAATAAATACCTCCAAGGGTATTCTCCGCTGTTCTGCCTCTTCCGGTCAGCTCAATACGAATCATCTTCCCAAGCTGATCCTTCTGTACCGGGATACGAACCCAGGAAATAGGCGGAATCTTACTATTAAATGGCGGGATATCCGCATATTTAAATTCATATACCACTCTACCGTCTATCCACACCGTAATATCCTGATGCACTGTTCGAATAAACAAGCTGGTTAACGCATAAGGAACATCCTGAGGAAGCTGTCGTTCAATTAAGAGCTCCTTCTCCGGAACGGACTCCCCGGTAGAATATAAACGTTTCTTTGAACCGTCCGGCAAAATTCTTTGCCAGCCGGATTGTAAAACTTCAAATTTTTCCTCATAAAATCCAAGCTTATCATAGTAGCGCATAGAACTGGCTACCACAAAGATAAGCACAAAAATCAAAAACAATAGGTAGATAAAGCGTATCTTAACTTCTGTTATTCTATTCATACTATTTCTCCGAACTCCTTTTCCGAGAAAACTCTTTATTCAATTCCCTCTATAGATTAGTGCATTTATTTTAACATATTTCTTAAGCTTGTTCTACTCTCAGGCATCCATAATTCCCTGATTCATTGTAGAAAAAAAACGAAATTACTCCTTACCATCTTTACATTTCGACCAAAGAAGGAAAATTTATAAACAAAATACCGTAAGATTTGCACTTGTAAAGCATTGTACGCAAAAAGCCACTAAGGATTATTGTCCTTAGTGGCCTCAGGTTTGTGAGATTTTACTTCGTCGCGAAATCAAAATCCTTCGCCTTCTTCCTCTGCATCCTCCTGGTATTTCTCCAGAATGGTCTGCTGAAGTAACTCTCTCGTGGTGGAGCGGATAGGGTGAGCAATATCTCTATACTCACCGTCCGTAGTTTTTCTGGAAGGCATAGCAATGAATAAGCCCTTTTCTCCCTCAATGACCTTAATGTCGTGAATCACAAATTCTTCATCAAATGTGATAGAAACAATGGCCTTCATCTTACCTTCTTTGTCAACCTTACGAACCCGTACATCTGTAACCTCCATGATACTCCTTCCTTTTTACATGGTATACCTTTCATTTTTCTCGATGACGATTCTGATATTCTCCGGTGTTCCAATGTAGGTTGTATTGGCGCGAATGGTGTCCCGGCTCTCCACGATGCAATGTTCAATGACGCTGTTATCTCCGATATACACATCATTCAGGATAATCGAATTGCGAATGATACAGTTATTTCCAACATAGACCTTACGGCACAAAACAGAGTTTTCCACTGTTCCGTTGATGATACATCCGCTGGCCACTATGGAGTTATGCACACTGCAATCCGGATTGTACTTCGCAGGCGGGTTGTCGGCCAATTTTGTGTATACACCAGGGGCCTGCTTAAAGAAGTAATCCCGAATATTTCTCTTTAGGAAGTCCATATTTGTCTGATAAAAGGACTCCACTGAAGCGATATTGCTCCAATAAGTATTCAGTCTATAACCGTAGATTCGCTTGATGTTCTTGTAGCGAATCAGAATATCCTTTACGAAATCATAACGATCCTCATCATGGGCTTTTTCCAAAAGCTCAATCAACTGTCTTCTGCGGATAATATAGACTCCGCAGGAAATACAACTGGCATCAGTTGATACGGGCTTTTCTTCAAAATCCACGATTCTGCTGTCCTCATTCATCTTAAGACAGCCAAAGCGGGATATATCATCCCCTGCATCCATGTTCTTGCATACAACGGTGATGTCCGCTTTCTTTTCGATATGATATTCCAGTACCTTGTTATAGTCAAGCTTATATACCCCATCCCCTGCGGCAATGATGACATAAGGCTCATGAGATGACTGTAAAAAAACAAGGTTTTGATAGAGTGCATCTGCCGTACCCCTAAACCAATCTCCATGCTCCGCAGTAATAGTCGGGGTAAAAACATATAGTCCACCTTGTTTTCTTCCGAAGTCCCACCACTTGGAAGAGGACAGATGCTGGTTCAACGACCTGGAGTTATACTGGGTCAACACAGCTACTTTCTGAATATGCGAATTGGACATATTCGAAAGAGAGAAGTCGATAGAACGGAAGGTGCCTGCAACCGGCATTGCGGAAATCGCTCTCTTGTTGGAAAGCTCTCTCATTCTTTTGTTGTTACCGCCTGCTAAAATAATTCCTATTGCTCTCATAGTCTTTCATCCTCCCTTATAATCGCTCCTCCACTTTGAAGGAATCCATCCGGGTAGTCCGAAAGATCCGTCTTCCCATAAATCGCCGTGTTTCTGCCAATGGAAACTCCATCGGGTATAAGGGAATTCTCCCCTATCGTAGCAAGGTCTGAACAATACACCCTGCTGTCATAAACAGAATCCTGGTATTCTCCGGTACCAATCACACAATCTTTGCCAATCTCTACATTTTCAGCAATCACAGCCTGGTCGATATGTGTGTTCTCTCCCACCACCGTGTTTGCCATAATAATACTATCTGAAATAACGGCCCCATGTTCCACTGTTACACCGGCACCGATAATAGAATTGTAAATCTCTCCATGAATCTCACAACCTTCAGAAATAACGGATCGTTCTACGTGGGAATGGGTTGAGATAAATTGTGGAGCGGGATTATCGGTCTGGGTGTAAATCTTCCAATATTCCTCGTACAAGTTAAATTCGGGAATCAATGCAATCAGTTCCATATTGGATTGCCAGTAGGAATACAAGGTTCCCACATCCTTCCAATATCCGTTGAACTCATAGGCAAAAACATTCCCTATGTTCTGGAAAATATAAGGAATAACATGCTTTCCAAAATCCAAATCCGGCACATCCCGGGTTCGTAGCAAAGCATCCTTTAGCACTTTCCAGGTAAAGATATAAATTCCCATAGAAGCCAAATTACTCTTGGGTTCCTTCGGTTTCTCCTGGAAATCTATAATCCTGCCGGTTTCATCGGTGACGGTAATTCCAAAACGGCTTGCCTCCTCCATGGGTACCGGCATGGCGGCAATGGTTAAGTCGGCCTTCATCGCCTTGTGATACTCCAGCATAACCTCATAATCCATCTTGTAAATGTGATCCCCGGAAAGAATCAGCACGTACTCCGGATCATAATTCTCGATATAAGCGATATTTTGGTAAATGGCATTGGCCGTTCCCGAATAAAAGCCGGTATATTCCTGAGATTCATAGGGCTGCAATACCGTAACGCCTCCCCTATTACGATCCAAATCCCAAGGAATACCGATGCCGATATGTGCATTCAGGCGTAAGGGTTGATACTGAGTAAGTACTCCCACTGTGTCTATGCCGGAATTAATACAGTTACTTAAGGGGAAATCAATAATGGAATATTTTCCGCCAAAAGAAACCGCCGGTTTGGCAACATTCTTTGTAAGAACCCCAAGGCGTGAGCCTTGGCCGCCAGCTAAAAGCATGGCGATCATCTCTTTCTTAATCACGTCATCACCTCTCTGCATCTAAAACATATGGCACTGGCAACCACAAAGAGCTTTCTCTCTATTCAAATACTTCTATTCAAATATTAAGAGAATTCTTAATCTTCTTCTCCTTCTGGTATTTGTATTATAGCACTAACCTCAAGGCTTGAAAACCGAATTTTACGAAATATTTACCATAAAAACTTCAAGCCTATTCTATTTTTTGTATAAAAGTTATT
>NZ_JACHHH010000015.1 GCF_014202695.1 Oribacterium sinus
GGCAGAAATGAAATTTCAAACTGCCTGATTTTAGGGATTTTTTAAAGCTAGGTAGAATTTACCTCTGCACTGGAATTTACTTTTTCAATTTAGCATTTATACATTTTGTCTTTAAATGAAATTATCTATTTTTAGGGACTTTTGAAGCTATTCGTCAAGCTATCTTTGCATCTTGTCGAACTCTCTATTCATCAGCTTGTCTCTTAATCTTCCTTCAACTGGAATTTTTCCATAAGCTCATTTAAGGTATGAGCCTGTCCGGTTAACTCTTCGGAAGCCGCGGCACTTTCCTCCGCTGTTGCGGAGTTATTTTGTACCACGGAAGAAATCTGGTCGATTCCCACACTTACCTGCTTTACGCCCTTGGCTTGTTCATCCGATGCCAGAGAAATGTTGCTGATCATACTGTTAATCTTCTTACTTTGTTCAGAAACCACCACTAAAGACTGGGCCGTTTCCTCGGAAAGCTTTGCTCCCTTACCGATGGCATCAATAGCCTCTTCGATTAAGCTGCTGGTATTCTGGGCAGCCTTGGCAGACTTTTGAGCCAGGTTTCCTACCTCATCCGCCACAACGGCAAAGCCCTTTCCTGCCGCTCCGGCACGGGCTGCTTCGATGGATGCATTTAGGGAGAGGATATTGGTTTGGAAAGCAATATCGTCAATGGTCTTGATGATCTTATTGATTTCCTGAGATTTCTCCGTAATATCCTGCATGGCTCTGGACATCTCATCCATCTTATTGGTGCTGACATTTACAGCCTTCTCCGCATCATTGCTTAATTTTGCCACTTCCTCGGTAATCTTTACCGTACTGTCAATCTTGTGGGAAATATCATCCATGGTAGCGGAGAGCTCTTCAATGGAAGAAGCCTGTTCCGTTGCCCCTTCGGAAAGAGACTGAGCGGCATTGCTGACCTGATCCGCTCCTTCCTGTACCTGCTCTGCGGAATTTCTGATTTCCTTCATGGTATTGGACAGGTCTCCCCGAATCTCTCTAAGAGACTGTAGGAGAGGTGCATAGGCACCGGCATAATACTCCTGATCCTCCATATCCACCCGATAATTTCCTTTGGACAGCTCACTGAGTTTATCCTGCAAATCGGAAATAATGCCCCGGATTCTCTGCATGATTTCTCTCATGCTTTCTGCCAGCTCTCCGATTTCGTCTTTCTTATTGTACTGAATGTCTACATCGAAATTTCCCTTGGCCACTTCCACTCCGGAAGAAGAAATTTTCTTTAAAGGAGCCAATGAGGTACGAATCAGGAAATGGGTAAGGCAAACTAAAATCAATACCCCCAATAAATTGGTCAACACAGCAGTCTTTACCAAAGTCATCAGAGTAGCATTATATTCTGCTTCAGAAAGGCTGACACTTACCCACCAGTCTGTATCTCCTACTTCTAGCGGAGCAAGAAAGCGCTTTACCTTACCATTATCCAAGCTATCAGTAACCACATTAAATGATTTTCCCTCTGCCTTCATGCTTTCCAGAGTATTGTATGCATCCTCCGGCAATGTATCCTTTACGGGTTTTGCAACGGCGTCCGCATCCATAGAATAAGCAACATTGCCATCATGATCGGTTAACTCAACTGCCAAAGATGGAAAACGTTCGTCCGATTGCTGCAGAAGTTCGAAAACATCCATTTTCATATCCACAAGAACATAGCCCTTAAATTCCTCTTTAATAACAATAGGAACCATTATGGAAAAAACCCAATCCTTGGTATAGGCATCCTGATAAATGCTGCTAACGCTAAGCTTTTGTGTTTCTTTTAAATGCTTAAAATCCTCTTCTTCCTGATAGCCTGCGGAATAGGTCTGCACAGTACGAGTCTTGGCATTTTCCTTGCTAAGATAGAGGGAATAGTCATCCACGCCGGGAATAAAGGCACCCTTGTCAAAATAGACTCCTACGCCAAATATACTGTCATCACTGTTGACCGCCGCGTAAAGAGAGTCCAACATAGCAGACTCCGCATTATATAGATTTGCCGGAATGGCAACATTTCTTACCCGAGACTGGAAAGTAGTTGGTCCCATCACCTTGGTGGCAACGGCATTTCCATTCCCATCCACAATATTCCAGATATTGGCGGGCACAGCCCCCACCTCTTCCTGCGTCTCATAAGCCGACATAATGCCTTCTCTAATGGTTTCCGCAACTACCTGATTTTGATAGAGAATATTTTCAATATCATTGATAGCCATGTGGGTTTTATCTACCATATTGCTGTCAACGGTCTTTTCCATACTGCTCTTACTAATATTAATTAGAATAGAACCTGTCCCGATAAGTGCAATCGCTGAGCAAAGTCCGATTAAAATCGACATTTTGCTGCTTAAACGCAAGCTTTGGAACAAGCCTCCCTTCTTCGCTTTCGGCTCTTTTTTCTTTTGTTCCACTCCTTTTTTCATTTTCTCTTCTCCTTAAGTGCTAAAACACAGCTGTTCATCTGCTGACTCCTAAGTTTTTCGTCCCAAGCAAAGAAAAGAATAAGAAGTATAGAAAATTCTTATGCGTTTGACTTGATATATAAATTAAATTTTATAGCGATATGCCCAATAGAACCTATCCATTCCTGTTTTTTACTCTTTAAAAAATACAAAAAAGCGGTGGAAGAAAGTCTCCGGTTTTTATCCCGTTTTTCTTTCACCGCTTCTTTCTTATGCATTTTCTACAAACTATTTGCTATCCACTTAGCGCTACTTAAGATAGAGAAATGGTAGCTACTTCGTATCCTTCCGCTTCAATGCGAATCTCCTGCTCTTTATCCACATTGTCTGTAGGAATGGAGAATAAAAGTAAATCTTCTAATTCTTTCTCTCCTTTTGAGTCTCCGAAGCTAAACTTCTCTCCCATCTTCAACAAATCAGTACTGAAAGGTGCCATTTGTCCGTATGTTCTTCCTGCAACGGTCAGACTCTTGATACTCTTTAGGTATTTCTGAACAGCCTTTCTGTCTCCCTGGAAAGAAAGCTCGTAATATCCCTGAGCCTCTTTCTTCTCAAGCTTATCTACTACAGGTGCGGACTTTGCCTCAGCCTGTGTGTATTCAATCACAAGATTCTCATAGCCGTCTGCTTTCAATATAAGCTTATGAGCTCCTGCTTCTTTAGGATAATAATTTAAGTTTAAAGTGATACTTGTACCCTCAGTCGTGACAAAGAAGCTTGGTTCTCCTATTCTCACAAAGGCATCAAAATATTTTTCCTCAATTTTTTGATAGTGTACATCATCAACAACTACCTCGTTAAGGGCGCCGAGAAATTCTTTTTGACCCTTACTAAGGTTATTAAATGCGAAAAGTTTTACGTTATACTCTCCTGCCTCCGTTCTGTCGAAGTCTTTAGGGATAATCTTCTCCGGCTTCTTAAGATCTAGCTTTTCATCCTGAAGCTCTTCCTTTGTTGCATTAACATGAAGAGTTACCGGATTATAGCCATCTGCCTGAATTTCAACAGTGTTCTCTCCCTCATGGAAGGACTTTTTGTTAAAGTTAAGAGCATTGAGATATCCTCTCACCTTTTCTTTTCCCCTAAGGTCATGCCAATATGTATTTGCTTCTTTACTTAAATCCGCTTTAGCATCTCCCACTGCATATTCAGTCTGATTTACCGTAACCTTATTAATGCTAAGCAGTAACTCTTGAAGCTCATTGATCTGATTTCCTTCATCAAAGGATAAAACAAAGCAGTTTTTAGCTGCATCATAAGATAAGGTATGTGTTCCCGGCCAGTTCTTTAAATTATTTTCTGGCTGAGATGGGGTCTCAGGAGTTTCTGGCTGAGTCGGATTCTCGGGCTGGGCCGGGCTTACCGGAGTCTCCGGCTGAATCGGATTCTCGGGCTGGGCCGGGCTTACCGGAGTCTCAGGCTGAGTCGGATTCTCAGGCTGGGCTGGAGTTACCGGATTTTCTGGCTGAGTCGGATTCTCTGGCTGGGCCGGGCTTACCGGCGTCTCAGGCTGAGTCGGATTCTCTGGCTGGGCCGGAGTTACCGGATTTTCTGGCTGAGTCGGATTCTCTGGCTGGGCCGGGCTTACCGGAGTTTCTGGCTGGGCCGGAGTTACCGGAGTCTCAGGCTGAGTCGGATTCTCAGGCTGTGCAGGGGTTACCGGAGTTTCAGGCTGTACCGGAGTTACAGGAGTTTCCGGCTGTGTCGGGTTCTCAGGCTGTGCCGGTGTCACCGGAGTTTCAGGCTGAGTCGGGTTCTCGGGTTGTGCCGGTGTCACCGGAGTTTCAGGCTGAGTCGGGTTCTCGGGCTGGGCCGGAGTTACCGGAGTTTCAGGCTGAGTCGGTGTCTCGGGCTGGGCCGGGATTACCGGAGTTGCAGGCTGTGTTCCGGGTGTTTCTGTATCTGTAGATGCTCCTGTTCCCTCTGTAGAGGGAGTAGGAGTTCCAGCGGCACTTCCTCCGGTTGCTGTTCCTGTAGCGGCTCCGGCTGTTGCAGTTCCTGCTCCTCCTGTGGTAGATGCAGTTGCTCCTCCTCCGGTGGATCCGCCACCTCCACCTCCTCCGAAGCTTCCGCCTCCGGGTGCTGCAATAGCTCTACTTGCCCCAAGAACCTGTCCGGGAAGAGCACGGCTTGCTCCTGCTACCTGCTGGGAGGACGCTGCAGAGGGAAGTCCCTTGCCTGCCTCATAGACGGCATCTCCATTTTCGCCATGAAGCCACTGTCCACTCTGATTTACATAGTAGCCGTCCGGAGTTCTTCCATTTACCACCAGCACTCCGTAATTGTTGTCATCGGTAGGCATCAGATAATAGCAATAGCCGTCAATCCACTGCCATCCGGTTAATAATCTTCCCTGCTGTGCCCCAGATTCTGTACTGAGGAAATACCATTTTCCATCCAGCTGTAACCAACCGGTCTTTAACTGTCCGTTTTCCGGATTCAGATAGTACCACTCCTGGTTATATACTACCCAGCCCTTTACAGACTGTCCTTCTGCATTCCGGAATACCCATGCATTGTTTTCTACCTGCCAGCTTCCCGAAGTATTGCTCTTACCTGTCTGGGCAAATGCAGAAAAGCTCGGTGCAAGCATCATTGCCATTACTGTGGCAATGACTGTCGTCTTCAAACCGCGTCTAACCATTTCTTCTTAGTTCCTTTCAAAGTCAACTTGCTGTCCCTCTGTCTAAAATTCATTCTCTCCCTCAAATGAATATTGTGCGATTTTAGTAATATATCATAAAAACTAAGCTAATTTTCTCTTAATACTATTGTAGTTTTTAATAATGCTATTTATAAATTAAATAGTTTGCTTGCTTTTCTTTAAGTTCGAGCTTTCTCAGTATCGGTTAGGACTGAAGACGGATTGTTTCCCATATCGCCCCCGGAATTTCTCCAAAAAAGCGCACAAAAAAAGGACTGTAAAAATCAAAATAAAGAATTTTCGGCAATATAGGTCTGAATACGGGGTAGTCTGAGCCCGTCGGTACTTGCGAAAAACAAGTGAAACGAAGTTTTTCGCTTAGTATCCGCTACGAGGCGAAGCTAGCGAGAGCGTGCCCCAATTTCAGACCTATATTGCTTAGAAAATTTATTTTTACAGTCCTTTTCTGATTTTTACCCTTAAACTAGGAAGCACTTTCCGCGGCAGTTTTCGTCATCTCCTTCATATTCTTCTTTGCTTCACAGTAGGCTTCCATTTCCTCCGCTACAATCTTCGCTTGATGCACCGCTTCCACTACGGTTTTGGCACCGGTTACCACGTCTCCGGAAGCAAAAGTTCCTTCCTTCGTCGTATGCCCCTTCTCATCCGTAAGCAGTAAGCCCAAGTTGTTGGTCTCCAAATCTGTAGTGTTGGAAACAATGTTGGCTCTGGGGTTCTGGCTGATGGCTACGATAATGCTGTCCGCCTTAAAGAAGACTTCTTCTTCCGGCTGTCCCTCTTCCTGCTTCTTCAGGATAATGCCCTCGTCCGTAATTTCCACCGGAGAGTGATGAAGCAGAAATTCTACGCCATCCTCCTCCGCCTCAGCGATTTCCTTCTTGCTGGCAGTCATATTTTCCATGCCCTTACGGTAAATGATGGTGGCTCTGGAGCCGCTTCTTTTTGCAGTTCTGGCAGCATCCATGGCCACATTTCCCGCACCGATGATAGCAACATTTTCTCCTAAATGATATGTCTCCGGAGACTTTAAGTAGTCAATGGCAAAATGCACATTTCCAAAGCTTTCTCCCTTGATGCCCATGGTTCTCGGATTCCATACACCGGTACCGATGAAGGCTGCGGCATAACCGTCCTCAAAAAGCTTATCCAGAGAAAGCACCGGTCCGATCAGGATGTTGGGACGAATCTTTACCCCCAGATCCAGCAAATGCTTTTCCAGGAGATCAATGATATATTTCGGAAGACGATACTCCGGAATGCCGTAACGAAGTACACCGCCGATTCTGTTTCGAGACTCGAAAATGGTTACCTTGTAGCCCTTTCTTTGCATCAGAAGAGCAATGGTAATTCCGGCAGGGCCACCACCGATTACCGCAATACGCTCCTTGTTCTCCGCACCCTTTTCAAAATGCAGTTCTTCCAGATATTTTAAAGAAATCTCCTCTTCCATCTTATAGAAGGGAATAGGAATCCCCTTCACTCCCCGAATACAATTTCCCTCACACTGCTTCTCATGTTCACAGACCAAAGCGCAGATGGCGGAAAGAGGGTTATTCTCGAAAAGAATTTCTCCCGCCTTCTTCAACTCTCCCTGCTTATACAACTCAATAACCTCCGGAATAGAGGTATTTACAGGACAATGCTTGGAGCATCGTGGATTCTTACATAACAAACAACGATTGGCTTCTTCCATTAAAAATGTGTTCTGACTCATCTTCCCTCCCTTAACCCTTACTCTAGCTTCTCGGTTTCATGGTTTACGCTAAACTCTCACTTTACATACTTATCCTAAGTTCTTAGTCAAAAGGCTTAGTCCCATAATCTACTCAAAAGCCTTAGTCTAACTCTCTTTTTAGAAGAAAAATTCTACCACAGTTTATTATCGACCATTGTTTATTTCTACATTCATAGTTCTAAAATTTTCATAATGAAACAAAAAAGGAGCTGTAAAAATCAATTTAAATAAAATTTTTCGGCAATATTGGTCTAATACGGGGTAGTTTGAGTCCGCATTCAGACCTATATTGCTTAGAAAAATTTATTGATTTTTAACATCTCCCTGACTTTCAGTTGAAAGCTTCTTCTTACTTCTTGGTAATCTTGGTTCCTGTCTTACCCTGTAATGCTTCTCTTGCCTTTTCCAAAAGGGTAATCATAGCTTCATTTCCCTTCTTAGCGGAAGCGAACTGGATAGCAGCCTGTACCTTTGGAAGCATGGATCCGGGAGCGAACTCGCCCTGGTCTGCATACTTCTGAGCCTCTTCTACGGAAAGGTCTGTTAACCACTCCTGATCCGGCTTACCGTAACGGATAGCAACCTTCTCTACAGCAGTCAAAATAATCAGCATATCTGCTTCCAAACTCTCTGCCAAAAGGGCTGCAGCGAAGTCCTTATCGATAACCGCAGCGGCTCCGGCAAGGTGCTTTCCTTCAGAAACCACGGGAATTCCGCCACCACCACAGCAGATTACCAGCTCTCCCGCATCGGACATAGCCTTAATTGCGGAAAGCTCTACAATCTCCTTTGGCTTTGGAGAAGCAACTACGCGACGATATCCACGTCCTGCATCTTCCTTAATATTCCAGCCTCTCTTCTGTGCCTCAGCCTCAGCCTCTTCCTTAGTCATAAAACGACCGATTGGCTTGGTAGGATTCTGGAAAGCAGGGTCATCCTTATCTACACGAACCTGAGTTACTACGGTTACTACTGGAGGTACCTTTCCTCCTCTGTTCAAGAATTCCTCTCTCAAGGCATTCTGGATATCATAACCGATGTACGCCTGGCTCATGGCTACACATACGGAAAGAGGAGTCGGATCTTCCTTATGCTCGGAAGCAAACTCTCCCATAGCATTGTTGATAACACCAACCTGAGGACCGTTTCCGTGAACAACTACTACTTCATTTCCGTCTTCTACAAGATCAACGATAGCCTTTGCGGTGGTCTTTACGGCTACCATCTGCTCCGGCAAATTATTTCCCAGGGCATTTCCCCCTAAGGCGATAACAATTTTCTTTCCCATATTTTTTCTCCAATAAAAATTTTTACTCCTGAAACAGGAAAAATAGGCTTTTCAAATTCTTTTTAAGGGAAGAATAGCGCCCCGAATAAATCGGGACGCTATATCATTCTCCCTCTAAGCGTTTATTCTTAACGAGTATCGCACGCGTAGTGTGCGATATCTCGTTTTGCTTCAAAGGTTCTATCTGTCTGCATAAATTATGCTTCGAAGATTCTATCCTGTCCGCGCTTCTGTAACTCCTCTAATACCTTTGCAGGATCCTTGAACTTCTCAAGAAGGATCATAGCTGCGATAACGTATGGCTTGTAAGAAGCCTCCTTGTAAAGTGGGTCTCTGTAACGATCGAATACAGTTGCGTCAACCTCACCTTCCTTGCAGGATACGCCGGTGATATCAGCAGGTAAGCAGTGCATGTAAAGAGCCTTTCCGTCCTTGGTCAGCTTCATCATCTCTTCTGTACAAGCCCAATCCTTGTGCTGAGCGTTCTGTGCAAGAAGCTCCTTCTCAAGAGCCTTGATGCCCTCTGTGTCGCCCTCACCGTAAAGATTGGTTCTCTTCTCCATAGCTGCGAATGGAGCCCAAGACTTTGGATATACGATGTCAGCATCCTTGAATGCTTCCTTCATATCATTAGTAACCTTGAAAGATCCGCCGGACTCCTTAGCATTCTTCTCTGCTACGTCTACAACGTCCTTCATTACATCATATCCTTCCGGATGAGCAAGAACTACTTCCATACCAAGTCTTGTGAAAAGACCGATTACACCCTGAGGTACGGAAAGTGGCTTTCCGTAAGAAGGAGAGTATGCCCAAGTCATAGCCAGCTTCTTACCCTTTAAGTTCTCGATTCCGCCCATCTCGTGGATTACGTGTAAAGCGTCAGCCATACACTGTGTCGGGTGGTCGATATCACACTGTAAGTTAACCAGAGTAGGTCTCTGCTCTAAAACGCCGTCCTTGTGTCCTGCCTCAACAGAGTCAGCAACCTCGTGCATGTAAGCATTTCCCTTACCGATGTACATATCATCACGGATACCGATAATGTCAGCCATGAAAGAGATCATGTTAGCGGTCTCACGAACGGTCTCACCGTGAGCAACCTGAGACTTTCCTTCATCCAGATCCTGAACCTCTAATCCAAGAAGGTTACAAGCGGAAGCGAAGGAGAAACGAGTTCTTGTGGAATTATCACGGAATAAAGAAATTCCTAAACCGGAATCAAAAACCTTTGTAGAGATGTTTCTCTCTCTTAAGTTTCTGAGTGCATCTGCAACATCCCATACTGCCTTTAACTCATCATCAGACTTTTCCCATGTAAGGAAGAAATCGTTTAAGTACATCTTGTCAGTCTTAAGTCCCTTAATTTCCTTTACTAACTCTTCAAACTGCTGCTTCTTATCCATTTTAATCTCCTTTAAAAATGTGTTTATCCGATAAAGCCCCATGGCTTAATCTTTATTCTTATTTTGCACCTCTACTCCGGACTTGCCGAAAAGTATAGTACTGATTTGCACTTTAGACTCTAAAACTTAGTCACAGTAGTACTGCGGAAGAGCTGCGTAGAATGCTGCACAGGTTACCAAGTCCTTCTTCCATGTGATCTCGTTAGGTGCGTGAGCCTGAGCCTCAGCTCCGGGTCCGAATCCGATTACAGGGATACCGTTTCTTCCCATGATGGAAACACCGTTTGTGGAGAAGGTCCACTTGTCAAGAAGAGGTCTTGGCTCTCTCTCTGCCACTGTATCCACTTCACCGATTCTCTTCTCACCGTAAAGATCCTTGTAAGCAGCAACGGAAGCCTTACATAACTTGTGATCCTCAGGAAGTACCCATGTTGGGAAGTAGCACTCGATTGGGTATACACATCCTGTGAAGGAAGGACGATCATAGTTGTACATAGAAACTACAACATCCTCACCGTACTTCTTTACTGCAGGAAGCTGTCTGATTTCCTCAAGACAAGACTCCCAAGTCTCTCCGGCAGTCATTCTTCTGTCCAAAGATACAGCACAGCTGTCAGCTACTGCACAACGAGAAGGAGATGTGAAGAAGATCTCGGAAGCGGTAACAGTTCCTCTTCCTAAGAAACGAGCCTCTTTCCACTGCTCATTGTACTTCGGATTTAACATCTTAACCAATCCGCGGATAGAAGTAGACTCTGCATCTCCGTTGTTGTTTAATGCACGAACATCGGAAAGAATGTCAGCCATCTTGTAGATTGCATTGTCTCCTCTTTCAGGAGCGGAACCGTGGCAGGAAACACCCTTCACGTCAATGCGGATCTCCATACGTCCTCTCTGTCCTCTGTATAATCCACCGTCAGTAGGCTCGGAAGATACAACGAACTCAGGACGAATCTTATCTTCGTTGATGATGTACTGCCAGCAAAGACCGTCACAGTCCTCTTCCTGTACAGTTCCTACTACCATTACGCGGTACTTATCGTTCAGAAGTCCCATGTCCTTCATGATCTTTGCAGCATATACAGCAGAAACGGTTCCGCCGAGCTGATCGGAAACACCTCTTCCACCGATCTTGGTGTCATCCTCGTATCCGTCGTATGGATCAAATGTCCAGTTTGATCTGTTTCCGATTCCTACGGTATCGATGTGTCCGTCGAAGCAGATCAGGGTCTTTCCGGATCCCATGAATCCCATTACGTTACCCTGTGGGTCAACCTTAACCTCGTCAAAGCCAACCTTCTCCATCTCATTCTTGATAGTCTCAACGTGCTTTGCTTCGTCAGCGGACTCTCCCGGATTCTTTACGATTGCTCTCAAGAAAGCACTCATGTCAGCCTTATAGCCTTCTGCTCTCTTCTTAATCTCTTCCAAAACTTCCTTATTTAACTGTCCCATACTAATATCCTCCTTAGTTATATATAAGCCTGTTATCCAGGGTGTTGCACAATTTGTTTCTTTGAAAATAAAGTTCTATCTTACTTCTCTTTTGCTTCCCAGATGATGTTCTTCCAACGCTCAGGGTCTGTATCTCCCTCGGTGTTGAAGCAAAGCACCTTACTGTTCTCGTTAAGCTGTAACTTCTCTCTTAAATCCTTGAAGTCATCCTGTAACATGATGGCAGCCAATGCACCGAAGCCTGCTGCACCGGACTCTCCGGAAAATACCTGATCGTCTCCCTTTAACGGAGCGTTCAACATTCTCATTCCTCTTGCAGCAACGATATCCTCAGCAGAGATAAATGCCTTTGCATGATTCTTTAAGATATCCCAAGAAGTAATGTTTGGCTCTCCACAAGCAAGTCCTGCCATAATGGTAATCATGTCGCCGTCTACAATGCGGATGTTTCCGTCATTTGCCACAGCGCCCTTGTAAAGGCAATCTGCAACGGAAGCCTCAACCACAACCATAATAGGAGGATTCTCCTTATAACGGTTAGCGAAGTATCCTACAACTGCACCTGCCAAAGAACCTACGCCGGCCTGTACGAATACGTGGGTAGGTCTTTCTCCCAGCTGGTCGGCAGCCTCATCCGCCATGGTTCCATAACCTTCCATAATCCATGCAGGAATCTTCTCATAGCCTTCCCAAGCGGTATCCTGTACTACGATTCCGTGCTCTTCCTTCTCGGCAAGAGCTGCAGCCTGTCTTACACACTCGTCATAGTTTACATCGGAAATCCATGCCTTGGCATTCTCAGCCTTGATGTGGTTCAAACGGGTCTCTGTAGAGCCCTTCGGCATGATGATTACACAGTTCTGTCTTAACTTATTAGCCGCCCAGGCTACTCCTCTTCCGTGGTTTCCGTCGGTAGCGGAGAAGAATGTTGCTGTTCCAAACTCTTCCTTTAACTTCTCGGAGGTTAAAACATTGTAGGGAAGCTCGGAAATATCCTTTCCGGTTTCCTCGGCAATGTAACGAGCGATAGCGTAGGAACCGCCTAATACCTTGAAGGCATTTAAGCCGAAACGGTAAGACTCATCCTTTACGTACACATTGCCCAGGCCAAGATATTTTGCCATATTGGGAAGCTTGCAAAGTGGGGTCTCAGAGTACTGAGGGAAGCTCTCGTGGAAGGTTCTTGCCTTCTTTACTTCTTCCATAGACATAAGAGGAAGATTCTTATCCTCTGTCTTTGGCATTTCATTAATTTTCCATTTTAAATCCTGCATGGCTATTCCTCCTTTTTTTCGCCACTATACTGTTACTTTTTGCTTTGGTCAATATAGCTGTATAAAGTAAATTTACTGATGCCGTAGAAATTGGAAACCTTGTCTCCTGACTTGGTAATCAGGAAGGCTCCCGCATCCCGTAAGAACTGGATGGCTTGGATTTTTTCTTCCTTATTCATCAGAGCCGGCGGCTTTCCAATCCGCTTCACACTTTGATTAATCAGGTTGTCCAAAAGGTCATTCACGTTCAAAGGAATCTGTCCGTCCCCGTTACTGTCATGGCTCTCCACCGTGGTAATGGACTGCAATGCCGCATCCACATTCATCAGTGCGGTTACATCATAGTTGATGCCCAGAACCCAGCGGTATTTTCCGGTGCTGTCCTTCAGGAAAACTGTAGAGGACTTTAGGATTCTGCCGTCCTGGGTAGTGGTGCGATAGCCCAGATGATCCACAATGATGTCTCCCTTTTCTATCGCTTCCAGGGTTTCCAGTACCACCTTTGAGGCGCCGTCTCCTATCTTTCTTCCGCTCACATGTCCGTTGATGATGAAAATGATGGTATGTTCCAAATCCTTTACGGAAAGATCATGGATACAAACCTCGCAATCCTTTCCGAACTGTCTGGCAATACCGTGAGCCGTACTCACCAGCATTTCCAAGCTGCTATCCTCTGTCATTTTCCCTCCTTTCTACCGGAATTTATGCTTTCAAAATCTATCGAAATGCACTACCTAAAAATTTTTTATGTACCCCCTATCTTAGCACGGTTTTTTTACTTTGCAATGGTTTTTTCAAAAAATTTTTTAGCTTCCAAAAATTTTTTTATGTTCTCCATTGCATTTACTTTCAGGGAATGATAAAATCCTATCAAATCTGTTTTTCCCTAGAATTTTCAAGGCTTTACAGCGATTTTTTTAGGAAAAACTGTATACAATTTTCGCACTGAGCCAAGGGCTCTTAGAAAGAAAAGGAGGATTGAGCTATGTTTTTAATCGGAAATGGACGTCTTTTCACCAGAGACGAAAAGAACAGCTTTTTCGAGAATGGCGCAGTAGTTTGGGAAGACAACACTATTGTAGAAGTAGGAGATTTTGAGACATTAAAGAAAAAATACGCAGACGCGGAATTTATTGATGCAAAGGGTGGTGTGATTCACCCGGCTTTTATCAATACCCATGAGCACATCTACTCTGCTTTGGCAAGAGGCTTATCCATCAAGGGTTATGCTCCTAACGGATTCTTAGAGATTCTGGACGGACTTTGGTGGACTATTGACCGGAATCTGGACAACGACTTAACCAAACTTTCCGCAGAAGCTACCTATTTAGAGTGTATCAAGAACGGAGTAACTACCATCTTCGATCACCACGCTTCCTTCGGAGAGATTTCCGGATCCCTTTTCGCCATCGAAGAGGCTGCCAGAGACTTCGGCGTGCGTTCCGTTCTTTGCTATGAGATTTCCGATCGTGACGGTAAGGAAAAGGCACATGCCGCTATTAAGGAAAATGTTGACTTCGCAAAGCATGCTCTTTCCCTGAAGGACGACTTCATTAAGGGAATGATGGGTATGCATGCAAGCTTTACCATCTCCGATGAGACCATGGAGCTTTGCCGTAAGGAGAAGCCGAAGGAGATCGGATACCACATCCACGTGGCGGAGGATATCCTGGACCTTCACCGTTGCTTAAAGGAGCACGGCAAGAGAATCGTAGACAGACTCTATGACTGGGATGTATTGGGGGAGAAGACTCTCCTTGCCCACTGCATCTATGTAAATCCTCACGAGATGGATTTGATTCGCGATACCAATACCATGGTAGTACACAACCCGGAGTCCAACATGGGTAATGCCTGCGGATGTCCTCCTACCATGGAGATTGTACATAAAGGAATTCTTACAGGATTAGGTACAGACGGATACACCCATGATATGATAGAATCTTGGAAGGTGGCTAATATTCTCCATAAGCATCATTTGGTAGACCCGGGTGCCGCTTGGGCAGAGGTTCCTGAAATGCTTTTCCAGGGCAATGCTCGTATCGCTAACCGTTATTTTGAAAAGAAGCTGGGCGTATTAGAGAAGGGTGCGGCTGCGGATATCATCATCACCGACTATATCCCGCCAACACCGATGAATGCCGGCAACTTAAACGGCCACATGCTCTTCGGTATGAACGGTCGTTCCGTAGTTACCACCGTAGGAAACGGTAAGGTTCTGATGAAGAACAGAGAGCTTCAGGGAATCGACGAAGAGAGATGCCTTGCCAAGATTCGCGAGGGTGCAGCTCGTTTAGAGAAGAAAATTAACGGTTAAAACGGAATTTCACAAAAAGCAAAGTATTTCTATAGAAGAAAAGGGTAGCTGAGAACCCTTTTCTTCTGGAAACTTTGTTCGCAACATTAATGGGCCATTCTTGGTCAGGCAAGAATACCCCATCAGGGAAAAGCCCTCCTGTCTATCAGGAGAAGACGCAGGATCTTAAGCAGGAGGGCAAAATTCCCGAAAAGGAGATTTCCATGAGTGATATTATGACCCCGATTCCCTTTGACAGATTGATGAACCGTATTTTGGTAGAGCATCAACAGGGAGCTGTTTTTGGTATGCAGAAATGCTACCAGGCAAAAAACCTTCAGCCAAACACTCTTTTTGGCAGAAAATTAGAAGGACAGATTGGACCTGCTGCAGGACCTAACACCCAGCTTGCCCAGAACATCGTTGCTTCTTACTACGGCGGCGCTCGTTTCTTCGAGTTAAAGACCGTACAGAAGATGGACGGTAGAGAGCTGGCAGCTTGTGTAGCAAAGCCCTGTATCACAGCAGAGGACGAGTGTTACAACTGTGAGTGGTCCACAGAGTTGGAAGTACCACAGGCTTTTGCAGAGTATGTAAAGGGCTGGTTCGCTTGTAAGGTTATGGCGAAGGAGTATGATTTAGGCGATCCGGATGCTTTCCAGTTCAACATTTCCGTAGGATATGACCTGGAAGGAATCAAGCTTCCTAAGGTAGACCGTTTCATCAACGAGATGAAGGACGCTAAGGATACCGAAATCTTTAAGGAGTGTAAGGCATGGCTTTTGGCTAACCTTGACCGTTTCCAGAAGGTGACCAAGGAAGATGTAGAGGCTATTCAGTCCGAAATCATCAACAGCGTTACCGTTTCCACCCTTCACGGCTGTCCTCCTTCCGAGATTGAGGCGATTGCTTCTTACCTGATTCAGGAAAAGCATTTGCACACCTTCGTAAAGTGTAACCCTACTCTCTTAGGATATGAAACCGCTCGTGCAATCTTAGACGAGATGGGCTACGACTACATCGCTTTCACAGACTTCCACTTCAAGGATGACTTACAGTACAGCGATGCAGTACCTATGTTAAAGCGTTTGCAGGAATTGGCAAAGAGCTTGAACTTAGCCTTCGGTGTAAAGATTACCAACACCTTCCCTGTAGATGTGAAGAACAACGAGCTTCCTTCTCAGGAAATGTACATGTCCGGAAAGTCCCTCTTCGCTCTTTCCATGTCTGTAGCAAAGATGCTGACCAGAGACTTTAACGGAAGCCTTCGTATCTCCTTCTCCGGCGGTGCGGATTACTTCAACATTGAGCGTATCGTGGAGGCCGGCATTTGGCCTGTAACCATGGCAACCACCCTCTTAAAGACCGGTGGATACCTTCGTTTCATCCAGATGGCTGAGCTTTTAGAGAAGAACCTTGCAAAGCCTTGGGAAAAGGTTGAGCTTTCCTTAGTGGAGAAGATGATTGCAGACGCTAAGAGCGATAAGCACTTAGTAAAGCCTGTTAAGCCCCTTCCCAACAGAAAGTCCGATAAGAAGGTTCCTTTGGTTGATTGCTACACCATGCCCTGTCGTGACCGTTGCCCAATCCACCAGGATATCACCAGCTACGGCCGCCTGGTAAATGAAGGCAAGTTCCAGGAAGCTTTAGAGGTTATCTTAGATAAGAACCCGCTTCCCTTCATGACCGGAAATATCTGTACTCATACCTGTCAGTCTGCTTGTACCAGAAATCACTATGAGACAGACGTACAGATTCGTACCAACAAGTTAATCGCTGCAAGAGGCGGATATGATGCCGTTCTTCCCGGATTAAAGCAGGAAGGTTCTGTGCAGAAGAAGGTTGGTGTTATCGGAGCAGGTCCTGCAGGTATCTCTGCCGCTTTCTTCTTGGCAAGAGCAGGCGTAGAAGTTCATGTTTACGATAAGGACGCTGTAGCCGGCGGTGTAGTAGCCAACGTTATCCCCGGATTCCGTATCCCTGCTGAAGAAATTCAGAAGGACGTAAATCTTGCGAAGCAGTACGGCGCTCAGTTCCACCTTGGACAGGAAGTTAGCGATATTGACGCTTTCCGTAAGGAAAATAACTTTGATGCGGTAATCGTTGCTATCGGTGCCCACAAGGAAGCTCCACTTGTTCTGGAAAAGGGAGAGGCTTACAACGCCCTTCACTTCCTGGCTGACTTCAAGACACAGGGCGGCAAGGTAAACTTAGGAAAGAACGTTGTTGTAGTAGGTGCAGGAAACACCGCTATGGACGTTGCAAGAGCTGCGAAGAGAAATGCAGGAGTAGAAAATGTTTATCTGGTTTACAGAAGAACAAAGCGCTACATGCCTGCGGATCAGGAAGAATTGGAAGAGGCTATCGAAGAGGGCGTAAACTTCCAGGAGCTCCTTGCTCCATTTACCCACGAGAACGGTAAGTTACTTTGCCACCGCATGGTACTCTCCGATGTGGATGCTTCCGGAAGACGTTCCGTTAAGGAAAGCGACGAAGTGGTTGAGATTCCTTGTGATACCGTAATCGCTTCCATCGGTGAGAAGGTAGACGGTTCTTTCTATGAGAAGAACGGTATTGCTGTTACCGACAAGGGACTTCCTGTATTAAAGAAGGAAAGCAATGAGACTTCCGTAGCCGGCGTTTATGCTGCAGGAGACGGTGCTTTCGGCGCTTCCGTAATCGTAAAGGCTATTGCCGATGCGAAACTTGCTTGCGAAGCAATCTTAAACAAGACCATCGGTACAGATCGTCCATCCTTAACCACAGACGAGAAGATCTATGCTAAGAAGGGTAATCTAGTAGAGCCGGAGAAGGGATTAAATCCTGACAAGCGTTGTCTTGCCTGCGACCACATCTGTGAGAACTGCTGCGATGTATGTCCTAACCGTGCAAACTTCGCCATCAAGGTTCCCGGCGTAGAGATGCACCAGATTATCCACGTGGATTATATGTGTAACGAGTGCGGTAACTGTGAGACCTTCTGCCCATACAATTCCGCTCCTTACAAGGAGAAGTTCACTCTCTTCCACAGAGCCGAGGAAATGGAAGACTCCACCAACGACGGATTTGCATTCGTTGACAATGATGGAAATGCCATTGTTCGCGTAGGCGGCGAGAAGATGAACTACAAGGTAGGCGATAAGAATACAAAGCTCTTCTATCGTCTGGCTGAACTGGTAGATACCGTTTACAACGATTATTCCTACCTTCTGATTTAACATTTAATAATAAAAAAAGGACTGCAGAAAAAGTTATGTTTTCTGCAGTCTTTTTTATTTCTTTCTCTTCTTTATTTTGTAACCAAATCTTCCCTTTTCTGTCTTTCCTAATGTGCTATCATTTTAAGGTGTTGCAAATCCTTAATTATCCTAATGTTTTTAAGAATTTACAATAACCCGGGAACAAGTTGAGTGACAAAGCTAAGCTTCTAAAGCCTTCCATCGTTCTAAGCTTTCAGAAATAGAAGGAGTGATAGGAGCTTATAAATCTATAAGGAGTGTTATGATGAAAATGTTGAATCGAAATAAGACGAATCAAGCGCCTTCTTTTATGAAAGGAGCTCTTCTCTCTTTCCTCTTTCTTTGCTTTTTTGCCCTTCTCCCTTTATTCGGAGTAAGAAAAAGCTTTGCGGAGGAGCATCATTTGAAGTCCTACTATAGTTTGTACGGAGCGGATACCGGCTTCCAAAGCTACAGTAACGATAGCCAAAGGCAGATGAAAGCAGGAAATTATCCCACCGCAGTAAAGATTCTTTTAAAGCATCAGCCGGAGGGAAGTACCGGTACCATTCAGTATCAGGTCAACATTTCCGGTAGCGGCTGGAGTAAAACCTATGAGAATGGACAGGTCGCCGGAGAAGGGCAGAGCATGCCTTTAGAGGGAATCCGCGTTTTCCTAAACGGCAATTTAAAAGATCAGTATGATGTGTACTATAAAACCTCGGTACTGGGCACCTGGCAGGATTGGGCGAAAAACGGAGAAGACAGCGGAAAAATCGGTGTAGGAATGCACATTGACGGCATTTTAGTCACTGTGGTAGCAAAGGGGGAAAGCCCCAGAGAGGAACAGCCGGAGCAGAGCCATAAGGTCTCCAAGAGCAATGTGGACGCTTCCAAGCCCATGGTTGCCCTGACCTTTGATGACGGTCCCGGAAAATATGAAGACCGTATTCTGGCAGCCTTCCAAAAGTATGGCGGAAAAGGAACCTTCTTCTTCGTAGGAACTCAGGCAGAAAAATATCCTTCCGTAGTGAAGCGTGTGGCAGAGGCAGGACATGAAGTTGGTAACCACAGCTATAAGCATGAGAATCTTCCAAAGCTTTCTCAGGCAGGAGCAAGCCAGTCTCTGGCAAAGACCAACGAAATTTTAAGAAAACTTTCCGGTCAATCCGTTTCTCTGGTTCGCCCTCCCTACGGAGCTACCTCCGCCAGCGTTAAGGCCGCTTTACAAAGCCAGGGACAGCCTTCCATTCTTTGGAGCATTGATACCCTGGATTGGAAAACCAGAAACTCCAAAAGTACCATTAACACGGTATTACAGCACGTAAAGGACGGAGATGTCATCCTGATGCATTCTATCTATTCCCAAAGTGCCGATGCGGCAGAGGTACTGATTCCCGCCTTACAGGAAAGAGGCTTCCAGCTGGTAACCGTATCCGAGCTGGCGAAGGCAAAGGGCGTAGACCTGCAGGCAGGACACAACTACGGCTCCTTCCATAAGAAAGGTTAATGTTCAAAGAAAAAAGGAAATAATAAAAGAGCTGAATCAGTAAAGACATCAGAAGGCTTTTCAGAAAAATAACTTCGGAATAAGGGGCAATCTGAGCCCGCGGGTTCTTGGCTTTTGTTTTATAAAAGCTTAGAACCCCTGCGAGGCGAGGTTAGCGGGAGCGTGCCCCTGTTTCGAAGTTATTTTGTATTGAAAAGCTAAAATAATAGTCTTTATTCAGCTCTTTTTATTTCCTTTTTTCTACTTAGATTACCTTCCCATAAGAAGGTTCTTCCGTACTGCCTCCAGGAAGTCCCTGCAGGACTCGCTGCAGCTGTCCTTGTCTACGGGAATCAGCGCATTGCCACCGATATCCAAAAGATACAACGTCTCCATATCTATGATGTTTTTCAGCTCTTCATAGTACACAATCATGCTGCTGCGTTCCGTCTTCATCAAAAAGTAGTTTTTATAGAAGGCGATGCTTACCGGTAAATTCAGCTTTTTATTGGAAGACCGATACAGATTCTGAAGTTGTCCCTTATAAAGATAAAACAGCAAAAATGGAACAAGAACCATAAGAATTACCATGCAAATGGCAAAAAAGCTATTTCCCATCCAATACTGAGTAAATGCCAAAAGGCCTAGAGCAAACCAAAAGATAAAAACCAATCCCCAGATTTTCTTCTTATAATAGGACATCATGAAACGAATAAACTTCTCTTCACCGGGCAAATATCCTGCGGTATATTCCGGAATCTTATCTCCTGCGCGGCGATAACGATGAAGCTCTTCCGTAGTCCATCTTCCGTTTTTCAGGCCATCTACGTCCTGCTCTGAAGAAGTATTCTTCTGTCCTGCCTCGGTGATTCCTTCCTTGTTCTGTCCTCTTCTATCTTCAGAAAATTCTTCTTGATTTTTAGCCCTAAGCTTCTCGGATTCTTCTTCGATAAGATGGTACTGCTCCTCCTTGGATCTTCTGGCATTCCATCTGGCTAAGTCTTCGGAAAGCCCCACCAGCTCTTCTTCCATGTCTTTATTTTCTTCTGCTGCCATGCTTTTTCCTTTCTGTTCCTGCTGTCTTTTTCTTTGCTCCTTTTCGCACGGAAAATCCGAAACTTCCCAAGACTTTTCCAAGACCGAAATATTGTCCGTGGGAATAAGCCAAAAGCTTTGCCTTTTCCAGTTGCAAGCGTTTCTTTTCATCCAATAAGGAAGAGTCTACATGAACCGCCAGGATTTCCGCCAAAAACAGATCGTGACTTCCCAGCTCCAATACCTGCTTTACTTTACATTCCATATTTACCGGGCACTCTGAAATCATGGGAACGGAAAGCATTTTCCCCTCTTCCTGATGCAAATGCAGCTTTTCCCACTTATTGATATTTCTTCCGGAACGTACACCGGCCTCATCCGTTTCCCGTACCAAATCTTCCGTAGGAAGATTTACTACAAACTCTCCGGTTTCCATCAACATAGCATGGGAGTAACGCTCCTTCCGAACGGAAATGGAGAGCATAGCCGGTGTGGAGCAGACTGTTCCTGCCCAGGCCACCGTAAGCATGTTGCTTTCTCCTTTTTTATTTTGACAAGTCACCAGCACAGGAGGCACCGGATACAGCATATTTCCGGGCTTCCACATTTCCTTGGCCATAGAGCTTCCTTTCTTCCAAAACAATACAATTCATTGTATCGAGATTAGGATGGAAATTCCTCTTTATACGATGGGGGGATGATCCAAATAGGGGCCCACAAAAGCCAGGAAAAAGCTGAGAATTGCCGCTCCGAACAACATTGTCAGAACAATTCCCACCACAATGGCAATCAGCTGGGCTCTGGCAAAATTTCGAATATTCTTATTTTTCGTAGCTCCGAGACTCATGATAATCACCACAATAAGTCCTACCAGAGGAATCGCAAAAACCACCTGATACAGGAAGAAGTGAAGAGCCGGTACCACCTTAAGCTCCTCAGGCAGGTCTTCCTCGGAAATATCCCATGGTCCGGGCCTTCTTTCCAAAGTATCTCTGCTGTACTGTTTTTCCATGCTCTGCTGCTCTCCGCCTACATTACCGTTATTGTTCTCGTATCCCTGTTCTTCCATAGTGCCTCCTTTATGCTGTCCTTTTCCAATCCTTCTCCAACCCTTTGTTTATACCATGAATCGGCTTTCGGTAGCAAGCGAAAGGCATTTCAAAACCATCGTTTGCTTTCTGAAATTGTGCATTATATAATAGAAAAAAACATTTGAAAGGAGAATTTGCTATGTCTTGTACAACAATTTTGGTTGGTAAGGATGCCAGCTACGACGGTTCCACTATGATCGCCCGTAATATGGATTCCGGTTCCGGAGAGTATACTCTGAAGAAAATGATTTCCGTTTCCGGAAAGAATCCTCCCAAGAAATACCGTTCCGTGCTGTCTCATGTGGAGATTCCTCTTCCGGACAAGGCACTGGATTACATTTGCTTCCCCAACGCCTTAAACGATAATGGTATCTGGGCAGGCGCCGGCACCAACAGTGCCAATGTCTCCGTTTCCGCTACGGAAACCATTACCAGTAACGAGCTGGTACTGGCAGCGGATCCCTTGGTAGTACTTCACAAGGAAGGCAGGGCAGAAATTCCCGGAGGCATCGGGGAAGAAGATATGGTAAGCTTGCTGCTGCCCTATATTCATTCCGCAAGAGAAGGAGTCCTTCGTCTCGGAGAGCTTTTGGAAAAGTACGGCACCTATGAGATGAACGGAATCGCCTTTTCCGATACCAAGGAGATTTGGTGGCTGGAAACCATCGGCGGACACCATTTCATCGCCAAAAGAGTTCCGGATGATTCCTATGTGATGATGGCCAACCAGCAAGGCATCGACTCCTTTGATTTAAAGGATGCCTTCGGAAAGCAGGAATCCCATATCTGCTCCAAGGATTTAAGGGAATTTATCGCAGAGCATCATTTGAATCTTTCCTATGAGGAAGAGTTCAATCCAAGAGACGCCTTCGGTAGCCACTCCGATGCGGACCATGTGTATAACACTCCCAGAACCTGGTATATGCTGAAGACCTTGAATCCCCACTGCTTCCGTTATGAAGGGGAAAATGCAGACTTCACCCCGGATTCCGATGACATCCCCTGGAGCATGGTGCCGGAGAAGAAGATTAGTCCCATGGATGTAAAATACGTGCTCTCCTCTCATTTCCAAGGCACCAAATATGACTGCTACGGAAAATACGGTGATGCCAGTCATGTGGGACAGTTCCGTCCCATCGGCATCGAGCGCACCTGTTTCCTGTCTCTCCATCAGAATAAAGAAGAAAAGATTAAGGACTTGGAGTGCATTACCTGGCTTGCCTTCGGAAGCAATGTCTTTAATGCCCTGATTCCCCTCTTCTCCTCCGTGGGAAAGATTCCCGCTTACTTCAGCACCACCAGGAAGGAAGTCAGCACCGACAGCTTTTATTGGAACAACCGGCTCATCGGCGCTTTGGCAAATGCTTCCTACGCCATCAGCCGTTTCCACGTGGAGCGCTATCAGAACTCCGTACAAGCCAAGTGCTATCAGCTGATTCTGGAGTGCAAGAAGGAAATTGCAAAGAAAAAGAGAAGTCAGGAAGAAATTCGAGCAATGCTGGAAGAATGCAATGAAAAGATTGCCCGTTGTGCCAAGCAGGAAACCGCCGAGCTTTTGGACAAGGTATTGTTTGAAGCCAGCAGCGTGATGAAAAACTCCTATTCCCGCTCCGACGCTTAGAGTACTGTAAAGGCGGCATAGGCCAAGCGGCCAAAAGGCATTGCCCCTTAAAGCAATAGGCAATGCCTAATTGCGAAGCGTAATGCCCCAGGATAAGAGGAAATTCCCCATTATAGAAAGAGGTATATTTATGACAACATTGATTTCCGCGGAAGATACTTGGGCGCTATGGACTATTCTGTCCCTTAGCGTGGCTATCTCTATCTACCTGGAACAAAAATATGTCTGGGCCAACAAGATTACCGGCTGTATCTTAGCCACAATCTTCACTTTGGTGCTGGCAAACCTGAACATCATCCCTACAGAGTCACCGGTATATGATGCGGTATGGAGCTATGTGGTTCCCCTGGCGGTGCCCCTGCTTCTCTTCAATGCCAATGTAAAAAAGATTTTAAAAGAATCCGGCAGAATGCTGGCCATCTATCTTCTGAGTAGTGCCGGAACTCTCTTGGGGGGCTTTGTCGCTTACTTTAGCTTGAAAAATGCTATCCCCAAGCTCAACGATATTATCCCTATGTTCGTAGGAACCTATACCGGCGGCGCAGTAAACTTCGTGGCAATGTCCGAGCAGTATGCTGTTCCGGGAAAAACCGTTTCCGCTGCCATCGTTGCGGATAATCTTTTGATGGCACTATATGTTTTCGTCCTTATTTCCCTGCCTTCCATGGCCATCATCAAAAAACTGTATAAGCAGCCCTATGAGGATGCCCTCTTGGCACAATCCGAAGAGGACCGGGATAAAAACAAAACCATGGCAGCGAAGTTTTGGGGGGCAAAAAGCATTTCCCTAAAGGACATTGCCTTTGCGGTAGGGATTGCCTTTACCATCGTAACTGTTTCCACCAAGCTCTCCGGAGTCATCAGCGGATTCTTCTCCGGAAAGGACGCCTTCAGTCAGTTTATGGGCGGTTTCTTCGGGAACAAATACCTGCTGATTACCACTATTACCATGATGATTGCCTCATTCTTCCCGAAGCAAATGTCTTCCGTGAAAGGCTCTCAGGAAATCGGTACCTTCCTGATTTACCTCTTCTTTGCGGTAATCGGTGCCCCTGCCTCCATTCTTTTGATTATTAAAGAATCCCCTCTGCTTTTGGTTCTGGCTTTGATTATGGTAGCGGTAAATATGATTATTTCCCTGATTTTCGGAAAAATCTTCAAGTTCTCCATCGAAGAAATCATCATTGCCTCCAATGCCAATATCGGCGGCCCCACAACAGCAGCGGCCATGGCCGTATCCAAAGGTTGGACAGAGCTGATTATCCCGGGACTACTGATCGGAACTCTGGGCTATGTGATTGGAAATTATCTGGGCATCTTTGTGGGAATGGTTTTGCATTAAACAAAACTTTACCGACTTTGTAAAAGAATCTCATTCTGATAAAGCGCAAAAAATCAAAAGAATAAAGCACAAAAAAAGCAGAAGAACAAAACACAAAGAAATCGGAAGAAACAGAAGAAAAAAGAGGCTTGCAAAAAATCAAAACTGTCTCCTATACAGCATGAAGACTATGGATATCTTGATTTTTTGTAGGCCCTTTTTCTAGTTCAGTAGCCAATCAATTAAGCTTACAACATGAATTCCCTCATATTCCTCGTCCAATGCTTTGTCTAAAGTAATCACCATTTTTGTATAATTATCGGGAATTTGCTGTAAAGGCTTCAATTCTCTGTTTCTTACCGTCTCCTCCAGCATGCTCTCCGTAACTTGTACATAAAGCTTTTCATTGGCCTTTGTAGCAACAAAATCAAGCTCCAAACTAGCTATTTTTCCAATAGCAACATCATAGCCTCGGCGCAATAATTCAAAATACACTATATTTTCCAAGCTATGTCCCCTATCTCTATCCCGAAAACCTAAGAGATAATTTCTTAATCCGATATCCACGATGTAATATTTCCCCAGAGTTCTCAAATACTCCTTCCCCTTAATATCAAATCGCTTGACTTCGTAGAACATAAAGGATTCTTTTAAAGCGCTTACATAAGTTGCTATAGTTTGGGTTGCCGGCCTCCCCTGCCTCTCACGATTTTCCAGCAAATTTTCCGATACCAGAGTATTGCTCACGGAATTTAAGGATGTAGTGTTGCCGATATTATCAGCTAAAAATAGTATGATTTTTCTAAGAAGCTCCGCATCCGTAATCTGCCGCTGTCCTCTTCTTTTTTCCCGTTCTAAGATGTCTCGAAGCACCACCGTTGAATAGATGCCGTCCAGCGCAGTCATCACTCTATCTTGCTCCAAGCCAAAATCTGCAATTCCTGGCATTCCGCCATAGCGCATGTAAGCATCAAGTAAATCTCTTGTTTCTGCGATTTCTCCATTTTCCTTCCAGGCACGTTTTTTTGTTTCCCCAATAGGAGTCTGATAGTCTTTCAAAATATAACCATGAAAGTCTATGAATTCCTTAAAGGACAACGGATACATTTTCACTTCTATATATCTTCCGGCCAAGTAGGTGGAATACTCCGAAGACAAAAGATAGGAATTCGATCCTGTAATATAAATATCGCAGTTAAAATCTACTCGAAAGGAATTAATTGCATTTTCCCATTGATGAATTCTTTGTAATTCATCAAAAAACAAATAAGTTCTTTGATTCTTCGAAATCTTTTTTTTCACATAAGCATATAAATCCTTATAACTCATTTCTTGAAATTCTAAGGATTCAAAATTGATTGCTATAATCTGCTCTTGTTTTACTCCCGAATGCAAGAGATGTTCCTGCATCAGCTTTAAAAGACTGGACTTACCACACCTTCTGATTCCCGTAATAACCTTCACCGGCTCCGTGTCTTTAAAAGCAATCAATTTATTCAAGTAAATACCACGTTTCTTTAATTTTCTATTCTCGTCCACCTCTTACACCTCCTTGCTAAAGTTGATAATAAGAATACCCTAAACTTTTATTTTTTTCAAGTTTAGGGTATTTATCAATCAAACTTTTTTATTTTCTATTTTTCCTATTCTGCTTTTTCTGCCCCTTGTTTGTCTCCCCTCTATGTTGTAAAATAGTTATGTTGTATTTTTTCTTGTTTGCTGATGAATTTTAAGCTATAAAGGAGGATTGCATGGCAGATTTTCAAGAAAATTACCTAGGAACAAATCGGCAGGAAGAGCAGGAGCGAGTACGACAGCTGGCCGATGACCCTGAGGTGCAGGCACGACTCACAAAGATTCGTGGGGAGATGCAGGAAAATATTAAATGGAAAAATTATCTTATCGTTGCGGCCATCGTAGCCGGTTTACTGATTATTGTATTTAAGCTACTCGGAATATTGCTCGTAGGGCTCCTTTATTTTTTTGTCTATCGTCCGAAAAAAGAGCAAAGAAACGCTTACTTTGCAAAAGGCGGTAAGAATAACGATGATTTGTATGCGGAGGAATTCCTAAAGCCCATTCTTCAGAAAATCTTCCCAAAAGCAAATCTTGGACAAAGAGGAAGCCTGCCTCTACAGGCCATGAAAAAGGTAACGCCCAAATCAGAAAAATATGAGCCTTTCTTCTTCCTGTCTTTAGGAGATGAGCAGGACACCCGCATGTGTAATCTCTACTCTTCCCACATGGAGACCAGAATAGAGACCCGAAACGGAAAGGAATATGCAAAAAACGTTCAGGTGACAGACTTTGTCGGACAGGTATTTTCCATGCAGCTTCCCGTAAACTTTAACGGACAGCTACGGGTTGTTCCTACCAAAAAAACTTTAGTTCTAAAACGAGAAGTACAGGATGCCTATCCCGGAGCCCTTCCCGGAGAGCAGAAAATTGATGTGGAGGATATTCAGCATAACGAAAACTTCAACATCTACTGCAGTGATGAGCTTTCCGCAAGAAAGTTCCTAAGCCCAAGAGTTTTAACCTGGTTTGACGAACACATTTCTCAAAACGGTCTTTGTGTCTATCTGGAAGGAAATAAGCTGTATATCTCCTTATATACCGATAACTTTATCTTCCCCACACCTCAGACTCCTGAAGAAGTAGACGGCCTGTCCATTGAGAAGGAATATAAGGAGCTTCGGAAGCAGCTGGATTTTCTTTTGGATTTTACGAAGGTATTCCAAAGCTAAAAGAAAAAGAGCCTTTTTAGGAAAGCCCATCAAAAAGACCGATAAACCCGCATAGCGATGGTTTATCGGTCTTTTTTCTTTGGGGGAACTTTCCTACTGTTCCATTCAAGAGCACCGTACTATATCAAGGACAGCATCAAGCTGATACCATAGCCTACAAAGATAAAGCCCCCCATAGGAAAGGCATCTTTCATCTTTATTTTCTTTAGAAGCAGAAAGGGGATGAACGTAATCGCACAAAGAATAAAGGAGAAAAGAAGAATGATACAGGCTGCACTGATACCGGAATAAAAGGCAATGGCAGCATATAATTTCACATCTCCCATTCCCAGTCCCCCCTTTGATAGGAATACCATCAATAGAAGAAAGAGCAACATAATAAACAGGGAGCCTAAGGACTGGAAAAGGAATTCTTTCCACCCAAGGTGATAATGCAAAATTTCAATGAGGCCTATCACTACCCCTGCCACCAGAAAAATCAGTACTAAGATATTCGGAATAATATATTTTTCCCCGTCTACAATGGCCGCTACAGCCAAAATAAAATACAGCAAAGTCAGACGAACGATAGCAAAGGTATCTACTGCATTCTGTGCTGTAAAGTAGCCAAATACAGCGGAAAACAGAATAAACAATCCATACAATATATTTTTTGCCTTTTTATTGAAAATCGGATGGGTTTCCTTTTTATCTATCCCTTTTCGCTGTTGCTGTTTTTGATGCCATACCAGCAAAATGTGGCTTAGCTTAATAGCTAACACAGAGAGAAGCAGATATAATACACCGATGCCTAGTTTTAAAGCCATGTTTTCCCCTTTAATAG
The DNA here is from genome assembly GCF_014202695.1 of Oribacterium sinus. Taxonomy (GTDB): domain Bacteria; phylum Bacillota; class Clostridia; order Lachnospirales; family Lachnospiraceae; genus Oribacterium; species Oribacterium sinus. Next base: position 27,924 of record NZ_JACHHH010000015.1, read on the forward strand.
TCTTCCAATCCCCACAAATGAACCTTCACCTTCTGGGATAAGTCCAATGGTTCTGTTTTAAAAAGATTAAACCAAAACTTCATCTTGTACTTGGCAACAAGGGTTAAGTCGCCGTTATTGACCGTCCCGCTAAGCTCCATGTTCCCTACTACCCCCAATTTTTTTAATTTAGTATAAGCACTGAGTTTATTTCCATCCCCGGTAAAATAGGAATAAAACCGATCCTCCAGTACACCGGAAGACACTGTTTCATTCTTGTGCCAGCTTTCCGCAGAAGAGAAGCTTTGGTCTCGTACCACATAACGCTCAAATCTTTGCAAAATAGTACTTACACTGGTATTCTCCAAGCTTATTTTTTCATTCCAATAAGGATCCAGACTCAGACTATTGGCCGTTTGCACCAAAGTATGCATCACCTGATTCTGCGCCGAAAACACAAAGAACACACCATTCAATGCCATAAATAAAAAGCAGAATATGGGCAAGATAATCGCCGCCTCTAAGGTAACGGAAGCTCTTTCTCTAAGCAGCGTCTCTTTAAGATTATTTTCAACGGTATCTTCAACGTGATTTCGATTGCTCTTCATTTTATCGTTTTCCTCTTTTCCCATCATGAATCCTCTCCAAAAGAAGTAACCAAACCGAACAAATCCTTTCCTAGATTGATAAAGGAATCTACCAATCCTGCTATCTTGGAAAGATCACTTATTTTATTATTAAAATACTGGCTAAAATGGACCGTATTGACGTAATGAAGCACATCCAGGGTTGAGGCAACTGCCACTACTTTTACTTTGTTGGATTCTTTTAAGTCGACTTTCTCCAACAAGGGTGCAAAAAGAAAATCAAAGCTTTTTTCCGCTTCCAGTACATAATGGCATCGTCCAAGATCATCCGGAACTCTCTTTACCCTTACCGTTTCCTTACCGCCACCATTTCCGCCACTGTACTTCGTAAGTCTAAATCCTAAAAAACTACTTGCTTTCTCATTTCCGTGTATGAGAAGATTAATTTGTTTCAGACTAAGATAGCGATACAAGCCTATATTTTCAATATCTTGTACCGTTATCTCCTCTTTGTATTCCAAGCCTTCGTATTTATAATTCTCTGCCACTCTCACTACCGCCGCATTGCAGGCTGCTGTAAACATGTTTCGCTGATACAAATGAACGGATAAGGCCAAAAAAAACATAAGAATAAAGATAGAAAATATCATTCCTATCCCCCATTCCAGCATTATGGTTCCCTCTTCACTTCGAACATCCATAACTCACCTCTTTTGTTCCCATTGTTTACATTACTATTTAGAAAAAACCGATGCCATAGCCTTTGCTTCCTGACTTAAGTCTTTTAGATAGAGAGCCGCTTTTTCCACCGACCACTCACTCAGCTTCTTCTTGGTGTACGGCACCGGAAACATATATTCATTGGTATATTTGCTGATATAAAGTTTATTCCCCTTAAGGTAGGCACAAAGTCCCTGATCTGAAATCTGCTCATCAAACCAAGCCAGAACACTTGGACTTAAGAACTTTCGGGCAGCAATCTCATCCGTACAGTAAATGTTGTAATTTTCATTGTGCCGCACATCCTCCACATCAATCTTCTGCTCTCCCTCTAAGGCTCCCGCATATTTTCCCTGGGTCTCTATATTCAAATGCGCAAGTTTCTTTGTGGGCACAATCCGTACATGCCCTTGATAAACTTCCGTCAGAGTTAGGGCGTACAAAACGCCTTGGAAATCCCTCACTGTCTTAGTTCGTTTTTCCTTTCCACTCTTGTACTCTTCTTCATGCCAGGCATACAAATTACAAACACTAAGGTTTCGTTCATCATGAAATTTCAGTGCATAGAATTGATTATACTTCTCTGACTTGGGAACCGCATATTTTACATCCTCTATAGGCTCTTCTCCCCAGGAGTGAATCTTAGCCTTCGGAAGTATTGCCCCCAGTATCAGATTAAGAATCTGTTCTGTATAGATATCATCCAAATCGATATCACTTTTGCTCTTAAAAAAGGGGATGATGATTAAGACAAACAGCAGGACTACTGCCAAAGGAAAGCCTGCACGACGAGGCAGATAGCACAACACGAAGAGACAAATTAGTCCCTTGGCAGCCATGTCTACACCTTGCCTGTCTCTTTTTACAAGTTCGTCTTTTATCAGTTTATAGTTTTTTTTAAACTCTTCAGTGCGTTTAAGTTCCTTTAATTTCTCTACTTCTTCAGCTGTTAATGCCATTTTCCTATTTTCTCCTTTAAAATTGTACTTCCGTGAATGCTTTCACCTCTGATGCAATTTATTGGCCTTCCCTTATTTCTCCTCTATCTTACATCGATAACTGATAAAAAATACCCACCGTATCTCTAATCTCTTGATTCAACTCTTTAAGGCTGAGTGCTGCTTTTTCTACTGACCATGCATCCAGCATTTTCTGTGTATATGGTACTTGGAACAGATAGTGATCCTGATATACTGAAATAAACAGCTTATTTTCTTTCAAATATAATGATAATCCTTGCTTCGACTTTCCGTTTCCGATATATACTTTAAACCTCATAATAATACTGTTCTCTAATACCCAAGCGTTTTCGTACAATCAAGTTTAAACCCGCCAGTACTTTTTGTAATGGGCACAAATTCATTTAATTGATACTCTGTGGTAGCGGTAATTCCGGTATAAGCTTTACTCAAATGATAATCCGTTTTTTCCTTATACTTTTCCTTTGCCTCCAATTGCACAAGGTTCTGTAACCGCATAAGATACTGATCTTGATTTGTTCCTAAAAGCATCAAAATTAAACAATGCTCCCCATAGTCCAGCTTCATAAGGCCTTTCTCATCTTTTAAGCCCATGGCCTCTGTGGCTGTGGTTTCCTTTGGTTCTTGCGGAACAGTATTCCCTGAGTTGGAATTATCATTTTGGGGCTTCGTACTATCCTTTGTAGCTTTCGATGCATTGTTCTCTGAATTGGAATTATCATTATCTGGTTTTGTGGTATCTTTGGTAGCTTTCGATTCAGCGTTCTCTGTTTTAGAATCGTTGTTATCTGATTCTTCACTGCTTTCTGTCGTACCTCCGAATGTACTATTTATTTTATTTTTTGCTTCTGCTGCGATCTTATCCGCTGTATCCTGAGTGCCCTTTTTGATTTGTTTCGCTGTTTCATCATTTAACCCCCTACACTTTGAAAAATCCTCGATAAAGTTTGATATGCCTTCAGTAGACATATAGGCCTTCATCTTAATAAGACTAACGGATTGTTTGTTTACCAAAAGTATCATATCTATAAATGACTCTAGTAAAAGAAGTATCACAAAAACAACTACTACGAAGGGACCGGTAACACTTGTTTCTGTAATCCAGTCAGAACTTGCAATAGCCGGGAGATTAGAGACCAATCTTAATAAGAAGCCATTAAAGAAGGTACCCACCTGTGCACCTTTTTCCGAGTTGGAACCGGTTAAAAGATACTCCAGCTCTGCTCCCTTGTAGAGTTTGTCCCTTCCTTCCACATTATCCATTTTAGGATAATGCCAGAAATCTCCGTCTAGAAAACCGATATTATAAGTACCACCGGCCATTTCAAAAATATTACTATACTCATATCCCGTTAAACTGGAACCATCACTATAATTGGTTCTATTTGGCATATTGTAAACACCATAGCCATAGAGCAGAAAATTCTTCCCCAGGGACTCTCCACCGGAAAGTAGACGCCCAAGATTTTGGAGCCTGCTACTTGCCCAATCAAATATACCCTTAAAGAAGGTGACTAGGCTCTTCAAAAAAGTTCCAAGAGCTGTTAACGTCGCGAAAAAATCTCCATCTGCTGCCGCCATTAAGAACTGCCAAATAGAAGATAATAAATTCACAACGCTATCCGTTATTTCCGCTGTCCCCAAGTCCAGCACACCGCTTTGATTAATCAACTCACTGGGATCCAAATTAGAATCTAAGGAACCATCATATAATACTTTTGTCCCTATAATCTGATACAGTAAGTCCTTAAGACTTCTTACAAGATCAATCGTAGAATCAGAGCCTTTAATGGTATTTTCCATTTCTCCATATAAGGCAGCCGTTATTTTATCAATACTTTCTGCTTCAGAGAGAACAATATATCCTTCAATTTTATCATCTGCTTCAGCAGAGTAAGACTCCAGTTTTTTAGCCTGCGCTTCTAGTTTTTCATCATCTTCTTGTCCGTCATTATATATTTCCTTTTGCTGGTTATCTATAAATTTTTGAGCCTGATTATTCATTACATTATAAGTGGCAAAAAAAGGATCCTCTATTGTATCTTTACCATACTTATTCTTATACTTATTCTTATAGTATTCTTGGGTATTGCTCAGTAGTTCATCTAATCCTTTTGCATATTTTTCCCTGCTTTTTAAAAAATCTCTCTCTTTCTCTTTTAAAGAAGAAAGCCTCTCTTTTAAATCATCGGTAGCTGTGCCAAAGGCTCTGGCCTTGCTATCTACTTCACTAATGTAAGAATCCAAAGAAATCTCTTCTCCATTATCTTTCCTGCTTCTTGCCTCTTCTAAAGCTTGATACGCATTATCATAGGCCTTTCTTGCTTCTTTATACTTTGTTAAAGACTCTACATATTTCTTTGCTTCATCGCAGTATTCTTTTAAAGATTTTGCCATATTAATAGCAGAATCCGTAATATCAATTACATTGTTTCCACTATCCAGTAAATTTTTGCAAATCTGTAAAGGATTTTTTTTATGGTAGTAATCCAATAATTCTTTTATATTTAAGCCCTCTTCCAAAGTATTGATGGGTACGGAAAGCTCACTGTACTCGAATACCTCCTGCCTTAATACTAAAGGTTCAATAAGCGAGTTTTTTCCCTCTGCCGAGCTTCCTGATAAGCTGATGGCCTTTCCGAATCCTTGAACATTCGCTTCCAGATAGCTTTGATAACGAGAATCCAAAGACTCCTCCTGATCCTGTCTCACCGCCATAAAACCGAAACGTTCATCCAAGTAGGGGTCATAATGGGCAAGAGCAGAAAAAATAGAGCTTCCCATCAGCTCTTCAATAATGGCTTGTGCGCTTTGTATTCTGGCATATTCCACGAAAATCAAAGTACACATCAACAAAGGAGAAACGGTTAATGCCAAAAAAATAGAAATCATTCCCTTTCCGCCATTGACATGAGAATACAGAAAGAACTTTAGTTTTTTATGAAATTCTAAAATATTCATGGGAACGATTCTGTCCCTAAGCTTTGGAATGAAAATTACCGGCAAGAAAATAATCCATAGAATAAGAGTCATAAAATTTTTCATGACTCTCCCATGGAAAGAAATACTCATTGAAAACTTTTCCATCTGTCCCCCCTGCATAAACGCATCTTTTTAGATAGTGAACTACCATTGTTATTTTTCTATACATATTACATAACTTTAAACAATTCTCTATTATAGTTTATACTAACTTATGGATTCTTATTTTTCAATATTTATATTAAATTATTTCTATTCTTATCTATAATTAATGCCATTAAAGCTATCGGGAGTTTGACAGTTAAATAGTTCCAAAATCTCCTCAGGCCTTGAAAAGCCTGACTGCAAGCTCCATCACGTTTACCGTGCACTGGAAATCCTTGCAAAAGAGAATGATTTTTTCCGGTCTCAACTTTACAAGAATTCCGAAATGGTACTGAATCGACATAAAAGAGTTCTTTACTATGACTGCACTAACTATTACTTCGAGATTGAGGAAGTGGATGATTTCAGAAAATATGGTCATTCCAAAGAAAACCGTCCGAATCCGATTGTTCAGATGCAGGACTATCATCAACTTCAAACCGTGTCTTCAACAACACGCCGAACCGGAAATTTGTTACAATGCAACTAATTAGAACGGATTACGAGATTATATCTCAAAGAGAAATAAAAAAGATTTTAAACGCAAAGCGAAAGTAGAAATATTGCTAGAATTCAAAAAGAAACGTGCGTCGCTAGGCGATCGAGTAGGAGGCGGCGACTAACCGCCGTCCTCTCACAGCACTGTACGTACGGTTCTCGTATACAGCGCTTTCAATAGTTGACGTGCACAGACTGATAGGCTGTGGCTAAATCGTAAAAGCCACTGTTTATCAGTCTTTCTTTTGTCATTGCCATGTTCATGACAACTGTATGTGTTGTAAACCAATAGCCTCGTCTGCTGTTTGCCGTTTTCCACCCTAGGTCTTGAGGAACTCCCATGACCCTCAGGTTTCGGTATCTGGTTCGCACACATTTCCATTGTTTCCATACACACATACGTATTCTGTGATAGAGCCATCCGTTGATATCATTCATGTTGCTCTTCATACTTGCTATTCCATAGTAGTTAAGCCACCCTCTTGCGTATACCTTGATTCTTTCTAGGCTCGGCTTGATTGACTGACAGCGCTTACGGGAAGAAAGCTCTTTCAGTTTCGACTTAAACTTCTCCCAAGACTTTGCATGAACTCGGACATATATGCCACTTCTGTTCCTTCCCAGTGCAAAGCCAAGGAATTTAAAATTTCGGATTGCAAATACACTGACAGTGCGGCTTTTCTCTCGATTCACTGTAAGTTTCAGTTTCTCCTCAAGATACCTCGTACTGCTCTCTAAGAGTCTCTCTGATGCCTTTCTGCTTTTCGCAAGAAGCACTATGTCATCTGCATACCTTATGCATGGGACACCTCTTTTCAAAAACTCCCGGTCGAACTCATTGAGGTAGATATTCGCGAGCAAAGGGGATAAATTCCCTCCTTGTGGCGACCCTTCCTCTGTTTCAATAACCACTCCATTTTCCATTACGCCACTTTTCAGATACCTCTTGATAAGTTGCACCACACGTTCATCTTTAACATTTTTCCTCAGAAGGTTGATAAGAATCTCGTGGTTGATTGTATCGAAATATTTCGATAAATCTAGAACTACCGCATATGTGTAGCCCTGTTCAGCGTACTCCTTAATCTTAAGTATTGCTCCTTTTGCGTCTCTGTTTGGACGGTAACCGTAGCTGCCGTCTGTAAAAAGTGGCTCATAGATTGGAACTAACTGTTGTGTTATCGCCTGTTGAAGTGTACGGTCTATCACTGTTGGTATGCCAAGCTTTCGCACACCACCATCTGGTTTGGGAATCTCAACTCGTCTTACTGGAGACGGAGTATACTTTCCACGATAGATACGGTTAGTTAACTCCTGTTGATGTTCCTGAAGATAAGGAAGTGCCTCTTCGATGGTCATACCATCAATTCCAGGTGCTCCCTTGTTTGCCTTCACTCTCTTATACGCTCTGTTAAAGTTATCTTTATGCAGTATCGCTTCTAAGAGCTTCGGCTGTGCACTGCCTCTTTCTTTCCATATCAGATTGAATGACCTACGCGCTTTCGCATACCCTTCATGTTCCGCACTATCTCTTTGCGAACAGCCATTGTTTTCAATGTTTTCTGCCATAACCAGTCATTCCTCCTTTCTCAGTCATACTTGAGACTCCTACTGATTCGGTCCTTTGTCTCTCGACTACTATGACCTCTGCTGACTTCTGTGTGTTCAGCATTGCTTTGGACAATGGTTACCTCTTTCGAGGCATATCACACAGACCTCCCTAGGTACCACACGTTTCTTCCTCTCCATATATCTGCCTCATCTATCATGCATGATTCCGTGTAGTTATTGGACTTTGGCTTGTCTTGCAGTCTTATCCTCATGCATAACCTCATATGAGATTTCTGTTCGTCAGACCAGAGATTTGCCCATGAGTTAGTATCTTCCTCATATCCAGCTTCCTTCAGATTCGAGGTCACCCTCGACACCCTTGCCTTCGGCTATATCCTTCCCACTACCGGGCGGATTCGGGACTTTAACCCGTTAGAAACGTGCGCCGCTAGGCGCACCACAACAAGAGCCCATAAATGGCGTAATTACGCCGTTTATGGGCTCTTGACTCTTTCGCAACTGTCAAAGACGGGACTATACGCTTTTCTCCTTTGTTCTGTCAATTATTTTCTGTCTTGAAAGTCAAAATTTCTGTCTTGAAAGTCAAAAATTTTCCTATCTTATCTTTCCCCTCAGTCTTCTCCGCTTCAGCTCCTGTAAGAGGCTTGGGCCGTTGACCAGGCAGGACAGTCCCATTAAGCCTGCCACAGTAGCGATGGCGGCATTTCTGGCAAAGTTTTTCTGAGAAATAAGACGAAGCAAAGGATTGTTGGTAATCACGAAGTCGGAAACTTCCTTTCGGCTTTCATTGCCGGCTGCATCTCTTGCTACCACCAAAAGCTTATGTCGTTTTCCCTTTTCTCCGGAAATCTGCAAGGGGAAGCTGTCCTTTGCAACCGCTTCCTGCAAGCTCTTGTCCTTCCAGCTTAGTTCTTCCGTTCCATCCACGATGGCATCCACCTGCTCCAGCCACAGGTTATCCTGTACGGATAAATCCAGATCCAGGGAATCACCACGGTATACCCCCTGATTGTCCACATTGGAAAGCAGGATTCTGGGGGGTGTTCTGTCGATACCGAAGCGAAGCTCTGCCCCTCTTTCGGTCTGTTCCGTGCTGGCAAGGTTTCCTGCCTTATCCTGAGAGGAAATCTGCAAATGATACAGGCCTTCCTTGTCGAAGTTATCCTTCTTAATCAGATAATCTCCCCGATACCATTTTCCGTTTCCGCCGGAGCGAGTAGTCTGATACTCCGCCCCCTCGGAAAGGGCATGCTTCTCCTCATTTCTGTATAAGGTTAAAGCAGAAGACAAAACCTCATCCGCGTTGATTTCCGAAATCAGAATCTCTTCTCCCTCTTTCTGGTAGGTACCCTGCAGAGCCTTCGCCCTGTCGGACAGAAGATAGGTGGAACCGAAACGATTTACGGAGAACCAAAGCTCTTCCGTAGTTTCATTTCCCGCCATGTCCACAATCTTTGCGGAAAGCCGGTACACATCGTCCGTATCCGGCTCCTCCGGGAAGTTTTGGAAGGAAAGATTTCCCTCTTCTCCCCCTGCGGAGCTTTGGTAAACAATGCCCTCTTTCTCCTCCTGCTTCTGCTTTTGAGACTCGGTTTCCTCCATAGACTTCTGCATAGGAAGGTTTAAGGCATCCGTTCTGGCTATGGAAATGCTTCCGCCCTGCTGAGAAGACAGCTCATGCTCTCCATGTACCTCTCCTACAAGCTTCAAAGACAAAGCATCCTGATCCAGATAGCGATCCCCGTAAGAAATCTTGGGACTGACCTCTCCCTTATTGGCAGACTCGTTCAAAATATCACTAATCGTCAGACTGGGAGCCGTTCTGTCAATGACAAAATGATCTTCCGGATAAGCCAGGGCCTCATTTCCCGCCAAATCCTTCACCCGGATGTTGAACTGATAGTCTCCATCCTCTTCATAGGAAATGCTTGCCTGATGATGAAGCTCGGAAACGCCCCGACCTTCTCCACCGCTAAAGGAGGACAGGGCGCTGCCATGACCCTCTCGGCCGCCATCCTTCAACACGGAATAGTCCACAAGATCCGAACGGAAATTTTTCTCCTCAATGGAAATCTCCGCCCTTCTTCCTTCCTTGTAATAAAACTCATGGTTTGCGGTATTGTTGTCATAGCTTACACTGAGTACAGGGGCAGTTTTATCCACGGTAAAGTCCAAAGCTGCCTGAGTACCCTCTGCATAGACCAGGTCTTCCATGGCATTTCCGGCCAAATCCTCTCCGGTGATGGAAAGCTGATAATCTCCGTCCTTATTGAAGTAAATACGGCTTTCCCATCTGGTGCTGTCTCCGCTTCCGGAAACCTTTTGGAAGGAATCCCTTTCCACCTCCAAAAGCCTGCCGTCCTTTCCTCCCGCCGGGTCTGTAATCAAAATCTTGAAGGCATCCTGGGAGAAGTTTCTCTCCTCTACCGTAATGGTAGCCGTTCGATTTTCTTTAAAATAAAACTCATTTTCCACACGATTGTTGTCGAAAGATAATGTGACCCTCGGTTTTGTAATATCAATGCTAAGACGCTCTTCCTTTACCGTTTGGTTTCCGGCATTGTCCACTGCCTTGATTTTCAGTAACACGTCATTACTGTTGTTGTCCTTAGCCAAAATCGTAAGAGCATGAGCATCATCATAGGACTTCTTTAAGTCGTTTAACTGGGGCTCCTCCTTGGAAAAATGATAGAGAGAGCCTGCCTGGGTTTCTATACCGTCTCTGTAAACGGTATAGCTTACATCCTTTAAACCGGCATAGCTGTTTCCGGGGCTGGGCTCCGTTACGGAAATGCCTACCACCACATCCTTCTTATAGAGGCCGTTCTTCTCCTCTTCCTTAGGCAAAGTAATGTGAATTTCCGGATTCTGCTGGTCTAAAATTACCCCATCAGAGCTTAGGTAATACTGGTTTCCGGCCATATCCTTTAAGTGGACATAGGTAATAAAGGTCTCATTAGGAGAGATTTCTTTGGACCAGTAACCGTCCTTTACTTCGCCGGTAACATTCTTAAATGCAGAACTTGCCTGCAGGTCTGCAAGACTCATCTTCTCCCTTGTCCGAAGAACTTCCACCAGCCCGACACCGCTTAAGTTATCCTCCGCCTGCAAACGAATGACCTGCTTCTTATTGCTGAATCGACCAAAGCTGATACGATCCAGGAGCTTGGTCCAAAGGGTTCCATCCTTGGAACGATCCCAATCACCAATCTTCAAGGCACCTGTGGGGGCTTTTCTATCCACCACAAAATCAAAGGCCGCCTTGGTCTCTCCTACTTCGATGGGGGCATTTTCATTGCCCGCATAGTCCTTCACCTTTAGGCCAAGATGATAAATGCCGTCTTCAGTAAACTCTACCAAGCAGGTATATTTATTTCCCTCTTGTGTCCAGCTCTCCGAGTTCTTCAAATATGCTGCATGATTCCTTGCGGTAGATACCGGATTCCCCGCCTTGTCCTTTACGGAAAAATCAATCTGAAGAGAAGAGAAATCCAAGTGGGCATCCTCGATTTCGATTTTTCCCCTTCTCGCTTCTCTAAAGTATTTCTCATTGGCCAAGCCGTCATTGGATAAAGTCAGCCGAATCTTAGGCGGTGTTTTATCCACCACCAAAATGTTGGAAGCGCTGGCGGTTCTTCCGGAAAAATCTGTGGTATGTAAGTTCACCACATATTTACCATCTTCACTTAAGGAAAGCTCCGCCTTATTTAAGGTGGAATCGGAAGCCTTTTCCTTCTTCCAGCTTATATTGTTCGGCCGTATACTTCTTTCCCCTGTTCCGGAAGAAAGGCTGCTGGAACTTGCCACAGCAGTTCGCCCCTCCACCCTATCCGGGGTAAATACATAAGAAAGATCGGTGGCTGCCGGATTAAAGTTTTCTTCCAGCACATTGGCCTTCAGCTTAACATCCTTGGCAAAGTACCGTACCTGTCCACTTTCGGAAGAAGGGTCAAAGAAAATCTTGGGATCCGTATGATCCACAGTGATAGCCAGTTCTCCATTCTTCTCTAATCCTAAAGTATTCTTCCATTCTAAAGCATTTCCGGAAGGATCCTTATAGTCAAAGGACAAACGATAATGTCCTTCCTGGGTGAAATTCATTGTCAAATCATTCTGTTCCCCATTAGGCATGATTTGTACGAAGGAAGTAGAATTGTCCTTTAACAAGCTCTCTCTTCCATCACTAATGAAAGTAGAATTCTTCTTTAAGGTGAGAGCTTCCCTATTGCCCTGCACTCTATAGGAACTTTCTTTGTCTTCTCCATTTCTTCTGCTATAAACCTTCAAAGAAAAATCTTGATCCTCCGGAAAAAAGTTCTTTTCTTCCACATTCAGAGTTAAAAATGCCTTATCTTGAAAATAAAAGTGGTCATTAACTTTCTTACCCTTAGGCTGAAAATCGAAGCTTCCCTTTGGTTTTATTGTATCCACTACCAAATACTTATCGGTTTTAAGAGGCTGATCTTCATTTGTATTGTCTGCGTTATCTACCGCGAAGAATACAATCTTTCCCCTGAATTGAGGATCAATCTTGATTTTTGCAATGGCTCTGAAATCATCCGGTTTGCTAAATCTCTCGTCATTATCCGTAAGCTTGTACAAAGTATTTCCCTGATGAACAATCCCATCACTATCTTGTAGGTCAAAACGATAACAGATGGCAGCCATCCCGGAACGCTCATCCCTAGCTTCTAGTTCCACTTCCAGTGTGTCTTTATAGAAGTCATAGCCCGCAAGGGTTTTGACTCTGGACTCTTTGTCCGTCCTATAGGAAATGGAGATAAGCTTCGGCTTGGTAGTATCAATATTATACTTTTCAAGTACATACGCTTTACCAATTTCTCCGTTAGGTTTCTTGATAAAAAGTTCTCTTCCTTCCAAAGCACCGTCTTTTTCCTCAATTGAAAAACTTTTTTTCCACTTATTCTTAGTGTCATCCCAGGAATCACTATCGGAAATGCTATCATTTTTTGACTTAGGGGAGAATATTATATTCGTGTTATACCAGCCCTTATCATTAGCTTTCCCTTGCTTATCTATGAAATTAGAGAAGTCCGGATAAACCACATTGATTTCCGCATAAATGGTCTTTGGATCATAATTTCCTGTTGGGTCAACAGATGTAGCAGATATTAGGACAGGACCAACTTTACTGTTTTTAAAAGTAAGGACTCCTGTCTGTGCATTAAAATCAGCAATATCCTCTCCTGCTTCAAGCTTATAACTTACACTCGTGCCTGTAGCGCCTCTGGTACTTACGCGAAAAGAGTGTTTGCCTAAAGTCCTTCCGCCCTCCTGATTCTCCTTTCCATAATGCACGGTATACCGGAATACCTTATTCCCTCCCCTTTCTTCTTCACTTGGCTGTCCAAAATCTTTTAAACTAAAGGAAAATTGGTTCTGGTTCCCGGGGGTAATCGTTATATAAATTATCTCCGGTTCAGCCGTATATATTGTTCCATCCTTAGGGTCTACCCAATCATCTACTCTGGCCTCTATTCTAGCCTTTCCAATATGCCTCATTCTTATTATGCGTCTATTTTCATCAAGTTCAATAGAAGCATTTAATTTCGGAGAAACAATAGAGTAGTAAACCTTAGCTTTAAATATTTCATTAATTTCCGGCTGAATCTCTTCACCCTTTTTCAGTGGTATTTTAATGTTTTTATTTATAATGATTTCTCCATTAAAGCGTTTTTTTACAACTAAACTCCTTGCTTCCTCTAAAAACGCATGATTGGCGTCCTCCGGTACTCTGGCGATGATGGTATATCTTCCGGAAGTACCAACTAAAAAAGCAGTAGGATCATAAATCCGAGTTCTATCTCCCCTGGAATTCGCAAGGTAATATTCTATTTGGGGTACAGTTACATCCTCTTCCTCACTGGCCTTTTGATAGTATGCTTCCAAAGGAATAGGATTGCTTTCCCCCTCCTTCAAAATTACATCATTTACCGGAGGAAATACTAAGTTTCCTTGCCACTGCTTTTTCTTTTTTTGATTCAACTTAAGCTCTATAGTTCTATACAGGTCATCCGGTAAATTTCCGTCTGTAATACGTTCTTCATATAAACCAGACGTTTCATAAGACTTATTACTTCCTCGTACACGAATCTCTATCGTATAGTTTTTGGTCATATACTCTGCCGGAATTTCCTGGGAAATTTCTCCATCTTGATTGGTTTGTCCGGTATAAAATAAAACTTTCTGAACAATTCCATAAGTCGGATGTATCTTGTTAGAAGGTTTATCTTCACTATATTTCGAACTGGGATAATAGTGTTTGAATCCGTCACTCTCATCCCAGTTGACTTGTTCTTTAGTATAGTTACCGTCCGGTTCTATTCCGAAAGTACTGGAGCTAGTCTTTTCTTTCCCTTCATCTTCAAAAAAAGAAGCTGATACCTTTTCCTCCTTATCTTTATCCATCACGGAAGAAGACAGCACGTTTTCATCTGTCTCTTCTGTCTTTTTTGCATCGATTTTTTTATATACAACAAGCTCTACCTCCACCTTGATTGAGCCGGCTCGTTCTGAGTTATGATCTACAAAAGAAAAATCTAGTTTTGTAACTTTCTCTGCTTGACTTCCTTCTGCTTGACTTCCCTCCGCTTTCCATTCTACAGGAAATTGAAAAAGCACTTGTAATATAACAAGGCACAGGGCTATTAGCCTCTTTCCTCTCTTCCCCAAGATAAAGCTTTTCATAAATTACTCCTTCTTCCACAAACCGAGACAGAAGCATCTCTTCTATCTCGGTTTCTTTGCCTTTTGCATTGTTGAATTTCTGTTTAGAATTACTGTCTTTTTCTATTTTAGCTTTTCCCTAAAATAGATTATATAAACATTTCTATAAAACATAATGGCTGTTTTACTTTTTTTGCACCACTCCATTCACTACCCATCTTCCTTCCGAGTCTACTGTAAACCCATCGGGAGTAGTGGTGTTTCTATAGAGAGCACCCTCATTCTGTCCTTGCGGGTCTAAGTAGTAGCAGTTTCCATCAATCCACTGCCAACCGGTGAGCATTCTACCCTTCCATCCATCAGAGTTTGGGAAGAGATAATATTTACTGCCGTTTACCTCTACCCAGCCTGTAGCCATATAGCCGGAATCCAAGAAATAGTACCAGTAAGACTTTCCATTATAGGCTTCATAGCC
>NZ_JACHHH010000016.1 GCF_014202695.1 Oribacterium sinus
AGGCAGAAATGAAATTTCAAACTGCCTGATTTTAGGGATTTTTTAAAGCTAGGTAGAATTTACCTCTGCACTGGAATTTACTTTTTCAATTTAGCGAAAATAAAAAAGAAATGCACCAAATTTTTCTCCTTATAAAGTATAGGGTTGAAATAGGGCACGCTTTCGCTAACTTCGCCTCGTAGCGGACACTAAGCGAAAAACAACAGTTCCTGTGTTTTTCGCAAGTGCCGACGGGCTCAGATTGCCCTTATTTCAACCCTATACTCTATGTCGGAGAAATGTATATCTGGTACATTTCTATTTTATGTAATATGTGAAAACTGGCTTAGTTTTCCTCTCTGGCCACTACGGAGGGGTCCACTTCCTTTCGATTTAAAATCTCCAGGAACTCTTCTCCGGTTATGGTTTCTCTTTCGTAGAGGAACTTGGTAATTTCGTGAAGCTTGGTAATATTGTCTTCCAAGAGCTTATAGGCTTTGTCGTGTTGTTTCTTTACCAAGGCTACAACCATCTCATCAATCTTGGTTTGGGTTTCCGGAGAAACGGTTAGGCTGGAATCTCCCCCAAGATACTGGTTATGAAGCTGTTCCATAGCAACCATTCCCACCTCCGGATTCATACCGTAGCGGGTAATCATGGCTCTTGCAGACTTGGTTGCCCGCTCAATATCATTGGAAGCTCCTGTAGTACAGGTATGGAAAATCAGTTCCTCCGCACAACGTCCGCCGGTGAGGGTGGCAATTTCATTTTCCAGCTCTTCCTTAGAATAGAGATAATGGTTTCCCTCTTCCTCCACCTGCATGGTATAACCCAAAGCACCTGAAGTTCTGGGGATAATAGTGATTTTATGAACCGGAGCAGAGTCCTTCTGTAAGGCAGCAACCAAGGCATGTCCCACCTCATGGTATGCCACAATCAGCTTTTCCTTCTCCGTCATCACCTTATTTTTCTTCTGATAACCGGCAATAACCACCTCAATGGACTCTTCCAAGTCGGACTGTATAACTCTTTCTCTGCCGGCACGAACCGCCCTTAAAGCCGCCTCATTGATAATGTTGGCAAGTTCCGCACCGGATGCGCCGGGAGCCGCCTTGGCAATGGCCTCCAGGCTTACGTTATCGGACATTTTAATCTTGGCACTATGTACCTTTAAAATATCAATTCTTCCCTGATAATCCGGAAGCTCCACCGGCACTCTTCTATCAAATCTTCCCGGACGAAGAAGGGCAGGATCTAACTGATCCGGTTGGTTGGTGGCTGCCAGAAGAATAATGGCTTTATTGCTGTCAAAACCGTCCATCTCCGTAAGAAGCTGATTTAAAGTCTGTTCTCTTTCATCATTTCCTCCCAATCCTCCGGCACCGCGCTTTTTACCGATGGCATCAATCTCATCAATAAAGATAATACAGGGGGACTTTTTCTTTGCCTGATCAAAAAGATCACGAACCTTAGCAGCTCCCATACCAACATACATCTCTACAAATTCCGATCCGGAAATGGAAAAGAAGGGAACACCTGCTTCGCCGGCTACAGCCTTGGCCAGCATGGTTTTACCGGTTCCCGGAGGTCCCACAAGCAAAGCACCCTTGGGAATCTTTGCACCGATTCTGGAATACTTGTCCGGATGATTTAAATAGTCTACCATCTCCGTGAGAAGCTCCTTTGCCTCATCTTCCCCGGCCACATCCTTAAAGCGAATGCTGTCATCCTTCTTCTCATACTCTCTGGCATTGGATCTTCCTAAACCGCCTAATCCAAAACCGCCCCCCATGCCGCCTATGGCGGATCCCATTCGCTTGGAAAGCCAGTTTCCTAAAGCCATAAAGAGCAGTAAGGGCACAACCCAGGAAAGAATGAAGTTTAAGAAGAAATTACTCTCTACAGGAATGGTTTCATTGTACTCCACTCCCTGGGCATTTAACTCCTGCATAATCTGTGCTTCGTTAAATTCGTTGTTCACTCTTGTGGTACTGTAAGTTTGGGTCTTACCGTCTTTTTTCACGTCATAGACAATGGTATTTTGATTAAATTCCACCTTACTGACGGTCTTATCCGTAATAGCCTTTTGAAATTCCGAATAAGCGGCAGGCTCAATTCTTGCCTGTTTCATTGCCGGAAATACAAAGGTATTCAGCAATAAAGTAATAATCATGGCAATAAAGACGTAGAACAGGAAGGATCTGGGTCTGTTTCCCCCTCCATTGTCATCCTTTTTGTTGCCAGGAAAGAAATCGTCCCAGCCGGGCATAGAATTGTTCTTATTATCCATAAGCATCTCCTTTCTTTTGTTCTCTATACGGTATTCCTAAAATTTCTTTATATTGTTTCAACCATTGCCCTGTTAAAAGCAGAATGCAAGGTGAAACTTTAAAGTAGCTTCGTTTAAACGAGATATACTCTCTTCGGACGCTACTCCTGAAGAATAAAAAAGAACTCTATGGAGTATAGAGTTCTTTTGTGTTTAAAGTATGAAAAGCGTAAGAAAATTTTTCGTTACATGATTTTCTTAATCAAGCCGCACAGCTCCTCTACCGCCTCGGTTTTACCCTCCTGAATATCGGAAACAACACAGCTTTCTATATGGCTTTGCAACAGCTCCTTGCTAAAGGCCTTTAGGGCAGAGGAAACAGAACTAACCTGGGTAAGGATATCCACACAATATCGCTCTTCTAAAAGCATATTGCGAATTCCTCGAATCTGTCCCTCCATACGGTTCAATCGAGAAATCAAATCTCTTCTTTCCCTCTCATCCCTGGCCTGTTTTTTCTTTCTTCCTCCACAGCACCCTCCCATTTCCATGGAAGCTTCTTGCTTTTGCTCCTCCTGCATAAATGCAATCTCCCTTATAGACATTCTTGTTTTCACATCGTTTTATAAAAATCAGAGCCTTACTTGATTATGTACACTGATTACGAAAAATGATGATGAAAATTAATTATGAAATGGATTTTACCGTATATTCCTGATCTTCTACAGCCTTCTTCAAGACTTCATCCGCCACGGCTTCTTTCAAAGTAACAACGGCCTTACCGGTTTCATGACTAACCTCAGCCTTTTCCACCTGTGGCAAAGCCTCTAAAGCCTTCTTTACAGTTCCGGAACAATGTCCGCACATCATACCTTCAATGTCCAAATGCTTCTCCATAACAATCTCCTTTTCTTTTTGTGCATGACTCTCTTTCTTTGCAGAGTCAAAATCCAACAGTAACTTTTCTTTCTTTTCTTCCGCCAAGCCTTTCCTATGGTCTTTAGCGGAATTGTTTATGTTAAATAAGTTTAACCTGAGTGCATTTAAGCACACGGAAAAGCTGGAAAGGCTCATCGCCGCCGCCCCCACCATAGGACTCATGGCAAAATTCCAATGGAAGATGGCGGAATAAAATCCTGCAGCAAGGGGGATACAAATCACATTATAGAAGAAGGCCCAGAACAGGTTCTCATGAATGTTTCGAATCGTAGCTCTGGAAAGTCGAATACTCTTCGGAATATCCCTTACTTTTGATTTCATCAGTACTAAATCCGCCGCATCAATAGCCACATCCGTACCTGCCCCTATGGCAATCCCCAGATCCGCTCTTGTCAGGGCAACCGCATCATTGATACCGTCTCCTACCATGGCTACCTTACCATAGTTTTGGAGTTTTCGAATAACCTCTTCTTTTCCGTCAGGAAGCACTTCGGCAATGACCATATCCACTCCGGCTTCCTTACCGATGGCATTTGCTGTCCTTCTCTGATCGCCGGTAAGCATAACCGTGAATATTCCCTGCTTTTTCAGCTCTTCAATTCCCGTCTTTGCATCCTCCTTTAAGGTATCCGCTACGGCGATACAGCCTAAAAGCTTCTCTCCTTTTGCAAAGAATAATGGGGTTTTTCCCTCTTCGGAAAAGCTGTTACAATGCTCTTCAAAACTCTTTTCCAAAGAAAAATGCTCTTTCATATAGGATAAGGAAGCTGCCACAGCTTTTTCTCCCTCTATGGTTCCGGAAACACCATGTCCCACCATAGCCTGAAAATTATCCACGGGCAGTGTAGAAATCTTCTTCTCTTCCCCATAATTTAAAATAGCTTTTGCTAAAGGGTGTTCCGAATTCTTTTCCAGGGAAACTGCCAGAGTCAAAAGCTCTTCTTCGGAAACTCCCTGCATAGGAAGAAGATCCGTAAGCACCGGGCTTCCATTGGTAATGGTACCGGTCTTATCCAGGGCAATAATTTCTACCTTTCCGGCTGCCTCCAAAGAAGCGGCAGTTTTAAATAAAAGCCCGTTTTTTGCGCCAACACCATTTCCCACCATAATGGCTACCGGTGTGGCCAGTCCCAAAGCACAGGGACAGCTGATAACCAGTACGGCTACAGCTCTGGAAAGAGCATCGGAAAATGTTCCTCCACTCAAAAGAATTACAACAAAGGTCAGTATGGCAATACCAATAACCGCCGGTACAAAAACACCGGAGATTTGGTCTGCTATTCTGGCAATAGGAGCCTTGGTTGCTGCCGCATCGGATACCATTTGAATGATTTGAGATAAGGTGGTATCCTTTCCTACTCTGCTGGCTTTAGCCTTGATAAAGCCGGACTGATTCAAAGTACCGGCAGAGACCTTGTCCCCTTCTCCCTTATCTACAGGAAGGGATTCTCCCGTTAATGCCGACTCATCCACAGCAGTAACACCGCTTATAATAACACCGTCAACCGGTATCTGTTCTCCCGGATATACCGTGAAGAAGTCTCCCTCCTTCACTTCCTCTACGGAAACTTCTGTTTCCTGCTCCCCTGTAAGAAGGTGTGCCTTTTTAGGACTTAAATTCATTAAGCTCTTTAAAGCATCTGTAGTCCTTCCCTTTGAAATTGCTTCCAAAAGCTTTCCCAAAGTAATCAGGGTAGGAATCATAGCGGCAGTTTCAAAGTAAAGATGATGCCCCAGCGTTTTTACCTGCTCCAGGTTTCCCTCTCCAAAGGCATAGAGAATACCGTAAAGGATTCCCAGGGAGTACAAAAAGGATGCGGCGGAGCCCAAGGCCACCAAAGTATCCATATTGGGGGCTAAAGCAAAGGCACTCTTAAAACCGGAAATGAAAAACTTTCTGTTGATGTAAAGAACAATTAAACTAAGTAAGAGTTCCGTTAATGCCAATATTCCGGGATTGGAAAAGGCCTTTGGAAGCGGAGCATGGAATAACATTGGCCCCATGGAAAAATACAAAAGAATTGCTAAGAAAAATAAGGATTGAAGCAGTCTCTTTTTTAGCTTTGGACTTTCGGTATCCTTTAGAGCATCCCCCTTATCTTTCTTCTCCGATAGGGTATTGCTCTCTTCCGGATTCTCAAAACCGTAACCGGCAGCTTCTACTGCTTTTTGGATTTCATCTGCCCCTACTTCTCCTTCCACTCCCAGGGAGTTGGTTAAAAGAGAAACGGAGCAGGACTTTACGCCGGGGACTTTAGACACGGCTTTTTCTACTCTACTTTGACAGGAAGCACAGGTCATCCCTGTAACTCTATATTGTTTCATATCTTCCTCCTTTCTTTTTCGACATCATGATATACCCCCATAGGGTATATGTCAAGGAGGGAAATATAAAAAATTGAAGAACTTGAAATATGATACCCTTGAATACAATATGGGTCTGAAAATGGGGCACTCTCTCGCTTCAAAATTAAAGAACTTGATAAAATTATCTCCTTCAATGTAGCAATAGGTCTGGAATTCGGGCACGCTCTCGCTAACTTCGCCTCGCAGCGGATACTAAGCGAAAAACTTCAGTTCCTTCGTTTTTCGCAAGTACCGGCGGGCTTAGATTGCCCTTATTCCAGACCTATTCTACATTGCATGTAAATTGGAATTCCTGATTTTCAAGTCATTCAATTTTTCAGCTTTCCAGAAGCACTGACGGGCTCAGATTAGCTCAAATTTCAGACCTATATGGTATTGCATGAATTTCGAATTTCAGACCCATATTGTATTGCATAAGTTTCGAATTAGTAGTTTCGAAATTCTAAATTTTCATTTCTTTTTTAGAACTCTATCTTTTTATATGCTTCTCCTTTTTCTACATCGTATAGGGTGAAGCTGTTGTCTTCCAAAATGCCGTAGCTGTGGGGGCTGTCTTCTTTAGGATGGCTGATGGAGCCGGGGTTTAGGTGATAAAAATACTTCTCTCCTCTGGTCTTCTTCATTGCCACGGGAACATGGGTATGCCCCTGGAGGAAGATATCTCCATCTTTTTGAAGCGGAAAACTTTCCGCGTTATAGACATGGCCATGGGAAAGGAACACTCTGTGCTTTCCCCACTCCAGGATGGCATAGTCCGCCATAACGGGAAAGTCCAAAACCATCTGATCCACCTCTGCCTCACAGTTTCCCCGAACCGCAAGAATTTCTTCCTTCAGCGGATTTAAGAGAGCTATGACCTCTTTGGGGGCATAGTCTCTTGGCAGAGAATTTCTGGGGCCATGATACAAAACATCTCCCAAAAGCAGGATTCTCTCACAGCCGCTTTTTTGATAGGCCTCTATCCCAAGCTTTGCATAATACGCAGAGCCATGAATATCACTAAGTACAAAATACCGCATCTTACATCCTTTCCGGAGCAGAGAAGCCCAGCACATGAATACAATCCATAAGCACCTTCCAGCTTAGGCAAAGAAGACCAATATATTCCTTCTTCTTTTGCTCGTCCTCCTCTGTCAAGATCTTTACATTGTGATAGAAAGAATTGAACTGATTGGCCAAAGAATAGATATAGGTACAAATCTTATGGGGAGCACATTCTCTCCATGCATCCCGCATCTCATCCTGGAAGGCTGCCAGAATTTTTGCAAGTGCCATTACATTTTCATCCCCGGAACTTCCAATGGGATAGTTCTTTGCATTTTCCGATATCCAGCTTAGGCTATCCTTCCAAGCCTCTCCCTTACTTTCCGCATACTTCCGTAAAATGGAGGAGATACGGACAATGGTATAAAGAATATAGGGGCCGGTATTTCCTTCAAAGGCAGTAAATTTCTCCAAGTCGAAGATATAATCCTTGGTGGCTTGGTTGGAAAGGTCACCGTACTTTAAAGCAGCTAAGGCTACGATTCCGGCGGTTTCCTCTTTTTCCTCTTGGCTCAAGCCATTATCCTTGGATTCCTCCATACGCTTTAAAACGGAATCTCTGGTCTCGGAAATCAGGCGCTCCAGTCTTAAGACTCCCCCCTCTCTGGTTTTAAAGGGCTTTCCGTCCTTTCCGTTCATGGTACCGAAGCCGATATAGCTTAATTCTGTTTCTTTAGGAAGAAGCTCTGCCCGTCTTGCCACACGGAAAAACTGTGTATAGTGAAGGGCCTGACGACTATCTGCTATATAAAGATATAAATCCTTCGGATAATGCTCTTCTCTATCCATAATGGTTCCAAGGTCAGATGTGGCATAGAGGCTTGCTCCGTCGGATTTCTGAATCATACAGGGAGGATATTCCTTACTGTCCCCCTCCTCCGTAATATCCACCACTAATGCTCCCTGAGAACGATAGGCTAATTTCTTCTCTTCCAGTAAAGAAATCAGCTTTGGAATATAGGGGTCCGCATCTGACTCCCCCTTCCACAGATCAAAGTGCACATCCAGAGCTTCATAGTTCTTCTTTAAATCCGCAACGGAAACTTCCATAATTCTTTCCCAAACCTTATGAAATACAGGATCTCCCTGCTGTAGCTTTAAGGTATTTTCCTTGGCACGGTTAGCATATTCCTCATTAAGCAGATTTCCGGCTTCATCCTTTTCCTTGGCTTTCTTGGAAGCAAAGGGGTAAATCTCTTCCAGCTCGGAAATCGTAAAGGGCTTTTCCAGCTCTCCTCTGTCCTCTAATTCTGTGATAATGAGTCCCATTTGCAGACCCCAGTCTCCAAGATGCACATCTCCTACCACATTATTTCCAAGTCTTTTTCCCATTCTTTTCAGGGCTTCTCCGATTACAGCAGAACGAAGGTGTCCTACATGAAGAGGCTTTGCCACATTGGCTCCGCCGTAGTCCAGTAAAATCTTTCTACCTTCCTTTTCATGAAGGCCATTCTGCTCTTCCGTCTGCATCCCCTGAAGATAAGCTCCTAAAAATTGTGGGGAAAGCTTCACATTTAAAAATCCCGGCTTTACCGCTTCAACAGAAGAAAATAAAGGAGTATCTTTATAGCTTTTCTTTTCCAAAAACCCCTTTACCTTCTCGGCCAAAGCAATGGGATTCTCCTGATATTTTTTTGCTCCCATCAAAGCCCCGTTACTTTGATAGTCGCAAAGGTCAGGACGGTTGGAAACACTGACCTTAGCTAAGTCCTTATCATACCCCGCCTCCACAAAGGCAGATTCCATAGCTTCCTGTAGTATTGCTTTTAAAGCCTGCATAGCGATCCTTTCTACAAAAAAAGGCTTCCTTTTAGGAAGCCTTAGTCTCAATTTTCTTCTAGGAGAAGCATTCTTCCCAGTGCTTATTCTCTACACCAGTCCTGCACTTATGCTCTGGACTCGTAGTCACCTGTCTGGGTAGAAATAATAATCTTATCTCCGATATTTACAAACAGAGGAACCTGTACTTCAACACCTGTCTCAACAGTAGCAGGCTTTGTTGCACCGGTGGTGGTATTACCCTTAATTCCCGGCTCTGTATGAGTAACCTCTAAGGTTACCTTCAAAGGAGGCTCTACAGAGAATACATTTCCCTGATAAGATACTACCTTAACGGTTTCGTTCTCTTTAACGAACTTCATGGAATCTGCAATCTGCTCATGAGACAAAGCAATCTGCTCAAAGGTCTCATTGTTCATGAAGTTGTACATCTCTCCGTCATCATAGAGATACTGCATATCTACACGGTCAATACGTGCTGCAGGAAACTTCTCTGTGGGACGGAAGGTCTTATCGGTTACACCACCGTTAATAACATTTCTTAACTTGGTACGAACGAAGGCAGCTCCCTTACCGGGCTTAACGTGCTGGAACTCCACGATCTGAACTACCTGTCCATCCATCTCAATTGTAACACCATTTCTGAAATCACCTGCAGAAACCATAAATCCTCCTAAATCACTTTTCTTTGGGAAAAACTCCCCCTTCTCTTAGGCACTTGGCCATTAACTCGGGAACAATTCTAATATAAAACAAATAAACATGCAAGCTTTCCTTCCGGAAAATCCGGCGAAAAAATCGGAATTTTCATAGAAAATCAACGGAAATGTCCTATTCTCTTCCTTCTAAAAACGATGTCCCCCACCGCCGGAGGAATGGCCTCCTCCACCGCTGAAACCTCCACCGCTAAAGCCGCCACCGCCACCGCTACTTCCCCCGGAGCTTCCGGAAGATCTGGGAACATAGAGCTTATTTTGTGAGATCAAATCCTTTCGCCGCTGGGCAATGATAAAGTCCGGAGCCATAGCCGCCAGGATAGCCCCCGCCGCAGCCGTTTCATTTCTCTTTCCTGTAATCAGCCAGAGGAAATTCAGAAGTAAGGCCAAAGCGGCAGCAAGAAACAAATTGCTAATCCATCGCATCGGCGTCTCCACAAAGCGTCCCTCCATCTTGGCATTCATCTGCCGGAAGGCCATAGTGGCAGTTTTTCCGAAATCCCCATTGGAGGCATAGCGATAAATGTTATCCGTAATGCTGTCTGCCACATGATTATTGATAGTTTTATACAAGGTTCCCGAACTTTGAATTCTGATTTCCCTATTATACATATCAATCAATAAGAGGCTGGCACTGCCGTTGGGAAAGGAATCCTCCAACAAATCCTTGGCAGTGGACGCCGCAGAGTAGCCGCCCTCTCCGGAAACAAAGGCAATATTCCCGTATTTTGTTAATGGGATCATCGCCTCCTTAACCTGCGTCTCCTCGGAAGAACTAAGTAGGTCACTTTCATCCAAAAGGTAGGCTTTATAACCGGAACTACTATTCGTATATACAGAAGCTTGTAACAGCTCATCGCTGCTTAAGGCAAAGCTCTGAAAAGAAAGTGTCAGCAAAAAACTGAAAAATAGAAAAACAGCAGAATACTTTTTCAGGAAACTTCTATTCATCACTTCACCCCCTTCTTGTCAAAAAATTCCGGTATGGAACGGGTGGATAAAATATTGAACTTCTTAATCATCAAACGCAGGGAAAGAATCGACATAATCCCGCTTACCGCACTGGCCAGATAATAATATTCATCCTGTACCGGATGCCAAAGCATAATGCCTAAGGAAAAGAAAACGGAAACAAGAGCATATCCTGTTCCATTATGCCGAAGAAGCTTCGCCTTCTCTTCCTTGGACTTGTTTTTGTTTCCTGTAAGACTGTCTTCTCTCTTTTTAATTTTTGAAATCTGTCCCTGGGCCAGAACAATCAAGAGGGTGGACAAAGCCATGGTGTACCAGGGAAGATTCTCCGCCTTGATTTGAAAAAATAAATTCAAAATCAGGAATATGGGAATGGCAATCATCATAGATGCGTTATGAAAACGGCTTTCGCTAATGGGAATATCACAGTAAACCTTACCGGTCTCTCCATTTACCACCGCATAGGCGATTCGATTGTCCTTTTTATAGCTCAAAAACCAAACCGGAAACATACCCCGCTCCACAGTTACGGATTTGGCACCGATTTTCGTCAAGGAGCGAATGCTTTCATTGTTTAACTGCATGTCGCTTTCCTGAAAGCCCTGCCTTCCCAAGACGGAGGACCAAAGCTGTTGTTCCACCATATGAAGGGCTTTGGGCTCATATTGCTTGGCATCCGCATCCGCCACATCACTGTAAAAGCCTAAAAGGAAGTTCGGACTGAATTCCTTTAAATTCTTCTCTGTAAAGGGCGCAATACAACCGGCAATCGTATCATCAAATCGAGTGGAGGCATCATAGGGGATGTTGTTAAACTTTCCCTGCAGCTGTCCGGAAA
This sequence comes from Oribacterium sinus, assembly GCF_014202695.1. Classification (GTDB taxonomy): domain Bacteria; phylum Bacillota; class Clostridia; order Lachnospirales; family Lachnospiraceae; genus Oribacterium; species Oribacterium sinus. The sequence goes on from NZ_JACHHH010000016.1 coordinate 10,904, forward strand.
GGGCATAACGTTCCTGATATTGATAGCTTCCGCTTCGATATTCCTTTAGTCCCTCCAATGCCAAGGGTTCATCCACTTCAAAACTATAAAGCCAGTAGGGAAGGTAATAGCCCACAAATCTCTCCAGATACTCCGGATTTTCCAGCTCCTTATCATGATAGATGGCAGAACGAACCTTGTCCTGATAACGCTTTTTACAATCCTCCTTGGTAAGCTGGAAGGGAATGATTTTCTGAGGCATCTCCGCCTGCTTCATTCGACTGGTGAACACCACAGAGGAACCGCAGTAGGCACAAAAGCCCGTACCGGAGAAATCCGTACTCTCTATCTCCGCTCCGCATTGGGGGCAGGTAAATACCTGGGTATCGTAGTACTCCTGTACCACTCCTTCAACGGTCTTATCCTTATCGTAGGGATTAAAAACCGAGTCGCATTGTTGACATTTCAGGCTTTGGGTTTTGATATCAAAGAGTAATTCTCCTGCACAATTCGGGCAACGGGCCATTCTTCCTCCTGTCTATTCCAATCTACTGTTTCCTAGGCTTTCGTCAGTTTTTTCTTCCTAAATCTTTGGTGTTCTCAGTAGAATTTCTTCTCTCTTCGGGCCATTGGAAACCATGGTAATGGGAACCTCCAACTCCTTCTCAATAAAGTCGATATAGTCTCTGCACTCCTGCGGGAGATCCTCGTACTTACGGATTCCGCGGATATCCTGCTTCCAGCCCTTCAATACGGTATATACCGGCTTAGCCTTTCTTAATAAGGGAGTTACCGGAAAATCACGAATTACTTCACCGTCGATTTCATAGCCGGTACAAATGGGAATTTCATCCAGATATCCCAGAGGATCTAAAACAGTTAAAGCTACCTGGGTTGCTCCCTGTAATGCACAGCCATAACGGGAAGCTACCGCATCGTACCAGCCCACACGTCTGGGACGGCCTGTGGTTGCCCCGTACTCTCCCTTATCTCCGCCTCTCTTACGAAGCTCCTCTGCCGCTTCTCCGAAGAGCTCGCTGACAAACTCACCTGCTCCCACCGCAGAGGAATAGGCCTTGGTGACACAAACCACATCGGTAATGGCATAGGGCGGAATTCCTGTTCCTACAGCCGCATAGGAAGCCAGGGTATGGCTGGAGGTTACCATTGGGTAAATACCGTGATCAGGATCCTTCATGGTTCCCAGCTGTCCCTCCATTAAAATCTTCTTTCCTTCTTTAATGGCAGTTCTCAGGAATAAGGAAGTATCCTTTAAAAATGGCTTAATCTCTTCTCTTTGCTTCTTAAGCTCTGCTAAAACTGTATTAAAATCCAAAGGCTCCTTGCCATAGAGATTGATAAACATAGCATTTTTGATTTCCAAAATCTTCTTTAGACGTTCCTCTAAAATATCATCAAAGTACAGCTCATTAAACTGTAAACCGATCTTGGCATATTTATCGGAGAAAAATGGAGCAATACCGGACTTTGTGGAACCGAAGCTATTCTTTCCTAAACGCTCCTCCTCATAAGTATCCTGCAACACATGGTGGGGAAGCATTACCTGGGCGCGGTCGGAAATGTAAATCTTGGGCTTAGGAACACCTGCCTCTTCCAAAGACTTCAGCTCTGCCAGGAATTTTCCGATATCCACGGCAACGCCATTTCCCAAAACGCAGGTTACATTGGGGTTAAACACTCCGCTGGGCAGAAGATGCAAAGAAAAACGTCCATAAGGATTGATGATGGTATGTCCCGCATTGGCTCCTCCCTGAAAACGAACTACAATGTCCGCAGATTCTGCCAAATAGTCTGTAATCTTCCCCTTACCTTCATCTCCCCAGTTTGCACCGACAATTGCTTGAACCATACTTGTTCCCCTTTCTTACATTTGAATTGTATAATGCAGTGCGATTGCACCCTCAAACAGTTAATATATAAAATCTAATCTTTTTTAATCAATCTTGTAATCCACTGATACACATAAAAAAGACTGGGAAGAATCATGACACAGAACAATAAGGCCAGCATATACTCCTTTTTTCCCCCGGTGAAAGCCAGAAACAATAAGGCTATTAGGGCAAGACAAAAAAGTAATAAAGTGAAAATGGCTATTCCTCTCTTCATATCTTTTCCTTCCTCAGTATACAAAATTTAAAAATATCGCACAAGATGCTTGTTTTAATTCTTAAAGCTTGATTTCTACTGAAAGATTCAAAAGCTCTTTATTCTTTTCCAGCAAAGGCGCGATATCTGTTGCAATGAAATCCTCCACCTGCTCCTTACAACGGCCGATGTATTTTTCCGGGATCAAAAGCTCCTCCAAGTCCGTTTTTTCCAATGGGAATTCCGGATCTTCCGCAATTCTTTGCAGTAAATCATTGTCCAGACCATCTCTTTTCACTCTTAAACCGGCCTCCATGGAATAGCTTCTGATTTTTTCATGAAGCTCCTGCCGGTCTCCCCCTCTTTTTACCCCGTCCATCAGGATGTTTTCCGTTGCCATAAAGGGGAGCTCTTCCCGAAGATGCTTTTCAATCATTTTAGGATAAACCACTAAAGCGGAGGCCACATTGTAATAGAGGTCCAAAAGTCCGTCTGTAGCCAGAAAAGCATGGGGTACGGAAAGTCTCTTATTAGCCGAATCGTCCAAGGTTCTTTCAAACCACTGGGTTGCGGCGGTAATGGGAGGATTCTGGCTCTCCGCCATTACAAAATTGGCAAGGCCGGCAATTCTTTCACAGCGCATGGGGTTTCTCTTATAGGCCATGGCACTGGAACCGATTTGCTTTTTCTCAAAGGGCTCCTCCACTTCCTTCAAATGCTGTAAAAGCCGAATATCATTGGAAAACTTATGGGCGGATTGAGCAATTCCGGAGAGAATCGCCAGAATCTTGGAATCAATTTTTCTGCTATAGGTTTGGCCGGATACAGGATAAACTCCCGGGAAATTCATTTTCCTTGCAATCTTTCTGTCCAGCTCTCTACATTTTTCATGGTCTCCTTCGAAAAGCTCCAGGAAGGAGGCCTGGGTTCCGGTAGTACCCTTAGAACCTAAAAGCTTTAAGGAAGAAATGCATTCCTCTACATCCAGAAAATCCAGATACAAATCATGTAACCAAAGACTGGCTCTCTTCCCAAGAGTAACGGTCTGTGCCGCCTGAAAGTGTGTATAGCCAAGCATGGGCAGTCCTCTATACTCCATGGCAAAGTCCGCTAAGACCTTCATGCAGTTTAAAAGCTTTTTCCGAAGAAGCTTTAAGCCCTCCCGCATGGTAATCAGATCCGTATTGTCTCCCACATAGCAGGAGGTGGCTCCCAGATGAATGATTCCCTTTGCCTTTTCACACTGTACGCCATAAGCATAGACATGGCTCATCACATCATGGCGAACCTCTTTCTCTCTAGCCATGGCCACATCGTAATTGATATCCTCTGCATGCTCCTTTAATTCCTGAATCTGCTCTTCGGTAATGGGTAGCCCCAGTTCTTTTTCACTTTCCGCCAGAGCAATCCACAGCTTTCTCCAGGTTTTAAATTTAAAATCGGAAGAAAAGATTTCCTGCATCTCTTTGGAAGCATAACGACCGGACAATGGGCTTTCGTAGCTTTGATGACTCATGATTCCCCCCCCTTATTATTTCAAAACATCCGCCATACTATAGCTTCCCGGCTCCTGCTTTTCCAGGAAAAAGGCAGCGGTAATAGCTCCCTTTGCAAAGATTTTCCGACTATAGGCGGTATGATTTAAGCTAATGACCTCATCTTCACCGGCAAAAATTACTTCGTGGATTCCGGGAATGGTTCCTCCCCGAAGAGAAGACATACCGATTTCTCTCTTCTCTCTTGCTGTATCTCTTCCGGAACGGTCATAAACCTTTACCAGTGCTTCTCCGATACCCTCTTCCACAGCCTTTTCCAGCATCAATGCTGTTCCGCTGGGGGCATCCTTTTTTCTACGATGATGCGCTTCCATAATTTCGATATCAAAGTCATTTTCATAAAGCTTTTTCGCGGCAATCCGTAAGAGCTCCTGTAAAAGATTAATGCCCAAAGACATATTACCGGAACGAAGAATGGGAATCTGTTTGGAAGCCTCCTGAAGCTTCTTTTCCTGTGCTTCATTTAAACCTGTGGTGCAAAGCACAAGAGGCTTTTTTTTCTCCACTGCAAAATCCAGAAGAGCATCCACAGCCTCTTTTACGGAGAAATCAATAATACAGTCAAAATCTTCTTTCACTTCCGCTCCGCTTCCATAAACCGGAAATCCGGGGTGGCTCAGATCCGTATGAGAATCCAGACCGGCTACAATCTCCATTCCCTCCGTCTTCTTTGCTACCTCCTGCACATTTTGTCCCATCACGCCCTTCGCACCATGTAATAATACCCTCATCTTTTTCCTCCTTCAGCTCCGGAAAACCACTCTACTTTTTCTTGTTTATTCTATTTCATTTTTCCGCAGAAAAAAAGAGGGGCGGAAAAGAAGAAAATAAGAAACAGTTTATCCTGCATTTATTTTCTTTTCTTCACAGCCCCCTCTTCTCTATTAGGATAAAATCCCGTAGCGGCGCATTTCTTCCTTTAATACCTCTTGATGTGCTTCTTCCATCTCTGTCAACGGAAGACGCATTCCTCCCACAGCCTTCCCCTGTAAATTCATTCCTGCCTTTACCGGAATGGGGTTCACTTCCATAAAGAGGCTATGAATCAAAGGAAGTGCTCTCTTTTGCTCTTCCCAAGCCCCCTTCACATCTCCGGCAAACCACTTCTTGCAAATATCCGCTGTCTGTCTCGGTGCCACATTGGACAACACGGAAATAACGCCGGAACCTCCGATGGAAAGTAAGGGAACAATGATTCCATCCTCTCCTGAATAGAGTAAGAAATCTTCATCCACCAGACGCATTAGATCCGATGTAGCCCCCACATCTCCGGTAGCTTCCTTTACTCCCACAATATTTTTTACATTATAGTAAAGATCCGCCATGGTCTTCGGCTCAATCTTCATACCGGTTCTTCCCGGTACATTGTATAGAATACAGGGAATGGAAACCGCATCCGCAATGGCTTTGTAATGGGCATACAGTCCCTTCTGGGTAGCCTTGTTATAGTAGGGAGTCACCAAAAGCAGTCCGTCAGCCCCGGCCTTCTCTGCTCTTTGAGAAAGGTCAATGGCGGTTGCTGTACAGTTGGAACCTGTTCCTGCAATAACGGGAATACGGTGATTTACCACCTTCACAGTATGAGCAACCACTTCAATATGCTCATCCTCCGTAAGGGTTGCGGCCTCTCCTGTTGTACCAACTGCCACAATGGCATCCGTGCCTTCTGCAATTTGCTCCTCCAAAATCTCCGTCAGCTTCTCATAATTTACGCTGCCATCCTCATGAAAGGGGGTAATCAAAGCAACGCCAGCTCCTTTAAATAATGCCATAGTCTCACTCAACCTTTCTTATTATTTCCTGTTAAATCCGGCTCTTTTTCTAGCTGTAGGATCCAGAATCTTCTTACGAATACGAAGATTTTCCGGAGTAACCTCCAAAAGCTCATCCGTGTCGATAAAGTCAATACACTGCTCCAAGGACATAATCTTCTTCGGTACCAGCTTCAATGCCTCATCAGAGCTGGAGGTTCTGGTATTGCTTAAATGCTTGGTCTTACAAACATTTAACTCGATATCCTCAGACTTGGGACTCTGTCCGATGACCATTCCGCTGTAAACCTTCTCTCCCGGACCAATAAAGAGGGTTCCACGGTTCTGTGCCTGGAATAAGCCGTAGGTAACCGCCTCTCCCTGCTCAAAGGCAATAAGGGATCCCTGATGACGATAGTTTAAGTCTCCCCTATATTCTCCGTATCCTTCAAACTCCGTATTCAAAATACCGTTTCCCTTGGTATCGGTAAGGAACTCTCCTCTGTAACCGATTAATCCTCTGGAAGGAATCTCAAACTCCAAACGGGTATATCCGGAAGCTAAAGGGCTCATGCCGTTTAAGGTACCCTTTCTTTGAGTAAGCTTCTGGATTACGGAACCGGTAGCATCCTCCGGCACATCGATATAAGCAATCTCCATAGGCTCCAGCTTTACGCCCTGCTCATTTTCCTTATAAATAACCTCTGCCTTGGATACCGCAAACTCAAAGCCCTCTCTACGCATGGTCTCCACCAATACGGAAAGGTGCAGCTCTCCACGACCGGAAACCTTAAAGCAATCTGCGGATTCCGTCTCCTCTACTCTTAAGGAAACGTCCGTATTCAGTTCTCTGAAAAGACGGTCACGGATGTGTCTGGAGGTAACAAACTTTCCTTCCGTTCCTGCCAATGGAGAATCATTAACCATGAAATCCATGGAAATGGTCGGCTCGGAAATCTTCTGGAATGGCAGTGGCTCCGGATTCTTCTCCGTACAAATGGTGTCTCCCACATGCAGGTCTTCAATACCGGATACCGCAACGATATCTCCAAAGGAGGCCTCCTCCACATCCACTCTCTTTAAGCCGTCAAAGGCATAGAGCTTGGTGATACGTACCTTTTTTCTCTTGTCCGGATTATGGTGGTTCACAACCAAAGCTTCCTGATTCACCTTAATCTTACCGTTCTCCACCTTACCGATTCCGATTCTTCCCACGAATTCGTTGTAGTCAATGGTAGAAACCAGGAACTGGGTTTCCGCTTCCGGATCTCCCTTAGGTGCCGGAATAAAGTCCACAATAGTCTCAAAGAGAGGCTTCATATCCACGTCCGGATCTTCCAGCTTCAGCTTTGCATAACCGTTCTTGGAAGAAGCAAAAAGGAAGGGACAATCCAGCTGTTCATCGGAAGCATTTAGATCCAACATCAATTCCAAAACCTCATCCACCACATCATTGGGGCGGGCCTGAGGCTTATCAATCTTATTCACCACCACAAGAACAGGAAGACGAAGATCCAAGGCTCTTTGTAAAACGAATCTGGTCTGGGGCATGGGACCTTCAAAGGCATCCACCAATAAAATAGCGCCATCCACCATTTTCAAAATACGCTCTACTTCACCGCCGAAATCTGCGTGTCCCGGAGTATCTACAATATTAATCTTGGTATCTCCATAGCTTACCGCGGTGTTTTTTGCCAGAATCGTAATGCCTCGTTCCCGCTCGATGGGGTTGGAATCCATCACTCTTACACCAACCTCCTGATTGTCACGAAAAACACCGGACTGCTTTAAAAGCTCATCCACCAAAGTCGTCTTACCGTGGTCAACGTGGGCAATAATGGCAACATTACGTACATCTTCTCTATTCTTTAACATTTACTTCTCTTTCCCCTTAAAGAAACTTAAAAGCCTCTTTAAATGATTCATTTTTATCTACAGTTCATTAACTTAGGAAGTATACCACCGGCTATTTTTGATTGCAAGGAAAACCACCTCTTGTCCATACTCCCCAATGTGCTTTTCCAAGGACAGATACTGCTCCTCTTCCATTTGCAGGAAGAGCTCTACTCTATCCGTGTAGCTTTTTTCTAAAATCCGAATCCCCATTTCCTGAAAATCATATTCCAATCTTCCCAGTAGTGTGTAGGGTATACTTAGCCGGATTTCTTTTCCTTCTTTCCGCTCCAAAAGCTGCGCTTCCGAAAGCACCTGTTCTGCCGCATCTCCATAGGCTCTGGATAAGCCCCCTGTTCCCAATAAGGTTCCTCCGAAAATACGGCTTACCACGCAAAGAACATTTTTCAGCTCTTTACGTTCCAACCTTTGCAGTATTGGAGCTCCTGCGGTTTTTGCCGGCTCTCCGTCATCACTTTGCTTTTTCTGTTCCTGCAAAAAGCCCTCCTGCTCTTCCAGGAAAATATAAGCATAGCAATGGTGTCTTGCCTCGGGATAAGTCTTTTTACATTCCTGTAAATAAAAACTCACCTCTTCAAGACTTTGAAGCGGAAATAAAGAAGCATAAAATTTTGATTTTTTCACTTCCAGCATGGAGGTAAAACGATCTTGAATAAATTTCATGCTTCTTTTCCTTTCTCTTCTTAATCTTCTCGTTTTTGCTTTTCTTCCTTAGGCTTCTCTTCCTTCGTCTTTTTCTTGGAGGAGGGACCCTGTTCGGAAATAATTACCTCATCTCCGGAAGGTTCATCCTCATCCGAGGATTTTTCCTTTACCTTATAACGGAAATAACGATCATCCGTATCCAAATCCCGTAAATCCTCAGGCACCAGCATAGCGCCCCAGGAGGTATGATAGGTACATTTGTCAGTGGGAACAGTACCTTTAGCAAAGAGCTCTGTAATCACTGCACTACCGCGATAATCCGCAAAACAGCCTGAAATGGGAAGCTTACCGGATTTTCTGCAAACCTGCTCCTCCACAATGTCCTCCGGTCTCTGGAAGCCCGGATCCGTCTTTCCTTCATGAATTCTTGTCATGATTTTCCGCCAGATATCCTTGTGGAAGCCGGTACCGCCGTTGTATTCTCCGGAATTACTATCCTTTAATACCTGATTGTCATCACAGCCTGCCCAGATTCCGCCTACATAATAGGGTGTAAAACCGATAAACCAGATATCTCTGTTGTCACTGGTGGTTCCGGACTTTCCCGCCTGACTCATACCGTCAAAATGGGCTCTGGTGGAAGTGGAGCTTACCCGGACACTGGAAGAAAAGGCCCGGTTACTTTCCATGGACTCCCGCATGGCATCCGTTAAAAGATACGCTGTGCTGGACTTCATCACCTGCTCCGGCTCATCCTCTGTGGTATCAATAATCACATTTCCATTTTGGTCTTCAATCTTGGAGAAGAACTTAGCCTTCTGGAACCGTCCCTTATTGGCAATCACAGAGAAGGCTTGCGTCATTTCCAGATTGGAAACGCCTCTGGTCAGACCACCTAACGCCAAGGCAGGATTGGCATCCTCAGGCACAAGGGAGGTAATGCCCAGGGATTCCGCATAGCGAAATCCATTTTCCACCTTTACCGTATCCATAAGGCAACGAACCGCCACGATATTCAAGGAATAAACGATACCGTCTCTTATACTCTGAAAGCCCAGATAGCCTCCGGAATACCAGTTTTTAAAGGTTTTCTTTCCAACGGTATACTCGGAATCGTAGTAGGTAGATGCCAATGTAGCACCGTATAGATCGATAGCAGGAGCAAAGGAGGAAAGAATCTTAAAGGTAGAACCGGGCTGTCTAAGTACGTTAGAAGCTCTATTCAGTGTCTTACTCTGCTTCTTCTCTCCCCGGCCTCCCGTTAAAGCCAAAACCTCTCCGGTGGAGGGATCCATTAAGACAAAGGATGCCTGAGGCTGTAAAACATAGTCAATGCTTTCTCCCAAAATCTTATCCGAATCCACCACAACCTTATTCTTAAATTCCTCAACCCGCTTGTTGGCCTGATCCTTGGAACTGAACAAACCGTTAAAGTCCAGTCCTCTACCTTCTTTTAAGTATTTCTCTAAATCCTTTTCGCCGTAGTTAACAATGCTGCCATCCTCATGCTGGATGGTTAATCGCCAGGTAATGGAATATTTCGCCGTATCATAGTTGTCCGGATTATTAATTTCCTCATCCACAACAGCCTGTAAATCCGGATCCTGGTTGGCATAAATCCGTAAGCCGCCGGAATAGAGCAGCTTGGTAGCGTCTTCCTTACTGTAATTGAGACGCTCCATAAGGCTGTCCACCACCTGTTCCGTCAGCTCATCGGTATAATAGGAATAGGGCTTATCGTCTCCTTGGCTCACGGAATTCACATTCTGGATTCTTTCATAAACCGGATCCTGCAAAGCCTCCTGGTAGCGGGCATCATCAATATAGCCCTGCTTTAACATATTTTTTAAAACCTGTGCTCTACGGATTGCATTCTTATCAGGATGGGTTATGGGATTCAAGCCGGAAGGATTCTTGGTAATCGCCGCAATAACTGTACATTCCGAAAGGTTGAGCTCCGTAACTTCTTTATTGAAATATCTTCTTGCAGCGACCTTTACTCCTAAGGTATTGGCGCCCAGATTAATAGTATTCAAATACTCCGTCAGAATACTCTTCTTCACTTCTTTCTTGCTTAAATTACTCTGATCCTCCAGCTCCAGGGCCAGATACTGCTCCTGAAACTTTCGAACATAACGCTCAAACTTTCCTTCATGCAAACCGCCACCGAAAACATTGTTTTTCAGAAGCTGCTGGGTAATGGTAGAGCCTCCGCCGGCAGAACTGTCATCGGAAACCACACCCTTGATGGCACGCATAATGGAGCGAAAATCTATACCGTTATGGCTCCAAAAGCGCTCATCTTCTATGGCTACAAAGGCATTAATCAAATCCTTGGGAAGCTCTTCATAGCTTACTCTTTCTCTATTGGATCCTTCCGTAACCAAGGTGGACATAAGATTTCCTTTTTTGTCGTAAATCTTGGTAGCATATTCTGTGGGACCCACATGAATTTTATGGATATCCGGCGCGGAATCCAGAATCCCCCGGAACAAGCCATAGGAAAAGGAGGCTCCCAGGAAAAGACTTGCCAGCAAGAGAAAGAGGCATAGACTCTTAATAATCCCCGTGAGTCTATGCCAAATACGAGCTCTTTTGCTCTTCATTTCATCTATGCGATTCTCTATATTGTACCGTGTAAAATTCATATTCTTCCCTAAAATCACAAGCTCCGACGGGATGCTCCTTACATTTCCCATCCTAAAATATATACTGCTCTATTTTAGCATAAAGTATAGAAAGAAAACACAGTATTTTCCCTTAAGCCTTCCAAATTCTGTCCGGCATAACAAATTGCTGTTCTCCCTGAGCCATAGGAGCCACTTCTCCCTGAGGGAAAACCAAAACCAGCTTTCCTTCTCCATTAATATAGAAGCTTTGATCCTTCTTTACCTCAGTAAAGCCTTCATCATCCTCTCCGTCTTGGATAAAGTAGGGAAAGTCTCCCTTCTGATTATGAGCCTTCATCTGGGAAACCACTTCCTCGGACAGAAGCTTCTGATAATCCGTTCCTTCCGGAAACAGATCGGAAAGCTGCAAAAGTTTTCCGCTATGCTTATCCATAGTATAATAATGGTTCTGGGTAAAGCTGTCTCCCTCCTGTTGCAAAGCGCTCAGAGCCAAGACATAATAATCCTCGGAATCCAAAATCACTTGAGAGGAAACAGACAGATTCTTATATTCACTGCTTTGAATTTCCTGCTTAAAAGAGGCAATCAGTTCGTCGGTTTTCTTCTCTATATCAAAATTAATAGCCTGAGCGGAATTAGCCTTTTCCGATTCCTTGGAAGCAACACTTCCGGCTTCCTTACCCTTAGAATCGTTTGCCTCTCCGCTATTTTTAATCTCGCTTTCTTCGCTTCCCTGTTCCAGCTTCGGCACTACCACCTCTGCCTTATGATTTCCATCCTCGAAGGAATATTTCCGGAAAGTAATCAGCTGAAAATAAGAGCCGATTCCCGGTATGCTTTGCAAAGCATAGGCAGTTTCCTTCGATAGATTAGGCAGTAAGAAAAGCAGACAAAAGCAAGCCGCAATTGCAGAAGAAAAATATCGAATAGGAAATTTTTTTATTTTTTTCCTTGTTCTCTCATCTTCCGCTTCCTCTATGAAGCGCTCATCGATTTTAGAAAAGGCTTCTACAAAATCCCAGTCTTTCATGCGATTCCCTCGTCTTTTAAATACTTTGCCAAAGCTTGTCTGGTACGGTGCAGGCTGACTTTCACCTTGCTTTCCGTAACTTGAAAGGCTTTTGCTATTTCCTGTATCTCATCATGATAAAAATATCTTCTTACAAAGAAAACTCTCGTTTCCTTCTTTTGCTTTTCCAAAAACTGATTTAAGGCATCCACCAAAGCCTGTTGATTCACATGTTCTTCCACATTGTCCGATGAAAAATGTAAATCTTCTCCAAGCTCTTCCACGCTTTCCGTAAAGCCATCGGAAAAACGCTTTTTAGCCTTCAACATTTTTAGTTTATTAATAGAAGTATTCTTTACAATTTTTCCCAGATAAGCTCTGAGAAATTGAGGGCGTTCCGGAGGAATGGCCTGCCAGGCCTTCAGCCAGGTATCATTGAGACACTCCTCCACATCCTCTCTTTGGGACAGCACCTGAGAAGCAATCTTTCCGCAGTAAGCTTTAAAATTCTCCTGCAGGGCTGTCAAGCCCTCTTCCTTTCTTTGCCATAATAAGTCTATAATTTCTTGCTCTTCCATAGTTCTCCTTTAGCTTTTTATGGGACTTAGAAAGGATAAGGCAAAATATTGATTTCTTTGTGAATTTTCTATTAGGCCTTCTTTACAGATAGGATGGTTCCGGTAAAGGAATCCACTTCGGATAATTCTCCGGTGTACTCTACGGTAACCTCATCTCCCTCTTTTACCTCACTAAGCCCTTCCGGAGCCTTATCAAAGTTCAGAGCATACTCCTTGCCATCATCGGTTTTAATGGAGAACATAAAGTCCTTAACTTCCAAAATGCTTCCTTTAATTTCCTTGGCATCCTTTGCTTTCTCTGCTCCTGCCTTCGCACTTTCCTGTGCTGCGGAAGACTCTGTCTTAACGCCCTCAGACTGCTTTGTCTCTTTTCCTCCACAAGCCATCAGTCCAATACTCATCATTAAAGCTAATACAACAATTCCGGTCTTTTTCATAGTAATTCCTCCATCTTTATCAATGTTTCGGAAGCGAATTCTTCCGACATTTGGAAAGACAGAGGAAATCTCAAAAAGGTTACAAATTATTTTTATTTATTTTTATGACTGCTTTTTCCCCGCCGATTCGGCCGCTGCTTTGCAAGGTCTTCCCCCGAACCAGGGTTTCACAAAGACTGATATTATTTACGGTCCGATCAAAAAGACTCAAGGTCTCCTCCACAACGGTTTTCTTTTCCGAAGCAAGCTCTCTGTGTATAAGATCCGCCGCATCCTTTTCCAAGGGACTAAGTAGTAAATCATCCCTTCTGGTTCCGGATTTTAAAATGTCTATAGCCGGGAAAATTCTTCTTTCCTGAAGCTCACGATTCAAAACAAGTTCCATATTTCCTGTGCCTTTAAATTCTTCGTAGATGACATCATCCATGCGGGAGCCGGTATCTACCAATGCGGTGGCTAAAATCGTTAAGCTTCCACCTTCTCGGATATTTCTGGCAGCACCGAAGAAACGTTTGGGCATATGGAGAGCCGCAGAATCCATACCGCCGGACAAGACCTTTCCGGAGGAGGGCACAATCAGGTTATAGGCTCTTGCCAGTCTGGTGATACTGTCCAAAAGAATACAAACATCCTGCCCCTGCTCTACCAGACGCTTCCCCCGTTCAATGGTCATCTCCGCCACTCTTTTATGATGCTCCGGCAACTCATCAAAGGTGGAGTAAATCACCTGCACCTTATCCCCCACAACCTCTTCCATCATGTCCGTTACTTCCTCGGGACGTTCATCAATCAGAAGAATCATCAAGGTCATATCCGGCTGATTTTTTAGAATAGACTGGGCGATCTGCTTTAAAAGAGTGGTTTTTCCTGCCTTGGGAGGGGAAACAATCATTCCTCTTTGTCCCTTTCCGATAGGAGCCAAAAGATCCAGCACTCTTAAAGAGGTAGGCACTCTCTTCCCTTCTCTTTCCATATGGATTCTTTCATCCGGGAAAATGGGGGTCAGCTTATCAAAATCCGGTCTTCTAAAAATGGCGGAAACCGGTAAATCATTCACCGTTTCAATATACAAAAGAGCATTGTATCTTTCCTGGGGATTCCTGGACTTGGCATAACCGTAAATCATATCCCCTGTTTTCAAATGAAAACGACGAATCATCAGAGAATTCACATAGACATCCTGCTCTCCCGGCATAAAGTTTTCGGAACGAATAAAGCCATAGCCGTCTGACATAACCTCCAGGATTCCATGGGCTTCCTTGGCATCCGTGTCTCTGGGGCCTTCTCTACGAACTTCTTCTCTGGGCACATTGTCCCGGGAAGAAGTTTCAAAAGACTCTTCTCCAACCTCAGGGTTTGGGGCGCTTTCTTCAATAGACTCATTGGAGACAGCATCTTTTACTTTCGTTGCTTCAGTTTTTACAGCTACAGTTTTCGTTGCTTCAGTTTTCTTTGCTTCTGTCTTCTCTTTATTCGCTACAGTCTTCTCTTTTTTTACTCTCCCCTTTTCCGCCTTCACTGCGGCCTGATCTTCCTTCACTGTCGCCGTCTCTTCTGTGACAGACTCATCCTCCAAAGGGGACTTTTTCCTGCTTCTTGTTTTTTTCTCAACGGATTGCACCTCCGCCTCCCTATCCACTGATAAGGATGCATCTTTCTTTTTTGCAGAGACTTTGCGCGGTTTTGTGCCGGCTTTGCTCTCCTCTGTCACAGTCTGCAGCAGTTCTTCTTGAATCTCCGTGGATTTTTTTCTTGGCATAAATACTCCTTTGATGGAAAAAAATGAAATATAATATAGAATTACTTTATTAAAATGAATAAGCTAGGAAGTTTGATTCAGGGGAAGCCCTGATAAGAAAAGAGGGACGGAAATCCGAGAAGATTTCCTCCCTATGTTTAGGATGGACCTGATGGGAGTCGAACCCATGTCCGAAAACGATTTCCCTCTCCTTCTACTATCATAGTACGCTTCAAGATTCCCCACTAGGATAAGATGCGCACGTCTTGTCCCAGCCGGTATCCTCTAAATACGCCCGGTTGCGGGAGGAACCGCAACAGTCGTTTCTCACAAAAATGAGGTCAGGATCTTCCCGTGTGAGTGCAGGAAGGCTGGCCAGCAGCGCTTAGGCTGCTAATGCGTAACTATCGTTAGCGTTTAAATTTAAGTTTGAAGTTTAACGCGACTTCTTTCGGATAGCTTCTAAAGCTGCATCATCCCCGTCGAAACCGGTACAAGCCCTAAAACAGTCTTATTGTACGAGGAAAATAGCTATTTGTAAAGGATTAGCTTTATTTCTTTATCAACTGACAAAATCTTTACTCTATTCTTGATTCTCCATCATTTTGAAAGAAAAGAATACTGTTTAATGAGCGATTTTAGCAGATATTTTTCTATCCCCTCATAGAAAAAAGCAATAACTCTTCTATATTAGACAAATCTACATTTTCTCCTTCTGTTTTTCCTCTTCCGTGCTACAATAAGATTGTTAAATAAATAACCATTCCTTTTCAGAACACTTTTCCCTAAAAGCTGTTCAAAAAGCTATGGACCAAGTTGTACAAAGAGTCTAGAAAAGAAATTGCTTGAAAGATGCCAAGGAGGTTCAAAATGAAAAAACTTAGAGAAATGAGAAATCCGTTGAAATATGTTCAGGGTAGAGACGCTTTGCTTTCCTTCTGTAAGGAAACAGAGTATATGGGAAAAAATTACCTCTTTGTCTGCTCCCACAGCGCCTATGAAGCCTGCCATGACAAATTAGAAAAAAGCTTCGAAGGAACGGATAAAGTTCGTCATTATGAAATCTTCGGAGGCATTTCCAGTGAATCTGAAATTGCCAGAATGCGGAAAATCGTAGAGGAACAGGGAATTGATACCGTGGTTGGTGTTGGTGGCGGTTCCGCCGTGGATACAGCGAAGGCAACAGCCTTTTATGAGAAGAAGCACATCGTCATTATCCCTACCGTTGTAGCCACCGATGCCCCCTGTACCGGTCTTTCCGTGATTTACCACGATGACGGCTCCTTCAAGGAGTACCTCTTCTACCCCACCAATCCGGACTGTGTTCTGGTAGACAGCACCGTAATTGCCAATGCACCGGTTCGCTTCTTAATTGCCGGTATGGGAGATGCGTTGGGAACCTATTTCGAAGGAAGAGCTTCTCTTCGTACCGAGTCTCCCAGTTTGGAAAATGCAGGAATTCCCGGAGCAGGGATGGTGCTTGCCAAGTACTGCTACGAGAATCTGAAGAAATATGGGGAGGCCGCTCTTCTTGCCTGTGAAAATCACGTAGTCACCAAGGCTTTGGAAAACATCATTGAAGCCTGTGTTTATCTCTCCGGTGTAGGCGCTGACAATGTCAATGTTGCCGCAGCCCATTCCTTCTACAACGGTCTTACTTCTTTAGGCGGTCACAGCGCTCCCCACGGAAACTGTGTAGCCTTCGGTACTCTGGTACAGCTTTGTCTTGAAGGAGTAAAGAAAGAGGAATTTGACGAGGTTCAAGATTTCTGCGTTGCCGTAGGACTTCCCATCACCTTGGCGGAACTTGGTGATTTTTCCGATGCAGATCTCCACACCATCGCCAAAAATGCCTGTGTTCCCGGAGAAACCATCCATAACCTGGCAGGAGATGTAACGGAAACAGAGCTTTATGATGCTATGATTGCGGCAGATGCCTTAGGTAAGAAGAAAAAGGGAAGCTGTTAAAAGATATAAAAATAATTTTTTTCAATTCTTTATCATCAAGTCTCCATAAGTACATGGATTATCACCGACATTATCGATAATCCATGTGCTTATTTTTTTCTAGCTATATCATATTCAACATGCTTTTTTTCACCATTTAAAATAGATTGTATAGCATCATTAATTGAGTTTGAAAATACATAAAATGCTCCATTTGGATAAGAAAAATCCTTTTCTATCCCCTTGAATCTCCACATTAAATATTGTAAATTGATAGAGAAAATTAAAAAATAAAATCAGGAGCTTTTATGAAACTTACAAAAATCGTATGCCCTAATTGTAACGGCACATTGGATATTCCGGAGGGAATGAAGGAAGGCTTTGTGAGCTGTAAATTTTGTAATACCAAGATTTACCTGGAGCCTCACAAACCGGATATCACACAAAACATCCATATTGACAAAGTAAACTACAATACTCCCTATACAGCTCCCCCAAAAAAGGAATCCCCAAAATATCTATTAGGGATTCTTCTTGCGGTACTATTTTTACCAAGCATCATTATATTTCTTAGCTTAAGTCGAATTTTCTATCAAAGCTCCGGCTCCTCCACCTCCATTGCAGCAAGTCCAAGCTACTGCACTACGCCGGAGGACAGCACTGTAATCCGCTTCGTGGAACAGGTCTTCGCTAAGCCCGTCTCGGAACTGACTCCTGAGGACTATGGTTCCATTCAATATTTGGATATCCGGAAAAAATCGGGAAAAAGTGACAATGCCGCTGAACAATGGGTATTTTCGTATGCTGACAGCGTAGATGAAGCAGGAGAAGCTTTAGAAAAAAAGACCATTTTCCTCCCCTCTACAGACTCCATCGACGAATCCAGCCTTCAGCCCTTTACGGGTCTAGTGAGCCTAAATTTAGATGGAAATATAAGCTTCAGCTATGATAATACGAGCTATAGCCAAGATTTGAAAAATCTAGGCAATTTAAAGTATTATTCCGATCAAAATATATATGCAGCGGATTTACAAAGGATTCTTCCCCATCCGGAGGAGATTTTAGGACTTTCAGGAGTTAGGTTTTCCAATGTTTTAAGCTTATATTTTTCTCAAGAAAACTCTGAGATTAATGTGGAAAAAATCATGAGTGAATTCACTTCCTTGGAATCCCTTGACGTTCGTGTAGAAGAAACATATGAAGGCGGTCTTCTTTTCCTAAGAAACCTTCCCGCTATAAAAAGCCTCACCCTTAATATTATCGGAGATGACGCTGTTGTTTTCGACCTCTCCCCCCTTTCTTCCCTCAGTAGCTGTACCGACCTTTCCATTACAGGACCTTATCAAGAGCCTCTGGACAATGTCAGCGTTTTATCCGGTATGCCTCAGGTTGAAAACCTAAAGCTTAAGGATATAACAAGCCTAAAGGATTTAAGCTTTGTAAAAAACATGCCAAATCTCAAGTCCTTAAGCCTTGAAAACCTGCCCATTCTTTCCATAGACGGGCTGGCTAATCAGCTTTCCTTAAACAGCCTATATCTGGATTGTAACGATTTGGAAAACGTAAATGCTTTACCTACTCTGACTTCCTTACAAAAACTGTATATCGACTATCATACCTTTGACGTTCCGGATTTACACGGCTTAACAGCCCTGGAAGAAGCGAATCTCCTGGTTTGGGACTTGGATAAGATTGCCCACATGCCCTCTTTAAAGAAACTGACGATTCGAAACTATATGTCCGATTACAGTGCCGACATTTTGCGGGGAATGAATTCTCTGACCGACTTAAGCTTTGTGGGATCCGGAATCACCGGACTGGTAGATACGGACTTGGGAAATGTGTTGCGGGAGCTTCCTGCTTTGGAACGACTGACCATGCTGGGAACTCCTATGGACCGCTATAAGGATTACACGAAAGCCCTTTCCAATATCGGGGTTAGGGAAATGTACTTTTATCCTGAGGATGACAGTAATGTAGCGGATGGTCCGGTTCTCAGCCTTTCCTTAAGCCGAATGGAAGACGACAACAGCACGGAAATACTAGCCCTGGAAAAGGCGGAGATTCACAATGTAGATGATGACAGCAAGAATTTTGATCAAAATGCAAAAGCTTATCTATCTCATTTTAAGGCAGTAAAAAAGCTAATAATTCCCGGCAATAAATTGCAAAGCCTGGATTGTCTGGAAGGATTAAATACTATTGAAGAGATGGATATCTCCGACAATTACATTTCCGATATCAGTATGCTAAGAAATCTCCCAAATTTAAAGAAGGTAAAGCTGTCCGGAAATTCCATTGCCAACATGGAGATCCTACCGGATACGGTAGAGGTGGTTAATTCCTTTGATTAGGAAAATTTGTGTACTGAAAGTTTAGGAATGAAAACGTATCATTCAGGGCTATACGATTTCAAAAAAAGGCAAAATTCTGTTTGATATCCATAGAAAATTCAAGGCAGAAAGAGGAGGCAAATGAAATTTTTTTACTATTTTATAGAAGGAAGTAGAAGTACATATCAATCCCCATTTTTAGTCCAACTTCTTCTCCTTTTCATAGGCCTTATTTGGCTGTTCCGACGTCTAATCATCTTACGAACAGGGGGCAGTTTTTTTGCCCCCTACCATATCGTGGGAGATACTCTTTATATTCATGCAGGATTAATCTGTATCGGAAAACGGGCCATTCCCTTTTCCGAAATGCGTGCCGTCCATGTGGATCCTATCCATAGCCCTCATGGAGGAAGATATTATGCTATTCAAATTCTGAGAAAGTCCGGACTGCATAAATTCTTCACCATTACAAATAACGAACAGGGCAAGGTGTATCTGGAAGAATTGAAGGAAGCTTTACGAAAGCATGGCGTAGGGGTGAGATATCTTTCCAAAGAGTATTGAGGGAAGGACTGTGTTCGTCACTAATATTCGCTCTGATGCAGTAGGAGGCTGCCGTTACTTACTCAGGCTTTGTCTATATTTCGTAACGCTCTTCCCAGTCCATATTGTAAATGCTCTGAGGAAGGAGTTTTGCTCTGCATAGCCCAGCAAGTCAGGGTTGAAACCGAGAAAGCAAAATGACACCCTATGAAGCAATATCATAGAGTGCCAATATTTCATCAATTTACGCCATTTGTCATTTTAAGCAAATATCAAAAGAAACTCTTCTCTTTCGAATTCTTTCACCAATCGGAACTACAACTGCTATAAATTTTCCTCAACTATTCTTTTTTTGATTTTGCAAAACTTTATATGGTGCTAAATCTTCAGAAACCAATCTCCTTTCAAACATAGGAATACCATACTCTCGTTTCATAGCATCAACAGTCACCACCCATTGTTTTCCATATTTACAGGCATCAACACCATTAACCAGCTTTCCATAAGTAATAGCCTTACGAAGGGTACTCTCATTTAGTCCCCATAGTCTGGTAGCATCAGTAAATGCTATAATATTATCAAATGGAGTTTGCACAGATTTTCCATTTTCAAAAAGTTCATCACAAGATAAGTCTAATTCATCATTCCAAATGATTCCATACCCTCCCACGTCAACTTCCACAGCAGAGAATAACTTAGGGTTTTCTTGTAGCGCCTTAAAAGCTGCCCATTTTGAAAATAAGGGTTTTACGTCATATATTTTCGTAATCCCTTCTACAAATTGAATACTTAAGAAAAAATTTGGAAGTGCACTGATCGCTTTAACTTTATGCATCATTTAAACAACTCCTTACTCTAATGGAGCAAGAGATTTAAACTCCTGCGTATCCCACATTTGCAAAAGATCTATTTTATGTAGCTCAATCCATTCCTTAACCATAGTTAATGCCTTAGGGGGCAAATACCCCTCCAAAATCTCGCCAGTCTGGATTGTAATAGCTGCCATTTCTTCACCATACAATGCGTGAATATGAGGCGGATTATGTTCTGCCTGTTGAAAATACATTCTAATGATAATTCCATAAAATCTGGATAATACCGGCATGCTATAGCTCCTTTATATTCATAATATCCACTCTGAACAAAGTGTATTTTATACTGCTTATTGTATCACGTTTCCGTGATTTTTTGTAAATTAATTTCACAAAAGAAGACAGGGAATTCTCCCTGCCTTTTTATCTCTTAATTTCCTCTAGAAAGCTTTTCTGACAACTATTATAGCTTTTCCTTACTAAGCTCCTTCTCGAACTCCCACACATACTCCACAAAATACGCCACTCCAAGCTTTAAAACATTTTCATCTATAGCAAAATAGGGGCTATGCTGGGGATAACGAAGCTCTTCCTCCGGGAAGCCGGCACCAAGGAAAAGAAGGCATTTCGGCGCCTTAAACTTGGCAAAGTCCTCTCCCCCCATCTGAGGCTCCCAATCCAGCACATTTTCTTCTCCAAAAACCTTCGTCGCCGCTCTTCTTCCCGTATCCACACAGGCTGTATCGTTAATCATGGGAGGCGGCCCAAGGTGGTAGTCAACGCTTATTTCCGTTCTTGTAGCCTCTGCCACACCCTTAGACACACGATTTAGAATCTCCGGATACTGCTTACGAATCTCCGGGTTAAAGGTTCTGGCCGTTCCCTTTAAATGAGCCTCTCCGGGAATAACGTTGTAGGCGTTACCGGAGCTAAAGGAGGTGATACTGATCACTGCCGGCTCTAGGGGGCTGATTTCTCTGGATACGATGCGTTGCAAAGACATTACCAGCTCAGAACCGGCAACAATGGGATCAACAGTCTGATGGGGCAGAGCGCCATGCCCTCCCTTTCCATTTACGAAAATGTCAAAGGTGTCCGTAGCTGTCATCACCGCACCGTAACGAATAGAGGCTGTACCTGCAGGCAACTTGCTCCAAATGTGCAAGGCAATCATTCGATCACAGGATAATGCCTCAGTATCCTCCTTCATATAACCGGCCCCACTATCCTCAATGCACTCCTCTGCCGGTTGAAATAAAAGCTTTACAGTAACCGTAAGCTCCTCTTCCATTTGCTTTAAAAGCTTTGCCGTTCCCAGCAGGATGGTAATGTGAGTGTCATGACCGCAGGCATGCATCAAGCCCTCCGTCTTGGATTTCCACGGACAATCCGAAAGCTCCGTCACCGGAAGGGCATCAATATCCGCCCGAATCCCGATGATCTTTCCTGTAGACTTCTTTCCCTGAATGCTGGCAATAACACCGGTTTTGCAGGACTTTTTATAGGGGATCCCCAGCTCATCCATATATTCTATGATTTTTTCCTGAGTATGAAATTCCTGCCAGGACAGCTCCGGATGCTCATGAAAATACCGGCGAAGCTTCACCAGCTCTTCTTGAAAATCTTCCGGCCTAGCTGCTTGAATATCTTTTTGACTATCTGCTTGAATTTCTGCTTGAATTTCTGCATGTCTTTCTGCGTGGATATTTGCTTGGATATCCGCTTCGTTATTTACTTTCTTATGATTATCCATTGTTTTTGCCTCCGTCCTTAATCTTAGCTTGAATACGTTTTCCTACTATTCTTTATTACTTTCTCTCCTACCGTTCTCTCCCACTATTCTATCTTACTATTCTTTATTGCTATTCTTTATTGCTATACTTTCCTACTGACCTTTCTGACTATACTATCCTACTATTTGTCTTGCCATTTTCCCATTCTATTCGCTTTGAAAAGCCATGACAATACGATTTTTCCCATAAATCCGGGCAAAAACTCATATCATTCAATATAATTATTTATTTTTTAGCAATTATACACAAAATTTAAGAACTTTTCTCTCTACGATTTTCTGTCCTTTAGTCTCATTTCTCCATAAAATAGCATTGTAAAATAACGATATTATGATATCATTAATTTATTTAAACAATAAATTTTGCTTATCTTAGGAGG
Organism: Oribacterium sinus; assembly: GCF_014202695.1. Classification (GTDB taxonomy): domain Bacteria; phylum Bacillota; class Clostridia; order Lachnospirales; family Lachnospiraceae; genus Oribacterium; species Oribacterium sinus. The sequence continues at coordinate 33,054 of NZ_JACHHH010000016.1, forward strand.
TATTTACAAATGAGGACAATTCCCCAATTCATTATGAAGAGGGTCCAGGGACGGGTTTTAGCTGTTGTGACATTTTTACTTGCACTTACCCTGTCTCTTGGATTTATGCCATCCAACCTGCAGAGGGTATATGCCCAGGAAGAGAATCTCTATCTGGATGGTAAAAACGGTAACGACGAGAACGATGGAACTACACAGGAAACTGCCGTAAAATCCTTCGAAAGAGCAAAAGAACTGGCAACGGAAAATCCTTATATCGAGGTTATTTACGTTGTAGACACTGTTCCTGTTACCGGAGAAGTAAGTCTGGACAATACCAATGCCATTCTTATGAGAAACCCGGGATTTTCAGGATATCTTTTAAGCATTCCGGCCGGAAAAGAAGCTACACTTCGAAATATTACCATAGACGGTGGCGGAGAAAATGACGGAAAAACCAGAGAATCTCTGATTAAGGTTTCCGGCAATCTAAATATTGAAGAGGATGCCATTTTAGAAAACAATTTTGTAACTGTTACTGAAGGAATCGACGCTAACGGAGGTGCTATCTACGCGATCTCCGATACCCAAAAGGTTGTCATTAATATGACCGGCGGAATTATCCGGAACAATAGCGCTTTCTTTGGCGGCGGAGTATTTTTATTAGATAATACCACTTTCAATATGTCCGGCGGAGAAATTAGAGAAAACAAGGCTATTTCCCCTAATACCTTTAACGGCAATCCCTTTGTAAGTGGTGGCGGTATCTGCGCATACCGCAGTTCTACCATTAACCTAAGCGGCGATGCTTTGATTGCTGATAACTACTGTCATGAGTATGGAGGCGGTATTGCACTGGGCTCTATCATTGACGTTACCGAAGGGAATACCTTAAATATGACCGGCGGAACCATCAGCGGAAACAAAGCAGGAGCAAGCGGTGGCGGTATCTTTATCCAGTGCGGACTGTCTACCGGAAATTCCGTTGCCAACATTTCCGAAGGAAAGATTATTAACAATGCCATGACCGGTGAAGGCTATGGAAACAAGCATTTTGGCGGCGGCGGTATCTACGTAAACGGTAAGGCGGAAATCCTTCGCGGTAAGCAGGGTGTTTTAAACCTGACCAATGCATTGATTACCGATAATACCGCAGGGACTGAAGGTGGCGGATATGCTTCCTGCCCCACTTCCAATACAGGAATCAATGTAAAGAACGGTGTTGCTATCTTCGGAAACCATTCTGAAAAGGCACAGGATATTTATATCGAGGCGGGTTACCGTTACGGTTATGTAAGTAGCGGTTCTCCCAAGTACGCTATCTCCTCCTTTATGTTGGGTGGAACTCCCTATAACTGGAAAAATGATGAAAATGAAGAGCTTCCCATCAACAAGTTAGAGGGTGAGTTAAGCTCTGCTACAGGCGAAATCTTAGGATTACACTCTGATGTGACCGAGGACGCTGAGGCGGAAGGCTTGGCCAAGGTCATCATTTCCGGAAATACCTCTGCTACCCGTGGCGGCGGAATCGGCTCCAACGGAACCGTAAACACCGGAGAAAAGAAGGTTATTTCCATCAAGGTCAATAAGACCTGGAAATACGACAATCCGGAAACCCGTCCTACCAGCATTATCGTAGAACTTTATCGCGTAAATAAAGAAGACCCGGCAAATCCCATTTACATCGGCCAAGAGACTATGACCGAAGCCGATGATTGGAGCATCAGCTTTAAGAACCTTCCAAAGATTGATGAAAATGACGAACTTTACCAGTACACCATCAAGGAAAAAGGCGCTGAGGGGTATTCTGTGAAAATGAGCGGAAACCAGACCAGCGGATTTAAGCTTGTAAACGTTCCCGGAATCATTCTTACCGTAGAAAAGAAGTGGAACGGCGAAAGTGCAAATCAGGTAGAGATTAAGCTTTTGGCAGATGGCGCAACCAAGGAGAAGGTAACTCTTACCCAAGCCGATCAGTGGAAGCACAGCTTTGTAAATCTTCCCAAGTTTGATGCCAATGACGGACACGAGATCGTTTACACCGTAGAAGAGACGGCATTAAGCGGATATACATCAGAAATCAGCGGAGATGCGGCTAACGGATATATTGTTACCAATACAAAGACCATTACTCCTCCAAGCCCCACTCCTGAAACACCGCCAACACCATCGCCAAGACCGAACAGACCTTCTACCCCTACACCATCCACTCCTACACCTTCTAATCCCACACCATCCACACCTCCTACCCCAACGGTAGCCGGTGAGTCCAGACCTACACCTACTCCGGACTCCAGTGAAGTGTCGGAAAATGAAGTGAATCCTGAGCTTGTTCCTCAGGTTTTAGGAGAATCCAGACCGGTAGCAGACAATAAGCGTGATACCCCAACCGGAGACAGCTCTAAGCTTCTCCTCTGGGCAGGCTTCTTCGGTCTATCCGTATTAGGACTTGCTTACTATGGATTAAAGAGAACAGTGAAGAGATAAGATTTCAAAAAAAGATGTCGTAGATTTTCTACGGCATCTTTTTTATATAAAAAGAGCTGCAAGCTTTATATAGATACGCTCTGATGTAGTATAGGCTGTAATCGGGGCACGCTCCCGCTAACCCCGCCAACGCATCGGTACTAAGCTTCAAGCATCGCTTTGCTCACTTTCAGCAAGTACCGGCGGGCTCAGATTGCCCCTCTTACAGCCTATACTACATCAATCGCTTTCAACTATATAATTTAATTTATACAGCTCTTTTTATTCTAATGATTGATTTGAAAAGTCTACGATATCTTATTTTGAAATTGCCTCTATGGAGGCTTTAAGCCCCTTAACAATATCTTGAAGGGGCAAGGATGGTTTGTCCTTTTTATCCAATGTCTGTTCAGGGATATAGGGAACATGAATAAATCCTGCCTTGATGGGCAAAGCATTTATCTGAATATAATACAGCACTGAATACAGCAAATGGTTACAAACATAGGTTCCCGCTGAATTGGATAGTGCAGCGGGGAGTCCTTCTTTTTTGATAGCTTCCACCATGGCTTTTACCGGCAGAGTTGAAAAATAGGCATTTTCCCCATCGAGATAAATGGGCCTGTCCACCGGCTGATTGCCTTCGTTGTCCGGAATTCTGGCGTCATCTATGTTAATGGCAATTCTTTCCGGAGTAATCTCCGCCCTTCCTCCTGCCTGTCCTATGGAAAGGACAAAATCCGGCTTTTCTTTTTCTATGGTCTCTAGCACAAGTAGAGCAGACTTTCCAAAAACTGTTGGTACTTCTAACTTTAGAACCTCAAGATTTCCTATTTTATCCGGTAGTAACTTCATGGCCTCCAGTGCCGGGTTAATACTCTCCCCATCAAAGGGAGTAAAGGCTGTCAGTAATATTTTCAAGGATTAACCTCCGATTCTAATTCTTTTATGAGTTTTTCAAGAGCTTTTTAAGAGCTTTTCCAGAACTTTGCCAGACATATTCTAATACTTTTTTAGAACTGTTCAATATCTTTAATACAAGAAATCCCCTGCTCCTCTCCCGCTTTTTGAAGAGTTTCAAAGGGAATACTCCCCTCATCAAAGTATAGTTGATTTCCTGTTTCCGATAGTTGGGTAACAAGGATGGAGAGTTTGGGATACTTGGGACGTTTTGTTTCGCCCATAGGCTCTAAGCAATTTACGGAATCCCTATCTCTTCGTACCGGTGCAAAAAAGGCTTCCAAGCTTTCGTGCTTTGCATAGCGTAAAGTCCCCTGCCATTCATTAGGCTGATTGGTCAGATCCTCTCCCACGCCGGGAAGTTCAGAAGGATCCACTTCGCAGGGTAAAGGGCCATTTCCGTGACGGGTGACATAAGGGCGAGTCACATAGATAGCTTCCTCTAGGGATAAGCCTCGTTTTTCTAAAAAGGTAGTCGAATTATGGATTCCGGTTTTGGAAGAAGTCAAATGAGGAGCATAGGTTTCATAGTCCTGATCCAAAAGTAAGCCCTGTCCTGTCTCAAAAATCAAATGATGAAACTCCTCCAGCCATTTTCTATCCGCATCCACTAATTTCAGTAGCTTCACATTCTCCTTTACTTCCTCTACAAAGTTTTCCAGTACCGTCTCATTATTTAGCATCTCATAGTAGGGATTCGAGGGATATATTCTCAAGATTTTTGCTCTTCTTTCCGTATATTCTTTTCGAATCTGCTTTAAACGGTCTACTAAATCTTGCTTACTCCATCTAGCAAGCTCTTCCAGGGTAATTCCGTATCCGGCGGCATTTCGCTGCACACATTCCTCTATGCCCATACCGCAGGAACCGTGGCGATTCTTGCCTCTGGACACCTCCGCTCCCATATTTAAAAGTACATCCTCTACAGTCGTTACTCGTACATTTTTTTCAGAATAAAGGATGGGCCGGAAGCCGAAGAGCTCCGTAAACGCTTTCACTTCCTTACCAAGCTGAAATAAGTCCGGCATAAAGCTATCGGCAAATAAAGTAGGCACATGGTACTCCGCTCCGGCGCCAATCTGATGATGGATAAAACGCCATTTTCCTTTAGGATCTTCTACCGTGTGCCCTGCCTGTCCGCCGCCATTATGTTTAATAATCAACGCATTCTTAAGGGATGAGGCAAGACGGCTACAAGTATAGCCCTTTCCTTCATCCCCAAAATTCTTGCCGATAACTGCAATTGTTCTCATAAATTAATCTTGTTATCCTTTTGCTAATGACTGCTATTTCTTACAAGTATGAGTTCATTCTCTGCCATTAACTGCTATTTTCTCATAGCTAAATATTCAGTCCCTGTGCCTATGACAGTGATTATGCTTATAGGAAAATATCTTCATCCCTTTGCAAAGATAACTGTGCTAATGCTGCGCTAATCACAGGACGATTGATTTCATCCCAACGCCCAAGAACTTCCTCTAAATCAGCTCCCTTTTGCAGCTGAATGGCACTGATAATAATTTCCGGAAGGCAGGAAATGTCCTGTCTTGCCAGTACGATACAATGCCCCGGAAGCAGCTTCTCATTTTCCTGGCTGTGTCCGCCAATCATGATATGGAAAACATGGAAGGATTGCTTTACTTCATTCAATAAATCCTCTTTGGTGACAGTCCTTTCGATTTCATCTCCTATAACCCGGGCAATCGTTGCTCCCACCGAATCACTACGAATCTCCGCCATATCTCCGATGGTAAAAAGAAAGCCCTTTTGCTGTCTCTTCTTCACCGCATCAATATTGGTATGGCGGGATAAGAATTCCCAAAGACAGGTGGGTACCACCTGACCATTTCCATGGTTTTCAAAGTAAATGTCTAAAAGCTGCTCGGCAATACGAATATCCGACTCAAACTGGGTGACCTGCAAGGGGGATGCATCCTGAAAATCCCCATAAGCCGCACACATCAGGGCAGGATCCGCCACGGCACCAGTGGAATACAGTTTGGTAATCAGCTCATTTAAGGCTCCCGTTGCCAGCTCCACCGCAAGATAGCCCATGGAGCCGGTCACATCCAAACCAACAACAATAGGAGTTGTATTGGGATGCTCCTCCGAGTCGAAACACTCTCTGGTTCCGATAAATTTCGGATTCATCTTGGGATTACATTCTCTTCTTGTAAATACTTCCTCAACCCTCTGCCCATTGGAGAGCTTTCTACTACTTTTCAATTTCTGCCAATCTGATGCTGAATAACTGCCGTAACCCATATTTTCCTCCTATTTCATCTTAACAAAACGATGACCGCCAAAGCCCTCTTCGATCACCTTATCCCATGCGCCGAAGTCCTGAAAGGCATCCCCTTCCGGCTCTGCCAATAAAAATTCCTCCAAAAGAGCCGGACTATGGATATTTTCCGCCACGGATTTTGCGGTCTTTCGCAAATCCAGTAAATCCTGATTGCTTCGTTTCCTTTCCATATTTCTCCAATCCCCAAAGAGCATCCCCTCATGAGTAAGAGAATTCACGAAAAGACTGGAAGCCGTAATATCCCCGTGCTGAAGCTCCGAATACTCCAGGGCGCAACAGATATTTTCCATGCGGGAAATGACCCAAGCCAAATGCTCCGAGGCAAAGGGGGCAAAAACCTCCGCGGGATAAAAATAGGGCTTTCTGGTAAAAATCAGACAGACCTTTCCGGTATCTAAAGCAATCTTAGACTTTAGCATAGGAAAACACCTTGATAACTTTACATCCGCCTCCGGAAAGCTAAGACGACTTAAGCCCTGCATAAAAGCATTTGCTCCATCCTCCCGGTCAAAGACATAGACCACCGACTCCCGGCACAAATAGCAGACCATCTCCGGATAAGGATAACGATCCATATAGGAGAGGGTTAAATTCTTGCCATTTGCCATAGGGTAGGTGGCAGTTCCCAGCTCTTCCCATAAAGTATCGCCGCTATAGTCATTTTCCTTCTCGCTTGCCTTGGCCTTATAATAGGCCAAAAGCTTCTTCCGAAACTCATGATTCCCCTTGAACTCCGCATCGGACAGAAAGGCTCTCGCCCCGCAATAGGGACACTGAAATCCGCCGGCACTGCCTAGCTCCAGCTGGGCGCCACATTGCTTACAACGATAGCTAATCATAGACCTCCTTTGATAAGCAAATTCGTTAAGAACTTTCAAAATATAGCAAAGTTTAATTACAGAGAAAGTATAGCATAGATGGAGGGGGAGGTCTATTTGAAGAGATAAAAATAGACTCTTTCAAAAATGAAAAACTAAATTCTACTCATTGACCTCTCGGTAGATTTTACTTCTGCACAGTTGATATTTTCTCTTTCACACCATTCATGGTAT
>NZ_JACHHH010000017.1 GCF_014202695.1 Oribacterium sinus
TCGCCTATACTTCGGTGTGAAGACAATATGATATTTACACATCCATTTCGTATGTGCTAATGCATATTCTTTCTTCGCCATAAAATCACCTTCCTGCAATATAGCTTGAACAACTTTATTGTATTAGGAAAGGTGATTTTTGTATAACAAGTGTTTCCCACTCGCATAGCGGGTGGTTTTTTGTATCAGAGCTAACATTTTTCAAATGTCAGCTCCGATACTGGCTAAAGTCCATGAAAAAAAAACAGCCCCACTTTCGTGGAGCTGTTTTTTTAATCTACCTGGTATGGTAACAGAGCAATGTGTCTTGCACGCTTGATAGCGGTAGTGATTGCTCTCTGATGTAATGCACAAGAACCTGTAATTCTTCTGGGAAGAATCTTTCCTCTCTCAGAGATATACTTTCTTAATGTTCCTACATCCTTATAATCTACCGGCTTTACCTTATCTCCGCAGAATCCACAAACTTTCTTTCTGCTGCGGAAGCCTGCGCCGGCTCTTCTTGGTCTTGCTGAACCACTCTTATCTGACTTCTGAAATGCCATGGCTTTCCTCCTTCTATATTGCAGCTATGCTGCTCTTCATCCTGAGGAAACCTTCCCTACCTAAGTGAAGGGGAGTCCCTCATCCTCTACCCCATCAGGTATATTCATAAATCCTTCTCCAAGATCCTCTTCTCCGCCGCCTACATAGGGGCCGGAAGAACGGGAATAGGAAGTGTTGCCTCCCTGTCCTTTGCTGTCTGCAAACTCCTGGTCATCCACAATAATATCTGTGGTATATACGGTTTGTCCGTCTTTGTTCTGATAACTGCCTGTCTGAATACTGCCGGATACCAACATACGCATCCCTTGATGCATATACTTCTCTGCAAATTCTGCTCTCTGTCCGAAGGACACACAACGGATAAAATCTGCTGTAGGCTGTCCATCGTTTTGGTTTCTGCGGCCTCTTCTGTCCACGGCAAGAGTATATCTTGCAATGGCCATGCTGTTCTCACCCTGGGAATACCGAATTTCCGGATCTCTTACCAATCTACCCATCAGGATAACTCTGTTCATGTTTTACTCGCTTTCCGCTTGCTTATTCAGCTGCTGCTTCTGCTGCAGGCTCATGCTTCTTTGTCTTAGCTGTTTCTTCTTCTGGCTTAACCACAAGATAGCGGATTACCGGCTCCATAATACGGATCTGGTCCTCGAGCTCGTTAGGAGTGTTTGCATCTCCTGTGAACGGGATGAAATAGTAGTAGGCTTCTTTCATGTGCTGAATTTCATAAGCCAGTCTCTTCTTACCCCACTCTTCGATAGGCTCTACAACAGTACCATTGTAACGGGTGATAAATCCCTTAATCTTTTCAATGGCTGCTGCTCTCTCCTCATCATCGAGCTTCGCACTGAGAACAACGCATAACTCATACTTGTTCATTCGCTTTTACCTCCTTTTGGTCTCTGGCCTTTCCTTTTGGAAAAGCAAGGAATAGTGATACAGCTAACAATGATAGCAAAGTTCTCTACTGTTTGCAAGCATTAAAATTAGTCCACGTCAATAATATAAATCCTCTCCTTTGCTAGTCTCTGCAAAAGAGCATCTTCCGTATCGTCTGTATAGCCGCTGAGCTTTCGAAAAGCCTCCGGGTTCAATATTTTCAGCATCACCACCGGATCCTCCGGCAGTTCATCCTCCTCATCGGAAAGAGTCCCTTCCTCCGCCCGTCTTTCTAAAAGTTCCTTGGTGGGAAGGGCATAAAGTACAGACTTTTCGATTTCTTCCAAAGGCTTTTCTTCCAGGCTAAGCTTTCCTATAGTCCGAAAGCCGTAGGGGCTGTAAATGCTTTCCGAAACGGGAATCAGGAAGCAAAAGGGCTCTCCCTCCTCCTCTAAAAGCGAAAAGGCACGGCGAAGCAGCTCTCCCATAACCCCCTGCTTTCTCTTTTCTTTCTTGGTACCGATGGCATAGAGGTAGCTTGCCGTAAGCTCCTTTTTAAAGAAGGACATCCGGAAAGGGTTGATATGGAGCATGCCCACAATCTCTCCCTCTTCCTCCATGGCAAGGATTCTCTTCGGTCTTTTACGATAATAGAAGTCCACAAAGTTTTCCGAATCCTCCGGGAAGATCTCCCGATACAAGGCCTTCGTTCTTTCCTGTTCCGCCTCCGTTCGGAGAAGAAGAATTCTTCTACTCATACTCTTCTACGTCCTTCTCGTATTTATCCGTAAGATACTTCTCATAGCCCTGGAAATCCTTCTGCAATACCATGTATTTTCTGGCAAAGCCGATGGGATTATAGCTTTCCTTTGCCTTCCGAAGACCTTGCAGTCCCATATCATCCTCTCGGTTTACCAGCTTTGCCTGGGGGAATTCATGAAGCAGAAATTCCTGATTAATCACCTGATAAATTCCGGGGACATTGGGATTTCCCTTTTCAATGGAGATGCTGGCCATTTCCTCACGGGGATTGTAAGCGCCGATGGAAAAGGCCTCCAGCTTTCCGTCTATGAATATGCCGCCGATATAGTGGTCGATGGTGAAGCAGTTTTGTAAAACCTCGTGGATTCCCTTGATTTCATATTCCAGGGTTTCCTCTCCGTTTCCTTCCTCCTTGATTCGGTGGGTATACCAACGATCCAAAAAGTCCCAAACCGCCTGTTTTTCCAGGCAGCGAATACTTCTGTACTCCCAGCGGCCCTCATATTCTCTCTTGAACTTGTTGACCAGGTTTTTCTTCTTATGAAAACGCTTTCCCGGCAGGGTTCGTAGCTCCTCAGCGTCATAGAGGTAGTCCTTGTAATCCTCCTCTTCCCGTACGATAAAGCGGGGATCCTCCTCCAAATGCAGGTACTTTACCGCCTCTTCGTCCGCCAGATAGATCTTTAAAGGCTTCTTCAAAACCTGATTAAAGTAATCCTTAATCAAATCAAAATACTGAGGCAAATCCTCTTCGTCACAGTAGGGCGTAGCGGTATACTGCTCTCCATCCTTTGCCATCAGAATAAAAAGAGCCTTGTCCTCCCACTCTGCTATGCGGGTGTCACAATATTCCGCCCAGAGGTAGCTGTCCAAAGCGCAACTATCACAGGTTTTGTTCGGTCTTCGATAAAAATAAGGAGCAATACGGACGGAGTCCTCCACCCGTATTGGCTCAAATACCAATTTTTTCGCATCCAATGCCATATTTGTCCTTCCTTTCAGGAACTGCTTACTACTTGGGACATTTTACCACAGAATGCAAAAAAGCTTGTGAAAAAATGATAAAATTCCTCCTTTCTTTTGAAATTTTTCATTCTTGAGAAAGACTTCTCTGTAGACTCTCTCCAAGTTAACAACGCTGACCGGTCTTAGCCTTACCATAACAAAAGAAAGGGCCTCTGCCTAGACTCCATATTCGGATAATATCCGTATACGGATAAGGTTTTAGCCCTTTCTCTACGTATTTCTCTATTGATTTTTCTCCTACTTCCCTGATTAATTAATGGGAGAAATACGACGGAAAGATGGCGCTTTCTGAGCCGGCTTTTTCCTAATCATTCACGCCATTATCCTCCGATGCATCCATTCCATAAATCTCCAGTAGCTCCTTGCTGTAGACGCCCTTTTCCCGATATAGAATCAGGGGCGGTAAAATCCGAAGCTCCACGGAGGCTCCCCGTACCGCTTCCAAAAGGAAAAGCTTTGCCTCTCCCTCCACAAAGGAGTGCACCATCTGCAATCTTTTCGGCTCCAGTCCCTTTTCCCGTAAAATGCTGATAATCTCCGCCATTCGTTTCGGCCGATGCACAAGATAAAACTTCCCCTTAGGCGCCAGTAAATATCTTGCCGCCTCCGCAACATCAGAAAAACTGCAGCTCACCTCATGTCTTGCGATATTTTTCTTTTCCAGCGGATTTTGCAGGTCTCCCTGCATATAGGGCGGATTTGCGGTCACCACCGTAAAGGAAGAAGCCAGGCTTTTCCCCTCTGCCGTCCTTTGCTCTTGGATTTTGCAAAGGTCTCCCTCCAGAATATGGATTCGCTCCTCTTCATTTAAGGCTACGGATCTTTTCGCAAGCTCCACCGCCTCCCTTTGAATTTCGATTCCGTAAATGCTTTCCGCCTCTGTTTTCGCCGACAAAAGTAAGGGCACAATCCCATTTCCGGTACAGAGATCGAAGACTCTTCCTCTCTTTACCCCCTGCTTTGCAAAATTCGCCAAAAGCACCGCATCCGTTCCATAACAAAAGGCTTCCGAATCTTGAATAATCCGGTAGCCCTTACATTGTAAATCATCTATTCTTTCCATGATAAAATTAATATTCTTTCCCTTTGAAAACCATACTTAGGCTTCGTCTTTTCTCCGTCTTGGCTTAAACTTCAGTTCCGAAACCTCATACTCCCGAAGCTCCTTCTCATCTTCCTTTTCCAAGTTTACAATCAGCTTTACCTTCTGGTTTAAGACGGAAACGGAAACCACCTCCCCCTTTAAGCCCTCCTTGGTGGTGGCATAGTCTCCCACTGCCGGCAGCTTGGAGTTTAAGAACTCATAAACCTCTTCTTCATTTTTCAAGCAACACATCAAACGGCCGCAGACCCCGGAGATACTGCTGGGGTTTAAGGATAAGCCCTGCTCCTTTGCCATCTTGATGGACACCGGAACAAACTCCGGAAGATAGCTGTGACAGCACAGAGGCCGACCGCAGGAGCCGTAGCCTCCCAGAAGCTTGGTCTCGTCTCTTACCCCCACCTGTCGAAGTTCGATTCTGGTACGGAAAATCGCCGCCAAATCCTTTACCAATGCACGGAAATCCACCCTGCCGTCCGCGGTAAAATAGAACAGTGCCTTTCCCCGGTCAAAGGTATATTCCACATCAATCAGCTTCATTTCCAACCCATGCTCTTGAATCTTCTTCCGGCAAATCTGAAAAGCTTCCCTTTCCTTCTCATGATTTACTTCGTATTGCTTCCGGTCCTCCTCTGTGGCCTTTCTGAGAATTTCCTTAAGAGGCATCACAATCTTTTCCTCCGGAAGCTCCTTATTGGCCATCAAAACTTCTCCGTATTCCACGCCTCTGGATGTTTCCACCACGGCAAACTCTCCCCTCGTAAAGCTTATGCCCTTGGGAGCGAAATAATATACCTTTCCCGCGGTTCGAAACTTTATTCCAATTACCTCTGTCATCTATAACCCTTTCTTTATGGCTTTTTCTATGGCTTTCTTTATGGCTTTTCTATAATTATGTATTGGATAAAAACAAAAAGAAATCTAAAATCTGATAGTTTTGGGCAACATTTACCGCCCGTCCTTCTTTATAGCGTTCTATATATTCTCCCCACTGCCCCAGTGTCCAATAGGAATATTTTTCCGCCATGGCCGTAATGCTCTCTCTGGCACTCTGTCCATAGAGCAAATGATGGTCTTTCGTGCTTTTATAGCATAACACATCCCGTAAAATAATATCAAGAAAACAGTAGAGCTCTTGCCCGTCCAGCTGTCCCAGCTCCTCCGCGTATTTCTGCATTTCCTCCTGCTTCTTATGGGCAATCTCCTTTAAAAAGGCGGGTAAGGCACGAAGAGCCGGAATTTCCTGTAGCAATTTCCACTGCTTATCAATGGGCATATCCCCCACATAGACTCGAACCACACGGCTCAAAACGGTGTCTAAAAGCTTGTTTTCATTTTCGCAAAGGAGAATCATGATAACATGCTCCGGAGCTTCCTCCAGGGTTTTTAAAAGGGCATTTTGAGCCTCCACCGTCATCTTATCGCTGTGGCAAAGCACGTAGACCTTGTACTGCCCTTCCTTCGGGGAAATGTCCACCGTCCCCTTCACTTCCTGACGAATCTGATCAATGGAAATGCTGGATTTCTTCTCTCCGTTTTCCTTCTCCTGATAATCCACAAAAATCAGATCCGGATGCTCTTCCTTTTCAATGCGAAGACTCAGACTGTCCTCCGGCTCTTCCTTTTCGCTATAAAAATCCGGCCGGTCCTCTGTGCTTTCTTCTTCCAGGGGAAGGCTGAACTGCTCTTCCGATTCTTCCTTTTTACTTTTATGAAAAAGCCGTACCACAAAGTCCTTCGCCATCTGACGAAGCAAGTCCTCTTCCTGCCCAATCACAAGATAAGCATGATGGATTCGATGATCCGGTATGGAAATCCCCTTCATTCCTTGCCTTTTCCTCTTCCTGTTCTCTTCTTATCACAATCGGATGACCCGCTACAGCCCTCTTTCCGTCCCCGATTTTATATCCGCCAGAATTTCTTCCACACATTTGTCAAAATCAAGATTGTGATAGCGTTTCTTAATGCCGGCTTCCCGAAGCTTTTCCTCCGAAAAATCCTTATTATCCGCCTGAAAACGTCTTTCCAGCTCCTCCAGAGCCTTGGGATCACTCCCCTGCTCCCGAGCCTTGGCTCGACTTAGGCGAAGCTCATCTTCCAGCTCAATATAAACAGGCTGAATAAATTCCTGCCCCAGATAGTCTTTAATACTGTTGTAGCTTTCCAAGGTTCCGATGCAGAGAAAACCCTTGTCTTTCTCCCGAAAACCTTCCTCATAAGCCGTACCGTAATACCAAAGTCCAAAGGCAGTATCGTAGCTGCGGCTTTCCATCATTTTCCCCTCTGAAAGAAGCTTTAAAAACTCCTCTTCCAAAAGAAAGTGATATTCCTCCCCCTCCTTTTCCATGGGGCGCATAGGCCTGGTGGTATAAGGAATAATCCTTTTTAAGTCGCTTCTTTTCACCAGCTCTTGGAAAATGCTATCCTTTCCTACAGCGGATTTTCCGCAGATATAGTATATCATTGCTCCTCATTCTCCTAAGGCTGGCCCGGGCCCTGATTGTCTCCGCTATCATCCGCAGACTTGGGGCCTTCTCCCACTACCGCATCATCAGAGCTATGACTCTTACTGCTTTTCTGACCGGCCGTAGATTCCTTCGTTGCTGCCGTACTACTCTTTTTACCGCTTTGACTCTCCAAGGTGGGAGATTCCCCGATACTTTCCTTGCTGCCCTTACCGGAGGAACTGCTTTCCTCTTTGGAGGCGGAATCTTTTCCGGATTCCTTCGTAGATTCCTTGGTACTCTCCTTATTGCTTTCCTCGGATTTGGTCGATGTTTCTTCCTCCGAGCTTTCTTCCGTAGTTTTTTCCGTCCTGGCTTCCGTTTCTTTCTTCTTGCTCTCTTTGGTGGCTTCCGTAATCACAACCGCTTCCTTACTGCTCTCTGAGGCGGCTTCCGTCGCCTTTAAATTCGGTAAAGAAAAGCCTGCAATATTCTTGAAAAACAAAAAGCAAACCACGATAGCCACAATGGCCAGGGATAAGGCGAAGAGCAGCTTCAGGATATCCCCGATAAAATTGGCTTCCTCCTCCACATGCTGCTCACTTCTTCTTTTCTTTCTATGATCCTTCATACCTAATCTATAACCCCTTTGCAAAAAACATTTTTCCTTAGAATCTTGCATATTTTAACATGAAAATGCAGAACAATCTATGAGGAACTAAGCCCAAGATTTAACTTGTCTTTATTGCTTCTATATTTTATGTAAAAAAGGAATTTCCTCTTCAAAATACTTTAAAAGAATTTCCTCTTTAAAATACTTTAAAGGAATTTCTCCTTTACTTCTCCGGAGGAAACAATCTTAGTACTGCCATCCCGGCAACGCACGGAAAGAGCCCCGTCCTCTAAAATCCCTTCTACCCTTCCTAGAAAATCCTGATGATTCTCCGTAAAGAGAATATCCTTTGTTAATAAGATATTTTCCGTCCTGTACTCTTCTTCCACCTTATCCTCATCTAATAGGGAAAAATAGTGAAACAGGATAGAAGCAAGAAACTGATTTCGATTTATATTTTCCTTCTTTTCTTCATCGTAATCAAACAAAGCCCCGGCAATATTGGAAAGCTCCTCAGGAAATCCGCTTTCCGGCAGAAAAAGATTAATCCCGATACCCATAATACAATAGGTTAAAGAAGTAGAATCGCTAAGCTGTCCTTCAGCCAAGATTCCCACAAGCTTCTTTCCCTTATAAAACAGGTCATTCACCCACTTAATGGAAAGCTCCATGCCAAAGACTTCTTTCACGGCACGTTTAACGGCTACCGCCGCATGGCAAGTTAGAACCAGGGGATTCTTATTCTGTCCCTTGGGCTTGGTCAAGATACTGAAGTACAGGCCAGAGCCCTTGGGAGAAAGAAAAGATTTGCCCATCCTACCCCGTCCAGCAGTTTGATAATCGCTAAGAAAGACTGTACCCTCCGGAATATGGGAAAAAATATCTTCTCCATAGGGAAGCTCTTGAATTCTTCTTTTACATTCCGTGTTAGTGGAGTCAATTTCATCAAAGAGCTGTACATGGGGTTCCAAGGCTAAAATCCCCTGATTTCTTAGCTGATAAAAACGCAATATTTCTGTAGAAGATAAGGGCTCCATAATTCCTCCAAATTTCTATATAATATCAGATTATTATGAATACAGATATATGAACATAAACTATTTGAAATCCAAAATAAATTTATATACAAAAAAATCCCAAGAACATCTTGGGATACCGTGACGCCAACGAGAATCGAACTCGTGATACCACCGTGAAAGGGTGGTGTCTTAACCGCTTGACCATGGCGCCATAACTCTATAGTAGAGCGAAAGGCGAAGACCGGATTTGAACCGGTGATCAGGGTGTTGCAGACCCACGCCTTACCACTTGGCTACTTCGCCACACATTCTCTTGTCTTAGCGAAGAGAAATGGGAAACGCCTCCAGATGGACTCGAACCAACGACACCGCGGTTAACAGCCGCGTGCTCTACCGACTGAGCTATAGAGGCATAAATAAATATCCGATTGAAAGAGTTTATCATAATAAAATAAAGATGTCAAGACAAAAACCAGACGCATTGGATAAGCCCTCGACCTATTAGTAACTGTCAGCTGAATGTATTGCTACACTTACACCTCAGTCCTATCTACCTCG
>NZ_JACHHH010000018.1 GCF_014202695.1 Oribacterium sinus
CTAAGCGTGAAGCCAACCTCAAGATGAGATATCCCATCGCAAGAGTAAGACCCCTTGAAGAGAACGAGGTAGATAGGACTGAGGTGTAAGTGTAGTAATACATTCAGCTGACAGTTACTAATAGGTCGAGGGCTTATCCAATGCGTCTGGTTTTTGTCTAAAGTCTAGTCTGGAATAATCTTTGATATGTTGTTTAATTGTGTATTAATTGTTGTTAGGTAATTGTGACTTAGGGGCTTTTAATATACATTTGAATCCAGCTTCTTATTTAGAAGCAGGTACGATATGGCCCGGTGGCTCAGTTGGTTAGAGCGCCGCCCTGTCACGGCGGAGGTCGACGGTTCGAATCCGTTCCGGGTCGCTAGCCTTAGGGCTTATATATGGATGGATTCCCGAGTGGCCAAAGGGGGCAGACTGTAAATCTGTTGTCACTGACTTCGGTGGTTCGAATCCACCTCCATCCATTGAGACAATATGTCTTATGTAGAGTAATCTACACAACTGGGGTCTTAGCTCAGCTGGGAGAGCATCTGCCTTACAAGCAGAGGGTCACAGGTTCGAGCCCTGTAGGCCCCATTTGATTATCGCGGGATGGAGCAGTCTGGTAGCTCGTCGGGCTCATAACCCGAAGGTCGTTGGTTCAAATCCATCTCCCGCAACGAAAGAGACTTTTAAAGTCTCTTTTTTTTTTTATTGCTTTTCCGTATACTTTGTTCTATTGTAGAAAAGCAAGATTACTGCCATAGTAAGTAGAAGGGGGTAAGGATGAGAGTAGGAATATTAACCAGTGGAGGAGACTGTCAGGCTTTAAATGCAACCATGCGCGGTGTAGGAAAAAGCCTATATAACTTATTGGGAGATGTGGAAATCTATGGTTTCCTGGATGGTTACAAAGGTTTGATTTATGATGAATATCGTAAGATGGAGCGTTCCGATTTCTCCGGAATTTTGACGGAAGGCGGAACCATTCTGGGAACCAGTAGAACACCCTTCAAACAGATTCGGGAACCGGATGCCAATGGCTTGGACAAAGTGGAAGCCATGAAGCATACTTATAGAAAGCTTCGCCTGGATTGTCTTGTGGTTTTAGGAGGTAACGGTTCTTTAAAAACAGCCAATCTTTTGTCGGAAGAAGGATTGAATGTTATCGGTTGTCCCAAGACCATTGATAATGATCTGTACGGTACAGATATGACCTTCGGCTTTTATTCTGCTGTTCAAGTGGCTACCAATGCCATTGACTGTATTCATACTACGGCTGCCAGCCATGGTAGAGTATTTATTGTAGAGATTATGGGACATAAGGTAGGACTGCTTACCCTTTATGCCGGACTTGCCGGCGGCGCCGATATTATTTTGGTTCCGGAGATCCCCTACGATATCAATGCGGTTTGTAGAAAGATTGCGGAGCGTCATGCCAGTGGTTCTCGTTTCTCTATTGTAGCTATAGCAGAAGGTGCCATTTCCAAGGATGAATCTAAACTGACAAAGAAGGAATTAAAGAAGAAGCTGGCGGAGGATAGGAAGAATCATCCTTCCGTAGCCTATAAGCTGGCGAAGGAAATAGAAGAAAAAACCGGTGCTGAGGTCAGAGTAACCGTTCCCGGACACACTCAAAGAGGTGGACAGCCGGTTCCCTATGATCGTGTTTTTGCTACAAGAATCGGTGCGGAAGCTGCCAGAATGATTAAGAAGGAAAAATACGGCGTGATGCTTTCTTTAAAGAATAATGAAATCACAACGGTTCCTTTGGCAGATATTGCCGGTAAATTAAAAACGGTGGATCCGGATTCCGGAATTGTAAAGGAAGCCAAGATGCTGGGAATTTCATTTGGCGATGAAGAATAGCCGAAGATGAAGTTTTGTATAGAGCTTATTTAAAAAGAACTTGATGAACTTAGGCGCCAATTTTATCTGTTTTAACGATATAGAAGGGATAAGAAGAATTGTCATATACCGCTTTATACAGAAAATGGAGATCTCGGGATTTCGATGATTTGGTTGGACAGGATGCCATCACTCGTTCCTTTAAGAATCAGGTAAGTCATGATCGTATTGGTCATGCTTACCTTTTTTGTGGTACCAGAGGTACGGGTAAAACCTCCATGGCGAAAATCTTGGCAAGAGCTGTGAACTGCCTAAATCCTAAGGATGGAAATCCCTGTAATGAGTGTGCAAACTGTAAGGCCATTTTGTCCAATACCAGTATTAACGTATATGAAATGGACGCAGCCAGTAACAATAAGGTGGATGATATCCGCTTGATTCGGGAACAGGTGGAGTATCCACCTGTAGGCATGCGCTATAAGGTATATATCATCGACGAGGTACACATGCTGACAGAGTCGGCCCATAATGCCTTTTTGAAAACGCTGGAGGAGCCGCCGGAATACGCCATATTCATCTTGGCTACTACGGAGCCAAACGCCCTACCCATTACCATTCTTTCCCGCTGTCAGCGTTATGATTTTCGTAGAATTCCTGCAGACATTATTGCGGACAGGTTGAGACACATTGTGGAAGAAGAGCATATTGCCATTGAAGAGGAGGCTATTCATTATATTGCCCGGATGGGAGATGGCTCCATGCGTGATGCGGTGAGCCTTTTGGACCAGTGTGCCAGCTATGATTTTCAGCGAGAAATTAGCTATGAAGATACTTTGAAAATATTGGGAGCAGTGGATACCGCAGCATTTTCCCAAATGATTGCTTCCCTTCGAGAGAAAGACATAGCAAAAGCTATGACCTTAGTTTCCGAAGTTTTGGAGCAGGGAAAGGAGCTTAGCCAATATACTTCCGATTTACTGAATTATTATCGTAATATCATGTTGGCGAAAACCGTAGAGAAGATTGACGGTTTGATGGATTTATCCGCAGAAAATAAGAAACAGCTTCTTTCCGACGGGGAAAGCCTTTCCATGGAAGAAATACTTAGGGGCATTCGTTTATTGACAGAGCTTTTACAGCAGTATCGTTTTGCCAGACAGAAGCGTGTTCTGCTGGAAAGCACATTGGTTAAGATGGCTCATCCGGAGATGGAAGGAAAGACGGATGCTCTTTTACAAAGATTGCGGGAGCTGGAAGAAAAGATGGAGAAGGGAAGCTTTCTTCCTGTAGAAAGGACAGCATTTTCCAAGGAGGAAAATGGAGATGTACCGGAGGCCATGGAAAAGGAAGTTGTCCTTCCTAAAGCCCAGTATGAGGACTATATGCTTTTAAAGAAGGACTGGGATATCATCAAAAACTATTTTGATTCTCCCACGGTGAAACAGGCCTTGGCGAAATCCAGAGTTTATCCGGCAAAGGATAAGAAATCCATGGTTATTGCACCGAGCCTGGGCATGCTTTCCAATGTACTTACTGATATGGAACTCCTGGAAATCGGAAAGGTGATTTCCGAAAAATATCAAAAGGAATTTCATTTTGTTTTGGGAAAGGTGGAAACGGAAGAACGCAGTACCAAATATGTTTCCGATGAAGATTTAAATAAAATTTCCATGACGATTGAGATTAGCGATCAGGAATAAATCAAGGCTTGGATTCGCTAAAATAAAAGGATAAAAATCTCACACTGTAAGGGAATTATAAGATTTCGCATAGATTTATTCTTGGGATTCATGGTAAAATAGTATAAGTTATGCTTAATTTAAAATTAAGGAGGAGCTATGGCAAAGCATGGTGGATTTGGCGGGGGAATGCCCGGCATGAATATGAATAATCTGATGAAGCAGTATCAGAAGATGCAGAAGAAGCTGGAAGAAACCCAGGAGGAGCTGGCAAAAAAGGAATACCTTGCTCAGGCCGGAGGCGGTGCTGTTAAGGTCGTGCTGAACGGGGAGAGAAAGGTCTTAAGTGTCAGCCTGAATAAGGATGCCGTAGATCCGGAAGATGTGGAAACTTTGGAAGAAATGATTGTTCTGGCCATGAACCAGGCTCTTTCCGACATTGATAAGGAATCCAATCAGGAAATGGGCAAGCTTACCGGCGGAATGGGGTTAGGATTTTAATGGAGTATTTTTCCAAGGATATGGACCGTCTGGTGCAGGAGCTTTCCAGGCTTCCCGGCATAGGTCCGAAGTCCGCACAAAGATTAGCCTACTTTCTGATTAACGGAGAGAAAGAACAGGCCTACGCTTTGGCCGACAGCATCAAAAAAGCCAGAGACAGTATTCGCTACTGCAAATGCTGTTGTACCTTAACGGATGGGGAGCTTTGCCCGGTATGCAGTAGTGCGGAAAGAAACCATAAACAGATTATGGTGGTGGAAAACCCGAGGGATATGTCCGCCTATGAACGAGTAGGCAAATATCAGGGGGTTTATCATGTTCTCCACGGGGCGATTTCCCCTTTGCTCGGCATAGGACCGGAAGACATCCGTTTGAAGGAGCTGATGGTTCGTTTGCAGGGAGAGGTGGAAGAGGTGATTATTGCCACCAACTCCTCTTTGGAAGGAGAAACCACCGCAAGCTATATCACAAAGCTGATTAAACCTTTAGGAGTGCCCTTAAGCCGTATTGCTTCCGGCGTTCCTGTAGGGGGAGATATAGAAAATATTGATGAAATAACACTTCTTAGAGCATTGGACGGAAGAGTCAGTTTATAGGAAGTGGAAGGGGTATTATGGACAAGTACGAGTTTAGTATCAAGGCAGAACAGATTAAAAAGTTAAGCAGTCAGGGAGATTACAAGACTGCTATGCAGATTGCGGATACCATTGACTGGAATAGGGTGCGTAATGCAAACCTTCTTTCTTCCATAGCGGATATTTATGAGTACAACGGAGAGTACGAGGAGGCTAAGGATATTCTTCTGATGGCCTTTGAGAGAGCGCCGGTGGGAAAGCGTTTTCTTTATAAGCTTTCTGAGCTGTCCTTACGTTCCGGCTCTATCGAAGAGGCTATTGAATTTTACAAGGAATTCCTGGATGTCAGTCCTGAGGATCCCAGAAAATACCTGCTTCGCTATAAGATTTTGAAGGCAAAGGGGGCTATGGCCTCCCAGCTGGTGGGACCTTTGGAGCAATTTACCGAAACCGAGCTGGATGAGAAGTGGCTCTATGAGCTGGCAAAGCTTTATGGTGAAGCCGGAAGAGAAGAGGATTGCATCGCCCTTTGTGATAAGATGATTCTTCTTTTCGGTATGGGAAAATATGTGGATAAGGCCCAGGATTTAAAGCTTCAGTATCGTCCCTTTGAAGAAGATACAAGAAGAGCACTCCGAAAGGAAAGCTTTGCCCTCCCGGAGGAAGAACCTGCTTTCGAAGAGAAGAAGAGTTCCGGACGGGGCGTATATGAGGACAAGCCCTCTGTTAAAGAAGTTCCGGAAGAAGCTTCAGAAGCATTGGCGCCAAAGGAAGTAAGCAGAGAAGAAATCCAAAGGGAAAAAGAAAAGCAGGCGGAGAGCAATGCGTTAAGTCGGTCGGAAGAAAAAACGGAGCAGGAAAAGGAATCGGAAACAGAAGCATTTTCCAAGGAGGAGACTGTAGGAGCTTCCGATCAAACTTCCGATTATATGTCCCCGGAAGATTCCAAAGAAGCATCCAAAAAATATTCCGAGGACAGCTCCGAGGAGAAGGCCGAAGGAAAGGATATGGCACAGGAGGAAACTCCGGCAGCAACCGATAAGAAGGAAGAGTCTATCCCCACCTACCACATGATTATTGAAGCGGATACTCTGGAAGATGGCTTCAAGATTGCGGTAGAGGAAATCAAGTATTTCCATCAGGAATACAATCTTGCCTTTAAGGTAGCGAAAACCAATGCGGACAAGCTTAATGAAAAGGGCTTCGCTCCATTTGCGGAAAAGCTGAAGGAAAGAGATTTAATTATTGAGGAAGCCGGAAAGCTGAAGTACTCCGTTGTGGATGAAATCGAAAGATATATCCAGAATCCAAAGGACGCTTCTTCTATTATATTGGTGGATGTGTACGATCATTTTGATCGAATGGCTGAGGACAGACCCAGATTTATTGACTACTTCGACATCGTTTCCAACAAGGAAGAGCTGGAGGAAGAAGAGGATAGCGATCTGGAAGACGTGGATCTTGAAGCTTCCGTAGCGGAGCCGGAGAAGGAAGAGGCGGAAGAAACTGTCGAAGAAGAGTATGTTCCCCATAAGCCTTCCATTTTCGATAGGCCTGCACGTCCCTATACCGAGGTTTTGGAGGAAGAAGCCCGGAAGGAAGAAGAGGCTAAGGAAAAGCAGCAAGCTCCATCGGAAGTCCGTGAAGAAGCTCTTTCCCGGGACTTTGAAGACGCAGAGCCTGAGGAAGAGTATTATGATGATGAAAATGAAGACTACGACGAGGAAATAGAAGAGGAAGCTGTTGAGGATGCTCCTTCTGTAAGAGAAGAGAGAAGAGAAGCTCCAATTAGGGAAGAGGAAGAAGACGTATCCGCTATTTCCGATGCGCTGGAGAAGCATTCCCCTCTTGGTCAAAAAGAAAAGAAAAATGCGGGAATGAGCATAGACGAGTTTGCGGAATATGCGATTTCCTATGCCGACAGCATTGACTGTGCCATCACGGAAAAGGGAATAACCGCCCTCTATGAGAGAATTCAGCTTATGGAAGAGGACGGAATTCTTCTGAATAAGCAAAGTGCGGAGGACCTGGTGGAGGAAGCCGCAGACCAGGCGGAGAAACCAAGCCTTGGCAAGAAGTTAAGTTCTTTCCTTCGTCCAAAGTACAATAAGGACGATAAGTTGATTTTACGAGAAGAACATTTTATGGGGTAAAATATGGGAATGAGTGAAATGGGAGTAGGCTTAGTCCTACTCCTTTCCCTTAGCGCCATGGTATGGCATGGCTACAAGAAGGGATTATTAAAAAAAATATTTGCGATGACCTCCCTGCTTCTCTCCATTGCTATGGCAAAGCTGCTTATGCCGGTGGCACAGCAGGAGCTTGCCAAGAATCAAGAGTTGCAGAAGCTGGTGCAAAATATTGCAGGCTTTTTCTTTCCGATTCAGAGAGAGGGAGCCCAGCTTTCCGATGTAATAGGCAGCAATCCTACACCGGACAAGTCTATGGAAAACATTGATTTGTTCTATCAGTTTATCGGTCTGGAACAATGGAAGGCCAATCTTTCGGAGAAAATCTTCCAGCTGGTTTATAGCGTGATTTTCTTTGTAATCTTATATCTTATTCTTCGGATTCTTTTGAAAATTGGCTTTCAAATTTTGGAGTATCTCTTTAAATTACCGGGACTTAAGCTGGTAAACCGGCTCTCCGGAGCGGCGTTATCAGCGGTGGAATGGGTGTTTTGGCTTTGGTTCGCCTTGATTCTTCTCAGTATTCTGCCTAACTTCCCCCTAAAGGATACGATTTTGGAAGGCTTTTCCCGACCGGGGAGTATTCCCTATATTTTGAAGGAAAGCAATCTGTTTACAAGAATCTTTTTTATGAATTAACAGAAGAAAAACAAGATATAGAAGCCTTTAAACCAAGATATAGTTGTTTCCTGAAAATGGAAAAAAATTCTAAAAAAAAGGCAAAAAATTGCTTGACAGTCCCATAAACGGGTGTTAAGATACACAAGCTGTCGCAAAAAACGAGACAGCAAATGCGGAAAGAAAACAAGGAAAATCAAGGCTTCAGCCGAGGTGAACCGGAAAACTTTTTGCAAAACTGAACCTTGAAAATCAAAGATCGAATAATACACAGACCCTGAAGATTCTTGAAAAGAAGTTCTTCTAAGAAGAACGAAAAGCCGGAGTTC
>NZ_JACHHH010000019.1 GCF_014202695.1 Oribacterium sinus
TTACGGCCTAAGGTTAGAAATCCAATAACATAAGGGTGGTATCCCAACAGCGACTCTGATAAAACCGAAGTTCTATCTTCTTCGTCTCCCACCTATCCTGTGCATACATTACCGAATCCCAGTATCAAGCTGGAGTAAAGCTCCATGGGGTCTTTCCGTCCTGGCGCGGGTAACCAGCATCTTCACTGGCACTTCAATTTCACCGGGTGCATTGTTGAGACAGCGCTCAAATCATTACGCCTTTCGTGCGGGTCGGAACTTACCCGACAAGGAATTTCGCTACCTTAGGACCGTTATAGTTACGGCCGCCGTTTACTGGGGCTTCAATTCAAAGCTTCGATTGCTCTAACCTCTCCTCTTAACCTTCCAGCACCGGGCAGGCGTCAGCCCATATACTTTACCTTACGGTTTCGCATAGACCTGTGTTTTTGCTAAACAGTTGCTTGAGCCTTTTCTCTGCGGCCCAGTTGCCTGGGCACCCCTTCTCCCGAAGTTACGGGGTCATTTTGCCGAGTTCCTTAACAATGCTTCTCCCGCCGGCCTTAGGATTCTCTCCTCATCTACCTGTGTCGGTTTGCGGTACGGGCTTACTAAACACAATAGCGGCTTTTCTCGCCACAGAGTCCAAGAGCTTCTCTACTTCTTTTCGATCCGCATCAGGTCTTCAGATTGTATAGCGGTTTTTCCTACTACACTCCTACCTCCCTTGCACCGGTCTTCTCATTCCCGGCTCTCTCTTTCTCCATGTGTCCCCACATTTCTGATTTAGTAAGGTACTGGAATCTACACCAGTTGTCCATCGACTACGCTTCTCAGCCTCGCCTTAGGCCCCGACTTACCCAGGGCAGATCAGCTTTACCCTGGAAACCTTAGATATTCGGCCTGGAGGATTCTCACCTCCATCTCGCTACTCATTCCGGCATTCTCTCTTCAAAACTCTCCACGGCTCCTTCCGGTACCGCTTCTACGTGTTTTCAATGCTCCTCTACCGATGTATTGCTACATCCCTA
The DNA here is from genome assembly GCF_014202695.1 of Oribacterium sinus. Classification (GTDB taxonomy): domain Bacteria; phylum Bacillota; class Clostridia; order Lachnospirales; family Lachnospiraceae; genus Oribacterium; species Oribacterium sinus. The sequence continues at coordinate 1,011 of NZ_JACHHH010000019.1, forward strand.
AGCTTCGGTGTCATGTTTTAGCCCCGTTAATTTTCGGCGCAGGACCTCTCGACTAGTGAGCTATTACGCACTCTTTGAATGTGTGGCTGCTTCTAAGCCAACATCCTAGTTGTCTATGAAATCCCACATCCTTTACCACTTAACATGTACTTTGGGACCTTAGCTGTAGATCTGGGCTGTTTCCCTTTTGACTACGGAATTTATATCCCGCAGTCTGACTCCCATGTATATCTATACGCCATTCGGAGTTTGATATCTATTGGTAGACTTTGACGCCCCCTCAAGAATTCAGTGCTCTACCTGCGTTAGACTCTCCATGAGGCTAGCCCTAAAGCTATTTCGAGGAGAACCAGCTATCTCCGGGTTCGATTGGAATTTCTCCGCTATCCACACCTCATCGCCACCCTTTTCAACGGATGTGCGTTCGGACCTCCACCAAATTTTACTTTAGCTTCATCCTGGACATGGATAGGTCACCCGGTTTCGGGTCTATATCTACTGACTTTGCGCCCTATTCAGACTCGCTCTCGCTTCGGCTCCGGACCTTAAGTCCTTAACCTTGCCAGTAACTATAACTCGCCGGACCGTTCTACAAAAAGTACGCGGTTCAGCTTGCGCTGTTCCACAGTTTGTAAACACAGGGTTTCAGGTTCTCTTTCACTCCCCTCCCGGGGTCCTTTTCACCTTTCCTTCACAGTACTAATCGCTATCGGTCACTGAGTAGTATTTAGCCTTAGGGGGTGGTCCCCCCGTATTCCTGCCAGGTTCCACGTGTCTGACAGTACTCTGGATTCCGCTCATTCCTTTACGCTTCGTGTAAGGGGCTTTCACCCTCTATGGCAACGCTTTCCATCGTCTTCCACTCACTTACGGAACTAAATGCGGTCCGAACCCCAAGGTGCACGCACCTTGGTTTGGGCTCTTCCGATTTCGCTCGCCACTACTTTCGGAATCACTGTTGTTTTCTCTTCCTCCGCCTACTTAGATGTTTCAGTTCAGCGGGTTCCCTCTGTACAGTTATGTATTGGCTGTACAGTACTAGAGCTTTTCTCTAGTGGGTTTCCCCATTCAGATATCTGCGGATCAAATCGTATTTGCCAATCCCCGCAGCTTTTCGCAGCTTATCACGTCTTTCTTCGGCTCTCAGTGCCTAGGCATTCACCCTATGCTCTTATTGCTTAACCAATTCTCCACTTGATCGCTCAAGTGTTCGAGATACTAGCGTGTATCTC
>NZ_JACHHH010000020.1 GCF_014202695.1 Oribacterium sinus
ATAGCTAGTACTATTTTCATAAAATTTGACAAAAAAATACAGGCTTTTCAAGGCCTGAGGAGATTTTGGAACTATTTAACTGTCAAACTACCGATAGTATCAACAAACTTCGCTGTATCTAAATTGCCGGAAGCGAAATCCTGATATACAACACCTAATGCATTCTGTGCAAGACCGTCTTTGTTGTTTAACCAATGCCATGCGGAAGTCTTTCCTGCCTTGGTGTAATCAGTAATAGTCTGTGCAAAGGGATCATTAGCTACATAGCTGATAGACTTGAAAGGACTTACAAATCCTGCCTTCTCAACAAGAATTTTCTGAGCTTTATCCTCGGAAATCCACTGTAAGAACTTCATAGATTCTTCTTTATTATCGTTATCAAATACAGACCACCAAGAAGGAGAGTTAGTCTGAATGGTATCAATGCCTTCCTCAAATGCATAAGGAATCATACCAACCTTGAAGTTGCCGGCAGCATCATACTGCTCCTTATCATCATTTACCATTGTAGCACCGATCCAAGAACCCTGTGTAACGAAAGCATACTTTCCTGCAGAAAAGTTCTGAATCTGCTGGTCATAGGTTCCGGAAACCAAAAGAGCCGGATCTGCATACTTGTTGAAAAGGGCAATCATATCCGCATACTTGCTGAAACGCTCCTTATCAAGCTTTCCTTCGCTTAATAGATCGATATATTTGGTATCATCTCTCTTAAGGCCTGCATCCTCATATACACCAAAGAGGTGGTTACCGGTAGACCAGTAAAGATTGGTAGCCTCTGCAACATAACCGATTACAGCTGTAAGACCTAACTCGTCCTTCTTGCTGTCCAGAGTCTCAAAAGCCTTCTTCATGGATTCCGGACCGGTGATAGACTTAGGATCAATACCGGCCTTCTCCAAAATATCCGCATTGTAAGCCAAACCGATAGCCTCTGTGGTATAAGGGAAACCTAAAACCTTACCGTTATCATCCTTGTAGGCAGATTCTGTATCGGAAACCCACTTCTCATTGGATAAGTCTACAAGATGATCTTCCCAGTTCTTAAAATCGTTAGCACCGCCATTAACAAAGATATCCGGCATATTGTCAGCCTGGAAATATCCCTTAAGGGTTCCCTGAATATCAATTCCGCCACCCATGGACTCAATGTTAACCTTTACTCCGGTCTCCTTCTCGTACTCTGCAGCCAATTCCTTCATCTGTGCATCAACTTCGATCTTACCGTTTACTAAACGAAGCTCCTTACCTGTGCTTGCAGCCTTCTCTCCACCAGCCTCAGATCCGGCCTCCTTAGCTGCATCGGATCCTGCAGCCTTTGTGTCGTTGCTTGCATTGGATCCGCCGCAAGCTGTCAATGCTGCAGCTAAGATTGCAGTCATGAGTGCTAAGTTTCTTTTTTTCATGAACTTTTCCTCCTAAAAATTGCCCCTAAAAATAGGGAGACTATGCTCTCCGGGAATATACAAGCTCTGTATGAAATTGATATACCCTATTCGCTTTCCCCATCATAGCAGTTTTAAAGTATAAATACAAGAACAATTTTTAAAAAATGCACAGAAAAAAAGCTTGCAAAACAGAAAATATTCATAGTATTTCATAACACTATAATAAAAAATAAAAATAATAGCTTAAAATGCAATTTATAAGAAAAAAAAATGAAGGAAAATGAAGGAAAATGAAGAGAATAAACAGAAAAATCGTATAAAGAAACCATATCATTACAGAATATAATAAAGCAATACTAAGTATTTTATAAGATTAAAACACAAAAAAACCACCTCCTAAGAAGTGGTTTCTCCTATCACGACCCGGAACGGATTCGAACCGTCGACCTCCGCCGTGACAGGGCGGCGCTCTAACCAACTGAGCCACCGGGCCATATTCTCGCACCTTCAAAACTACATATCTCTTGATTATTCTTCCTAGACTTTAGACAAAAACCAGACGCATTGGATAAGCCCTCGACCTATTAGTAACTGTCAGCTGAATGTATTACTACACTTACACCTCAGTCCTA
>NZ_JACHHH010000021.1 GCF_014202695.1 Oribacterium sinus
ATGGTTGATATATTATGATCGGGGATAACCCTACGGACTTCATAGGGCTCATTATTGACATAAATCTCTGTACCTTGGCCATAAGTATCATCAGTCTCCGACACTAAGAAACGATAGTTATCCACTGTATAATAAGGCTGTATTACATATAGTACCTTATAACGGCCTTCCGGAAAAATTCTGTCTTCTTCCTGCGTAAACCTGAGATTTCCGTTTTTTCCCGCTTCATTCGGATAACTTTCTAAATAGAGTTTATACTGATTCAGGTTTTTGGGAAAATCGTTACGAAAATTCATAAGAAAAGGCTGTGGCAAATCCTTAGGCAGAAGCTCCGTACCATCTTTTAAGACAATCTTCTCCACTTGAAGTGTTGCCCTCTTCGTAGTATCACCTGCCTTAACATTATGGATGTCAAAGCTGGAACGGAGATATACTTTCGCCATAACCTTTGCTTCCTTCACGGTAAAAGTTTCGCTTTCAAAGGTATAATATTTATACTTTGCATCTTCCCGTTGAGTAGCTTTCAAATTATCTTGATCATAACTATGTACCCCTTTATGATAAAAATACCTTTCCTCCACAGAAACACTTGTATAAGCAAATATACCATCTCCATCCTGTTCTGCTATTGGTAAAATATAAAATTGGCTCTTCTTTCCTTCAGCAAGTGTATATACATAGTGATACTCCCCCGGGGTAAAGTAGTTGAGATTGTAAGGAACCCACTGACCATTTACTTTCTTTTCCACTTCCCTCTCCGGGAGAATTTTATAAAGATCCGGGCTTGGATTATTGATGACTCCAGGCTCATTTCCTCTTAAAACGACACCTGTTACGTTTACTTTTTTATCTCGAAGCACTTTCATATGATCTCTTGCCGGAAAGTCCCAATCTTCAAATGATACAGTCACCCTTATAACCTTATTGTCAAGGGATCTCGTTACTGCAGCACTTCTAAACCCTGAATATCCGGAGGTCATTACCGTAGAGTCTGTTCCTCTTATATCTTCTGTAGAGCCTTCTGTAGAGTCCTCTGTAGACTCACTCTTTCGCTCAGCAAGCTCCTCGGGGTCTTCTGTATCAGTAGTCGACACTTCTTCCTCTATAGATGCAGTTTTTCCTTCCACAGCAGTCTCTTCCGGAAAATCGTCTAATCCTTCTACAGTTCCTGCTGTTTCAGCAGTTTTTTCTACCTCCGGAACGTAAGTACCCTTATTGTCTAAAATATCCGCATAGCTTGCAGGGGCAAAAAGCCCTGTGCAAAGCACCGCACTAAGTCCTAAAGCCAGCATATTTTTTCTTCTCATCTCCATCGTCCTTTCTTATTTATTGCCATTTCACGATATAAAATTATACTATATTTCTATCCATTTGTGGAAAGTTTATTGTTTTTGTACTGCTCCATTCACTACCCATCTTCCTTCCATATCCACTGTAAAGCCGTCAGGAGTGGTGGTATTTCTATAAAGGGCTCCTTCATTCTGTCCTTGAGCGTCTAAGTAGTAGCAGTTTCCGTCAATCCACTGCCAACCGGTAAGCATTCTTCCCTTCCATCCGTCAGAGTTTGGGAAGAGGTAGTATTTACTACCGTTTACCTCTATCCAGCCTGTAGCCATATAGCCGGAATCAAGGAAATAGTACCAATAAGACTTTCCATTATAGGCTTCATAACCCCAGCTGTTCTTCGGATAGTTTCCGTCCGGTCTTTTGTACCACCAGCCCTTTTCATCCTGCATCCACTGGCCTCCGGATAGAGAACGGTCCACGCCAAGTACCTGTCCTGAAAAGCTACTGCTGACCTTAAAGCTTCCGGAACCGCCACCGGAACTTCCCCCTGAGCTAGCGGAGCCACCACTTGATCCACCGGAACTACTGGAGACAGCTTTAGAGGTTGAACCGGAATTGCCTGTATTGCCGGAGTGATTTTCTTTCTTCTCT
>NZ_JACHHH010000022.1 GCF_014202695.1 Oribacterium sinus
TGGGGCGGTTCAAACCCTCTGGGCTTATTAGCTCCGTCGGTAAGTAAGCCATGGCACATTCAGCCCTAACGCTAGTCAAGGGCGAAGCCGACGGAGTCGGTGCTCCGCACCCTTGACTGCGTGGGCTATGTGCCTTTTATGGCTTACCGACGGGCTTAATTAGCTCCAGAGGTCGTGCTGTCGGCACGAGCCGACTAGAGGGGTTTTAGGGGGGAGAATCCCCCTCTAAGAAGATATAAGAGGGAACGACTAAGTGAAAATCTTGTAGAACCGCATAAAATCTAGCTTTTTTGATGTTTTTAAAGACAGACCTATGTAAAGCAGTGCTTTACATTAATGTAAACCAGCTTGCTTTACATACCCTTTACACGTTGTAAATCATTTTCTTGACAAGTTGTAAAATAAAATTTACAATGTGTAATAATTTTAGACAGAGATGAAAGGAGTTTTGATGTCAACGTTAACAGTTTCAGAAAAGCCTAATTTATTGAGCAATAATAGCTTATCTTTTGATGAAAGGGCATTGCAGTTAAAGTCTAAAGAAAAAGCCGAAATGGACGCAATTAAGCGTGAAAAACAAAGTCCTTTTAGCCGTTGGACACAGTTCAATAATGAGCACACAAAAGAACTAATGATGCTTGCTATTAAACATCCAAAGGCTCACGCTATACTTTATTTTCTTGTGGACCAAATGGATAACTATAACGCTTGTATTTGTTCTACCGCTGTTATGCAAGAAGTCTTAGGAGTAAGTCGTCAAACCATTTCAAAAAATATCAAGGTTCTTAAAGACCTCGGCTTTTTAGTTACCTTGAAAAGCGGAAATGCAAATGTCTACACGATTAACGACAAAGTTTACTGGAAATCTTGGGGTAACAATAGACAGTACAGCAAATTTCCTGCCAATGTTGTATTAGCCATGTCCGAGCAAGACGAAGACTATAAAATTAACTTTGCAGATTTAAAAGCAGAAAAGATTAAAACTGTCTCCTTGAAGGAAAAAGAATCCTGAAAAACAAGAGCAACACTTTAAATACCCTTAAAACGCAAAAAACAGCCCTCAGAAGCCCTTTAATGTGTTTGTGCAAGAAAAAGTACCCTAAAGCACAAAAACGCATTCTAGGGCTTTTTTCGTCCTGGTATTTATCCGGAGAAAACCAAAATCCAATTGAGGCAGGAATAGGACGGCTACGCGTCCGCCGAAATTGCTGCGGGCAAAGCCCACAGCCTGATTTTTTCCAGTGGCTACAAAATGGCTTTTAGAAAAAAGTCGTGGCTACAAAAATGCAAAAATGCCTTATAAATCCACTGCACAAGCGGACTTCTCGATGGCTACAAAAGGCAAAAACGGATCGCCCTGCTTGTGTACATACTCATAACTGCTAAGTATTCTGCAGAATACTTAGCCTATTATGTGTATGTGCATGAAAGTATCGTCAAATAAATCCTAGAGCGGTTTTTCTACCGTGCATTTTTGGGGTAGTATATTTGCAAAAAATGCACGCCTACCGTTGTTTAAAAAAAAACGGTAGCAAGTAATGACTACAATGTAGTCCACTTGTAAAGTTTCGCACTTTAATTGCAAAGGTTTTCACCTTAAACCGATAACGAAAAAGACCACTCTCACATAATTTTTTTGAAAATTTTTTTGAAAAAAATTCAAAAAAATCATCAAAAAAATATTCAAAAAATCTACGATAATCGAGTTTGAAAAAACAAAAAATTATGCCTTACTTTGTTGGAAAGTTATATAAATTCTTCCCCCAACTGGCTTTCGCCACCGCCCCATTGGGGCGGTTCAAACCCTCTGGGCTTATTAGCTCCGTCGGTAAGTAAGCCATGGCACATTCAGCCCTAACGCTAGTCAAGGGCGAAGCCGACGGA
>NZ_JACHHH010000023.1 GCF_014202695.1 Oribacterium sinus
ATTACATATAGTACCTTATAACGGCCTTCCGGAAAAATTCTGTCTTCTTCCTGCGTAAACCTGAGATTTCCGTTTTTTCCCGCTTCATTCGGATAGCTTTCCAAATAGAGTTTATACTGATCCAGGTTTTTGGGAAAATCATTACGAAAATTCATAAGAAAAGGCTGTGGCAAATCCTTAGGCAGAAGCTCTGTACCATCTTTTAAGACAATCTTCTCCACTTGAAGTGTTGCCCTCTTCGTAGTATCGCCCGCCTTAACATTATGGATGTCAAAGCTGGAACGGAGATATACTTTCGCCATAATCTTTGCTTCCTTCACGGTAAAAGTTTCGCTTTCAAAGGTATAATATCTATACTTTGCATCTGCCGGTCTCGTAACTTTCAAATTTTCTTGATGATATGTATGTTCCCCTTTCTGATAAAAATAACTTTCATACATAGAAACTATTGTATAAGCAAATTTACCATCTCCATCCTGTTCGGCTATTGGTAAAATATAAAATTGGCTCTTCTTTCCTTCAGCAAGTGTATATACATAGTGATACTCTCCAGGGGTAAAGTAGTTGAGATTGTACGGTACCCACTGACCATTTACTTTCTTTTCAACTTCCCTCTCCGGGAGAATTTTATAAAGATCCGGGCTTGGATTATGGATGACTCCAGGCTCATTTCCTCTTAAAACGACACCTCTTACGTTTACTTTTTTATCTCGATGCACTTTCATATGATCTCTTGCGGGAAAATCCCAATCTTCAAATGAAACTTGCAACGATACAATCTTGTTATCAAGTGGTTTTGTCACTGCAGCACTTCTAAACCCTGAATATCCGGAGGTTACCGGAGCAAAATCTGTCCCTCTTATATCTTCTGTAGAGTCCTCTGTAGACTCACTCTTTCGCTCAGCAAGCTCCTCTGAGTCTTCCGCTTCAGTAGTCGGTACTTCTTCCTCTATGGACACAGTTTTCCCTTCCACAGCAGTCTCTTCCGGAAAATCGTCTAATCCTTCTACAGTTCCTGCTGTTTCAGCAGTTTTTTCTACCTCCGGAACGTAAGTATCCTTATTGTCTAAAATATCCGCATAGCTTGCAGGGGCAAAGAGCCCTGTGCAAAGTACCGCACTCAGTCCTAACGCCAGCATGTTTTTTCTTCTCATCTCCATCGTCCTTTCTTATTTATTGCCATTTCACGATATAAAATTATACTATATTTCTATCCATTTGTGGAAATTTTATTGTTTTTGTACCGCTCCATTCACTACCCATCTTCCTTCCGCATCCACTGTAAAACCATCGGGGGTAGTGGTGTTTCTATAGAGAGCACCTTCATTCTGTCCTTGTGAGTCTAAGTAGTAGCAGTTTCCATCAATCCACTGCCAACCGGTGAGCATTCTGCCCTTCCATCCATCGGAATTTGGGAAAAGATAGTATTTACTACCGTTTACATCTACCCAGCCTGTTGCCATATAGCCGGAATCAAGGAAATAGTACCAGTAGGACTTTCCGTTGTAGGCTTCATAGCCCCAGCTGTTCTTCGGATAGCTTCCGTCCGCTCTTTTGTACCACCAGCCCTTTTCATCCTGCATCCACTGTCCTCCGGATAGAGAACGGTCTACACCAAGTACCTGTCCTGAAAAACTACTGCTGACCTTAAAGCTTCCGGAACCACCACCAGAACTTCCCCCTGAGCCACCGGAGCCACCACTTGATCCACCGGAACTACTGGAGACAGCTTTAGAGGTTGAACCGGAATTGCCTGTATTGCCGGAGTGATTTTCTTTCTTCTCT
>NZ_JACHHH010000024.1 GCF_014202695.1 Oribacterium sinus
TTATCTGTGTACAAAAAAGTAGTAGTGCGATTTCAAAAATGCACGCTGACTTTTTGCCTAAAATACCCCCCAACTGGCTTTCGCCACCGCCCCCCGGGGGCGGTTCAAACCCTCTGGGCTTAATTAGCTCCGTCGGTAAGCCATAAAAGGCACATAGCCCACGCAGTCAAGGGCGAAGCCGACGGAGTCGGTGCTCCGCACCCTTGACTAGCGTTAGGGCTGAATGTGCCATGGCTTACTTACCGACGGGCTTAATTAGCTCCAGAGGTCGTGCTGTCGGCACGAGCCGACTAGGGGGATTTAAGGGGGGAAAATCCCCCCTTTCACGCACTAGCCTCCCTCTGGTCGGTGCGTTCATAGAAGATATAAGAGTAAAAACACTCAAAAATAGGTCTACATCCAGTATTTTCAAGGCTTTACACGATTTTAGGTTTTATCACCAGCTGTGATAACTAGTTTTATCACCAGCTATGATAAAACCCCTTGTATTCTATTATCATTTGTGATAAAAGTTTTATCATGAATGATAAATGTATTTATCACGGTATGATAAATAACAAGGGGGATATTTCAATGCCAGTAGTCGTATCAGAACCAAAGAATTTGAATGATGTGTCTTTTAAACAGCGAGCAATGGATTTAATTGCTAAAGAACAAGAAGAGCTGGAAGAATTAAAACGACAAAAGAAAAGCCCTTTCGCAAGGTTTTATCAAGTAAACAAAGATAATTCAGAATATCTCAGAAGCTGTCTAAAAGAAAACCCAAAGGCTCTACAAGTGCTGTTTTTTATATTTGACCACATGGATAAATATAACGCTGTAGTATGTTCTTACAAGGTCTTTCAAGACGCTTTGGATATGGGTCAAGCAACTGTTGCAAGGTCAATTAAGTATCTCAAAGAACATGGCTTTTTATATGTCTACAAAACAGGCTCCAGTAATGTCTATGTTGCCAATAAAGACCTTGTATGGAATTCTTGGGGAAACAATAGGGAATACTGCGAGTTTCCAGCCAATATAGTTTTAACTGCTTCAGAGCAAGAGGAACGCTCTAAAATCAAAGACAAACGCATCACAACGATAGAAGTTAAGGACTAACCCCTTAAATACCTTTAAAACGCAAAAAACAGCCCTTAGAAGCCCTTTAATGTGTTCGTGCAAGAAAAAGTACCCTAATGCACAAAAAACGCATTCTAGGGCTTTTTTTCGTCCTGGCATTTATCCCGGGAAAACCAAAATCCAATTGAGGCAGGAATAGGACGGCTACCCCGTCCGCCTAAATGGCTGCGGGCAAAGCCCACAGCCTGACTTTTTCTTGTGGCTACAAAATGGCTTTTTTGAAAAAGTCGTGGCTACAAAAATGCAAAAATGCCTTATAAATCCACTGTATAAGCGAGTTTTTCGGTAGCTACAAAAAACAAAAACGGATCACCTTGCCTGTACATATCAATATTTGCTAAGTACTCAGTAGAGTACTTAGCCTATTATGTGTATGTGCATGTATATATCTCCAAGCAAGTGGCAGAGCCGTTTTATCTGTGTACAAAAAAGTAGTAGTGCGATTTCAAAAATGCACGCTGACTTTTTGCCTAAAATACCCCCCAACTGGCTTTCGCCACCGCCCCCC
>NZ_JACHHH010000025.1 GCF_014202695.1 Oribacterium sinus
GCTATATATGGTATAATGGGCGCATGGAGGGACTGCGTCATGAAAGTATCTGTATCAAAATCAAAAAATCAGACAATCTATTATCTAAGTAAATCAGTTTGGGTAGATGGTAAATCCACTACTAAGACTATAGAGAAGATTGGTTCGGAAGATGAACTTCTGAAGGTTTGCGGAGATCTTACTCCGCTGGAGTGGGCAAAGCAGTACGCTGCCAAACGCTCCGCAGAAGAAAAAGCTTCAAAAAAAGACATTATGCTTAAGTACTCCTCTTCGACCTTAATTAAGAAAGAAAGCTGCCGTAGCGTAAACGTAGGCTACCTCTTTCTGAAGGACATCTACTATGATTTAAAAATCCATGACATCTGTGCTCAGATTGCCGAAAAGTACAAGTTTGAGTTTGACCTGAATCAAATCCTGTCTATGCTACTTTTCTCTAGGATTATTTATCCCGGGTCCAAGAGATCTTCTCTTGAACTTTCAAAAAAGTTTCTTGAAAAGCCTGACTGCAAGCTCCATCACGTTTACCGTGCACTGGAAATCCTTGCAAAAGAGAATGATTTTTTCCAGTCTCAACTTTACAAGAATTCCGAAATGGTACTGAATCGACATAAAAGAGTTCTTTACTATGACTGCACTAACTATTACTTCGAGATTGAGGAAGCGGATGATTTCAGAAAATATGGTCATTCCAAAGAAAACCGTCCGAATCCGATTGTACAGATGGGGCTATTTATGGATGCAGATGGGATTCCCCTCACCTTCTCCCTCTTTAACGGAAACGAGAATGAACAACCTTCGATGAAACCATTGGAGAAAAAGATTCTTTCTGACTTTGGAATGACGAAGTTTATTGTTTGTACAGATGCAGGGCTATCATCAACTTCAAACCGTGTCTTCAACAACACTCCAAACCGAAAATTTGTTACCACGCAAGCAATCAAAAAGCTGAAAGGATACCTCAAGGATTACTGTCTTGATGAAGACGGATGGCACCTTATCGGAGATAAAAAAGAGTACAAGCTCAGTGAACTAGATGAGGTCGAGAATTACGAGAAGACTTTCTATAAAGACCGGTGGATTAATGAAGACGGTTTGGAGCAACATCTCGTTGTCACCTTTTCCTTTCAATATCGGGACTATATGAGAAAGATACGGAATCGTCAGCTTGAACGCGCTGAAAAGCTCGTCGAAAATCCTTCTTCTCTGAATAAAAAACGTCCAAACGATCCCAAGCGTTTTATACGTCAGAATCACTGTACTTCTGACGGCGAGATTGCAGATAAAATGATCCCTTCGATAGATGAAGATGTTGCCACAGAAGAGGAACGTTATGACGGTTTCTATGCCGTATGCACAAACCTGGAAGATGACGTGGCAACGATTATAAGTATTAATCAAAAACGATGGCAGATTGAAGAATGTTTCCGGATTATGAAGAGTGAATTTCA